>NZ_CP036343.1:4129356-5329356 GCF_007746795.1 Gimesia algae
CAAGAAATGCGAGTGGTGCGGCATGGCCTGAAATTTTAACAGCCATCCCAAGTACCGAAAAAATGCCACCACCAATCATTCCACCGATGCCCATCGCTAGTAGTTCGGGTAAGCCGAGCTTCTGAGTGTGGTTCCGGTTCGCAGTGTGCTGTACGTTATTTAAATGGTTGATCGTAATACATCCATTGGGTTAGCGTTGTTAATTGCAGTTACTCGATTATCACAGTTCGGTCTTAATGTTTGCTGAGTTCATAAACGTAGAGGGTCGGAATCACCAACAGGAAGAACCATCCTATGATGTCAAGCAGCACAGGAGGCGAGTCTCGCAGTATTCCGCGAGTCAACCCCGTTTTGGACAATACCTCTCTCTTCCAGATGATGACCAATCCTGGTATCGAAAACAAGATGGCAAACGCCGCTTCGAATAAACGATTGTCTGAAAAGTCTCCTACGACGGCACCTAGAATTCCATTCACTATCAGCACGACAACAGCTAATAATTTTTCTTTTGTCAGCGGCATATGTCGATCCTTTCAAATGTTTTCAAGTCGATAGTATTATGAACAATGCCTATCAGACAGGATAAGTTTCCATGTGGCATGTTAGGATTGGTCTTCATTGCCTTAACAGGATCCAATCAGTACTTATAACAAATCTCCCTCTTTCAAAGCCAACAAGTGTTGGATGAGATCGACGATTGTAATATCTGTGATGACTCGCTTATCTGAGTCGACAACCGGAATTTCTTTCACATTCGCTGCAAGCATTCGGCGTGTGACGACTCCGATTTCTTCTTCAGCGGTCGCACAGATTGGCTGCTTTCGCATGATGTCACCCGCGGTCTCTCGCGAAAGCAACCCGATCAAGGAACGCGCGTGAATCGTTGGTTCGTAATCTTGGTCGAAAACATGGCGGGTCAGCGCACTCAAAGAGACTGTACCTACGAGTTCCTTCCGATCATTTACGACGTTCAACATACGGCTGTGCCGGCAGTCCACGATGGCGGACATCACATCTTCGATTGACGCGTTCTCCGGGACCACTGTCAAATCGCGGGGGCCGAGCCCTTTAATGACTTCGCTAATACGAATCTTACTGGTCTTATTATCAAGTAAACTCATTGCTATTGACTTTCAAGATTGTGACTACTATCGGTGGCTTAGCCTACACGAAATTATTCTTCGCAAAATGTATTATTGAAACCACCCACGTCGGTAGAAATTCCATAACATTCCGACGGCAAGCAGTAACATCAGGCTCACTACCGCAGGGTAGGCATAGGGCCAACCTAGTTCAGGCATCTTCTGAAAATTCATGCCGTAAATACCGGTAATCAATGTCAATGGTAAAAAAATTGTTGAGGTCACAGTTAGCAGTCGTAACCGGTCGGTCGTCTTATCCTGCAGATTGAGTTGATATTGATGTTCGATCGCACTCAGGTGAGCGAGCTGCCGACCAATCACACGGGATGCATGTTCCAAATGCAAGAATGCATCGCGAAAGTATTCGTGCAATTCTGAAACGCTGAACGATTCGGAGTCGATCGTTTGCAACGAACTGACGCAGTACAGTTGATCTTCGAATGTAGCTGCTAGCCGTGTCAATTGGCGTTTCAACGGGAGAGTTTCTTCTGTCAACTTCTTGTCGAAATTGTCATCGAGTAACTGATCCAGCCGGTCGATGACATCACGCGTTTTTAACGTGAACATCATATCTTCGTCAATCACATGATCGAGAATCTGGTACAGAATTGCCGACGTGTTTTCGCCGTGAAAACGCATGCCGTCACTATAGCGTTCGATGATTTGCTGCAACGCGGGGATATCGGCCTCGTGTATTGTGATGATGATTCGAGGTAGGCAAATAATCCATAAAAATGTGCGTTCTTCAGTATCCCATGCCGTGTGGATTGGCAAGGCAATAAAGAGCGACTTTCCATATACGGCCAGTAAAGAAGCGGGAGTTGGATCCAAACACGCTTCAATTGCCAGCGGATGCACGCCGATCGATTCAAGCAACGATTGCAGTGACACTGTGTCACGATGGTTCTTGTTAATCCAACAAGGTGGCGCTGTCGCTTCTTGAGGATGTCGACTGTTGACATCAGTCAATTTGCACCGATTTAAGCAACGTTCCGGCGTGAGTTGAAATATCTGCTCGGTCTTCATGGATTCACCGCTAAAATAATCTAATTTCTATCGGTACCCACGTGTCATTGATGTCGGCTTCTTTGATGTCGAACCAGTCTTCACCTTGGCTTTTCAGACGTAGATTGGCCGACAGTTCATTAAGTTTGGAATATTCTTGTGGGTCCACTCCTTAGCTTTTATGGCAATATCTTAATTACCTGCTTTCGATAAGGTGATCACTGCTATGAGTTGATAAAAACAGGCATTCCGGTTGTTACAGGATTTGCCAGAATTTTGAATCTTGCGAAGGCAGGCAGGCAGGGAAGTTTAGTTTTTTTTCAGAACCCATTGGATCGCGTGACGGGCCAATGCAGTTGCGTTTTCCAGATTCAGTTTGTGTTTTATATTTTCCCGATAGGTTTCCACAGTCTTCGGACTCAAGTTCAGTTTTTGAGCGATTTGACGTGTGGTTTCGCCATCACCAATTTGTTCGAAGACCTCTAGTTCACGGTTAGAGAGACTATCAATCGGAGATTGGTCTGAGTAATTGTCTGAACCAATAGAACGACAGAGCATATGCTCTTCGACGGTGGAGCTGAGATATACTTTCCCTTCCAACACACGGTAAATGGCTTTAATCAATTGCTCTGAATTCGCTTTTTTGTTGACGTATCCCAGAGCGCCTGCACGAATTGATCGTTCGGCAAACAGAGTTTCGTCATGTCCTGAGACTGTCAGCATTTTGATCTGCTTGAATTGCGACTTAATATCCTTGATCAATTCCAGCCCACTACCATCTTTCAATGAGATGTCAATAATGATCAGATCAGGTGAATCATGCATGATTTGCTTGATGGCATTGGCCTTACAGTCTGCTTCAGCGCAAACTTGCAGATCCTGCTGTCTTTCAATCAGTCGTGAATATCCTTCTCTGGCGATGGGGTGACCATCCACAATCATGACTCGCATTTTATGCTGATTTGATTGATAGATCATTATTATTGCCCTTTCACATTTTTATTCATAAAGTGATCAAGTACCGGGTTTTGAAGAAGAGGTCGACTTTTGGCGATTCATAGCTTCATTTATAAATTCAGACTCTTTGCTAAACACAGAGATGTAGTCGGTGAAACCAGCTTTGCGTCGTCTGAAAAGAGGCAGCGACCTCCAGCAAAAAGAGGCCGCCGCACCAGGTAAGTCTCAGCATGATGCGATTGATTCGGATCTAGCCTTTGACCGTGATTTTCTTCATTTTGGATTCTTCGGATTTTGGCAGGCTAATTGTCAAAATTCCATCATGACACTCGGCAGTGACTTGATCCTCATTCACAGCACAAGGAAGCGCCACGGACCGGCTGAAGGAGCCTGTTCGGCGCTCAATGCGATGATAGGTCTTCCCTTTCTCTTCTTTTTCTTCTTTGTGTTCACCTTTAATGTGAAGTATGTCAGCTCTGACTTCGATGTCAATTTCTTCGGGCTTCACTCCGGGGGCTTCCATCTTGATCTCAATTTCACCATCGGTTTCAGCGAGATCAAGTGAAGGAACCCATGCTCCTGTCATCCAGCCGTCGCCATTTCCTTCTGACGAAAACCGGCCCAGCACATCATTCATTTCTTCACGTATCGTGGTGATTGGGTCACGTCCGAACCAGGAAGTTAACCCTTGTGAAGTTCGGGCAGGAAGTAATTTGGACATGTTCTTTCTCCTTTTGTTGATAGACATTAAAAAAATCATTATCTCACCAGCACATCGCTAGCGTTCGGTGAATTCCAATTCATATGCTTTACTTGGTCGCGGTTCCGATTCCTATGAGGTGGCTGTGATGTTCGACGATGAACGCAACATGGACAGTCGCTCGGTACTCCGTGATATTTCCGTTTTCCACAAGGGCGGTCTGATGGACCACATCGACCCCCGTGATTTCGTGTAATGACGAAGACGCTTCTTTGACTACCTGTTTCACAGCATCTTCCCAACCCTCATGAGAAGTCCCTACTAGTTCGATTACTTTTATTACGGCCATACAATTTTACTCCTCTGATTTTGCCTGTGAATATTCGGGAGCAGACCCACGATAATGCTTTCCGCTTACTTTTCTAAAACGGTCTTCGGAACCGAAGGCTCGTTGTGACTGTCCAATGTTTCCTGAATAGTCTCATCCTGCAAACGATGGATTTGGTCGTAAATTTCACTGCGATGAACCGGGATCTCTTTAGGGCAGTTAAAACCCAACCGCACCTTTTTACCTCCGATATCAAGCACAACCATTTCAATGTCATCGGCGATCCGAATTCTTTGCATAGTCTTTCTGGTCAGGATGAGCATTTTACTTATTCCTAAAACATGCGAGGATATCTGAAATAATATGAGCAAGCCCGCTACCGAAAATCACCTTCAAGTCGCATCTGATTCATTGATCAGTATCCTTGATTGCGACAGCAACGACGCGACAAATAGACTAACCGTTCAAGTGTTTTGCGATCGTAATATTCAAGGTGCTTTGAGATATCGTTGTAGAGCAATGGCATTTTTACAGCTCGAATCAAACGGATTAAATCCGCACATGTCATCCGGGAGATTTGAGTCGCTGACAGTTCAGCAATCAGGCTCTTATCGAATTCATACTCAGTAGAAAAATCTTTGGTAAACCTCTGGTGGTCCGTTACGTCTTGGATTTCCGGTCGGCTTGCATTTGTTCGCGTCAAGGTATTGCTCACGGGTATTCCTTTCTCATTGCAAAGTGAAATGACAATCCTGGGGTAGCGTTTCATACAGACAAATAATTGTCAGGGAATCACGGGATAATAGGTTGGCGTATACTCCTCCAATTCGTAATGAGCCTGTAGAAATGCCACCAAATTGATCAGCTGGTCTACTGTCATTGCTTCGTTGTAATTTTTCATTTTTGATTGACCATCGCTTTCAATCTCGGCAGACGGATAGCCTTTTGCCAACCGGTGCGACGGGTTGATAATTGAGGTCACCAGTTCACCGTATGTTTTGATTCGCGCGACTTTGCCTCCCAGCCCAATTGAGAGTTCTGATTCCACTTCCGGAAGTTTCACATCGGAAACCGTATGACATGCGTGACATTTCAATTCGACGAAAGTTTGTTCTCCTTGTGTGGCATCTCCCTCGGGCAGACTAAAGCCCTTCGCAGATTTCGGCCCCGTATCGCATCCGGAAATGAATATCAGTGACGAAATAATGATCAGTATGCTGGTATCAGAAAATTGCATTGTGTTCCTTTCATTGAGAATAAGGAAATTCTCAGTAACTGACGCATCATTGATCTGCTATGGATCTATCCAGGTAAAAAATCCATTGCAACAACTTCAACGTCATTGTGAAGTATTTCAGTACCCTGGTAATATATCGCTATGTTTTGTGCTGTTTGTGTTAGATAGTTCTGGGACACTGGCGTTGAGAGCGTCATCATCGATTCATGGACTCTCACTTTTATCCTGCGAATCTGAGAGAAACCACTGGTGGCTAATGCCCGATATATAATCTGAACCAAGCTGTTCCTTATTGACTCCTGCTTCAACACTGTTCTTGTCGTGACGACGAATGAACTCATCAATTGAAACCCTCCCGTTGGTACATAAAAAAAGCCCCTATCGCACGTCATCGTGCGGTAGGGGCTATCATTACCCAAGAATTAACCCTTCTTAGCGACACTGTCTCCAGAAAGGGATCAAATATCTTAGTCCACCTGTCATCAGTGAACTCGCTTCAACTATTAACGATAAGAATGTATCTACAAAACGTCAAGCTTCTAAATCATTAATTATCATAAAAAAGGATTTACCAGAGTCTGTCACTCTCGTGAATTTAAAGTTTGAATAAATCCTCAGCGTCAACAATCGTGTGGGCAATCTCCACTAACTTCTGGTTTTTTTGGCTCGAAAGGAGTTGCAGTCGGCGAAACGCGTCTTGCTCACTCAACTCAGCACGACTCATGATAATTCCTTTGGCTCGTTCGATGATTTTACGATCTTCGAGTGCCTGCTGGAGATCGATAGCCTGCTGCTCTAAAAGTTGAAATTCCTTGAATCGACGCATAGCCAAAGTAATCGAGGTCTTCAAACTCTGGTCGCTGAGAGGTTTGACCAGAAATGCCAGAACATTTTCTTTGAGTGCGCGTTCTACGAATTCTGAGTCATGGTAGGCAGACAGTATGATGATCGGGAGCGGACTCTCATCGCGAATCTGCTCTGCTGCCTCTAAACCATCCATTTCCGGCATCTTAATATCAGTGATGACCAAATCCGGTCGTGTTTCTCGGCAAAGCTGAACAAGCTCCCTGCCGTTGTTTGCCTTCGCTACGACCTGATGGCCAAACTCGTGCAGTGTTTCTTCGAGATCGACAAGCAGTTCATGTTCGTCTTCTGCAATCGCGATTCGTAATGATTTGCTCATGGTTGGCTCCTGGGTAAAGTGAGGACGATTTCAGCCCCATTATGATAATCGGAACCAAGTTTCACCTGGCCTCCATGTCGCTCAACTAGCCGTTTGGTGATCGATAAACCCAGACCGGTTCCATGCGTCTTGGTTGTGTAGAATGCGTCAAAGACTTTTTTCGCTTGGTCGGGTGTGAATCCCGGTCCATTATCTCGAATTGCAATCCGCAAAAATCGACGATTTGTATCCTGCACTTCGGAAAAATCAATGTCTATTTCCACAGGATCATCACAGGCAGCCAGCGAGTTTTCCAGAATGTTGCGAATCGCATTTCGTATATGAAATCTGTCGATCTCACATTCCAAATTGAGATCGGTATCAGGCTGTAGTAATCTTACATCCCGGCCCTTCCTGGTCAGAGTAAGCAGATCCCATGTTTCGTCGATGAGTTGTCCCACGTCGATCATCTGAAAGTGCAATTGAACTGGTGCCGCATACTGGCGAACTTCCTCAAACAGATGCCCCATGTCTTCCTGGGCTTTGAGGGCAGCCTCGATCAACTTCAATAGTTCCGGCTGATCTTATAGTCGCCGTGACACTCGTCGCAAATTTGCCTGGCTGCGGGCCAAGGCATTTCGGCTTTCATGAGTCAAGCCCGTCATGGCTTCGCCGATGGCAGAGAGCCTCCCGGCTTGAAGCAATTTTTCTTGAGTCAGATTTAATTCGGTGATGTCTGTTCCGACGGATATGATACCAATTACATTGTGGTCGTCATTTTTGAGGGTTGTTGACCTCCAATTTATTTTACGGTGATCTCCACTCTTGGTTACTATAGAATTCACATTCTCGCCAGTGGAGTTACCGTTGGAGGTGTCTTCGAATAGTTTGCGGATCCAGTCTCGTTGCTCAGCCGGGATAAAGGTCTCGCACCAGTCTCTGCCCTGAACTTCATTCTGGGTGTATTCCGTTAACTGTTCTAGAAATGAGTTGATCCGTAATATATGTCCGCCGGTATCCAGCACAACAATAATAGCTTGTGCCGTATCGATGATGCTTTCGCTAAGCGCGTGTGCACGCCGCAGCGATTCTTCTGCTGCTTTTCGATCGCTAATATTGTGAATGACACCTGTAAAGAGCCCCAGATGATCGACCGCAGCAACGGCCAGTTCCATGGGAAAGATTGTGCCATCCTTGCGGCGTCCGACCAACTCGCGGCCCACGCCAATAATCCTGGCCTCCCCGGTCTCCAGGTAGCGGGTGATGTAACCATCATGCTCGTCGCAATAGGGGGGCGGCATCAAGATACTGACATTAGTATTGATGAGTTCGTCTAGGGTGTAACCAAACAACAATTCAGCGGCTGAATTGGCCGCCACAATCAAGCCTTTTGAGTCAATGGTGACGATTGCATCGGCTGTACCATTCAAGATTGCACGAATCCGCTCCACACTCTCTTGCAGCAGACGTTCTTTTAGTTTCCTGTCGGTGGCATCGCGAAGGATGGTAACAAAATCCGTGTGGTTTCCCTCGGTATCAAACATCGGACTGATAAACAATTCAGCGTTGTACGGCGTACCATCTTTGCGGTGATTGACAATCTCACACAGGTGTGGACGTTTCTTCAACAAGTCATTCCGGAGCCGCTTAATGATAGCCTTGTTAGAATTTTCTCCTTGCAGGATGCGAGGGGGTTGGCCGATCAACTCCTCAGCCCTATAGCCCGTCATCTGGCACATCGCCTCATTGACATATTTGATCTGTGGTCCCGGCCAGTGCAAATTGCCACCGGTGATCATCACCCCTTCGGCCAGATTCGCCATTGCTTCGGCCAGTAATTTTACTTCGTGCGTTTGATCGGCAACGCGTTGCTCCAGCGTTTCGTTGAGCCTCTGAATTTTCCCTTCGGATTCTTTCTGTTCTGTAATGTCACGGATCAGTCCATCATACGATGCTAACTGGCCGACAGAGTCATACTGGGCAACCGACACATTCCACACCCAGCGAATTTGTCCGTCTTTGCGGCGGATACGGTGTTCAATCAATGGTGCCTCTTGTCGCGAAAGAATGATGGAGACTTGCTGGTTGACTATCGCACGATCATCCTCCGGTACCATGCTAATCCACAACATCGGATTGGTCGTGAATTCTTCTGCAGTATAACCTGTGACAGCGAAACAGTTCGATTCATGGATCGTTTCGGTTGCTTTACCGTTTTCCAAGCGGACGGTGAAGATGTAATCGGTGACCGCAGTGGTGAGCCGCCGAAAGCGCCGCTCGCTCTCTGAAAGTTTTAACTCTGCATGCTTTCGTTCGGTGATATCGTTGAGGGCCGTGCGGCAACGTTTAGCATGAGTGGTTGGGTCTTGAAATCTGATACTTTCCATTTGCACGAAGAGTTGTGTGCCGTCCAATTTATGCATGGCCAGTTCACAGGACTGTTTGGCCTCACTGGAGAAGACGGCCTGCTCATGCAGATAGAAGGTATCTTGAGAATCTTGGATGACAAAACGGGACAGCTTCACTCCAAGAAAATTCTGCCTCTCCACACCGAACAAGCTTGCGGCCGCCAGATTTGCTTCGAGAATTTCGCCGTCTTCGTCGAATGTCACGTAACCAACCGGGGCAAAGTCGTATAGATCAGCATAGCGGTCATGCGATTCCGCTAATTCATGCTGGCTCTGCCGAAGTTCCTCGTTCTGGATTTCCAGTTCCATTTGGTGAACCTGAAGCTCGTGGACCAGAGCCTGAATCTCTTCGGTTCCCATGTCGGCAACATCGTCTCGTGATTTTCTCAGCATCGCTTCCGCCCGCTCACGTAAAGTTTTGGGTGGATTTGATGCGTCATTCTGTTTCCTTGCCATGGCCCCAGGCCCCCTTTAAAGTCAATTCTCTGTGATGTCTTCCAACGCCAGTAGGATCATTTCAGGCAGGCCCATGGTGCGTCGGATTCGGCGGGCGTTTAAGAGAAAGACTTTGTGGCCGATCTTTCTAAACTCTGCGTTCACTTCATAATTATCGAATGTCGTGTTCTTCGGTAGAATATCTTCTAACAACTCGCGTAGGGAATCGATGTCCCACTCGGAGTTTCCAATCTCGTAGATTAACTCTCCTTCGACCTGCTTGGGCCGCAGACGAAATAATTGGTAAAAGGCGCAATTTGCCGATACCACGTGCAAACTGTCATCGAGAACCAAAAGTGGCGTATGTATGGTATTGACAATGCCTTCGAAATAATCGCGTGCCTCACGGCTTAACTGTTCAATCGCTTTCGTTCGATCAATATTCACAAATGTCAGTACCAGACCATCGATCACGTTATCAACAGTACGGTACGGAATGATCCGCATTAAATAAACTTCTCCATTCTTGTCGCGCACTTCGCATTCCTTGCTGACGAGCGTCTTGAGTACCTCGCTGCAATCTTTCTGAAGACCATCATACTCCAGATTTGAGGCTAACTCAGTGATGGGTCGGCCTACATCTGTCCGGCGGAGCCGGATCAAATCGGTAGACTGTTCTGTGAAACGCTTGATGTTCAATTCGCGATCGAGAAAAACCGTGGCGATGTCGGTACTGTTGAGCAGGTTCTGCATGTCGTCGTTGGCTTGCGAGAGGTCGTCTACTTTCGACTGCAACTCAGTATTGACTGTGGTCAGTTCTTCGTTGAGGGACTGCATTTCTTCTTTTGAGGTCTCCAGTTCTTCATTTGTGCTTTGTAATTCCTCGTTCGTGCTCTGCAATTCCTCGTTGCTGGACTTGAGTTCCTCATTCGAAGTTTCCAACTCTTCAAGCGTTCTCTGGTGAGATTCCCTTAAGAATTGAAATTCCCGTTCCCGTTTTTCAGCGTTGTCGTCGACCACTACTTTGTTTCGTTTTTTTGACGATATTGAGGGTGGCTTACTTTGTGCATGGGACATGGGTTGGAACGTCACGAGTAACAACCCTCTTACCGATTCGGGTGCGTTAATCTTCGTTACGCAAAGTGTAACGTGGACGAAGTCGCCGTTGGATTTGACACACACATTTTCACGAATGACATCATTATCGTGAGTGGTAGCCTGGCGCATGGCCGTTGCCAATTCAATTCGCAGGCCATCGCGAGCCATCTCCAACACATTGTGGCGTGGTTGGCCTTGAGAAGGTTCGAGGTATTCGCCGGTTCGTCCCTGGATATAAATAATTTCACCTCGGTCGTTTACCACGATGCTCGCCGGCACAAAACGATCTAATAACAACTGCTCAATAATCGTCGAGATACGAGTCTCTTTAGCGAGCGGGGCTGTCGGCACGGGAATGGCTTCATCTCCTTCGTGAGCAATCGATTGGATAGGAATCTCAGGCAGCACATGAATTGCCGATACACACTCCTTGCGGCGATAGATCTTCCAGCGTTTATCAATCGTTTCGAACAAATCAGTGTACGAACCGATGGTCTCGGAAGGACCTAAGAAGAGCAGACCACCAGGTTTTAGTGCGTAATGAAAGATCGGCAGCAGCCGCTTTTGCAAGTCGGCATTCATATAGATCAGCATGTTACGGCAGGAGATCAGGTCTAACTTCGTGAAAGGCGGATCTTTGATCACGTTTTGTGGTGCAAAGACTGACATCTCGCGGATCTCCCTGCGGACGCGATAGCTACTATCTTCACGCACGAAAAAACGTTCCAACCGATTCGGTGATACGTCCACTGCAATGCCATCCGGATACTGGCTGCTGCGCGCCAGCTCGATGGCTTCTACGTCGAGGTCGGTTCCAAAGAGATTCACTTCGCAACGCCGTTTCAGGTTATCCATGCATTCCCGTAACATGATCGCAATGCTGAAGACTTCTTCGCCACTGGAACAACCGGGGATCCATGCCCGAAAGTTGTAATTGTCTGGTCGTGTTTTGATCAATTCCTGGAGAGCCTCACCAAGTGCGACCCACGCTTCCGGGTCGCGAAAGAAACTGGTCACGCCGATTAACATTTCTTTAAACAGGTTGTCGATTTCGTGGGGATTTTCTTGCAAGTAACGGACGTATTGGTTGGGATCATCGAGTTGATGAACTTTCATCCTGCGTTCGATGCGTCGGCGGAGTGTACTGCTCTTATAAGATGAGAAATCGTGGCCGGTCCGATTGCGCAACAGAACGAAAATCTTCTGCATGGGCTCGGCGGAAACCGTTGGTGTTTCCGCGGCCACAGCTGCCCCCTTTAAATAAGACCCTTTGGCGTATGCAACAAGCTGTTGTGGCATGGCGGCTGGAGGCAGGACGTAATCGGCCAGATTGGTGGCAATTGCACTGGCGGGCATGCCCGCGTATTTGGCCGACTGCGGTTTTTCTACCATAGCCATCCCCGATGCGCCCTTGATCGCCTTCAGTCCGAGCGTGCCATCAGTACCCGTGCCCGATAAAACGATACAAATCGCCTTTTCCTGTTGGTCTTCGGCCAGCGACCGAAAGAAGTAATCAATGGGCAGCTTAGGCGATGCCGTTGCTCCGGTTTCCATTCGATGTAGCGTGGAATTCAAGATCGCCAAATACCCACCGGGCGGTCCGACGTAAACACGGTTCGGCTCGACCTTCAGACCATCGGTCGCCTCGATGACCGGCATTTCGGTTTCCTTACCCAGTAATTCGGGTAACAGACTGGTATGACTCGGATGTTGATGTGTTACAACTACAAAAGCCATACCGGTATTGCCGGGCATGTTGTCAAACAGTTCATTCATCGCTTCCAGCCCACCGGCTGATGCTCCGATTGCGACTACAGGAAAGGCATGAGCAGGTTGCACCGGTGAATCAGGTTGTTTCTTGGACGTGTGAGCTTTGCGAGCACCATTCTTTTTTATCAGCTTCTTTTTGGTTTGCTTTCCCTTACCCTGCGTTTTTCCGGCCTTCGCTGAACTGGTAGCTGAATTACGTTTGGTTTGCTTCTTCACAGTAGCACTCATCTCCGTCCATCGCGAATTCCCAAATCGAAACTTTTGTGTTTCTTGACCATAAGCCCAAAATCATCAAAATGATATTATCCTAATGGTTAATAAGTTACCAGCATCGATAATTTGGATTCTAACGACGAAAGCATAGTTAGCATTCAGATGATACTGCTGTATTCTACAATTAATAATTTACGCGCTTGACGGTCAGCATTAAATTTCGTAGTATATTTATCGAGCTGGTGGTTTACTGATGAAAGGTGAACTATCAGTCATAATACCTTTCTACAGACAGTGCCGCAAAGAAGGGTAATGTTTTGGGCGAAGATAGCCCCTATCGCACGTAATTGTGCGATAGGGGCTTTTTTTGTGTACCAACGATGAATTACCACGCCAACAAATAGACCACTGAATCCGAAATCAAAGGAGTTTACCAATGGTCGTCGTAAGAGAATTTCAGGAAAGTTCGCAGTTAAATAATTCGGCCCTCAATGATATGCGCCTGGAAGAACAGTTATGGGAAGCATTACACCGTATGGGTATTTTACCCAATGGAAGCATACAGATTACCGTTCAAGATTCTACTGTCACGTTGAGCGGTGAGGTCGCGAGTTATTATCTCAAGCAGCTTGCGCAAACTGTTGTCTTGCACAACAACAACGTCAATTTTCTCCGCAATGAAATTCGGGTCTCTAAATACATTGAAAGTTAGGAAGGAAAATCTCATGCCTTTACCAGATATATTTCGCGAACAGTTTTTAAAAACATCTAACGGACACCGAAATATTACCGATGCGATCAGCGAATTGAGAACATTTTGGATTGAAGTCACTGAAATTGGCTGTGGTCCTCAATTCGAAGAAATGGGAGCCCGCCTCTATCGTTTTCGCAATCAACTTGCTTCACATTTTGATGAAGAAGAGCAGGTGTTCTATGGTTTGGAGAAAGCAGCCGACACCACTTCACGTGAAAAGCTCCAGCAGCTACGTGACGAACATCACATCTTTTTGGATCGTTTAACAGACGCTGCTGAACATCTTAAATGTGATTGTGAGCATCTGACATTTGTTGACTGGGAAAAAATGGGGGATGAACTTGACGATATTATTGATCGCTTAGCCGATCACGAAGTCGCTGAGACAGAACTCATTAACAAAAT
Source organism: Gimesia algae (assembly GCF_007746795.1). Taxonomy (NCBI): domain Bacteria; kingdom Pseudomonadati; phylum Planctomycetota; class Planctomycetia; order Planctomycetales; family Planctomycetaceae; genus Gimesia; species Gimesia algae. The sequence goes on from NZ_CP036343.1 coordinate 4,142,971, forward strand.
GATGGTAAGCAAGGAGTTCTCCACCTGTTGAACAAGGACAGAGAAATGTCTGACTGACAGGTGATCTGGTTCTTCCGTACCAGACGCGATGTTAAGATATAGCATGAAGTATCCTGGAAACCGTTTCAAGCGCAGCCCAAATGAGAAATCCCGGGTAATGGGATGAAAAACTGATTGTCGCAGGTCGGGAGAACCACAGTGAATCCAACAAAGTCTGACTCAACAATGCAGCGTACGCAACCAGGAGGACTGGCAGGTTCTGAAAGCAATGTGATTCTTTCAGACACTCATTATCGTTTACCAGATCCGCAGCATACTCCAGGTAAAGCAACCGCTTTTGACAAATGGCTGATGCGGACTATGCTGCAGAAAGCGGGCAACCCGGAAATTGAAGTCGTTTTATGGGACAATTCCGTGATCTCGACTTCCGTGTCCTCTCCTCCCGTTCGTGTTTATATCAATCATCGTAACACGCTGTATAAGATGTTGATCGATCCCAGCTTGTATTTTGGCGACGGATATTCCCGAGGCACGATAGAAGTGGAAGGCGGTTTGATTGCCTTTAATGAAGCGATCAACCGGTGCACACATACCGTCGATACGAAGCACTTTTATCGAGATGGGATTCGCAAAGGCTTGAGCTGGTTACGGCGCAATACGATCGACGCGGCTCGGAGTAATGTCCACCACCATTATGATATCGGAAATGAGTTCTATAAGCTCTGGCTGGATCAGCAACTGGCTTATACGTGTGCCTATTTTTCTGATCCGGAAATGTCCCTGGAATCAGCCCAAATTGCAAAGATGGACCATGTCTGCCGTAAGATCGGGTTGAAACCGGGAGATACGGTCATCGAAGCGGGGTGTGGCTGGGGGGCTTTGGCTTTACATATGGCTAAAAATTACGGTGCCAAAGTGAAAGCCTTTAATATTTCGCACGAACAAATTGTCTATGCACGTGACCGTGCCAAGTCGGAAGGCTTGAGTGATCGTGTGGAATTTGTAGAAGATGACTGGCGGAACATGACTGGCAGCTACGACTCGTTCGTTTCTGTCGGGATGCTAGAACACATTGGCCTGAAAAATTATGAAAAACTGGGGGAAGTGATATCCCGTTGTCAAAGCCCCCGCGGTCGTGGATTAGTACATTCCATCGGCTGTAACTCGCCGCGCGTGTTAGACAGTTGGACGACAAAACAAATTTTTCCCGGTGCGCATGTTCCCAGTTTGAGCGAGATGATGCAGATTTTCGAACCTCCAAAATTTTCGATTCTTGATGTCGAAAATATACGCCTGCATTATGCTCTCACGTTGCAACACTGGTTGGAAAGGTATGAACAGCATATCGATCAGGTCAGAGAAATGTTCGATGAGAATTTCATCCGCACCTGGCGTCTCTATCTGTCGGCTTCGATTGCCGCATTTCGTGTCGGCTGCCTGCAATTGTTTCAGGTGGTCTTTACGAATGGCGGAAATAATGAAATTCCGTGGACACGGGCCGGTTTGTATCAGACTGAATCTTCTGGATCGATAAAAGAATAAAGCGGCTATGGAGGGTGATACGTGCGATATGCGACGTTCTGCATGTATCACGCAGCGGCTACTATTCCTGGCGTAGTCGGCTGTTCGTTGCTTGCTTCAAGTTGCGAGTATCCGGATTAGTCAGCCCCCTCATTGTGAATTTACGCGTCCGCATACCCCAGTCGGGCGCCAAGAAGTTGTAATGATGATGCATTTGTGACATATTTGGCGAAGGAATACTTTCACACCAGATTCTTCTTGCATGGGGAGTGAGTTCATGCTTTGGCTTCTAGGTTCAATTGCCGTATTTGTCGCCTTGTCCGGGTTGATGGCCGCTGTCGATGCAGCAGTCCTTAGCGTTTCTCAGCCGGAGGTCGATGAACTGATTCTACGCGGCAAATACGGTGCGCGACGGCTGCGGGAAGTGAAACAGGAACTGACTCATTCGCTGGCCGTCGTCGTGATTCTTACCAACCTGATCAATGTACTCGGGCCGATTCTCGTCAGCCAGCAGGCATTCGTACTTTACGGCCCAAGGGCCTTGGTTCCCATCACGATTGTGCTCATGCTCGGAACGATTGTCTTTTCGGAAGTGATTCCGAAGGCGCTGGGATCGCATTACGCGCCGCGATTGGCTCGCTGGTCAGCCCCAGTGATTCGCGTCTTGGGGTTCGCCATCTATCCGCTCAGCGTTGCGCTCGCCTGGCTTTCCGACACGTTGATGCGGGGACAAAGGAAAATCGGAACAGAAACGCAGATACGCGCGCTCGTCAGACTAGGTCGAAAGGGCGGCCACATCGAACCGGACGAGGGCCACATGATCTTCCGAACGTTTTGCCTCAACGATCGGATGGCTCAAGACATCATGACACCGCTGGAAAAGGTGGTCTCCATTCCTGCATCGGCCACGGTTAGAGAAGCAGCAGATATTATTCGCACTCAGGAGTTTTCACGCTACCCGATGTTCGGAAAATCTCCTGACGATGTTCGGGGTATGCTGATCGCCCGTGATGTATTGAGGATGCTTGCTGATGGTGAGAAAGAGACGTCAATCACCTCGATCCTGCACTCGCCATTTGTCGTCTGTGCCGATACTCGCGCCGACAAACTGTTGATGGAGTTCCGCACGCGTCACCAGCATCTGGCCGTCGTTCAGCAGATGGAACGAACAGTCGGCATTGTGACATTGGAAGACGTTCTGGAGGAAATCGTCGGCGAAATTGAGGATGAGAAGGACGTTGAGTCGAGATGGTGACGCTCATGTCTTCAATCGTTACCTCAATTGTTGCCGCCGCACGCGGCCAGCACGACATTGCGGTCAGCAGCAATCTGATGAAACAGATCCAAATATAAATTGCACGAGACATTCGTCGATTTTGTTCGCGAAACTCGTCATTTACGGTGCAGCAATCAAAAACGAACGATTGACTGCATCAGACGATACCTCTATTAAGATTTGTCTTGATTCATACACTACTTATAAGTAGCATTATTCTATACATGTACGAAATTCAACATTCCTTTTAAAGACTTAAGTTTAAGTCTCGGCACTCTGTTTTACAAAAAATCATTTACATGATTCTAGTGATAACACTAGTACCAGGAAGTATCTATGCAAATGCATCTCCTTGTATGTGTCTGCAGAGTGAGGATAGTTGTTTCTGTGAAACAGATCAATCAATTGTTGTAAAGCAAAAAAAGAGTTGTTGCGCAACTAAGACTGTCGAATCCAATCTTAAACAGCTAAATGTGCGAACAAAAAAAGGCGTTTGTTCTGATGCGCTTGATAGAAACAGGAACGCGCACTTCGTTTTCGTAACTTGAAACTGCCTTCCAAACGCTCCCACCATTCCTTTGGCATTGAATCGGAGCCAGCTTGTACCTGAACTAGTAAAAGAACTTCTTTCATTTAACACTTTCACACTCTCGACAGATACTGAGAGTGGGGAAAATCTCCATCTTCAGTCGGGTAGACACCTACTCGTCCAATCTCTACATAATTGTACTGCAGAAAATATGCAGTTTCTTCAATGCATCTGGTTGAGTCGATATGTCGGTAAATTCTGTCCTGAATTAAGCATACCTATAAGGAATCTACCTCATTCTACTCGTTATACTCATTGCAATCCAAGCTGTCAAATTTAGATTCAAGAGTGACCTGATACGAGAACCGCTATGTGTATCTCTTTCTCAAGAGATACTTCTATCTGGGATTGTGGACTTACCCTCTTCGAGAATTGTTATCAAATGACGCTCTACAGATTTTGCCAGAACCGGGATGTTGTAGCCTCCTTCGAGAGTGCTCACTAAACGGCCATCACAATATTGATTTGCGACATCCACAACTAAGGAGGTCAATGAAGCAAAGTCTTCAACTTCTAAACCAAGCGATCCAATAGGGTCTTCTCTATGTGCATCGAAGCCGGCGCTTAATAACACAAGATCCGGACGACAGCGATTCGCGGCTTGTTGTAGAATCTCTTGGAATTTCGTCAGAAGATCAGCCCGCGACACACCAAACGGGAGTGGTAAGTTAAAAATGGTTCCCAAACCTGGCCCTGCTCCTGTTTCATCGGACGCACCAGTCCATGGGAAAAATGGCGAACGGTGAATCGATACATAGAATACGTCGGCATCTCGATAAAATACTTCTTGTGTCCCATTCCCATGATGAACGTCCCAATCCACGATCAATATTCGTTTGGCACCACGCTTCCGAGCGTGAATCGCCGCAATAGCGACATTGTTGAAAAGGCAAAACCCCATGGCAGTTTCTGGAAGTGCGTGATGGCCCGGTGGTCGCACAAGGCATATTGCTTGGTGATGTGGACCTTCAAATACCCTATCGACGGCATCAATCACCGCCCCAACAGCGAGACTGGCGACTTCAAAAGATGCCTTGCTAACGACTGTATCCGGAGCAATCAGACCACCTCCGGAAGTTGTAAACTTCTCTACATGAGAAATGTATTCCGGATCATGGACTAAAAGAAGTTGCTGAAGGGGCGCTGGAGCAAACTTTGCTACTTGAAATTGATCGATGAGCTTTGTCGTTATCAAGTAGGTATATAAATAGTGGAGACGTTCGGGAGACTCAGGGTGAATCCCAGTTCGGTGTTCGAGAAAGCGTGGATCAACATATAACAGTGCCATGAAATGCCTTAATTCAATTTCTTAGAGGCATAGACAATGCCTAAATCCATGTCGTGACGAAGTTCAAAACCCTGCTTGCGAAACGTAGCCAACATCTGCTGGTTGTCTAAATCAGTTTCAGCAACCACCTTTTGGAGCCCCCATGATTTTGCGACTTCCATACAATACCGGGTTAATAGTGTTCCTAATCCTTTCCCCTGCCAGGGATTAACTACCAGGATGGCGTACTCAGCCGTCTCGTGGTTCGGCTCAGCAATTAATCTACCAACTCCGATAAGTTTCCGTTCTCCTTTCTCTTTGACTTCAGCTACAATTGCCATCTCTCGGTCATAGTCAATAAAACAATACCGTGTTGCCATCCCATGTGTGATGGATCTGAACAGAGAATGAAAGCGGGCATGGATGGATTCCGGGGTGCATGCAACGAGCAATGTGTGCCACATCGGTTCATCTTCCGGTCGGATAGGCCGCAACAACACGTCTTCTCCATTTTTTAACCGGTCCTGACGAACAAATCGTTCTGGATAGGGGCATATGGCAAGATGCGAATAAGGGCGAACAGCCCGATTCACAAGGGGCTTGTCAATAACCACTCGGGCATCAAGCGCTATGATGTCATTTGGGGTCACAAGTAACGGGTTGATATCAAATTCTTTAATTTCCGGAGAATCTGCCACAAGATAGGAAAATCTGATCAGCACCTCGATGAGTCGATCTAAATCGACTGCAGGCCGACCACGATATCCCTTGAGTAACGGCCAGGACTTCAAGGACTCAAGCATCCTTCGCGCCAATCGTTCGTTCAGAGGTGGAAGTTCCAGGATACGATCTTTGAAACACTCTGCCGTAATGCCACCCGTCCCGACAAGAATGATTGCACCAAATGTTGAATCTTTCTTGGCACCGACGATCAATTCCAAGCCCTGTTCCGACGCAATCATCTTCTGCACAGTCACACCCTCGATTTGGGCATCCGGTCGAACCTGCCGTATCTTCGCTGTGATTTGCTGGAATGCACTTCTTACATCTTCAGAGTGATTTAAGTGCAGCAACACTCCACCAACTTCTGTCTTGTGAGTAATCTGTGGTGAAAGTACCTTCAAAACTACGGGGTAACCGATTCGCTCAGCGACTTCAATGGCTTCATCGGCGGACCGAGCAGTGAATGTTCTCGTGATTGGAATCTCATAGGTTGCCAGCAATTCTTTAGAAACGTTCTCAGAAAGAATTTCCGGTCCCTCAAAGAGAACGCTTCCCAATTCTTTCTTTCTTCTCTGATTATCTAAAGTGAATTCCCAAGGAATATCTCGCGGCGTTTCATAGAGAATTTCACGGTTCCACCTATAGGATACAAGATACATGAATGCTCGAACGGCCTGTTCTGGTGTGGCATAAGTAGGAACATCGCATTTATTTAAGCAGTTGATTCCTTCTTCAACTGATCGCCCTCCCATCCAAGCGGTCAAAACTGGTTTGGAAGAGTGTTGCGCACTCTGACCGATTACTTTCGCGGAGGCCATCGAATCTGACATAGCCTGTGGTGTGAAAACAACAAGTACGGCATCAACGTCCGGATCTTTCAGGACAATTTGAGTGGCCTCCGCAAACCGTTTTGGAGACGCATCACCGAGAATGTCAACGGGATTTCCGTGTGACCAATAGGGCGGCAATGCATTATTGAGTTGTTGAATCGTTTCTTCAGAGAGCTGCGCCAGCGTTCCACCGCAAGCCATCAAGGCATCGGTGGCCATCACACCAGGGCCACCCGCATTGGTAACAACGGCCAGTCTCGCTCCTTTGGGAAGATCGTGACGCGAAAGCAATTCTGCACAGTTGAAGATTTCGTCAAAATCGTAGATCCGAACTATCCCCGCGCGTTGAAATGCTGCATCGTATACGGCATCTTCGCCAGCCATGGCCCCAGTATGAGAAGTAGCCGCTTTGGCTGATTCTGCGAAGCGTCCGGCTTTGTACGCGACGATTGGTTTGGTTTTCGTGAAGGCCCGAGCAGCCGACATGAACTGACGGGCTTCGGTGATCGACTCCACGTAGAGAATTATGGATTGGATTTTGCTTTGTTGGCCAAAATAATCAATCAGATCAGCATAGCTCACGTCAAGCATATTGCCTATCGACACAAAATGCGAAAATCCGATATCTTCTTGAACCGCCCAATCCAATACAGCTGTGCAAAGCGCCCCAGACTGGGAGACAAATGCCACATGTCCCGGCTTTGGAGTCATCGCTGCAAAGCTCGCATTGAGCTTCAGGCCGGGAACAATGATTCCCAGACAATTCGGGCCGATGATTCGCAGATCAGGGATTTTTCGCGATTCTTCTCTAATCTGTTCTTCCAGGGCTTGTCCTTCTTTTCCGGACTCGCGGAAACCTGCGGAGAGAATAACCATCCCCTTGATTCCTGCTTCACCACACTCCCGAACAATTCCAGGCACAGTATGAGCAGGAGTGCAAACAATGGCCAGATCGGTTTGCTTCGGAAGAGTTTTCACATTTTCATAGGCCGAAATCCCTTGTACTGCCTCATACTTCGGGTTGACCGGGTAGACAACACCACGGAATCCATTTCCGATGAGATTACTTAGAACATTAAACCCAACCTTGGTCGGATTGTTACTCGCACCGACTACTGCAATGCGTTGCGGCTTGAAAATTTTGTCAAGGTTTCGAACGCTCATCTAACTCACCGTGAATCGTTAGTTCTTACTGATAAACACATACCCTCTGGTCGAGAATCCTTGCATCTCACACAATGTAGTACTTTGACGTTTCATCGCAATAATTGATCTTCTTCAAACCACTGTAAATATCTTTATAGATGTCAAAAAATAGTGATACGTTATACTCACTTCAGTCAATTATATCCTGAATCACTGCTAGAATACTATGGCGTCCGGACTGGATAAAAGAAATCTTGTCTCTCGCAAGATTGCTAACTCTCAAAGGATTTTAAAGAACTTACTCTGTTTAATCTGATTCCCGACTTGACAACAAAGTTTGACCCACTCAAAGTTTTAATAGATTGGCAACAGTAGAAAGTAATTCAGGCCCTAATGGTAGAATCCTATGGAGACACTGACTTGGATACTCGGATCGGGACTCGTTATGAGTGCGATTGCACTTGTAGGTAGTCTGACGCTTGTGTTGCGTGAAAGTACTCTCAACAAAATCTTACTTCCACTCGTTGCCTTTGCCGCTGGATCGCTAATCGGTGGTGCTGTCTTTCATATGCTTCCCGCTTCGATAGAACATTTCGGAAATGAAATTTCCGTCTATGTCTGGCTCATGTCTGGCTTTGTTTTGTTCTTTTTTCTTGAGCAATTCATGCACTGGCACCATTCGCACCATCCAGCTGAACAACGCAAACAGCCATTAACATACTTGATCCTCATCGCAGATGGCTTGCATAATCTCATCGGTGGTCTCTCTGTTGGAGCTACCTTTATCATCGATATTCGATTGGGTATCGTAACGTGGCTGGCTGCAGCAGCACATGAAGTACCGCAAGAACTGGGAGATTTTGGGGTTTTAGTGCATGGAGGTTGGAAGAAATCCAACGCACTTATCTATAACTTCCTCTCCGCCTTGACTTTTCCCCTCGGCGGGTTAATCGCTTATACAGTCTCAGCGCAGATGGACGTTGCATTTCTTATTCCCTTCGCTGCAGGCAACTTCATTTACATCGGTGCCGCCGACCTCATTCCCGAGATCAAACAAGCTACAGACGTTCGCACAAACATTATTCACTTGCTCTCTTTTATATCAGGTTTGGTTCTACTATTCATCATTCGGCTCCTTATTCAAGATGCTATCTGAGATCTCCAACGACAGTGATCAGCCTCGTCCAAACCTGCCAGTGAAACTAAGAAGCTCACACCTTCCAAGATTTTAAACGTAAATACATCATTACTCACCCGTCTTCGCTGGTTGCGATTGCGAATAACATGGGTTAAGTGAAATCTGAACGAGCGTTTCCGGAGCAGGAGCCGATTGGGAACTTTGTAACAAGGAGTCTCTGTCGCGTGGAATCCGAACTGGCGCTGGCGATCCCGGATCGACGGAACGAATCACGACGAACAAGCTCGAACCGAGCATCAGTACGGCGGCGAACACCGGATGCAAATATCCACTCGCCGCCACGATCATGCCGATCGTGTTATAGACGAGTGCGAATCGCAAAGTGGTGCGCAGTCGATTGGTTGTCCGACGCGACATGTCGATCAACTGGGCAAAGACACGCAAGTCATTTCCGTACCAGACTGCATCTGCTGTTTCATGCAGCATGGTTGAACCATTGGAGACAGCGACCGCGATGTCGCTTTCTGCCATCGCCAGCGCATCGTTAATTCCATCCCCCACAAACAATACGTGCGCACCGTCTCGATTCAGCTTCCGGACATAGTCGGCTTTGTCCTCGGGAGTCATCGCTCCGACCGTCGTATCGGCAGGTAATTTGTGGACCCGGGACGAACTGTCGCCGGAAAGAACGAACGTTTGCACGCCAGTTTCTTTCAGTACTACCATTCCACTGGGCACGCTGTCAAACGCGGTCTCAGTGACTTGAAATCGTGCTGTGATCTCTCCATCAACTTGCATCATCAAAACGAAAACCACCGTTTCGTCGGCTGCGGCCAAGTTGCGAAACCACGAACTGTATTTACCATTGTCTTCGTCACTCTCGTTTTGCACTCGCCCTAGAAAGACATCATGCTGCGTTTCGTCACGCCTGACGACTGCCTGAACACCAACCGCTGGTACCAACATAAATGATTCGCAAGTGAATTGGTTCGTGCCATCACGGTGAAACGCGGCGGCGATCGGATGGCATGACCTCGATTCCACTGCGGCGGCGATCTCTAATATTTCCTCGCGAGACCATTCACAATCCATGCGAACATCGACGTATGAGAGTGTTGGTTGCACGACGGTCAGTGTGCCTGTTTTGTCGAAGGCAACCGTGTCGATCTCTGCCAACCGCTCAACGAGATCACCTCGTTGCGGTGCGATCGCTAGCTCAAACATTTTTGAGTTGGCTTGCCAGATGGCAATCGGTGTTGCAAAACCAAATGCACAGGGGCAAGCGACCAGTAACACCGCTAGTGCCGTGAACAAACCGGCTGAAACACTATCCAGAGTCATCCATACCACGAACGTGGTAAGGGCAACAGAGCAAACAAACGGCGTGAACCAACTGGCGATACGCTCGGCCAGCGATTGCCAACGACTTGGCGTCTGTTTGAGTTTTTCGATGACCCGTTGAATCGCGTCAATCTCGCGAACGTTGCCAGCACGACTTGCCTCCACCACCAGCGGTGCGTCCACGACGAGACTGGTTGCATAGAGGAAATCGCCTTTGATTTTGGGTTGAACATACGGCTCTCCCGTCATCCCGCTTTCCGAAACAAACGCTTCTCCTTGAACGATTATGCCATCGATGGGAACGATGTCTCCCGCAGCTAACCGAATACGATTCTTCGGTTGAACTTGTGTGATCGGTACGCGGAGACACTCTCCTGATTCCGTTTCAACAAGACAACTTGACAGACGGTCGAGTGGCGACTGGGTAGCGAGCGCGACGCGATACTGCGTTGTTTCTTTCACTAACGCACCAAAGCTGTAAATGACCAACAGAATATTCACGACCTCGAAATAGACCGATCCACTGCCAGTCAACACGGAGTTTAGCGAAATCCCTATTGCCCCCGCCATCCCCAGTAGAAACAATCCTTCGACGCCTAATCGACGACGTTGCCAAGCCGATTTCAGACCAGCAATGAACTGAGGAACAAGCAATGAAAAAACCAACACTACCGACAATAACAATCCAATCAAGAACCATTGACGTGTTGCTGGCTCCATGATAGACAGATTGAACGTCAGCGTAAACAGCATGCTATTTCCTGCAATAAACGCCGCAGAAACAAGACGCACCACACACCACATGAACTGCTTTTTCTCCGCATCTGCAGACAGTAAAGCCTGTGGTCTTTCGAGAGGTGGTTCCCTGGTGGAATGGCAACAACTCATTTCTCAACCTCACGGTCACGATCAGTTTTTCCAGAATCTTCTGTTGCTACGTCATTTTGGTCTACCATCACTCTTACAGGTAATTCAAGCGATTCTAACTCCTCAGCAGTCCATGCCCTGCGCGTTCCGATAGACGAACGAACCTCAGAGATAGTTGCTTCCGCAACAGGCGGAAACCGATTCTCCCATGACGCTCGCACATATGTGAGCACGGCAGCAATGTCGCGATCACTCAATTGCTTCCATCCCGGCATTTGCCCGTTGAATCTCTTGCCATTTACCTCAACCGGTCCAGAAAGACCGCTCAGCAGAATGCGGGCAAGAATACGATCATCACTGGCAACCCATTCTGATTGATTCAGTGGTGGATACTTTCCTGATAAGCCTTCACCGTTTGCTTGATGACAAGAAAGACAATTGTTATAAATCCTTTTTCCAAGCAGCATCGGGTCGATCACTTTCGGGGATTGCTTACCTGAACCCCCACTTCTCGACACAAACGCGTCTGGCCCATCATAATTGTGTGGATCAAGATTACCATCGTAGGCTGACAGATACCAACCTCCCAACATCGACATAGCGATGATCCCAAGCAACAGCAATAGCGGTGCACGTTTTTCCCTTTCCGAAGGCTCAAATTGCTCGCGAAGTACGGCGCGGTGAAGTTCGGGGACATCAGTGGATTCTCGATTCTCTTGTTCATAAGAGTCGAGCGAACGGGGTTCATGGCTATGCTCAGGCTCAATCATTTGACGTCTTCCAAATCATGTTTCTGGTGTAGCGTCAGCAAATATGCGACTAAATCCATCGCCTCTTTCTTGGGGATAATCCAAGTCGGCTGTCCTGCATATGCATTGGGTAGTTGAATAGCAAGGGTTCCCGGCGAAGTCGTTGGCTCGGATCCTAAATGTTTTTCAAAGAGAAACTTGAACGGTGGCATTGTGGAACCGATCGACGTGATTTGGGGATCATAGAGATGCAACAAATGCCATTGCTCCGTAGGTTGTCGCGCCCCAATATTGGCCAAGTCGGGACCTGTGCGCATCGTCCCGAGATACGGTGGGGACTGCAACACATAGTCACGCGGCACAGATCGCCTTTGGCCCCAGCCACGCTCGAAGTCCGCCCCAAACCCCTCAGGCCGCACTTGCTGCGAATGACAATAGATACATCCGAGGCTGCGATACATTTCCCGGCCGGGCGCTTCGCGCCATCTGTCCAAGGCAACCGGATAAACCGTCTGGCTTCCATCGGCTGAAACAATTTCAACTGGCTGCATCTCTTCAAACTGCCAGTTGGGAACGATAACAAGCCCTAATAAAGATGCGATTACAACTGCGAGTATTCCGAGAATGATGACGACAACACGGTTCATTGGTCCGCTCCCTGTAATCGCGACGCTGGTCGTGTATCTTCATTTTTCATTGATCGAAACAGTGTTGGCTCAACTAGCCAATCACCATCACGACGTAACATCTTGAACACGAGAATTGCAAAGGCAATGTGTCCAATCGTCAATAAAATACCGGCGATACTACGTGACCAAAGAAATGGTATGGTGTAGCGAACGATGTCGATAAACAGGATATTAGGATTATTCATCATCATGCCTTGAATCCAACCAGCCCACGTTAATCCGATCCAATACATGCTCATCCCGATCGCAGTACACCAAAAATGAGTCTTGATAAGGTGACTGCTGTACCATTCTCGCTCGATCAGTCGCGGCATGATGTAGTACATCGCACCGAATGCAACCATTGTATAAAACGCGTAGACACCAAGATGCGCATGTGCGATCGTGTAGTGCGTGAAGTGTCCTGTCTCGTTGACTGTCCGCAGTGCCGTCAGTGATCCTTGGATACTAACAATCGTGTAGGCCATTGCACCAAAAACCGTGAACCGCAATGTCGGGCTGGATTTCAGCTTCCTAAAGTGGCCAACCATTGTCATGTGATGATTCACGGCGACCGTAATTACGGGAACGAACATCATCAAGCTGCCAACTGTGCCGACTGTAATGACCCACGCTGGCAGCGGTCCACCGATTAAGTGGTGTGTGCCAGCCCAGTTGTAGAATAAGGCGAGTGTCCAGAAACCAAGGATCGAAAGCGAGTAACTGTAAATAGGACGTCCGATGACTTTGGGGATCATGTAGTAAGCAGACGCGAGCCCAATCGGCGTCAACCATAACCCCAAAACATTGTGAGCAAACCACCAGTTGGCTGTCCCTTTTGCAACACCAATGGCCGTGGGGGTGTGGATCAAGATTGTGGCCGCAATATAGAGAAACGGAAACCAGATCGTCGCGCCAAGTAGGTACCACTGGGATACGTAAAGATGTTTTTCCTGCCGCGTATTTAGCATCTTGACAGTCAACGCGATCACAAGAATAAAAACCGCTCCCAGTGCGATTGAAATCCACCAGGGAAACTCAAGCCATTCGATACTTGTACCGTTACCGGCAAGAATTTGCCAAACCCCAATCGCAACGACTATATTCCAATAGATGCCCGCAATGAGCAAAGCTTCTCTCCACGGAAGTCGAATTTTGCATAGTCGTGTCATGAGCCAGAGAAGCGTTCCCATGCCTGACATAGACGCCCAACCATAGGTCATCGAATTCAGATGAGCAGGTCTGACGCGTCCGAACGTCAGCCAGGCTGAATCGGCAAGAAATCCGGGTGTGTGCATCTTGATCGATGCAATCAGCGCCAAAAGTGAACCGAAGAGAAGCCAAAGAACAGCACTCGCATACCAAAAAACAACAACCTCACGGCAGGACCGATCCATTTCGTATCGCCGCTGCGCATCCGCTGTTTGGTTGCTGGTGGTCGACACATTACTGTCTGGGTTCATTCTTCATTTCCATCGTTTCTCAGATTTCTCTGAATGCTCTGATCCGATTGAAACATTGCCTCATCTCCCGGAAATGTGTCTGTCATCTCTCCTATCGGTTCGTCGTCATCAAAGATCGAGGTGGCTCCGGCTTGAAAGTCTCGCAATTGGTTTGTCGCGAACGCCCATACCAAAGCAGCAACTGCCGTCCCTCCCAGTAGTAACATGAATAACCAAATTGTTGCATGCGTGAGTGTCATCGTTTGTTTGATTCCTTCAATGTATTCCCAATCTCTTGTAGATTGGTTGGTATCTCAAGCACTTTTCCAGTCAACACAAGCTGCTGCAGTACTGTTAATCTGATAAAAAATTCAAGAGCCACCAAGGCTATGTTTGCATGATCCAGTCCATTCGACCGTCTTTACAGTTTTTAGGTAACAAACTGAATGATCACAATCAATTAGTCAACGAGTCTTCGTTCAATTTCTCTAAATTCATCTTTTGTCTTCCCGTTAAGTACTACTGATAAGCTATGTGTATCGGCCATGACATACATCTCAATTCTGGATGCGATTTCCAAACGACATTCTTGATCTCAAAACACTTTTCAATATAACCGTTGGTTATGAGTAAGTAAACACCGGAGAGATTTTTGAATAGCCAGTTGAGACCTAGGGGATTTCCCTATTGAAGATGGGGCTATTTTCCAGTTTTCGAAGGAGTACGGGTTCTGTAACGTGATGAATAACAAAGGGCGTATTGCAGAAGCGGTGACGTGAGTGTTTCTAGCACTGGATGGATGAGTTCTGCTTCATTGATTTTTAAAAACTATGATTTAATCATATTGTGGTCCAACAAATTTTGGGAGATTTTGAAATGAGTCGACTAGCACTTATACTTCTTTTCGGGCTTTTCGTTGCGATGATCGGTAGTCTCAAAAGTGCGATCGCCGGAGAGGCAAAAAACTCAGGCTTTGTTCAATATGGAAAGATACATGAGGTGATCGGCAAGCAAAAGCATCAAGGCCGTGTCAGGTTTACTGACCTGACCGCAAGGCTACATTTTTATGGAGTTGCAGCATTGGATTCTCTCGCTGGTGAAGCGACCGTTTTTGATGGAAAAGTCATTCTCACAAAGGTGAAGTCTGATGGTGCTCTCAGTTCAGAAACACTTTCCCAGAAAACGCAAGCCGCATTACTTGTTGGAGCTTATGTCGAGTCTTGGACTGAGCATTCCGTTACTAAGACCATTAAGTCTGACGATTTAGATTCACTGATTGAACAGACAGCGAAGAAAATAGGTCTCAATACTAATGAACCTTTTATGTTCGTCATTCAGGGTGATTTCCAAAATGTCCGTTTTCATGTGATCAACGGGGCTTGTCCGATACGAGCGCGAATGCGAAAAGAGGTTCTCCCTCAGGGAAAGCGACCTTACGAAGCGGATCTCATGAAAATCACAGGCAAGCTTGTTGGTGTCTTCGCCAAGGATTCTGTGGGTAATATTACACACCCCGCGACAACGACTCACGTACACCTACTCTATAAAGATGATCGGAGTGGTGAGATGCGGACTGGGCATGTTGAGCAAGTCACGTTACAATCGGGTACGACTCTGATGCTGCCCGAGGAAATAGCGAAATAGAAGGATTGATCGAAGCTCTGTAATGCCTAATCTGTTAGTACGCCGTGTTTGTAGACGTGAACTTTTAAAGGAAAGATGATAATGGCAAGCGAAGAACTCATTCAGGGGCTGAACCACGCACTCAACCGTGAGGTCTCCACATTCTTGCGGTATATGCTCCAAGGAGCGTCGATCAAAGGGGCCGAGTGGGAATCCGTACGGCAGATGTATCTGAGCGAAGTGACCGATGAAGTGGGCCACGCCCAGTATTTGGCTGGAAAGATCGTGATGCTCGGGGAGACGCCCAAGTTGACCCCGGATCTGACTCCTCCTCCCAGCGACGTGCGGACAATGCTCAAACAGGACATTGCCGAGGAACAAGTCGATGTAGCAGGTTACATGAAGCTGTCGAGTCTTGCGGAGCAGGAAGGCCTCGTTGACTTGAAGATGAAGATGGAAGAACAGGCGGTTGACGAAGCAGGTCACGCGGAAGAAATGAGGAGACTTCTCGGCTAAGGATTGATTAATCCTAACTCATCTGCTTTCCATATCGAACGACGACTCTCAATTGGATCAGCCCACATGATGAATGGAGTACTGGTTGCTGTGCTCATGGCCTTCGGCCGTGCATCTACTGAATCATACAGCAAACTAGTAGTACAACCCAATTGTAACGAAACAGTTCGTTCATGGAAATGGATTTGGAAAGTCAAGTACGACGTGATAATGAATACAAGCAGCGAACTGGGTATAATAGAATTGTGAATACCATGATGGGACGCAAGCAGCCGTAGAAATGATCAAGACTCTTACCCATCCAATCGTGTTTCTGAAAGGAGCCTGTAATGGCAAAGTTTCTGTTCATTCTCAATGATCCACCGTATGGCAGCGAGCACTCCTATAACGATCTGCGGCTTGCTGGTAGCCTTGCACGACACGAAGGTAACCAGGTTAAAGTCTTTCTAATCAGCGATGCTGCGGTGTGTGCAAAGCATGGCCAGAAAGTTCCCCAAGGCTATTACAACCTGGAGGTCATGCTACACCGGGTCCTGAGCCATCAAGGGGAAATCGGCGTTTGCGGTTCTTGTATGGAAGCACGAGGCATAGCCGATGACGAGCTCGTTGATGGGTGCCAGCGCAGCGACATGGATCAACTTACCGACTGGACTTTATGGTCCGATAAGGTGCTTGTCTTCTGAGTGATCAAGTTGAACTTCGTAACAATCTAACAGTCCCAGGTACGGATGCCTACTGTAAGTTTTTGGAAGGAGAATCTCAAATGCCATCCAAACAGGTCAAAGATATCTTAGACCACATTCGAGCCATACATTCCCAGCTTAACCAAGTGTGCAAACAACTCGGTGAACAAGAGCCCGATTCGCGTCTGCAACTACTCCTAAGATATCTAGGGCGACATGAGGAAAATTTTAGCAAGGCTCTGAATCGTTATGAAAAAGACGCGATAGGGAAAGGCGTGCTCGAAACTTGGCTTCAATTCTCCTCAGATGAAATCATAGACGAAGCGTTTCAAGAGGTGGATTTACACATGGGAATGACTCCAGAAGAGATTATTCGAAATGTATTGTTGCTGGACACAAAACTCGTGAAGTTGTACCGAGACCTTGCGATTTCCGCCCCAGTCCCGCGCGTACAGGAACTCTTCGCTGATTTGATACAGCTGGAAGAAGGTAAGGAACACCAATATGTTCGGATTCTGCAGGAATGGGAATAAAGGGCCTGGCCGGAACGAACGCTCATTGTGAATTGTTATCATCCTGTTTGATACGTTGTTCTACCATCAGGTTAACCCTTATGTTTTTTAAATCCTCTAAGGAAAAGTATTGAGGTCCCTCTTTCTGGTGAGACGATCTGAACTTTTAACGTCTCGTTTCTTTGCTCTTTTATATTTTAGAAGTGACAAAATTCAGTCTAACAGTATTATCAATGTGCAGGAAGATGATCGATGAAGATTGTGGCATTGTTTTTTCTGGTTGCACAAGGAAATGGCAAAGAATACTAAAAGGTCAACAAAACAATTCTGGAGGTATGCAGGATGACGGACGAAATAAAAAATTTGTCAGCTCCCTGGTTAATCGCTGCCTGGCCGGGAATGGGGAATGTCGGTTTGACAGCCGGTTATTACCTGATGGCAAAGTTGGGAATGGACCTGTTTGCAGAGTATTCTCCTCCGGAACTGTTTGATGTCGATTATGTAGAAGTTGAGCACGGCTTGATTCGAACGGGGATGCGACCACGCAGCCGTTTTTTTCTCTGGAGAGATCCTGAAGAACAACATGATCTCGTGGTCTTAATCGGAGAAGCACAACCTCAGCTTGGAAAGTATACATACTGTCAAAAGTTAATTGCTTATGCTCAAGATCTCGGAATTGAATGCGTTTATACATTTGCCGCGATGGCGACGGCCATGCATCCCGAGCATGAATCCCGCGTATTTGGAGCAGTGACCGATGAAACGAGTCTGAGAGAATTAAAGCAATTGGATTTGAACATTCTTGAAGAGGGGAACATCAGTGGTTTAAATGGGATTCTTCTAGGAGCGGCCGCTGAAAAGAATCTAAAAGGAACCTGTCTATTGGGAGAAATGCCTCATATCTTTTCTCAGTTACCGTTTCCCAAGGCATCTCTGGCGGTACTTGAAGCTTTCAAATCTATCTCCGGGATTGAGGTCGATACGACAAAACTCTCCGAACAGGGGAAAGAAATGGAGCAGAAGTTGGGAGAATTGTTGTCTCATGTGGAAAATTCAATGGGACGACAGCAGGAAACATACGAAGAAGCTTATCTGCCTGAGCCAATAGAAGAGCCAAAACTGACACCGGAAGAAGAACAAAACATTGAGGAATTATTTGAGCAAGCGATCCAGGATCGTTCAAAAGCATATGAGTTAAAACAGGAACTTGATCGCTTGAATTTGTTCAAAGAATATGAAGATCGATTTCTGGATTTGTTCAAAAATAACAAATGAAGCTCTGCTACAAAGCAGTCCACATATGTGTCCATAATTAAGAAGTGAGTGTTCTTATGCAAAACTTTCAGTTGGAACTTATGGGAAATGTGGCTACATCAGAGCGACGGACCGAATTTGTTGAACGAAAAGGAATTGGACATCCAGATACGATTTGTGACGGCATTGCGGAATCGGTTTCGATTGCCTTATGTGAGACCTATCTTGAGCGAGCCGGTCGTGTGCTGCATCATAATATTGATAAGGGACTACTTGTCGCCGGACAAACGACTCCCGCTCTCGGTGGAGGAGTTGTTCAAGTTCCCATGCGTCTTGTAATCGGTGACCGCGCTACAGCAGAATGGGACGGTTACCGAATTTCGACTGAAGATATTGCCATCAATAGTGCGCGGGAGTGGATTAAAGAGAATTTGCGTTTGATTGATCCCGACAGGCATCTAGTCTTTCAAAATGAGCTGAAGGCCGGTTCACCAGAGCTGACAGATATATTTTCTCGAAAAAAACTTACTGCCAATGACACCTCTGCAGCCGTCGGTTATGCGCCCCTTTCTGAAACGGAACAATTAATTCTAGCTACCGAGCGGCGGATCAATTCAGACGAATTCAAGAAGAAATTTTCGGAAGCGGGAGAAGATGTCAAAGTCATGGGAATTCGCCGTGATCGAAGTTTGC
Organism: Gimesia algae; assembly: GCF_007746795.1. Classification (NCBI taxonomy): domain Bacteria; kingdom Pseudomonadati; phylum Planctomycetota; class Planctomycetia; order Planctomycetales; family Planctomycetaceae; genus Gimesia; species Gimesia algae. The sequence continues at coordinate 4,161,809 of NZ_CP036343.1, forward strand.
ATTTGACAGTGGCAGTAGCAATGGTTGATCGCTATATCAAAGACGTCCAGCAATATTTCGACCGAAAGCAGGAAATGCGGCAGGAACTGATTCAATTTCTGGAACCTCAACTCAAGACTCTCGACAGAGTTCAGGTTGAGTTGAATACGCTCGATGATCCTGAACGGGGGTTGGGGGGCATGTATCTGACAGTCCTAGGAACCTCTGCGGAAGGTGCAGATGGAGGTCAGGTAGGACGCGGGAATCGAGTCAATGGGTTAATTACCTTGAATCGTCCGATGAGTACAGAAGCGGCGGCTGGCAAGAATCCGGTCAGTCACGTCGGAAAAATCTATAATGTTTTGAGTCACCATCTCGCGGATAAAATTCATGCATCTATTGAACCAGTGAAAGAAGTATGCGTCTGGTTATGTAGTCAGATCGGACGTGAGATCAACGATCCCTGGATGATGAGTATTGAAGTCGTTTTGAGTGATAATATCAGCCTTCAGGATGTAGAGACAGCTCTACATGCAATCGTCCAACAGGAACTGGCTGGAATTGATGATTTTGTCGTCCGATTGTCACGCGGAGAATTCAGCGTTTATTAGAGGTATCGTTACTAGAAGGCATCTCAAAACCTTTTTAATAGTGTAAATAAACATCCAAGAATTACAAAACTTTCGTAGAGGTAATCGTGGTATTCCCAGCGTGTGACAATCCGGCGGTAGTTATGCAGCCAGGCAATGCTGCGTTCTACGATCCAACGTCGTTTGAAACGTGGGAGCTTTCGACCGTCTTGCGTCTTCGGTTTGACTCTCGACTTTCGATGCGGGCAGATCAGATCGATCTTTTTTTCCATCAGCCGTTTGCGCAGTGGGTCCGAATCGGCGGCTTTGTCATAAACCAGTCGTTCGGGTTGTCGATTTTGCAATGTGTTTTTTGCAAGAAGTTGCTCGATCAGCTTGACTTCGCTGCGACTGGCCGATTCTGTGTCGATCGCCACAGGTGTCCCGTGACGATCGACGAAAATCATGACCTTTGTGCCTTTGCCACGACGAGTCGGGCCAACTCTTCTACCCCTTTTTTTGCCGAGGCAAACGTGCCATCTTTAAAGGTTTCTGAGAAATCAATCTGGCCGGCTTCATCCATTCGTTCCAGAATGATTTGCCAGGCAGACAAAAGTCGCCCTTCGATTGTCCATTGCTGGAACCGTCGATGGCAGGTGGCTTTAGAGGGATATTCTTTTGGTAAATCTTTCCATCGCGCTCCTGTCACCAGAATCCAGAGAATGCCTTCCAGGCAATCTCGTGGGTGGGCCTTGGGACGTCCTCCCTTTTTGGAGGGGGGAGTCCAGGGAAACAGTTTTGCAACTAAAGACCATTGGTTATCGGTCAAAATGACCGGGCGTTCCGTCCTGGACGCTGCTTTTGTGGAAACCCGTTTTCGTTTGGGCCACCAGACCAGCGTCATATACATGAGTAATTCTCCTTTCAGGAGAACTTCACATGCAAACGTCACGCCAAACAGTTCACTTTTTTTGACGTTATGAGACAGCTTCTAGTAATTCCGATCACACCCGGCACACTTTCTATCAGTTCTGTAGCGATATGTTTATGTTTACATGCCTTCACCGTACCAGTCAGCGTGATCCATCCGGACTTTGCTATAATATTGATGTCCGAAGATTCGACTTCGGGTGACCATATTAATACCGTATTCACATTTGAACGGAGCTCATTGTCAGGCACCAGTGTTGGATGAAATACCTGCAGCTCATTCTCTACTGCAACGACATCATCAATCATGCGTACGTCCGCCTCAGCAGAATAATAATCTGCATGAGTCGGAACCTCCCCGCTCAGATTGACGACACCATTATTAACCCGCATTTCCCAGATGACTTCCTACACTTTGGCACGTAATTTGCGCCACACCCCTACAAAACAAGGTTATTCTACCAATTCATGCCATGCTGACAGGGGTACTCGATGGGTGACAGCCAAAACCAGGATTTACGGGTCAGTTTTGACAGCCGATTGAAGCTGAAGTTCTGCGGCAGTCAGGTCACCACCGATGCGGGACTGTTGGCCTACCGGGAACTGGATGAAGCGCTCGGTCTGACGGAAATGGGCGGAGATGTGCTGAGCGATTCACGCCAGGGCCGCAACAAGCAGCACCAACTTGTGCCGCTGTTGCGTCAGTCGATCTACAGCCGACTGGCAGGCTACGAAGATGTCAATGACGCCGAGCGGTTGTGCGTGGACCCGGCACTATGTCACGTGGTTGGTGGAAGGGCGACATTGCCGGAGAAGCAAGCGGCTTCGAGCAGCGAGGTGGGCCGCTTCGAGACGCAGATGCTCAGCACGAAGCGCAATCTCACGGCGCTGATGAAGCTCTCCGGACGCTGGATCGATAACGTCCACCGGCGGCAACCGCTCAAAGAACTCATCCTGGATCTGGACAGCCCCGTCAGTGAGACCTACGGCCGGCAACAGGGCGCGGCCTACAACGGCCACTTTGCATGCTTCTGTTACCATCCGCTGTTTCTGTTCAACCAGTATGGTGATCTGGAGTACGCGATGCGGCGGCGTGGCAACAAGGCCAGCGCGAAATACTGGCGGAAGGTGCTGCTGCCGGTGATCGAACGGTATCGGCATTTGGACATTCCGAAGTTCTTCCGTGGCGATGCGGCGTTCGCCATTCCAGCGCTGTATCGTGTGCTGGAGAAAGCAGGCTATCGTTACGTCGTTCGCCTCAAAGCCAACGCCGTATTGGAGCGGGAAATCTCGCATTTGCTCACCCGTCCGGTCGGACGACCTTCCCACAAGCCCCAGGTCTTCTTCCATCGCTTCCAATATCAAGCAAAATCATGGCAGCGATCGCGTCGCGTGGTGGCCAAAGTTGAGTGGCACGCAGGCGAACTGTTCCCGCGCGTCGGCTTCATCGTGACCAACTTGAACCGACACTCGAAGAATGTCGTGAAGTTCTACAACGGTCGCGGTACGGCCGAGCAGTGGATTAAGGAAGGAAAGAACGCCGTCAGATGGACGAAGCTCTCCTGCCATACATTCAAAGACAATCAGGCGCGGCTGCAACTGTTCTCCTAAGCTTATAACCTCGGCAACTTCCTGCGGCAACTTCCTGCGGCGACTGGCGTTGTCCAAGCCTATACAGAACTGGTCGCTGACGATGCTGCGGGAGAACCCGATCAAGGTTGGGGCCAAGGTAACCCGGCATGCCAAGTACGTATTCTTTCAACTGGTCGAAGTGGCTGTGCCACGGAGATTGTTCGCCGCGATTCTTGATCGGATTGCACGACTGGCAATTCCGCCTCCGGTAACGCATGACGTGAAGCGGAAGTATATCAAATAGCGAAAAACGGGGTTCCTCACAGAGAATGTCTGCGCAGAAACCGTGTTGACTACTGAAAAATGATTCGCTCGGGCAGCAATTTCCGGATCTCAACAACAGAGGCACAACAAGAGTGGCGAAAAATCACTTTGTTTTAGACACGGGGGACCGCAGTGGTTACAATCAAAGAACGTCCATGCCTGGAGTGGTTTCAGGCTGATCTATATGGGAAATCTCGATTCGAGGAAGTCGAGGTGCTGTTTCTTCACATTACATCAGACCGCCTGGATCGACGTGCTCAGGCAGCAGTATGCCAGTCCTGACAAAGCCGCCGAAATGTATGGCCTGAGCGAATCGGCGGAAATTTCCGATTGGGATGAATTTGGCGAGGTGACCCGGTGGGGGCTTCCGAAGGACTCCCGCCAAGGGTTCGCAGACCAGTCGATAATGAACGCCGCCAGGATCGTCGAAGCCTATTTGAAGGCTCATTCGCGCCACAAAAAACAGCCCTACTACTAACCCTCGTTTCACTTTCGTAGACTACTGGGAAACAAAATTACTATCAGCAACGAGCCTGCCGCGTCTTGGGCGGCAGGCTACTGTTGTCGTCCACAACAACAAGCCTTCGGAGGCCCCGCATGATTCAACACTTTGCAACGTACTTTCCAACATGTTTCGTTCGGATCGGCGCGGTCGCACTCCTTGTTACGTTGGCCGCCAACACGACAAGGGCCCAGTCAACGCCGACGTCCGCTCTGAAGATCACACCGCCGAATCCGCCTAACACGGGCATGCTGTTTGTTAACCATTCCACAGCCAATCGCAGCGGACATCTGGGGCATGCGTTAGTGGAATACGACGACGGCAAACTTCTCGCCTTCTACCCCAACTGCTCCGGCGACAACGGCGGCCACTCGGCGGTCGGATGGATGGAGTTCAAACGATCGTTGGACGGTGGCCGGACGTGGAGCAAGCGGCTGCCGCTGCCGTTCTCGAAGCAACTCTTTAAGAAAGGCGAGGGCCGCACGGCGATGGCCGAAAAAGCGGTGCTGACAGATCAAGGCGACATCGTTTTGTTCTACCTGATCTGTGACATCTCGACGACCGCGCTGTGGCAACCTTACTGGACACCGCTGTCTTCCATTAGCTCGGACGGTGGGAAAACATGGAGCGAGCCCAAGCCGGTGTGCGAAACGCGCGGCCGAGTTTACGACGCCGTGTATCATGACGGAGAAATCCGCGCGCTGCATTTCGCCAACGACGCCACGGGAACGTGGTGGGGAACGACCGACGAGCACATCTTTGAACTCCACGTCAGCAGCGATGGCGGCAAGACCTTCACCCGACGAAGCGTGCTGCCCTTCAACACCAAAGACCGCGGCTATGGATCGCTGGGTCGTCTGGCGAACGGTGATCTGATCGCCTTTGTTTACAACCGCACCAACGAGCATGACCTCGACTACACAACCAGCGCCGACGGCGGCACGACGTGGTCCACCGTGAAAGCCTCGCACTTCCGCCGCAAGATCCGCAACCCTCAGTTCATCGGCTTCAACGGAACATTCTATATGCATGGCCGCAGCGGTGCGTATGGCGAAGGCAGCGGTCACATGATTCTGTACACTTCGTCCGACGGTACGAAGTGGGATGATGGCGTCTACCTGCGCATGCACGACACCGGAACCGGCGCGTATTCCAACAGCATCATCGTCGGTTCGAAAAACGACCAAACCCCGAATCGTCTGCTGATTCAGGCTTCACACGCCTACAAAGATAGTAAGACCAACGTGCTGCACTGGTGGCTGGACTGAACTGTGGCAGGCGTTGTTGTTTGCTCGACCCCCTTTCTCAAGACCGTCCCTGTAAATCAACGAATCCAAACAAAACGATGTCAGTCGAAGTCGCGCCGGCCCGACCGGTTTTCTGGAAGGCTACTCGGGATACCTGCATGCTGATGCGTTTACCGGCTACGACGCGATGTTTTCCGACATCGGATCGACCGTCATCGAAATTGCGTGCTGGGCACATACTCGAAGCCGGTTCTTCAAAGCCGTCGGCAGCTATCCACGTGAGTCGCACCAGGTGCTGGAATGGATCCGGCAACTGTATGACATTGAAGACCGTGCGCATGACAGCCCCGTCGACGCGCGTCGCGAGCTTCGTGTTCGTGAAGCGATCCCTGTGCTCGACAGGATTGAAACATACCTGGCCGAGCTGGCACCGCGTACGCTGCCAAAAAGCTCCCTGGGAAAAGCCGTTTTATATTCACCTTCTGACCTGATTCGATTCATGGAGTCTCCCTATGCCAGCTGGATGCAGCGTCTCCATGTGGAACATCCAGAATTAACAACCACTTTCACTTTAGATGCATCAACCCGTCCGTCCCAAAAAAGCTCATCAACAACCAGTCGTTTGATAATTTCGTCTGAAGTTGTATTGGTGGGTCTATCTTCGAAAGATGGTACTTGAACTAATTCACTCATCGGCACACCATTCACATAGATGATTATGTAACACAGAAATTCCGCTATTCCAACTTTCTTTTTAGCATTAGTTTAGAGACGCAATAGTACTTTTCAATCAGGTTATCAAACAGACTTCATATAGGATGATGTTCTCTCCCGTACCTGGGGGAATTCCCTATGCGCTGTGAATATTAAGATTTATTTTTAAAGGTGTTTACACAATTCTAGTCGATGACCGAGGTCATAAACGTACTGTCAATTGGATGCCCACTGCGAGTGAAAAAGCAGATATCGTTGCATACATGCTTTGCACATAGCCTCAATGATCGCAAAAAAAAGAGCCAACGCGTCTATTCGTCAATCCATTTGATAGCGGTTTCATTCTTTTGGCTCTTCACGAAACGCAGCTTCGTGTTGGAGCTTGTCGCGCTCGTCGTGCTCTGCGTCTGCAATAAACAGTGGAATGTAAGGAAATAGGATAACGACCGATAGGAGAAAGAGGACTGCTGCGACCATACCCATCATCGACCAATCTTCGACCATAGTTGCTGCCACGATGAAAGTCCCCAAAGCTAATAACAGCATCAAGGCCATGGCGGTATAAATGCCCGCGTATTGGACATCCATTTCAACTTCTTTTTGTGAAATGGTCGACTGATTTGTGCTGCGAAGCATTTTTGCTTTGGATTGCCGTTCCAGATAATTCACGAATACAAAACCAAGAAACAACACAGGGACTGGCAATGCAGCCAGATAGGCTGCCGGGCGAAAGAATACTAAGAGTACGCTCGTAGCAATCAGTGCGACGATCAGCAGGAAACGAAGTATAGTTTTTGCATGTCGCATCATCACGTGCGAGTCGGGCTCGCCAAGCTTGGGCTTTTCCATCATACCTGTCTCCTTTTGCTCGATCTCCGATAGCGGTCACTATTTGTGCTCAGCCATGGTGTTGATCCGAGAAGTATTAATAAATTCTCTAATACCGCCTTGGTTCCACAATCAGATGGGACACCAAAATGAAATAGAGGTTTCCGCTTCTAGTCTGACTTGTCGCCGACACTTCCGAGATGGCCTAAACTTGGAACTTTAATCCCGGTTTTCAATATTTTGGATCGAGGGTGACGTTCCACTAACGCTGGTGAGTCATGATGAATTGATCGCCAAATAGCACTATCAATCGGTTTTCCCGTATTAATTGTCTGACCAAAGACTTTCAACATTCGCCCCAGCAATTGTCGTCCCACAGGGACCCTGAGTGGATGTCCGTTGTTAGTGACTTTCGAACCATGTGACAGACCACGAGTCGAAGTCAACGCAATTCCACGGATTGTATGGTGATCTAACTGGGTGAGCACTTCAATGACAATTTCATGATGCTCTCCTGCATGTAGTTCGCTTTGTACGAGTGGCAATTGATGTGGAAAGCAGGCATCAATGACACTGCCCCGAACCGACAGAATGGTTCCCAAGTTGAGATCATTTGTCTGGATATTCTGCTGCATTTGCAATAGCACCCTTCCTGCAATAAACGCCCCGCTCTTGGCTCTTAACTTCATACTAGCAAATGGGAAACCGTCTGGCTACTTGCCTTCAACGGTGAAAATGATCGGATTTGTGACTGAACTCAAGCGATTGTAGATTCAAAAAAGACTCTTTTCCAGCATTTCACATACATACGGAAACAGACAACCCATCTGGCTAGTGGTTTCCCCCATGCCAGAACGGGGAATTACCTCTATTAAGATTCAGAGACTTCTTGGTGCTTAATACTTTGAAAAGTATAAGAATAGATCAAACGACAAAAATCTGTAGAACAAATCTGTAGAACAATTGTTTAAAGGTCTCGGTAATTTGGTATTGATGTGACTATCATTAAAAATAATAAAGACTGTGATATGTAGCTCATCATTTAGAAGGCAAGGAGTGAGACCATGATGACCAAGGAACCACTGATACTCTGGTTTGATCAGATTGATATCAGCGATGTACCTGCAGTAGGAGGTAAGAATGCGTCGCTCGGAGAAATGTTCTGTAACCTGAAGTCAAAGAATATTTCTGTCCCCAACGGCTTTGCGACGACAGCTGCCGCATATCGTCTTTTTCTGTCTGAAACGGGCCTCGATCAACAAATTCAAGAGATTCTCCACGATCTGGATACTTCGGATATTTCCAATCTTCAACAACATGGTCGTGAAGTCAGGCATGCGATTCTCTCTGCGGAGATCCCTCAATCCATCCAAGAGGAAATTAATGAGGCTTACGAAAAACTGAGTGACAATCTACTTGGGGGGATCGATGTCGCCGTCCGTAGTAGTGCCACAGCAGAAGATTTGCCCGATGCGAGTTTTGCTGGCCAGCAGGAATCCTATTTGAATGTTCGGGGGCAAACGACATTACTAGATACTTGTCGTCGCTGCTTTGCTTCTTTGTTTACAGACCGTGCGATTTCCTACCGGACAGAAAAGGGATTTGAACATTTTGAAATTGCCCTTTCCATCGGCATCCAGCGGATGGTGCGTTCGGATCTGTCATCTTCCGGTGTCATGTTTACGATCGATACCGAGACCGGGTTCAAGGATGCCGTATTGATTAATGCCGCCTATGGGTTGGGGGAAAACATTGTACAAGGGAGTGTGAACCCCGATGAATATTATGTCTTCAAGCCTACTCTCAAAACCGGACACCAACCCATTCTGAAAAAAGCATTAGGATCGAAGGAATTCAAACTGATTTACGATACCGGCGGGGAAAAAATGACCCGAAATGTTCCGGTTGACTCGGTAGATCGAAAGCAGTTTGCCATTAACGATGATGATATTCTTACATTAGCCCGTTGGGGATGTCTGATAGAAGATCATTATTCAAAAGCCCACGGACATCTCTGCCCAATGGATATTGAATGGGCAAAAGATGGCATTACACAGGAACTATTTATCGTACAGGCTCGACCGGAAACAGTTCACTCTCAGAAAAAGACTCAATTATTAAAGACCTATCATTTGAATCAGCGTGGAAGAGTTCTTGCTTCCGGGCACAGTGTGGGTGAACGAATCGGTCATGGGATCGCACGTGTCATTCAAAGTGCGGAAAACCTGGATGAAGTTCAACACGGTGATGTATTGATTACAGACAAGACCGATCCGGACTGGGAGCCCATTATGAAAAAAGCGGCTGCGATTGTGACCAATCGTGGAGGTCGCACTTGTCATGCAGCGATTGTGAGTCGTGAACTGGGATTGCCGGCGATCGTCGGAGCAGAAGAAGCAACCAATGCCATTCCTTCTGGATCAATGGTAACAGTCTCTTGTGTAGAAGGAGATATGGGCTATATATACGATGGCCAGCTTGATTATGAGGTTGAAGAGGTCGATCTAGCGCAAATTCCTCGTCCTAAAACGAGCGTGATGATGATCGTTGGAAATCCAAACGAAGCGTTTCGCCTTTCCATGTTACCCAGTGATGGAGTCGGTCTCGCGCGGATGGAGTTCATTATCAACTCATTCATACGCATTCATCCGATGGCACTTTTAGAGTATGACAATCTGAATGATTGGGCATTGAAAGCAAAAATAGATCATTTGACTCCAGCATACGATGATAAGCCATCGTTTTTCGTAGATACGTTGGCGCAAGGAGTGGCGATGATAGCCGCGGCCTTTTATCCACGTGAAGTCATTGTCCGGATGAGTGACTTCAAAACGAATGAATATGCCAACTTGATTGGCGGAAATCTCTATGAGCCTAAAGAAGAAAACCCCATGATCGGCTTCCGGGGTGCCTCCCGATATTATCACCCACACTATCGCGATGCTTTTGGTTTGGAATGCCAGGCAATGCGAAAAGTTCGTGAGACAATGGGGCTGAAGAATATGAAGCTGATGATTCCGTTTTGTCGTACGGTAGATGAAGGGAGAAAGGTTCTGGCGGAAATGGCGAAACATGGGCTGCGTCGTGGAGATGAAGGCCTTGAGATTTACATCATGTGCGAAATCCCCAGTAACGTTATTCAGGCAGAAGCATTTGCAGAAATCTTTGACGGTTTTTCGATTGGCTCGAATGACCTGACTCAGTTGACACTGGGAGTTGATCGAGATTCCGAAATTGTAGCTCACCTCTTTGATGAACGCGATCCTGCTGTCATGGATTCATTAGCGGCTGCCATCAGAAAGGTCAAAGCAACGGGAAGAAAAATCGGAATCTGTGGACAGGCTCCCAGTGATTATCCAGAAATAGCTGAGTTTCTTATAAAGCAAGGAATTGACAGTATCTCTCTGAATCCTGATTCCGTATTAAAAACGGTGACACGCATCGCAGAGGTCGAAGCAGAAATGGAATCCCATTTTTTCCATTTATGAAATGAAAAGTCGATTTGACCTTATGATCGATGATTTGAACTTGAACATAAAAGGAGTTGGTTATGAACCAAAAAACGAATTCTCATGAACATTTACAGTTTTTGCTGGATGAGCACGAAGAAATCTTTTCACACATGCAGGAACTGAAGGATTGGTGGGCACAACTTGATGAAAAAGGATTACCTAAATTTGGGGAGATGGGAACACGGGTGAAGGGCTTTCGTGATCTATTGGCGAAGCACTTTGACGATGAAGAACAGGAAGGATATTTTAAGCCAGTATTTGATGAGGCTCCTGGATTTTGTATCATGGTGCCGGACTTCAAAAAGACGCATGCAGAGATATTATTTCGTATTGATGATTTCATTACACGATTAAAAGAAACGGAGCCTCCTTTCCAGAACTGGAATAAAGCATTAAAGGAATTTGAGGAGATACTAGCCGATCTTCATGAGCACGAAGATCAGGAAGTCAAAATGGTTCAGGAAGCTTTTAACCAGTCAGCCTCAAAAAAGGCAGAAATCTAATATCAGCGTTTTTCTTTGAAACTGTAATGGCTGTTAACCGCTTTAAGTAGTTCCTTTCACGCGGTGGGTTGAAGATAGCCGATACCAAGTCAGCCATTTTGAACGGAATATATTGGTACGACTAGCATATTTAGCACGTTTTTGTTGTCAGAATCAGATATCACGCACAGTCAAATCACGGAAAGAATACCATGCTCGTTTTAACACGAAAAAATAAAGAACAGATTCGGATTGCTGATAATATCGCTAATAATATCATAGTGACTATCGTCAAGATTCGGGGAGGGAATGTGAAATTGGGAATCGAATGCCCCCGCAAAATACCGATTCATCGAAATGAGGTTCCAATAGAAACTTTAGATGAATCTGAAAGTTTCTTGACACTGCAATTTGGCAATCAGAAACATTTTATTCTTTAGGCAGGATCTTAAATTTATCGGGAGTTTCCTGAGGTTGACGGTAGGTTAATCCTGCACTGGTTCTTTCGGATTGTCTGATTGAAGCTCTGTTAGAAGCTAGTTACACTGCACCAAAACATAACGGAAATACTCAATAAATCTTATAAGAAATCGGACATGCGGACGGAAGCAATTGTTGTACGTTGTTTGAACAGCACGCGTACGATAACCTCGAAAGTTAATTCTATTTAAGGATGGGGATTACGATGGTCGTTACACCAACCGTTAGAGGGACAGTTACAAGACCAGATGAGTCATAAGCGAGGTCTGGTCTATTTGGAGGGGCGGGCGCCATTTTGGGTGCTTCGTAATGAGATGGATAATTAGCTGAGCCGTTTTTCTTGTGACGGGGGGCTAACACAAGCTTTTGACGTTGTACTCGATATGTCTGAAACTGACAATGAAATCGAAATACGAATGGATGTTCCTGGGATTCAATCTGAGGAAATTGAAGTCGAAGTCACCGGAAACACGTTGTTAATCACAGGAGAACGAAAAGATGAGAAAGAAGAAAAAGGGAGAACCTATCATCGTATTGAACGAACGAGTGGCAGTTTTTCCCGATCGATGACACTTTCCTGTGAAGTAGATAGCGATCAGGTTGAGGCGCAATGTGACAATGATGGTTTGATGGCTTTATTTCCAAATCCAATTTGAGTAAGGCACATAAAATTACTATAAAACACAAATTTTAAAAAACACCTGGAGATGATAATTATTAAGATGGTGTGCCATAGAGGTTCGTCTGACGCACACTTTTTTATCTCTGTTTTTGCACAAAAAATAAAAGACGAAGGAGAGAATGGTGGAACTGCAAAAAGAGACGAAAATCGTTTACCCCCCCCCCATCCAGAGAATCAACTCGTTGTACAGATCACGCGGGTTCTACGATCAACGGGGTATGCTGACTTGTCTCAAATTCGCGTTTCAGTAGAACAAGGAGACGTGCTCCTCGAAGGGCAGATTCCTACCTATTTCTTAAAGCAGGTTGCCCAGGCTCAGGTTCTGCCATTAGAAGAAGTCAAGTTCGTGAGTAACAATTTGGTTGTTGAGAACAGTTACAATCATCATTGATAGGGATCGCAATACTTGATTGTAGAAGCGTTTTCACCCGTAACATTGAGTGTGTGCCAGCATACTTTTAGTGAGCTGAACCCCAAAAAAAGATACAGGACCAGAGACATAAAATCGTTTATTCAATGAAAGAGAGAAACCCTTGTTCTTTCTCTGGTGAACTCGATTTGGAAGCACCATGTTTGATGGGGAGTTTTGCAGCGTACCAATCGATTTTGCCTGGCTCGTAATCGTAGACGCTGTGGTAACCCAGTTTCAGGAGCCACTGCATTGCTTGCTCTGAAATCTTACATTCAAAATTCAAACTGTAGACAATGATGGTTTGATTTTTATCGGGAATTTCTTTCCGGATTTGTTCTTCAAAACAATCACCCAGGGGAACATTGATGGCGCCCCGCAAATGAAACTCTCTATAAGAGGCTTCAGGTAGGAATGGCACTGCCTGTTGTGGTGAAAGAGTTTGCGTTCATATGATGGCCCTTCGTTGTTGATGGTAATGGTATCTCGGTTGCTTCAGCAAAGCCAGCGCTTTGGTTCGCCGTTTATTGGCTCTGGGTTCTGTTCTGCCGGTACGATGTCCCACACGTTCGCTGCTGGGGATCTGCTGTCCGAGTGTGGCTAATTCCTCAGTCGTCTTTGTAACCGCGCCCAGCAACCAATTCGCAGCCAGCATCTGTTGCGTGGTGGTAAACGAGAGTGAACGGGGATCACGACCTGTTGCCATGCCGCTCTGCAGCATCTTCAACCGAATCAGATTGTACGCCAGCAGGCATGACCAGAGTTCCGTGAGCACCATCCCCGGAGACTTCGCACGCAGAATATCCATGCCCAGAGAACACTTGATGCTGCGAATATCCAGTTCGACCAGCCAGCGGCTCTGATACAAGGCGGCGATCCAGCGCGCCGGGCATGCTTTCTGATCTGTGATGGTGGTGGCAATCGTAAATGTTTTGGCGCGATACCCCGGCTGACTGATCTGCACATCGACCAGCCGCAGAGTGAGTGTCAGCGGTTGTCGCCAGAATTCCTGACGGGTCATCCAGGCAGGACAGACAGAGGGACGTGACCACGTTACGAGTCGCTCCTGTTTGCTCAGTCGACGTGCGGTTTGTGGATGATTGTCACGCAGGTGATGGTTCTTCATCAGGATCTGAACGCCCCGGGCATGGCACGCACTCACCAGCCAGTACGTGCAGTAATACGAGTCAGCCACCAGAATATCACCCGGCCGGAGTGCATCGAGCATTTGCCAAAGCAGGGCCGTTTCGCCACTCCCTTTACCGCTGTAAGGCCCGCTCACCAGATCGACCAGCAGTCCGGTGGTCATCGAGATCAGAGAAACGCAGCGGAGAACGGGGAACCCGAGCCCCGGTTTCTGAGCCGGGTTCTGCGGATAGGCCCGCTGATTCTCAGGGGTATCGGCGGCCGTGATGGTGAAGCCGTCAACGAGCAGAATGCGACCGCCGGTACTCCGTGATTTCACATCGGCGACGCTGGAAGGACTGAGACGCGCCGCTGACTGCTCTCGGGACTGGACACAGTTCTGGTCACAGGCCGCTTCGGCATCCGCGGCAAGTTGCTGGACGAGATCGCGGATGACGGTAAAGGATAGTTTGAGTCGCGCGCGACAGTAAGCACCGGTATTCGTACTGCAGACCCGTCGCCCCAGTGCCGCCCATAAGCTGGCAACACGGATGACGGCTGCCTTACAGCTGCGTTGCTCGCCGGAAAAGAACACCTGAGAGATTAACGCCCAGAGAGTGATTGCCGGTGTGTAAATGACATCGGGATCACTGCCAAAGTCGATGTCGTGTTTGTTAAACACCTGCTGCCAGCGCTGATCGTTGATGACATCAGACAGCGGGAGCGAAGCATCTTGCAGCATTGATCGTTTAAAAAGAGAAAACGATGCTGCATTCACGCGGGAAGATGATATAAATGGCATAGGACCTTCCTTGGTCAAATGTCTTCACACACCATCCAAGAAAGGCCCTGCCAGAACGCAGCATAATGCCAGGAGACGTTTTGCCAAACACAATTTCCAGCGAACTGGCAAAAAATCAGAAAATTAAAAACGTGACAGCGTCACGCAGGCATCGTTGCGCAAACACAAATCAAAAAAACAGCGGCAGTGCCATTCGCTTCAGGTAGTACTTCGACGAGTTTTAGATTGGGGCACGACGTCAGGAGCCCTTGTAATTCGTTCCTACTGATAGTCACCATCGCCTCAACCTTGTGCAAAAATGGCAATCTGCTTTGGCTTCAATTCATTTTTTGTGCCGATTAAGGAATTACAGAATGCCGAGAAAACTGGTGCTATTTTAATTCAATCAACAAATAGAGCACTATCAGGTCAAAAGCTTAAAAGTTCTGGGGTAAAATTCTCAAGCTGCCATCGGGGAATATCCTAGTGGCAAAGAATTGTGATTAACGTTTGTCATCGTTGTGATTCTTAACTGCAATGCATTACTTGATCAGAAGGACTTTCGCCCCTTGTACCGGTGCTCGCTTGAGATCAGTCAAGGCTCGATTAGCCTCCTCCAGTTCATAAAGTTCAACTTTGGGTTTGATGGGGATCTCTGCTGCAATTGTAAGGAATTCCGCAATATCGTAATGCGTCACATTGGCTACGGTTTTAACTTCCCGCTCCATCCAGAGATGATCATGATAGCTTAGATTGAGTAGCGTTTCCTTGTCTGAGTCTTCTTTACGAATTGCATTGATCACCAATCGTCCTGCTGGACGGAGATTGTTTAAAGCCTCTAAAATCGGTTTCCAGGCAGGTGTGGTGTCAATTATCGCATCTAATTTATCTGGAGAGCGATCCGTGATATCACCGGCCCACGTTGCCCCCAGTTCCAATGCAAACTGCCGAGCCTCCTCGTCCCGGGCGAACACGTAAACGGCACTCTCCGGAAACAGATGACGAGCGAGTTGTATAACAATATGAGCTGAGCCTCCAAAACCCGTTAGCCCAAGCGATTGACCGTTCTTGAGATTGGTGAGTTTCAAAGCTCGATAACCGACAGCCCCCGCACATAAAAGCGGGGCGGCTTCTGCATCGCTGAATATTTCCGGTATGTGGTAGGCATAATCCTCTCCTACTGTCATGTATTCGGCATATCCGCCGTTGACGTCCCGACCTGTGGCCTTGAATTCAGGACTTATATTTTCATCAATTTCGCCCGTTGATGAGTGAATCCAACCGACACCGACTCGGTCACCAACTTTCATTTTACTGACATTCGCTCCACATTTCTCAACCCGTCCAATCACTTCATGGCCAGGGATTACTGGATATTTAGGGGGAACCGTTCGACCTTCGATTTCGTCTAATTCCGTATGACAGACTCCACAAACAGATACTTTTAACAAAACTTCCCCCTCTTTAGGCTGAGGGAGAGGAACATTGACGAACTCAAGTGGTTTATCAGTTTCACGTAAAGAGACAATCTTTGTCAGCAACATGGCCTTCATCGAACTAACTCCTTCGTGATTACGCATAATGATTCAGTGGTCCGTATAACAAACGATTGTAAGTGCGGATAAAACGAGCAGAATCATCAAAACCACATCTGGTTCAAGAATCCAAAAGCGTTTTTCGGCACGATACAACAACCCCTGGATAGAGACTGCTGTCACAATAATAACCATCGCGGCTGTGACCGCATAAGTAGGAGACACGGAAGCTAATAACGAACCGTCGTAAAATAAGTCGATTCCAACCAATAGCACCATATTAAATGCATTGCTGCCGAAAATATTACCGACCGCCAGATCCACGGACCCCATCCGCAATGCGCGTAAGGTCAATTTCTTTAGCCGCGTTTTAAGTTCATTGAGAATTTGGATACTGTTGGCGTGCCCGGTTTACGCCCGACTGCCGTTCCTCATTGGTCAAATAGAGGGGCTTTAGTTTCTTGTCTACCAGATTCCTGCCGAGGATCGTCCTATAACTCTTCCGGAAGATGTTTACGGATTTCATCCGGTTTCAGCTTGGTGTAATCCTTGTCAAGTTCCAGCGTGACCATCTGCGACAGAGACGACGTCAATGTCTTGCGCAGCGTCCCCAGAAACAGAGGGGCAGCAACCAGAACCAGCTGATCGAGTTGATTTTCTTGACGGGCTTTTTCCAAATAGCCGACCAGTTCTTTGGCGAAATGCTCTGCTGTCTGATGCTTGAAATCTTGTTCTGGATCACCGGAGTGTTGTGCAGATCTGGTCGTATCAAAGCGACCGGGACGATCCGTCTCGACGGCCTGTCGGGAAAGATGACTTTCAGGGTGAATAAAATCACCCTGTTCTGTAAGGGTTTTCGGTTCTTCCACGTCAGGTGCCAGATACCCGGCTCGCCCAGAAAAATCAACGTGTTGCCTGAGTGATTCTGCTCCGGCTTCTTCAGGGACCAAAATACGAGCCTGTGCACGATCAGCAACTAAAATCCAAGTTGTCATTAGAGTTCCCTTTTCAAAGGCTCAAGATATTTTTTCAGGATAATTGTCCTAATGGTACATTCAGTCTGTTTAAATAGACTTCTTGCCGCAGACAGAAGTTGATGGGAGTTAACTATTATGCAAATACAGCTTTGGCTGTACGGATCCTTCTGGCCCTCAATAAACTTAATGAGAGTACCAACAATCATATCTCTTATTGTAATCCTCTTCTAGCTAATGCACGACAAAACTCAGTTAATTACTTATTTGATTTTTTTCGCATTAGAAAAACGTATTGCGGCGAATATCAACTTAATCATTTTGATTGCCGATGAGCCGTTCTCCATTGCTTTACAGGACAGTCGGAGAAGAACAGCTTTATCTTAACAATTTGTAGTTTATTTAGTGGAATTCATTCCATATTGGAAATAAAATATGTTGAAGTTGAAAGATCAATTTTAATTGAAGACAGGCGTATTTAGAGGCGTGAAAGAACTCATTCACCTATAATGTTGTAATGTAAATTAAAATCATTAGATTGAATGCTGCAAAGGTGACTGTTATGCAGGAACTGGACTTCGGACGTCAGCGTGAAAAACTGGTTGAAAGCGAATTGCGAATACTAGGAATTCGTGATGAAGCAGTGCTTCATGCAATGCTCTCCGTGCCGCGTGAAGAGTTTGTCACCCCAGAGACGCGGGAATTTGCCTACCGAAACGTGCCATTGCCGATCGGTCTGGGGCAGACGATTTCTCAACCTCTTATTGTAGCGTTAATGGCGAATGCGCTGGAGTTGGAGCCGGACGAAAAAGTGCTCGAGATCGGAGCCGGATCAGGTTATGCGGCAGCGGTTCTTTCTCGGATTGCGAAGGAAGTCTACACCATCGAACGGCATAAAGAACTGGCGGAAGCGGCTCAGGATCGACTGCAAAATCTCGGTTTTAACAATGTGCATGTTCTCCATGCGGACGGAACGCGCGGTTGGCCTGAAAAAGCCCCCTTCGATGCGATCGTTGTGGCTGCGGGCAGCCCTGGAGTCCCCGCGCCTTTATTGGAGCAACTACGCATTGGCGGGCGTTTGGTGATTCCTGTTGGAGAAGAAAAAGACTCGCAGAACCTGATACGTGTCATTCGTCGAGACCATGACAACTTCGAATATGAGGAACTGGGTGATGTCCGGTTTGTACCGTTGATTGGTGAAGCGGGCTGGAGTGAGGAAGAGAAAATCGAATTTCCTAGTCTTCCTACCAAGGGTCCACCAAGAAAACCAGGGTTGCCTGAAATGATTCGGGACGTCGCAGAGCCGATATCCTCGTTCGACGACCTGAATATGGAACCGTTATTACAAAGGATCGGAGACGCTCGTCTAGTGCTGATCGGTGAGGCCTCGCATGGAACCTCAGAATTTTATCGCATGCGGGCCGAGATCACCAAATCCCTGATACAACAGAAGCAATTCGATTTTGTAGCGATCGAAGCCGATTGGCCAGATGCTTATCGAATACACGATTACGTCACTCATAAAGAACGTGATGAACCTCACGACTGGGAAGCGTTTTCTCGATTCCCGACGTGGATGTGGCGAAATCATGAAGTGCTCGATTTCATTCACTGGCTGCGTGAATACAATCTGAAAAAACAGTCACCTAAAGATCGTGTGGGTTTCTTCGGCCTGGATCTTTATAGCCTGTTCACCTCGATTGAGTGCGTGTTGAAATATCTTGATGCAAATGACCCAGAAGCAGCGGCTCTCGCAAGGAGTCGTTATGGCTGTCTTACCCCCTGGGAAGGAGATCCTGCTCTGTACGGTCAAGCGGCGATCACCGGAAAGTATCGTAGCTGTGAAGCCGATGTAACACGCATCCTCCAAGAAATGCTACAACGCCGTACTGAGGCCGCAGTCAAGGATGGTGAGGAACTCTTCAATGCCCAATTGAATGCTCAGCTCGTCGCAGATGCTGAGCATTACTACCGCATCATGTACTACGGCTCGGACGATTCTTGGAACCATCGAGACACGCATATGTTCAACACATTGCAACGACTCCTTGACCGCTCTGGACCGGACAGCAAAGCGATTGTATGGGAACACAATTCCCATTTGGGAAACGCGGCCGCCACTCAATTCGGGAAACATGGTCAGTTGAACGTCGGCCAACTTTGTCGCGAAACATATGGAGAGGCAGTCTACGCCATTGGGCAAGGAACCGATCATGGAACAGTTGCAGCAGCTTCGTCCTGGGAGGCTCCGATGGAGATCAAACAGGTCCGACCATCGCATCCGGATAGCTATGAACGGTTGATGCACCTCTCCGAAATAGACGCCTTCTTCCTGCCTCTGACAAAATCGAAGAACCCTCAGCTGACAACCGCTTTGGCCAACAGACGTTTGGAACGGGCGATTGGAGTGATTTATCGTCCTGAAACGGAACGTCACAGCCATTATTTTGATGCCTCTCTGCCGCATCAGTTTGACGAATGGATCTGGTTTGATGAGACCTCTGCGGTTCAGCCCTTGACGACTCAACAAAGCAAGGAACATGAACCACCGCACCCGTTTGCGATCATTGATCGCTGAGCATTCCGACTTGATTGGTCATTTTGATTATGTCGATCGCACTTACACAAGAATTGATGGATGAATTCGCGGTCGCAACCGGACTCACGGGAACCGCCTCGCCCCGACGTTATCTCTGGACTGATGCTTTTGCTCTCTGCAACTACTTCGGACTGTATCGCCGGACGAAGAATGAACACTATCTGAAGCTGGCTAGGGAACTCATCCAGCAGGTACACCACATTCTCGGTCGTCATCGTCCTGACAGTCCTCGTCAGGGCTGGATCAGTGGATTGAGGGATGAGGAGGGAGAGAAACATCCCACCCGGGGGGGATTGCGCATTGGTAAAAAACTGAATGAGCGCTCTCAACACGAGCCTTTGGATTCTCAGTTGGAATGGGATCGTGATGGTCAGTATTTTCATTACCTGACCAAGTGGATGCATGCTCTGAACCGCGCACATCAGGAAACTGGCGATAAACAATACCTAAACTGGGCCGTCGAACTGGCTGTCGTTGCTCATAAAACATTCAGTTACGAACGCACCCCCGGCAGTCCCAAACGGATGGTGTGGAAAATGAGCATTGATCTCAGTCGACCGCTTGTGGATTCGATGGGACATCACGATCCGTTGGATGGCCTCATCACCAGTCTCGAACTACAAGCAGAAGCGGGCTTGATTGGCGAACTGAGTGTGGCGCTGAATCAAACAATCCATGATTACGAAAAGATGTGTGCACAAGGAAATTGGGCCACAGAAGATCCTCTCGGAATCGGCGGATTACTTGATTCAGCAATTCGTCTCATGCACACAGGCGTTACGCACAAGCCAGAACTTCAAGAGTTACTGATTCAGTTGTTGAGAGAGACCCGTTTCAGCCTGCAAAGTTATAGCCGGTCAAATCAACTCGACCATTTGGCCGAAAACCGTCTGGCGTTTCGCGAACTCGGACTGTCTATCAGCCTGAGAGGCTTGGAGTTGCTGTCGTCCACTGAAACTCATGATTTAAACACATCTGGACTTATCGCGGACCTACTGGAATACCGGCCCCTTGTGGATCGTATTGAATCATTCTGGATAGAGCCGCTACACCGTCGTGCCAGTACGTGGATTGATCACGGAGATATCAACTGCGTAATGCTGGCGACGAGTCTTGCTCCTGAAAGCTATTACGGGATGTGATGGAGTGTTTTAGAAATACGCTTTCAGAACATACTGCTGGATCATACGTTGTGTGTTAAAAAAAGAACCATTTAGAGCAATCGCGTGGCGCATGATCTCGACGTAACAATCCTGATCGTTATAGAAGGTCGGAATGATGCTCTGTTCCAATTTGGCATAAAGAGAATCCGCATCGGTCTGGTGATTGTTCGATTGTCCGATTGATACACCATCCGAACCGATTGCCCAGCCAGTTATGTTCTCAATGCAACCTTCGATCCACCACCCGTCGAGAATGCTTAATGACGGAATCCCATTGAGTGCCGCTTTCATACCGCTAGTGCCGGATGCTTCTTGCGGAGGTTCCGGTGTGTTCAGCCACAAATCGACGCCAGCCGTTAATAATTGTGCGAGTTCCATGTCGTAATTTGGTAAAAATGCGACAGTCACATCAGGTGCCAATGACCGGCCAGTACGGATGATTTGCTGGATCATCTTTTTACCGTCGATATCTTTAGGATGTGCTTTCCCAGAAAAAATGATTTGAATTCGTCCAATATCTCGTGAAATGCGTCGTAACTGTTCAACATCGTTAAAGATCAGATCAGCTCGCTTATACATCGCAACTCGGCGAGCAAAACCGATTGTGAAAACGTTGGAGTCCAATCCCGCATTCATGTTCTGGTTGACTGACTTGAGAAGACGTCGTTTTGATTTTTGATGCGCATGAGCGACTTCATTTTTCGAAATACTTAAGGCGTACCTCAGACTAAAGTTGTCCTGCTTCCAGTCTGGGATGTAGCGGTCGAACAGCTCAGCGAATTCCTGAGAAACCCAAGTCGCGGCATGGACCCCATTCGTAATCGAGTCAATCTTGTAACGTGCGAACATGTGACGCGAGACTTCCCCATGACGCTTCGCAACTCCATTGATGTAATGGCTCATATTCATCGCGAGAAAGGTCATATTCAGTTTATCTTCGCAGCAGAATACCTCTTTCATCTCATAGACGTCACGTCTTCCCAAAACTCGATTGACGAGGTCCAGGGGAAATTGATCATGTCCCGCTGGTACTGGTGTATGAGTTGTAAACACGCACTTAGCATGCACCGCTTCGATGTCCTCAAGTGTTAGGGTTGGCCTGCCTGAACTTGTAGCCTGCTCATCGAGTAATTCAAGTGTTAAAAGTGCAGAGTGTCCTTCATTCATATGAAACTTATGGATTGCGTCATAGCCCAAGGCTCGCAACATTCGGATACCGCCAATTCCCAAGACAACTTCCTGGCAGAAGCGGTAATGTTCGTCGCCACCATACAGGCGGTTTGTCAGCTTGCGATCCCAATCGGAATTTTCCGGTAAATCGGTATCCAGTAGGAAGACCTGCACTACAAAGCCCCCCTCACCGACCACGTCATACTTCCAGGCGCGAAGCTTCACGGAACGGTTTTCAATGGATACATGAGTCCGCACACCAGTATCGGTGAGGAAATTTTTGCCGACCCAATGGACAGGTTCCTCTGTTTGCCAGTCGGTTGCATCCAGAGTCTGGTAGAAATATCCCTCACGATGGAGCAGTGTGATTGCTACCATGGGAACTTGCAGATCGGCTGCAGATCGAATCGTGTCGCCAGCCAGAATCCCCAGTCCACCGGCATAAGTGGGCATTTCTGGATGAATGGCAATTTCCATCGAGAAGTAGGACACTGATCTGTCTAAATTGTTTGAGTTCATACTGCCACTGGATCCTCTCACAAAATAATTTCACTTAGAATATCAATGGGCTCTCAAATCTGGCAACAGAATATAAACACCATGAGACAGAACGGGTCCCGAGAAATACCTTCTACGATGGGAAGTATAAGCATGCTATCAAACAAGTACATATTGCAAAATATGCATGGAATAGACTTTCAAAGCATCGATGAAATACTTACCTCTCAAGTGATTCATTTTAGAAACACACACTGTCATTTTTTATTATTAATAAAACTCGAGCTTTTTAGGAATATTCTTTATTCGTGCTTCTGCATCGATATGATAGAGATTATATCTATTACGCTCTGCATTAAAAAGAAGGACACGGATGATTGCTAATATTATTATGGGACGGAGTCTCTTTTCCGGTGATCGATGAATAGAGCAATGAAAGTCCGTCATCCGTAAAAATAACTACTGTCGGACTTTTTTCAACATATGAACAAGTTCGGCAACCACACAAGGCAACCACACAATTCGACGAATTGAAGAATTGAAGAATTGAAGAATTGAAGAATTGAAGAATTGAAGAATTGAAGAATTGAAGAATTGAAGAATTGAAGAATTGAAGAATTGAAAAGGAGCCGATAATCTCAACTCTCTTCTACATTGGTTCGGCTCCGGCAAAGAATTTCTTTTTCCGGTTTCTTACACTGTGTGCAGTTCTAGTCTGCGGCAGTCTGGTCCTCCAGGGTGCGCCACCTTCTCAAGATCTTCTGCCGAAAGTCGTGCAGATAAATCTGGAAAACCAGACAATCACCCCCGTGACGACTCGATACATCCAACGCGCCATCCGGCAGGCGGAAGAGGAACAGGCGCAATGCCTGCTCATCGTTCTGGACACGCCTGGCGGTCTAGTTGATTCGACCCGCAATATTGTACAAGCTATTCTTCAGAGTCGCGTTTGTGTCGTCGTGTACGTTGCCCCCAGCGGGGTTGCTCACGCCGCGTCAGCCGGTGGGTTTATCACCTTATCTGCGCATATCGCCGCCATGGCCCCCGGCACGCGCATCGGTGCCATGCACCCTGTGCAAATCGGTGGCTTGCCGATTTCTCCCGACCGTTCCCCTAAACTTCCGACGAATAATTATCCCAACAACGAAGAGAAGAAAGAAACTCAGAAAACGCCCTCAACTCCGATGACTGACAAAATGGTTAACGATACCGTGGCCTGGGCAAAGAGCTTGGCCGAGTTGCGTGGAAGAAACGCTGACTGGGCAGAGCGTGCCGTCAAAGAAAGCATCGTCGTCACCGAAAAAGAAGCCCTGAAGGAAGGAATCATTGACCTCGTAGCCGAAGACGTCCCCCAACTGCTTGAGAAGATTGATGGCCGGCAAGTGGTTCTTCCCCAGGGAACCATCACCCTGCATACCGCAGGAGTAACAGAAACTCAGACCATCGAAATGTGGTGGGGAGAGCGAGTGCTGGCCGCCATCTCCAATCCGAATGTGGCATTCATGCTGTTGATTTTTGGCTTTTACGGAATCATGTTCGAATTCTATTCGCCCGGTTGGGGGGTTGCTGGAACACTGGGAATCATCTGCCTGGTGATGGCATTCTTCGGTCTGGCAGTGCTGCCGATCAATTATGTGGGGCTGCTACTCATCGCTTTAGCCTTAGGACTGTTTACGGCAGAGGTCTTCGTGACCAGCTTTGGCGCTCTGGCATTAGGCGGGATTATCTGTTTGGTGTTGGGCGGCTTAATGCTGGTTGATTCTCCAGTCGGATTTACCAGGATTTCGTTCGTTGTGCTGATTCCCGTCGCGGCTGCAACAGGCGCGATCACCATCTTTTTAATTACACAAATCGTACAAGCTCACCGAAAAAAAACCTTCACCGGTTCGGAAGCCATGCTTGAAGCGATTGCCGTAGCGGCGGGTGACTTTTCCCAACAACAGGACCAGTATGCAGGAACGGTATGCATTCACGGTGAGTACTGGAACGCGATCAGCCGGAATCCAGTAAAAGACAATCAAAATGTCCGTATCCGTAACAGAGACGGTCTTACACTCAGCGTGGAACCCGAATCCGTCAATCATTCTACAGCTCCAGAGTCTTCTTGAAATACATTCTTCTCGAAAGGAACGATACCATGGTACCTCTTCAAATCCTCGGCATTTTCTTGGCAATCGTGGTTCTTTATTTCCTGAGCTGTATCCGGATTTTACTTGAATACCAACGCGGAGTGGTGTTTCGATTAGGACGTGTTCTGGAAACGCCTAAAGGTCCGGGATTTATCATGGTCTTCTGGCCCATCGATCGTATGATACGTGTCAGTCTCAGAACTCACGTACAGGATGTTCCCTCACAAGATGTGATTACTCGTGATAATGTTTCCGTCGAAGTGAATGCGGTCGTCTATTACCGGGTCATCGATCCGATGAAATCGATTCTGGATGTTGAAAACTATCAGTATGCCACCAGCCAGCTCTCTCAAACGACACTTCGAAGCATCGTCGGACAGGCGGAATTGGATGAACTGTTAGCTGAGCGGGAAAAAGTAAATAAGCAACTCCAGGAAGCGATCGACCAACAGTCAGACCCTTGGGGTATCAAAGTTTCTCTGGTGGAACTTAAGCATGTCGACCTGCCCGAGCACATGAAACGCGCCATGGCCAAGCAGGCTGAAAGTGAACGGGAACGCCGCGCTAAAATCATCCATGCCGAAGGCGAATTCCAGGCTTCCGCCCGCCTCCGCGACGCTGCAGATGTCATTCAGGAGCATCCCATGGCCATGCAGATGCGGTTTCTGCAGACACTCGTAGAGATCGGCGTGGAAAACAATACCACCGTCGTCTTTCCCATGCCCATTGATCTTGTCAGTTCGTTTATGAAAAACAAGGAATAATCGAAAGCGATCACCCCTCTGTGAAATAATGCTTTTCATAACATATTCCGTCAATTGTATTAATTTACATTAACCTTAAGCCACTGTCAGCTCAAATGATTTCATTAAGCTTGTGACGTACAAAACACTCTTCGTAACGACTCGTACGCGACTCGATTGCAGAAGTCGTGAATCAAAAGGAACTTACAAAAGTTTGAGTCACCGTAGAGGACTCGGAGGTAACTAACAGCTTTCGAACTTTTCTGAAATTGGTTAACAGCAGGCGCGACACTATTATATATCTATCTACGGCCCTGCAGTCGGCGAAGGTTCCACAGAGCACTGAAAGAGGTCGTCAATCGAATGTGAACTGTGGATCAGCGGGGTACAAATAAAGTGACATCTCCTTATTTTACATTATGTTACCACCGAAACTGATTTTACCACGATGATCAAACTTTTTCATCCCTTGCTGACACTGATTGCTACTGCTTCCGACAGCCTGTTAGCCAAATACGTCCTCTACTTGAAAAAAGAGAATCGGATTCTGCGGGACCGTACACTAGGAGAGATTCACACAAAACCTCACGAACGTGCGCAGCTCTTGAAATACGGCAAGCCACTCGGAAGAGCGATCAACGAACTGATCACGATCGTCACTCCCGGGACTTTTCATTGCTGGGTACGGGAAGAGAAACGAGGCCGGAAGAGAGAACCTGTCGGTCGACCAGGAAAGAGTGCCGTACTGCGAGAACTGATTCTCAAAATCGCCCGTGAAACGGGGTTCGGCTACACTCGCATCCTTGGTGAACTCCGAAAACTCGGCATCTCCCGTCTCTGCCGTCAGACTGTGAAAAACATCGTCAACGAAGCAGGGATCAAGCCGAGTCCGAAACGAAGTACCGGCACCTGGGACCAGTTTCTCAAAACTCATTAGGAAACACTCTGGGCCTGCGATTTCTTTACAAAACGAGCTGTGACACCGCGGGGGCTCGTCGATTTGTATGTGTTGGTTTTCATGCATCTTGAAACGCGTGAAGTCTTAACCACACCCTCAACTCGAAATCCGGATTCTGTATGGGTCACGAAACAGGCTAAAGCGTTCGTAAACCACTTTGCCGACCGGGATGAGAAGCCGACCTACCTGATTCATGATCAAGACACAAAGTTCTCTGCCGAGTTCAAGCAGTTTTTGAAGAACGAAGGCATCAAGACGAAGGTGCTGCCGATCCGATCTCCAAATCTGAATGCCCGGGTCGAAAGGTTTGTGCAAACGATTAAATACGAAGCCTTGAACCATTTCATCGCTTTCGGCAAGATGCATCTCGATTATCTTGTTTCGGAATTCGTTGATTATTACAACAAACATCGAGCGCACAGCTCACGAGAACATCTGCCGCCCTGCTCTGTCGAGCCGCCGCCGGAATTCGAGACGATCAAGCTCGATGAAATCCACTGCGAGGAACATCTCGGAGGGTTGATCAGGTCGTACGAGCGGATTGCGGCGTAGATCATATCGAAACACAAGTCATTTCTTCACGCTCACCGTACGCGCGTTCGCTCCTAAAATGTCACAACCAACAGTCCTTCACGGCATACGTGCCACGGCCCACGTCAGTTCTTTCGACAGATTTTGTTTTCAAAGATCAATTGGCTACGGGACTTAACGGGCGACGGTCTTTTTGTACCCGACGGAAGAACTTAGCGTTGTTAGAACTTGAGCGTGAGGTGAGGCGTAGAGGAAGTGGTTCGGACGGTTGGTCGTACGCAATTCACGATCTCCACCGACGATTTCACCCTGTGATCGCTGCCTCACCCTGTAAGAGCCATGTCGGGTGGCAATGATCTCTGTGTTTCATTGCCGAAAGGACTGGACTTTTCCCAAGTGCGAGAACTCGCGCAAAAATGTCGGGAATGTCGTGACAAACTGCACGGCTTTCAATTCCGGCTCGACAGCCTGTAACAGTGCAGGATGAAAAACTCCTGATGTTTCGCTGAAATGTTTGGCGGCATCCACAAAGGAAGTATCACGAATTTCATGCCCGCCAATCACAAGTTGATCCCAGTCTGCCAGATTCAACTTCTCAAAATAAGGATTTTCCGAAACGAGCCCACTGGTACCCGAGAGCCCTTTCTGAAGCGCTGTTAAACCGACGGCGACTGTCGTTGAGACACCGCCCCATGCTCCAATGATCCAAATTCCGATACGTTGTTTCGTCATGATGCTGTCTGAAAACTGATAAAACTAAAGTCAATTGTAATCGCTGATGATAGTGAGGTAGGTAGGAGCAGACAAAAATAAGACTGCTCGACTCGTGGCTGGGCAGATTCAATTACTGCTTTCATTCATATCGTCTGTTCTGTGAGGAAATGTGACGAATCCCATTGTCACAGAATTAAGTTAACCACGTTCATTATTGTAAGTATTGTAGGTTCATGCCGACTCTGCACAATCTAAAGATTCCTGATTGAGCCGATTTTTTATCCTGAATCGTTCCTGGTGAAAAAATTAACTGGTTTTCAGAGTTTGATCAATCCAGTCCATTAAAGACTCTTTAAAGCATTTAATGATTGACTGAGCCTCGCTTTTAGTTTTTGCGAGTTGAGCAGAATCCGTCACCACTGTCTGTGCAAAATAATAGAATTTAATCTTGGGCTCTGTACCTGAGGGACGCACACCAAGTTGTACAGTCAGAGGAGAACCTTCCCCCTCCGCTTCAAACATCAGCACATTTCCCTGAGGTTTAGAAAAGGTCTCGGAGGGGGTATTTTCCGGCAATGCCCGAAGTTCAAGGTTTTGATAGTCTCGCACCAAGGTAAAAGTAAGATTTCCCAGTTTTTGCGGGGGAGTGTTCCGGAGTGCTTTCATCAATTGTTTGATTTGTTCATTCCCCTGTGACCCTTTACAGGTTTTCGAAACTTGTCCTTCCAGATGATATCCATGTTCGAGATAGAGCTCATCGAGGCGGTTCAGTAACGTTTTTCCCTCACTTTTCAATTCCGCCGCCAGTTCACAGGCCCAAAGTGCCGCAATTGCTGCATCTTTGTCCCGGCAATATGTACCAGTCAGATATCCCAGGGACTCTTCAGTGCCAAAGACAAATTCATCCGGACCTTCTTCATCCATCGTTTCTGCAATGTATTTAAAACCGACCAGCAGGTTATTGATAATGCGAACGTTCGCTTTTCGTGATATCTCAGCGATGAGCGGGGTCGTCACAATCGTCTCAACGACATAATGCTTTGGTGTCAGCGTTCCGTTTTCCTGGCGTTTGCGGAGTACGTAATCGGCCAGCAAAGCGCCGACTTGATTGCCCGTAAGATGAATAAATTCACCAGCGTTGTTTTTGGCACAAACGCCCATCCGGTCGGCGTCAGGGTCACTGGCCAGAATAATTTCTGCACCTGACTTTTTGGCCAATTCGATGGCTGGTTGATAGACTTCCGTCCGTTCCGGATTGGGCAAGTGATCGGGAACGTTGGGAAAATTACCATCTTGTTCGCACTGGGGCTCAAAACGATTGACTTGCTTAAACCCCACCTGTTGTAACACATGATAAACAGAAGTCTCTCCCACACCGTGTAGAGGTGTAAATAACCCGTTCAGATCTCTACAGGTTGAATGGCTATGTGCTGCGACGGAACTGCGATATTCGCTGGCAACGTCTTCGTCGATGAATTTGATTAAGCCTTGTTCGACAGCTTGATCGAAATCAACGGTGGGGATTTCAGTAGCCTGATAGACTTCATCAATAATACCCTGATCATGTGGCGGCAGGACCTGGCCTCCGGTAGACCAATATGCTTTAAAGCCGTTGTCAGAAGGAGGATTATGCGAAGCCGTGATCATTGCCCCTACATCACAGCCAAGGTGCCTGACAGCAAAAGAAAGCTCCGGCGTGGATCGGGGTGTTTTGTAAAAGTAAACGGTCAACCCGTGGGCTGCCATCACGGTCGCAGCAATGCGGGCAAATCGTTCAGAGTTGATACGCGAATCACGGGCAATAGCTGCCTTGCCGGTCTGAGCACCAGCGGCTTTCTTAAAATAGACGGCCAGCCCATGCGCGGACTCGGCAATGGTTCTTTCATTAATTGTGGCTGACCCGAAATCGCTCATTAACCCACGGCGGCCTCCGGTCCCGAAGGGGATCACTTCCCAAAAATACGTGTCCAACGTTCCAAATTCTTTATCTTCAATCAGCTTGAGCATCGCTGGCTGGTAAGAGGCATACTGAGGTTCAGTAAGCCATTTCTGCAAATTGGTGAAGGCGGATTCAGAAAGCTGTTTTTCCGTAACAGCAGTGCGGGCGATTTCAATTGCCTGCTGGAAATCTGATGAAGGAGACTGTTGGTTCATCCTATGAGCTTTTCCGGGTTTGAGATCGGGTGGCTTGTTTTTCACATTGTTTTACACGCAATATGTCATTTTCCAAGTCCCCAGAAGCCCAACAGGGTAAGTATTTCCCTGTGTTTCGCATCGCCTCTGTAAGTGGGCGACCCTGAAATGAAACTCTGACAGTGAGCTAGATTGTAGAGTAAAATTACCTGAGAGCCAACCCTGACGCGAATTCCAGTTCTCCCAACCGCACAGCAGTGAAACAGAGAGAGCAACAATCCTGAATTTGAGTTGTTTAGTAATGTGTATTTTGAGGCTGAATCGTATATACCGGGATTTCCCATATGGGTTCCGTCTCTATACAGATACTCTTTTTCCACAGGCTGAGGCCCAAACTGGCAGTTGTACATCCCGCAGTACAATTTATGCAGCGAGTATCGCCGCCAGCCTAATGCTGCATCTATTCACCCGTTGGCTTCGGGACATTCCTGTTGATTTGGATACCACGTTTAATCTTCTGGCAGGAGAATACACAGTCTACTGACGATTAAACCAAACAGACATATTTCAAAAGTGCAAACTGAAATGACAATCGATAGCGGGCCACCAGAAGGGGTGGCCCGCTATCCCAATTTTTAGCTATCAGAGAATCGATTGAATAGTTTTCTAATTCAATGAATAGTTTCTGAAGCTATTTGTAGCAGCGTCTGTTCGACGAATGTCTGCAAAATCTTTTCTTGCTCAAGTCGAGCATTATTTTGCAGACAGTATTCAAAAGCTATTACTTCGCTCTCTGTCAAGTTGCAGGCATGGGATGCATTGTTCCATTCCTACTGACGATCTCAGTTTCATGGCTGAGCAGAGTCTTTTGATCCATCATGATGTTCTGTACCTGTGGGAAGAAATTCCGCAATTGAGACAAAACTAGAAACCCGTCCACGTCTATGCCCCCAAGCTATTCGCTGCGCGCTAAGGAGAGCCAAGTCCGCCTGAAGCCATTGATTCCCCCCTCAGCGACTCACCAATCGCCCCCACTTCGGTCACAATTCACACTCGCTAACTCAACAGCAACCGCCGTGCCGAATACTATTGACTGCGTCCTCTTTTGTTGTCCCCTGAGTTATTCGACTGCATGGATAGCCACTTCGGAACCTGACCTGTTTATATGGCTTTGCTCAACTCTTTTATCAGGCGGTTGATCTCAGCCATGGATTTTCGGTGATGTTCAGCCAGATGCTTGTGAGCTTCACGCGTTTTCTGGTGCAGGACATCAAATTCCTGATGCTCGGTGATTAGTGTCTTATGCTCAGAGTTTTCGCCGGTCGCCTCGTGTCGTGCGATCTCGTGCTCGTGATGTTGGACGTGCATCTCATGCCGATTGATTTCCAGGTAGTGATCTTCCAGGACGACATCGTGCTGAAGGATGTAAGCCTGCGCTTGCACAAGTACTGCGAGGGCCTTTTTATGCTCCGCTCTCCAAACGCCGATGTCGTCCAGCCAACTGGCATGTTCGCTCTGCGCCTGACGATGGTCCTGATGCATGGCGAGATGTTCTTGTTCGGTACTCATTACTTTTCTCCCTGGGATTGAAAGTATCGTTCACGGTACATAACACAAACCAGCCGTCACACTGTACGACGGCGTGTAACATTGAGAGTGATTGTGTTGCAGTTTCGTTAACCCTTGTTTTCTATCACTACGATAAGATCACCTCACGACAGAAACGAGTCGATTCCAGTGCGAATCACGCTGACACTGTTCTGCAATGTGGTCTGTTCTTGCTCGCTCAATTGTAACAGCAGCGCCGTGAAAATGCCATCACCGCCCAGCAGGTGCGGCAGCGACAGAGTGACGCCACCGAGGTGAGCATGTTCTGGACTCTGCGTACTTAACGGTCAGTATCACCCGATGGTCATTGACAATGGCTTTCACAATCCGTGCCAGTGCACAACCGATGTCGTAATAGGCGGTACCTTTGCCAGCGACCAGTCCGCTACCAACAATTCCGACCTTCATCACTCAACTCCCCGTTTCACATCCTGACCTCGATCAAAAGTCGGAGGTCGTACGTAGGCTTGGCGCCCTGCGTACCGGGCTGCATCACCCAAGTGCTCCTCGATCCGTAACAACTGGTTGTATTTCTCCACTCGTTCACCGCGAGCCGGCGCGCCGGACTTGAGGTGGCCAGCATCCATCGCAACCGTCAGGTCCGCGATGAAGCTGTCCACTGTTTCGCCGCTACGATGAGAAACGAAAGTCCCCCAGCCCTGATTCTGAGCCATTCGCACAGCGGTGATCGTCTCAGTCACGGTGCCGATTTGATTGAGCTTGATGAGCACTGCGTTGGCAATGTTCTCGTCAATGCCGCGCGCGATCAGCGTTGGATTGGTGCAGAAAATGTCATCTCCAACCAATTCGATTCGATCGCCCAATGCGGCATTGAGTTGTTTCCATCCTGGCCAATCGTCCTGCCCCATGCCGTCTTCCAGCAAGACGAGTGGGTAGGTTGTGGACAGTTTTTCGTAATAAGTCACCATCTCTTCCGGCTCCAGATGGCGTTGTTCGCGACGCGAGTGATGAGTCTCCTCGGAAGATAACAGGGGCACAATTGAACTCCTTCCCACTTTTATCCCTGAAAGCGGGCAGGTTCGTTTTTGTTGCCGTCAAGAAACCTATAAACAGCCTCCGGACCGAATACTTCGACCAGCCCCAAAGTTGACTCGCCGGGAATACTAGAATACCCAAGCTTTCAGAGCAAACAATTAAATTCATCCAATCAAGCCTGAATTCGAAAAAACGTATGAGTTCACGGATCGTGTACTCATACGTTTTATGGTTCGAAATACGGGACATCGCAAAGCTTACGTCTTCAGTCAGCGGATTCCTTAGGAAATAATTCGAGAAACTCATAACGTAATTCAAAAGACCGTAAAGTCGTGCGGGAAGCAGTTACTCGGTTAGCTCCTTTCGACTCAAATCCCTCCTACGGTTTCGAAGACCGGTGCTCTATTCAGTTAAGCTAACTCTGAAGCAGAACCTTGCATCCCTTCTCTGATAGCTAAA
Source organism: Gimesia algae (assembly GCF_007746795.1). NCBI lineage: Bacteria > Pseudomonadati > Planctomycetota > Planctomycetia > Planctomycetales > Planctomycetaceae > Gimesia > Gimesia algae. Next base: position 4,194,155 of record NZ_CP036343.1, read on the forward strand.
AATAGGGTTAGCGGGCCACCACTGCAGTGGTGGCCCGCTAGTCATTGTTATTTCTGTTTGCACTTCTTAAATATCTCTGTTAGTTTTATCTTCATTTTACGTAGGTTTCACCAGCAAGAAGATTGAGGGTCGTATCAAAGTCAACAGGAATATCTCGCAGCCAACGGGTAAATTGATGGATCATGATTCCGGCAGCGATACTCGCGGCATAGATTGTGCTTCGGGACGTACAGCTGCCAGTTTGGGCCTCAGCCTGTGGGAACAAAGTCTCTGAATACCGATAGAAGTCAGTTGAAGACGAAACCGCCAGGACACGAATAATCTCTCCCAACATTCTTCCGTCCAACCAGAATTCACATTTATTGCTGACCGACCGCCAGATTGCGGACCGCGTGGAAATGGAATCAACACAACAGAAGACAGCCTCTCCAACTGGTAAAGTTGCACGATAACGATCCGAAACCCTAGTCACCTGGATCGAATCATCAAGTCGATGAATGGCATTCGCTGTCGCTTCTACTTTAGACTGCCCTAGATCCTGTGCCCAATACCCTTGAGTCGTGATATTGGTCAATTCCACCGTGTCAAAGTCGATCAACTGAATCTGCGGTGTCCCAATGGCCGCCAGTTGCAGGGCGACCTGACGACCAATGGCTCCCACTCCGATAACAGTCGCAGTCATCTGTGAAAGCCGTTCTGCCGAGATCAGATCACTCTGTCTCTGGAAACGATCCATAGTCATATTTAATGTATTCAAATCTTTCCTCCTTTCAATTCGTTCTCAGCAAACAGCCAATCCTCTTCCCAGTCAAAATCTGCGGTCTGATCAAAAGCAGACTGGCGCAGGCGACGATTATGTTGCGGATGTACATGACTTAAATATTCATTCTCCCAACGCTCTGGATCACATCCGGCAAACGTTTGAGAGTAATCCCGTTTCACTGGGATCTCGAACTCAGCCTTGGGTCCCGCATTAAACCTTAGACGCGCATATGTTTGACCTGTCCGGGCCAGAATAAACATCACAGCCCAGTCGGATCGACCAAAGACACGATCAAACGTTTCTTCATCAGTTTGACTCGGCAAGGGGCAATCTCCCGGATGCGTATGAATCCAGATCCGACCAAACTGTTCAGGACGGAGACCTACATCCACCTGATCGTCAAAGAAATTCGCGACTGCCTCATCGTCGAAAGCCACATGAGCCAACGAGCAGGTCTGTTCCACAAGCTGCAGGTCCTGTACCAACAGCAGGTCGTCCTCTGAAGTAATCCCGAATCCACCGACTTCGGTTTCACCATAATCACGCAGGTACAACAGTTTCGCCCAGGCAGTCGGGCTGAACCGTAGTCGCGGTAACCGGGTTTGCTGCTGAGGCATGGGTTTCCGGTAATTCTTTCTCTGTTTCTTCGAGTTCTTCTGCATCACAATCAGAGCACCTTTCATTTTCAAGTAAACAACGTTGACAGCAGTCGGCATTACACTGCATGCATTGTTTCAGACAGGACGAACAGCAGTTGCTGTGACAGCTGTCACAGTGCGACAAACACTCATGGCAAAACGGACAATCGCAGTCCGAACAATCCCGGGCACACTCCGTGCAGAGTGCGATTTCACAGTTTTCACAGCGTGTCTGTTCGTTGGCTGCAATCACATCAGCGCACTCGGTACATTCGACACTATGCCAGTCAGATAATTCCACGTAAGGGCTGCCGGGGTTATAAGTTCGCAACAAGCTGACCACCATCGTGAAAAAATCAAACAGACGTCCCTGTTCCAGCGACCGGCGTATTGCCAGACGTCCGTCCCCTTCGCAGACGACTTCTGATTGAACGTGCGGATGCGTGACACAGTCATTGACGAACGCCGGATTTGGGTCCGTGGCGATCACCCGATAAGGGGATGAAACATCCATTTTTAGATTTCCATATTTGAGACAAATCTCAAATGGCCCTAGATAGACGGCCTCCAGTTCAATCGGCTCTGTGACAACAGAAATGGTCTGCGCACGTAGATCCAGCTTCAGTTCACCGAATTCTTCTTCTAAAGCCAGCAATTCTGCATAGAGTTCCCTGACGGAAGAAATCTGCTGCTGTGATGAATCAGACATCAATTCCGCATGTAGTGCTGTCAGTTGTTGAATTAACTGGGCAAGACCAGTTTTCAGATCTCGTTCCAGCTTTGATGCAGCCAAATCCCAATCCCTGTGTTGTGCCCGCTGACGTTTCCGAATCAAGCGATCACAGTGCCACCAGTCTTCGAAAGGCAGTTTTAATTGTGTCGCAGAGTCTTCTGATACCAGACGCTGATAAATTTGACTGGCAGTCCGCCAGAGTCGTTTTCGTGGAAGTTGCATTGTCTCCTCTTTCAAAAAATGGATTCCAGAACAGGCTGCCGGGTATTAAACCCCGACAGCCTGTGGAAATATAAAAGCCAGGGTCACGCCCCCTCGATTTTCGTGGGCGTTATGGAAATCCGGTCCCCATCCTGTAACCGCTGGTTTGGGGGACATGGCTGGCGATTCACGCGAATCAAGTAATCGCGTGCTTCTGCATCCCCCATCTTCTGTTCGAATAGTTGTGCCACCGTGGTTTCTGCGGAGACCTCGATATAATCAGCGAAACCACCGCCATCATTATTGATCAATAAAAGCTTCATAGAAGTCCTTCCAGTTTCTGTTTAAATTTCGTTAAAAACACACATTGTTTGTTTATGTGAGAGGCTGCCGTTTGCGACGTCGTTTCCTGCGGCGTGTATTACCTTTCACACCCCGTCGTCCCTTGATGCGACCAGCGTGCAACGTTTGCCGCAGGACTGACTGCGCATTCGATCGTGCACTGAGGTCCTCTGAGACAGTTCGACAGCATTCGCACGGTTGAAGATCAGGCCACCACCGGTTCATGGTGCGCCCCTTGTCGCTGGGAATTCAGTCGATTGGTTTCCAGTTCATCCCAATCGATCACATAGGGCCCCGATTCTTCTGCTACCGGATCAATGAGCTCATCGGGCTCCGCCAGTAAAAATCCCAGACGTTTCACTGTTGACATGCTTTCGCCGGTTGCCAGGGCAACGGCCCGATTTAAGTCTGCCTGTTTCATCAGTTGTCTCCTTCGATATGAAAATGTTTAAACAAAAAAAGCCCCGGCCCTGCAGAGACGATTCTGCAAGACCGGGGCGTACTGTTGTGAAATTCAATTATCAGGGGCTGTGGGAGAGCCAATGCTGCTCCAGCCAGTCCGTTTCTGATTTCAGGGCAGCACTCCGCTGTGTGAAAGGTCCCAGTTGCGGCCCATCCACGGGGGACAGATCCACGAGCCACTGACCTGCTACATTCGGTTCGACATAAGAGCCACGTGAAATGGTCAGTCGACCGATGGTTGCCAGATCAATGGCTTCCGAGTAAACGCAGTGCACTGTCCCCTGTGGCGAGATCAAAATTTTCATCTGGCATCCTTATTTTGGAGTTCGGATAATTTGTCGCCGCGGCCGGTCGATCAACAGACCATCCAGGGCTGCCTGGACCCCCGATAACTCAGATGCGACCTGCTGACGGAGTTCACCGCGCTTGCGCAATTCCTGGGGCTGGATGCCCTGCACGATCCCCTGACACTGCGCTACCAGAGTATCCAGCTGTTCGTTGGAACGCACATTCAGGGAGCGGAACCGTTCAAAGAACTCGTGCAGGTTACCGATGGCGGAATCACGGAAAACTTTGGGCCGGCCATCGGCCTGACCACTCAAACGGTCCGTCAGATGCGATACCAACTGTGACAGCTCTCCCAGAAAGGCGTCTTCGGCCAGCCTGACCGCTTCCTCAAACCGCGACTGCACGCGCTGGCATTCCTGCTCATACAGTTCCGGATTGAGCTGTCTTAAATAATCCGGCGGTTCGACGCTGGGAAAATCCCAGGAAACCTCGAACAGACCAGTCAGCGTCATGGGATAATCATCGTCGTTGAAGAGACTCCCCAGGCGCTCCCGGGCTGCTGACTTCAGGGACAAGTATTGTTCATCCAGTTGTGAAACCGCTTCGTTAAGCTCAACCGTAAACTGGTTCATCTGCTCCTGAAAAGCAGTCAAGGCATCCTGCCGCAATAACCGTATCCCGGGTTCTGGAAACGGCAGGCTGATTGAAGTCCAGTATGATCGCACCCGCTGCCGGACCGCATTTACGGCCCGGAACCGGGGATGCCCCGTATCCAGCAGTTTTTTTCCGGCACTCAGGAACGTCCCTTCCGCCCCAAACGATTCGGCAGCCTGAGTCTTCTGGTCGCGTGTCAAGGATTTGCGTGTGCCAAACCATTCAAAACTGATGCGTGTGGCGCACATCGTTGATCGTAGCCGATCGATGGGATCGGTGCGGGTATTTACTTCATCAATAGCAGTCATGGTCATATTAGCTCCTTAAATAGAGTGTGGTTTAGTTTCTGTGAGGATCGCGTGAGAGATTCCGGCGTGAACGGGAACCGGTACGCTCGTCATTGCTAAATACTCCTGGCTGTTCTGCTGACAGACAGCGTTTACTGGCCCAGCGTCGTAAACGGGCCACCGATTCGGCGGCGGTAATGGCCACGGGAACCACGTTTTCTGCAGCCTTGATTAAAGGAACGTCGAGCAGCGCTGCCAGTCGACAGCAAGCCCGGATTTCTGATCCGGTCCAGTGCCGGTCGTCCGGCAAGCGTTGATCTGGTGAAAGCCCAAACAGATCACGATACAAACTCCAGATGGCCTGCTTCTGGTCATCGCCCGGTAAATCCAGAAAGAACAAAGCGTCAAAGCGTTCGGCCCGTACAAACTCCGGCGGCAGTTTGGAAATGTCGTTCGCGGTACAGACTACGAACACATCAGAAGCATGATCGTTCAGCCAGCTGAGTAACGTTCCCAGCATGCGTGTGGAAACGCCGCTATCAGACTGACCGGAAGAAGCTGCACCACCCAAGCCTTTTTCGACTTCATCAATGAACAGGACGGCGGGCTGCATCGCATCGACGATGCGGAGTGCTCGTCGAGTTCGCTCTTCGGTTTGACCGACCAGCGCGCCCATTAAAGCTCCGACGTCGAGTGTCAGGGTGGGACGCCCGGTCTCCCTGCCAAGTGCTTTGGCAAACGCACTTTTCCCGGTTCCGGGAACTCCCAGCAGCAAGACGCCTCTGGGACGAACTGGTGTCTCATCCTGGGGGCGGAATCGAAGAGCTTGCAGGCAAAAAGCTTTGAGTGCTTCCAAGCCTCCCAGGCCAGCGAATGACTCCGATCCCTCGTGCAGCGATAGCAGACCGCTTTTCAGCAGTGTCTGGGATTTCAGTTCCAGTACGACCGAAGCTTCGATGCGCTGGTGTCGCACTAGCGACAGACTGAAGGCGCCTTCTGCTTCATAACGTGTCAGGCCCGAGGCAGCGTCCAGAACACGTTCGAGTTCTGGTTCCTCCGGCAATTCTCCCGTTTCCGTAGCGATACTGCGGGCAATCTCTAACAGTTGACTTCGATCGGGAAGATCATGTTCCAAACAGACAAACAGTTTTTCTAACTCCGTGGGGATCTGGACCAGGCTGGAAAGAATAACAATAAACGTCCGTGCCTGTTTCCCCAGATTAATCTGTTGTGTCAGAGCCTGAACGATTTCAGGGGAATTGATGAACCGATGGAAATTTTTGAGGACCAGCAGCGTGGGGCGGTCCGGATCGTCCTGACTACTCAGACTGTGGATGGCCGCCAGGGGATCGGGGGGTGAAGTGTCGTTGCCCTCAGCGAATTCCGTCCCCTGCATACCCCGGTCAATATCCCAGGAGAATAACCGCCAGTCTTCCGTGTGGCAGAGACGGGCCATCTCCAGCAACGCCTCATCGTGTTCATGACTCTGAATCCAGATCCCGGTAAAGCAGGCGCGTACGTTCTCCGCAAGACGTTCGGATAGTAACATAGATGTTTCCTTGATGGTTTGAAGAAATAGAAGGTGTGAAGTGTGCTTAAGTGGTTTTTGCCAGTTGGCCGATCGACTCCAGCCAGGAAATGATTTCCCCGTCCGGATCGCGTTCCTGCAGCAGAGGGACCGACATCTGTTCAACGGCGCTGGTATTGAGCCAGTGCTTGGCCCGAATAGCAAGCCGGATGCGTGGTCGACGATCGAGCAGTTCCCAACGATAGTCGTCATTTCCGACTGTCAAAGACCCGCTGTGCCACTTCCGACGCCACGCAATCATGGTCCCCGAAATCGGGACTAATATTGGCAAAGGCCTGAATGGCACGGGGATGCAAGTAGTTCTCCAGGCTCCGTTTCTGTGTTAGCACAGCACGGCATCGAATTCGTTGATTGATCTGAGCAACCATCTCTTCCCGCTGTTCCGACTCAGGCGACGTTTCCCCGTCATAGATATGAAATTCTGGCAATTGAAGCGGGGCCAGCCGCCTGACCCAGGCCCGGGGATGGCCGCCGATGGGCAGAAAGACGAGTTCCCCTTTGCGTTCCATCGCGGCCAGGTCAGGGAGTGCGGGCTGATCGGCATGGAGCAGCGTGGAAATGCGTCTCAGGAATTCGATGTCGTGTGTTCCTTCAACGACTACCAGCACACGCACTGGCTGGGGATCTTCGGGAATTGGGTCCGGTAAGACCTGAATATGTTGATTTGCGAAAACTAATTCTCCTGTGTCAGATGATTGGGTTGGTGTTGGACGGTTTGATGATATTCAGCCGTCAGTTGTTCGGATGCGGTCGCGCCCAGCGCAGTTTCCAAAAACCGGCTGGCGTGCTTGCACCGGGAGCCGGTAAAGCCGCGGGTTTCGATGCGGGACTGACCGTCGGCTGAAAAAATAATGTCTATTGTTTTCAATGGTCTGCTCCGATCTGAATGGTGAGTTTGATGGAACCGTCACTGAGCTGGTTTTCCAGGACGGAATGTCCCTTCCGGCGTGCTTCCATTCGGCATTTTTCCACGCCATAAAATTGTAGTAGTCGATTGAGCTGTGCCGGTTCACCCCAACGACCTTGAAAGTTGTCGTATCTGACCTGGCCCTGGTCGACATCGAAAACGACGGGGTATCGCCAGTCCGGTAGCCGAACACAGTAGCCAGTGGCTTCACCGCTAAACAGGGGGACGGTTTCGTGAACAGGCTCTCCCAGTTCGAGTCGGTGACAGGCCAGGCGCAGCGCCTCGGCATCGCGGACTTCCGTTGTTATTGTGACAATATGTGACATTTCAGTTTTCCCTTTCTGTAGATGGGTTGGCAGGAGATTGTGGTAAATCCGTCAATCGGCGTTTGTCTGGTTTTGGTGTGACAGGTGGCATCAGGCGTGGTTCCGATGAGACCAGATCATCCAGCAGTAATTCTGCGATCTCATTCTCGTCCACAGGTTCTACCTTCTGTTGCAGCAACAGCCAGCAGATCAGCAGGGGAAGCAGGCTGACGACCACCATGGTCACCCTGGTGATCGCAGCTACAACGATCGGATCTCGGTTTCGGCCGTCGGCAATTTCGCGACGTTCTGCTTCCAGCTGATCGCGCTGGTGTCCGATCTCGCTCCGTTCGGTCTGAATCGCACGCTGCAAGGCGACCATCTCCCGTCTGGCTTGGGCATCCGCCTCCACTAGTTCCCGTGAACCCGAGGCGACTTCCTGCTGGAGATCCGACATCCGGCGATTCTGGTCCGCCTGGCGTTCCAGTTGTTGCGTGGCCAGATCAGCCACGCGACTGTTTTCGTCTGAATTACAACTGGCTCCGGTCAGCAGGATCAGAATTAGTGTGATTCGAAGCGTCTGTTTTTCCATGTGCCCTCCAGCGATGAATCAGGTGTCTGAGAATGCCCTGTAGCGCCAGTCGCAGCCGTCGTTCTTTGACAAAAGCGATGACTGCCAGCAACAGCGCGACAGAGACAAACGTTAAAACAATAATTTCCAAGCAATGCTCCTTTCTGATGAGAGGTTAAGTGAAAAGCAAAACGCCCCGCATTCCTAAAAAATGCAAGGCGTTTTTAAATGACGACGGTCTTGAATCGGGGATTGATTTTGATACAGAATAGATAATCCGTGCCCTTATTTATTATGACACGTTTCGGGCTAAAATTCAGGTAATGGGACACGCTCGATGGTGATTGAAGAATCACAGCGAATGCCTGATACTTAATTTTCCAGCTTGTGATATTCCCTGGCTTCTATTCCTTCATGTATCATGACACGTTTTTCGCCAATATTTAGGTTTTACCGTAATCTCGTTTCGTGTCGTCTGGTTCGTACTTTTTGACTATTGATTTGGCAATCAGTTGCAGCAGTCGATGAATGGAGCTTCCCGGTAGGACTGGTCCAGGTTGATTAGCTTGACTCTTTTTTGATTTAGATTGTCTGGTCTTCAAAGCAGCTCCTTTCAGATGGCGCATTAAAAAAACCCGGCATATGCCGGGGTCAGAGATTGGGTTAGAGTGACATTTCATTTTCAGAGCGGAGGCCGCTGATAACCGGCCTTCACCTGGAACGAATACTTCTTATTCTTGTGCCTGCGAAGTTTTTTATAGTCGTCAGGCGGTTCTTTCAGAAACACATACGGACTCGAAAGCCCCTCTTCCTGCATCTGCCGATGCAGCTTCAGGGCGTAATAGACCGCTGTCTGGGTGGGTTTACATTCCAGCTGACGAGCGATTTCCCGTTGTTCCATACCGACAGTAGCCAGTCTGATGGCTTCTGGACGAATCAACTCGCGTTGAGGAGGTTCAAAGAGATCCAGGGTCAATTCCCGGGTCAGTAACTGCTGTAACTCTGGAGACGCCGCCGCATCGGGAATGCTCCCGGCTAGATTGAGGCGGATCTTAGCACGAGGCAGCAGATGACCGCCATCAATGAGGCGTACCTGGTAGACATAGATTTCAGGGACTAGCTCCCTGATTAAATCACCGAACTCATGCGAGTGAATATCAACATCTTCGAGGTGATGTTGCAATATTCCCTTGAGCTCTAATGTGGATTTCGGAAGATTAAGTTGCCGGGATCTCGCGTGCTCCAATGCCCTCCGATCAAGTAATAACTGTTTTTCTCGATTCTTTAAATCAGAGAGCATCTCAGAGAAAAAATCACTATTAAAGTCATCCGTCTCTCTGATCAATTTTTTGAGTTTATCACGTTCATGTGCAATTTCTTCCTCTTCCCGATTCAATTGATTTTCACGGGCAAGGAGCTTTTCAGGACCACCAGCTTGCGCTTGCTGCACAATTTCTCGAAACTGAGGATCAATTTCATCCAGAGTCGTAAGGCTGTCCAGAATCACCTCCAATAGTTTCTGTGCAGCTTTAGGCCCATTAAACCCAATGGAGTTCCAGCAGTGCCACTCGCGGGAATTGGAGCACATCAGGTTATCCGTCATGCCGTTGCCTCCCCACACGTAATGACAACCGCAATAGAAGCATGTCGCATGCTGACCAAAGGCCCGGGTTCGTTTCTTGGGAACTCGAGATCTTGAATCAACGCCGTTCTGGTTCTGCTTACGTTTAAAATGAGCATTTTTTTCAGCTATCGCTTCGAGAACGGGATCAATATCATCAGGAGAGAAGAAGGCCAGGTGAGGTTCTTCCCGATAACAGGGGCCATTCGGATTGGGGACCGAGATTCTCCTTCCAGTTTCATGATGTTTGATGGAATGCGTTTTTCCACGTTGGGGGAACCCCTTAAGGATCGGGTTACGGTAGAAACGTAATACCATTCGTCCGTCCCATTTATCCTTTTTGCAATTGGGGCCTGGTGAAAATCCATTTTCATTGAAGTATTCTGCAACGGCTGCGCCATTGAGTGTCCGTTTGAGGATTTGCAGACCTTCGTGTATGAATACAGCTGCATCTTCATCCTTGACCCAGTCTGAATATGACTTGGCGTTGTCAGGTTTGATATATCCAGCGGTAAGACCAGGAGTGGCACCTCCATACTTTTTAAACCGGTTCATCAGTTTATATTTCAATCGACGTGATGTATGCGTATTGTGTTTCAGATGTTCTTTACATGCATCAAGTACATCGTCTTCCCAATTTTCATTGTTAGTGTCAATAAAATCGTTGGGTGAAATCACTCTGGTTCCATGGTCGACTGCAATGCCACAAAGCCGGTGAGCTGCTGGACCACGTACCAGGCGACCAAGATCTTCGACGATTAATAAATCCAACTCATCTGATTTGAGCCAGTTTTTAATCTCAAGAAGTTCTGGACGGTCAAGTCGTTCTCCTTTTCCCTTGGTTGTGATCTTCCTGAACTCAATCTCTCCATCAAACATTTCACGGGCAACCTGTTTGCCATGGTCTACTTGATCGTCCAGGCTGATTTCTTTCTGGTTTGCACAACCGGAAATACGCCCAGGAATTCCAACGATCAAGGTATGACCGTTCCGCGGTACAAGTTCAATTTCTTCTCTATAACTCATTATTTATCACTCCGTTTTAAATGAATGTTTTTTGTTTTTAAATGTGTTTAAAGCAAGTCAGTATGTTTAGAGTCACACTTTGTTAGCACTGGCCCATTGCCTCGCAAAAGCAAGAGACTGGGGCCAAAGACGCAGTGCGCGTTCTATCTCACGTTTTTGTGTTGTGGCACGGGTGTGCGTATAAACGCCCGTCATGCCCAGGCTGCCGCCACGGGCGTCCTCGCTCGGTTTATGCCCCAGTGTGATCTGCCGTATGAGCGGATCAACGTTGGCATCCTGAAGTAGAGTGGCAAAAGAATGCCGCCAGCTTTTGGGGCAAGATGACTGTTTCAGGCCTGCTGCCTTGGCGGTACGGATAAATGAAGTCCGCACACGCTCAGATCGTACCACGCCTGCTTCACGCCAGACCGATCTGGCGAGTTTCTCATCCATAGTTTGAGATAGAGTGAGCACACTTCCTGAATCAGTATCCGAGATGCGTTGCTGAAGCAGTTCCTGGAGTGCCATTTGATCCAAGTTCCCCAAAGGGGAGCTGAAGGCGTCAAACTGGTGCCGGATAAAGACAGGACCTGATGTTCGGTTGCCAATCACCCTGCGTAAGACGGCGACTGCTTCCTTTACTAAGGGCACAGAACGTTCGCGCCTGGTTTTGACTTTCCAGTGCAACTCAGTCTTATTACGGACGCGAAGCCATCCGTTTTCCAGATCGACATCTTCTATCAACAGATGAATTAGTTCGCCTGACCTTAATCCTGCCTTGGCAAGAATAAAGTGGATGGGAAACGCCCAGTCGTCTGCATTCTGAAAGAAACGCAATTCATCCTCAACATCGAAGACAAAGATGGGCTTAGCGTCTTCAATTTTCATCCGTTCCAGATTGAGTTTAGAGAACGGGTTTTCAAAAGTGGGAGGAAGGAAGCGTTGTTGGGCGGCGTAGATATAGACCGACCGACAAACTTCCAGAATGAAACGTAGTCCTTTATCACGAAGTGTCCGCCTGGCCGTATTGGGATGGCCGTTGGGGGAAATCTTCTGCTTCCTCAACCAGGCCACAAAATGGTCTGACCGAATGGAATGGGCCAGATCAGATGGACGACATTCGTTGAAATAATTTTCAAGATGCTGAGTCGCTGATCGATAGCGCCTGATCGTGGCCGGAGAAGAGTTCACTACAGTTTCATGGTGATTGAGAAAGGCTTGCCGCAGTTTTGAGAAACTGACAGACCTGAATGAAAACAGGGTGGGACTGGATGAAGCCAGCTGCGCATTTACTTGTGCTGCAATCTGTGCGGCTTCCTCTTCAGTTTCAGCCACCTTGGGGCGTCGTTGTACCTTTACTCCACTTTGGTATTCAAGGTAATAAAGATACCAGGCACCGTGATGAAGATAGTACGAAACGCGCCCTACGCGCTTTCGCTGTGAAGACTTCTTGCGTCGTCTCATCAAAACCTCCCGTGCACAATGTGTGCACCAACTGTGCACCAGGAGGTTTATTATGTCGCGCAAAAAATAACGCTAAGTTATTGAATTCAATAACTTAGCGCGTTTGGTCAGTTTGATAAGCGGAGAGGGGGGGATTCGAACCCCCGGTACCTTTCAGCACGCCGGTTTTCAAGACCGGTGCAATCGGCCACTCTGCCACCTCTCCTGCAGCCCGAAATTCCTTGAAGGACTGGGCTTCGGTCGAAAGTATATAGACTCTCGGCAAGGTTGTAAAGTCTCATATTTGTTCTGTTTCTGCAGCATTCCAGCTGAAAACCCGCGGGTTTCCAGTTAAACCGAATTTACGGCATCTGATTGCATAATCCAGCCCGGAAAAGATCATTTCTCACTTCTCTGATACGTTTCTTATACTAAAACGGACTAAGATACAGTCTTAAACCTTTTATCATCTCACTGTCGGTCCACTGGTGTCACACCATGCGATCACAGCCTGTCAGAGGAAACAGCCGTGGCGGAACGTGGAACAGTTCATCTCAATATGATCGTCACCAAAACCGGGGACCAGGGTCAGACCTACCTCAATGATGGCTCGCGGATCGCGAAATCCAGCAATCGGATCAAAGCTTTGGCCTTTATCGAACAGGTGGCTGTCAAACTGGGCTACTTCATTCACGCCTGCGAAAACGAGATCCTGCAGATTCAACTGCCGGAAGAATGCAGTTGTCAGATCAACCTGACTCAGTTGGCCATTTCATTTCAACAGGAAATGTATGACATCGGCTCTGATATCAGCACGCCAATCGCCGACGGCGAAGCCCAGAAACGTTTTCCCCAGGAATCGGTAGAGGAACTGACCGAACTGATTGCCCGTCTCACGCCGGCGCTGGAACCCCTGGATTCCTTCATTCTCCCTCAGGGGAGTCTGCGTGTGCTCCTCTCTCATGATATCCGCACGCTGGTACGGCAGGCAGAGATTCATGTCTGGGACATTGAAGAAGCGGTTAATCCCGCGGTACCTCAGTTTCTCAATCGTCTATCTGATTTCTGGTTCGTACTCGGAAGAATTCTATTCGCAGAGGAGAATCAAACGGGAGGAGCTGAAAATCAAAAGTGGGAACCCCGGCAGAAACAGGACCGGGGCTTCCGGATCAATCCAGCATGATCCCTTCCTACCCGCTGATGATCAGTCCATGAGTACGGGACGCAACCAGCGTTCCATCTCTTCCAGGCTCATTTTTTTCCGTTCTGCCAGAGATTCCAGCTGATCCCGATCAATTTTTCCAGTGTGAAAATAACGTGATTCGGGGGCAGAAAAATACCAGCCGGAGACCGCGGCAGTCGGGTACATGGCGAAATGTTCTGTGAGATTCACTCCGATTTCTGCTTCCGCATTCAGCATCTTGAACAGCGTTGCCTTCTCCGTATGATCAGGACAGGCTGGATAGCCGGGAGCGGGACGAATCCCCTGATACTCTTCTTTGATCAAGGCATCATTGCTCAAAGTTTCATCTGCGTCATATCCCCAAAATTCTTTGCGGACGCGTGCATGCAGGTGTTCGGCAAAGGCTTCCGCCAGTCGATCCGCCAGTCCTTTGACCATAATACTGCTATAGTCGTCAAGTTCAGTTTCGAATGATTTAGCCAGTTCCTCCGCACCGATGCCAGCGGTGACAACGAAACCGCCAATGTAATCCTGTTGTCCGCTCTCCTTAGGCGCAATGAAATCCGCCAGCGACATCAGAGGCTTCTCCTCCTGTCCCCGTTTACGCACCTGCTGACGAATATGGTGCAGATCTGCGATAACTTCGCCCCGACTTTCATCTGCATATACCTCAATATCATCTCCCTGTACACGATTTGCAGGCCAGAAGCCAATCACAGCACGCGCCTTGAGCAACTTTTCGTCGATGATCTTCTTCAGCATCGCCTGCCCGCTTTCGAACAGATCACGGGCAGCTTCACCCACCAGTTCATCTTCCAGGATTCTTGGATATTTTCCGACCAGATTCCAACTGATGAAGAATGGAGTCCAGTCGATGTAGTCGACCAGTTTTTCCAGAGGATAATCATCAAGTACTTGAGTGCCGGTAAAGGAAGGCTTCGGTGGTGTATATTTCTCCCAGTCGATCTGCAATCCCTGTGTCACTGCTTCCGCATAAGGAACCGGAGTTCCCTGCGGCTTGCGATTAGCCACTCGTTCCCGAACATTCACATATTCCGCTTTGATTTTGGTGACATAGTCATCATGCTGTTCCTCTGAGATCAAAGCCGCCGCGACTCCCACGGCTCGCGATGCATCGGGAACATACACGACCTGATTTCGCGTGTATTGAGGCTCGATTTTGACCGCGGTATGCGCTTTGGAAGTCGTCGCTCCACCGATCATCAAAGGTAAATCCATCCTCTGGCGTTCCATTTCAGCGGCCACCGTGACCATCTCATCCAACGAAGGCGTGATCAGACCGGAAAGGCCAATCACATCGCATTGTTTTTCACGTGCAGTCTTTAAGATCGTCTCACAGGGAACCATCACTCCCAGATCGATGACTTCAAAATTATTACACTGCAGCACAACACCCACAATATTTTTGCCGATATCGTGTACGTCCCCTTTGACGGTCGCCATCAAAATACGGCCGTTGGGTTTACTTTCTTCCTGTTTTTCCATTTCGATATAAGGCTGCAGATGAGCCACTGCCAGTTTCATCACACGTGCGGACTTCACCACCTGTGGCAGAAACATTTTTCCGGCACTGAATAAATCACCGACCACGTTCATACCGTCCATCAGAGGACCTTCGATCACATCCAGCGGTCGATCCATTTCCAGTCGTGCCAGTTCGGCATCCTCAACGATGTACGTTGAAACGCCTTTCACCAATGCGTGTTCGATTCTCTTTGAGACCGGCAATTCCCGCCATGACAGGTCTTCCAACTTGCTGGAGCCGGCTTTGCCATCACCACGGTACTCCTCGGCAATCGACAGTAATGCCTCAGTGCCTTCCGGCGTGCGATTCAGAATGACATCTTCGACCCGATCCTTAAGTTTTGCAGGCAGATCATCATAAACCGCCAGCTGAGTGGCATTCACAATCCCCATATTCATGCCAGCCTGGATCGCGTAGTACAGGAAGACTGAGTGGATGGCTTCACGGACCGGGTTATTTCCGCGGAATGAAAAAGAGACATTCGAAACCCCGCCGGATACACTCGCATACGGTAGATTCTGACGAATCCAGCGTGTCGCTTCGATGAAATCAACGGCATAGTTGTTATGTTCGTCAATACCTGTTGCCACCGCGAAGATGTTAGGGTCAAAGATGATATCCTGTGGTGCAAAGTCTAACTGCTCGACCAGCAGCTTGTAAGATCGCGCGCAGATTTCTGTTTTCCGTTTGTGGGTATCCGCCTGCCCTTCTTCATCAAATGCCATGACGACCACAGCGGCTCCATACATCTGACAGAGCCGGGCTCGTTCCAGGAATTCTGCTTCCCCTTCCTTGAGACTGATCGAGTTGACAATCGGTTTGCCCTGAATACATTTCAAGCCCGCCACGATGACTTCCCACTTGGATGAGTCCACCATGACTGGCACACGGGCTATTTCCGGCTCGGTCGCGACCAGATTTAGAAACAAGGTCATGGCTTTGAGAGAATCCAACATGCCTTCATCCATGTTGACATCCATCACATGGGCACCGTTTTGAACCTGCTCTAATGCAACTTCCAGGGCCGTATCAAAATCATCTTCCTTAATCAGGCGCTTAAAACGAGCTGATCCGGTGACGTTACAACGCTCGCCGACATTCACAAACAGACTGTCTTTCGTAACATTAAACGGTTCAAGTCCTGAAAGACGCAACGCAGGTTCAATTTCCGGGATCTCGCGCGGATAATGTTTTTCCATTGCCTCCGCGATCGCCTTTATATGCGCCGGTGTCGTACCGCAGCAGCCCCCCAGAATATTCAGGAAACCACTACTGGCGAATTCATCGACGATCTCTGCCATCTCTGCTGCAGACTGGTCGTATTCACCAAATTCATTCGGCAAACCGGCATTGGGATGTGCCGAAACGTATGTGTCGGCGACTCGTGAGAGTTCTTTCACATACTGGCGCAGTTCCTGGGCTCCGAGCGCGCAGTTTAAACCAATTGAAAAAGGCTTCGCATGCGCGAGCGAATTCCAGAAGGCTTCCGTGGTCTGCCCTGACAGAGTACGCCCAGAGGCGTCTGTAATCGTCCCCGAAATCATGATCGGAAGTTCTACGTTTTCCCGTTGGAAATAGGTTTTTACTGCGAAAACGGCTGCCTTCGCATTCAGCGTATCGAAAATTGTCTCAATCAGAATCAGGTCGGCCCCTCCCTTGACCAGACCATCAATCGATTCCAGATAATTTTCGACCAGTTCATCGTAAGTTACATTACGGGCACCCGGGTCATTCACATCGGGAGATATCGAACAAGTCCGACTGGTGGGTCCCAGAATGCCGGCGACCCAACGTGGCTTGTCCGGATTTTCTGCGGTAATCTCATCGGCAACCTCCCGCGCCAGCCGGGCCGATTCCTGATTGAGCTCGTGAACCAGTGATTCCATCTGGTAATCACTTTGAGACAAGCGTGTTCCATTAAACGTGTTGGTCTCGATGATATCCGCGCCCGCTTCCAGGTATTCGCGATGGATATCCCGAATGATGTCCGGTTGTGTCAGGCTCAGCAGGTCGTTGTTCCCCGCGATGTCCATGTGATAGTCGGCAAAACGTGCGCCCCGATAATCAGCTTCTTTCAGCTTGTGATTCTGAATCATGGTTCCCATGGCTCCATCCAGAATCAGAATTCGTTTTTGAATGGCAGCGTAGAGAGCTTCAATGCGAGCAGCGCGATCGGACATACCTGGGGAACCTGTACTAACTGTCTAAAAGGGGACGGACTCGGGATGAATTATGACTTCACCACGTCGCTGGCTACCATAATGCTCGCGCCTGGTACAAATGGACAGATGCGGCGCGCAGTCAGACACAGATAAGACACCTGTTCCGACCACCAGGATACGGTGACAGCAGGTATTTTAGCAGATCATCTGAAAAGCGAAACCGCTCGTGCACTGCTTTATTCAGTAGACAGATTCAAATCTGCTCGTGGCTGCGCACCAATCATGCCTGACAGTTCTTCCAGGTATGCTGGGGAGGAAACATGAGCCAGTTGTTTCTCGACCCACTCACGCCGTTCTGGAATATGAAGTCGGGTCACTTCCCGATCATATCCCGGATGGACAGTGAAGGCATCCAGATACTCCAGATGACGACTCAACAAAGCGACCTCACGTTCCTGACGTGCCTGCAGACGTTTATGATACCACTCACTCTTCAGCAGTGACTCCCGGGTAAACAGGGACCGGACTTCCGGATCGTGAATCGAATGCCCCTGCCAGTTTCCATGTGCCATAATCGAGAGAATGGCCTGGAGTGGAGGACAGGCCTCTTCATAGGACCCATCTTCAAAGTACTGCAGAGCCACACGTTGTTGTGCTTCCGCAATATATTGAATACCGTCCACAAACGATTCCAGATCCTGTTTTTCCGGCTTGAGAATTGTTTCATCAAAGACCGAAGCGGGGTTATCGAACACGCGTCCAAAGAACCTCAGCAGGAATTTGTAGGTGATGCGATATCCCAGACGACTCGCGGGAATCTGTTGACCCCCATGATCGAAGTCTTCAATCGGTTCCAGCAGTCCCTCTTTGATCAGGAATTCAGGATCGCGTTCCTCAGGTGACATGCGGCACCAGATTTCAGGAATCAGCAGGCTGATATCATGGTCCACACGGACATTCGGTCCAATATGACCGGCGGCTGTTGAAAAACCGGCATAACCGGTCAGAATAAATCCGACCAGTGCACTGTTCAGATCTGCTGCCGGTCGTAATGCGTTGAACGGACCTTTGGTCAATGCGCCTTCACTACCTGCGCCGGTTGTAGAGGGGCTTTTACCGGTCAGAGAACAGATAAAGTCCATGAACAGCTCGGGCAGTTCCTGATAATGAATCGGAGAATAGACGGCCAGACTGCGGATTCCCTTTTCCTTATCGGGGGGATTGTTGCGGCGTCCCAGCATGACAGCGTTGACCGGATTATGGACCGGCTGATCCGCAGGGATCGCCCGGAATAAACGGGTGGCCGTCTTGGCGACGTAAGTATTGAATGGTTTCACCAGATCAGGGCGAATCTGCAGATAGCGTGGATTCTTGGTTGGTTTGCCATCGATCTGGCGTGGATTCGCTGAACAGACGACGTAGCTGCTATTCGATTCTTCCGCGGCTTTTAACATTTCCTGCATAGGGGCACTGAAGGCATCAAAGTCGACCACGTACTTGCTCATCTCACGTACCTGCTGATTTGTCAACGGTTCAAAGTTCGAGATGAAATTACCCGGACGAGACAGGTCCGCTTCGGTTTGCTTATCCAGACCGCGGACGATCGCATCATCGGGCCGTTGAAACAGACGATACTCGCTGTTGATCACAAACTTGCAACTTTCAAACTTTTCGCCCTCTGCCAGGTGGTTTAAGGCCCGCGCGGGAACAACGACAGAAGCACTGATATCATCCTCTGTCTGAATCTTCATCGAAGCGATGAAATCCTGACGTACTTTGAACGTACGCCAGCCAGACAGCGAAAACAGACCGACTCGCAGATACGTTCCCACCAGCTTGCGTTCGCGGTACTTCAATTCATGACCATAGGTGCCATTCACAATATCCACGCCGAAGTGGCTGTCCCAGTCCTGTCCCCAGTCTGACCAGTAAATCCGCTTGATAATGAAGACCAGAGCCCGGATATGATCAGGGATTGCATTCAGCCAGTCGTTGAATTCAGCGGTATAAGCCGCAGAAGGAGTCAACAGTTTGATCACACTTCCCAGCGAACGATTCTGATCGAGCACCTTGCGACTGGGGCGCAGATGAGGATGCCCTTCCGGCAGTGGCTCCAGCCAGCGGTCGGAATAATCCTTCTCAATAATCTCGCGGACATATTCCATGTCCTGTTCATAGTTGGAAACAAACACGGGACCATACAACATGTAGTCCATCAGTGACTTACTGATTTCACTCTTACCACCTCCGGACACAGTACACGGCTTGTGGCAGAAAATCCCCTCCCCCGTCGTACCGACAATTCTCCACGAGGGAGCAGCCGGATGCTTTTCCATCCGCAGGTGGTATCCGGAAGGTGCCATGTAGACATTTCCGGGGAGCAGAGGAATCGAATGCTGCTTGTCGTCACGAGTCCAACGGATACACTGCTCAGGCAGACTCGCATATGCGTCTTCCGGGATATAGATCAGTTCCGGATAATTCTGATCGATTCCGTATCCCTCTGCTTTGGCGTCAATGTGATCACCATAATCATTGATGACATCTTTTAACGTACGCCCGTTATAGCGGACGCTGTTCATCTGAAAACCTTCGCCCAGATTGTAACTGGGATAGGCCATCGTACCCCCGGCGTGCTCTTCTTCCGCATTTCCAAACAGGTTTGCAGAGTAACTGATCTGGGTTTTGACTTCTTTTTTGCAGTAGCCAAAATAGTTATCTGCAATCAATGTGACAATCACACCGGCATCGGTGCGACAGGTCATTTTGAATGCCATTCCGTCGTTGTAGAGTTCGTCTTCCGTTTTCCAGCACATGCTGTCCCGCTGCTGACGTCCTGTTGCATCATCCCAGTGAGGCAGCCCGACTTCTTTTTTCGTGAGTGTCGTCAGATGCGGGGCCAGGATCACGGCGCCGGTATGCCCGGTCCAGTGCATAATATCCAGACCCGAATCGTTGATTGGCACATAAGGATCGCCCGCATTTCCAAAAATGGATTCCACGAAATCCAGGTTACTCACCAGTGTTCCCGGAGCAAAGAAACGGACTTCCATCCGTTTTTCCGGAGTTACGCCTTTCACTTCAGGACAGACAATCGGACGCAATAGCAGGGAAGCCCAACCTGAAGCTGGTTCTTCCTGTCGAGAAGTAAACGGAAATAGTTTCAGATCTTCAGGTGGTGCCATTGCGCTCTGAAACATTTTAACAAATGTAGCCCGAGGAACCGCACGTTTATCACTAGCGATTGGCAAGCCGCCCTCCGTGACATGGAACGTTCCGATTGTCGTCCTTCGGTCATGCTTCGGGTTATGTAACACGCCGTTCTTGACCCGGTACGACTGTACCAGATCACTGAAAAACTCATCATGCTCAATGGGCAGTGACAATTCGCGTGCCAAACCAAACCGATCCAGGACCAGTGTACGACCAGGTAAGTTCAGATCACTACCGCCGGGTACATCACTGAAATGAGACTGTAAAAAATGTTCAATCCGCTGGTCCGCAGGACAGCGATGGTTCACCAGCAGACGGTTTTTCTGACGGTGATTTTCCAACAGACCTTTAGCGACTTCCGCGAAGGTGCGGTCTGCATCAGTTAATGCAGCCGGGTATCCGTTGGCAATCAACTGCAGATTCAGGTATCGCAGAATCTCATCACGATCTTCATTACAAGTCGAATTCCCGTTCGCATCCAGACCTAGTGCCCGGCGAAATGGTTCATTTGTTTTATCGGTGCCGATTTTCAGAGACCGCGGGGGAGAAATTCGTGGACCGTCGCTGTTTAACATAGTGGAAGACTTCTGGAAAAATGAAGAGCGGTTAAGATTTTGAGCGTTTAGACTGTGTCCAGTTTTACTGTAGCGTCTCCAGGGCCATTTGGACCGAGTATAATAGATTGTCAGACGCTATGGTTAAATGTGATGCGATTTCGAGCGCACTGAGGGCGGGTATCTGAATGAGATCCGGGCGCAAGATCACAACCTCAGTTTAGCCTGCAGTATATTCGATAATATTGTAGCGTCAACGGTTCACATTCACAGTTCCTGCCCCCGGATTGAAAAGCCGCAAAACGCTAACCAACTATTTTAAAGAGACTTAGAAATCGGATTTCGTCTCAGGACTGCCAGAGGAGAATCGATGTGTGAACGTTAAGAAGACCACAGAGAAGGCCCATTAGTATAGTTCACGAATCGGCTGTTTATCATCGTCAATCAGAAAGCGGGGACGACCGGAGAGATCGGTAATTTGAGCTGTGGCAATATCGATTCCCAGATTTTGATACAGTGAAGCGAAGATTTCCTGAACATGTACAGGCCGATCCAGAGGAACTCCGCCGACACGGTCGGTCTGCCCCACTATGCGACCGCCCTGTATTCCGCCACCGGCCACCAGTACGGACTGTGTTCCCGGCCAATGATCACGGCCCCCTTTGGCATTAATTCGTGGAGTTCTCCCAAACTCTCCCCAGACAATAACGGTCGTCTGCTCCAGGAGTCCCCGTTCCTCCAGATCTTGTAGAAAAACGGCAAGCGCGTGATCAAACACAGGTAAATATTTTCGCGACAGGTATTCAATCGAGCCCTCACGATTAGCATGCCAGTCCCAGGCACCAAACGCGACACTCACACAACGCACCCCTGACTCAACCAGTCGCCGCGCCAGTAATAAATGCTGCGGGCTTTGCGGGGCGCCTCCAAAACTGGGATCCGTCTTCTGCAGTTTACCGTAGCGATCGCGTATGGACTGGGGTTCCTGTTCCAGATCCATGGCGGCAGCGAAACGCCCTGAAGACAGCATCTGAAAAGCCTGTTCCTGAAAATTATCAATCCCGTCGGCAGTAAAACTCAACTGATTCTGTTTAACTGTATCCAGTAAAGCACGACGCTCATTGAAACGATTCAGGTCAATGCCATTCAAAATCAGATCTGATTTAACTTCTCCTTCCAGCGCAAAGGGAACATGCTTGTAGCCCGTAAAGCCAGGCCAGGATGGATTCCCCTGCAGATGGCTTCCATTATTATTGTAAGGGCTGTAACTCATTTTGGGGGCGGCATCGACGTAGGGAATCATGCCCTCTCTTCCGGGGCCCAGCAGTTGTGAAACGATTGATCCAAACGAAGGCCAGCCACCAGCGGGCTCGCCATCTTCGGTCCGTCCTCCGGCGCGTCCCGTATAACACTGAAATGATTCATGACGATTTTCCATCCCGACCAGAGTCCGCACGATCGAGAATTTATCCGCAATTGTCGACAACTCGGGTAGCAGTTCACAAAATTGAACTCCGGGCACACGCGACGGTATCGCTGCAAAAGAACCGCGAATCTCACCAGGAGCAGCCGGTTTGGGATCAAAGGTCTCAAACTGTGTTGGCCCCCCCGGCAGATAGATCATAACAACCGATTGCTGTTTCGAAACCTGCGGTATCCCTGCGGCAACTTCAGGTATCCTTCCCAGCGAAATTCCACCTGCGACTCCCAGAGAGCTAAGTTGCAAAAATTGACGCCGCGATAGCTCTGCTGTAGACAAGAAACATCTCATAAATGATCTCCTATATGTACCATAAACTACCAGACCAGTTACGACTTCTCAACCCCAGCTTTTGTATCGATCGTTTCAATTTGTTTACCGTTCCTGACTGGAATGGAAAATATCAATAAAGCCGGAAACAAATGACAGATAAACAGTTGTGAGATTTTAAATCTTTCTTAAAAAGAAAAGCATCGTATTGATTGCTGTTTTCATTTCAGAACTTGATTCATAAAATCACCGATACACCCAGAGTCACCCAGATCGCTCATATTGAATCTCAGGATAGATTTATAATGTTTCATGAAGAATATGTGGAACGTCTAGTTAACCTGCTGGACGCCGATGCTAACCTGATCTTTAACATGACGTATGAAGAAGCTACTGAACTTGTTGGCAGTGGTTCTGCAGAACAGGTACGTCAAATTGACGGACAGTTTGCGCTGGTACATAAGAACGGTACTTGTGTTCGTATGGCCCGCTCGATTGGCAGACCGATGCGGTTCTTTCTGGCGAAACGGGCGGAAGGCCCATGTCTGATCATTGCCGAACGGATTGATGAAATTTATGAGTTTCTCAAAAGCGAAGGGCTGGACGATCAGTTCCATCCTTCCTATACCCGGATGGTTCCGGCACACTACATTCTGGAACTGCAATTGATTGGCTGCCCCGATCCAAATCCGAAAACAACCCGCTTCTTTACACCCGCACGCAATCGGCTTCCTAATCGACTGGATGAGATTGGAAAACAGTATATCACTGCGGTTTCGCAGGAAATCCATAAGTGGCTCGACACGATTCCACCACAGCAGCCGATCGGTGTATTGTTCTCAGGGGGAGTCGACAGCGGTGCGATCTTTCTGCTCGTCTATCATGCCCTGCTGATGCGGAAGGAATCTCCGTCCCGCTTGAAAGCGTTCTCGTTGTCGATCGATGGCGAAGGGAGTGACTGCAGGCAGGCAAAACAGTTTCTGGAGCAAATGAATCTCAGCCTGTTCCTGGAAATAGTGGATGTCCCCCAGGAAAGTCTCAACTACCTGGAAACGATTCGAATTCTGGAGGACTACAAGCAGTTAGACGTTCAGGCTGCAACCATGACTTATGGCTTATGCAAAAAAATTCGAGAGCTCTATCCACGCTGGAAATATCTGATCGACGGCGATGGTGGTGATGAAAACCTCAAAGACTATCCGATTGAATCAAATCAGGAACTAACCATTCGCAGTGTCTTGAATAACCTGATGCTTTATCAGGAAGGCTGGGGAGTCGAAGCGGTTAAACATTCACTCACTTACTCAGGCGGCCAAAGTCGCGGACATGTCAGAACCTATGCCCCGGCGCGCAGCCTGGGATTTTGTGGATTCAGCCCTTATTCACTCCCGAATGTCATTGAAGTCGCTGAAGGGATTCCCTATATCGAGCTCACTGAATGGAATCATCAGAAACTGTATGCACTCAAAGGCGATATCGTTTCGCGCGGTGTAAAACAAATAACAGGACTTTCCATGCCCGTCTATCCCAAACGGCGTTTTCAGGAAGGGACCGTGAATGATGATTCTTTTAATTCGCTGTTTTCCGATTCAGAAAAAGTCTACCGCCAGTCTCTGCACGCGCTCTATGAATAATGATCACTGGCAACATTCATGAAAATGCGTTATCCCACTTTCAGTGACGAACAGATTCTTTCAGCCCGTCCTCCCAAACACCAAGTCACCCCGCAACGTCCGTATGCGTTCCTCAATGACACCGAGTATAGGGCAGCGGGACAGACGGCCCAAATCTCAACCATCTTTCTGACGAATCGAGAGTGCCCATTTCGCTGCCTGATGTGTGATCTCTGGAAAAACACGTTAGACGAGTCCCTGGAATCAGGGCAAATTATCGAACAGATCCGTTATGCGCTCAAGAACCTGCCCACCGCCAGTCAGATCAAATTGTATAACAGTGGAAACTTCTTCGATGCCAAAGCCATTCCCCCGGAAGATCTGCCTGGCATTGCTAGGCTTGTAAAAAACTACGACCGGGTGATTGTGGAAAATCATCCCCTGCTCTGCAATCAGTCCTGCCTTGATTTCCAGCAGCAAATCAGAGGACAACTGGAAATTGCGCTGGGGCTGGAAACTATCCACCCGGAGATTCTAAAGAGATTGAATAAAAGAATGACACTGGGTGATTTCACCCGCGCCAACGAATTTTTATTAAAGCATCAGATTCAAACCCGCGCATTTATTTTATTAAAACCTCCGTTTATGGCAGAACAGGAAGGAATAGACTGGGCAATTCGCTCAGTAGAATATGCCTTTTCACAAGGTGTCACCTGCTGTTCCCTGATCCCGACGCGTGCAGGGAACGGCATGCTGGAACTATTGGAGCAAAGTGGTCAGTACAGCCTGCCTGCTTTCACTTCGATTGAAACGACACTGAAATCCTGTCTGCAGCTCAACCAGGGACGGGTCTTCATGGACCTCTGGAACCTGGATCAACTCTATCAGAGTGAACCCGACCTGCAGCAGCGTCTGATGAGATTAGAGCAGATGAATCTCACTCAGACCATTGACTCTGACGCCTGATATGACACTGCTTATTCTGACTCACCCAGCAGTTCCAGAAATTCGGTTTCTGTTAAGATGGTTACGTTCAACTCTTCCGCTTTTGTGAGTTTACTGCCCGCCTTCTCACCTGCAACCAGATAGTCCGTTTTGGAAGAAACACTTCCGGAAGCTTTGCCGCCATGTTTGCGGATCAGTTCTTTTGCTTCATCCCGTGTGAATTGCGTCAAAGTGCCCGTCACAACCAGAGTTTTTCCATCAAGGATTCCTGAAGTCTCCGCCGTTTTTTCGACGGGACTCCCCATATTCAGTCCTTCCGACTTCAGGTCATTGATCAGCTTCGTACCGAAATCCGAGTGGAAAAAAGTATAAACCGATTCGGCTATCACGGGGCCGATTTCATCGACGGCCGCCAGTTCTTCAACGCTCTGTTGAGCAATTTCATCGATTGTGCCGAACTGTTTCTCCAGAATCCGGGCATTGCTCGAACCCACATGTCTGATATTCAGACCTGTCAGCAGTCGCCAGAGAGGTTGCGTTTTTGAATTTTCAATTCCCGCCAGCAGATTTTCGATGGACTTTTCACCTTGGCGTTCCAGCGACACCAGGTCGCCATAATGATCATGTAAACGATAGATGTCTGCCAGGCCATTCAGCAGCCTCTGCTCGATCAGTTGTTCCACCATCTTGATGCCCATACCTTCAATGTCCATTGCCTGACGGGAGGCATAATATCGCAGGGTTTCCCGCAGCATGGCAGGACAGTTGGGATTGGGACAGCGGATATACACGCCTCCTTCATCTTGGATCAGCAAGGTATCACATTCCGGACAATGCGTCGGAAACTCCAGTTCCTGCTGACTTCCATCGCGGCGATGTTCTTCCACCCGGACGACATGTGGGATAATTTTACCCGCTTTCTCTACAACCACCCAGTCGCCGATCTGAATTCCCAAGCGTTCCATTTCATCCCGATTATGCAGACTCGCCCGGGATACCGTGGTCCCCGCAATGGTCACCGGTTCCAGGTTAGCGACAGGAGTTACCGTTCCTGTTTTCCCCACCTGAAACACAATCGATTCGGCTCTGGTGACCGCTTCGTAGCGTTCCCATTTATAGGCCACCACCCAGCGCGGACTTTTGGAAGTATTTCCCAATTCTTCCCGCTGATCAAATCGATTGACCTTCAGAACAATGCCATCGACTTCAAAATCCAGTGTATGCAGGTCATCCATCATCGTCTGGACCTGTTCCAGCGTCGCATTCAGATTGGGAAACGCTTTCACATCCGGTGTCGCAGGAATTCCCATCTCCTGAATGGCAGCCAGGTAATTGACGTGTGTCTGATAGTTAACGCCAGCCATCGCCCCGATGCCGTGGGCAAAAAAACGAATCTTACGTTTGGCACACAACTTGGGATCCAGGAGCTTCAATCCCCCGGCGGTTGTATTCCGCGGGTTCGCGAACGGTTCCTTCCCTTGTGCCTGCATTTCAACATTCAACGCCTGAAAATCAGAATTGCTGATATATGCTTCTCCCCTGACCTCCAGCAGTTCCGGGGGATTCTCTGTCTCAAGCCGTAGCGGCACCCCCCAGATGGTCCGCACGTTGTGCGTGATGTCATCCCCCTGCTGGCCATCTCCTCGCGTCAGTCCTTGAAGCAGCCGCCCCTCTTCATAAATCAGAGAAACGGCAACTCCATCTATTTTGTACTCGGCGGTGAGTTCAACCTGTTCTTCCCCCAGCAGTTTGCAGATTCGGGTTTCAAATTCAGTCAGGCCTTCGAGCTCAAAAATATTATCGATGGACAACATCGGTAAGCGGTGGGCGACTGTCTGAAAGCCCTCAATTGGAGCGCCCCCTACTTTTTTGCTGGGACTCTCTGGAGAATCAAACTCGGGATGTTCTGTTTCGAGTTGTTCCAGCCGCTTCATTAACCGGTCGTATTCACGGTCGGTGATCTCCGGTTTCGCATCGAGATAATACAGCCGATTATGATGCTCGAGTTGCTTACGAAGATCTTCAATCTCGGTTCGAACTGACATGGTACTGATCCGTGCGGGAAGAGAAATAGATTGAATCGATTCAGTCGGTAGATTCGTTCAGAATTTTTTCCTGCCGAGTCCGTTTCAGATCAGCCTCGACCATCATTCGGGCCAGTTCCTCGAAAGAGACTTTCGGTTCCCAATTCAGTTTTTCACGTGCTTTAGTCGGATCGGCACACAGCAGTTCCACTTCCGCAGGACGGTAAAACTGTGGATCGATCTCCACATACTTCTTCCAGTCCAGTTCCACTGCTCCGAACGCTGCTTCCAGAAATTCCCGCACGGAATGCGTCTCTCCCGTTCCAATCACGAAATCATCCGGTTTTTCCTGCTGCAGGATCAGCCACATTGCTTCGACATAGTCGCCGGCAAAACCCCAGTCACGTTTGGCATCGATATTCCCCAGATACAGTTTGTCTTGTAAGCCCAGCTTAATTCGGGCCACTGCCTGAGTGATTTTTCTCGTCACAAATGCTTCACCCCGACGGGGAGATTCGTGGTTGAACAGAATCCCGTTGCAGGCAAACATCCCGTAGGATTCACGGTAGTTAATCGTCTGCCAGTAGGAAAAGACTTTGGCACATGCATACGGACTGCGCGGATGGAAGGGCGTCGTTTCACTTTGGGGTGTTTCAACCACTTTACCAAACATCTCGCTGGAAGAAGCCTGGTAGAAATGGACTTGTTTATCATTCTGCTGTTCAAAATAACGGATGGCATCCAGCAGCCGTAGTGTGCCCACACCAGTGACTTCAGCTGTGTAAACAGGTAGGTCGAACGAAAGTCTCACATGGCTTTGCGCTGCCAGATGATAAACTTCATCCGGTTTCACCTTGTCCATGATTTCGTTCAAATTCGAACCGTCTGCAAAATCACAGTAATAACAGTTCTCGGGAGGTTCACCGATACCGGGTTTGCTGCAGGAAGTAATCCCATGAACTTCATAGTCTTTGCCCTTCAGAAACCTGGATAAATAATATCCGTCCTGGCCATTAATTCCGGTAATTAATGCAACTCGTTTCACTGTAATCTATCCTCGAATTGAATTTGGTTCGATTTCTGAAAGCAGGTAAGCACCGGCATACCTGCAGTGTAGTCGGTTTTATCGAAATCGCAATACATGGTCTGCGTGCTGCGTGTCTTCCAGATCGCATTACATTTTACTCCCGGGCACATCACATTTTACTATAGCGCCCCGACCCACAATACTCGATCCAAACGGCCCTGGAGCCCCTACAGTAAAACTGGACACCGTCTAAATGGATCACTTCACTTCATTGCTTTGAGCAGATCGGTGACCTTTGATGTAATATTTTAATATCTCCCAGCGTCGAATCACCCCCAGCATCCGATGAGGCTGCTCGCGGGAGACAACCGGCAAACAGTCAAAAGAATCTTCACGGAATTTGCTCCAGACGCGTGCCAGGGAGTCATCAGGATAGACCACCGTTTCCAGATTATTCGCCAGGTCGGCCGCACGTACCAGTGACCCTATCTTCGGGTCAAACAGGGTATTACTCAAATCCTGATAGCGAATCACTCCCACTACTTCCTCCTGAGGACCTAAAACAGGAAATGTGTTATCGTGACTGTGTTCAATAAAAGAGATCACTTCATTAAATGTTGCTGTCTGCGAGATGCCTTTTACATTTTTGCGGTAAAGCTGTTCCACTAAAATCTGATCCGGGGGTTGATCTATTTCCGAAAGCAATCCAAAAGATACCAGAAAGCGCCGAATCATCGACTGGAATTCACTGATCGGATCACCGGCCGTATGATGGATGGCGTTAATCAACGGAACCTCACCCGCCCGCAGCACAGACTGGCGGATCATAATCGGACCGACAATCTCAAAGAACACAACGGAGCCTAAAATGATCGTCTGTAGATGCCCTCCCAGCACCGGGTCGCGACTGACGGCTATGCCTGAAAGAGCAATCGCGGCTCCCGCCTGGGCAAACAGAGTGGTTCCCAGCCACAGGGAGACTTCCGGTTCTTCCTTACGCATTCGGGCGGGTACAAATATTCCGATATATTTACCCAGTAGACGGAACACAATATAACTGGTCCCGATCAGCCCCGCATCGATGAACTGACTCGGTTTTAATTCTGCACCATGAATAATAAAAAACAGGACGCACAAAAACCCGGTCAGAGGATATAATTCGGCCTCGACTTTGGGAACCTCTTCCTCTGTCAATGAGTTGGCGACCGTGAATCCCATCGCCAGAAACGTCAGCATATAAGGCATCCCGGTCGTACGGCATAATCCCAATGCGATCGCAATCAATGCGATGAACATAATCATTCGGCGGCTACCTTTAATGATTGAACTGCCGTAGCTGATCATCAGACCGCCGAACACACCAATAAAGATCGAACCAAAAATGTCCAGCCCCAGATGTCCCAGTTGAGTAAATACCGAACTGCTCTGACTGTCTCCCTGAAAGAAATAGACGGCGACAAAGATAATCTCGAAAGCGACAATGGAGACTAAATTATTCAGCGCGACCAGGATGCCTGTATATTCTGAAATCGAACCTTCCGACTGCATTTCTTTCAGCACCAGAATCGTGGTGGCAGGCGCAGTGGCAATCGCCATTGCCCCCAATAGAATCGCAGCGCTCCCGGACTCACCTACCAGCAGTAAGCCGATAAAGACAATAAAAAATGTTGCCAGGATTTCACCTACCGAGAGTGGCAGAACGCGCCGAAACAATCGCCTCAGGCGCGAGAGTGTAAAATGGTTCCCCAGACCAAATAAGACCAGCGCCATCGCCAGATCAGTCAGTGGTCTCAATTCCTCAAGATGCTTATGGGGAATCAGGTCCAGCAGCGCAGGCCCTAGAATCACACCCATTAATAAATAGGCGGTCACCTTGGGAAGACGAAACAGCTCTCCCAGTGTTCCTGAGAGCAGACCGGCAGACAGAAATATTCCCAGTGTAAAGATAATGTGCCAAGAGCCCATTCGAACGTCCTGTTCTTAAGTAATCGATGACCAGATACGGGCCGATTATAGCAGATCACCAGTTTCGGTCGATCCTCAGACTCTAATCCGCGCCAGAAATATTTGATTCTAAACTACTATGTGACAGTAAGTTCGAACACTAGCATGAACGGCATTCCATACAAGAGATGACTTCCGGACCTGATAATTCAGTCCAGGTTCATCGTCACGGTTTTCAGCTCTGTGTAACTGGCCAGACCCGCAGCACCGAGTTCGCGTCCGATTCCGCTGCGTTTAAATCCACCAAAGGGAGCGGCTGCGTCAAACACATCATAACAGTTCACCCAGACAGTCCCCGCTTTGATCCGATCAGCCATCAGATGCGCCTTTTTCACATCACTGGTCCAGACAGCAGCAGCCAGACCAAAATGAGTGTTATTCGCACGAGCAACAACTTCTTCCATATTCTTGAAAGGCAGGATACTCAATACCGGACCGAAGATCTCATCGGTGGCAATCGACATTTCGTCGGTCACATGATCAAAAATCGTCGGTTCCACGAAATAACCTTTGGAGCCAAATCGAGATCCCCCTGTGACACACTTTGCCCCAGCATCGGTTCCCTTCTGAATATAGCTCAGAATTTTTTCCATCTGGGCCTGATCCACCTGGGGTCCTTGTGTCGTTTCCGGATTCAGCGGATTACCCAGTTTTCGGGCCGCTGCTTTCGCGGCAATTTTTGCAACGAATTCTTCATGCACCGATTCTTCCACAAACAGTCGGCTCCCGGCACAGCAGCATTGCCCCTGATTGAAGAACAGGCCGAATTCCGCGCCGGCAACAGCTGCATCCAGATCGCAGTCCGCAAACACGACATTAGGGCTCTTTCCGCCCAGTTCAAATGTCAATCGCTTCAAGGTTGCCGCGGCATCTGCCATGATGATTTTGGCGGTCGCGTCTTCGCCCGTAAACGCGATTTTATCGACATCCGGATGTTTCACCAGTGCAGCGCCTGCTGTAGGTCCGTAACCGGGAACAACATTAATGACGCCCGGAGGGATTCCCGCTTCCAGCGCGAGTTCCGCAAGTCGCAGACAGGATAACGGTGTCTGTTCTGCGGGTTTCATTACAATCGTACAACCCGCCGTCAAAGCAGGCGCCCATTTCCACGCGACCATTAACAGCGGAAAATTCCAGGGAATGATCTGGCCAGCGACACCCAGTGGTTCGCGCCGGGTGTAACAGAAATGGTTTCCACGAATAGGAATCGTGGTTCCTTCAATCTTGTCAGCCCAACCGGCGTAATAACGCAGACAGTCAATCACCAGTGGCAAGTCAGCAGCACGGCTGTCGCGGATCGGCTTCCCGTTATCCAGCGATTCCAGAGCCGCCAGCTCTTCGATGTTTTCCTCGATCAAATCCGCCAGACGATAGATCAGTCGACCACGATCTCGTGCATCCATTTTAGACCAGGGACCTGATTCAAAAGCTTTGCGGGCGGCTTTCACTGCCAGATCAATATCGGCAGCATCCCCTTCAGCGACTTCGGCGATGACCTCTTCCGTCGCGGGATTAATCGTTGCGAATGTTTTTCCGCTGATCGCATCCACCCATTTTCCATCAATCAGCAGTTGCGTCTGTCGGACCTGGGGGGTGTCGGCTACGGTATCAAGAATCTCTGTCGCCATGACTGAATCTCCTGAGAATATGTTGAGCGTTTAAATTCATCAGGACGGGATTAGTTGTCCTGCGAAGGTTGGATACTGCCTTCTAGATCGCATCACATTTAACCATAGCGTCTCCCGTACTATTATACTCGATCCATCTGGTTTTGGAGACGCTACAGTAAAACTGGACACAGTCTTGAACGTTCATTCTGATTAAATTGAATCAGGTTCTCAAGAGGGATAGGCTTATGCGCGTAAAAAAGCCTGAGAACAGATAGAAGAGATGCCACTGAAATCCAATGCAGCTTACACCTGAAAGATTGAAGAGTGTGGTCCAGGCATACTAACAGAACACCCGGGCTTTCAGGGCTGAGTAAACAGAACGAGAGACGCTATGGTTAAATGTGATGCGCTCTAGATGGCCCGCAGGATAGCAGCAGCAGTTTGACCAAACGAGGTGCGACTGACTGTCATGGCTGTCCGTTTTGACATGGGACGAACGTCGCCATGAATGACATCCAGATTACATAAAGGATCTGGAGTTTCATAATTCAAAGTCGCCGGTGTAGCACCATGGCGGAGTGAAAGAATGCTTGCAGCCAGTTCGACAGCACCTGAGCCAGCATCAAAATGACCAAAGTAGCTCTTGAGAGCGGTGATCGGAATCTTAATCGCATCATCGCCAAACAGACGATGGTAAGCTCTGGCTTCAACCTGGTCATCAATTTTCGTGCTCTTGCCGTGTGCATTAATGTGCCCCAATTGGTGAGGCATTAAATTAGCCTGACGCATCGCAGATTCAACGGCACGGATCAGACCAGTGTCACTTTCCTGATCACTGTTTGTGTCAGATCGCCCATCACAGCCAGCGCCCAGCCCAATGACTTCCGCATAAATTTCGGCACCGCGACGAACTGCGTGGTCATAATTTTCGACCACAAAAGCAGCAGCCCCTTCACCGAGAATCGTACCAGTGCGAAAACGGTCGAATGGACGACAGGCACGCTTGGGATCTTCATCCCGCGATAACAGATCGATCAGATTTTTGCGAGACAGGTCGACCGGATTAATATTGGATGTACAGGCTCCGACGACCATACAGTCGACAGCACCACGTCTGATCCAACGCATCGCTTCTGCTAATGCGAGCAGTGCCGATGAATCCTGGCTGGTAATGGTATTATTGGGTCCCTGTGCATTATGTTCGATCGAGATATGGCAGGCGGGCATATTGGGTAACTGCCGCAACATCCACAGGGGGGTAATCTGTCCCATGGTATCTTCACCCCAGCGGGTGACTTCGAAGGAGTTATCTTCGGCACAAAGTTTGACAGCTGCGACGAGTTCATCAGGAGTGGTAGGAATATGTCCTGCACCAAAGGATACGCCAAACCGTTCCGGATCAACCACCCCACGCTTGATGCCTGCATTTTTGACAGCATCAGAAGCAGCGGCTACACCCAGTTGAATATCTCGAGACATTACTTTCAGGAATTTTTTGTTGTAGAGATGCACCTCGGGATTGAAGTCTTTTACTTCTCCCGCGAGTTTTGAAGGCAAATTCTCAGTCGGAATCGACTCAAGTCGACTAATCCCCGTTTTGCCTGAGCATATGTTCTGCCAGAAAGTATCGATACCGATACCGATTGGAGAAACAATTCCAATTCCAGAAATAACTACGCGTGTCTGATTTGACCCAGCCATCTTAGCTTGACCCTCAATCTCCTATAGCGAAACAGTACAAATCCATTAACGGTACTATTTAAAACCATAGTTATAAGATCTTTGAAACTCTCAGCTTAACACAAGTG
This sequence comes from Gimesia algae, assembly GCF_007746795.1. Taxonomy (NCBI): domain Bacteria; kingdom Pseudomonadati; phylum Planctomycetota; class Planctomycetia; order Planctomycetales; family Planctomycetaceae; genus Gimesia; species Gimesia algae. The sequence continues at coordinate 4,227,402 of NZ_CP036343.1, forward strand.
TGCTCAGTACTCTGGGAGTAACTTTTGCAGCTTCTATGAGTTCCTTCTCTTTATATATATCGGAAAAAGATAACCTCAAAGCTGAGAGCGATCTCAAACCCTTTGATTAATATCCATAAGCTCTAACAATTAAACAAGTTATTCAACAATAACCGTTTACAGGCCCAGTCGTTACCGGGGACAGAAGTCGCTCCGGATTGAGCCCGCAGAGCTTAAGGAAGGTGCTTTAAAAAGCAAGGGTATGTGAGAGCAAAACTCCCGTTTTCAGGTTGGAAATCCTTTTCGCAGGTTCGAGTGAAATCAGTTCAGATCTACTAATACAATTGAGGTCCCCTTCAACTATATCTAGTATCTGATTGATACCATTCGATGTGTATTACACACTTTGCCGATTAGTTTGTCAAGCGATTTTCCAGAAAAGCTGATTTCTCTGATACTTCCAGCTCAAAGTCGCTAAACTCCCTGATCGGCAGTCTCCCGATGGTTTCAGGCATCTTTGATCTCAAAAACCGCCTCAATCTCAACGGCAACACCTGTCGGCAATGCGGCGAAACCCAAGGCACTACGGGCATGATAGCCGTCGCCGGTTTTGCCATATAGATCATGAAACAGGTCCGAGGCACCGTTAATTACCAGATGCTGGTCTGTGAAATCGGGTGTCGAGTTCACGCAGCCCAGCAGCTTGACGACCTTCAAACCGTCCAGAGAGCCATGCTCATCACGTACTGAGCGCAGAATCTTGATCGCACAGTCGCGGGCAGCTGCCTGACCTTCTTCCACTGATACATTTTCCCCCAGTCGGCCTTTCTGATCGCTGACATGCCCCGATGTCATCAGCAGATTACCGCTACGGATGCAGAGATTTAGATATCCGGGTTCAATCGGTTCAAAAACCAGACCTAACTCAGCCGCTTTTTGCTCAACAGACATACTCGACTCCTTCAGATGCAAACAGTTTCTCAAACAACCAGTCAGTGACCGCATTCACCGTGTCAACAACGCCTGGATGCAGCCACTCAAGATCACAAACTCTTGACTGAAAGCGCATCTGCCAGCGTGGACAGAGCCAATGTAGAAGGATCGTCAGAAGATTACAATCCTGTGGGATTACGTAAAAAACTGAAACTCGCCAGAAGGAGCGAACGCGTTCTTAAAATGCCGTATTTCCGGTTGCGACTGGTCGGAACTCCACAAAATCGAGATAACATCAAACCGTGCCGGCTGCGACAACAACTGCTGCTTTTTTAGAAAAACACCTGCCAGACGGGTCAGTTGTTTCTGTTTCTGCAGGGTGACCGCCTCAAAGGGCTGGCCTTTCGCATCGCTCTTGCGGGTTTTGACTTCGATAAAAACGACCGTTTCGCCATCGAGTGCGATCACATCGATTTCACCATGATCCGTCCTGTATTGCCTCGCAATGATCGAATACCCCAACTGCTTCAAAAAGCGAACTGCTGCGCGTTCGCCTTTATCTCCCAGTAATCGACTGAGCCATTTTCCAGCCATGTTCGAATACCGTCAACAGGGGTGAAGTCGCCCCATCTCTAAAGCGCATCGGGCAACTGATTCAGGAGCACCGGAACAGGCCCAGTGCTCCTGCTGCATTTTCGATGTTACTCGGCGTCTTTGACTTTGGCACGACGTTCGGTCAGGCGAGTTGCTTTACCAACGCGGTCACGCAGGTAGTACAACTTGGCGCGACGGACACGACCATGTCGTTTGATTTCCAGCTTGGCGATTTTAGGTGAATTCACGGGAAAAATCCGCTCGACCCCTTCACCGGCAACGATGCGACGCACTGTGAAGTTTTCACGTGTTCCACCACCGCGGCTGGCGATAATCACGCCACTGAAAATCTGGATGCGCTCTTTGTCACCTTCCTGGATTCGTGTGTGCACATCAACGGTATCGCCGATTTCAAACTGAAGTGGCTCTTCGCGAAGGCTGGACGCTTCTACTTTTTTCAATAATTCCTGCATGACTCAAAGTCCTCTTGGTACATTCTCCGGAGCCCTGACAAGGACACCTCTAATGCACTGTTTACAATATCTGGTTTAAGTTGAATTTGATTCCGATTCAGTTAACAGATCACTGCGTCGTTCACGAGTTCGCAACAGGCTCTGCTCATGACGCCAGCGGGCTATCTCCTGATGGTTTCCACTTAACAACACTTCCGGAACTTCCATTCCACGAAAGTTTTGAGGCCGCGTGTACTGCGGATATTCCAGCAGCCCCGATTCGGAAAAGGAATCGTATTTGGCACTGCTTTCATCACCCAGTACTCCCGGTATTAACCGGATCACAGTCTCAATAATTAACATGGCCGGGACTTCCCCTCCATTGGTAATGAAGTCACCCGCCGATATTTCCATTGGCTCAAGACCAATGCGGATTCGTTCGTCGAACCCTTCGTATCTTCCACAAAGCAAAGTCAGTTGTCGTTCTTTCGATAATTCCTGTGCCAGGCTTTGATTTAATGTCCGCCCCTGGGGGGTTAACATGATCAGTTTACCCGGCTCAGGAATGACTTTCTGAACGTGTTCTACACATTGAAACACCGTGTCACAGCCAATCAGCATTCCCGGCCCGCCACCATAAGGGCGATCATCTACCGAGGCGTGTTTGTCTGTGGCCCAGTCTCGAAAATTCCAACGTTGAATCTCAACCAGTTGATTCTGGATGGCCCGCTTGAGCAGGCCCTGTTCCAGATAGCTGTCAAACAGTTCGGGAAACAAAGTCAGAATATCAAATCGCATAAAGCTCTCTCAGAGCGAAACTGTTTCAAAACGACTCAGAAAATTACTCTTCTGAGGGGGTTTCTTCTGCAGCAGCTTCTTCTGTTGCTTCTTCAGCTTCTGGTTCCGGCTCGGGAGCAGGCTCTTTAGGAGCAGTCAGAGGTGCCGGAGCAGCCGCTGTACCAAATTTATTTTTCTTGACCTTCTTGATGAGTGTAGCCACGTTTTCCGAAGGCTTTGCACCTACAGACATCCAGTAGTCTACGCGTTCCATGTTGATTTCGACGCGTTTTGACTTATCGGCTACTGAAGTATCATAAGTACCGATTTCTTCAATTGCTGCACCATCACGTTGTTTGCGTGAATCCATTACACAAATACGATAGAAGGGGCGATGCTTACGTCCCATTCTTTTCATACGAATACGAACTGCCACTAAATTCTCCTTTAGGTAACTAACTCTAATCTTATGGAAGATACAAAATGTTGTAAGAGACTCTGACTCGAACACAGCGCTTACCGTCAGTCCGACTAACGGTTTTTCTTTCGCTGCTTCTTCTTGTTTTTACGATCTTTTTTCTTTTTCTCTCGCAGCTTCATTGGGTCGCCACCCCGTTTGCTGCGTTCTTTTTTATTGCTCATGCCTCCCATCGGATCCATCATGGCTCCCGATGACAGTTCCCGCATGGCTTTCATCTTGTCACGCATACCCATGCCGGCCATTTTTTGCATCATGCCCGCCATGTTATTGAAATCTTTGATCAGTCGACTGATATCCGAAGGATCAGATCCACTTCCCAACGCAATGCGACGACGGCGGCTGTGATCGATCAGGCCGGGTTCTTCCCGTTCTGCCGGCGTCATCGAACTGATGATCGCGTCGATCCGCTTCATTTCTGAACCAGGATCCACATCCGGATTCGTATCCATCAGACCGCCCATGCCGGGAATCATTTTCATGATTTCCCGCATCGGTCCCATCTTACGAATGGTCGCCATTTGCTTCTGGAAGTCATTCAGGCTGAATTTTCCTGAAGCCATCCGGTTCTGCAGATCAGCGGCTTCTTCTTCATTAAACTGTTCTTGTGCCTTCTCCACCAGGGAGACAACATCGCCCATCCCCAGGATACGTCCCGCCATCCGGTCAGGGTGGAACGGCTCCAGACGGTCCAAAGCTTCGCCGACACCAATAAACTTGATTGGTACGCCGGTAACTTCTTTGACACTTAACGCAGCCCCGCCACGCGTGTCTCCGTCCAGCTTGGTCAGGATGACGCCATCCAGTTCCAGCGCCTCATTGAATGCTTTCGCACTGTTGACAGCGTCTTGCCCTGTCATCGCATCACAGGCGAAGATCACCTGATCAGGCTGAAGCTTGCGTTCAATCTGCTCCAGCTCTTTCATCAGGTCTTCGTCAATGTGGAGACGACCGGCGGTGTCCAGAATGACGGTGTCAATATTGCCCAGCTTTTTCGCCTGGGTCAACCCGTTCTGACAGACTTTGACCGCGTTATTGCCTTGCGGCGCTTCCGCATGTACGGGAACGTCGACCTGGCCGGCAATCACTTTCAACTGCTCAATCGCCGCAGGACGCTGCAGGTCGGCTGCGACCAGCATTGGCTTGCGCCCCTGTTCCTTCAGCAGGCGTGCCAGCTTTCCACAGGTGGTCGTTTTACCGCTCCCCTGCAGGCCGCACATCATGATAACTGTGATACCAGTCGGCCTGTATGTAAAACCAGGCTCGACGGGCCCCATCAGATTGATCAGTTCCTGATGAACAATACCGACGATCTGCTCATCGGGTCGAATGGACTTGAGAACTTTTTCACCAACCGACTGCTCGGTGACCCGTTCAATAAAGCTGGTGGCAATTTCGTAATTAACGTCTGCTTCCAGTAAAGCCTGTCGTACTTCGCGCAACCCGTCCCTGATATTGCCTTCGGTGAGTTTTCCACCACGGGCAAGACCGCTGAGTGCAGTTTTCAGATTGGACGTTAAACCTTCAAACACGTTAAAAAACCAGACCGTTAAGAACTAAATCGAATTTATTTTTCTACTGGGGATGCCAGACATATCTGCTTCACCACAGCTCATTCACAATGGAACCTGAGCGCAAAACCGGAACCTAAGCCGAACAACGACAGCAGGTTAAGGCATGTCGCCTGCTTCCCCGTCGTTGTCAGTGTTCTCAAAGTTATGATGAGGCAATAACTTGCATCAAGTCGTGGAGTTTAAAAGCTGACTGAACAATACACAACGGTTCCAGCACTCCTTTTTAAAATTCTTGTCCCATTTACTCAGCAAAATTCCTACAATGTAGTGGAGAAAGCAGACAATCTTGCAATAATGTCATCACTCAACCCCGGCAGAAGCACAGGATTCTTCGGTTTAACTGTGATTTCCACCACTCTGGCTGGAGTTTTTTGGATTTGCCACGCTCGGAAACCTTATATTTACTGTCTATTTTGTGTAAGGTTTCTGATCACGTTTTCTGACCTGTAAAACCATGTGACCATGAGTTCAGAAGACCCATGCACTTGCCAGCGTGTCATCTGGGACACGCCGGTTTCCGTCTGCTTACAAAGCCTGTTATCCCTCTGTCACTGCATATTTGAGTTGAACGAAACAAAGAAAAAGATGAGTAACACAAAAAATCTGTTTGATAAAGTCTGGGACTTACACTGCGTCAAAACTCTTGAATCCGGGCAGGATCAGTTGCTGATCGGCTTACACCTGATTCATGAAGTCACCAGCCCGCAGGCGTTTGAAATGCTGCGTGATCGAGGACTGAAAGTGCTGTTCCCCGAACGCACGATTGCTACGGTGGACCATATCGTACCGACTCAAAATCAGGCACGTCCCTTTGCCGATCTGCTGGCGGAAGAAATGATGTCCGCCATCGAAAAAAATTGCCGTGAGTTTGGCGTCACACTGCTGGATGTTGATGATATCCGTCAGGGAATCGTACACGTCGTCGGCCCTGAGCAGGGACTCACACAGCCCGGTATGACCATTGTCTGCGGTGACAGCCACACTAGTACACACGGTGCCTTCGGCTCGATTGCCTTGGGAATTGGAACCAGCCAGGTCGCACACGTGCTGGCTACTCAGACCATGGCTTTGGGACGCCCTAAAGTCCGTCAGGTTGTCGTTAATGGCGAACTGGGTCCTGGCGTGACTGCCAAAGACGTGACACTGCACATCATCCGCAAACTGGGTGTCCAGGGAGGCGTGGGTTACGCCTATGAATATGCAGGCGAAGTTTTCGATCGCATGTCGATGGAAGAACGCATGACAGTCTGCAACATGAGTATCGAAGGGGGGGCTCGCTGCGGATATATCAATCCCGACCAGACGACAGTCGATTATCTGAAAGGCCGTCCCAATTCCCCACAGGGAGCCGCCTTTGACAAAGCCGCCGAATGGTGGCTCGGCCTGGCTTCCGGGCCCGACGCCAAATTCGACGATGTCGTGGAATTTGATGCCGCTGACATCGAACCCACAGTCACCTGGGGCATCACTCCCGCTCAATCTGTCGGCGTCTCTGAAAACCTGGCCCCCATTTCCAGCTATCCCGCTGATGAGCAGACGCTGATCAAAGAAGCGTTCCGCTACATGGAACTGGAAGAAAACCAGCCCATCAAGGGGCAAAAGATCGATGTCGCCTTTATCGGTTCCTGTACCAATTCCCGAATTTCCGACCTGCGTGAAGCAGCGAAAGTCGTTGAAGGGCGCCATGTCGCCGAACATGTGCGGGCACTGGTTGTCCCCGGATCACAACTGGTACGCAAGCAGGCGATCGAAGAAGGTCTGGACAAAATCTTTTCCGATGCCGGCTTTGAATGGCGTGAAGCAGGCTGTTCAATGTGCCTGGCTATGAATCCGGACAAACTCGTTGGAAACGAACTGTGTGCCTCCTCCAGTAACCGTAACTTCAAAGGTCGCCAGGGAAGTCCCACCGGCCGTACCCTGTTAATGAGCCCGACCATGGTCGCTGCAGCAGCCATCAATGGCTGTGTCACCGACGTACGGGAACTCCTCAGCCCCGCAGCGGTCTAACTCGTTACATAATCTAACTGACAAAATAAATTCGATTGCATAGATCAAAAGAACAGACCCATGAATAAAGTAGAAAACATTACCGGAACGGGAATTCCGCTTTTACTGGACGATATCGACACCGACCGGATCATCCCGGCCCGCTTTTTACGTTGTGTCACATTCGAAGGTCTCGGCGAGCATGCGTTCGAAGACGACCGCATTCAGGATCCGGAGCATCCCTTCGACAAACCAGAATATCAGGATGCCTCCATCCTGGTTGGCGGCCGTAATTTTGGTTGTGGTTCCTCTCGCGAACACGCACCACAGTCGCTGATCCGCTGGGGCATTAAGGCGATTATTGCAGAATCCTACGCGGAAATCTTTTTTGGTAACTGTACTTCTCTCGGAGTACCCGCCGTCTGTGCCAGTCGCCAGGCCCTCGAAGCATTAGACAAAGCCATCAAGCAGAATCCAAAGCAGGAAATCACAGTTGATCTGCTGACTATGAAAATCAGCTGTGGCGATCAGCAGTTTGACTGCACCCTGCCTGACAATGCACGTTCGGCCTTGATCTCAGGTACATATGACTTTTTAGCGCAACTGCTGAAAAGCACCTCCGAAATCAAAGAACGGGCGGCTGACGTTCCTTACTTCACTTCATTTGCCTGAGCACCGGACACAGATGCTCCCCTGCTGTTAACAGAGGGGAGCGAGAACTGCTCGAATCAGGCAAACGTTGACTGTAAATTTAAATGTGCTCCCATGCCTGAGAACAAAACGAACAGCAATCGTCGCGATTTCCTGACAGGACGCATCCTGAAACAGGCGATTGAGAATACCGGCGATAATCTGGCCGATTATCTCAATCAGTCAACTGAAGAGTTCGCGGCCCCAACAGGTGGTTCCACCATCCGCTTGAGTACCCGGGCGATGGCAACGGAATTCGCGATGGTCATGAATCCGGGGCCCAGCCAGCAGGTCATGCGTGCCTCAGACGCGCTGGATCTGATTCATGAATACGAACAACTCATGACGGTCTACCGTAAAAGCAGCGAGATATCGCGCGTCAATGCCACAGCCGCAGAGGGACCTGTCACCATGGACCTTCGCCTGTTCGAGATTCTTGATCGCGCGCGTCAGATCTGCCTGGATACAGAGGGGGGGTTTGACCCTTCCTCGGGGCCCTTAATCGCATTGTGGCGTGATTGTCGCCTGGAGGGACGCCTTCCCACACAACCGGAAATTGACGCCTGCCTGCAGCATACCGGCATCGATCAGTTTCTGTTCGATCACGACGCGGGAACCATCCAATACAAATCACCAGAGAATGAACTGAATCTGGGAGGCATCGGCAAAGGTTATGCGCTGGATCTCGCCGGTCAGTTTCTGAAGTCAGAAGAGCAGGAACACTGGCTGTTTTATGGTGGATTCAGCAGTATTCTCGCCACAGGAATTCACAACGGGCTACCGGGCTGGCCTGTGGGGATCAAGAACCCGCTTTTCACCAGCCAGCGACTGGGCACCATCCTGCTGCAGGATTGTGCCATGTCAACCAGCGGTTCTTCGGTACAGCATTTTCGACATCAGGGGAAGCGTTATGGACATATCCTCGACCCGCGCACGGGCTGGCCGGTCTCGGAATTACTGTCTGTAACGGTTATTGCCCCTGATGCAGCCCTCGCGGACGCCCTTTCCACCGCTTTTTACGTAATCGGCATCGAAAAGGCACTGGAGTATTGCGAGAAGCATACCCAGGTGGGTACGATTTTAATTCCCCCCCCTGCCCAAGGCAGAAAACTGAGTCCGGTAATTCGTGGAATTCCGAATGAGTTTCTGTTCCTGGATCGCGACCAATTGTTGTCACAATGATTTGTCGTTATAAAGGATTCTCTGAAGAACAGGTTCGTAGATCGCACGTTTTCTGGTCACGATTGCTCGTTTCCGAGAGCGGTAAGACGGCTGGTTCTGGGTCATCTGACTCAGAATTCATGTTCTTTCAGGAGGCATAGACGCCAGGGTACGAACCATAGCCGTTCATTCTTTATTGGAATGAAACACGCCAGAATCGTCATATTGAATCAGATTACTGAAATATTGAATCAGATTACTGAATTAGAAATCCCCTGAAAAAAAGAGGGTTTACGAGTGCAAGATTTAAAGAGAATTACAGGTATTGCTATCCTGTTCATCGTCATTTTACGCCTCTGTATCGGCTGGCAACTGCTCTACGAAGGCCTCTGGAAAATTGATACGCTCAGTTCCAATCGCCCCTGGACTGCCGCTGGTTACCTTAATAATGCCAAAGGGCCATTTCGGGACCATTTCCGAAACATGACCGGCGACCCTAATGACTTGAACTGGCTTGACGCAGACAAGGTCAAAGCGAAATGGCTGGACTGGGAACAGCGTTTCCTGAACCACTACCCAAACCTGACTGACGCCCAGAAATCGCGGTTAGACCAGATGGTCAAAGGCAGCGATTCGTTTGCTGCAGTACTGAGCGCCTTACCCCCCAAGGTCGAATTCAATGGCAGCCTGGGAAAAGTCATTGAGTATGACCCCAAACGCAAACGATTAATTGTGAATGGTGAAACACATCTCACCCCTGCTGAAAAACAGCGTCTGCAGAAGATGGTGCCTGTCAAAAAAGGCCCGGATGGCAAATTAACCGGGGGCACTCCACTCGATCGCGAGTATTACGAAGCAGTTGAAAAAGTCTACGCCCGCTCTGCCCGACTCAGTTACATCGAAAAGATGCAGGCTTCACTGCGAGGCAATCCGGAATTGGCAGGACAGATCGACGTCGAACAGGAAGGTACAATCGACGGGAAACGCGTCGGAAAAATCGAGCAATACAAAATCGCCTTGGATCGCTATGAACAGCGACTTGCCAATGCTGACCAAGATTACAAAGTGGATCACCTCAATAAAATCTGGTCGGAAATTCAGAGCATGAAAGCCAGCCTGGTGAACCCCATTCGGGCCATGGAAGATGAAATGGAATCGGAAGCCAGCAAATTGCTCACTCCCGAACAACTGGCAGCAGGCCCGGTTCCTCTCGAAAACACGCAGATCCATCGCGTGAACATGATGACCATCTACAGTCTGACAATATTGGGGGTTCTACTCCTGATTGGCTTCGGTACCCGGATCGCAGCACTTGCTTCAGCAGGAATGCTACTCTCCTTCTATCTGGTCATGCCTCCCTGGCCGGGAGTACCTCCAGTCCCGGGACCTGAACATAGTTTTATCGTCAACAAGAACCTGATTGAAGTGTTGGCACTGCTGGCCATCGCCGCGTTGCCTACGGGAACCTGGTTCGGCATTGATGGACTGGTTTACCGTTTTTTCCATCGTCAAAAAAACAAGACAAACAAAACCAACTGATTCAGTACAATTGACGTAAGAAATAAAGGTACATCTAACAAAGACCTTGTTTCCCGCCTATAATTAACCCAATTATCACTCTCTACGGATCACAGCTACGCATTGCGTACCAGGAGAATAAGAAATGAATTTGACTCCCGAACAGGAACAGATCGGCAAAGATAACTTTAACGAAGCCGTTTCTTTTACGCGTCGTGATTTCCTCACGACAGCAGCAGCAGCGGGTACCGGATTAGGTGCTGCCTATTTTGGATACGAAGAACTCAAAGGGAAACCAGTCAAAGTTGGTTTCATCGGCACAGGAGATGAAGGCAGTGTTCTGATCACTCAGCATCCGCCTGAATACATGGAAATTGTCGCGATTGCCGACCTGCGTCCGTCGAACCGTAAGAAAGCGTTTCACGGTCACGGCAATGAACACCGCGTTGGCCTGATCAACAAATTAGGTCAGGAAAAAGCGTCGAAAATCAAACAGTTCGATGATCATAATAAACTGATCGCCGCAAAAAATGAGCTGGGTCTGGAAGCAGTTGTGATTGCAGTCCCTCTCAGCCAGCATGCTCCCATCGCCATGGCAGCGCTCGACGCCGGGCTGCATGTGCTCTCTGAAAAACTGATGGCTCACAACATCACTGAATGTAAACAGCTCATCAAGAAAGCAAAAGAGAAAAACCTGCTGCTCGCTGTAGGGCATCAACGCCACTACAGCGTGCTATATGACAATGCAAATCAACTTGTAAAAACCGGTTTGCTGGGCGACATCCGACACATTCGTGCTCAGTGGCACCGTAATAACAGCTTCCCCGGCAGAGACAGCTGGCGTAAAGATGTTCCCAAAGAAGACAAAGCGGCGCTCGCCCAGACAGTCAAAGAGTATGGCTACGACAACATGGATGAACTTATCAACTGGCGTCTGTATAATAAAACAGGCGGTGGTTTGATGGCCGAGCTGGGAAGTCACCAGTTGGATGCCTGCAGCATCTTCCTGGGCAAAGTTCACCCATTGGCAGTACAGGGATATGGCGGCAAAAACTTCTACGGAGTCAAAGGCATCGGTTCCAAGGATAAACAGGAAGACGATCGCGAGATCGACGACCATGTGTATGTCACCTTTGAATTCCCGGGGCCTCACTACGATCCAGAAACCAATCCCCGCGATATCTGCATTGTGACTTACTCCTCAATCAACACCAACCGCTGGGAACCTTACGGCGAAACAGTGCTCGGCAGTCGTGGGACCCTGATTATGAAGACAGAAAAAGAAGCGCTGCTCTTCAAGGAATCCAGCCCCTCTACCGGTGGGGGCGGGCCCGATCAGCGTCTGTGGGTCATCAAATCCAGCGATGGCAGTGGACCGGTTCTGGATGCCTATGAAACGACAGCTCCTTCTGCTGCTGCTTCAGACACAACCAAAGCCATGGGAGATGAAATCAGCCGAGGATACACCGAAGAAATGGAACATTTCTGCCACTGTATCCGAACGGACAACCACAGCGAGCCTAAAGATGGCGGCCTGAAATGTAATGGAACCGTCGCGATGGCCGATGCCATCATGGCATTGACATCCAACCTGGCCATGAAACATAAGGTTCGCATTGAATTCAAGCCCGAATGGTTTGATCCCGATAATCCGGCCACACCCGAAGCAGATTTTGCTGACAAACTGGCCTGATCGCAGTCTATTGAATTCAGACTCAATTTCGATCATGATTCCACAATGCCGAGGAATAAACTCCTCGGCATTGTTTCTTTATAAATAGTCATCGCAATAATATAGTCATCGCATCCACTGCAAAGGGGAACCACGTGTCGGAAGGACGCAAGGCAGGCCTGTTTCTCATCTTCGTAACGGTCTTCATCGATCTGCTCGGTTTTGGAATCGTATTACCGTTACTCCCTCGCTACGGCGAGCACTTTGAAGCAGGTGGTACCACACTCGGACTGTTGATGGCCTCTTTTTCTGCCATGCAGTTTCTGTTTGCTCCCGTCTGGGGTCGGGTTTCTGACCGCGTAGGACGCCGCCCGATTCTGATCCTGGGTTTGCTCGGATCAACATTTTTTTATGGTATGTTCGGATTCGCGACTTCTCTGGGCAAAACCGGTATGTTCCTGGGGATTGATGCCCTCTCCTGGTTATTCATCACGAGGATCGGTGCCGGAATCGCCGGCGCTACGATCCCCACCGCGCAGGCTTATATCGCAGACATCACCGGCCCGAAAGAGCGTGGAAAAGGGATGGCCTTGATTGGAGCCGCCTTTGGTATCGGCTTTACATTCGGCCCTCTGATTGGTGCCGCTTTCGTTTCGGCAGAAACAGGCGCCGCACCCAGCGCTGCACCTGGCTATGTCGCATGTGTACTGTCTGGAATGGCTGCTCTGCTCTCGATTTTCATTCTGCCTGAATCCCTGACAAAAAAATCGACCGATTCCCTTGCCAAACGTCATCACTGGTTCGATATCGCCAGTTTTCGTCATGCCTTGGCACAACCGCGTATCGGGCTGATCCTGCTGGCAATCTTTCTGACCACCTTCGCGTTTGCTCAATTTGAATCCACCCTTTCTCTGCTGACTCAAGAACTTGGATTCGCTGCCCGCAGCAACTTTTTCATTTTTGCTTACATCGGTTTCATCTTAACTCTCAGCCAGGGAATTCTGGTCAGACGACTGATTCCCAGACTGGGTGAATATCGCATGGGACTCATTGGAATCGTCCTGATGGTCGCTGGCTTGATGCTGATCGGCGTAGCTGGAACTTCCGGTTCCTACACAATGCTGTATGCCGTACTCCCCATTTCAGTGATTGGTTTTTCTGCCACCACACCTTCACTGCAGTCACTGCTCTCTCTGAATACTTCAGATGAAGAACAGGGGGGAATTCTCGGCGTCGGCCAGAGCATTTCTGCCTTGGCCCGGATTCTTGGGCCACTCGCGGGAATCATTCTGTTTAAGGGAACCAAGGGAGGGCTGATCACAGGCAGCATTACTGCACCCTATTGGGTGGGTGCCGGGATCATGTTACTCGGACTGATCCTGATGTCCGTCTTAAAATCAGGTTCGACTGACAATGAAACAGGGTCCGAAATCTCAACACCAGTTGAAACATAGCTTGTGCCCTGGTCTATTACAGCACGCTCGATCACCTGTGATAACCCGGTCTTGCTCTGTTTTTTTGTTTGTGTTAATGATATGCGATGTTTAAGTTGAAACCATATAATGCACACACAAACGGGCACAGATGCGATGCGCGCTAATATTTTCAAATCAAACTGGTCCCGCAGTATTCTGTTGGCTTTGGCTGTTACCCCCTTTATTACTGCCAGTTTCGCGCACTGGTCTGGCTCACGCGTGCAGCAATCACTGGCAGCAGAAGCAAAACCGGCGTTGGCGTTTGAAACTTACCTGGTTGATGCCCGTATGGTCAAAGAAACAGCCCGGGTTGTCGGGGCTCGTTTCCGGTTTAAAAACCTGAGTGAACATACCGTGACTGTCACAGAACTTGTCCCCAGTTGTGGTTGCCTCAAACCACGCTTGGAGAAAAAAGTCTACGCACCGAATGAATCCGGCGAATTTCAACTGAAAATGGAAACAGCCAGTGAATCACCGGGCCCTAAAGAATACTTCGTTGACTTCAAATATGAAGACACGCAGGAACGTTCCACTCGCCTGACATTTAAACTGGAATTGCCTGTTCGCAGGCTGGTCGTCAAACCGAAAGCACTGGTGATCTACCAGTTCACACCAGGTCGCACCATTCATCCACTGACCGTTTCCGACTATCGAGGTGGTAAGGATTTTGAAATCACCAGCGTCGAAAGTACTTCCAAATACGCCACAGTAAAACTGGCAGAACGGGAGCTCGATAAAGGGGTCACCTCCCAGAAACTGGAAGTCATTGTGGAGAACCTGGTGCCTCCGGGAAAACATAACGGGATGATCGTCATCAAAACCAATGACCCCGATTTCCCGGAACTCTATGTCCCGGTTATCATTCAGGGCCCTGATCAGAAAACAGCCCTGCAGAATCTGCCTGTTTCACCTAACGCCAATTAGGGTAACCGCTTCCAGCTCCGCGATGACTTGTGAATCAAAATTCTCTCTTTTTAGGATTTTTGACTCATTTTTTGTACGGGAAGTACCCTTCAGCCCCACTATTTAAGGGTAGAGAAACCGTACTTTGCGGATCTCCCCACAATCCTCTTTCCTACAATGGTGCTGTATGCGTTTAACACTGCGAACCCTGATTGCCTATCTCGATGATGTCCTCGAACCTTCTCAAATCAAAGAGATCGGCCAGAAACTGGAAGAAAGCAGCTATGCTTCCTCGCTGGTCGAACGTATCAAGGACGTATTACGCAGGCGTCGTCTGACGGCTCCTGAAGTTGAAGGTCCCGGTTCAAATCCTGATCCGAATACCGTAGCAGAATATCTGGACAATACACTCACGCCGGAAAGCGTCGCCGACGTAGAAAAAATCTGTCTGAATTCGGATGTCAATCTTGTAGAAGTGGCTGCCTCACATCAGATTTTAACACTGGTTTTAGGCGAGCCCGCCACTATCAACCCGGACACCAGAGATCGTATTTACGCTTTGGGACCGGCTCCTGCAGGCGCTCAGATAGAGGCTGACACAGCTGGTGCAACACCCTTGCCTCACGCATCCGCTCCTACCTCAGAGACGACAGTACAGCATCCTTCTGCAGCCCCTTTGCGGAACCCGACACCTGTCAAACAACAGCCGATGCCGGCAGAAGAACCCGAACCCTTCTCTTCGCGCATACCAGATTATCTCAAAACCAAACCGCTCTGGAAACGGGTGACACCCTACTTTCTGGTCCTACTGGCCGCCGTGGTTTGGGCAGGCCTGTTCTTCAGCGACAGTACCTACTTTCCGCCTATTTTTTCCGGCGGTGACAAATCAGACCAGATGGCCAACAATTCCGTAGAGAACCTGGAAGTAGATCTGGGACCGTCCCAAACAATCCATAAGCAGGAAATGACTCCCGAATCGAGTTCTCCCGCTGTTCCCACACCAAAAAAAGAGCCAGGTGAGAAGCCACCCGTTTCATCTCCGGAGAAAAATGAACCGGCAGGTGAAGCGGTAGCAATGAATACCAAACCTCCGGCATTTGATCCCCCACCACCGGCAGACGCTGCAACAGCAGCATCCACAACCGGGCCGGTTCCAGCAACGCCTCCGGTAACGGAACCTCTGCCGATTCCTGCCACTAACGAACCACAGCCACAATCGGCACAGGCAGAACCATCTGAACCCCTTACGACTGATGGTAAAACCGTTGCCATGAAAGCCAGCAACAGTAAGGCACCAGCGCCCGCTCCACCGAAAATCGAAATGGCTGATGTCGCGGAACAGGCACCAGCAGCGCAGATTGAGTCGGAGGACGGCTACTTTCTGGAACAGGTTGATAAAAAACATGAGCTGGCTGATAAAAACGACTGGGTAATACTATCCAAGGTCAGCCCGATTCAGGTTGGGACAACCATTGCCTCGCCCGAACCGTTTACAGCTAGAATTAATATCCCCGAAGCACTTTGCAAAGTCGTACTTCTTCCTGGAACGGCAGTCACGTATACTGGCAAAAATAAAGCCGCAGACATGGGTTTCCAGATCCAGGAAGGCCGCATCCGTATTGAAGCATCCCGTGGCTTGAATGATGCCAGAGACGCAGCCGGCCCGGTGCTGTCAATCAAAGTAAACAACGAACTCTGGCGCATCGACCTGGTCACCAGAGACAGTGTGTGTGGCATTGAAATTGTTCCAGTTCAACCCAATACACCAGGACAGATTCCCGACGCTGATAATTATTCAGGGATCCTGTATGTCTACTCGGGCATGATTCGCTTTTCTGACGGGAAAGGAAAAGTCCAGACGATCGACGCCGGACACTGGATGTCTCTGTCAGCCAGAGATCGAGCCAAGGGCCTGATCAATCCCTCTGGCTGGTCTAAACCACTGCGTGTGCCACACTGGGTAGAACCCGATTACAAAGACAACTCATATCTCTCACGCCGTCTAATCGCCGCTTTCGCCAAAGAACTGAAAGATGGCCAGCTCATTTCACTCACCATGCCGGCAATTTCCAAGGACCTGAAACCCAATGTGTCTGATCTGGCCACCAAATCACTGGCATTGACAAACCGTTATCAGGAACTGGTGAAAGTACTTAATGAAGTCGATCACCATGAATCACGTATTGCTGCCATCAATGGCATCCGCAACTGGCTGCTCCGTGACCCGGAAAATGGAAAACTGCTGACAGAATCCCTGCAAAGCCAGTTCTCCCCTCAGATGGCAGAAATAATTGAACGCCTGCTCTGGGGATTCCAGCAGGAAGATGCACAAGACCGGTTTATCTCAGGCCGACTAGTAGAATGGCTTGAGAGTAATAATGTCGCAGTTCGCGAACTGGCTTTCAATCATATCAATCAGTTAACAGGACGCTCAGTCGATTACTCAGCAATCGCGACACCAACTCAAAGACGGGCTACTGCACGGCGCTGGTCCACCCACATTGAAAAGCATGGCTCATTACTTGATCCTCAAGAAGTTTCCCCGGCTTCGCCAGATAAACCAGCCCTCCCGTAATGGTAACGAGAGATCCAGTGGTTATACAGCAGATTTTCCCTGTTGGGGATGTTCTATCTTCATCTTCAACAGGGACTTGTGTCTTGAGACATTTCTCAGTCTTCGCAGAATTTTTGAAGGGATATCGAAAAACTCCTCTTGCTGCAAATCTCACAGACTGCTATCTTCCTCGCACTTCTCTCCCAGTCATTTCCTGATCGACTTTTCAATACCATAAATCTACTTCCCCTATCCAAACTATTTTTCCGACAGCATGAAATTCAGAATAGGACTCTGAACCATGCTTACAAACGATGGAGCTGTGCACGATGCACTTGACCCGGATCAAATATTCATTTATCGGCAATCTGACCATTCTACTTTCACTGGGAATTGTCACACTTTCCGGCTGTAATTCGATGCATGGCGTTGCCAGTAATGAAATGGGAAATGGATATTATCAACGCGGTGAATATGCCAAAGCCCGCGAGTCATTCACGCGTGCAGTCGCCGACAATCCCAGCAACCCGGATTATGTCCATAATCTGGCAGTAGCCATGGAGAAAGAAGGAAATCTGGCAGGGGCCGAACAGACATATCAGAACGCGCTGCGAATAGACCCGACCCATCAGCCCTCACACCATGGCCTGGCTGAGTTGATGATCAGCCAGGGACGCCAGCAGGATGCTGTTCAGCATATTACTGCCTGGCGAGATACCCAACCTTACATCGCCGAATCACACCTGGAAATGGCCTGGCTGCTAGAACAGTCGGGAGACATCAATGGTGCAGAACAGTCACTCAAAGCAGCAGCAAATGTAGACCCGAACCATCCCAAAGTTTTAGCTCACCTGGGACAGGTCTATCAGCAGACGGGTCGCTCGGAAGAAGCGATTGCCATGTATGAGAAATCACTCTACTCAGAATGGTATCAGCCTCAGGTACAATCCCGTATTGCTTCCATAAAAAAACCATATGACACTGGCAACTCTCAGGATCGCATCGTAGCAAAAGGCTGGGAACACGGCCCGATGGGGAATGGAAGCCTGTTGCGATATCGAACTCGTACGGCACAGGCAAGTTATACACACCCGCTGCCGACATATACGACAGGCGGAACAACAAGTACTGTCGCCATGATGAATGCGGGGCAGATCAGTCAGGCAGGTGGCTACAGTAACCAGGTTGTTACCTCTCAGCCAATGCTGGTAGCTCCGGGAATGACGGGACAACCAATTCAAATGGGAACTCCGTACATGACCGCTTCTCCAGAACCGATCAATGTCGATCCAGCCCACTTCCCGACCGAACCAGCCACAGCAGGCACCCCGATCGTTCAACCATACTAGTGGAGTGTCATTTTTAAAATTTGGGTTGATAGATATCACGAGAGTGCGACAACGGAGCACGTAAACAATACCCCCAACCCTCAATTTGTAGCTTGACAAAGCACTAGAGCGATTCACATTTAACCATAGCGTCTCTCAATCGATTATGCTCGGTCTAAATGGCTCTGGAGACGCTACAGTAAAACTGGACACAGTCTAATGCACCATGGTTGAAAGACTGCGGGAATACTATGCTGTTCAAAATCTCTACTCACAGACATCCCGGATGCGTTGACCCATCCTGGACTCATGATAGAATAAACGTCCCGCGGGATGTGGCTCAGCCTGGTAGAGCGCTGCGTTCGGGACGCAGAGGTCGCAAGTTCAAATCTTGTCATCCCGACTTTTAAGTTTTTTTGTATTAACGACTTGCAAAAACGATTTTTGGTCCGTTATCCACCAGGTCACCCTGGTCCGTTAAGTGGTCCGTTATTCTGTAATTTTTCATGCAAAATTACAATGTGCTGAGCCGGCCAGAATGGCTGCTCCCGTGCCACTCCAACAAACGAGCAGAACAGCCATGAAAACAACAGAACACTGAGTCGTGTGACTGGTGTCATTCGTGGGGACACGTCACTGGTAGTCGAGACTGATAACCATTCTGACGACGTTCCACTTCCACCAACAGTCTTGAAGCTGGTTCCGGTTGACGGAAAATCCGCCCGACTCACTCTCCAGGCACCGCGGCTCGGCCTTGCTTATAAAGTTCTGGTGGATGAATACCAGCTGGGTCGTCACAACATCCCATGTTTCATCCCGGCAGAAGGCAATCAATTACTCTGCACGATCTTCCAGAGAGTCTTAAAAATTCGGGGCCTCATACAGTGGAAGTGATTAGCGTCAACCGCACGGGCCAGCAGTCGCAACCTGCCCAGGTAAAGGATGAACTCTTCAGAGTCGCACCAATCAGTATCTCGAAATTGCGTCCGCTGCCCGCTGCCACGCTACCCATTTCTGGTGTGGAGCGATTCCCGTTACTGACAAGTATGACCGGGAGGGTCGCGCCGTGAGCAACTTGCCCCCCAGATTATCGGACACATAATTCCCTGTACGATGGACAGCGTATTCACTTGAAGGCCTCCGCTGGTGAAGTGATCTGCTTTCAGGTGCTTCTGCGTGGTGACAATGAAGTTTCAGTCAATTGCTACCTCAATTCTCTTGACTGGCGTGTGGACTTGATCCAGCCAATTACCGGGCAGACGGGGAGCGTAATTCCTTCTCAGCGGAGTCGCGGAAAGAATTGTGCGAAAAACTTAAGTGGTCTTTCATTGTGGACAAAAGGTCATTCTTGAGGCAGCTGGCCTTGAAGCCTGAGCGATGCGCCATTGCGTCCCTCAGCATCTCATTTTTAGTATGTGTCCAGTGCTATAAAGACGTTTTACTGAATTATTCTCAATATTATTAAAGAATTTTCAAATTACACCGGGAAGACCAGCCGGGTTTATGCAGATAAGCTGGTAGGTTATTTATTAAATAAAATATGTTTATAAAAAACGTTAATCTTCGACCATGAAACAGATATTTACACATTTTTCAGCACCTGGTAACAGATTGGAAGACACACCGGAACAGCGGTCCGAGCGAGAACTCAATTATGAGTTCATTAAATATCTGACTCGAGATTATCAAAGGCTGTTTTCCTACATCGTCACATTCAGTCCGAATCGTCAAGATGCGGAAGATTTGATGCAGGAGACGGTGATTCAGATGTGGGGAAAATTTAGCACCTTTGATCAGGACCAGGAATTCTGTCGATGGGGCATCGGGTTTGCGCGTAATGTGGTGCGGCAGTACCACCGAAACCGCAAGCCCACTCATCTTGCAATGGATGATGAGTTGCTTTCCAAACTTTCATTTGAACGGCTGGCTGCGGAGGATTTGCTGGAGCTGCGTCGCGAAGCAATGCAGGAATGCATTGCAGGGCTTCCTCAGTCTCAAAAACACCTACTCAATTCCTGTTACGTGGAACACTCCTCTGTTTCTGGAGCTGCAAAGTCGCTGG
The DNA here is from genome assembly GCF_007746795.1 of Gimesia algae. Taxonomy (NCBI): domain Bacteria; kingdom Pseudomonadati; phylum Planctomycetota; class Planctomycetia; order Planctomycetales; family Planctomycetaceae; genus Gimesia; species Gimesia algae. Next base: position 4,247,538 of record NZ_CP036343.1, read on the forward strand.
GGCGAACAGTCACGGCGCTTTATAAAGCGCTGCATCGCATCCGTGCCAAGCTGATCAGTTGCATTGACATGCGGTTGAAACGCAGGACTCAGGATGGGGGCTGCTGATATGATTGCCGCTGATTTTGTTTCGCCGTCAGATTTTATACCGTTAATTGACAGGTTCATAGATGGAACCTCTACTCCGGAAGAGGCAGAGCAGCTTAAGGAACTGTTGCTAGCGCGGTCTGATGTGAGGGTTGAGTATTTCATTCGACTTGATCTGCATGCAACCATTCTTGCCAATCAGTCTCCCGTTTCAAGCGAGCATGATTTATTAGAATTCAGACAGTTTCCATCAGCGGTCCAGAGTGGATATTCCCATCGACGACCGGTCATGGCTGCTGCAGTGGTCGCAATGATACTTTTTTGCGGCATGCTCGTATATTGGTTTAATTTACCCCCCAAAGTGGCAGTGATCACTCAGATTGATGAGGATGTGCAATTTGTCGGTGAGTCGTTTGCCGTAAATCGTGAGCTGAAAGCAGGTCAGGAGGTAAAACTCGAGCGTGGGAATCTGGCTGTTCGATCCACTTCAGGGGCAGAAGTCATTATACAGGGACCCAGTGTTTTCAGATTGCTGACAGACAATTCTCTCTCTATCGATTACGGTCAATTGAATGCCTATGTCGGGACAGATAAAGCGTTCGGGTTTACAGTCGAAACGCCCGCAGCATTGCTCAAAGACTATGGAACGCGGTTTGTGCTTAACGTCAATCGAGATGGAAAAACACAGGCTGACATCAGCTCTGGCGAAGTCACACTGGCCTCCCGAGCAAAAAAAGGCTGGTTTGTCCCCCAGCGATTAGTCGCGAATCAGTCCATGATTGCGGAACGTGGTCAAGAGCTGCGTAAAATTCCCTACCAGATACCAAAGTCTCACTTTCCCACACATTGGACTGCTCATCAGAAGCAGAGTGCCCTGGAAATGTTAGATCAAGCCATTGTGAGTGATCAGGCCTATGTTTACTGGCGCGCCAATATGGATGATCAGAATAGTTTTTACAGTTTGACGGGTGACCAAATCAGATTACGGGTCAAAGAATTATCAGAACGTTACCCAAAGATCAATGATGCCCCTGGCTCACTGGATACTGATACCAGAAAAAAACTGCTCTCTTCCAGTTCACGAACCTATCTTCAATCGGGCCAGAAACTGGATTCACTACTGGAGGGTGATTTTACTATCGAACTGCTGGCATCGACCCCCACCACGAATCAGCAACAATCGATTATACATATGCATGCACTGAATGGAAATCTGAATACCAACATCGGTCTTGAATTCACGGATTGGGAATACAATCCTCCCAGACTAACCAGTAATTTTGCACTCAGGTGGTATTTGCGAATTCCCGCTGCAGACAATGGCGGGATTGAACTTCGTCCAAATATTCCCATCAAAGCGAATCAGATTTATCCCATTACGATCGTACAGCGAAATGGATTCTCATACATCTACATCAACGGCAAGCTGGTTGATCAAAGTGAAAACCGGGTATTACCAGATTCTGCCAATTCTAATTTTGTTCTGGGAATGCACGTACTTGGCGAACGTAACCCAGTGCGGGAGTTTATGGGTAATCTTTATTACCTGGCATTATATAAAAATGCACTAAGTGAAGAAGCTGTCCGCTCTCATGCTCAACTCGCGCTGTCGGCATTTCAAGAATAGGCGCGGTCATTATTTTTTGTGATTTAATTTGGAGGTGACTTATGAAAACAAAAGACATTCGACGACAAGGATTTACTCTGATTGAACTGCTGGTTGTAATTGCTATCATTGCCATCCTCATTGCCTTGCTATTGCCAGCAGTACAGCAGGCGCGTGAAGCAGCACGACGAAGTTCGTGTAAAAACAATATGAAACAGATCGGCCTGGCGCTGCACAACTATCATGATGCCTTCAGTACGTTTCCCATTGGCGCACGGGGGTTGAATGGACCAAACTGGCGAGCCGCTTTACTGCCGTATATTGATCAGGCACCTGCTTACAATCTGATCGATTTTGAAACAGGCAATTTCAAAGGGAATGATTATTCGAATCTCGATGTTCTCAGAACACTCAGAGTTGCTAATTATCGCTGTCCTTCAAGCACACACGAAATGGCGTCTTCGGGCACCGTCTCAGATGCTAATGACAACACGCTCCAGGGGATGAGAATCGATTACGCAGGTATTGCTGGTGCCCATCCGGCTCCCGGCGGCGCAACCGCCTGTGGCTCTTCCACCACCTATGGCTTGAATTATTATTGTGATAACGGATTGCTCGCACCACACAGTGTGTTTCGCATTCGAGATGTGACTGATGGATCGTCGAATACCATCATTACTGCCGAACAGTCAGGGCTGGTCAACAACACAGATATGCGAGCCAATTATCATGGCGGCTGGTACGGAATGGCCAGTAACCACACCAAGCCTTCCAAGGTGACAGGTTCGGATGGAAAATTTTATGGGGCGGGTACAACTTCGGTTAGATACCCTATTAACAGCAGCTGGAAATCGGGAGCTCCTTCAGGAGCGGACAACTCCTATGACGGTAATACGATTATCAATTCTTTTCACACCGGTGGTGTTCACGTCGCTCTCGCCGATGGCGCTGTCCGATTTATATCAGAGAATATCGACTTTACAACACTGACACAATTATGTGCCCGCAATGATGGTGAAGTCATTGGTGAGTTCTAAGAAAGTCTCCATAAATCATAATTCCATTCAAATATCTCTAAACAGAAGAAAAAGCGGAAAGAAATATTCTCGTGAATAAATTGATTCCAGGCGCGTTGATGATGAGTCTGATACTTGTCGGCTGTGGTGGAAAAACACCCGGCACTGACAAAAAAATGGGCTCTGTTAAATTCAGCGTTACCTATAGCGGCGATCCGGTTACTCAAGGCACGATTCAAATTCTCGCAGACGGGGGAAAGGCGGCGGGAGGAGAGTTAAACGATGCGGGTGAAGTTTATCTCTCGGATGTTGAAACAGGCAATTATACGGTCTGTCTCGCGCCACCGACTGCCAGACCCAACCCCGAAGGCGGACCGCCAATCATGCCGAAAAAAGCTGAAAATGTTCCCGATAAATATTATTCACCTGAAACCAGTCATCTGAAAGCGGAAGTGAAAGAAGGCGACAACGAATTTACCTTTGAATTGAAAGAGTAAATTCAGGTAGCGTCGCTGGAGTAATCTGCAATGCGAACCAACATGAGCCACAACAAGGGAGAAACTTTGAAAAACAACATTTATTTTTTGATCATAATCTCATTTTCACTGACACCATTAATGGCACTGGCCGATGAGCCTGTTTACAACTGGAAAAAAGTCACTTCCGATGCCGGCTGGCGACCACGAGATTCACAAGGCGAAGTTGTCTTCGATGACAAACTCTGGATCTTTGGTGGGTGGTTCAACTCGTTGTCTGCGCCTCCCCGTGATGTGTGGAACTCGGCAGACGGTAAGACTTGGACGCTGGTTGAGAAAAGTGCTCCCTGGATTCATAGCGATTTGCCCATGTCAATCACATTTAAGAACAAAATGTGGATGATGGGGGGCTGGTATAACGGTCGTCTGGACGGCCACTCTGCCAGCAATCAGGTCTGGAATTCGACCGATGGTGTCAAATGGGATCAAATCACCAAACAGGCGGGTTGGTCTCCTCGTGCCGCTGCAGCGATTGTCGAGTTCAAGGGCAAAATGTGGATTCTGGGGGGCACCGAAAACTATTACTTCGGTGATGATTCGAGCCTGAAAAATGACGTCTGGTACTCTGAAGATGGAAACACCTGGACTCAGGCAACAGCCGATGCGGGCTGGGCGCCGCGTGCCTATCATCAGGCAGCTGTACTGAATGGCAAAATGTATGTCTTTGGCGGCGGAAATTATGTGCCCCAATACAAAGATTTCAACGATGTCTGGAGTTCGGAAGATGGCGTCCACTGGAAACAGGAGACCGCTAACGCGCCCTGGCATGCGCGACTCTGGTTCTCATCGGTCGTTTATCGTGATCGGATGTGGGTCATCGGCGGCTGGTCGAACAATCCCTGGACTAACTGGAATGATGTGTGGTATTCGAAAGATGGAAAAGACTGGAAACAGCTGAAATCCGATATCGTCTGGAAAGAGCGCCATGAACACTCTGTGTTTCTCTTTAAAGACAAACTCTGGCTAACCGCAGGGCACGCCGCACCTTTAAGTAACGAAGTTTGGACTTTGGAACTCCCGAAAGACTGGCCTGGCGAATAAGTCATACATTCGCGGATCGTATCAAACTCCCTTACCGGTGCTGAATGATTCCAGCTGCGTTATCATATCCGCCGGTGAGGTCTCCCATTGAAGCATGTTCAAAGGGAGAAGGTACGGAGTCTGCTTTACCTGAAATTCCCGGGAAGCGAAATACTTACCCTGGATTGATATTACATTTATCGTACGTAGAGAAAGCCCACAATCATGGTTTCCATTTCAAATAGAAAAGCCCTATACCTGGCTGTCTTCTGTTTATCTTTCACGGTGTATTCTGGCAGTCAATTCCTGACGACCGTGATTGCGCAGAAACCGCTGGCGAATGAAGGAGATTTGTCCAAACGGATGAAACGGGTTCCCCCGACTGAGTCACAGGATACCGCGCAGAATTTTGAGGTGGAGCATGGCTTTCAGATGGAACTGGTTGCTGCAGAGCCGGCTGTAATGGATCCTGTTGACGCCTGCTTCGACGAAAACGGCCAGATGTATGTCGCCGAAATGCGGGGATACCCCTATCTCCCGGAACAGCGTCCCAAGTATCTGCCAGGTCCGGTACGGAAGAATGCCGGTGTAATTCGGTTACTGAAAGACACCAACGGCGACGGGAAAATGAATAAAAGCTATGTCTTTGCAGACAATATTACCTGGCCGACTTCCGTTTGCTGTTTTAAAGGTGGGGTTTATGTGATTGCACCGCCTTATATCTACTATTTCAAAGATACAGATGGAGACGACAAAGCGGATGTCAGGGAAATCGTGTTTTCCGGGCTTCCAACAAATAACGTACAGGGACTGGCCAATAATATGAAATGGAGTCTGGATAATCATATCTATTTTGCCGGCGGTTCTAATGGAGGATCCATTTTAAAAGATGGTAAAGAAGTCATCCCCAAGGGACGTCGTGATTTAAAGCTCAATCCCGAAACACGTGAACTGGAAGCACTTTCAGGAGGTTCCCAGTTCGGGCATTCGTTGGATGATTGGGGAAACCGCTTTGTCTGCAATAACAGTAACCACATTCAGCACGTCGTATTTCCCAGTCGTTATTTAAAACGCAACCCTTATTTGGCTGTCCCGAGTGTGCTGAGGACGGCTGCGCGCAGAGGGGCCGTTGCTCGTGTATTTCGGCGTAGTCCTGCAGAACCGTATCGCGTCGTGCGGACCGCCCGTCGCGTTGCTGATCCGGAATTCAGTAAACGGCTTTCAATCACAGAGAAATTTGCCACAGGTTATTTTACATCTGCGACTGGAGTCACCATTTATCGTGGTGGAGCGTATCCTGAACCATTTCAGGGTAATGCCTTTATTGGAGATGTTGGAGGGAATCTGATTCATCGCAAAACGATGGAATCGAAAGGGGCTACACACATCGCTTCACGAGCTGATAAACAGACCGAATTTGTCACGTCCACCGACAACTGGTTTCGTCCAGTAAATTTTGTCAATGCCCCGGATGGGACGCTCTGGGTGCTGGATATGTACCGCGAAACGATCGAGCATCCATTTTCGATCCCTGAAGATCTGAAACGTTATCTCGATCTGGAGAGTGGTCATGACCGCGGTCGAATTTACCGACTGTCTCACCCCGATGCAAAACAATTCAAGGTAGAGAAACTGGGAGACATGTCTATTGGCCAACTGGTCAGTCAATTGGAGTCACCAAACAGTTGGAACCGAGAGACAGCTCAACGTTTGATCTGGGAGCGTCAGGATAAGTCTGCTGTTGAACCTCTGCAAAATCTGTTTCACAGTTCAAAACTGCCACTGGCACGCCTGCATTCGTTGTGGGCGCTGGATGGCTTAAATGCATTGAATGCAGAGATCCTGAATTCCGCTTTGAAGGACTCTGTCCCTGGAATCAGAGAGCATGCAATTCGGCTGGCTGAATCACATGCTCGAATGCATCCTGAACTTGCTGAAAAGCTATTAGAACTGACTGACGATCCGGATTATCGAGTGCAACTGCAACTGGCTTTTTCTTTCGGAGAGCTCAACAGTGATGTTGCCGTTTCCGGTCTTACAAAACTGATAAATTCAGAAAATTTCGACAGTGATATGCAGGTGGCCGTGCTGACCTCTGCTGCCGGTATAGCGGGACCGCTGGCCGTCAATTTTCTTCGAGAAACATCCGCAGAACTACCAGACTCGAAACGATCGCTTGTAATGGAATTGCTGAAAATTGCCGGTGCCAACAAAAACGTGGGTGAGTCGCTAACAGTTTTGAAGACAATTTCGAGCGACCCCAGACCACTGGTACAGAAGCAGCTGATCCTGGCTGCGCTGGGAGAAGGACTGTCCAGAAGAGACACGTCTCTCAGTGCGCTGTTCAGTGACGAGCGCTTGGATGCTGAAGTGAAGCATCGTTTAGATAAAATGATTGACGAAGTGATTCAGATCACGGGTGATGAAGATCGATCTATTGCCGAAAGAATCGCGGCGATCAGACTGGCAGGGTATTTCGAATTCCGTGTCACGGGAGAAGTTTTAACCGATGTTTTAAATCCACGCTCTGCCCCCGAGATCCAACTGGCTACCATCGAAGCGTTAGCACGTATGGGGTCGGAGAACGTCAGTCAATCCCTGTTACAGAACTGGTCAGGATTCAGCCCAACTATACGAACTGAAGTGATAGATGCTCTGCTGGGATCATCGGGGCGCATTCAATATTTATTGGCTGCAATCAAAAATCAGCAAGTGAAACTGAATGAAATAACTCGTGATAAAAAAGAGCTATTAACAAATCATCCCCATCCGCCGATCAGAGACCAAGCTCGTAGTGTATTCGGAAACGAAGTCAATCCTGATCGGGCCAGAGTTGTACAGGCTTACGAATCAGCACTCAAATACCAGGGGGATGTGGAACGCGGTAAACTAGTCTATCGTAAAAACTGTGCTGCATGCCATAAAGTGGGGGATCAGGGATTTCAGGTAGGCCCTGACTTGACTTCCACAAAGAATAAGTCTGACAGAGACCTGTTGATTGCCATTCTTGATCCGAGCAGAGAAGCACAGGCAAATTTTAATACTTATACAATTGTCACAACTCAGGGTAAATTAATTACGGGAATGATCGCTGCAGAGACCGCGACGAGTTATACCATACGCAGAGCGGAAGGTAAGCAGGATATCATATTGCGTAACAACATCGATACTCTGCTTTCTAATGGTGTTTCATTGATGCCGAATGGACTCGAAAAAGAGATAAACCACCAACAGATGGCAGATGTCATAGCATATATCAAGTCCTTGAAAACCTCCGCAGATTAATGTATTTCGACGGATCTGAATGTAGAATGAAAATAGCATACGAGATATTTACTCACCAGAAAGTACAAAGGAGTATCATTCAGGTCCCCTGATATTTCCGCCATCTTCAAATGGCACTCCATGAATTTCAGAAGCTTTCTTGAGGAGTCGTCTTATTTTTCCACGACTATAATCTAAGATCGAAGCAATCTCTTTGTTCAGTTTTTCCTGCTGGTGGAGTTTCCAGGCTTGCCAGTTGAAGAGTCATTCAGTGATGAAATAATAAAATTGCCTGCTACATTAATTCATTGCTTTACAAAATATTTCACACCCAATGACCGGTGATACCGTTGTGTATCAATTCGGGTACAAGAGGGATCACGCTATCAGCACAACCATTAAACTCAAAGACATTACATCATAACTCTGCATGTTCGGGACGCAGAGGTCGCAAGTTCAAATCTTGTCATCCCGACTTGCACTAAGAGTCTATCTTTAAAATGCTTACGCGTTTTAAAAAACTATTGACAGGCTGCTTATCCATCACGGTAGGCAGCCTGTTTTCGTTACCCCTTCTCAGTTTTCACACACCGCCTTCCCTGCCTGTGTTTTAGAGCACATCACATGTATTCATAGCGTCTCTCAAACTATTATACTCGGCCCAAATAGCCCTGGAGACGCTACAGTAAACCTGGATACAGTCTATTCCTGAAAACTATGATTCACCCACTGAAGATATTCGACTTGACTCCCCCCGGCACTCAACCAGAATATGCGTCTGACTGAGTCGCGCGCGTGACCAGTTTACAGTGCACTGAAACACACGCCACTTGTTCCAGGTCTTCACTATAAAACAGTCAGTTTTTTCCAGATTTGCACTGCCTGAAACCACACTTGTGCGTGATGTATGCCTGCGGGTCGCCGCACTTCGCAGTCCTTCGTCCCGATACCGCCACTGCTCACTCCAGTATCGTGCCCGGATCAACATACATCGCCACATCATTCTGAAATCCCCCCTTGATCTCCTCATGCCCTTCCCGAAAATAATCCAACATGCAACAGAACCACTGACACCAGTCAACAGATTGAACAGCAGATTGAATCCCACAACCACAAACATCACTCCTTATCCTCTCACACCATGGGTCCCATCTGTCGGCTTGCCCGACAGTGCTGGTGTTAACGACCCTTACACGTTTCACAAAGTAGTATAAAAGAAACGCTCTGCCCCCCGCAGATGAACATCCCGAACCACAGGAAGCTTAAAATGCAGGAACAAAACGTGTCAGCGGTATGCCCCCAGGAACATCCCAGCTTAGCCCCGGGTTTACCATTCTGTTATTCCTGTGATTTCGAGTCGTCACCCGAAAACGCCTCAAGATATCCTAGCAACACCGAATAGTTGGGCTGCCGCATCTTCCATTGCGGCGTCTTTGAGGGCGATTGAGTGGTTGTTCTCAGCACACTTCGGTCATCAGGTACCACGACACCGAAGAAGTTAGAATGGAGCGTGGCTAATCCATTGTCGGCGTGACATTGTGAACATTGCTGCAACCCCCTTGGAAAATGTTGTTCGCCGAAGAATGGTTCGCCGAACTCTAATCTTCTTAATGATGCTGCCGCATCCGTATCGAGAAGATGCTGAACGGACATTTCGAATACTGCACTTCGAAGACGATGTTGCATACGAGTACGTTCGCTGATCGTGGGGGTCAAGTCATTAAATGCGATCGACAGGATGATGGGAGTCGTTTTAGGGATGCCGCTGGTCGAAATCACAAGCATGCGTTCCACAAGAATCGCGCGAAGCCCCTGCGGGAAACTCGGTAGCGGAGGAAGCGGCGTGTGCCGGGGTACAAACCGATAGAGAAACTCGCGTCGCCGTTCCGCTTCCACTGCCGCATGCTTATTGAATTCTGCGAGATAAGCCTTCGCTTGCTCCTGGCCCTTCGGGAATCGAACAAACAGGAGAAACTCTGACCTGCCGCCATGCGAAGATTCGTGCGTGAGTGCCACGCGATTGATCCCTTTGTGTGTGAGCTGAACCCATTCGCCGTCCGGTTCGAACAGGTCTGCGGGAAGCTCAAGATCATTGAGGGAATCACGGGGTAATTCATTTCCCAGCGGGCGAGTCGAGTAGTTTCCCTTAAGTTCGCCGATTTCCCGCTCTGTGAGTGCAGTCAGTGAAATGAGTTTCGCGAGTCGGTATCGCAGGGTGCGGTGGGCGGGTGCGGTGAATTTACCTTGCGCTACCAGCAGATCGAACGTACGCCACGCCTCGCGTTGCATCACAGCCCGCTGAATCGGTTGTCGAGCATTCGACTCAACCGGCGCGTTGAGCAAAGTGTCTATCGTGTCCGACGCTTTTCGCAGGAAGTCATCATCGTCCAACTCAGTAGGTCCGGTGTTGCTAAGCACCTGATAGCAAACGTTCCACGGATGTTTAGAGTCGCTATCGAAGAGCGTTACGTTCTGTGCCCAACAGGGGCCGCACACCATTCCGAGCGCCAACAGTGTGAGAATACAGAGTCGTGACATGCATGAACTTTCAGGAATACCGATTCATAGACATCAGAGACAGAATATGTTGCCGCCGACACTCATTAAGACATGTTCATATTTAAGCCTATCAAGTCTTCTGCCTATTGTCAATTTTCCACTAGTGGGCCGGTGTTCTCAATTAGAGCCATGCAGGGAAGACCGACATGACAGCGGATGTTGACCCTCTCCTCTCTATCAGGAACATGCAGCAATGTATTTAGCGTTAAAAGCACCAGGACCAGTGAATGAAGGAAATGAGTTTGAAAAACCGGGAACCGTGCCAACTCCGGTGGAACGATTTGTTGTTAAGTGCCAATGCCAGCAGGCCGTGAAATGAAGTGTTACAGATTGCGAAAGAGATCATCAAAAAGAATATTATCAATTGACGTCGCCGCGGTCACCGCGTCAGCTTTGTTGGGCAGTACCGTTTCGAGTTCGGAGCGGGTGGTGCGGAAGAATATATTGCGCGACTTCGTGTCCCCGTCGATTCTAATATGAAACGAGATGACAATTTGATTAATATCTACTTGTGAATCTGCTAACAATTGAAACAGGCGCATCGCATATTGACACACTTGGTCACGGACTTCCACAATTGTTGGATTCGTGGCTGTGACATTCGCATTGAACCATGCTTCCGCACCTTCGCGATCCGCTAGAATGTCAAGAGCAAGTTCACCGTCAAGGAAAGGTATTGGCGACTGTGCATCCAGTTCTCGGACACCGTGGTCCAAGAGGAACTGTCTCAAAGCCATCTTTTCGACAGAATAATCGATTGACGTGTCGTCGTCTGGTTTCGCGGCTGATGGTTCTTGTGCATAGTCATGCTCTTGGTTAGACAACTTGAAAAACTCTGGAATGAAGCTCGTAATGCGCAAGGCAACGTGGCACAGTACGAGTATCGAAGAGTAGAAAAATCCTTTCTGTGTGATAGTCCAGGAGCCACCGTCCGCAACCGAAATGATTACGGGATATCCTAGGAGTACAAGGAGAACGGATGACAGGCCGAATACTGGGGCGACCCCAAGATTTGAAATATACCGAAAATATCTGCGTACGCTCCCGAAGGATGGGGGTACGAATGCCGTGGACATCAGGGTATGGATATAGCCGAGTTGGCGAAAGTGGTCGAGGACTGCTTTCGCATACAGAATCACGAAAAGGTAATACAGAAACGTGAAGAAACGCGAGTAGAAGGGGAAGTGAATCATGGCAAACGGAAGCACCGTCAAATAGGCCAGCGAAATAAGCAGGCTGCGGCCAAAGTGTACGTAGACCTCCAGAAACATGCGTCGGCTAAACTTGAACGAGGCAAATCCACTCTGGATAACGAACAGTAGTGCGGCGAACGCGAGGCCGAACAGCACGCCTGCGGTGCTGAGTAGGTCACCATAATACGCACTGTAGTCGGTTGGTGCCGGCGGGTGAATAGCAGCCTTGATGAAGTCCACGAAACTCATGACTAGTTGCCCATAACGTCTGAGTTGACCAAGTGCCGTGATTCAACTCTGCTTCAATTTGCACGGAGCAACGGCACTTTGGTCCAACGATTTGTTGGACATTTCATCCAAATAATTAATTAATCGACAAGCCTTGCTCATGTATGTGACGAAACACCTGAGCACCATAATGCTGTCTTCTTTAGTCAAAGTGCTGCCAGTTGGATGACCAGCATCGTTTCGATTTACTCTTATGACATCAAACATCGAATCTAGCCAGATCGACATGTTATCTGCAAGATTGCCCGGAATTCTTTTCTTGGCCTTATCTAGTTCAGGACGCATTTTACTGAACAGTTCTCGAATCCCGATCCGTGGGTTGTCAACCGCTCTTGAGATTGTCTCATGACCTTCAATTAGGTCGCTCTTTGCCATAGCTTGGGCCATTCGAACAATTACAGACTCTGAAGACACCCCGATCATTACGTGGCAGGCCACATACATTTCATTGACAAACGCTTTAATTGCCTCTTGGGCGTATTGTTTCTCAATTTCGCTTATTCCGACTGCTTTCTTAAGTAAGCTGGCATACCAAAAGTTGTCATTGTATGGGTTTTCATCTTCCTCCTCAATGTACCGCTTGCCCTTTTCAGTGATCCGGAGATCCCAGTTCGATGGGGCCGGCTGACTGATATCGAAGTATGCCAACCCTCGAGAGATCCAATCCCATGCCATAGGCATTAGACTATCCCGAGTTACCCGATAATCTGATTGTTTTCCGTTGAATTCACGGGCAATAAAGTACAGACGTCGGTCACTCATTTTTTGGATAAATCGTAATAATTCAATCTCAAGTCCAGGTTTCATGTCGCATGTCCAACTATGTTGATAGACAGAATATGATTCTGTATACATTTATCAGGATTTCTGCCGATTATCAATTGACACTATAAATGGGATATGAGTTCACAGCGGAAGTTGATTCTCTGCACTCTATCAGGATCACGCAGCATGACTACTGCCGTTTATCGATTATCCAACTCCTTGACCAGATGCGAAATAAGTTGCGAGTGATGCACTATGCCTGCAAGACCGAGCAGGCTTACGTGATGTGGATCGAGAGATTCTTGCGTTTTCCTCGTGACCCCAATCGGTGGCGGTGCGGACGGTGTTTCGTTCGACGGAACACATCCAGCCGGCAATAAAAACAATACAGGTTATCTGCAAGGCAACCCGGGCACTGCGGTTGCCGCATTTCGCCTCTTTGCCGTCTTCGCTCATTTCACTTTCACCCGCGCGCAAAAAATATCTGGAGGTATTCGGGGTGGCCGTAATGACCACCAGGAACACCGCCAGATTTTCTGATTCAGAGAATCCTGATTATTTCCCAGGAAATAATCGCGTGCGGTTCAGTGTGTAAATCAGTTTAGTTTTTCGCGCTCATTCGTCAAGCGTGATTTTTAAAAGGAGCACTTTCTTTTATTTGATTACGATCAGTGTTTGTGAAGGCTGCTATAATATTTTGAATTGACTCAGAATTTCCATATCCAATGGTAGTAACGAGAGCGATCTGATGAGATTTAAGATTAGTCAATTCATTCTGGTAGTACTTGATATCTGCTGAATCAGACCTGCACGATTTCATAAAAAAACCGGCAAAAAAAACTGCAACTGAAACCAGTGTAAGTCGTGGAAGACTCTGAATGAGTAGAATGTTCAGATCTGTAACATAATTGGTAGCCGATGCAACAGAGATTGTGATCACTAATAACACAAACGAGATTATTCCTATCAATATTCTCATATTGAAACGGTGTCTTCTAGTTGATTCTTCACTCGCTGATTGGTATTGCTTCTGCTGATACTCAAAGATACCCAAAAGCGTGGAGTAATTCAGACTTTCCGACTTCTCAGTCGCTATGGTCTCAACTGATGGTTTGATGTAATCTGTGACTAATGGACGCGCCCCTTTTTCAGTTATGTCATCGACCACGACCACCTGCTGTTGTTCTGAACTCTGGGGAACACATACATCAGTCTCAGCAATTGCATAGAAACAGCTTGTCTGGAATGGTACACCCTGATACGTGGCCACATGAGAACCCAGTGTTTCGGAGATATTTACCATCTCCGACCTAACACCAGAACTCCACCCCGATGCATCCAGACTGCCATCGATAATCAGTTTATCGCCAGATTCTTCGACAGCGATGTCAGTGTAGTTTAATTCACAAATACTTCTTGGCTTCATCTGTTCAACACCTTCCGTGAAACATGGGAAAAGAAATGGCCTTCAAATTATCTCTCCCCGATGAAGGCCGAAAAAATAAAACGCACATCAGATTAGAAATCCTGTGCGTGCAGCTTCTATTGTATTTTTTGACCAACATATACCCGCTTAGCGGGGCTGATTGTGATATGTGAATTAAGGGACATTGATCTCAAGACATCGTCCAGCTCTTTATGCGGGAAGTCTTCGATAAAAACGTCAAGGGGGAGTGGTGGTAGGCTCATTGAGATTCATCCTGAATACATGTGGGTGAGCTAAGAACATCTGTTCTATTCCGCGGCTTAGCATACAAGATACTGTATATAGCCACCCGATCATATTACCATATTTTGTGCTTTTTGCAATGAAATTAATTCTTAGTGCTATACGTACAGTTCGCAAATCGTTTTCATAAAACGGCTTGTGGAATTAATCTTTTCCTAGGATTTCCATTTTCCAGGCTGAACAAGGCGGCATGGTTACCGCGTTTTTCGTTTACGGTAACCGCTGGGCCATCGTCCACAGATTTGATAAACCGGTGCATTCGTGGAACGTCCATATCGCCCCGCTCTCGGGCTTTTGGGTATAAGGCGGGGCCAGTCGGCTTTCACCGGCGGCCGGAATTTCAGCAGTGCTTTCAGCAGTTCCCGTGCGATGCGTTCCACCTGTTCGACGGTCTTTCTGAACTCGTCAAACTGAGCCACCACATCCGCGTGACTCGACTCGAAACTATCACAGATAATAATCGTGGTCACTGGGCTTGCTCCTAAAACAGTGATTTCTTAGCCAGGTGGTTTACAGCCTGTTCACACCACTGTTTCTCAATCTCAATCCCAATAAACAGCCGGCCATGATCTCTGCAGGCCTGGGCCAGCATCATTGAACCGCTGAAACAGTCCAGGACGGTGTCCCCCTCGCGGGTGCTGGTTAAAATGATATGTTCCAGCATTTTCAGCGGCTTCTGACAGGGGTGTTTGTGCTTGGATGGTTTGACGGTTGCAAAATCCCAGACATCGGTAAAAGGTCGACGTGGGGTAGCGTTGAAGGGGCGGCGTAACTGTTCGTATTCGGCCTTCCGTTTTTCATACTCTGATTTTAATTCCGAGTAGTGCCGTTCAAAGCAATGGGGGAATACCTCTTGCAGACGCTCGTAAAAAATGATCGTCGGAACGTTGAAACCCTTCTCCCAGTTGGAACAGGCCCCGCCGTGGTTCACCTTGCCATAGGCTCCCACCGCGGCGGTGAGATCTATCTTGGTCAGGCCGTGTTGTTCTCTCACCTGGGTGATGTATTTCCCGAACACCTCCCGCGCGGCTTCATCGCATTTTTGACGGTAGCCAGCCGGGGCGCTCGCGTCGGCCCGATCGTTGATTTGCTCGGCAAAGATGATGCATTCCGTTTGTGGAAAATAACCCCTCAGCGCGGCCTTGTCGGCCCCGTTATGTTTACCGGCAGCTTTCCGCCAGGTAATCCGATTGAGAACGTTAAATCGCTTTCTGATTTCCCCCTCGACTCCCCAGGACATCTGCGGCGTTCTTCGAATTGATCGGACACGAACTTGAGAAACGACGTGTTTGTATTCGGAAGACTCCACACTGTCCCGCAGCCGATTTGCGGAATCACAGAGGGACTCCTCAAACCCTTTCTCACTCTTTTGGGGGGCTGCTTTTTTCTTCGCTATAAAGGTTCCCTGGTGTTGGTTATTAATGGTGTTTGCAGATGTCTGTCGAGTGTTGTTTTCTGACTGTTGGTCAAGCCAACAGTGCCACCCGACGAACAGGATTGGGGCAAGACAACAGTACCACCCGGACTTTGAGATCACGGAAGGTTCGAATTTTGACTCCCGCGAAAGGCACACAAACATACGCGTTGCCGGGCGATCTGGCAGACGATATCTGCATGTTCATCAAGAATTCACATACTAACACCGTGATATCGTTTAACCTGTTGATTTCAGTCGTTAGACTGTGTCCCATTATACAATAGCGTCACCATGAGAGTTCGACCCGAGTAGCGTTGATTGCGAGGCGCTATGTTTCAATGTGATGCGATCTCGGGTAGAGTTGATAATCAGACCTGCCGGGGACCCACTGCCGGGAAATACGAAAACCGCTTTTTGTCCTGCCAACTTTAAAATCATAATCCCACCACCAAAGGAGTCCAGCAAATGGACCTGCGTCATATCAGAACACTGATTCTGCTCACAGTCTGTGGAATTGCAAATCTCACCAGTCCCCTGGAAGCCTCTCTGAAACCGATCTTGATCGATGCTGAGTCACATGAGATTAAAGGAAAAGTTACGTATAGTAAAACGTTTTCTGCCACTGTCAATCCGACCGAGTATGCCCTGCTCTTCGATCAGGATCTGCAAAAACAAAGTTCCGGCGGATACTGGAACGTGCACATCAATGGCAAACTGCTGGGACGACTGGAAGCACATACGCCCCAGCTCGGTGCAGACAAAAAACATGATGGGTTTCACCGTATCGGTTTAGCGGTGCCGGCAAAGATTCTCAAAGAGGGCGAAAACAGTCTGACGATCACAGGCCGGGGACAGCCTGCGGTCTTACGCAATTTTGTCCTGGAGCCCCACCCGCTGAAACAGGCACTCCAACTGGAGGCTGTGACCGTGCAGGTGAATACACCAGAGGGACAGCCCGTTCCTGCCCGCATCACCGTGGTGAACCAGCGTGGGCAACTCGCCAAACTTTACCATGCCCGTCAGCCGACCACCGCCGTCCGACCGGGAATCCTCTATACTCTGGGAACCGGTGATACATTCGAGTTGCCTCCGGGAAAGTATACCCTGTATGCAACACGCGGCATGGAATGGGGCGTAGCCAGGCAGCCGATCGTCGTCGAGAACAACCAGCCCCAGAATCAGACGCTGGTCATTGCACACGAAGTTGACACAACCGGCTTTCTCGCTTGCGACAGTCATATTCATACTTTACCTGGCAGCGGTCACGGAAATGCCACGTTCGAGGAACGTATGATTACGATCGCCGGCGAAGGCATTGAAGTCGCGGTTGCCACCGATCACAATCACATTTCTGATTACACGCCCTATCAAAAGGCTGCGGGGACTCAAACGCATTTCCATTCGATTTCCGGTGATGAAGTCACAACCCACAATGGTCATTTTACTGCATTCCCATTTGATCCTGCGCAGGCAGTTCCCGGCGGTGTGAAGGGGAGGAATCCACTGTTTCTGAAAAATGACAACTGGGACGAGTTGATCGCCGACATGCGGAAAAAAGGGGCAGAAGTAATCATCTTGAACCATCCCTATTGGCCTTCCATTCTGAAAGGCCCCTTCGGACGATTTCACTTCAATCGCAGCACCGGGAAGCGGAGCGAGGGACCTGCGTTTAATTTCAACGGCTATGAAGTGGTACAGCCGGCAAATGAAACCCCTGATTTTTTCTATGCTCTCGAAGACTGGATGTCACTGCTCAATCGCGGATTAAAACTCACCGCCGTTGGGGCCACTGATTCTCACACAGTCAACGATCCCGTCGGCCAGGCGCGCACCTATCTTCAGAGTCATACCGACGACGTCTCTCAAATCGATCGCAAAGACGTCTATCGTGCATTTACAGAAGGCCGGGCAACAGCGGCTGCAGGTATTTTTGCCAACCTGAAACTAAACGGACAATTTGGCATGGGAGACCTGGTTCCTGCGGAAGGACTCACGGACAAGAGTAAAAACCAACGCTCAAAGTTGACTGCCACCTTACGCGTCGCTGCGCCAGCATGGGTTCGTCCGCGCGAAGCGATGATCTATGTCAATGGAAGGCAGGTCGCACAGAAAACCATTCATTCCACGCTTAATCAGCCCACTGATCAGACGCTTGATTTTTTGATTGAATTACCTCCACATGATGCTTACATTGTTGCATTTGTACTAGGGGATGGTATTACACTGCCAGGTTGGACCACCTACGGGAAGGCTACTCAGGCAATCACAAACCCGATCTTCATGGATGTAGATGGCGATACCAAATATGATGCACCCCGTGCTACCGCAAAAAGGCTGATCGCCGATTATAGAAACAAGCATGAGAAGCTCACACCGGCTCTGCAAAAAACGCTGCTCGAATCCGAAACGATAAAAGCAGACCCAGCCGTCCTGCTGCATGTCAAAGATCTGCTCAAAGTACAGGCCGATCCACAACCATAATGACATTAGATTCAGTCTTATGAATGTCATCAACTGTGGGGGTACGTCAAGCCTGCCTACTGGAAAGACCAGTCCTTTACAACACTCCGCAACACAGCAGAAAGACAGATCAGAAACACATCGAAACTGTTTTACATGCTGATCGCTTCGGTTTACTCTTGAATGAATTCTGGAATCTGATCCTCAGCCAATGCAGCTCTATAATCGGCTTGTTCTCTGAAATATAACAGCTTTGCGTCCACTGCTTTTTCAGCAGATTCCACAGCATACTGTTCGCGTAATGTCACTTTTAACAGGTCTGACAAACCTTCTTCGAAGTTACGACGTTCCCTGCGTGCCAGATCTTCCGCATAGCCGACAGCCTGTTCAGCCTGCTGCGCCTGTTTATATGCACCGATCAGACCTGCATATGCGAATTCGACTTCGGCGACAATTTTTTCTTCTGTCAGTTTTCTCTTAGCGCTGAGCTGCGAGATTTTCCCGCTCACTTTCTGTATTTTTCCGCGTGCCTTGCGGCGTTCTAATGGAACTTCCATCAAAAGCAATGCATCCAGTTCAAAAGGCCCTTTATCGTTCTTAGGACTGGTACGGTACCCAACATCCTGAGAGGCCGCCATGACTAAATCGACTGACGGGAGACAGTCATTTTGTGCCTCAGAATGGTCAATGTCCAATTGACGCTGCAGGAGATTGATCGCATAAATCTCCGGTCGCTGCTCCAATGCAAGTTGTGCATCTAAGGCAACCCGTTCCGCGTCGATGGATTCCAACTCCGGGAATGGTGGTAGAAGTTCGGGCCCTGGAATCACCGGCGCGCCGTTGGCATCCCGAAAATACAGGGAAAGCTTCACTGCTGTCTGCTGCAGCTTTCGCTCCGCGAAAGCCCGTTTGCCGGAACGTTCTGCAACCAGTCGCAGGTTATCAGTCAACTCAGGTGGATCCAGAAAACCATTCTCAACCTGACTGCGAATCCGATCAGTACGATCTTCAGCCAGTTTGAGTATGCGATCTGCAATAACCAGCTTTGCTCCTGCTGCCACCCAATCCCAGTAGGCGTATGCGCCTTCCTGTACGAAGCTGATCAGCTGAGCCTGGATATCCGGCTCGACGGCCTGCACTCCAAAAGTGGAACGCCACAAAGCAGCCCGTCGCGCATCGATATCACGATTTCGTGAAAGGGGAACTGAAAACCCTGCTTTAAATTCCCCCCCTTCATTCGTCTGACGTTCCAGATACCAGGGTTGAAAACTCCCCCGTCCGACACGATAACCGGCAAAGACTTCTCCCCCTTGATATAGAGGCTGAATCACACCGATATGCTGACGATAGGTTTTGTAATAGCCCATCGGTCCATTCTCTGTACCGGCCTTCAATTTTCGGTCGAATTCACCCAGAGTCTCCAATCGTTCTCCGGACGCCACTTCACGTGAGTAGAGGGCTGCCTCCAACAGAGGATAACTCTGATAAACCGAATTGATCACATCTTCCAGTTCAATCCCCTGTTCATTGGGAGTGAAGTTCTCATCCGGCAAAGGTGGAATTTGTGGGATTGCAAATGTCTCAGCATTAATTGAATCCGTAGAAACCTGTTCTACCACAGATAGCGGGGCAGTGTTTTCCAGGACTCCGGGATTCCTCAATTCTTCCGACTCATGATAGGCTGTCGCAAGGAGCTGGGATTTTTCAGGTTCAACTACTGAGGAATCGGAGAGAGAAATTCGAGCAGTAGCATTCATCGGTTCCGGCGCATGTTGAGACAGGCTCTGCCTGTAATTGGCACAACCTACCAGGCTGAAAGCGATGATCACGATCAAAACTCGAAACATTATTTCACAACTCAATGGGCGGGTTATATATTGTCCGAATCAATGATGCTGCCACTACAATCGATACGACGGTTATTATTTACAAATTCGTCATAACACAAACAACTAATTGACCAGAAGTTGGGGCGCAGTCATTTTCTCTGAAGATCATCTCGAGTCTTTCGCAAGACACAACGAAGGCCGCAAACTCACCGCAGTCTCCCCCACCTCACTTTGGTAGTTTGGGAGGTTTGTTTTTGTTGTATTTCTGGCCTGGCTCCTGTACCGAAACCGCGGGTGGGAAACCATTCAGTTTTCGCCAAACCTCGTACCAGAGTGGAACCTGATTCAACAGTACCCAGGCATTCGCGCGTACACCCTGGCGTAGAAATCGATCCTGAGGCCAGGGTTTGTCTTTGGGGTCAGGTCGGATCAGGATTCGAAATTTTCCGAGCCCATTATCAATGGAATCCACAGAGACAACCTGTCCACCAAATGTTCCCACCGCGACGGAAGGCCAGCCTGAAAACTGCACAGCTGGCCAGCCCTCAAACTGCAAACGCACGTGTCGCCCCGGTTGAACCAGTGGAGCGTCATTTCCATCAAGCCAGATTTGCACAGAACGGTCTTTCGTAAATGGGACGATCGTACAAATCGGGTCTCCCTGCTTCAGGATGGCAGTACCCAGATTGGGAGTAATCTGCACGATGTAACCATTGAAGGGAGCCTTAATCACCTGACTTTCCTGACGTGAAACTTTGACCTGCATATCCAGCAGTTCCTTCTCGACTTTATTCAGCTCCTGTTGTGATTTGGCAATATCACTCTCTGCTTTGGAAACATCACCATTTGCTTTTCGTAACATGGCTTTGGTCTTGTCGATCTCAGCCTGTGCTTTCTCCACTTTGGCAGTTCGCTCACTTTGTTTGCCTGACAACTCATCTTTTGCCGCGCCATAATAGAACTCTGCGCCCCTGGCTTTGCTGGTTGCTTCTTTCAATTTTCGATTGACTTCCTGCAGCTTCTGCAATGAAATATTATTTTCTGCCTGCAGAGTTTTCATACGCTCATACTCCGCCTGCAGCTGCGGTAATGCTGCATTGTATTCTGCCAGCTTCTGCTGTTCTGCTTGAACTTTCTTGGCGGCCATTTCAATATAAGCATTCTGCGCACTAACCGTTTCACGCTTGACCGTTTCAAAAGCCTGAACCTGTGCCTGATAAGATTCCACAATCGTTTTTGCTGCTTCTAGTGCCCGCTGATTTGCTTCCAGATGTTGTTTGGCAGCAGACAACGCCTGTTGGGTATTCATGACCTGTAGATCCAGGCGTGCAGAGTAGGATTCATCGAGATCACGGATCTCGGCAATGACCTGTCCTTTTTTAACCAGGGCATTCTCAAAGATCTGATCCCCCCAGCGTGCAATGCGGCCTTTGATTGTCGCCTGGATGACCTGTTGTCTCTGGTCTGGAGAATAGGCTAAGACATTGCCCGTGCCCTTCACCGACTGCTGCCACGGTGCAAAAACCATGACAGTAATCGTTAAAGCAAGGATTGCGAACAATACTTTGGCAATCTTACGTGCCAGACGTGATGAGCGCGCCAGCCTTAAAGCAGGCATACTCGATTCACTGTATGCCACAGGGCTCAGTAACGACCACCGATTGTTTTTTGAATGCGATGCCGTGGAATCAAGTGCTTTCTTACCTGGCATGAGAACTCCCCTCTTGTGACACCAGCTGCATATCATCCAATTTATAGATCATGGATCCTGCTTCCGCCAGAGCTTGTCGCCCTGTGACCATAATCATCGTCCAGAGTCGCTCAGAATCAGACAACATAGCCATCATCTGTTCTGCTTCCCCATCAGGAAAACAATCAATTACACCATCCACCAGCAGCAAACGAGGGCGTCCGACAATTGCCCTCGCCAGCATCAGTTTACGAGCCTGATTTTTAGTCAGTGGGTATCCACTTTCTACAAGATGTGTATTCAGCCCCTGAGGCAGTCTGATGATTTCATCAATTAACCCGACCCATTCCAGAGCCTCGCGAACATCACTGGTCGAAACATAAGACCGTTCCAGATGAACATTTTCTTCCAGTGTTCCCGAGAAGATTTCGATATCGCGCACGAGCGCCACATGTTTTCTGAGCACATCCGGTCGCAAATCTCTGGGGTCGATGCCATTGATTGAAACATGACCTTCTTCGGGTTTTGATAATCCGAACAAAAGATCCAGGACCTCACTTTTTCCACTTCCGCTGGGTCCCATCAACATCACACTCTCACCGGATTTAATCTTCAGGTTGAGCGGTTCCGAATGATTCCCACTATGCCCCCTGGATTTAAGCACACTGTTGATCACGACTTCGGCAGGTTTATCATGCGGTAATACCAGCAATCCATCCTGGCGTTCCATCGGCAGATCAAATAAAACCCCAAGCTTATCTACTGATGTCAGCAGATCATAATAACTCTGCAAGTGCTTTCCCATTTTTGCAAATGAACCAACAATTACTGTCACAATCAGCTCCGCTGCTACGAGTTGCCCCAGGGTTAACTGCCCGGCGATAACCAGCCAACCTCCCAGTCCCAATAATACGGTACTGGCAATCGCCTGCAGCCCTAAGGCGAAGATGATCTGCCGCATCACGATGCGAAAATGTTTTTTGCGTGCGCTGAGATATTCATACGTTAAATGATCGGCCTGATCGAGAGCAAATTCAGCCGCCCCTCGATAGCGAAACGCAGTCGGACAGCCTATCAGATCTTCAAGCCAGGCTGCGACTTTGTACTTTGCTTTTGATTCCTTGATGCTGCTGTTGACGGCACCACGTCCGAGCACAAAGATGATAAACACGATCAGCCCCAGCAACACCACATCAAACCCCAGCAGCCAGGGATGATAAAATGCCAGAACGGTCATACCAATCAACGTACTCAATACCAGAGAAATCCCATCAAGCAAAAGTGTTGACGAGGCCTTTTGAACCGTAATGACATCGAAAAAACGGTTCACCAGTTCTCGGCCTGATTGTCCTTCAATGGTTGCCGGTACTATTCGCGGCAGCCGATAGGATAGATCTGCCGCAACTCGTGCGAATAATCGACGCTGAATAATTTCCACTACATAGGTCTGTAGCCCTAGTAGAGCAGCTGAAAATGAGAGAAAAGCCAGGAGCATTAAAGCCAGAACAATCAATGGTTGCAGCAGACGGCCAAAGGCAACGGTATTTACCAGCGTCTCGACAGCGAGTGGCGTTGCCAGAGCCAGCAATCCAGTCACTAATGCAAAAACGGTAATCGTCCAGATATCTGAGGATTCCGGTTTCATCAGAGCCAACACCCGGTCCAGCGGGAGTTGAGCATGCATCTCATGCCCGGGATCTGTGGAAGTCGTCAGTTCGGGTTTAATGATCAGGCAGCGAATCACTTCATCCCGATTTTTAATTTGCAGTAATCTGCGCATCCTGCGACTACTCATCCAGACCCGGTGCTGTTCCCGCCCCGGCTGCAATACCTGAAAACGTCGCCTTTTAGTTGCTACCAGAGCCACCCATTCTGGAGGACTTCCCACACGCGTGATGATCCGTCCTCCTTCTCTGGCGACATCAGTCAGCTCACGAAATGTGCAATCCATTACTTTATATTTCAGGCCCAGACTACGACTGGCCTCCACCAGCCAGTCCCACCATTCGACATCCGATTCTGATGAGTTTATTGAAATCGCTTCAATTAATGCGCGTCGAATCCGGGTTCGATCCGCTGAACGACCAGAATCGACGGCCAGTTGTTCAAATAACCAGGCCGCTGATTTGATATCAGACGGAATCATATTTGAATCTGGATCTGTAGAGGCATCCTGATTGCGTGGCGGGTCATTAGACATAAAACACTCGAAATACTTAAATAAAGTAACATAACAGCGCGGGAGAAGTTGCAGAAGCACGTGCTATGAAAATGATTTAGTGGAAATAGCGTTCATTTTCAATAGAATTAGTCAGTAATTCAGACATCGGAAAATCAACGTAATAATGTTCACAAATATCAGATTTCTTTGTTTCCGGTTAATACCATACTACAAACGAGCTGTCTTTGCCCACTTCAAACCACTGATCCACTGGAACGCACCACTATCATCAGGCTGTGATCTAAAGACAGGACTGGCAGCTTACATTACAGGCTTGTTCACACGATTCTCTACTTAAGTTTCGAGAACAACACTACAACTCGACTTGAATCAGATGCACAGCTTAGCCGACCATAAGCACGTGCTCTGGCTTATGAAACTGACCGGAAAGCTTTGACCTGAATTGGGTGAGACAATTTGAAAAATTGTTACCGCATAGTCTAAAAGAAATTTGACCAGTCTCATGCTTGATCATGAAGTGAAATCGTGAAAAGGACTCATGTACCTGTCGCTCACATAACTGTTTTTAGTTTTGATTTAACTCCTGACTTTGGTCTCTTATTACAGTAGTGTTTGTTTTGATTCCTTACTTCGTTCTAGTCAATATATCTGTTTTGACTATAGAAATTAAATCGCTCACGAAAGCTCTACTGAAACGCAGAATCCGGAAGTTGTGTACCGATACACGCTAGTGCTTTGTCAAGCTACAAATTGAGGGTTGGGGGTGTTGTTTACGTGCTCCGTTGTTGCACTCTCGTGATATCTATCAACCCAAATTTTTAAAAAAGACACTCCACTAGACTGTGTCCAGTTCTACTGTAGTGTCTCCAGAGCCATATGGACCGAGTATAATAGATTGATATACGCTATGCTCAAATGTGATGCGATCTAGTATTCTCTACCGTAATCAGATGCATCCATTCAGAAGTTTTGAGATCATAGAATATTTTGCAATGACTCGCTTGATTGAAGCTCGTTTGGCTGCCAGCACTACCTGTAACCGTTGTGATTTGTGCTTAAACTCCTCGCCAAAATGGAGATTCAAATGA
This sequence comes from Gimesia algae, assembly GCF_007746795.1. NCBI lineage: Bacteria > Pseudomonadati > Planctomycetota > Planctomycetia > Planctomycetales > Planctomycetaceae > Gimesia > Gimesia algae. The sequence goes on from NZ_CP036343.1 coordinate 4,272,266, forward strand.
GCAAATCATCAAAACCGATCGATAGAAAATACCAGCGAAATTCGCAATCCATTCCTCCCGCAGAAGAATGGGACGGACTCCAGCCCTGATTTAACAGCAGATTCGGGCAATCGCTGGACGTCCCCACGAGAAATGCACATGGGTATACATCATTCTGGTGTGAACCATCAATCGTTGTGCCACGAAGTCTTGTTAATGACTGGAATTACGGAACGAGCAGTTCAACGGATTATCCAATGTCTGGAAGAAGAACATTTTATTCATCATGAAAATATTGACCGACAAAACTGACCTTGCCCCCTTAACAGCATCCAGAACTTGATATACAAATCATGGTTCTGGATCTATTTACAACAACGGACATAGTAGCCACCCATTCTCGTGATAGACATCCAAAACCGCCATGCAACCATAGAGCGGCTGGACCTGGTTAACGAGGGAAGTTAGTTTTTCGTGAGTTAATCCTCGACACAGCCCATCGCTCAACTGTATCTTGAAAATGGGTTTTTAAGCGTTTCAAACACGTAAAAACTGGTTTTACATAGACAGTTCTGGAGTGTTGATATCCCTCGGGCCACCATTTCGAGGATCAAGTTTCAACCATCACTTCCGATTGTAGCTCTCGTTACCACCTATGAAGAGAATTGCTGGAGAAAACTCATGATAGAGCGGGATATTTGTGTGTCTGCTGCGTTAATGGCATTGTTGAGACGTGAGGAGACAGTACGTGGTATTGCAGCACGCTTTGGAGTTACCGAAGCGCAAGTATTGGAATGGCAGGATGTATTTATCGCTGCAGGAGTGCTGGCGGTCACCAATTATCGGAACGGTCGACGATTTGGTGCAAGCTCTTCCGCGTCGGCTGAGGAACTCGGAGAGTCTCTGGCAGGTGCAAGTTTCTTCGAACCGTTCTTGACTACAACCCCGATTACTCCAACAACTCCAATGCCACATTAGAGCACATCACATTTAACCATAGCGTCTCTTAATCTATGACACTCAATCCAAAAGACCCTGGAGACGCGACAGTAAAACTGGACACAGTCAAAGCATACCACAAAGAGATAAACCAAGTGAGTCGTTTACTCGGTTCTCAATATGTCGAGTGTCACATGAATCGGATGGAGAACAGGAATGGCATTACCGTCGCGGTTGCCTCTTCACATGGGCAGCCTGCTCACTTTCTTCGTGGCCACTGTTCTTTGTGAGGTCGTAAAGTAACGGGAACAAGCTGCAGTTACCGGTCCGAATACTCTCCAGGGTGAACTAAGTTGAGCAAACCACTTCTCACAATTGGCATGGCGACACTTGACGATTTCGACGGAGTTTATTTCACCGTAACGTCACTGATGCTGCACCATGCCAAAATCATGCGGGATTGCGAAATCGTTGTCGTGGACAACAACCCCTACTCGAAGCATGGAAAGCTTGTCAAAGACTGGATTCTCAAGCGTGTCCCGAACGGATCTTATTTTCCCTATGATGCTTCGACTGGTACAGCTCAGTCTCGAAACGAAGTCTTCCGCCATGCACGCGGAGAATCGGTTCTCTGCATTGACTGCCACGTCTTGCTGGTACCGGGAGCGATTCAAAAGTTAATTGACTATTTCCAAAAAAATCCGGAATGTCGCGACCTTTTATCTGGTCCGCTTCTCTCGGATTGCGGAGTTCTTGCGGCGACTCATCAGCGTCCCCAGTGGAGTAATGGAGCCTGGGGCGTCTGGTCTGTTGATGAGCGCGGCAGGGACCCGGAAGGGGAGCCGTTTGAGATCTGGCAACAGGGAATGGGACTATTTTCCTGTCGTAAGGATGCGTGGGTAGGCTTTCACCCGGAATTTCGGGGATTTGGTGGATGCGAGACCTATATTATGGAAAAATTCCGGAAAAACGGAAGCCGGGTTCTCTGCTGCCCATGGCTTCGTTGGACGCACCGTTTCCAGCGTCCCGAAGGAGTACCCTACCGTGTGAAATATGAGGACCGGATCCGCAATTACATCGTCGGGTTTCAGGATCTGGGACTCGATGCTGAGCCTGTTCTCAAACATTTCAAAGTACCACAAGACCGGTCGGTTGGGCTGACTTCTTCGAAACCAGCCTCAGAAAAAACAGAGAATTTCGCTGTCGTTGGCGATAGCGCTTTTGGCGGGGTTGAAATGCGTGGACGCGTGCTGTCGAATTATCTTTCGTGCAAACTAGTCACTCCGAAGCAGATTCAACGGATGGCAAGACGAAAAACAATCATCACGATTAAGGATGGTTTCTGCCCAACCACAATCCGCGAGAAATGCGACCGTTTGATTTATGACCCGCTTGACGTCTTCTGTTCCACAAGTACCGACGTCGCACCGGTTGATTACTGGCAGTCGCAATTTCAGAAGATTAAATTTGATGAATTGATAGCGACAAGCCCCGCCTGTCATGAAGTGATGCGAGAAGCGGTTCCTGATCATGTGTGCGTGCACCTTGTGCCACACCAGTGTGATTCCAGGATCGAGAAGAACTGGCATAATCCAGATGGTCCAATCGTGTACTCCGGCTTGAAATGTTTTATTGAGTCCGGATTGGATCGGATTCAAAATGCCTGTCGAATAATTGGTAAAAAATTCTTGATCGGAGATAGTTGTGACGTTCTGAAAGGTGCATCGTTAGCTCTGGCATTACGGCTTCCACCTTTCAACACAGCGTTAAACCGATACTGCAAGCCCCAAATCAAGCTCGCAAATGCAGCCGCGGCTGGTCTACCGGTGGTCTCTACAGAGTGTCCGGCGGCAACTTCTCTATATCCAGAATTACCTACCGTCCCAGTTAACTTTACAGTATCAGGACTTGCAGACGTTATGCAACGGGCGCTTGAGGGGCCAGGTTTAACAAATCCATATGGCAACGGTCACTATATAAAGGCGATGGACCGGATCATCCATCGGGAAACGGTAGTCGTCTACACTGCAATCTTCGGAGGATACGACTCTCTGAAAGAACCGCGGGATCAGATGCCTGGAGTAAAATTTGTTTGTTTTACTGACAATCCCAGGCTGAAGTCGAAAGTATGGAATATACACTATTGTCGCCCTACGGGAGATCCGTTGATGCAGGCAAAGTCGTTCAAGATCCTTGCCCACGAAGTACTTGACTGTGACATTTCACTTTGGATTGATGGCCGGGTTGAACTGCATAATCTGAATGGAGCAATCAATCAGCTCAGCACTGATCTCGCACTTCATCGCCATGAACAACGAAACTGCATTTATCAAGAAGCGAGTCACTGCATAACGGTGAAACGCGGAGATCCGCGGCAAATCGAAGATGCGATTGCCCGGTATAAGTCTGAGGGACATCCCCCACACTATGGATTATGGCGTGGGGGCGTAATATTGCGACGCCATTCCCCCTGCACAACCGCGTTTAATCGGGAGTGGTGGCGTGAAGTCAGCGTGGGCACCACCCGCGACCAGATCGTTCTCCCTGTCGTGCTTCGACGCCTGGGCATCCCTTTCGAGACTTTCACAAAGGATGTCCCACTACACCGAATTGGTAACCACCTGAAATGAGAATTAAAAATCTGCTCGTCATCTCAGCCTGCGATTCCAGAATGGGTTCATGGGGAAAGCTTTGGATTGACCAGATCCAGAAGTTCGATGTAGACTGGAAAATCTACGATCTGGGTGGATTCGGCCGTGGCGAACCATTCGAATTCAATGCCCATGAGTTAACGAATAAAGATGCAACCAGTCAATTCTCAACTTTCAAGCCGCATCTGATTCTGCAGGCGATTCGACGCTTCAAGCGGCCTGTTCTATGGCTTGATGCCGATGCATTTATCGTCCATCATCTGCACGATCTTCTTGCACGTGTCGATATTGCAGTCACCGTAAATCGGCCCGAGGAATGGAAACAACACGAGTGGAGCGGGCATAATAATCAGGGAGTTGTAGATGCAGGCGTTTTTTTCGTAAACCCCACGCCGGCGAGCGATCAGTTTATCGCGAGGTGGGCGGCACTCTCGCACGAAAGGAACGCACAGGCTGCACTCAATCATCTTTTCAAAGATTTAACTAACAGAAATACCGTTGGCAATTTTTCCGGTGCCAGTGTTCGACTCTTGAGTACAGAGATTTACAACAGCCATTATTTCACTGAGAAATCAGTGATGCAGAAATCTAAGATTATCCACTTCAAGGGAAATAAATCCAAAGTCCTTGACCCTGCAGTGTATGGCATCGGCAAGGGGGCAATTGCATCGGACGATGCATCAGACTGCAAATTGCGAGTTGGTCAGAGAGGCAAAGGGAAAAATGGTTGGCTACATCTTGACAGTCACCCGTCTGCGGATATCGTCGCGGAGATCCCACCACTTCCAGATTCCGTCACAAATCGAAAGTGGCAGACCATTGAAGGTATTCATGTTTGGGAGCATTTCCACAAATGGGAGGCGGAGAAACTGGCCAGGAGCTTCAACGATGTCCTCGCAACAAATGGCAAACTTATTCTCGAGTGTCCAAACCTGGAAATTGCATGTCGCTCGTTTCTTGGAGGATATAAGGATTCCGATCGATACCACATGCACGTAATTTATGGCGATCCACAACATGAGGATGCAGCATACGTTCACCGCTGGGGTTATACACCGGAATCCTTGAAACAACAGCTGATCGAATACGGAGGATTTCATGCTAACGATGTCAGTATAGAATCAGCGCAATTTCACGTTCGCGATCGTGATTTTCGCGTTGTTGCTAAAAAACGATGATTGCGTTTGGATTCGCTGTTGTATTGAAGAAAGGTAATGAAAATGACGGGTTATAATGCATTATACACCTCGATCAACGAGGCCCATGAGACACTCATGCATGGACCATCTCAATATAAGTGGTTCGCCTCGGCTAAAAGGTTCGTCCAACAAAGTCGCGAGTGTATAGGCTTAGCCGGTACTCGACATGGTGAAGTCGTGTACGACATTGGATGTGGTCCCGGGTATCTGCTCTGGATTTGCAGAGAAAGATTAGGGTGCAGCGTACAGGGATGTGACCCTTTACGCGGAGCCCCAATCTATAAAGAATTATATCAATCATTGGATCTCAGCCAGTGCATCAGCTCTCATATTTCGTCCATACAAAACCCCTTGCCACATTCTGAATTAAAATATGACGTCATTTTTGCCACCTGGATTACGTGGATTGGGTTTGGAAACTGGTCAGCGGATGAATTCTCTACTTACATACTCCAGTGCAAGAAGCATCTTTCGCACCGAGGCCGGATTCTGCTCAGATTTGAAGAATCGAGATTTGAAGAAAAACTCTATGAGTCTTGCCTGCAGCAACTCGGTTCTAAGGTCGCACCGCTATGCTACCTGATACGAGCGTAAACTCATTTTTGCAGCATCATGTTACATCTGATGGAAATGGTCAGAACCGACTCATCAGGGCATCGATCTGGCCAGGCGAAAGCCAATTGTGTAACTGCGATATGTCGGGAAGTTTGAGGCACGCGCGTCTGAACCGGTATAATTCGACTCATAGTCAAACGCTCCTCCTCGCAGCACGCGTTTTTCCGCTTTGGTAGCTCCTCGTGGATTGTTGACACTCCGCTCGCTTCCATATCTTTCAAACCAATCCTGGCACCATTCGTAAACATTACCATGTGAATCAAACACTCCCCAGCCATTCGGCAGTTTACTGCCGCATCTTGCTGTTGCGTTTACCTCGAAGGCGGCATAACGGGTCAGGAGCAGGTCATTGTCCCCCGATGCGAATCTGGTTTCCGTTCCCGCTCGACATGCATATTCCCATTCGGCCTCAAAAGGCAGGCGATAACCATTGGAGTCCGGGTCCAATTCTCCGCTCACCATGTAGGCAGGTTTTAAGCCTTCCTTCCGACTCAGCCAGTTACAGAACAGAATCGAGTCATTCCAGCTGACACCTTGAACGGGATTATCTGGAGTTGGACTGCGGGCAGGACTAGCGCCATTCCAATCCTGCGGCTTATTTGCGTCTGAATAATCGGGATCGTCCATGAAATTCTGGAATTGTTTTCGTGATACTTCACAGTCGCTGATCCAGAAAGGTTGTGTCAGATTGACTGTCTGAACCTGTTCAATTTTTGGCTGAGAAGCGTTGACAGTGTCAGTCTCGCTGACCTTGCGTTTGAAACTCCCGGGAGGAAGCTTCAATATCGTCAGGCCAATACTGTTTATATACCAGTTGCGACCCTCGACTGGTTTGTTAACCTTCAAAATCTCAGGGAGTGTCTGGTTCCATTGCTGCAAAGACCATTTCGCCGAACTGTGGGTGGAAGAATCAGGCTTCGTTGTGTACCAGTTCGAAAGAATCTGGCTCATTTCTCTTAGTTCATCCGATGCCAGTGCAACTGTCGGGATGCCACCTGTCCCCAGGCAGATCCCGGATCGAAAGTGAGCGTCTGACTCGGCCCGTTGCGAATTAATAAATTGAACGACATCATCATGCCATGTCGATATTGTATCGATCAAGATAGTCCGCTGAATGGGGTCAGGCCGAAGTTGGAACATGTCTTGCGCGATGGTTCCGTCTCCGAGATGGAGTGCGACAATCGCCAGGCGGGCCTTGTGCCGCCAGTCCTGCTTCAACTCTGCCGCCGACGCACGCTCTCGCAGTGATTCTATCGCAGATTTCCCATTTTTTTGGAGAGCATCTACGATATTCCCACATTCTTCCGGCTCAGATTCAGCAATACTGGTGACCAGAAAACTTTCATCCACCTGTCCGAATTCCGCGAGTGCCACGGCAGCGTGCAAGCGTTGTGTCCGTGCAGTTGCCGCGTTCCCAAATTGGTCCCGCAGAATCGGTAAGGCATGTTCGCGTACAGGTTCGAGGTTTTGTATAGCATAAGGCACTGCTTTGGCGGGTGCTGCTAATACTGCGTCGACAAGCAACTTGGCCTGCTTGCGAATGTTTTCTTTCTTGTGGGTATCCAGGATGGCATTTTGTGTGGAATTGTACGAAGAAGCCAGAATGCCTGCGGCGATGACGACAATAATTGTCATCACCCAGCGAAGACTGTGGACCTGTGCAGCGTTTGCCATCATCCGTCGTTCTGGTTCGGTCCAATATTTCCTGGCAGTAAAACAACGGATATTGATGTATTCCCAACCAGACGGCAGATACCGGTTCTCGGGGCGCGCATTCCAAAGAGCAACACGCTCCGACAATCTAATTTCGGCGCGTCCGCGAAAGGTTTCCTTTTGTTTGCGAGTCAGCCAGTTCCGCAGTGAATGGACCAGGTAGTCGTGTGTGAGTTGGTAGTACCTCTTGTCCACTTCGACATGTGAAATTGCATCGTCATCGGCTTTCACTCCTTCAGGTTCGGTCGGTGTGATCAGTCGGATCTCATCATCGAGAATTTTTATGAGGCCGTTGAAGTCTTTTGGATGGTTGGCATAACCGGAATCACTAAGTAACTCGCCGTATGATTTCATCTGTCCTTTAATGTCAGTGCCGGATTCAGGCAGCAGGGATTTGAGGACGACACGAGCAGATTTCTGATGATAACGGTGTTCTGGCGGTGCCGTGGATGAGCTGAACGTTTCTTCCAGGAACGTCACTCCCACTCCCGTCGTCCCACCGACTTGTTTCAGCGTGCCTGGTGTCCAGGTCTTCCCCTTCATCATCTGAGCAAACAATGCCAGGCGAACACAGACGACTTTGTTGTTTTCGGATAGACCTGCAACGGATTGTTTGAGGAAGTTCCTTTGTTCCTTCGAGATCTTACTGGCGTCATTGGGTAACACTCCAAAGGCTCGACCAAATGCCGCCAGCACTTTCTCGGCATGACTGCTGGGAAACAGATCGACCGCAACCGAGTTCTGTCCTTCAAGAAGCCATATTTCCAATTCGCGCATGAAGCGTGTCGCCGCCATCCAGAAATCATCCCGCACAATCACGATGCACTGGACCCTCCCACCATCGCACTGACGCAGCGCTTGCACCAGGTCGGCACCGGCTTTGTCACGCTTCGCGTGTAGCCACTGTTCGAACTGATCAAGCACGATCAGAACCTTCTGGCCGGTAGATATGCCTGTTCCTCGCCGCAATGTAGCCAGCGTCTCCTTCAAATCCATACTCTTATCCAAGGCAGGACACTGTTTATGCAGACGATTTAACAACCGGACTTCAGTCTCGTCTTGCGTCGCATCGAGATGAAGGGAGATAATATCATCTGAAAGCAGAGGCAGTAGTCCGGCTTTGACCAGTGACGATTTACCACAACCGGACGGCCCATAGATCAGCCCCACCGAGAAGGTTTTGTCAGAGTCGGTTTCCTCAATACGAGTTTTCCAGAAACGAACATTGTCAGGGATTCCTTCCCGATCTTTAGGGCCTGGAAGCAATTTCAGGAAAAAATCGGCATCATGTTCGTCAAACGAACGCAACCCTTTCGGAACGATTTGAACTGGTCGGATGCTGGAATCGACTGTGCCTGAGTCGGCAGACAACAGCTTGGAATCGGAGCCTGAATGTGAATCAGTAGCGAATTTTGAGTTCCCACTAAGATTGGAGGACAATGCGGCCAGGAATATCTTCAGATCTTCAGCCATGTCTAGAGCGGTCGTGTACCGTTCACTGGCACGCTTCGAGAGCGCTTTCAGACAGATCCGCTCAAGTTCTTTGGGGATCATGTCGTCAACCTGCCGTGGAGGCCTGGGTTCCTGTGTGATAATCTTTTTCAGGATATCAGTATCCTTCTCCCACGAAATTGTCTGCCTGCCCGTCAACAATTTGTAAAATACCGCTCCCAGGCTGTAGATGTCACTACGACCATCCACTCGATGGCCTTCGCCACGCGCCTGCTCAGGACTCATGTAGGCCGGGGTCCCAGCGTACTTTGCCCCCTTGCCGATATTCTTTTCACTTAGCGCCAGACCGAAATCTACGATGTAAGGCTTACCGTCCGTACCCACAAGAATGTTTCCGGGCTTGACGTCCCGGTGAACAAAGCCCTGTTTGTGAGCGTAGTGCAGCGCTTCAGCTATCGTCACAATCAGTTCGGCTGACTCGGAGAAAGTGAGACAGCGCTGCTTAATTTTAACGGAGAGTTCAGTTCCTTCAATATATTTTGAAACGATGTAACAGGGAAGTTCGACCGTACTGCCGACATCGTGAACTGGAACGATGTGAGGGTGATCTAAGTTGGCAACAGTGCGAGCCTCGGAAAGATACAGCTCTACGTTTTCGGGTTTGGCAATTAGCCTGGCGTGCGGCACTTTGATTGCAACGGGCCGATCCAGTTGTTCGTCGTACGCCAGGTAGACGAGACCGAATCCTCCTTTCCCCAAGATTTTTTCGATCCTGTAGCGGCCAATGCGTTCGGGGTGAAATAAAGAATCATCATTTGAATCATCATTTGAAAAATCATATGAGAAATCAGCATCCGAATCGTTCTGATCACCGGAATAGTTCTGAGTGGCTCCGTTCGGATCTTTGTCGGACATTGCTCGGTGTAACCCCTCCCCGCTGATTATGTTTGTTATACCAAGATAACGCGGTAAGCGTTGAAACAGGATCGAGCGTCCCTTACTTAAGACGGAATCGCCGACCCGAAGTAATGAACTCGCGAAAGTGACTCTGTCCGATAGGATTCCCTATAATAGCATATCTATCGGAGTAATGAATTTCAAAGACAATTTATTAAATGATACGGAGAAGGGACGCATAATACTATTCGCGTACCAGTTGCCGAATGGACATCGACATCTGTAGCCCGCTCCCCGTTGACCTTGTCTCCATTTTTGATCCAATGGGGGGCAAAGGTAGCCTGTTAGGTCCCCGGAAAACCGGCATGGATTCGGTTGTTGGAAGAGTTTACTAATAATTTTCGTGTGCCAATAGCCGATCGCAGTCGGCTTGACTGTTTGGCTCCTCTTTCCAGAAATTGACTAAGGAGTGTAGCCAGTACAGAATAAAATTAACGCGGAGATTCATGCAAGTAACTGTGTTATTCATCAAATTGATTGCTACTCAATACTCAACTTCAATGGCTATTTCCCAGATCGGTATTTCTGGGGAACTTCAGACATAGTTTAGCGATCACTCCATTCGCCCGGTGATATTTTTTTAATTTTGGAGTGGACCGTTTCTCATTCTGTATCCATAATAAACTATCGATTTGCTTCTATAGTCAGGATTATGGAGCTCAATACAGGATGAGGAGGGATTCAGTGTCTGATAAGGCTTTTAACACGCAGTTGTGGCTTGTTTGTCAGATAATCATGCTGACATTTTGCGTGCCTCAACTCTTCGCCCAGGACTCCTCAGAACCAGCAGGACCTCAGTGTGCAGTCCTCGAACTCTTTATTCGCAATGACTGCGCGGATTGTCCTGAAGTCCAGCAGCGACTCGAAGCCTATGCCAAAAAACGGGGACGCATCAGTCTGCATGTCCATAATCTGGACGAACCGGGAAAGCATGTGGATCGCTACCAGCAGATTCTGAAATACTTCCAACTTCAGGATGCCGAACTTCCCGTCGCCTATGGCTGTAATTCGCTCCTGCGAAAGCTTAAGCCTGATACTTCCACGGACGAACGCATCGACAAACTGTTGACGGTCGATATCTACGTCCGTTCGGGCTGCTCGCGCTGTGCCGCCGCCAAAGTCTTCCTCAAAGGCCTCAAGCAGCGGTACCCGGTGTTTGAATACACTCTGCACGACGTCGTTTCAGACAGCGCCGCCGGAACCAGGGTCCATGAACTCGCCGATCGCTACGGCAAACAGGCAGTCAGCGTCCCGGTATTTCACTTCTGTAACCAGCTTGTGGTTGGCTGGATCAGCGACCAGTACACGGGCTCGAAGATTGAAGAAGTCCTCAAATTCTGGACAACAACCTGCCCCAAACCAGAAAAATCCGATAACAAACAGAGCATCCTGCAGCAACCCGATCATTCTCAACTGCAGTTTGTTTCGTTCCAGAGTGAACCGGATTTAGACAGTCCGATTCCAAAAACGAATGACGATCCGGTTCCCCTTTCTCCTGTGCCTAAGAACAATTCGTCACTGGGACCGCCACCTGTCGGTGACAATGATTCACTCCCGCCGATACCGGGCGGCGATGCCAGTCTCCCCCCACCACCGGGAGACGTGCCACCTCCACTTGAAGGAGAGCCTTTGGCTCCTGTTCCTTCACAGGCGATGGATACAATAGAAGTTCCCTTTCTGGGAGAGTTGAGCAAAAGCCGGTTAGGAATGCCGGCTTTTACTTTTTTAATCGGCCTGGTAGACGGTTTTAATCCCTGCGCCATGTGGGTTCTGCTGTTTCTGCTTTCGTTGCTCGTCAACTTAAAAAACCGTGCCAAAGTACTGGCCGTCGCCGGGACGTTCGTGCTCATCAGTGGTATGGCTTATTATGCTTTCATGGCAGCCTGGCTCAACGTTTTTAAGCTCATCGGCTATCTGCCTATGGTTCAGTTTCTGCTGGGTCTGTTTGCAGTCCTCATTGGTCTGATCCATATCAAGGATTTCTTCGCCTTTAAAAAAGGTATCTCCCTGTCGATTCCTGACTGGGCCAAGCCCGGTCTCTATGCCCGCGCCCGTAAAATTGTCAATGCCGAAAACCTGGCGGGAGCCATCCTCGGTGCCTCCATTCTGGCCGTGCTGGTCAATTTTATCGAGCTGCTCTGCACCGCAGGCCTCCCGGCGCTCTATACCGAAGTATTAACCATGCAGAACTACCCTGACTGGAAAACTTACGCCTACCTGGGACTGTATATCCTCGCTTACATGCTTGATGATTCGATCATGGTGACCATCGTTGTCATCACTATGGGCCGCCACAAACTTCAGGAAAACCAGGGACGCTGGCTCAAACTCTTCAGCGGTGTCGTCATCCTCCTGCTCGGACTGGTCCTGATCTTTAAACCATCACTGCTCCATTAAACATCTCAGTGAAGAAACCCGTCTTGACAGCTACGCCACTTCATAAAGTAAGTTCTCCGTGTGAGAGATCTGCATATTGAATGCGGTAAACCATTCGAGGCTCTCATGACAGGTCCAAACCAATTTAAAACCAGAGGTTTTTCATAACCCCGTATTCTATCACAAACACAATTCTCCATTGAGCCCAAAGTGCCTCAGCAGGACTGAACCGTTCAGCGGGGAACGTGCGTTTCAAAATAAAACCTGTGCACGAAATTGAAAATCCCAGGCTGTAGCGCAACTCGCCTTGAAATCAGAGAGATCACAACGGTACCATTAATATCAGGCACACTTCAATTTTTTTGATTGACTGTATGCAGAGTAAAGGTTAGATAGAATGAGAATCAAACCGAAGAAAGTCATGCAGCTGTTACTGCTATTTTTAGTGCAGTTCTTCTACAGCAACAGAGACGCGTATTCGCAGGGTGAACCAGAAGAAGCGTTTCCCTCAATGAGTGTTACTGCCTTTTTCAATCTCCAGGCCGACCACCAACGGCAACGGCTTTATTCTGCAGTCATGCACCGCTTGCAGTTGTTCGACAATATCGCTTACTCGACGAACAATGTGGTCTTCAATCCCCATCAAAACTTAAGCATGTTTCCTGAAAAGGGTCCCTTTACAGTACCAGTTGCTACAGAGCCCCCGAAGCACATGAATAAGTATTATTCGGTAAAACGCCTCAATGATTCTTACCACAAACAGATCAGGCAGGTCTGGCCTTACATTCCGAAACTAGGTTCGAATCTGGTCGAACAGTCAGAATTCTCCTATGATGCACCGCAAGACATATATCAGAGAATGAAGCTGGTGCAGGAAGATAAACAGGCTTTGATTACGCCTTTTGCTGTGATTGCGCCTTATGAAGACTGGGTCAACCAGGAAGATCGCCTGGCATACTGGGGAAGCGGCACTACGAAAACCCGTGGTGTGTACTTCATCAGCGACTCAGCCCAAGCGCTGGAACGGCTGATCAGTTACTCAGAAAACAGTCAGACTCCTAACGAATTGATCAACCCGGGTAAGATCAATGATGTGGAAACGATCGCATTGACTTTCAGGTCAGAACTCCCTCGACAGACAGGCCGCAGAGGGACCTTGACCGTCCATTTTGACCCGCAGCGCCAGTTTTTGCCGGTTGCCTATCGTCTTGAACGCACGGAAAACAGAGCAGGAGTATTTGAAGTTCGCTGGTTTGAAGCGATGCTGTTACTGGATGCCGTTAAACAACAGGGACACTGGTTTCCATCCCGATTTCAGTGGCTGCAAAGTGGTGGAGTCCCGACTTCTGACAGACTTGTAACAGCCTACGATGTGAATGTAGAATCCATCGCATTTGACTCCGTTTCACAAGACGAGCTGGCTTTCAAATTCCCCGCTGGAATTGATGTAACAGACAATATCCGAGGCGTTTCTTTTACCGCAGACGGCAAAGGGGGCGCTCAGGGTGACATCCAGGGGATTCCGTATTGGAACCTGACCTATCTTCGTGTCTGCCTCCGACGCTATTTTCCGAAACTCGTCATCCCGGTCTCTATTGCAGGTCTGCTCTTCATCGGCTGGTGCATGAGACGCCATCGGCCTCTAACAGACATCGAGCACGCAGCATAATCTGCCCAGGCAGAGCGTAACCAGGCTGACACGCCCTGCCCGGCAGTGCGAAAAAACATCATCGCCCTGCAGAGCCAATTCCGAATCTGGACAGTCAACCAGCGTTTATAGTTGATTCTAACTGGTAAATGCGGGATAACTGTATGAGAAAAGAACTGTTCCCGTTACACAGAGACTTGTTCAACCAACTCACACCGATTATTGATTCATAAAGGAAGCGTACCTGTGATTCGAAAGCCCAGAGCTCTAATACTGTTTCTCATCCCCGCCTGCCTGTCACTGCTACTGACTAACACAGCGGTGACTTATGCCGACTCTGATAATTCCAATAATAAACTATCCAAAGCCGAAAAAAAGAGTGGCTGGAAACTGCTGTTTGATGGCAAGACCACTGATGGCTGGCGCAACTATCAAAAAGAGGGAATCAGTGACGGCTGGACAATCAAAGACGGCGTCCTCTCCCGCTCCGAGAAAGGGGCCGGTGATATCATCACCGACGACCAGTTCGGCTTCTTCGAACTCTCATTGGAATATCGCATTTCTCCTGAAGGGAACAGTGGTTTGATGTTTCATGTCACCGAAGAAGAAAAGACCCCCTGGATGACCGGACCGGAAGTACAGATTCAGGATAATGTCGATGGGCACGATCCTCAGAAAGCAGGCTGGCTCTACCAGCTCTACAAGCCGGCCACTCCCAAGTGGATGATTGAAGCCGAAAAGGCAGGTAAGAAAGTGACCCCGGCAGTCGTCGATGCCACGCGGCCCGCCGGCGAATGGAACCATCTGTTTCTCCGCGTAGGCCCTGATCGATCCCAGGTCATTATGAATGGCGTCAAATACTTTCAGTTTGATAAAGGCAGTGCCGACTGGAACAAACGCGTCGCCGATAGCAAATTTTCCAAGTATCCTAAATTCGGAAAACCAACCAAAGGACACATCTGCCTGCAGGACCATAACGACCTGGTTTCTTTCCGTAACATCAAGATCCGCGAAATCCCCGCTGATGGCTCTGTGCAGGATCCCAGCGACGGCGAGTTAGCCCTGAAAGGGGTACCCGCTTTTCCCGATCTGCAATGGGAAGGCTGGGAAGCCGTCAATGAAGAAACAGGTAAAGTCGTTCCACTGCGACCCATGGCTATCACACACGCCAACGATGGCAGCGGACGTATCTTCGTCACCACGCAGCGCGGCATGATTCAGATCATCGATAAAAAATCACCTGAGAAAACGAAATTGTTTCTCGACCTTCGCGACAAAGTCGCTCCCTGGAAAAAGAATAACGAAGAAGGTTTATTAGGGTTGGCTTTCCACCCCGATTTCAAACAGAATGGTCAGTTCTTCGTCTACTATTCCGCGGAAGGAACACCGCGAAAATCAAAGGTTTCCCGCTTTACTGTTTCGAAAGATGATCCCAGCAAAGCCGATCCCAACAGCGAAACCACCATCATGGAGATTGACCAGCCCTACGGTAATCATAACGGTGGCTGTATTGTATTCGGCCCGGACGGCTATCTCTATATCGGTCTCGGTGATGGCGGTTCCGGTAACGATCCCCTGGGTAACGGGCAGAACCTGGAAACCTTACTCGGTTCTATTTTACGGATTGATGTCGATAAAAAAGCAGAGGGAAAGAACTACGCGATCCCTGCAGACAACCCGTTTGTAGATCGTGCCAATGCAAAACCGGAAATCTTTGCTTACGGCGTGCGGAACATCTGGCGGTTGAGCTTCGATCCCAAAACCAAAACATTATATGCTGGCGATGTCGGTCAGGATCTCTGGGAAGAAGTCAACATCATCAAAAAGGGAGGCAATTACGGTTGGAGTGTTCGTGAAGGCACACACAACTTCGGCAATCGTGTTCAGACCGCGAAAGAAAAACCGATCGATCCCATCTGGGAATACGATCACGGCGTCGGTCGATCCATTACCGGCGGCATCGTCTACCGGGGTCAGCGACTGCCCGAACTCGATGGCCTGTATGTCTATGCCGACTACGTCTCCGGTAAAATCTGGGCACTCGAATATGATGAAGCGTCTGGTGAAGTGAAAAAGAATCTCCGCCTGGCTGCCAGCACTGTTCCCGTCATGTCATTCGGCACAGACGAAGATGGCGAACTGTACTACACCGTTCAGACCGTCAAAGGGGGCGAAGGCATCTTCCGCTTCGAGAAGAAGTAAACGTTTAAGAAAAGGGAATGATTGAAATGAGCCAGATCTCTTCAACACAAGAGATCTGGCTCTTTCTTTTTTAAACAATCTTGAGGCATCCCATGGAAACGAAAGAATTATTTTATCAACTGGGTGCCACATTCGCTCTCTTAGCAGTCTAAATCTTAAACATCAGCGTTTTCACTATGTAACATGGAAGGCTCTGGAAGTCTGTGAAAACGTTTGGTCTCGATGTTCCCAATTGGAGTACACAAAAAAGTTTGCGCACATTCTGGAGTAACCCGCCCCTGATCGATCCCAAATTAAAACATCGCCTCTACTTCCAGTGGAAACTGGGGATCATGTTGATTGTGCTGGGCTTTGTATCGTTCCTGATAAGTGAATTCAGTCAATAAGAAATCGCTTCGTAATAATGTATTTCAGGCTACCGATCCGTTCTCTCACATGCACTTCCTGCACTGGTAATACTACTCCCCCCCACCCGTCTTGATATTTCTCTGAATTTTCTGGAACTGATGAATTGTCGGCGATATGATAAATCTCAGGTAGACAGTCGAGCACTTATCTCACTCTACCAGTTTTCTCTCACAAACTTTCGCAAGCATTTCTATCGGAGTATGCGCGATGTCGGACAAAGATCAGGAATCAAACCCTACAGTTAATTCTTCAATCACTGATTCCCAGACCAGTAGGAAAAAACGATCACCCGTCGAACGTGCCGTTGTCTGGAGTCTGATCACTGTTGCGTTGATAATAGTCATCCTCGAGGCGAATGCCCGATATGGCTACAGTAAAACTCTGGAAAAAATGCAAAACCGCATCACTCTGGCTGAAAAAGAGAAAGGCAAAGAGTTCTTACTCATTGACGCCAGAGAAATGGTCAAAGGCTTTCCGTATGGTGACGAACGACTGACGGAAAACGGTAAGCAGATTCAATATCGCTGGTTCAGTCTGTTTCGCACGTTCGCGATTGAACTCTCGACGGGAATGGACGATGTCGTCCTCTCACTGGAAACCGATGTCGATGCCTTTGGCGAAGATAAACCTCCTGGCAAAAATACCGTAACGGCCCTTCCGCAACTTAAACTTCCAGAGAAGGGACTTACCTCGGAATATAAAAATCTGCCCGTCCTGGCAGCCAGTCAGTTCGACTCGAAGCCTGCTGATCTAAAGGGACTTCTCAGCAGGGAAATTGTGCGTCAGGCAGTTTTAATTAGTGCCAGAGAGGGTTTAGGGTTGCCGACACGCGACAACTCTATACGCGGTGAAGTCACTTTGATTGAGAACCCGCAAACCTATCCTCTACAACTCTACACCCGCATTGATGGCACGGGAAAAGTTGATTTCGAAATAGAGCGGCCTTTCAGAGACAAACCTGCCGCTTACTGGGAATCAGATACAATTGAACTGGCGCGTGACTCATTACTGGAATCACTTATTGAACAGAGTGAAGTGCTGTCTCGTACAGGCTTCGTCGAGGCGTTGAAAACAGCAGGGTACAACGGGAAGGCGCCAGAGTGGAAGACCGAGTCCAGTATCCCTGAAAAAACATTGCGACAATTGAACGAGTGGAATTTCATTTCTCAGTACACGGTGATTCAGGACGTGCATGCCGCCATCCGAACAGAGGGTGAATCACCTGAACGACTGGCGGTGCTGACGCGTGCCTATGCCAATCTGGGCCATTTGACAGAAATCCACTGGAGCCCGGCTCATAAAGTCTTTAAGGCTCGCTCACTGCTATACGCACAACGCCTGAAAGCCCGCACCGATAATTCAGCCTGGGCTCTGGCGCATCGTGCGTATGCCCGAACCTTTACAGGTCTGCACCTCGGTGCACTCGCTGATATTGAGACGATTAAATCAGCTCAAAAAACAAATGCTGAAAATCAACGTCCCCTGCCCCATTGGATTGATTTGATCGATGCCTACTGTTCGTACAAACCGAAAGTGTTAGAACAGGCTGTTGAACAGGAAGACCTGAAATCGCTGGCTGTCTATTTACGTTCATTGCAAATCGATCCTATTTCCAATGAAAAAGAAATGGTTTCACGCACGGAAGAACTGCTGAAATTGGAGCCGGCCTGCTGTCGTGCGTTAGATCAACTCTGTGAGACACAGTCTCTCGGCACTCTCAGAAATGTCACTGAAATTCGTCAGAATCAGATCTGGGAGCCAATGTATGAAAGATTACAGGCAGGCAATCTTCCTGCATCCGTCAAAGAGCCACTCAACCAACACATGGAGTGGTTATTCAAATTAAAAACCGGTCTACAGTTTCGAACTCAAATCATTGATTTACTGAAAAACGCCGGGGTAACACAACACGAACCTTCAGTGAATGGCCTGGGTCAGTTGATTCAGGAAGTGTACTTCACTCAGACGTGTCGCAAACTGGAATTCCAGACAGACTATCTCAGTGTCAGTGTAGATCACGTCGTCTCCGAGGCGCGACCTCTGCTCAAAGATCATCCCTATGAGGCCTTTATTGAAAGTTATTCCTCAGTTTCAAAAGATGCGACTGACGCATATCAAAGACTACTCTCCACTTTTAATCCACACGAACTGGAGCTGATTTCAGAACCACTAATTACAAATAGTTACTACAAACTGAATCGAGATGACTATTCCAGGTTTTTTCTGGCAGCTGAGTCTAACATGGACCCGGTTTTCCAGGATCATCTCAATTATCAGCGTTTTGTTGTCAAACAGAGAAATTACAGCAGAAATCTGATCGGGGAGATTGCTGAAAAACTTCTGAAAATCAGTCCCTATGTACCACAAACGGTGGCCATGAACCTCGACGCGAACAACAACTACGTCGAAAACCACCACGCAGAAGTTATGAAACGATATGGAGACGATCCAGAAATTTTGTCAGCTTTGGGAAAACGTTTTCTTAAGAACAATAACGATGAGAAAGCTGAAGAGATATTCAAACGCCGGTTAGATATTGCCCCCGACCATACGACTTACATCTCCCTGGCGGAACTTTATCAAAGACGTGGTGATACAGACAAATGGAAGGAGACACTACAAAAAGCATTGAGAGTTCCCACATCAGGACTGCAGAATTATCAGATCCATAACAAGCTGGCACACTACCACATGCAACGGGGTGACTTTGAACTGGCAAAGCCGCATGCGGTGAAAGCAGCCGAAAGTTATTCTGCCTGGGGTCTGGAATGTGGAGCGCAGTGTAGTGAAGGACTCGGTGACATGGACCAGGCAGAAGCCCTGATGAAAGCCCGCTCGATGCGGTATGCTGGCAACGCCGCCGACTGGTACTTCTGGTGTGTACGCACAGGATTTGGTGATCTCGAAATAGCTCGACAACTGGCTGAACGGACGATCCTGGAAAATCTGGATCCGAATCACTATACCCGTGCCATGGAAGCAGCCATAATCCATCTGATTCAGGGTTCAAAACCCGAGGCCTTCAACTTATTTTTGAACACATTCCAGAAACACCACGATGCCTACAGCGGCCTGCATGCGGCCGTCCTCGCCGATGAACTGGGATTCACGCGCCAGCGTGATGAACTGCTTAACGAAACTGCTGAACTATGGACTAAAGATTATGCAACGGCTGAAATTGCAAATTATTTTCAGCGGATGCTCCTGAATCAGGATTCTGTTGATTGGAATTCAAAATGGTTTGAGTCCCTGATCGTCCAGTTGCCAGACGGCAGCCCCACGAATTTTGATTATTTTGTCGGAAAATTTTTAGAAAAAAGAGGCCAGGATAAACTGGGGACAGAATATCTACAACTGGCAGCCACCTCCCCCAATACAAATAAATACAATTGCATCCTGGCTTCACAGGATTTGCGGTCCCATGACAAGGTAGTCAATTCCCGCCGGGTCAGAGAACTCGAAGATGGTTATGATGAAGTGAAAGTACTCGCGAATCAGGCAAGTCATCTGCTTCAGACTAAAAAACAGAAAGAAGCCATCATCAAATTCGGAAAGATATTAAAATTAAAACCGGAGCTGGTCAGCATATTGATCAACCGGGCGCAGGCATATGAAGCAATGCATAACTACACTGCAGCCATAGCAGATTACAAACAGGCAATCGAACTCGATCCGCAATACTGGTTACCTTATAACAATCTAGCCTTTCTGTACGCAGCCAGCGAGCAGGAAGAATTTCGTGATGGCAATAAGTCACTCCAAAATGCGCAACTGGCGTCTGAACGACTGCCGACACAATACTGGGTGAATTATGCTGCTTTCGCTGTTGCCTATGCTGAACTAAAGCAGTTCGACAAAGCCATCGAGATGCAGACCATCGCACTCGAACTTGCACCCAATGAAGCAAAAAAGATAGCGCAACGCAGATTAAGGTTATTCAATGAAGGAGAACCCTATCGACGAACAACAGAAAAAGAGTAGACTGAGTCCAGTTTTACTGTAGCGTCTCCAAGGCCATTTGGACCGAGTATACTAGATTGAGAGACGCTATGGTTGAATGTGATGCGATCTAGTTAACACACGCCATACAAGTTTTTATGCAGATGTATTATCGGTGTCCTCTTCCGCTGGATCATCGCGAGGATCAAGCGGTCCACCGTACCAGATATTGAGCCCCCATACCTGCCCCGGTAAACAGCAGCAACGCATAGCCGAAATTTTGAGCCGGGAACCCGTCGATCAGCCAGCCTGGAAAGCCGGCGATAATTAACGAGACCGAGACAGCAAACGCTAAGAACAGTGAAAACCTTCGATATCGAATGCGTTTGCGTCTGTTTTCTCCGTCTCCCGTTCATTCGCTTCTTCGACAGCCATTGTGAATTCAGACTTCGGTTGATACCAGAGCAGTGCCAGCACAACCGGGTAACCCACAATACAGAATAACAGTAACTGCCCCGTGTCCTCAGGTCCTTCTCCGGCAATGAGCGCATTTGACAACAGTACAAGCGCACTACCAAACAGCAGATGCACCTGGATTGCAGGCAGAGAGCGCAGAAATCGTCCCAACGATTGAGGGTCCATTTCGTCCATGTCTACTTAACCCGAACATGAAATGATAAATGCGAATTACCCTGGCAGATTACTTCAGACAGTACAATCAATTTGTCTCGCTTTATTCAATGTCCTCGATTTCCACATCCGAAATCACGGTTCCCTCGGGAAGATCTTTCACCTGCTCATGGATCTGGCCAAGAATGCTGATGTAGACACTGACTTCCGAAGTCTCATAATTTTCCAGTTCGTCGCTTCCGCCCAGCACGAGGGGTTGCTGATGACTGTAAACCTGGTTGGCTTCCAGTTCGATTCCCGCATCTCGCAGTTCCACTACCCGCGCCGGAAATAAATGGTCAGTCACAAATTCCGTATCAGAAAGCAGCTCTTCAAAAGTGGAACCATCCTCGGCAACGGGTCTGATGTCGCCTTCAATGACATCAATGAAATAGACGGCCCCCGATTCACCTTGCGCAAACAAATCACCCAGCGCGGTCAGCAGCACGGGACGCATCGGTTCCGGCATCGCCCAGGCCCAGTCGTTAAGTAGCTCATCAATATCAATTCCCTCAGGATTGATTGTCAGATCGTTCAGAGTTATTTCCATGGTAATCCTCACATCTCAAATCGTAGTAAACAAAGAGTGCCTGCAGGCAGAGAGTTGAATGATGCGGTCACGTTAACACGTAAAAACTCAGAGTGCAAATTACTTTGAGCGATCCATGCCATAGAATTTCGTCATTAGTTTCAAAATTGAATTAAAATAATTGATGTCATGTCAGAAAGAACCGCTCAGCCGTTTGAGTGGCACTTTCAGAAAATGAACTCCGTTCCGGTTCATGAAGACTGTGCCCACAGTTTCCTCATCTACCTGGATAGTACGAGCCGAGTAATAACGGGCCGCTACAGGCGTGTCAGGCAGCAGTACAACAGTTCGACGCGCGTCCCACGTCTGACCGTCATCGGTCGACAGATTGTAACTCAGCCCTAGATTCTTCTGTCCCCTGCCCCACGTTACCAGCACGCGTCCGTCTGAGAGTGTCGTCAGAAAACGGCCTTCCGCATTGTCTCGCTGATCCGGAATCGCTGGAAAACCTTTGACCGGTAACCAATGCTGTCCGGCATCAGTCGAACGCAGCAAGACCGGCCCCATTGCCAGTAGAGATCCGCCAGCAGTCTTCACAATCTGCTGGAACTCATGCTGCACTCCGCCTGGTCCCACCAGCGGATATTCTTCGAGCACGTCGGTCTCTGGATCATACAAACGCGGTACTCCCACACGCAGCGGTAACAGCCAGCGTCCCCCCATCCAGGGCAGCACATTATGCCGCACAGCACCCAGATGCTTGCCGTCGACCGGACCAATCAGTCGCTGTTCACTCCAGCTGCGTCCCTGATCGTCACTGAGGGAATAGAGCAATGCCCGTTCGTAATAGCCGTCTTTGGCTTTATCGTCGGCAATATAATTCCAGGTAACCAGAATGCGTTCGTCCGGTAGAATGTCGACAGTCCCGGGGTAAACTTCATACTTTTTTACTTCGCGAATGACAGCCGGACGTTTTGCCGAGGTTGCGATTGCTGTCGGTTTGGACCAGGTCTCTCCTTGGTCGTCCGACCGCGAACACACCAGGACATTCGCCCCTTTATAAACAACAATCAGCGTGCCATTCTGACCCCGACAGATTGAAGGATGAATGTGCCCCTGAATACGTTCCGCCAGAATCGGCACCGGCTTGTCCTCTGCAAATGCATGGGAACTAACCAGAAACATCATCAGGATTATGTATCGACTGAGAAACATTCCACCCCCTTTTTTAGAGCTCAATCCGTTTTGTTTTTGGTCGCTGCTTCCCGTAACAGTTTCAGAGCCGCTTCTACCAGCATTTCCCCACTACCCGGCTGCAGATTCGAATTCGTCACTTCGTAACTGCCACCTGCATAAGCGGCCCGGTGGGGAATGTAAATCGTTTCGACCGTATTGGATAATTCGATAATCATTGTGGTTTTAAAAGGAGACGCCTGTTTGATCGCCAGTCCCAGTTCGACGAATACTTCGCCGGGCAGACAGACGATGGCAACCTCGTCCCCAATCGTCATCACCGTTACATCCACGGGCAGTCTCTCACCCGCGCCAGCCAGTGAACGGCTCAACCCCCAGGTAATGTGCTCAAGCGTATTGGCGTGCGGTTTTTTGTGCCTGATCTGATCCAGAATCATTTTTTTATAAGCTGTCACATGCTCAAAGAAATCGACCTTGCCCCCCTTGTGGGCAATCTCCAGTATCTTGATCGAACGTGCAACCTCTTCGGGAGAGGCATCCTGCAGAGGCAGCTTCACAAGCTGGGATTCGACCGTTAAAGTCGTATTTTGAAGCGGTGTCAATTTCTCCAGTTGATCCGTGATGGAAGTTCCCAGCGATGTTCCAATATAATCGACATTATTCCGGACAGGCGACGCTGGATTCGCATGATTGATATCGCCACAGCAGCCGGTACCGAAAATCGAAACGACATCCGGTCCGAGTGCATCCCGCAAACTGCGTTCAATGAAAAACGGATAGTCCGCACTCCACTTCATTCCGCCAACCGTATCCAGATGCAATGCGAAATTACTGAGCACTCCCCGTTTTCTTCCACTCTCAGGATCAGTCATTGACAATAAAGCGATTTCAGTATCAATGGGTCCTGCAGCGCGAATCACTTCCGGGTTTTTCAACGACTGCCAGGTTTTCACGCTGCCATCACGCATTACAAAGCGACGGTTGAAGGCGACTGGCGTCTTTTGTGTCGCACTCCCCGTTGCCAGTACAGTCGGTTTCGCGTTCTCAAAAGCCTGTTCAATCGCCGCCACCGGACCGTTGATCAGTTTTTCAATATACTGTTTTCGCAGTTGCTCCTGCGATTCCTTACCCAGATACAGATACAGCTCTTTCATGTAATCGGGCGCGGTATGCGAATGTGTGGCAGCGATCACGATGTTCTGAGCGGGAATCCCCGTTTTCTCAGCAGCAATCCGTCGTACTTCTTTGGATAAATCCGTGGCGATGCCAATTAAATCGCAAACCACAAGGGCAGCCACTGTCTCCCCCTCGCGGAATACAACCGCTTTCGCTTTGAGTGGATCAATGGTCCCCTCCGCCAGTCGCTCGTGGTAATAACCCGCCATCGGAAAGCCGACCGGCGGCGTGATATCGATCTCCGCGACTCCCACCTGAATACCGGAACGCGCTGCTGTGGATTCAAGATGGTTTCGAACAGCCGTCAGCCACATCGCTGCGGCCCGTTTTTGCCCGATACTGGAAAAGTGGCGACGAGATTTTATGTCTCCCCGATTTTCACCTTGCAGGGTGTCGGTATCAGGTCCCGCAGAAAAACCACGTTTGGGGATCAGTTGCTCAATGGCCGTTCGAATCTGTAATTCCCCCGCAGGGTCATTGTATACGGTTGGATGGTGTGTCGATTTCGCCAGCAGCCATTCTGGATTGAAGCCCCATAAACGTTCTGCTGACTCCCGAATCATCTGGATATTCTTGATGTATTGATCTATCGGAGTTTTCGCGATGACATCCGATTCCCCCTGCTGCCAGAGCACTGCACGAAAACGTCCCACCTTTGTACCTGAAGCGATCAGTTGTGCATGCAGTTTCCCGCCTGGCAGCCATTGAGTGGATGAGGTCGCACCGACCGCCGCATTGACGAACGCGACCGGAACTCGGAATTCTTTCACCAGCGCATCACCCAGAGGCGGCCAGATTGACCCGCCATTACTGTTATCGTACACAGGCTGGGGATCATGCGCAGTTACCCACTCCTGCTTTTTCGGATCAAAGGCCACAACCCGTTGCTGGGAATCTGCTACTTTCAGTCTTTCATCATTGCAATTTGTCGCATAAGACTGACCGGCCACTACAAAGACTTCACCAACGCCTATCGGACTTACAGTCCCCACAGCTTCAGTTTTATCCTGCACTCGACATCGCACTTCCAGTCGATACCAGCCACCCGCTGCAATTCGTGCCGAATAAGAGAATCGTTTTTCGGTTATTTTTGGTGTAAAATTGATCCATAAATCAGATGATGGTGTTTGCACGGGCAACTGGACCAATCGATACTCCCAGGCCGTCTTAAGGGTTCCTTCTGGTATCATTCCAGAGATGAGTACATCAGCATATCCAGCCCCTGGTGCGACACCGGTTCGCTGAATCACCTGATGCGACTCCGGCGTCGTCAGTTGCAATGTGTCAGCTGCTTGCGTATCAAGGCTGATCAGCGCGAAAGTCAATAGAACGAGTACTCGAAAACAGTGCATCATCTGCTGTTGACCTTTAATAAATGTAAGGCAGGAAATCATAATACTGAGGGTTCTGCAGCGGCACTAATCGTCACGTAACGCTTTGAACTCCTGATAGCTCTTCCAGGCAATTCGCTGTAGATCAGCTCGATCTTTGGCAGAGAACATCGTGGTAATCGGATTTCCATCCCGGTCTTTGGTGCGATCTTTATTATCGAAATACCGAATATCAGTAATCGAATCCACGGGTAAGCCTTCCGGACTGCGATCAAACAAAGCTGCATACAGACAGCAGGCCGTCAGATACGCCATCGTCTGATTGAGATGAGCATCGTTGATGAACCGCAGCGTCAGATCAGGGCGTTCCGTCTGGCAATGGAAGCCTGCCAGCGACATCGGAGCGGCACTCGCATCGACCTGTTTTGCCAGCGTGGCAATTGCCCTCGCTTTCTCCATGACAGCAGCAGCAGCAACAGGGGGATTTTTTAAAGCCTTTGCGTTCTGAGTATTCGGCGTTGTTTCATACAGGATCACGCGCGCCCCCTGTTTTTTCGCCAGTTCCGCAAATTTAGGAGCATACTGAGCATACAGCGAGTCGGCCCCCTTCAGGTCATCACGGTATGACTGCAGAATGACGACATCCCACTTGGGATGTTCCTGATCCAATTCTTTCAGTAATTGACGATGCCGTTTCAAAGCCGCAGCAGCGTAACGATTCTTGGGGTCTTTCGCATCTTTCTCCAGACCGGCAATTGTCTGTTTCTCTTCCTCAGGCGTCAGTTGATGCAGTTTGACAAAATTTTGCGAACCCAGATTCCAGTGATCGACCAGTCGTCGGCCGCCATAAATCACTGTGGTCGGATTGAAAGTCAGATTCGGATTACCTGCTTCTACCATCTTCTTGACGACCTGTGCCAGATTGTGTCGAGCCGTATAACTGTTTCCAATGAAAAGCACATTCAGTGTCTCTTTTTTATCCCCTTCAGCCGCAACAGCGTCTGAATTTACGTGTACGGATATGAAACTGAGACACAGAAAGAAAGTCAGAATTCGCAGTTTGTTTTTCATGATTTGATCTCATACAGGCGCGGCAGGATAAGAAGGTAAACGTCCTATTCATTATGAGCAGACATCCGTACCGAGTCAAAGGACTTATAAAGATCACCCCATCGCTCACTTTTTCGCAGCAGGTCGCCACGCCGGATCGCCAGCATCCGCTGGTAGATCCCGGTTCCAGTCAAAAACAGCCTGTTTCAGTCGCGCGACGATCTCAGGATGATCGTCAGCCCGGTTTTGCGTCTCAGAAACATCCACATCCAGATCATACAGTTGAACTCCATTTCCATCATAATTCACATAGAATTTCCATTTCCCGGCGCGGACGGACAGATCCGGATTCGGCTGCTCTTTCGTACCCGGACGATCAGGTGGACGTCGCCAGAAAATGGGAGCGTGACGCCCCGACTCACTTTTCCCCAGTAACGTCTCCGCCAGATCTTCACCATCCAGCGTCACACCGGATGGCAGGTTCGTTCCGGTCAACGTATAAAGCGAACGATTTATATCGAGCGCAGAGAGAATCGATTTCGTATTCGTAGCACCTGCTGCGGCGGGATTCACCAGCCCTGGTCCCCAGACAATCAGAGGCGAACGGACGCCCCCTTCATACAACCAGGTCTTCGCTCCGCGTAACGGGTCGGCCAATCCTGCCCCTTCTTCCGGTCCATTATCTGATGCAATCAGAATCAGCGTATTGTTCTTCAGACGTTCATCATTGCGTACCCGGTCAAACAGCAGTCCCAACTGCTGATCCATGGCTTCAAGTACGGCATAATACAAGGCTCGTTTACTCTCATCGCTGGCATCTCGCAGCACTTCGGGCGGAAAGAATGGGGAATGCACATCGTCGGGCCAGAGATTCAGGAAGAATGGCTGACCGGTTGCCTCCGCGTGATCAATAAATTTCAACGCATCTTTCACAAAGGCAGCCGTCACGACAGAACGGTCTTCCCAGTATATCGGCCCTTTACCAAGATCAGCAGAACCCAGGTCATGTTTCTTGGGCGGCTTGCCATCATAGGCATTTTTTAAAGGAAGCACCCGCGGACCGAGCCCCTCAAAATTCGTCAGGCTGCGATCAAAACCATACTTCGTAATCAAGGGCGCATTCCCGACATCCCGCTGACCGCCCATATGCCATTTACCAAAGTGCCCCGTGGCATAACCGGCCTGATTCAATTGTCGCGCCAGCACCGGAGCTGCAGGATCGAGCCACTGTGCCAGTCCACGTTCCCGGTTGGCTTTGCGACGTGCCAGATAAGAAGTAATCTTCCAGCGCTGGGGATACTGCCCTGTTGTCAAAGCCACCCGCGACGGAGAACAGATGGGAGAGTTCACATAGAAATTCGTAAAACGGAGCCCTTCACTCGCCAGCGTGTCAATATTTTTCGTTTGTATCACCTTCCCTCCATAACAGGAGAGATCACTCCAGCCCATGTCATCAATGAACACGGTAATAATATTGGGTTTTGACGATTCAGCATGACCGAGCGCCGTCAGCAGTTGCAGAAACAGAAGCACTCGGAAAATATTTCGCATGGATTCGCTCCCAGGGGTTTCCAATCAGTCATACCAGATCATCAAGATTTCAGCGGTCGTTCATGTTAGCTCGCATCACATTGAACCGTAGCGTCCTCAATCTAAGATACTCGGTCAATGGCCTTGGAGACGCTACAGTGATGCTGGACACAGTCTAGATTTGCAAATGATGTGTCTAAGGGTTTATTCTAACAATTCACCCGCTGAGTTTATATCATCGGAATCAATTCTCACCCCCTCCGAGATTTAACTTCAATTACGAATTCAATGCATAACTCTGTTTTCTACAACTGTTTTCGATTCGATTGTAGTTTCCACCGAATCGCTCTGGTAGAATGTATTCCCGTCAGAACGTTCATCTCAATTAACACCAATGCGCGATTTCTATTCAGAGGGATATAATGCAACGATTCCTGATAATTTTACTTTGTATTACAACACTCAGTTCTGCTGAAACTTCAGCAGCCGACAGAGCCCCTAATGTCGTCTTGTTCCTTGTCGATGACATGGGCTGGATGGATAGTGAACCGTATGGTTCCCGCTATTACGAAACGCCCAACATGTCGAAACTCGCAAAGCAGTCGATGCGTTTCACCAATGCTTATGCGACGCCGCTCTGCTCTCCCACCCGTGCTTCGATCCTGACAGGTCAGTACACATCCCGGCATGGCATTACCAGCGCAACCGGACATCGTCCCCCGCAAGCTGAAGATTTCGAATACCTTCCCAAAATGGCGCCCCCGAACCAGAGGTTGCGCATGCCCGTCAGCAAAAACTATCTCGATCCCGATCAATACACCATTGCCGAAGCATTACACGACGCCGGCTATCGCACGGGCCACTTCGGTAAATGGCACCTGGGCCTGACGGCTCCGCATCGTCCTGACAAACAGGGATTCGAAACCGTCTGGCATTGTGCCCCCGATCCTGGTCCGCCGAGCTACTTTTCTCCGTATGGCGTTACTCCCACAGGCAAACCGACGGCGCAACACCGGGTAGGAAACATCACCGACGGACCAGATGGCGAACACATTACCGATCGACTAACGAGTGAAGCCATCGATTTTATGGAAACACATCGCAGCGAACCTTTCTTTCTGAATCTCTGGCATTACTCGGTACATGGTCCCTGGCAACATAAAGAAGAATACACGTCTGAATTTGCCAAAAAGCAGGACCCGCGTAAGGAGCAGCGTAATCCCGTGATGGCCTCCATGCTGCGTAATGTCGATGAAAGCCTGGGACGCATTCTCGATAAACTGGATGAACTGAAACTGGCTGACAATACCCTTTTCATTTTTTATTCCGACAATGGAGGCAATGCCCACAGTTGGAGTAGCGATGATCCGAAACTAAAGAAGATCACCGGCAAACATCCTCTGTACAAAACCATTCAGAGCTATCGCAAATGGGCAGGCGGAGAACCACCTACCAATAACGCCCCCCTGAAGGAAGGCAAAGGCCGGATCTATGAAGGAGGACAGCGTGTTCCACTCATCGTACGCTGGCCCGGTCACATCCAGCCAGGCACTACTTCTGATGCGATTGTGGGTCCCATTGATCTCTATCCGACAATCCTCGAAGTATTGAAACTAAATCGGCCGGCAAATCAAATCATTGATGGCGGATCGTTTTTACCAGTTCTGGAACAGACGGGACAACTCGAACGAACCGCTTACTTCACCTGGTTCCCACATCTGATCCCCGCTGTCTCAGTGCGACAGGGAGACTGGAAACTGATCCGTCGCTTCGAACCGCATCGCCTCTATCCCGAGATACGAGAACTTTATAATCTGAAAGCGGATATCTCTGAAACCAATAACCTGGCCAGTCAACGGCCAGACAAAGTCCGCGAACTCGATGCGCTAATCGACGAATTCGTTAAGAAGACCGGCGCGCTGTATCCACAACCCAACCCCGCCTATAAACCACGGCAAGCAAACACAGCCAACAAAGGGGGAGATCCAGAGCGGGGTCTGGTTCCTAAATTCTCTAAAATCACGTTGGTCGATGGTGCACTGCGAATGGAAGCCGATGGCCGGAAGCCATTCCTTGGTACGGCTCAGGTGAAACAGACAGGGCCGCTCACACTGACGATGCGATTACGTAGTACGAAAGGGGGTGCGGGAAACATAACCTGGAAAACAGCTGAGCAGACCGAATTCCCTAGACAGGGACAGACGGTGAAATTTGATCTCCCCGCGAAAGCCGACTGGCAGGAGATCAAACTCAATTTGCCCGTCACCGGTAAGACTGGCATAGTCAGACTGTATCTTCCAGTAGAGTCAGAACCACTCGACATTCAATCCATTCAATTTCAGACAGCCAAGACAAAGAAAAATATTCGTATCTGGGATTTCAGGGGGGCAAAACCATGATTCGATCCCGATTGATCTCATCCGCGCTGATGCTGTTACTCTCTCTGATGCTTTATCTGCCTCACAACTCTGTGTTGGCTGCGGAGACAAAACTGGTGGAAACGTTTCAGACGCCACTTTCCAAAGAGTGGTTCTGGGGACTGGGAACCTGGACCGCTCAAGGTGGCGTGCTGCGGGGTTATGAATCCGGTCCCCGTCGTCATGGCCCGGTCAAATTGCGTCGCTTTGAATTCGGTGATGGCGTAGTCGAATTTGATTTTCGTCTTGAACGCAGTGCTGACGCTGCAGGGATCATCTTCAATGGTTCGCAGGAACGGGGGCACCTTGTTCATGTGTTGTTGACACGAAAAGAAATCCGCATTTTGGCTCATGCTAAAAAAGGGGAATCGACCGATTTGCTAAGAGAGCAGATCACGCTTCCTGAACAGGACTGGCACCCGGTAAAGATTGTGTTTCAAGGGCCAAAGGTCAAAGTAAACTTTAACGGGAATACCTGGACCGTTAAACATCCCACCATCAGCGAATTGAAACAGAACTTTGGTTTCGGTGGCAACTCCGGAGGCCCTAAGGGGGAAAAAGCGGGCGCCATTGAGTTTAGAAACTTGAAAATTCAAACACTGATCATGAACCCAGAACCAGAATAAGTTCTTTAAAAATCATATCCGAAGTACCATACAGGCAAATACTATTTTTGTTCGCAGCATACCGCTTCCTTCGCCGATTCTTCTGGCATTTTCACAATATTCTGCTACAATAAATAAAGTATCTTTTTGAATTACCAGATAACGATTTATAGAGGGTACTTTTTCCTGCCTTAAATCTCGCCGGATACGTGGGTTAAACACTCGCGATATCACAAATTGACAAGCCTGATTCCACCACCAGCGTTCATTTATTTTGCGATCGCGCAGAACTTAATTGGTTTACTATGAACGGATTTCACAGATACATTTTAATCTGCCTGCTGCTGCTTGGCACTCTGATTCCAACCCCCGCCTGGTCTAATCCAGCCAATCGTCAAGCCTTCGTCCGTTACTTCGGCGAATACCTGCCCGCGAATCTGAATTCCTGCAGTGTCTGTCATGTCGGTGCGCATGCGGAAGGCGCGGAATCTCTTGAAGACTTTCCTCACAATCCCTTTGGGAACCAGTTACGACTGGAAGCCGACAAACTGCTCAAAGCAGAGCGCGATCCTGAAATTGATTTGCGACTCAAATTACTGTCCGAAGCAGACGCCGACAATGACGGGTTTTCCAATCTGCAGGAAATTCTGTTTGGTACTGCGCCCGGCGACAAAACCAAATTCCCGGATGCCAAGGCAGCAGAAAAACTAAAGCAGTTGACCGCTGATTTTACGGAATACAAAAACCGCTATGCCTGGAAACCGTTCAAACCAGTGACACGACCAGAAGTCCCGCTGATCAAAGACGCCGACTGGGCCCGTAATCCCATCGATCATTTCATCGCCGCCGGTCATGAACAGGAAGGTTTACAACGCGCGAAAGAAGCCAGTCCGGAAATCCTGCTGCGACGCGTCTATCTCGACCTTATCGGACTCAACCCGACACCTGCAGAAATTCAGGACTTCCTCAAAGAACAGAAAACAAATCCACAGGCTTACGAAGAAATTGTCACACGTCTGCTGAATCATCCCGCTTACGGCGAACGCTGGGGACGGCACTGGATGGA
Organism: Gimesia algae; assembly: GCF_007746795.1. Lineage (NCBI taxonomy): Bacteria > Pseudomonadati > Planctomycetota > Planctomycetia > Planctomycetales > Planctomycetaceae > Gimesia > Gimesia algae. The sequence continues at coordinate 4,303,911 of NZ_CP036343.1, forward strand.
CGTCTGGCGGTACAGTGACTGGGCCGGATACAAACAAGCCCTCAGAGAGAGCCAGCGTCATATCTGGCACTGGCGGGACTGGATCATCGAATCGCTCAATGCCGACAAAGGCTACGATCAGATGTTGGTCGAAATGCTGGCCGCCGATGAACTAAAACCAGACGATTGGGATACTCTCCGCGCCACCGGTTATCTGGCGCGGAATTACCACTCGAAACGGGATCAATGGATGGACGATGTCGTCAAGCATACATCGCAGGCATTCCTGGGAATCACCGTGGGGTGTGCGAAGTGTCACGATCACATGTATGACGAGATTGAGCAACGCGAATACTATGAAATGCGAGCCATTTTTGAAACGTACCATGTACGCACCGACCGTGTCGAAGGTGTGCTCGATACAGCCAAAAATGGCATCCCCCGTGCATATGATAAATCATTAACCGCCAAAACCTGGCTGTTCGAAAAAGGGGACGAACGCCGTCCCGTCAAAGAGGAAATCATTCCTCCCGGAGTTCCTACCTTCCTGGGAGGCGAATTTAAAGTCACCCCCGTTTCGTTACCCATGGTCGCCAGCCAGCCGGCACGTCGAGAATCGGTCAAAGAAGACCTGCTGACTCATGCCAGAAAAATGATGGAGCAGGCAAAAGCGAAAGAACAGCGTCTGGCTGCGGAAAGTGAACTGGCAGTGCTGGAGGCTCAGTTTGACATTGAGGAAATGGAAGCGAGCGGCGACAAAAAATCAGATGCATGGAAAGCAGCAGCGCTGAAGCTAGTCAAGCTGCAGAGACAGTCGGCTCTCGAAAATGCCAAATGGAAGCTGATGGCCGCCGAACAGGAGCAACAAGAAGCACAACAGGCTGTGGTAACAGCGGAGGCCAAAAAGAAAAAGTCCGTCATTACCAAAGCAAAACAACGGTTGAAAAAAGCAGAGCAGCAGCACAAAGCCGCACAGACCGCTCTTAAAAAAGCGGAAACGGATTCCAAAGCGAAACTGACCACCAAATACACTCCCCGCAAACAGCCCGTCTATCCTAAATCCAGTTCAGGCCGCCGACTCGCCTTTGCCCGCTGGCTGACAGACGGCAATAATCCTTTGACAGCGCGCGTCGCCATGAACCACATCTGGCTGCGTCACTTCGGACAACCAATTGTCCCCACAGTCAACGAATTTGGTGGGAATGGTCGCGGTCCGACACATCCTGCTCTCATCGACTGGCTGGCAGCAGAACTGGTCAAACAGGACTGGAGTATGAAAGAAATGCACCGTCTGATTGTCACCAGTTCCACTTATCGTATGGCGGGGACAGGGTCTGAGGAAAACAGCAAAATCGATCCCGACAATAAGTATCTCTGGAAAAAATCGTCCATGCGAATGGAAGGGGAAATCGTTCGCGATAACCTGTTATTCATTCCGGGTCGTCTCGATCCACAACTGGGTGGTCCGGATATCGACAATACCAAAGCCCAGGATTCCGTCCGAAAAAGTATTTATCTCAGACACGCTCATGAAAAGCTGGTTGAATTCGTACAGATCTTCGATGGGCCCAGTGTCTCGGAATGTTATATGCGCGACATGAGCGTGCAGCCTCATCAGGCACTCGCCATGGCAAACAGCAAACTGACCTTCCAGGCGACACAAGCATTGACTGAAAAACTGCTCAAGCAGACATCCGGTAATATCGACGACTTCATCCAGCAGGCTTTCCTCAGCATTTTATCCCGTTCACCAGATGCATCCGAACAGAAAATGTGCCATGAATTTCTGACTCATACGTCTGAATCCAGCAAGATAAAACCCTCTGAAGACCAGTTTCAGCTACTGGTCACCGTACTGTTCAACCATAATGATTTCGTTACGATCCGCTAACGATCGACGTTGACTGATAACAGAAAGACATTGAAATGTCACAACTGCCAAACACGAATCGCCGCCGATTTTTGACTGACACAGGTATGGGGATGACCGGCATGGCCATGACCTCGCTCCTGTTTCAGCAAGGCGAACTGCAGGCTGCCGCTCCCGGAGAAGGACGCCACCTGGCTCCGCGCGCTAAATCAGTCATCTGGATTTTTCTGATTGGCGGACTCAGCCACCTGGAAAGCTTTGATCCTAAGCCCGCCCTCAACAAGTACGCCGGTAAATCGATTGAAGAAACACCGTTTGCGGATACCGTGCTGAATAAAGACAAAATCAACAAAGTGCTGCTTGATCCTTCCAAACAGAAACGGAAGATTTACAAATCGCTGATGCCGCTGCAGACCGGCTTTAAACATTACGGCGAAAGTGGCCTGGAAATCAGTGACTGGTTCCCGCACATGGGTTCCTGTGCAGACGACCTCACACTGGTTCGCTCCATGTGGACCATCGATAACAACCACGGTGCCCAGCTCACCTATCACACAGGGCGTAAAATCACAGAAGGCGCTTTCCCGACCGTCGGCTCCTGGATCAGCTACGGCCTGGGAACAGCCAATCAGAACCTGCCCCATTATGTCGTATTGGGAAATCCCAGCGCCGACTGCTGCGGTGCTGCCTGGACTCACGGTTCTTCTTATCTTGGACCAGAACACGCGGGCGTTCGTCTGAAAGTCGATCCCAAAGCACCGCTTTCGTTTGTGCGTTCTGCAGATCAATCACTGACACCTTCCGAGCAACAGAAGATGTTTGGACTGCTCGGAAAACTCAATCGCCAGACAGGCATCCACTACCCCGATGATAAAAACCTGCAGGCCCGTATCAAGTCCTATGAACTGGCCTTCCAGATGCAGTCGGCTGTTCCTGAAGTCATGGATTTTCAGAAAGAAACCAAACATGTACAAGACCTGTATGGCCTTGGTGATTCCTCCACAAAAGCTTTTGGTGAAAAGTGCCTGGCAGCCCGTCGCTTGAGTGAACAGGGAGTTCGGTTCATTCAACTGTTCCACGGCTATCGTGGCAACGCCGGTGCCTGGGACTCGCATCGTGATATCAAACGCCTGCATTCAAAACTCGCAAAAGAAGTCGATCAGCCGATCGCCGGTCTCATTAAAGACCTGAAACTGCGTGGCCTGTTGGATGAAACCATGGTTGTCATTGGTTCCGAATTTGGACGTACTCCGGGTGCCGAGTACCGCGAAAGTAACAAGACCGTTGCTGGTTCAGGCCGCGATCACCATCCGCATGGTTTCAGCATCGCCATGGCGGGAGGCGGCATTAAAGGCGGTCATGTTCACGGTTCCACAGACGAACTCGGTTTTCATGCTGTAGAAAATCGACATTACGTGACCGACCTGCATGCGACGGTACTGCATCAGATGGGACTGGATACGACCCGCCTGAATTATCCCGGTCGACAACGACTCGAACGTGATTACGGGGAAGTCATCCACGAAATTATCAGCTGAGTGAGGATTGGGCATAACCAGAAGGAAGTTGCTTAAGCCTGCTTCTGTTTATTTTCTTCCGTCATGCGGTAGATCCGCACGGCGCTATCAGAATGTGCTACGATCAGATGCCGCGCATCGCTTAAGAGGTCCAGACCGCGGGCAGCAGTCGGCAGTTTCATCGTATGGAAAAACTCGTCTTCCCCCGGCTTTCTGAACCAGAGTTCTCCTTTACCACTCCGATTGGCGCCGGCGCCAATCAGAAAGCCTTCAGGATGATACCGCACGCCCCAGGCAATTCCCTCAAAGGTCTTGTCTGGTTTTAACCGTGTGTTCTCTTTACCGGTTTTCCAGTTAAACAGCATGATTATTGGATCCTGAACCCCCGCGAAAGAATTCACCACATTGGTAATCCCGGCTGTCGCCAGCTCACTCCCGTCAGGACTGAACTGTAGATCTCTCGCGCCTCCCATATCAGCAGCAAACTTTTTGTCGTAACCAGTCATCACGCTCGCATCGAGACTGCGTGCCTGCTTTCCGGTTTCCAGATCCCAGATATGGATTACGCCCATCAGATCCTGTGAGACCAGTTGTTTTCCAGACGGATGAAAATCGACTGCATACACGTGTCGTTCATGACCGGCGAAACTCTGCAGCAACTTACCGGTTTTCCGTTCCCAGACTTTCACCAGCAGGTCGTTTCCGCAGGTCGCGAGTTTTGTTTGATCAGGTGAGATTCGAACCCAGCGTGCCGACCCTTTGTGGGCGGGAATCGTCATTTTGCTTTTCGGTTCGGCCTCCCGTAAATCCCAGACATTAATATCCCCTCCCCAGCAGGCAGAATACAGCGTATTGCCATCAGCCGAGAAATCAAATGATCTGACCCAGCTTGTATGCCCGGTCAAGGTACGTTTTGCTTTTGTTTTATAGTCCCATATATGGACGTCCAGATCTTGTGCACCAGCGACAATAAAGCGGCTGGTCGGATCGACCCTGCAGGAAGTCAGCGGGACTGTATGCTTGAGTTCGGCAACTATGTGAGTTTTCACAGGATCGATGGCATCGTAATCGATGGCTGGTTTGCGCGCTTCGATCGCATCATCCAGAATCGGTTTTTTGGCTGCAATAGCCTGACTGTTGTTGAGAATCATGCTAACAACTCCTTGATGGACTGGGCGGCGGGATCACCTATGGGCACTGAGCGCCCCGCGATTTCGTGATCTTCCGTGGAGTCAATCCCCAGCGCCTGCAGGTAGGTGTGGAACAGATGCCCCGCATCGACTTCGCGATCTTCAACCGCCGTTCCCTTGTCATTGGTTTTTCCAATGATCGCACCGGATTGGATTCCACACCCTCCCAATGCCATGGACCAGGCGCTGCCCCAGTGATCGCGCCCATAACGCACATTGATTTTGGGCGTGCGTCCAAACTCCGAATAGACCATGACCAGCGTACTTTCCAGCATGCCTCGTTCGTGCAGATCATCCAGCAGCATGGAGAATGTTTTATCGAACTCGCCTAATTGTTCCAGATGGAAATTAAAGTTCTCCGCATGCGAATCGTATCCGTGATGAGTGACTTTCACACAGGTCGCGTTATTCTCCAGCAGTGTTCGGGCTAAAAGACAGTTTCGACCAAAATCATGCTTTCCATAACGTTCCAGGTCTTTGTCCGCAGGCGCTTTCTCAAAGAAAGTCTTACGTGCCATCAGTTTTTCTGCCTGCTGAAACGAAGCATCGAAGGTTTCCGTCATTGCTTTGGGACGCCCGGTTTCAAACTGCTTATTGAACTGCTGCCGCAGTTCCATTCGCCGTGTCGCCGCCGTTTGAGCCAGCCCTTTTGGTAGCGAGAGATTTTTCGGAGGATTGACTCCTATAAATTTTAGCTGAGCATGTCGGGCCCCCAGAAATGCTGATGTACTGTCAGACAATCCCCGCGTTGAAATATGAATATACCCAGGCAACTCCGCTTTCGCAGGTGCAAGGTATTTCGAAGCGATGGAACCCACGTAGGGATATTCGCCGGCCCGTCTCCCTTTTTCCATAAACAGGCGGCCTTGTTTATGATCGTTGGTTTTCAGATTGATGCTGCGAACAATGGAAAGGTGATGCATCCGCTGCGCTGTGTAAGGTAGCAGTTCTGAGATGTGCATGCCTGGTACGGAAGTCGGAATCGCTCGGAAGGGACCTCCATATTCCGTCCCCGGTTTGGGATCCCACGATTCCAGTTGGCTGACGCCCCCCTGCAAATAGACCTGCAGAATCCTTTTATGCTGCCCGTGGACCTGTTCTGCAACCACTGGTGATCCCGATAAACTGAAGGCCAGCGCGCCACCCGCAGCCCCCGCCAGAAACTGACGTCGCGCGACCTGGTGATCAAGCTGCTGACAGCCTTGATTTCGTTGCATCGTTGGTCTTTCTGTTTATCAAAGTAGACAAGGGATGTGCTGATCAATGATTGAACCGAAATTCATCAGACGCCAGCGCCGCCCAGACCAGTTCGGGAATCCCCTGATGAGTTTCCAGTTGACTCGCTTTTAAAAATTCGACGACCTGATTGGTTTCTGATTCCTCAGGGAAACGGGAAAAGACGGCAAGATACAATTCTTTGGCGACCTCTGTGTCAGACTCAAGTTTCTTAAGCCGCGCTGTCAGATTGTTTCCTCCCGGAACCAGCCAGGATTGAATTAACGGTCCGTTCAACAGAAATAACGCCTGATTGGCAGATGCATCAAACCGGGACGATTGCGCCCCGACAGAGCCAAACGTGACCGTAAAGGAATCGACGTTTCTCCACAAAGCATCGTGCACTGCTTCTTCCTGCCATAGGGGCTCTGCCGTGATTTTGGAGCCGTTCTTGGGATCGTCTTTCATTTTCTTTGATATCAGGCCGGCAAGTGTTCTCTCTCTCACGCCCGTCGCCTGCATCATCGACCAGGCCAGTTGCTCGGGGGATAATGCTTTCAACAGACCGACACGATAATCTGGTTCGTCAGTCGATTTCGGACCTTCTTTTCTGTGACTGCTGCGCTGATAAGTTTGCGTCAGCGCCAGTTCACGAATCAGGTACCGCAGATCGTAGTCCTGTTCCTGTAACCCGGCTGTGAGCAGTTTGAGGATTTCCGGGTGAGTCGGTGGATTATCAGAATGCCACATATCGAGTGGCTCTACCAGACCGCGGCCCATCATCTGCGCCCACAGACGATTGACGATATTATTCTGAAAGGCCTGGTTTTCGGTACTGGTTATCGCATCGGCTAACTGCAAGCGACGACTATATACCGGTATCGAACGCACATTCTTGGCCGGCTTGATCTTGTAAGGTTCTTCAGGAATCTCGGGATCGTGAATCTCAGGCAGATCCAGCACGCGCGGTGCCGTCTTGACTTCTTCTTTCGTGAAGACAGAGGTAAATGCTACCTGCCCTTCGGCTTTTTCACCGATCGAAGTTTTTTTCGTTTTTGGATCTCTGAACAAATAGCTGCGACTTAAAAACGCATTCAGTCCATGGTAGTGGCGTTGCAGATAATCATTCACATTAGGATGGTCATGACATTGGGCACACTGTAAATCACGTCCCAGAAACAGCCGCCCCAGGTCGCGTGTGACCTGTTCGGCTTTTAATTCCCGATCCAGTAGAAACTTGGCAGCTGGTCGTGTTTTCTCATCCGTGCCATCGACAGTCAGCATTTCCTGAACCAGATCGTCCCAATGCCGGTTGTCCCTAAACGAGTGTCGCAGATAATTCCGCCAGTCTTTCGCGGGTACATGTTTATCGGGATGACGTTCCATCAGCATCGTGTCAAACACATACTGCATCCTCCGGGCATATTCCGGCGATGCCAGCAGGCGATCAATTTCCTGAACGCGTTTGTCAGTGGATGAATCAGCAACGAACGCTCGCACTTTCTCCGCTGCAGGAATGGAACCGGTCAGGTCGAGTGTAATACGCCGCAAAAAAGTTGCATCATCGGCTGGAGCAGCCGCTTGTTTTTCGAACTGCGGGTCGTCGGAACTCAGAGCAGAATCAATCCGCTCATGCAATGGAGTTTCCGCAGACACCGGTGCCGCAAAAACAGCGATCAAGATCGCAGAAAACGCGAGCAACTTCAGGTTGGAACGTAAGCTCATAAGATCACGCGATTCAGGCAGGAAGTAATATGCAGGGACCGGTCGACACCATGCATCAACCAGCACTCATATGTTACCTCCGCCTTGTTGGGAAATCAATTATTTTCTGTACAACCTGACATTTTTCACGAAGTTCCACCACAGCGGAACTTTCTATTGACATCAGTACTTTGCTGAAAAACAGCCAAATTATCTGCCTTATCAACGCTTGCCATATACGGGAGGTTTCCAGCCCTTGGGGAGCCGTCCCTGTGGTCTCACGCCATAAGCGTCTGCTGGGATGGGATGATCTTCTGCAGTCTGTAGTGGCAGATCATCGGGCAGATGCTTGATTTTGAAATCTTTGTACTGAATTTTCATCTGTGGCCCCACATGAACCTGCACCGCGAGCACACCTTCCAGAGCACGGCCTTTCTCATCCAGGTCAATCAGATCTGCTGTCTTGTGTCCGTCAATCCAGTGTTGATGATGATTACCTTCTACCAGCACACGGAAATCATGCCATTCGTCGGGAGCAAACGTTTTGACTGGAATTTTACCCACTACCCAGGGTTGCCCTTCAGGATCAATGATGACTTTTTCCCCGGTGTGGGAGAGAATCCGGCGCCCTTTCTCTTCATAGAGCATGCCGTTGTAGTTTGGATTATTGGCAACCACATCACACTGATAACCGGTCACAATATCCAGGCCCAGATCAGGTCGCGAGGTACCCCGATATTGCAGTCCACTGTTCCCCCCTGCAGTCACTTTCACTTTGACCCGCAGGTCAACATTGCGAACCGTGGAATCTTTCCAGGTAATAAACCGGTTCATTTTCAGTGTGCCATCAGTCTTACCCGTTAAAGCACCTTCTTCTACCGACCAGTACTGGGGATCACCGCTCCAGTGACGCAGTGTCTTGCCATCAAAGACAGAGACAAATCCGTCGGCATCCGTTTTAGCTCCCACCGCTGCTGAGGCAACGGGATGGGGAACCGTGGAATCAGTAAACTTCCCTTTCAATGGATCGAGTGGACCGCCCAGTTCTTTCACACGCGCTGTGGTCCGTTCACGCATCTCTTTTAATGTGTCTGCATACTTTGGATGACCGGCCAGATTCACCAGCTCGTCCGGGTCCTGCTGCAGGTCATGCAGAAACTCGTGGTTGTCATGATCAAAATACCGCACGTATTTGTACCGCTCATTCCTCAGACCTTCAAAGGCAGGAATACGACTGCGGACCGCAAAGTGTTCGTGAAATGCTTCCTTCCTCCAGTTCTCGGGTTGTTTTCCGGCCACGATCGGCTGCAGGCTCTTCCCCTGATAACGTTTGGGAATCTTTACTCCCGCCCAGTCAAGAAATGTAGCAGGCAGATCCAGATTCAATGCAGCTGCCGTCGTCACCTGTCCCCGCTGCTCAGCAGGAACGCGAGGATCGGCAATAATCAACGGAACATTTAATGCGTCTTCATAGTGCGACCACTTCCCGGCAAAACCACGATTCCCCATATAGTAACCGTTGTCCGCTGAATAGACGATAATGGTATTCTTATCCAATCCTGCCTCTTTCAAAGCTGTCAGAAAGCGACCGATGGCACCGTCGATGCCGCTCACCATCCGGTAGTAGGCCCGCATATTGGTCTGATATTTTTCATCCGTATTCCACCGCCAGAAATAACGTTCCCGATTGATCGTTGTTTTGAGAAAATCGGGTTGGCCATCAAATATTTCCGGCGCATTTAAACGGGGCGGCGCAATCGTGACATCTTCATACATCCCATCCACGGCACGCGGCCAGGGAAAATGTCCTATCCCTGGTCGTCGGTCACTGTCTTCCGCATGACAGGCATTGAACCACAGGTTCAACGCAAACGGCTTCCCCTTCGGTTGTGTCTTCAAAAACTCAATACCCCGATCGACAATCAGTTCGGTCTCATGACGCAGGCTACCATCGGGCTGTTTTTTATAATACGGATTGCGACTGATGGCTTCGAATTCATCGAAGTGTTTCTCTCTCTGAAATCCTTTTGGCATCTTCGCATGCCATTTTCCAAAGTAGCCGACACGATATCCGTCTTCCCGCAACAGATCTGAATAGAGAGTCTCCACGGCATCAGGCCGCGCCATCTCGGCATTAGCAGGCGTTCCGTAACTGCGTCCCGTCAAGCCGGTCAGAATCGTCGTGCGGCTCACCCAGCAGATCGCCTGACTGACACAGGCATTCTCAAACCGGGTGCCCCGCGCTGCCAGCTCATCAATGTTAGGTGTCTTTATTTTCTGGTTGCCATAACAGCCCAGTGTGCTGGTGGTCTGATCGTCGGCAAAGAAAAAGACGATGTTTGGTTTATCGTCCGCATACAATGAACCGAAAGAAACAAAGAACAGTACAGTCAGATGCAGGATTGATTTCATGGCTGTAGTTTCACTGAATTGAGTTTTAAAAAGTCCGGCTCTACCGTTCATTCCGGCACACGGATACAAACCGCTTCTTCCTGATGCGGATGCATACTTTACACTGTAACTGACCAGAAAGGCAAAGGCGACTCTACTCGCTGAAAATTCAGACCTCTCCGAATCAAAGGCTTGTAACCGGGGGGAACAGACCAGTAGAATAGTAAATCTACTTTATTAAACCTGCCACTACTTCCGCGCAGGTTCATGTACCGTTTGAACCAGTATGTGTTGAGACGGTCATGAAGTGCAAACGGAACAACCACTGTGCTCCCAGATTGAAAGCTTGCCTGCAATATGACTGATCAGGGATATCGCACCTTTTTGACGACCATTCTGCTAACTCTGCTATTGGTATCTTCGCGCGCTTCTGCCGCTGATAAAATAATTGATTTCCAGCGCGACATCGCTCCGATTTTGCAAAGCCGCTGCCTGGGCTGTCATCAAGATCGTGTTCGTCAGGGTGGCCTCGCACTGCACTCGGCTATGGAAATGCAGAAAGGAGGAGAGAGCGGGCAGATCATTGATCCCGGCGATCCTGACGCCAGTTACCTCATGGATCTGATCACTCCGCATGAGGGAACCGCAGAGATGCCTCAAGAGGCGGCTCCACTGACACAATCCGAAGTGCAGGCGTTTCGACTCTGGATCAAACAGGGAGCCCCCTGGCCGGAAAATGTAGTATTAGAGCCCCCCGTATTATGGTCATTGAAAAAACTCCAGCGCCCGCCGGTTCCTCCTGTTTCTCAAACATCCTCTGAGTTCCTGATTCGCAATCCAATCGATGCGTTCATCGCTGCCCGACATCAGTCAGCCAAAGTTCAACCCGCACCACAAGCATCGAAACGAACACTCATTCGCCGTCTTTATCTGGATCTCACCGGTTTATTACCGTCACCAGAAGAAGTCGCTGTATTTATTGCAGACGAGGATCCCGCCGCCTACGAAAAGCTGGTCGACAAGCTGCTGGCTTCCCCGCATTTTGGAGAGCGTTGGGGTCGTTTCTGGCTCGATCTGGCTCGATATGCAGACAGTGACGGCTATCTCGGTGACAGCATACGCCCCCATGCCTGGGTCTATCGTGAGTGGGTGATCCAGGCCATCAACGAGGATGTACCCTTCGATCAGTTCTCCATCGAACAGCTGGCGGGAGATCTGCTGGAAAAATCAACCGATTCTCAGCTCATCGCGACCGGCTTTCATCGAAACACATTGAGCAACACCGAAGCTGGCGTGGATCTGGAATTATATCGCACAAAAGAACTGGTAGACCGTGTGAATACCACGGGTATGATCTGGCTCGGATTGACACTGGGTTGTGCCGAATGCCATGACCATAAGCATGATCCGATCTCTCAGAAAGAGTTCTACCAGTTTTATTCCTTCTTCAATAACGCCGACGATTCCACCGTGAAAGTCAGCCGTGACTGGGATAAAGCGGAATACCAGTCAAAACAGAAACAGTGGCAGCCAGCATTTGATCAAGTACTGGCTTCACTGCAAAAGTTTGAGAAAACAGAACTCACCGCAGAACAGAAAGTAGAAATCACCACAGTACTGGATAAATACAGGAAATCATCCGACCTCAAGAAGATTAACTCATACTATCAAACAAAACAGCAAGGCTGGGACAGACTCTATTCTCAGCTGGAAAAACTTTTGAAAACCCGCCCCTCACCGCCGGCAATCAGGGCGCCAACTTTTAAAGAACGCACGAAAGACCGCCGCGACACCTTCGTACATGTCCGGGGAATCTACAATCAGCACGGCGAACAAGTAAATCCAGGTACACCCGCCGTCCTCCCTGGTTTCAATTCGGGAGATTCCCTGACGAACCGTCTGGACCTGGCCCACTGGCTGTTTCAAGAGAATAATCCGCTCACCCCCCGCGTCGCCGTCAATCGTATCTGGCAGCATTTGTTCGCGCGCGGTCTGGTCGCGACTCCCAATGACTTCGGAACTAAAGGAGAACCGCCAACTCATCCGCTCCTGCTGGACTGGCTGGCTGCAGAATACAAATCACAAAACTGGAGTCGCAAAGCGATGATCCGCCTGATCGTCATGTCTTCGACGTACCGGATGTCGTCCGCTGCGAATGCCCGACAGATGGCGCATGATGTCAATAATCAGTTACTCTGGCGACAGAACAGTTATCGCGTCGAAGCCGAAATCGTACGAGACATTCACCTCACCGCCAGTGGACTGCTGGATCGCACGATAGGCAGACGTGGGATACGACCTCCTCTGCCGGCTTTCGTCACCGATGTCGGCCGCAGTGTGAAATGGCCCGCGACGGAAGGCAGCGAACGTTATCGCAGAGGCATGTACATCGTCTTTAAACGCACCGTCCCCTACCCGATGTTGATGACCTTTGATGCGCCTGACGCCACCGTTTCCTGCAGTCGTCGCGAACGCTCGAACACACCACTCCAGGCACTCACCCTGCTGAACGGTCCTATGTTTTTTGAAAGCGCTCAGGCACTTGGGACACTCATGTGGGATCAGCATCAGGATAATTTGCCTGCTGCGACAGAAGAGATGTTCCTCCGCTGCTTTTCTCGCCCCCCTGTACAGCGCGAGCAGGAATACCTCAATGCAGCATATGCCGATTTACTCTATCTGGCTGAAAACAATCAACAGAAAACAAATCCAACAGAGCCTGTGCAACTGACCGCCCTGATTCAACTGGCAAGAATTGTCATGAATCTGGATGAATTTATCACGCGAGACTGACCATGCAATTTCCACAACACAACAATCTAAATGCACTAAACCGGCGACGTTTTTTCGCCACCGGTGCCAGTGGTCTGGGTACACTCGCCCTGGCATCGCTGATGAAACAGGATGGATTGCTGGGGGCCGAACAGCAACTGGCCCATTTTGCTCCCCGGGCGAAACGCTGCATCTACCTGTTCATGGAAGGCGGCCCGAGTCAGATGGACCTGTTCGATCCCAAACCACGTCTGAATGAACTCGATGGGCAGCCGATGCCCGAGTCCCTGTTAAAAGACATCAAGTTCGCGTTCATCCAGAAAGAAGCAGCGCGGATTATGGGCAGCCCGCGCACATTTAAACGCTATGGCGAATGTGGCATGGAACTCTCCGATTTGCTGCCTCACTTGAGTACCTGCGTTGACGATATCGCTTTGATTCGTTCCATGCACTGCGAACAGTTCAATCATCTGCCCGGACAACTGATGATGCTTTCCGGTTCCGATCTACAGGGTCGCCCGACATTGGGCTCGTGGTTGAATTACGGTCTGGGAAGCGAATCAGAAAATCTGCCAGGCTACGTCGTACTGGCAACTTTGGGGCGCGGCTTACCAGGCGGGGCCTCCAGCTGGTCCAGTGGTTTTTTACCGTCTCAGTATGCGGGCACGCTCTTTCGCAACCAGGGCAGCCCGGTCCTCAATCTGGCAAACCCGCCAGAAATCTGCGCAGCAGCCCAGATGCGCAGCCTGCAGACCATTAATGAATTAAACGGTCTGCGCTATGAACAGATTGGGAATCCTGAGATTTCCAGCCGCATCAAAGCATATGAACTGGCCTTTCGCATGCAGCAGACAGCGCCGGAATTGCTGGATCTTTCTGGCGAAACCAAAACCACGTTAGAGCAATACGGCGTCACACGCGAAGAAGCCTCTAAAAGCAGTACCACCGGTTTCATGGGGTCGTATGCCCGCAACTGTCTGCTGGCCCGCCGCATGGTGGAACGGGGCGTGCGGTTTGTCTCCCTGTTTCTGTCAACCTGGGATCATCACAGTTCTCTCGACAGTGGACTGGAACGCTACACAAAGATTTCCGACCAGCCTATCGCCGCATTGCTGAAAGACCTGAAACAGCGCGGCCTGCTGGATGAAACACTGGTCGTCTGGGGCGGCGAATTCGGTCGCACACCACTGGGCGAGAATCGCGTTAATTTCAAAAAAGTCACTGGACGTGATCACCACCCCTACTCTTTCAGCATGTGGCTGGCCGGTGGAGGAATCAAAGGAGGACAGGTGATCGGCGAAACCGATGAAATTGGCTGGGGTGTCACCAAAGATCCTGTCCACGTTCACGATTTACACGCCACGATTCTCAAACTATTCGGCCTGGACCACGAAAAACTCACCTACCGTTTCCAGGGACGCGACTTCCGCCTGACGGATGTCTCAGGGAATATCGTCGAACAACTCCTGGCATAGTACCTGACAGCACAGAAAACGGCGTTCATGCGAGCATTGCTCTTAATCTTGATTCTCTTTACTAACTGTGTCTGCAGATTACAGGCCCAGTCTGAATACCGAATCCTGCCGCGCGATTTCAACGCCGATAAAACCCAACAGATGATGCGGGCTTTTCTGCGTCAACAGGTCCATACCGCCATGGATGCCCGGCGAAATGAACTCGAAACGGCGTTGAAATCTGATAAAGCACTCGCCGCCTATCAACAGAAACGACGCAAAGCATTGCTACAGTCACTGGGAAAACTACCCGAACGCACACCTCTTAATCCGAAAACGACGGGCACGATCCAGCAACCCGGTTTTACCATCGAAAAGATCTTATATGAAAGTCAGCCCGGATTTCATGTGACTGCCAACCTCTATCGCCCTGAGGGAACAGGTCCATTTCCCGCCATCCTGCATCCGGTCGGCCACAGTGAAAACGGTAAAGCCTACGAATCGTATCAACGGGTCAATCGCCTGCTGGCACAACACGGGTTTATCGTACTCTGCTTTGATCCTATTGGTCAGGGAGAACGTAAACAGATCCTCGATGAAACAGGAACGCCCCGTCACCGGGGAAGTCATGAACATCAGGAACTGGGCGTGGCCCCGATCCTGCTGGGCCGCAGCCTGGGAACCTATATGCTGTGGGATGGTGTTCGCGGGATCGATTATCTTTGTAGTCGCCCTGACGTGGATCCTTCGCGAATCGGCTGTACCGGAAATTCGGGGGGCGGCAACCTGACCAGTTACCTGATGGCGTTTGACGATCGCATCGTAGCGGCGGCCCCCGGCTGTTTTATGACGACACATCGCTTTAAAAACGAAAGTCCCGGTCCCGGCGACGCAGAACAGAACCTGTATGGGCAAATCGGAGCTGGCTTCGATCATCCCGATTACATTCTGACGCGTGCTCCCAGACCAACGCTGATCCTCGCTGCGACCAAAGACTTCGTCCCCATCGAGGGCACATGGGATGCGTATCGTCAAGCCAAACGCGTTTATACACAGCTCGGTTATCCGGAACGCGTTGATCTGATCGAAGCCAATGACAAGCATGGATTCAGCCAGCGTCTGCGTGAAGGTGCCGTCCGCTTCTTTGCCCGCTGGCTTCAGGGACGACAACTGGAAGTTTTCGAAACGGATGACACTCCCATGCTGACCGATCAGGAACTGCAGGTCACTCCGCAGGGGCAGGTGCTCAGTCTGAAGAACGAACGCAGTCTGTTTGACCTTTTCACCAACTACGAACAACAGCTGGCTGAGAATCGCCCCCCTCTCACACGCAAACTCATACGCCAGGTCACAGGTATTCGTCACCTCAAAGTTCTGCCAGACCCCGGTATCAGACTTCTGGATAGCAAAGAAGCGTCGATCTCTCCCCAGTGTCTCATCATCACTCCGGAACCTGGTATTTCACTTCCGGCCCTCTATTGGCCTGACGGAAAAGCGACGCCTGTTCTGATTGCTTCCTCTTCTGGAATGAATTCCAGCGTCAAATCAGCACAACAACTTAATGCCCAGGGGCATCCCGTACTGGTTGTCGAAGTACGCGATACGGGAGAAACGAAAACCAGAATCTGGCGTTTTCCTGGCGCAGATTATTACATTGCCCACATGCTGGGACGTTGCTGGCTGGCTATGCAGGCGGAAGATTTACTGATTTCCGCACGCTGGCTGCAGTCACAAAACAAAGACAAATCAGTGGAACTCCAGACGGAGGGAGAACTCGGCCCCGCTGCGCTGCATGCTGCGACACTCGAACCGGCGCTGATCTCTGAACTGAAATTGAAAGAATCTCTGAATTCGTGGCACGAGCTGATGACATCGCGTAACGCATTTCATCACCTGCACATGGCCGTTCAGAATGGACTGACTTATTATGATTTAACTGACCTTGATACTTTAAGATCCAAGAAATAATTTTCTAAGAGGATACATCCATGAATTTCATTGACGCTGCCCGCTGCTTTGTAACCGGCATTGCATTGTTCATACCTGCCTGTCTGTTCGCGACTGAGAGTAAACCGAACATACTGCTGATTCTGGCGGATGATGTCGGCAGCGATGCCATCGGCTGTTATGGAGGTCGCAGCTATCCTACTCCTCACATTGACGCCCTGGCGAAGGGAGGTATGAAATTCAATCACGCTTACGCCATGCCAGTCTGCCACCCGACACGCGTCTGTCTGATGACGGGTCGTTATCCGTTTCGCTTTGGGAAAGCAGGTTCGAAGTGGGGAGATTTCCCCCGCGACGCCGAAGGGATTACCATCGGCAACCGTATGCAACAGGCGGGTTATGCCACTGCAGTCGCTGGAAAATGGCAGCTCTGCATGATGAAAAATGATAAACAGCATCCCAGACGCGTCGGCTTTGATGAATGGTGTCTGTTTGGCTGGCACGAAGGAGGCCGCTATCATCATCCCCTCATTTATCAGAACGGTTCACTTCGCGACGATGCCTCCAGTCTGTACGGCCCCGAAGTCTATGCTGACTTCCTGATCGATTTCATGAAACGTAGCCACGCAGCCGGCAAGCCGTTCTTTGCCTATTACCCGATGGCACTCTGCCACGACGTGACTGATGATCTGAAAGATGAACATGTCGCCTACTACAAATACGGACGCTGGATGACCTACGGCGAAATGATTGCCTCCATGGATGACATGGTTGGCAAAGTTGTCGCCTCCCTGAATGAGATGGGCGTGCGTGACAATACCTTGATCATATTCACAACAGACAACGGCACTCCCGCTGCCAGTTATCTGACCGTCAGCAAAAATGGGAAAATGGTGCGTCCCAAAGTCGTCTCGGTACAGAATGGAAAGATTGTGCCGGGTGGAAAAGGAAAACTGGATGATACTGGTACCCGCGTCCCCTTAATTGTGAACTGGCCCGGTCACATCAAAGGCGGTACCGACGTCGACGATATGGTGGACATGAGCGATTACCTGCCCACGGTCGCCGAAATCGCAGGATTGAAAGCAGCGGATGTTCCCCGCGATGGTATCAGTTTTGCGCCCGTCCTGTTCGGTCAACCTGATCAGCGAAAAACACGGGAATGGATTTATATCGGACTGAAGAACAAGAGCTGTGTCCGTTCACCAGACTGGAAGCTGTATCGAGACGGTCGCTTTTACAATGTGGAGCAGGATCCCGGTGAAAAGTCGCTACTGAAAGCTGACCAGCTGACAGGTAATGCAAAACAAAACCATGCCGAGTTGACAAAAGTTCTGAGTGAACTGCAAGGTCCACTCAAACCATAGTCCAATTTTGATACAGCCAGCAGGTGCTCGTGATTGCCAACATTTCGTTGAGTTTTCTTTAGGATTCCCACGCGGACCTGTTATAATTTCGACTTGTTCCCGCCAGAAATACATGTGTCATTGTGGATGATATGACTGCATTTCATTGAACAAATCAGAATTTGGACATGGCCGACAGGATCCCTTGTATGAGTATGCGCTTAAGATTGTTTCTTTTCGTTCCACGATTACTTGCGATCTTCTTTCTACTGACAGGCATCTCCGAAGTATTCAGTGCGGCGGCTCCTCGTGTTTCCCGTGATTTACAGGTCTTCTACACATTCGATCAGACACAGGGAACCAGCATCAAAGATCGTTCGGGTATCGGACAACCGCTTGATCTAAAAATCGATCACCCCTCTGCTGTCGAATGGAAAAACGATGGTTTACTGGTTCGCAATCCGGCAAAGATTATCAGCTCCACTCCCGCAACGAAATTTATATCTGCGATTCAACGTTCCAACAGTCTCACAGTAGAAGCCTGGATCACGCCCGCGAACCTTCGTCAACAGGGACCTGCGCGGATCATTTCGCTTTCGAAAAACTCCAGCCTGCGCAATTTCACACTCGGTCAGGATCAGCAGAAGTATGAAATGCGGTTGCGCAGTACATCGACCAGTTCCAACGGAATCCCGTCGACTTCCACTGCCGACCATACCGTCAAGACAACATTGACTCATGTCGTTTTCACACGTAATGCGGACGGAATTTCTTTATTCTACGTGAATGGCAAACAGCAAGCTCAGCAGCAGGTCAAGGGCAAACTCAGCAACTGGGATAAGGACTATCGACTGATACTGGCTAATGAAGTTACAGGTGATCGTCCCTGGCTCGGCAAATTTCATTTGCTGGCTCTGTTCAGCCGCGCACTCACACCAAGCGAGGTGCAACAGAATTATCAGGCTGGATTACATACTTCCAGCAGTCCGAAACTCACAAAATTGGAAATCGCAGCTACTGAAAACAAACAGCTGTTTGAAACACATATTGCCCCCTTATTTGCAAAACACTGTCTGGACTGCCACGACTCGGCTGCCCGAAAAGGCCAGCTCGATTTATCGCGAAAATCAGCCGCACTGCAGGGGGGAGAAAGTGGGGTCGTACTCGTTCCGGGAAAGACAGCCGCCAGCCTGCTCTGGGAACAGGTCCATTCGGGAGAAATGCCCCCGGCGGGTGATTCTCTGACCAGTCACCAGAAAACGATGATAAAACAGTGGATTGACGGTGGTGCGCACTGGTCGATCGAAATGCTGGACCCTGCCGTTTACCTCCACGACAGCCGCGCCGGGAGTCACTGGCTGCAACGACTGACTGTTCCCGAATATATTGAAACCGTGCGCAGTTCTGTGAACATCGATATTGAAAAAGAGGCCCGTAAACTGCTCCCGCGCGATCTCCGCGCGGATGGATTCAGCAATACTGCATACAACCTGAATGTGGACCTCAAGCATGTGGAAATCTACGCGCGCCTGGCCGGGATCATCGTGGACCGCATGGATGTACTGCAATTTGCTGCCCGCTTTTCCAAAAGCCAAAAGCTCTCAACAGATGCGACCATGCGAAAGTTCGTCGCTGATATGGGAAAATGGTTGCTCCGGGGCCCACTGAACGACCGGGAAATCTCAACTTACAGCGGTATTGCCACCACGGTTGCCAGTGCCGGAGGGAATTATAAAGAAGCCGTCAGTCTGATTATTGAAGCCATGCTGCAGTCACCTCGCTTCATTTATCGGATCGAAAATCAGCGTGGCGATGGTCGAGCCTGGCCTGTGGGAGAATACGAACTTGCCTCACGCATGAGCTACATCATCTGGGGTGCACCTCCAGATCGTGAGCTAATGAGAATGGCTGACTCAGGTCGATTGCATCATCCTGAAATCGCGGCACAGCAGGTACAGCGTATGCTGTTGGACCCTCGTGCCCGAATCCGCTCACAACAGTTTGCTTCCGAATGGCTACACCTCGACCGACTCGATCATCTCAAACCAGCTTCCCGGAAATATCCAAACTGGAATCAGGCACTCGCTTCCGACATGCGTCAGGAAACGCTGGCATACTTTAATGAGCTCATCTGGGAACAAAATCGTCCCGTTGCCGATCTTTTCAATGCACAATTCACTTATCTCACACCTCGCCTGGCAGAGCACTACGGAATCAAGCCACAGGGTACCGGACTGAGAAAATACGATCTCACGGCGGTAGCCGCGCGGGGTGGCATACTTTCGCAGGGAAGCATATTAACCATTGGAGGAGATGACGCCTCAATGGTTACCCGTGGTCTGTTTATTCTGGAAGACGTCTTACGGGGAACCATCAAAGCGCCGCCCGCGGGTCTCGATATCACCCCCATCCCTTCCAGGCCGGGAATGTCGCATCGGGGAATCGCAGAACAGAGAATTGCAAACGCGGAGTGCAGTGGATGTCACTCCCGATTCGAACCGCTGGCTTTTGGCCTGGAAAAGTTTGACGGTCTGGGTGCATTTCATGAGCGGGATCAATATAAAAACCAGTTACGCGAGGACGGCGTGATTCTTTTCCCGGGTGAAGCAAATCCGGTTGCCTATGATTCCAGCGCAGCGCTGATGAATCTGCTCGCAGCCAGCCCGCGCGTGCAACAGACAATGACGTGGAAAATCACTCAATTTTCGCTGGGACGACCATTAACTGCCACCGACGCAAACGATCTCGAACTGATTCACAAATCAGCACAAAAAGAAGGCGGAACGTATGCGAACCTCATCAAAGCAATTATTTTGAGTGATCTGGTACAAAAGACAAGAACAGAAAGCCAACATACGGAGACGGGAGAATGACATTTAAGCGGCTCAATCGAAGAACAATGCTGCGAAGTATCGGGGCAGCAACCATCGGACTTCCTCTCCTCGAAGAAATGCTGGCGACACAGGCATCTGCCGCGACTGCAGAACAGGTTCCTGTCAGGTCATTTAATGTATTTTTCGGTCTGGGGATCCCTGCCCCACTGCAGACTGAAGGTTTTGAAGGTGTTCTCGAACCACTCAAACCCTTGAGTAAAAAACTGCTGATTATGCGCAATGTCGATCAGATTCGCTGTGATGAAAAAGGGATCAACGCTCATTACGATGGTGCCTCAGGAGCTTTTACAGCGGAACCTCCCGACGGAGAAGCCAAATCAGGCGGACCTTCCATTGATCAGGTGATTCGCAAAGCCCACTATCCAGAGGGCCTTCCGCGGGGAATGGTCCCCACTCTGGTAGGGGGCACTTTTTTCCGTCGCAGTCGTGTAGGCCGATACGTGCACAGCTACAATCAGGATTGCACTGTCGCCGCCACGATGCAGGAAAAACCACGTGATCTGTTTGAACGCGTATTCGGCTCGATCTCATTATCCGAAGACGGCACTGATCTCAGAAAACGCAGGCTCAAACGCAGTGTGCTGGACTCAGTTGTCGCAGACTACCGCTTCTACACAGGTTCCAATTCTCCCTTGGGCGCTGTTTCGAAAGCACGCGTTGCCGATCATCTTGATCGGATTCGTGAATTTGAACAGCGTGCTTATGCGCTAAAAGAGAAAACTCCAAACGCCCCCACACTGCCACCCCGTTCGCAGATTCTACATGGTGGTCAGGCTGATCCCGGTGGCATGGGAATTGACATCACTCTTGAAGAGCTGACAACCGAATGGCGTTTGATGGCTGACTTATATGCCCTGGCCATTCAACTGGACCGGACTCGCTTTGGCGCACTCACGTTTCTGGCAGCGGGAGAACGGATTCGTCTGACCGGCGATTACGAATTTAACGGAAAAAAACTCTGGCAGTTTGACGATGCCCGACAGCAGAAGGCTTCAGGCGACAAAGGCTGTAGCCACGAATGGTGGCACAAGTTTAATGAGAAAAAGAAAAATGAAGCCCTGCGGGCTCATGCTCATATGAAGATGCGCGAGATTGCCTACTTCCTTAATAAGCTGGATAACTCTGATGCGGTCGAAGCCAATGGCCAGACCATCCTGGAAAACTCTCTCATTACAATTTCCACTGAATCAGGAGATGGACGTCATAATGATGTCAAGCGGGAGCTTTCGGGCGTTTTCCACGCGATCACCGGTGCCAATGGACGTTTTAAAACCGGAGAAATCATGGACGTCAATGCCGAGGGTATGGATGTCTATAATACCATGCTTGCTGGTATGGATGTGAAAGACCGCCTGGGCCCCACAAGACGAGATGCCACCTCAATCGACGTGATTCGTCGCTGACAACCAACTTCCTTGACTCATAAAGAATCCGTTTCACTTGCGTCCAGCGAAACAATAATGTGCGCCACCGTTCCTTTCCCGACTGTCGACTCCAGATGAAATTTCCCCTTAATCAGCGATAGTCGAAACTCGATATTACTCAACCCCATCCCCCCTGCTTTCGACAACTGTGTTTCCAGGCGTTGCGGATCAAAACCAACCCCTTCATCTGAGACAGTAATTTCCACTTCCTGATCCGAAAGGGCCTGCATGCGGACATCGGCGCGTGACGTCTGAGAGTGTTTAACGACATTAAACAGAATCTCACGGATACACTCATAGAGTACAATTTTCGTCAGTTCGGCCTGCGGACTGACAGTTTCATCCAGATTCAGCGCCACAGTCAGATTGTACCGTTCCAGCATATTATGCGCTAACCATTCCAGCGCCATTGCCAGCCCCTCTTCATGCAGAACCACCGGATTCAGTTCTGCTGTCAAGGAACGCGTCACTTCGATACTCTGGTTCAGCAGTTCATCTGCCCGAGTCAATGTCTGCTCTTCTGCTTCAGAATGCGTTCCCTTCCTGGCAATCTCCAGGTGAATCCGAACTCCGACCAGCAACTGCTGGAGATGGTCATGTAGAATATTGGCGAGTTGGCGACGCTCCTGTTGTGCAGCGACCGCAACTGCCCGTGTCAGTTCGACCTGCTTTTGTTCGGCCTGCTTTCGTTCGCTGATATCAGTGACGATACCGGCAAAGATTTCAAACTGAGGTAAATCGGTAACCGACAGTTCAATCGGAATCAAACTACCATCCCGATGGCAGGCTTGCAGTTCACGTCGAGCTCCGACAATATTTGAGATTCCTGTTTCCAGATAATGGGAAATAAATTGATCGTGATGTTCTCTGACCGACAGCGGCGTGAGCAGACTGATATTCTGACCGATGATTTCTCGAGTCGAATACCCGAACATTTTTTCTGCGGCGGGATTAAATGACTGAATCATCCCCCGACGATTTATCGTTATCACCGCTTCTATAGCCGCTTCGACAATCGCATTTAACTGAGCCTGTGTTTGACGTAGCTTGCTGGAAATGTCCCGCTCTGCCCGAATTCGCAGCAGCGAATTCTTAAATAGATCATGGTCGATTGGTTTAATAAAATAATCAGCAATCTCGTTTCGGAAGGCGAGAACCATTTTCTGTACTTCTGACCGGGAAGTAATAATGACTAACTCGGCATGCTTCGCCTGCTGCTGTATTTGGGAGAGTAAATCGTCCGTTTTGCCATCGGGTAGCTCATGCTCCAGAATGATCAGAAAATAATCTAACCAGTTATCCCGATTCATCAACTGATCTATGGTTTCCGCGGTATCAACCTGAAATCCTTCGGTCGACAGTATCTGCATGATCTGTAAACGTGATTCCGGATCAGGTTCGACCAGTAGTACTGAAAATCTCTGTTTGTCTGACATGTTTCTGTCTCTTAGAGCAAATAGGGTGAAACTACTAGAGCGCATCACATTTAACCATAGCGTCTCTCAATCTAATATACTCGGTCCAAATGGCCCTGGAGACGCTACAGTAAAACTGGACACAGTCTAAGTCAGCTACTGCAAAACCAATCATTAGCGGAACGTTTTAAATGAGTAATTCCTGCCGGGTACAAGGGTCCCCTCTGGGGAATTCCCCTATGAAACAACTGCTGATTTTCCGATTTCAGCAATGACACGGGTCTTATAAGCTATTTCCACTGGCATCCGGAGTCAAACAAAAGGAATTATAGAATGTTTGTTGGTGTTATCTGAGTATCCTCAGCGATTTCTTGTGACATTATCGCACGTTACTTTGCTTTTCATACAGACGAAACAGGAACTTAATGAATGTTGCGATAATAAGAGTGTTGAAGCGATCTCCCAGCCCCCTGACCTCCCAATGCTATGATAGCTTATTTTCTTTGTCGGAATCACAATAATAAATAAGGAGACCACTGTGAAACTGCAGAATAAAACACGAATCCAGTTCAATTCCAGTCCGGATCGGCAGCTCAAATTACGGATCAGGAGGATATTGCATTCTGCAGGATATGCGGCTTTGAACGCTATTCGAATTGAAGTCCACCACGGAGAAGTTTACCTGGAGGGAATTGTTACTTCTTATTTCATGAAGCAGATGGCTCAAGTTCGAATCCTGTCATTAAATGAAGTCAGAAAAATTCATAACTTTTTAATCGTGGAAACAGCAGGACCCCAATCCGAAATTAAATTGATCACCGATCAAGCGAAAGCGATTCAGCACCACTCGCAGCCTGTCCCGCGTATTGACAGATCTAATCGACCGGAGAGTGTCGATGTTTGCTCTGAGAATATTTAAGACCGGAGATCGTCGTTAACAGACTCGAAGGTGTCTGGTTGAGAATAGTAATCCAATATCGACGGTCCATATTCAATCGGGAGCTTTGCAGCACGCCAGTCAATTTTTCCTGGCTCATAGTCGTAAACGGTCTGATACCCCAATTCCAGCAGACACTGGGTTGCCAGTTCTGACTGGATACATTCAAAATTCAGACTATAGACCACAATTGTCTGGCTGCGATCGGGAAACACACGTATGACACGCTCATTAAAGCAGTCACTCAGCGGAACATTGACGGCACCCGGAAGATGATATTCCAGATAGGACACCTCAGGTAATACTTCTACCAGCTTGAGGTCCAGGCATGTCTCCAGTAGCTCCCGTAAATCATTTCTGCTGATCGTCACCATTTGTTCCATATCCTGTCATCAGTGGTCATACACCTGAAGATACTCTCTCCGTTTTAATGCTGAATCGAGTGTAACAACCAGCAGTAGAAGAAATCTACCGGGTAATATTCGAATGCCCCTATCGGGAATTACCCTACTGATACGATACCGTCCCAGATTGACAAAGAACAAAAGACTTTGTGAAATACAGACTTCAGTTCTTTTCCAGAACCCATTGAATCGCATGTCGGGTCAGCGCAGTCGCATTCTCCAGATTCAACTTGTGCTTGATATTTTCCCGATAAGTTTCCACGGTTTTAGAGCTTAAATTCAGTTTCTGAGCAATCGAACGTGTGGTTTCTCCTTCTCCAATCTGTTCGAATACTTCCAGTTCTCGATCGGAAAGACGTTCGATCGGAGACTGGTCTGAATAATTATCAGAACCTATAGAGCGACAAATCATGCGTTCGGTCATCGCAGGGCTTAAAAATACTTTTCCTTTTGAAACCTGGTAGATCGCTTTGACCAACTGCTCCGGGGCCTGTTGCTTGTTTATAAATCCCAGTGCACCGGCACGTAGAGAGCGCTCTGCGAATAACGATTCATCATGCATTGACACGGTCAACATTTTGATCTGACTGAACTGGGCTTTGATATCTTTGATCAACTCCAGACCACTGCCATCTTTCAGTGAAATATCGACAATGATCAGGTCCGGTGGATTCTCCATGATTTTTCGAATCGCATCGACTTTACTGTCGGCTTCTCCACAGACCTCTAAATCTTCCTGATGTTCAATCAGGCGCGAATATCCTTCCCGGACAATTGGATGGTCGTCAACGATCATAACCTTCGTCTTCTGCTGTTTTATCTGGCTCATATATTGATTTCTCAAACCATTTCCTGAACTGAAACATGAAGACACGAAGTCATTTTTAACCAGAACCTTGCATCGAGACACACTACATCCAATCGCGTCTTACGACTTATTATGAGTATAACTGTCGGCTCATCGCGCCGGGAAGTTCAGAACCTGAAGTTCTTTGATTTCCCAAAGTAAATGTCCAGGAATGAAATACTGAGCTCTCATTCATAGAATCAAATTCCATGACTGGAAACGATTTTCAATCATTTGGGAGAGAAGATTCCTCAAAAGCTTCGCGAACACGTTCTATTTCACGATTTTCATTGATGCGTAATTCAGCGAGCAGTCTCTGCAGTTCCAGTAAGGCTTCATTCCAGTTATGAAATGGAGGCTCTGGCTGTTTGAGACGGTTGCTAAAATCATCGAGCCGGGTGAGAAATTCTTTGTGCTGTTTCTGAAAGTCAGGCACCATGATGCAGAACCCCGGTTCCTCGTCCATGAGTGGTTTAAAATACCCCTCCTGTTCTTCATCGTTGAAGTGCTTGGAAAGGAGATCCCGCAAGCCTTCCATCCGGGTTCCCATTTCCCCATATTTCGGCATACCATGTTCGTCCAGTTCGGCCCACCATTGATTTAAATCCTTAATATGAGACAGAATTTGTTCATGCTCATCAAGCAGATATTGTAAATGCTCGTGTGATTTTTTCACTGATTCCTCTGGACGCTTCATTTTATATTGATATTTCATACCCATGTTTCCCTTTCTCTATCTGAAACAGATTCCCACCTTTGCAGATTCGATTCCCGTTCTGAAATTCAAGTCAGCATATTGACAATGGCATCCGGCTTCAGAGAAATGCGATTGATTTTCTAATCAACAGTCTCTGCTCACTCAACAACGGCCTGATATACCAGTTATCAGCAACTAAAAGTCCCCTCGTGTCCTACTGGCATCAGAGCCGTTCGTCTGCGGAGGATCAGATAATTTCACACAACTCAATTCACTGGTGAGTGATATTATGCAGCAGGAGCAATACGTTTTGTTTCTGTCAGCAACTGCTGAGCGAATATTATCAGACGGCGAGCGTGTTGAATTTTGAGAATCCCCAGAAGCTGCTGCATATCCATTACAGTCCTGCAATGGGAATTAAAAATATAAGTTCACCATTCCACTTACTCAATGGTATTCTAAGTCTCAGACAAGGTCCATCACTTATTTCATCAGAAGGATCTGTTCATGCGCCTTAAACATTGGCAATATCTCACTTCGATATCTAGCCCCATCCGAAGCAGTTAGATTGCCCTGAACCGTGACCGCTTCAGAGTCTGATGAATCCTGTGCCTGACCACCATGACCAGTCTGAATCCTGAACTAATAAACTCGACTACAAAATACTTCGTGTTTTTCGTCACCTGCACGTAACAAAGAGAACATCGCAGGAAATGACTGGCTGAATGGCGAAAACAGGTGTGCCACAAATTTTTGACAAGTGGCACACCTTGATTTACAGTTTTGAAATCGACTCCGGAAGAATTATTTTGCGACAGGTTTCACATTGATTTTGTGTGGTTTCACCGACTCGCACTTGGGTAGTGTGATTTTCAGCACACCATTTTCACAGCTCGCTTCAACCTGATCTTCTTCTACTTCGCAAGGCAATGTGACCGAACGGGAAAAGCTGCCTGTACTTCGTTCCATACGATGAAACATTTTTCCCTTTTCCTCGTGTTCTTCTTTGCGTTCTCCCGTGATTCGCAGCAGATTCCCAGAGACTTCCACATCAATTTCTTCTGGTTGAATACCAGGAACATCCATACATACTTCAATGTGGTTATTCGTTTCTGATACATCCAGAGTCGCGGCATACCCCTTTGTCAGCCAACCGTTTCCGAAATCATCGGAAAAACGATTCAGCAGATTATCCATCTCATTCCGAAACGATAGAAAGGGAGTCCGTCCCATAAAAGTACTTAGATCCTGTGTAAAACGTGACAGCGGCCTGGTCTGCACTTTATTCTCAAGGGCTTGACCTGTTTTTTTCTTTTCTGTTGACAGTGTTGTTGCCATAACTCATTTTCTCCTTAAAAAAGAATAGATACAGAAAACAGAACTGATTTCTCAGCATTACTGCAGGAACTGCACATCGCTCATAGCACAACTTGTAGATCTTTGTCTCTCTAGTCCTGATGTAACTTCCGTTAGTATCTGACTTACCAAACCCCAGTTCACCATACTGCTCAGAAGCAGCCGTTTTGGATATGCTGTGCCAGAATTTCCTTGATCCGAGAGATATTCGCTTCTTCCTGAGTCTTAATATCTTTCCAGAAGCGTCTCAGGTCTGCATGGCCTTCCGCATTGGCAATATATTGATCACAGCGCCATAAAGCATCCAGCCTTTTGCTCAACTCATGAATCATGTCGTGATCGTGGTCGGCACACCCTTTTGTTTCGCCAATATGTTCCATTTGGTGTTCGGCTACCATTGTCATCATGCACTCCTTTTTAAGACTGATTTTGAATTAATAAAAACAATCATCACTCTGCACTGAAAATATAATTTCTCAGTCACTAAAAGAATCAGGGGGAATTGTGATTCATGGATAGGGATTTCCCCTATAAAAATAATCGGTTCAATCACCATTGAGAGAGGATTTACAGACAGGGGTCGTGAATGTAAGTTAGAAGTCAGGGTAAAGATCTGTTTCTAGACGCTGCTTTGCAGGTTTAAGTTGTACAATCATGTACCAGATTTGGAGAGAAAACATGACAGTAGGACGAATTTGCTCAAGAGAAGTTGATTTAATTGACGCCGATGAATCAGTTCAAGTGGCTGCAGGTCGGATGAATTCCCGTAATGTGGGGACTCTGATTGTGCTGGATAAGGAATCCCATCCCATTGGCATGATAACTGATCGGGATCTCGCTCTGCGTATTGTCGGAAAGGCACGGGATTCGATTCAAACACTGGTTTCCGAAGTGATGACCAGATTTCCTGACAATGTCAGCGAAGAAACAACCATTGAGCTGGCACTTTCAAAAATGAGGGCGGGCGGATTTCGCAGGCTCCCCGTAATTGATGATGAGGGAAAACTGGTCGGCATGCTGACACTGGATGATATTCTGGAACTGCTCAGTACCGAATTCACAGAAATCGGTAAGTTAATAAAAAAGGAGAGCCCGACCAGTCTGGCGAAACAATAAACTGCAACTGGTTCAGTAACTCGGTTGTTGAGATTATTCCCTGATCTGACTCAGAGAGTCGATGACTATTCTTGAATTAATTCAGCTATCGCAGCTTCCGCCGTCTGGCGATGGCCAGTTGCCACAGCGGGCTCTTTCAGCAGATCACGATAGACTTTGACCGCCTGATCAACCTGATCTGCCGCAGTCAGTACACTCGCCTGTGACAGCATCATCTCGTGACGCCAGAACCCTTTCAGGTTTCCAATCTTCACGAGTTTCAATACGTTCAAAGCGGCATCATATTTTTGCTGCCGTAACAGAATACGTACTGCTCCCTGAACAGAACGAAACTGATTTGCAGCCCCGATGCGTCCCGTAGAAAGGTAATTCTGCTGATACGCATCCAGCGCTGACTTGTCGTCCTGCAGATTCATTTCCCTGTTGTTGCCCATCATGACCAGAATGCTGGACTTGAGCCGGGAATCCGCAGCGAACGCCAGCGCCTGTTGAAAATCTGCTTCCGCCTTCTTGCCATTTTTCAAACCATGATAAGCGCGAGCACGGGCATAAGCCCCCGCGCCTGACTGCCAGAAGGGCCACTGAGCCAGGTCTTCATTTCCATATTCATCAACGACGGACTGGAAGTCTCGCTGGCTTAACAGATTCTCCATCCGGGCAGTTTTTGCAATTGAGTCTACGGGAATCCGATCAGCCAGTTGACCAGCACGCTCATAATCCTGTAACGCGCGTGCACACTCTGCTGCTTTCTCCAGCGCAGTCGACTTCTGGAGTTGAGTAATGTTTTTGGTTTCACTTAACGCCACATACGCCGCCTCAGCAACCTGGTACTTTCGTTTTCTTAGCAGTTGACTCGCGGCCTTTTCGGTGATCAGATAATCGTTCACACTTTCATCTGCCGGAAACTGATGTGACAGTCCGCGGTAAAAATGAGCGAATTTCATTGGCTCATGGAAACCAGCTGTCCCCGTGGGGGCAAATGCAGAATACTCAGAACCATTTTCACGAATCCGCTGGCGACAGACATTGATATACCACGGCAGACTCTGGGTTGGCCTGTGGCCTATGACCTGATGCAGAGGGTCGTTTTCATCTGACACGACAGGAATTCTGATCTCGGCAGTCCAGTAACCATCGGCAATCTGTGTTGCAACTTCTGCCTGAGAATCCCAGCGAAACCAGTTGTTTCTGTCCGCGCCTCGATCCAGGTCAATCAATGCTCCTGCCGGATTGACTACGATCTGATAATAACTGTGAGATTCTGTATTTAACAATATTTCTACCGCATCGCCGTACCAGATAGCCTGATCTCCGTTTTTCGCAGTCGTGCTATTGGGTTTTTGTCCCGGGGCTTCTTCACAACGAATCGCAAAATACAGGTCTCTACCAATCCAGCAACTCTTGAGAGAGGTCCCGTAGACAGGTTGCCTTCCTGTTTGCAGTTCGCGCAACTGTCCTGTGGAAGCAGTGGGTATGTTCTTCCAGAGTTTATCATCGAGTTTACCGTCGATCTGAATCTCTCCGCGTGGATCTCCCACCAGTCTCAATGTTGGCACGGGCCCTCGTTTCTGCGCCAGTTGCTTACTTTTATTTCGCAATCCATTCAGATAGAGATCGACTAAACGAATTCGCTGTCCAAAAACGGAGGTTTCCTTCACTTTTGATTTCGCTGCCGCAAACAGTTCCAGAGCATGTTCTGCCTGTTCGCCATCGTTTTCCATTTCACGCCAGTGGTTTTCACAGTATGAAAAGAATTCGCGCATCGCGGGAGCGGCCGGACCATAAAACAGTCGGCAATATTCATCAAACATTTCCATAGCGTTCTGATCCTTACCACCCCAGTACATTCTCGCAGTGAAGTAAATCAGGAAATGGTTATAGCCAATCGCAGTATCACTAAAATCCATGGTCAGCCAGATATCTTCCCCCTGCGATATCCCTTTCGTGGCATTGATACTGTCCCCTAATACTTGCGGAATATAAGCCGGCAGATAGAAACCGCGTCCGGTAAAGGGATAATTTTCAAAGATAATCACCGGACGATCCGTCTTTTTTGCCCAGTCCTGACGGAGTTGCGTAAGTTCTTCGCGTGATTCGTTCGTTGGTCTGCGTCCACCTACGATAATCACCTGCAGGTTCGGTTCCAGTTTGTCAATATTGAGAGGGGGTCGCGTATAAGTCCCATACGCGCAATTGGAGATTTTTTTATCGGGATGGGTTTTGCCAACTTCCTTCGCCACACGATTTACAAATTCCCAGACATAGTCTGACAGAGCGCCGCGGTAACCCCGCTCCGGTGTATCTTTTCCTTTGCATAGTTCACACTGACAAATCGCCGTATACCCATCCGGCGGCATGACCGAGACTTCATCCATTTTGAAATGATCAAACTGGGCACGCACATAACGCACTGTTTCCTGAAAAAGTTCCTCATTCGAGTAACATAACTGATTCAGACGTTTTCCCGGCTGAGTGTCCCGTTTATCTCCGTATAACGCAAACCATTCCGGATGGTTTTTCAGTGTGTGCTCATTATGTGTCATATGATCGAGCCCATGCGCTGCCTGCCTGCCATAGGGTTGTCGAACACCCAACCGCATCCCCCACATCGCCGCATCCCGACCGTAGACAGCGAAGCGGAAATTCAGAATTCGTAAGGGGAAATCAGGTTTGACGACCTGATCAATCTGTGGCAGTGCGACGGTCTTGAGTTTCATTACAATTTCGCCTGATTCTCCAGGCAGATACCACCGCACTCCCAGACTTCTCAGATACCCGCAGACCGCATTAAAAGAGCCGCGTTCGTCGAATCCCCAGACATTCACGTTCCCATTCTGATCGACCTTCTGTTCTCGCGGAGTTCCGAACAGACTGGCGGCCCCCATGTAATGCTTGCGCATTTGAGAATGCGGATACCCCCAATGCTCACCCGTAATTTCATCCCAGGCAGCCTGCATTTTGCCACTGACGATATCATTATTACTGCGCGGCCAGGGTTCAATGGGAACAAATTCCGTGTCATCTCCGATCAGTGTCAGCCAGTTCTTACCGGAAACAATGCGATAAGCTCCATACTTCAAACCATCAATAGTGATCCCCAGTTTTTCAGTATGCTGGCTGCTGCCTACATAAATTTTAACTGGAAATTCCGAAGTCGGCTCATCAACGATCTTTAATTTTGCACCCGAAATTTTTTCCAGGTAAGCCTGTATCTCCTGTGCTGCCAGACGTGTGGTGCGAGAAGGATTTGTTGCAATTACAATTTCTGCTTGAGGCTGACCGTTCTGGATCAAAAAGGTATCCGCAGCCAGGAGCGGAGCCGGGAGGAACAGCAGGAAACAGAGAACAGAAAACAGACTGTTTTTGAGCATGGTTCATCCTATCTGCTTTGCAGGAAGGGTTCGTTTATTGCTTCTCATTTTGCAGTTCTGTCAAATAAAACACAAGTACTTTATTTCAACTGGCAGATTCCCTGTTCTCACTGACTCCACACAGGTTTGGATCTGGCAAGCTGATTCTCAGTTGTTTACAATGAACCTCAGAACTGGAGCATCACCCCGTTGCCATGCTCCTGCCTGATTAAAACATACCCGTCTGGTACGGTTCAACGTATGATACAAGCATCCAGCCTTCCTACTCGAATCATCTAACCTGCACCGGACTGAAATCTTCTCTTCAGTATTACCAGTTTCCATGAAAGACACACCATGATTAAAGATAGTTTTAAACGAAACTCAGTCCTTGTTTTGTTATTTCTGATCTGCCTGGTAGCTTCGCCCCCCTGTCTTGCTACCGAAAAGCAAACTGTTTTCAAAGCCGGTGCAGCCACCAGTAATATCACTCCTCCGCTGGGCCAGCTGATCGTCGGCGGCTGGAAACCAATCCCGGCGACACAAGTCCATGACGAGTTGCATGCACGGAGTATTGTACTCGATGATGGCAAGACCCAGGTGGCCATTGTATTATGTGATAATGTAGGTATTCCGGAGTCCGTTTTTGATCTGGCGAAGGAACAGGCACATAAGGCAACTGGCATACCCAAGTCCCACATGTTGCTGGCGTCAACGCACACGCATTCTGCCACCACTGCTCGTGGGCCGTCCAAGGTCATTCGTGAGACTGAGTTCACCGAATACCAGAAGTTTCTGGCAAGCCGGATTTCCGATAGTATCCAGCGTGCACTATATCAGTTAGAGCCGGCTCGGATTGGGTGGGGCAAGGTGGATGAACCATCAGAACTTCACAATCGCCGCTGGTTTGTGAATGACACCAGCCTCCTGACCAATCCATTTGGTGGAATCGACCGGGTACGTATGAATCCGCCGCGGGCTCACAAAGCGCTGGACCGTCCGGCAGGTCCTACTGATCCGGAAATCAGCTTTATCTCAATTCAGAGTCTGGATCAGCGCCCCATCGCTTTGCTTGCCAATTATTCACTGCATTATGTAGGGGGAGTTCGTTCCGGTGAAATTTCAGCGGACTATTTTGGTTACTTTGCGCGGATCATCACCAAAAAGTTGAATGGGGAAAATCAACACCCTCCTTTTGTCGGTATTCTGTCCAATGGGACCAGTGGCGATGTCAATAACATCAACTTTACTCAGAAGAACGGTCGTCGCTATAAACAATATGAAAAAATGCAGGAAGTCGCTGAGAAGGTAGCCAGCCGGGTTCAAGAAGCACACCAGCAGATCAAATTTCATGACTGGGTTCCGCTCGGCGCAATGACTGCCAACCTGCCTTTGAAACTCAGAAAACCGACCCCTGAAATGCTGGAACATTTTGAAAAAGTGACATCTGCTCCTAAAAATAAGTCACGCACTCGTCATTCACGAGAAGAAATCTATGCGGAACGAATTGCTGGTCTGAAAGACGCCCCTGATGAAATTAAGATCCCACTTCAGACCATTCGCATTGGCGATCTCGGCATCGCTGCGATTCCGTTTGAAACGTTTACGGAAACCGGATTGGAACTGAAAGACCGCAGTCCCTTTGCTGAAACATTTACGATCGAACTGGCAAATGGCTCCTTCGGGTATTTACCGACGCCGGAACAACATCGCTGGGGTGGTTATGAAACCTGGTTGGGAACCAATTATGTTGAGAAAGATGCGACCACAAAAATCGTTTCAACATTGCTGAAACTGTTTCATTCGCTCAAAGACAAACAGTCTTCAACACAAAAAAATTAACCGACGCACTAAAAAACGGATGATCTGAAACAGTTCAGATCATCCGTATCTATTATTTGCCGCCGCTGATTAAACTCAATCAATTGGTTTTATCACCGTCCCCCTCGGGTTCCGGCAGACGCACGAGCATCCAGGTCTGCGTCTTTTCCGCATTAAAATGCACCAGCACATCGGTCTGATCTTTCGTCAGATTATAGATCCCTGTCTCCATCACCAGATCGGGATTGGAGCCATCTGAGAAACGCCAGGATGCCCGTTGATTCTCCTTCTCCACCATTCCCTCGACAGGGTGAGATACTTGCGTGATATCATTGTAGAAAGTGCCGGCAATCACCCCTGCCTTACTGACGGCCAACTGTAAAACCATATTAGTCTCTTCTGAATCCGCATTGGTAATCGCATACACTCCGAGTGGCATCCAGTCTGTCTGATCATCTGCAGCATCTGATGTATCTTTCGGAACCGAGTCTGCCAAAGTCACCGCCTGCTGATAATATTCATCTGCTGTCGCGACGGGCTGATCTCCATAATAGACCGAGTTATCCTGGTAGTAAATATTTTCACCGTAATCATAATAGGATGGGGTATTCCACCAGCCGGTGAACCAGCCGGTCAAAGCAACCGCAGTCACAGGTCGCCACCAGTAGCCCGCAGGGTAACGCCCCCAGCCATGCTGATAACGCCAGGCAGGGCTGTTCCAACCAGGACGATTCGTCCACCACGAACGGTTAAATGCATTCACGTGACGACCATTCCAGTTATTCCGGACGTTATTTCCGACACGAACATTGTTCTTATTGATCTGATTGATCGAAATATTATTCTTACCAGGTCCTCGGTTATTTCTGACATTGATGTTATTTCGATCGCCACTACCGGGACGATTGACGATATCAGGTCGATTTCCGTTACCGGGACGGTTCCCATCCCCGGGGCGATTTCCAGGTCGGTTACCAATCACCGGCGGTTTCCCACTGCCGGGTCGGTTCACAATATTAGAACCATTTCCGATCTCGGGACGATTGCCGCTTCCTGGGCGATTTCCTGAGCTGCCATTACCAGGTAAATTCAAAAAGTCCTGTAGCTGCCCCTGGCTGGGACGACTCCCAAAATCAGGGCGATTTCCACTACCAGGTCGGTTACTCAGATTCGGACGCTTTCCGCCACCGGAATTATTTCCCAAATTGGGTCGATTATTGCCACCGGGACGATTATTGAAATTCGGACGGTTTCCAGTAGAAGGTCGGTTATTGAGATTTGGTCGATTTCCCCCACTGGGTCTACTGGTGGGACGCGATGCAGACGGTCGTTGTTGCGGCCGGCTCATCGAAGGACTCCTGCCACCGCCTCCTCCACTAAAGCTGCGGCCTCCACCGCCACGGGCTCCTCCGCCCCCGCGGGCTCCTCCTCCACCTCCGCGGCCGCCACGGGCATAAATATCTTCGGAGATCAGAGAGAGGGAAAGAATTCCCACAAGTATTGCAATACAGGGAGTTTTCATAATTGTCTCACCTTTAAATAACATAAAATATTGATCGCGATGACAGATGTTGTCATAGTCTTTATGGCTGACGCACCACTGTAATTTCATCAATTCCAGGAAGCAGGATACCATCTACTTCACGCCCGAGAGAACGAAACGTAAACTTGTTCTCATCCACTTTTGTCATGATATTAATCCCGGATGCTTTTTCACCATTTGCCAGAACCTGCAGGGTGCGAATCGTCCACTGGTTCTCTTTCTGTGTCCACATGCCTACTCCAAAACCACCTTCTGAATCGAATAACCAGGAACGAATGGTCTGTTTGTCCGGATCCCAGCCAATGACCTGTGTTCCTTCCATCTCAACACGATCTTCAATATGCACTTTGAATGAACGGGTGATGAAATTTTTGTTTTTTGTCCAGCGACAGATAGTTTCTACTGTCGATTCATCGCTGGCATCAACCCAGGTACCAATCATCCATTCCAGAGGTTTGAGCTGTTCATAATGTGAATGAGGAACAACAACTTCTGTTTCTTTGACACTATCCAGCTTCCAGCCTGCAGGTGTTTTCACGTGGACTGCCGAATATTCAGTCACTTCCGGTTCCTGTCCAGGAATCAGCACCCGCGCCACCCCTTCTTCAACAGCAACACCGGGTGAAATGAACTGAATCCCAACACTATCCAGTTCCATTTTCACGTCAGGTGTTGTTTTGAAATATTCGGTAAAGCTTTTTTCCAGAGCATCATGTCCGGTCAATGTTTCACCTGCCGGTGTCACAAATTCCCCCGTTGGAGTCCAATGCGCAGCGACGCCTTTGGCATCTCCTTTGTCAAATGCGGTCTTATAAGAATTTATCGCGGCGCGAATAGCCGTTTCATCTGCAGAGGGAGCTGGCGTATCTGAATCAGTTTCCGCAGCAGAAACTGACACTCCTCCCCAGAACAGAAACAGCAACAGAAATTTCATTTGACGCATTCTTGTATCTCCATATTTTACAGTTTTCTTATTGAAATCCGAGGAAGATCCCCGGAATTCATTACCGAACAAAATTAGATCGCATCGCTCTTAATCAACGAATCTGTCGTACTATTATTCTCGGGCTTTATGCCCCTGGAGGACGCTACCGTAAACTTGGACTCATACTAAATACCCTGAAAAGACGACAGCTATCCCAGTTGCAGGTTAATTGGAGCATCCCGATACTCATTGCCAGCAGCCTGGCTGCAGATGCACTAGTCATCCTGCAAAGATGTTAAATGGCTGTCACTGAACACATCCAGAAAAAGGTGAGAGAATTTATGCATTGAGAGTAGAAGTTGGGTTTGCCCCCGATTGCTTCAGTTTCGCATAATTGGAACAGTTTCGCCAGAATTCATTTCCTGCAAAGCTCGGGATTTATCAAAATATCAAAATCAGAATTCAGAAAACATACATCATTAGTTATTCATATGTGATGTTGTGCGAAGTCCAGCTCACCTGCTATCTGAGCGTTCTTAACGGTAACCAGAAATCTAAAGCAATTTCAGCCAGCCATTCCAGATTTATTCTTCTAGACAGTGTCCAGTCTGGTGAAATCGAGCGATTGGGATATCGCGTTCCGATTTCATTAGAAGTGGGGAACTGTTTTGATCTGCTCGATTTTAGAGAGACTATCCTGAATCTCCTGATCATCGGGAAACTGTTGTTTCAAAATCAGATAGTTCTCTTCTGCATGCGAAAGCATGTTATAGAACAACTGCAATTTTGCCAGTTGCTTTCGGACTTCTGAATCATCCGGATCATACTCGTGTGCACGTCCCAGAAGCCTGAGTGCTTTCCCGGGAACTCCCTCCGACTGATAAATTGCTGCCAGTTTTAATAGGGAATCTCGTGTTTCTGAATCCCACCGCTGATTTTGAAATTCGGGTGACCTGCTCTGCCCTTCAAAGAGTTTATTAAAGAACTGTTCCTGTTGAATCATAGTCACCAGGGTCGACGCATCCTCGTGCTCAGTATCACTGATTTTCTTTAGCCCGGACAGAGCCTGATCAGGATGGCCATTAACCAAATACAGCCTCGCCTGTAAAATACGAGCACTATCCTTGTCTTGTTCTGTTGCCACTTCAGATTCCAGAATTTTCTGTACATACTTCATCGCATGCTCATATCGCGCCAGTTTCCAGTAATTCCCGGCGATTACAAGATCTTTATCGGGCTCAGCGTCCTTCTGCCCCTGGTCAGAATCTTTTTTCTGCTCCAACATCTTTTGGGCATATTCATAACCTCGCTGAATATTACCTCGATGCAGTTTGGAATTTGGCATTAAAGAAGCTTTCCGAAATTCATCCAATGCAATTTCATACTGCTTAATCCCGACATACGCCCACCCCTGCAAGCAAACGATGCGAACATCATTGATCTGTTTTTTCTGTAGTTCCTGAATCAGTTCAATAGCTTCTTGATATTTCTGTGCTGCCTGCAATTGTTCAAGATACCCTATCTGACAGGAGAACTGGTCGGGGTTTTTCTCATAAGCCCGTCGGGCAATTTCCATGGACTCCTCTTCACGCCAGTACTGATGGCGCACTGTTCCTTCATAGTTTGGCTGGACTTCAATCACCATCACCCCTTTCTCTGCATATACGGGGGTCAGCCGATAAACCGGATCAGAATCGAGTAAATACCATTTAAACGCTCCGACATAATTACGATCATAACACACCAGATACTTCGCTGAGAAAGACTGAATCTGTTGATGAAGTTCTTCAGCATTAAACAACTCCAGGTGGGCTAATTGCTGAAATCGATGTGCGCTGATCGCCGTATCAGTCCGCCTGGTCAAAACCCGAGCTGCGGGATCCGAATGTTTCTGAATCCAGTTTCCGGCTGCAACGAAATTACAGAAATTATGCCCGGGAAATTCGGTCTCGTAGAACGAGTCTCCCATTGAAATCATTTTCTGATTTGCATCAACCAGCCTCAGATCGGTACTGATCTGTGTGATTCCCAATATGAAACATCCGAGAATCAGAGCCCCGGCCAGAACCCGTTTCCCCCAAACAACGAACGGCGTTGCTCTGGCTCCCAGTGCAGATATTCCAGATGGCAAGTATGCCAGGAGAACAGGAATGAGCGGCAGTGTGAACCGTAATTGTAACCACGGCCAGACCGAAAGTATGAAAAAGGTAAGCAGCAGGTAATAAAAACTGACAGCCCCCCCTCTGCTCCATTTTTTCAGCATTCCATACACCGCTACAGAAATGATAATCAGACTTACCAGTAGATAAATTAACTGGGACCCCGGCAGTACAAAGTTGTCATTCAATACCACACGTTCGTATTCAGGAAGTTCGCCCGGCATCCCCGGAAAGATTTTCTGACATAATCCCTCGAAGTGAGTTAACACTCGATTGACCATACTCACCATCATTCCGAGGACCCCAACCTTTTTGAATTCATCCATCAGCACAGATGAATAACTCACCGATTGACGCGCGCTGTTACGCAACATCCAGGCTCCAGTCACAGCCAGCGAACAGAATACGCTGATCAGATAAGGCCAGCGTTTTCGACTGGTGATTGACCACAGCCCTATAGCCAGGACCAGACTGATTCCAATTGTTCTCAGTAACGGCAGAAATATCAGCAGGCATGTCATGAGAAACAGCTGTTGCTTCGATATCGTTTCTGAATCACGGGCAATCAGATACAACACCGCCAGAGTGCAGGCAATGAATGGAACTTCAGTCATCATCAGCGTGGAATACAGCAATATATACGGATTAGAGGCGATGAGGAGTGTCAGCAGAAGCTGAGGCCAATGGAATCGCTTCCCTTGCTTGAGATCAGAATCTGAAATCGAGTCTTCTAATCGACACATCAGACCATAAAACAAAACCAGCATGAAGACAGCGGTAATCACGACCGTTATTTTTGCCATAATGACATCGTAAGGCGCAATCAGAGCTGCGGGTATGAGCAGCAGAGACATCCCCGGAGGACGTAATGTAAAGAATGGCTCTTCAGGAGAATATATTTGCCGGTATTCAAGATCATTGATCAGACCCCGAGCCATGATAACGTAGTCTGCACTATCGGGATTATACATCAAGATTTCACTCAGCCGGGCGCTGCAAAGAACTGTAAATAGAATCAGAATGATCACTATCAGGTAGTGGGATATATTCTGTTTGAGATGAAGAGATGGCTGCATCACGATACCGTTTGCCTGTTTGATATTGAATTAATTGTGATTGACATTTTTCAAATATCTATGAACTGGGAATACTCTCACTGGCCAGAAGAGAAAGCCATATTATTGAATTTCATATGCATGGAGACTACATCTGCACTACCAGCAGGTAACCTCCATACCTGAGCACCAATGGGGCACATTTATCTAATATTTTTTAAAAGAACCCCGATCATTATATTCGAATAGATTAAATACTCGGCAGGTCCCATCGCGTATCCGTATCCTGATACGACCAGCGACATCGAAGGATCGTCGTTTAGATCGTGTGTCGGAGTAACGAATCGTAGCATTAAGACAACAAAAAATGCGATATACATCAATGCAGGTAATTTATAACCTCGCCCAGAGGGGATTTCCATGTTCTGATTAGCCGCAGGATGTGACATACCGGGTCTGATAATAATCCTTAATTATTTCATATGAGCTAATTTTCTGTATTAAGTGATTAGCATCTATGCAAAATATGTACCTCTGAAG
Organism: Gimesia algae; assembly: GCF_007746795.1. Taxonomy (NCBI): domain Bacteria; kingdom Pseudomonadati; phylum Planctomycetota; class Planctomycetia; order Planctomycetales; family Planctomycetaceae; genus Gimesia; species Gimesia algae. The sequence goes on from NZ_CP036343.1 coordinate 4,343,779, forward strand.
GAAAATATCGAATAGTCATAGAAATCAGATCAACGTGGAGACTTCTTACCATATTGTAAAACAACCAATACTAAAGATTCAGATTCTGGTCTTCGATACATGATGATTTAATGTTTTCTATTCAAGGGAGAATTTCCGATAGAATCACTGGATGGGGTTGAGACAGAAAGAGATTTTGGTAGACGGAACAAGAATTGCTAATCGAACCTGACTGGACTTAATTTCGATATCCCTGCAGCCGCTGTCAAACTCAGCAGTTGTTAAGAACACATTCAGGAACCAGGTCAGTATCGTGCAAGAATCTCTGAGCACAACCACAGTCTACCCAGCTAGAAATGAACTTGAAGTTTCTACAAATCTCAATCTCCGTTGCGGGTTGATTCTGTCACTGATCATCGTTTTTCTTCTCGTCCTCTTTCAACCTGCAATAATTTACTCTGGGGATGCGATCAGCGTTCGCTATTCAACCACAGAGCTGATCAATTCGGGTCACCTTGATGTTGATCAATCGATTGCTCAGAACTTTGGTGAACGAGGACAATACTTTTTTGAAAATGAAGCGCAAGGAGAGTGGTATCCCAAATATGGAATCCTTAATACGTTTTTATATATACCTCCACTGCTGTTAGAACGCAGTCTGGAAGGACCACTCGTCGAGGTCCAGAAAATGACTGTGCACGAGCGAAAAAGCAGAGTTTTCTATTTGAATCTTTATAACATTCTGATCTCACTGTTGATCGCCGCTTACTTGTATTTAATTGCATTGAATTTTAACCACTCAGCAAAAGTAGCGGCAATCTATGTCCTTGCCTGTCTTTTCGGAACCTTCGTCTGGAATTATCTCAGAGCACAAACTTTTGAGATTTTCCAGCTTTGCTTCTTTCTGGGATTGTATTACAGCCTGCTCAGATTCAAACATTGGAAACTGACGGGGAATCTCAAAAGTTCACGTACTCATTTTGTATTGATCCTGGTTTTCTGCAGTCTTCTTGTACTGGAAAAACTGGTCTTTATACTGCTTGTTCCCGTTACTTTATTATGGATTCTCTGGGCGGATATCTTATCTCAACCAGATCAGCAACAAAGTTTTCGAGTACGTTTTTTCTATGCTTTTAAACATTACCTGGCTGCGTTCGCCATTTTTCTGACATGTCTCCTTACCCTGGTCTGCCTGGCTAACTGGTACCGTTTTGGCGCACCGTTCACGACTGGTTATGCGCAATGGGAACAGGAAAAACATTTTCTCTCAGGTAATCCATTCAATGGGATGTATGGATATCTGTTTAACAGTCAAAAAAGCATCTTTCTGTATTTCCCATTATTGTTTTTTTCCCTGTTTAAATTCAGAAGTTTTCTGAAACAATACACTTTTGAGTTTTCATTTGTATTAATCGTCTTTCTTGTCTTTTACATCACTAATTCCTGTTTCATCAACTGGAGAGGCGATTGGTGCTACGGACCACGCTATCTGCTGTTTATTCTGCCTCTGCTGAGCCTCCCCGTACTCTGTCTTCTAGACCATCCCTCTACGCAATTCAATTTGATATTGAAAGGCTTTCTCTATCTGACACTACTGGTCAGCACCTGCTGCCAGATGAGTGTCAATATGCTGACTTTCAGTGCTCCGTTCAACGCCATCGAGTACTTCAAGGGAGCACATAATGAAAACGTCAATACTTATTTCAAATCACCGTTCTGGACGATCAATTTTGACCTTTTGAAACACAAACTGGGAAAAAGTATCTTTCCTCCCCTCAAGGAGATCAGGCCAGCGTTGACAGATAATTCGTTTCAAAAACATATTTCGGGAGTGAATTCGCTTTGTGAATTAAATTTATACTTCCTGGATCAAAATCAAATAAATCATCGTCAATAGGCTCCCCCCCGTTAAAACTACAAATCTCTCTGCGAGAATCGAAACGAGATCTGGCATCATTCTTGCTAATTCAGAGTGGTAATGAAATTTCTCAATACACCCCGGTATATCGACCCGTTCAGGTTCGTAACGAGATTTTTATAGATGTTAACAAACGGATACACTTTGTATGAACTCGTTAATCCCTTCAAGAGATCGTTTATTGCAGGAAAGAACTCCATTATATTGCCCAGTTTGCAAAAGCCTAAAGCAATATCTCCGGTGATGGGGAATTAGTCTGATGAATTTCTCATACCCTCATTGATTACAGGGTATAAAAAGTTCCCTGAAAAATGGCTCGCACCCTCCATTAGAAGTTTTATTCCCGTTTACTGTGAAGAGAGGCTTATTGAGAACCAGCTGGCATGAATATCCATTTCCCACTGATTATCATAGTTTGTTCAATTCTGATTGCAGTATTTTGTAAGCGATTGACTACAAGATTTGTAAAAACTTTCTGGTTCTTATTGCGCAAATTATCTCATAGTGTGGTAGGAGGAGTTTTGCTTTTTGCAGGCCTCACTTTTCTAATGGAATTATTTTTGGGGTTATATATTCATTCTCCTTACCCGATTATTCACGATGAATATGCTTATTTACTTTCGGCTGATACATTTGCTTCAGGCAGACTAACTAATCCGACACATCCTTTATGGGAACACTTTGAAAGTTTTCATATTATCCAGCAGCCCTCATATCAATCGAAATATCCTCCTGCGCAGGGAGCCTTTCTTGCTGTCGGGCAAGTTCTATTTGACTTACCAATTGTCGGTTCCTGGATAGCATTGGCTGCGGCCAACGGGGCTATCTTTTGGATGCTTTGTGGTTGGGTGCCTAGAAGATGGGCCGTGTATGGTGGATTTTTAGCGACTCTGAATTCTTCTTTTTTGATTACGTGGGGGCAATGTTATTGGGGAGGACAAGTTGCCTTATTAGGAGGTGCGCTCTTGTTTGGAGCGTACCCGCGCTTAAAGAAAAAACCACGAGTTAATACATCAGTCATTTTGGCTCTCGGATTAGCGATACTCGCTAATAGTCGACCATATGAAGGGCTTTTAGCCGCTTTGCCAATTGCTATTGCGCTTTTGTGTTGGCTGTTCGGTAAACAGAAACCAGGCTGGTCAGTTGCTGTTTCTAGAATAATAGCCCCCATGTTTGTGATCTTATTTTTCACTTTTTTATGGATGGGGTATTACAATTATCGCGTGACAGGAAATCCATTGACATTTCCTTATAAGGTATGGGTTGATCAATACTATTCTAAAACATTCGACAGTCTCATATTTTCGGTTAATAAAGAAACTTCCGGACAACAACCCGTTCGAACAATTTATAGTTATGATTTGGATGATAACCAACCAGAACCCAAATTTGCGCTTCAATCTAAACCATTTCAAGTTAAGTTATGGGTCAAATTATGGAGATTTATTTTATATTATTCAGGATCTTATGCGGTCGTATTGATATGTTTCTTCGGTATCTGTGCTTTTTTTAGGAATCGTGAGAATTTATTTGTTCTTCTAATCTCGCTTCTGGTCATTACGGCTACCGTTTCTCAAGGTACAAGAGGGCATCCACATTACATTGCCCCAATTGGATGTTTATTGATTTTGTTGCAAATCGAATGCTTAAGATATGTCTATCAATGGAAAAGAAATTTGCGTCTTGTTGGACAATTGTTGCCAATTACCGTACTGATTTTATCAACCCTGACAACAATCATGTCATTTGCCGACTATAGGAAACCTGCCTCAGGATCGTCCAGGTATAGTTGGGCTTTGGTTAGACAACAGATTTCGAAAAAACTCGACAGCGTTGAAGGAAAACACCTGATACTGGTGAAATATAATCGAGATCACATCCATCATGACGAATGGGTCTATAACGAAGCAGATATAGACAATTCGAAAGTCGTTTGGGCACGAATTTTAGAGCCGAAAAAAAATACAGATTTGATTAGTTATTTTAAAGATCGTTCGATTTGGCTTATTGAGGCTGATAATCCAAAAATCAGATTGATACCATTTCGTCGAAAACAAAAATGAAGAATCTAGATTTGCAATCAGGATATTTAGTACCTTAGTTTTAGAAGTCACAATGTCATGGATATGATTTCCTTAGATGAAAAATCAGAAATAAAAGATCAACTCAGTTCGGTCTCAGATCCATTTACTGTGATTGTGCCTTGTTATAACGAACTGCAGGCACTGCCTGATGCCATTGTGGAATTGGAAAGAATTCTAGTTGTTTTTGGGCCACATGAACTGATTGTGATTGATGATGGTTCAACTGATGGTACGAGTGCCGCACTACAGTCCCTGCAGGAACATCATCCGGAAATCACTATTTTGAAGCACGAGACCAATCAGGGGTATGGCGCGTCTCTAAAAACCGGCGTGCGACATGCTAATTATGATTACATCGTCATTACTGATGCCGATGGAACTTACCCCAATGATCGCATTGGGGATTTATTAGCGTTCATGAAAGATTACGACATGGTCGTGGGGTCAAGGACAGGTGAAAATGTAGAGTATTCTACGCTTCGTAAAATCCCAAAGTATTTTTTAAAGCATTATGCATCGTGGATTGCTGGTCGAAACATTCCCGATTTGAATTCCGGTTTGCGCGTCTTTAAACGCAGCTTAGCTGAGAAGTTTCTGAGTGTCTTGCCCGATGGATTCAGTTTTACAACGACAATCACAATGGCACATCTGACAAATAAATACAGCGTGTATTATGAACCAATCAATTACTCTCGCAGAATAGGTAAATCAAAAATTCAACCTATTCGAGACACGCTTCGTTTTTTGCAATTGATTATTCGCTTGGGGGTTTACTTTGCGCCTCTTAAAGTTTTTGGCCCTTTTGCAGCAGTTCAAGTGATCGCTTTCATGATCTCGGTTACTTACGACGTCTTCATTTTGCAGAATATCACTGATAAAACCATCATGCTGTTAATGTTTAGTATGAACACCACTTTTTTTGCACTTTTGGCAGATATGATTGATAAGAGAAGTCAAAACTAAACCACATCTTAATAAGCTAATAAAGGTGATAGAATAAGCGAGGAAATAGACCTGTATGTCGACTGATTCTAATACTGATAATTCAGATCAAGTGACCAGAAAGCTTCCTCTGGAGGCGGAGCATCTTGCAGCACTCTCGCGTATGCAATCACTTACCCCGTACTATCAATGGTCAATCGAATTGGTGGCTCCCTGGCTGGGAAAAAGAATATTAGATGCGGGGTGTGGAATTGGGAATGCAACGGAACAACTCAGTGCGTATGCAGAATATGTACTTGCGGTTGACTTAAGCCCTGAAAATATGAAGGTTCTTCAACATCGTTTCGCGGACGATCCTCATATAGAATGTGCGCAGCTTGATCTTGATGATAATATGGAAGAAATCGCGTGCAGGAACATTGATTCCATTGTCTGTTTTGACGTTTTAGAACACGTTGAAGACGATCAGGCCCTCTTAAATCAATTTCTCAAAATGGTACAACCGGGCGGGTATTTATTGATAAAAGTACCAGCCGGCCGCTGGCTTTATGGCAGCGTTGATATCGCATCAGCTCATTTTAGACGCTATGTAAAGTCAGAGTTAAAACAAAAGGCGATTCAATCTGGATGGCAGATCATAAATATTCATTACATGAATATTTTTGGTGTTATTCCTTATTTTATCAAAAGCAGAATTTTGAAAAACAAGCTAATTTTTCTCGCACCATGTCAACACGTCAACTAGCAAGAATTAAACGAATGATCCCCATCCTTAAAAAAATTGATCGATTCGTGGGGCCTCCGATAGGACTATCATTAATCATGGTTGCACAAAAGCCTTCCGCATAGGTTCAATCTGTTTTTAACTTCTGTAAGTCGAAGTAGATTCAAGTGCAAATTACCAGTTTAATTTATAACAAGAGTGTAAGATATGTGATGCTGATTATCGTGAGCCTGGTCACGAATCTCGGGCTTGCATTTGGGCTATTTTATCTAGGAGTTTCTGAGTCGGCCTCATTTGCAGTCGCGTTGACAGTGACTTATTTTCTTAATTTTTCTGGATGTCGCTGGTTTGTTTTTTCATCAACCGATGTACCTGTGACAACTCAATTTATTCAATTCGCAATTACAAATGGTTCGTTTCGGCTTCTTGAATATTCGAGTTTATTAGTACTTAGCACCCTTGAATTTTCTAATTATTACATGCGAGTATTATTAGTACTTGGAACTTCTTTTGTGATTAAATTTTTTGTTTATGGTAAATTCGTATTCCGTAATGTCGGGAAATCTTGATGATATTTTTGAGATGCCCCTTGGTAAGAAGCTTCTACTGAAAATGTTGTGTAGTTGATTTTTGTAATTTTACAGTTTTGCTCTTATGCTCTCATCTTCATCTAACGAAGAGTTCTAAAATGGAAGAACAAAGATTCTCGCAACCAGAGGACAGTCAGTTCGCGAACACAGATCATGCAACTCGCGATCGTGCGTTATTTGACCAAATAGCGGAAAAGTATTGCCGCAAAGATTTATTGCCTGCAACTCAACATGCTCGCAGGCATCGGCTTTTCCAGACGTTGAAATCAGTCCAGATGCCTCCCCATGCTGATGTCTTAGAAGTGGGTTGTGGAGCAGGATTTGCGGCAAAATACCTGGAAGGACGCATTGGCAGTTATTGTGGCGTAGATTACTCAGAAAATCTAATTCACTACGCACGTGCCCATAACTCAGGTCCAGAGATCGAATTCGTAGCAGCCAATATAAAAGACTTCCAGCCGGGAAAATCGTTTGATTTGATATTCGCTATCGGGCTTTTGCACCATTTCGATGATCTTGACTCGATGCTAGAGAGTACCGTTCAACTACTTAATCCCGGAGGATGGTTCATTGCTAATGAACCACAACCAGGTAATCCACTTATATCTCTTGCTAGACGGGTTCGTAAACGGATTGATTCGCATTATTCATCAGAACAGAAGGAATTGACAGCGAAATCACTTCGGAGTGCCTGCGAACGAGCAAAATTGAGTTCAGTGCAGATTGTTCCACAGGGTCTGTTCTCTACTCCATTTGCTGAGGTGCCTCTCCATCCGCAATGGCTGTTTACTCCCGTTTCAATTCTCGCATGTTTTACTGATAAAATTGTGGAACGATTACCTGAGAAAGCATTTCATAGTTTAAGCTGGAATCTCGTCGTCGCTGGTCAAAGACAGGAGCATTAAGCTTAATACTATTGCTTTGTTTTTCAAACCTGCCCCAGTTGTCATGAAGATTCTTAGTGTCTTTTTGACAAGGAGAACTTTTGATGAACAAGCGAAGATAACGTCACAGCACCGAACAGATCATCCGCAAGGTGAGTGATGTGAATGCGATGCTGAATGCCGCAAAGATCTGGCTTCCGTCCTGCAAAATCTCGAGGTCAGCAGACGATTTATCCACGTTGGCGAGATCAGTCTGGTAGGATGATGTTGGAAGAGGTAACATGTATTAAGCAGGTCAGTTCCATTTCAAGGCTGCTCTGAAAGGTAGCTCACTTACTCTTCAACTCAAAGTTGATCGTATTGGGACCGTCTTTAGTCACAGTCGCTTTGAGGGTCGTAGTCTCATTGTACTTTTCAGGCAACATCTCAGGACCGGCTACTTCCGCGCCCCCTTCTGTCTTGCTGATACGAACTATGTGATCGCCGAGAATCGCGCCTGCCGTGTCATTGTTGTACATCAGCGAGTACTTCCCTTCTTCATCAGTGGCAGCAGTGGAAGCGCGAGACTGTTTTTTTTGCTGGGCTCCCTGAGGATAAAAATCGATGATCGCATCCGGCACAGGCTTTCCATCTAAAGTGACCTGCCCTGTCACTTCTGCCAGATCGGGTAAATCGTCACTTTTTCCGGAACAACCCGTCAGTATTAATGACAACATCAGCAGGCAAATTAATCGATAAACAACAGGGAACTGAAATTGAATCGAGAACATGGATTGAACTTTCGGCGCTGAATTTAAATGACGAACGCACCAAAGCTTCGACGTGGTGCGTTCGACGGAAACAGTCAGATTGTAAAACGGCTAACGGGCTTAAAACTCCGGTAAGATTTCTCCACCTTTGATGGAGACTAAAGCCTGAACGACAGCGATGCGGTCCACGTTTTCACTCAGGAAACGAACTCCACCGTCGGCCAATAGCATTTGACAGCCTCCTTCGTGGTGACTACCGACTCCCCAGGCATAAGGTTTATCGTAGCCCGGATGGTTTTTATTGATCCCATAGGAGACAGGCAGTAATACATTCGTATGTCGGTAGGAATTCCAGAACGGACCATACGAAGCACTTGTCAGCAACATCGAGGCTTCCATGATCATCATCGTATTACTGGTTCCATCTTTGATGTCAGCAATTCTTGCAGATCCATTGAACCCCAAAGTCCCCTTCAGAGAACTGGTATTATTGCCATATGATGCGACCAGACTGTACTCAGTTGTGTATCCCACATGCCCATAACTGGATTTCTGGTAATCACCATATTTCGTGGGATTAGGATCAGAGGGACACAGAAAGACCGGAAAGTTATTCTTGGCAACTGTCAGTTGTCCCGAACCGGCAAACGTGGGGCCGACGGAACCACAATAACTTCCATCTGAGCGTGCGACATGATTTGAAGAGGACTTCGTGAAATCATATTGATTATAGAGATTTGCCAGGTCCATGTACGGCAGCAATAACTGGTAAAACGAATGATTCATCAATAACGGGGAAGTCCCGGCTGGCAAGTCCAGCACTCGTTCGCAATAACAACTTCCTGGTGCAATCGCAGCAGGAGGAAATACCCGATGGGAATCATGATAATTGTGTAATGCGAGTCCAATCTGCTTCAGATTATTCTTACAGGAACTACGACGGGCGGCCTCTCTCGCCTGTTGAACGGCTGGTAATAACAGAGCAATTAAGATCGCAATGATCGCGATCACCACCAAAAGTTCAATGAGTGTAAAACCTCGTTTCTGTTTTTCTCGATAACGCATAAAGACCATACTCCAGTTAATAGTAGATAAATAATATGAAAAAACAGTGAAGAGAAAGCGGCTTTTCTATTCGTCCCTGCCTGAGTCGAATAAATAAAGAAATGACTCCATTGGGAATTTGAAGTGTTAAAATACAACCTCCTCCACACCCTTATTGGCAAATCGTGCACCAATGCAGAAAATTTTTTATCCTTCCCTGAACGGATAGATTTTGGGCTTTCAAAAAACCTTTTATCTAAGGCGAAACGGCCATGCCAGATGCATTGCTGCTCATACCAGATTCCAGGCTCCACTCTGCGAATGCGCATGCAACAGGTAAATCTGCATGAAAATGAGGCAGCGACTGCTGAAGAACAAGTCGTTGCTGAATCCATCATGCGATCAGAATTACTTGTTCACGTGAGATTTTGAGGAGACGAAATGACTGAGATTTCTTGTCACACAGAAAGAAGAGCCTTAGTACTGAGACAACCACTGGCTTAAGGGATATCCGCTGGCTTTGCCTGAATGAGATGCAAATACGGCTGCGCTTCAGGCCAGGACCTGACTTCCGCCAGTTTTGAGGCGGGAACCTGAATGGATGTGAAGAAATCGATCGAAATCTGATCATCAAACTTCCCTTCCAGATAGCCAAAGGGAATATTCTCAGCTTCCGACTCAGCGGTTCCGTTTTTCACTCGGGGTGGTATGAACAGATTCCAGAACTTTTGTGGATCTTCTTCTGTCAGCAACGCGGTAAACCGCTGTCTTACTTTCTCGCTGGCTGGTGAGTCATCCAGATTTCGATAAACCAGAATCGCCTGGTAGGCCAGCATCTGATTCCAGTATCTTTCGGTGACAACATAGTGAGAAAAATGCAATCGGTCATTAAACCCCAGATAGAGCGGATTATAGGGTGAGTCTGGTAGTGACTTGCCGGCTGCCAGCAGGTCCTGCATTTTTCGAGCATCTTTATGCTGAATGGCATACACGAAATGCATGCCACTGAAAGGAGTGGCCCAACCATGCTCCCGTACGGTATCTTTCAGATGAATGACCACATCTCCATAGCGGGGAGAACCATTCGGCGGTCCAACACTCGCAAAAACCGCATCGAATGCGCCATACAGCAGATTCTCCACCGCGGGAGTCGTATGCGACAGGTCATCTTTTTTAATTTCATCTTCCACCCGTAGTGAGACCAGCGCTTTTTGTTTGAGAACGTCCCGCAGATTCTTCAGATACAGTCGATTTACAATCGGTGCCGGTTTGTTTTCAATTGCTTTCAGTAGTTTTTGTTCTTCTACAGTCAAAGGAGACAGAAACAGCTCGAATTCTGCCATCGTACAGCGGGAACTGATCTCCAGCCATTTACTGAGCTTGGCGGCATCCAGTGTTCGATGAAAAGGTAGAACATTAATAGCCGCCCGACGGGTCGTCGCCAGGGGATGCCCCGCCTGCTGGGCTGGTTTGACCTCAGGTGCTTCAGTCACAGTTTGTGCAACGCTCACTGCACAAAATAAGGATAGCGTACTGATTACGATGAAAACTCGAAATAACATATTACTGGCTCAACTTGATTAGAAAAATGTCGTTACTGCCCTGGCTCTTCAGCACATGCCCCTGATATTGAGTGGTCGGTGAGAACGCCCCGGATACAAAGCAGTTTTGATTTTTATCAACGGCGATGGCATAACTCAAATCGCTCTTATCACCGCCCAGTATTTCCAGCCAGTCAGGCTTTCCGTCTGGAGCAAAACGGGCGATAAACAAATCTCGGCCTCCCAGTTTAGTATGATGTTTTCCCAGGAAATGAACGTCGTTGGAAAATTCTCCTGTGACATAACAGTTACCTGCCTGATCTGCTGCAATCCCCAGTCCGTAGTCAGTTTTTTCTCCCCCCCCGGTATAGGCCCAGGCGGGAGAACCATCTGCATTAATCCGTGCTACGAAGATATCATGGCCGCCCTTACTAGTCAGAGTCGTTTTGCCAAAGGTCGCTTTATTTTTAAACATTCCCGTCAGATAACAGTTGCCCTGATGATCGACGGCAACTCCTGTACTCAAGCCGTTTGCCTGTCCGCCTGAATTCGCAGTCCAGACCAGTTTTCCCGCAGGCGACAGTTTGGCCAGAAAAATATCCTGCACTGTGGTGTCTGTCCCCACCTGTTGTCCGTCGAACTCCAGCAGTCCTGTAATATAACCGCAAACGTAACAGTTTCCGTTGGTATCGACGGCAATCTGATGTCCACTCTGACTGCGACCATTGCCAGCCAATTGACTCCAGATCAACATTCCGTCCGCATCGTAACGGGCCACAAACAGCGAACGTCCTTTTTTGTTTCCCGTTTGCGATGTGCCCAACGTGACATCCCCGGCAAAGGATCCCGCCACATAGCAGTCTCCCTCAGGTGTCACAGCGATCCCATGTCCGTAGTCATAGCCCTTTCCTCCGGCGCTCTCGGCCCAGAGCAATTTTCCCTGTGGATCATACTTGGCGATGAAATAGTCGTAGTCTCCCTGGTTCTTCAGAGTCTTGTCACCGATCTGAAACGTCGGACTCTGAAAATGACCTGTGACGTAAGAGTTCCCCGCCTGATCAACGGCAACTCCATACCCCCGGTCAATGTCTTTCCCTCCCGCGGTCTGAACCCAGAGCAGTTTGCCCGCAGGATCATATTTGGCGAGGACGAAATCCATATTTCCCTGGCTGGTTACAGTCTGATCAGCAAACTGGGCAGTCTCAGTGAATTCACCCGTCACATAACAGTTCCCCTCCTGGTCGACGGCCATACCACGAATCTTGTCGTGCTTCTTTCCCCCCGCCTGCTGTACCCAGAGGATTTCACGCTTAACAGATACCCCCTGCTTTTCTCCAGCGAACGCGTGATTTGATAAGGTGACAGACCCTGTCATACTCAGCAGAAAAAGAAGCAAAAGCAGGTGAGACCGGGAAGATAACGACTTCATAACAGACTTTCTTTGAAACAGTACATCCAGACAATACAGCAACGGTAAACACAGCGACGGTAAACTTATCATGACAATAATGTCCCTCCAGATACAGAAACAGACTGGAAAAATTATTTTCTTAGCATATTTAACAATCTAGTATAAATCACCTTGTGACAACAGAAAAGAAAACTTACCCTATACATAAGTAAATTCTAATATGAAATCAGCTGATTTAGAGTTGATACAGAACAGGGAGTTGATATATGCGATACTCAGTGACGGCTATCTCACTGATCCTGCTGACAATCTTCCAGAATCCTCTTAATGCGGAATCAGCCCCAGTTGTCATCGATTACCAGACACAGATCAAACCACTCCTGAAATCAAACTGTTTTGCCTGTCATGGCAGTTTAAAACAGGAATCCGCATTAAGACTTGATGCCGGCAAGTTGATTCTCAAAGGTGGAGAAATTGGTCCTGCCATCGTCTCTGGAAAACCAGAGGAAAGCCTGCTGTATCAGGTACTCACCCCGGAGGCAGATTTCCAGATGCCCCCCGAGGGACTGGGACGGCGACTCAAACCAGACGAAGTCCAATTGATTAAAAACTGGATCGCGCAAGGTGCCAAGTATCCCACCGGAGACCAGCCGGAAGCCGATCCTGCAGAGCATTGGGCCTTTCAACCCGTCATTCGTCCTGATCTCCCTGCAGTCAAAACGAAATCTCTAAACCCGATTGATGCTTTTATCGCCTCGCGACTTGAACAGTCGAAAGTGATCCCGCAGCCACAAGCGGACAAGATAACTCTATTGCGGAGAGTCTACCTTGACTTGATTGGGCTTCCCCCGACTCCCGCTGAGTTGGATGCCTATCTCAGTGACGCGCGACCAGATGCCTGGAACCGGGTAATTGAAGATCTGCTCGCTCGACCACAATATGGCGAACGCTGGGGACGCCACTGGATGGATGTCTGGCGTTACAGTGACTGGTACGGGCGTCGCGGCGCCAAAGACATGACCAACAGTTATTCGCTGACCTGGCGCTGGCGCGACTGGATTATCCGGTCAATCAACGAGGACAAAGGCTATGACCGCATGATTCTCGAAATGCTGGCGGCGGATGAAATTGCTCCCAATGATCGTGAGAATCTGGTTGCCACCGGTTTTATTGTACGCAATTTCTACCGCTGGAATTATCACACCTGGTTGAAAGACAACGTCGAACATACAGGCAAGGCATTTCTCGGCCTGACGATGAACTGCTGCGAGTGCCATGACCATAAGTATGATCCAATCACACAAAATGAATACTTTGCCTTTCGTTCTTTTTTTGAACCAGTTGATCTCCGCCATGATCGTGTTCCGGGTGAAGCTGATCCCGGAATTTTCCCAGATTACAAACTCAGTGTCCGCAATGGCCCGATTCGCACTGGTATGGTTCGCATCTATGACAGACACCTGGATGCGAAAGCGAAGTTTTACACTGGTGGTCTGGAACAGAATGTAGTCAAAGATAAGCCGCCAGTAGAAGCATCTGCCATCGCCTTTCTGGGAGGAGACAAGCTTGATTTCAAGCCGGTCCAACTCCCTCCCACTGCCTGGTACCCCGGCTTGAAACCTTTCGTCATTCAAGAAGAGACACAGAAACGAGAGACTGCATATCAGAGCGCACTCAAAAACTGGGAACAGCAGAAGACACAGCTGAAACAGGAGATCAAACAGCACGAATCTGCGCTGGCAAATGTACTGTCAGCCAGACCAGAGAATACTGCAACCGCGGAAAATGATCCGACTCGCCTATCTTCATCCGTGAATAACCAGCAGGCGCTGCAGCTCAATGCCGAACAGGGACGCCGGACGCTCTCTTATGAAATCACAGACTGGAAAGCCTTTGATTCCGAAATTCAGATTCGTTTTCAACTCCGAATTCTGAAAGATGCCCATGTCAATTTTCAATTGTCCAACGATTTAACCGGCGGCAGAACCAATCTCTACGTAGCCTTTGAAGCGGGTAAAATCATTGCCTATGTCCCGGGCACAACGAATCCTACAACTGTCGGTGCTTATAAAAATGATTCCAGTGATCTTGAATTCAATATTACCCTCCATCTCAAACCGGATCAGGACCTTGCCCAGTTATCGATCCATGGAGCTGAGACGAATGATCCAATTCTCAAAGAGACAACGATAGCTTTGAATGGCTGGAATCCGGCGCTTCAGGCGAATCGGGGACTCTTCCTCGATGCCCATCAGGGGAGTATTGCGGAATTTGATCAGATTTTATTTTTGAACCAGAATAAGCAGGAACTGCTTCACTGTGATTTTGAGTTCCCGGCTTATCAGTCAGGCGAAGATCTCCCCGGAATCGCCAACTGGCAGCTCACACGATTCAGTACCGGCCCTGCCACATCACAGGTCATCCTCAAATCCACATTGACAGAAGCAGATCATAAATGGCAACAGCAGGTCAAAGCAAATCAGCTGAAACGTGATATAACCAAGGCAACACAGATCGAATTACAACTTAAACTACAGGCAGCTGAAGCCGAGAAAACTGAGTATTCCGCACGCGTCCGCGCCGCGACCGCACGATACATCGAAAAAGCCAAGAATGCAGGATCCCTCGAACAGGTTGCCTCACAGGCAGAATGGCAGGCAAAGCTGATCCGGGCGCAATCAAATCTGAAATCAGCCGATCTCGCATTACTGCAGGTTAAAACACTGCCTGATTCAGACCAGGAACGTGCGAAGAAACTTTCAGCCGCGCAAACACAGGTCACTCAGAGCCGAGCGCAACTGAAGACTGCACAAAAACCCGTCGAATCAACTTCAACCAAGTACACGGCTCTCAGTCGGATCTTTCCCGAAGAGAGTACCGGAAAACGAACTGCACTCGCCCGTTGGATTACCAGTCGCGCTAATCCGTTAACCGCGCGGGTTGCCGTGAATCACATCTGGATGAGACACTTTGGAAAGCCGCTGGTCAATTCGGTATATAACTTTGGTCGCAGCGGGGCAGAACCAACTCATCCTGAATTGATCAACTGGCTGGCCACGGAGTTCATGGATCATAACTGGAGCATCAAGCACCTGCATCGTGTGATTCTCACCAGTGAAACCTATCAACGCAGTTCGAAAGGCGTACCCGCAGAACATTCGAATCTCACCCATGACCAGGATAATATTCTGCTCTGGAAATTTCCGACCAACCGCATGGAAGCAGAAGTCGTGCGAGACAGCATCTTTTATCTTGCCGGTGATCTTGACCCGACCATGTATGGCCAGGAACTCGAACAGGATCAGGGACTGATCACCAACCGCCGCAGCCTGTATTATTCGCATCATGGCGAGGCTAAAATGGAATTTCTGGAACTGTTTGACGGCGCCAGTGCAACAGACTGTTATCAACGGACTACAACCGTGATGCCACAACAGGCACTGGCGTTAACTAACAGCAAGCTTGCCGTGCAAAAGGGTCGGATGATCGCCGAGCAACTCTGGTCTCAATCAGCTTCCGATCAGTCTACGGATCAAAAGCGGGACACATTCATCAACAGCGCGTTCAGACTTGTATTATCCCGCCCGGCCAGTGAGAAGGAACTGACTACAGCTGTTACATTTCTGTCACGCCAGCAAGCACTCTATCCACCTGAAAAGACAAAATCTGAGTCCACTGATACAAAACGTGATTATTCGCAACCAGCAGTCTCCCCTGCAGCTCGTGCACGAGAAAGCCTGGTGCACGCGTTATTAAGTCATAATGATTTTGTCACGATCCGCTAATTTCCAGAACGATCAGAAACAGCAGATAACAGGAATAGTTTCATGCAACATTTCATCACACCGCAATGCAAACAGATTCATCGTCGTTCTTTCCTGTCCGATCTGGGTTTTGGTGCAACGGGTATGGCATTAAGCAGTCTGCTCGGACAGGAATCACAGGCTGCAAATAAATCTGCTCCGACTGCGGGACCTCACTTCACTCCTAAAGCAAAATCGGTAATCTGGGTTTTCCTCTCAGGTGGTTACAGCCAGATGGAAACATTCGACCCGAAACCTGAGTTAAATAAATACGCCGGCAAAACCTTTTCAGACACGATTTACCCCGACCCCTTCAAAGACCCACTCTATCAGAAACGCGCCCGCTCGGTCGTACAGGTGAAACGTGAGCATTCCCAGATCATGCCCATGCAAGTTGGATATCGCAAACAGGGGGATTCTGGAATAGAGATCACTGACTGGTGGCCGCACCTGGCGACCTGCGTCGATGATATCTCTTTTGTACGTTCCATGTACACAACCGACAACGACCACGCGGCTGAGTTTCAGATCCACCATGGTCGGCACAAACTGGATCAGAAAGAGCCAGTCGTCGGTTCCTGGCTTACCTATGGACTGGGCAGTCTCAACAAGAATCTGCCCGAATATGTTTTTCTCGGTTCCTACACCGATACGCGCGTGAAAGAAAACTTCAATCCCGATTATCTCGGGCCCCAATATATGGGCGTGGAACTCTCACTCGATCCGAAAAACCCTCTTCCTTTTGGCACGCGCCCGGAATCAATCCTGAAACAGGAGCAGGCTAACCAGTACCAGTTCATTAATGAACTCAATCATCTGGCTGCGGTAGAATATCCGACTGATGAAAAACTACGCGCCCGCATCAATTCCTACGAACTTGCATTCCGCATGCAGAACTCAGTTCCCGAAGCACTGGAACTGACAGAGGAAACGCAGGAGACACAACAACTGTATGGCATCGATGAAAAAGAAACCTCTGTTTATGGACGTCGCTTATTGGCTGCCCGGCGCCTGGCGGAACGGGGGGTCCGTTTTACACAGGTTTATTTAAGCGGGTACGGAGAATGGGATTCCCACCAGAACCTCAAGGAAAACCATACGCGTTCCTGTAAACGTGTTGATAAACCGATTGCCGGACTCTTGAAAGACCTTAAACGCCGTGGCATGTGGGAAGACACGGTCGTCGTTTTCTGCACCGAATTTGGACGAACACCGGCTGTGGAAGCGCGCGGTAACACAAAAATGCCCAGTGGACGTGATCATCACCCGCACGGCTTTACCGTCTGGTTTGCCGGGGCAGGTATCAAACAGGGCTACGTACACGGTGCCACCGATGAGCTCGGCTTTCATGCAGTAGAATCACCCCACTATGTGACTGACATTCATGCAACTTTGTACCACTTGCTGGGACTCGATCCGCAGCGGCTGGATATCCCTGGTCGCAAGCGTCTGGAAATTGATCACGGTCAGCCGATTCTGGATATTGTCACGTGAGCTGTCACGCCACTCAGCTGGTAAATCGATCAATCACATTACGGGAGATTTTCGAAATATCCTTGTCCACCAGCATCGAAGTGATCCAGCAGATCGATCCGACCGAAAAGACCTCTCCCCCAGATGGCGTTTGATAGTGCACCATATCCGCGCCTCCCTCATCAGGATTGATGCCTTGTGCCAACAGTTGCACATTCGCTGGGGAACTGGGCGAAATCTTGTCGGTCTCATGCCCTGAAGCACCGCCAGGGATCCGCATGTGCTGACTCTCTGTCCCAAACAGATCATCATTTTTCAACTTCGTTCCCTCAAAACACCAGTGCTGCTCATCCACGACGCGATAGGGTGCCCCTGTCATGATTCCGGCGAAGGAAAAGACGACCCCCAGCAAATTCGCTTCGGATTCCTGCCGTGCATGATAGCGGCTTTCGTACTTTGACTCCTTTTCTGGAATAGGGGGATCCATGGCGACACCACACCAGCTGGTGCAGTCGGTGTTGTGATAGACAACCCGTTCTTCATCCAGAAATTCCACTTCACAATTTAAACCGTTTCCTCCCAGATAAATCAACCGTCCTCCCGATTCAAATACCCAGGATTTCAATCGTTCGTACATCTGCTTAGACCAGTATTCCGGATGCGAGCTGAGAATCAATACTTCATATTCATTCAATGGAAGCTGATCAAAATGAAACTGTGTTTCGCTGTAATAGTCGTACTCCAGTCCCTGCTCTTCCATCCATCCCAGCAGCCTCCACTCAGAATGCAGCATACCACATCCCATCCTACTGTAAATAGGATCGCGGAGCTGTTCTTCCAGATCAATGTGCAGATAAGGTTGAGGGCGTTCGAGTGATAAGGGAGGATAATCCTCAACATAATATGCTCCAAAAGAAGGTTTCAGATACCGACGTAATTCCTGTCGGCTGTTGACGACAGGCGTGGGGGGGAGTCCTTCTGGATTCAAGTAGTTACTGCGTCCGCCAAAATTATTATAAGCGTTCCAGGTCAAATCACTGGCGAGGATCGCGATTTTTGACTGTGGGGTGCGGGGAGACACAACCCAGGGAAATGTAAACTGCTGGCCGGACTGATTGCTGAGATGAAACATATACAAGCCAGACCTGTCAGGCGCTGTCACAGATTGCCTTTGTGTGACGGTACGATAACCGACATTATTCCAGTCCACGCCATTCTGAGTGTAATCGCCATCCGGTGTGATCTGTAAATTCGCCAGGGGGGCATGGTCATCAAACGTACCGATCCGCCGAATGTACTCTTTTTCTTTGCCATAACGCCAGAGTTCGAGTTGATACTCCGATGTAGAATGCACCCGGAATTCAGAATCATCCCCACTCTGAATACAGCGAGGCCAGACAAACCCGAACAGCTTTTTTGAGAGCAGCCGGAAATGATGAACCCGTCCCTGTTCTACATTGAGTTGCACCCGTTTCGCACAATAGTCTCGATGCTGCAGAATGACTTCGTAGTCGCCCGGTGGTAAATCTGCGATAACCGCGCCGGAGGCTGTTGAACGAGTACTGCTGAACTGCCCTTCAGATTGAAACTCCACAACCACATCATATAATGCGCGATAATCTTCGTCGCTGACATATCCAATTAACATCCCTTGTTCCTGCAAAATAAAGCGTTGTGAGAGGTGTCCTGTTTCGAATCGGAAGTATTTTCACGTGTCGTCAAGAAGGGTGGGCCACATACTCTTTGGCGATTTTGACCGCTAACCCGCCGCCCTCATAGTAGCCCATCGAAATCTCAGCGACATGCGTTAGCAGATCATAGGCGCGCCAGCGGTTCCAGCCATAGTCCGCTTCCATCCATAAGATCAGTTGCGCAAATGCGTCTGCTGTCGCCCGCTCCATCGGTGTGCCACTGGAGACGGTGATGAGTTCATCCGATGATTCAATGCGGGGCCCGGAGATCATTTTCTGCTTGATCAATTCAATCGTCAGTGTCGTTTGCGCCGCCATCTCCAGACCGGTCGCAGACAGTTCTCCCTGTCCCATCGCCGCGTGCGCATCTCCCAGGTACAGCAGAGCTCCCGATACAAATCCCGGCAGATACAGAGTATTCCCCTCAGTCACCTCCCGGACATCCATATTGCCACCATGCGGTCCCGCGGGCATCGTACTGGGCATTCCATAAGCGGGTGTCGTGCCGATGCACCCCAGCATGGGCTGATAAGGAATTTTGATCTCATCACTCCAGTAGACGAAACCATCACGTATCGGACAGACATGAGCACCACTCGGAACATCAGTTCCCAACCACTGGCAAAGCTGTTTCGGGTTACCGGTATAAGTCGCACATTGCCCGTCCCGGGACTCAATCGTTTCGATTTTGATCGACAGTGTATCACCCGGTTCCGCCTGCTTGATGAAAATCGGACCTGTCAGTGGATTACTGAATGGGACTGTTGATTTATCACGCAGATCGTCCGCTTTGCGAATCTGACCGGATAACGCATCCTCTGATTCCACCCGGATTGTTTCGCCGGATGAGATTCTGACACAAGGTTCCTGAAAGCGATTGAATTCATAGTTCAATGAACCCAGGGAGATCTGTTGCATTTGAGAATTCCTGTGTACGCCCCGAGAGATATTTAAAAATGCTTCAATCGAGTTGGGATTGCAGCCATTTGATGACAATTTCTTCCAGAGAGGTGGTTTTCCCGTCTGTTCTTTCAACGAGAGTCAGGTCCTGTCCCCGCACCAGTTTTCGTGTCAATGAATCAGTTTCCGGATCGGAATGACTGGCGTCGAAAACATCAGGATGAAATACGACACAGTCCCAGCCCCCTGCTCCAAAATTCAGAGAATAGTTCATCGTCCACATCAGGCTGTGAATCAACTCTTCCTGACTGTTGGCTTTTGCAGTCGGCGGAATGGCCAGTAGCACCAGATCCGGTTTATTGGGACGCACGAGTGCTTTGGCATCGGTTTCAATCTGCCGACGTGACTTGCCTGCCGTCTGCCAGGTCGTTACTTCCAGCTTCACATCAGGGGCGACTTTTTCAAACGCAGTTTGAATCAGATGGTCCAGCGGAGGCATGGCGATCACTTTGACAGATTTTTTTGCTTTGACGAGTGACTGTGTACGGGGCAATGCCTGTGTTAACGGAGCAACATCGGCCAACGAAACCGTTTCCCCGGAAATGGATTCCGCCATCAGTTCCGCTAATTTTTTGTGGCCTGCCATATTCGGATGAATTTCATCACTCATCATTAATCGCCAGGTTAATGCACCCTGATCCCTCACTGCGTTCAACTTCTGATAGTTGTCACACAGTGGGACCTGCAAGACATCACATACCTCGCGAACGACATCGCAGTACTGCACCAGTTTGTCAACTGGGCGTCCCGACGTGGAGACGATAGAGTTAGGCGTACACAATAATACTTCGGCTCCGGCAGCACGACATTGCTTCACGATCGACTTGAGATTTTCCCGGTATTGATCCAGGGGAACACGTGTCATGTCATTCAAACCAAACATGACCGTTACCAGATCCGGCTGATGTTTTAAGACGCCCCGCTCGATCCGCGCTAACGCATTGACTGTTGTATGACCACTGATCCCTGCATTGATCATTTTGGGATTTGCTTCGGGAAATGTTTTTTCTAATGCAATCCCCAGCATATCGGTATAGGCACGACGACTGCCCGTGTGATAGTACACTCCTGTGACACTGTCACCAAAACAGACAATTTTTGCTGGCTTTCCCGTTTTGAGTTTAGCAACCGTCTTGGGAAACACTGACTGTGTCGCAACAGATTTTTCAGTTTTCTGGAACCAGTCGGGCGGCACATCCAGTGTCCAGACTTCGCTGTTCAATGGCTGTGCGTGCCCTCCCGCCAGCCAGATTTTATCCTGAAATACAAACGCCGAATGTTCGTGGCGTGCTTTCCAGACATGATCCGACTTTAACTGCTGCCAGTGTTTGCCATCTTGAGAATACCAGGCATCGTTTTTATTGGCTGCGGGATTGTTTGACCAGCCTCCAATCACCCAGATTCGATCACGATAGACAACCGTAGAAAACCAGAGACGTTCATGCCAGGGCGCTTGAGCTGTTTCCTGCTTCCAGTGCACCCCGTCTTCTGAACTCCAGACATCGTTCGTCGCATGGTATTCCGGAGTATAATTTCCGCCACCAAACACATACATTTTACCGTTTAAAACAGCCGCCTGATGATACGCGCGGGGAGACCAGCCAGCATCGGCAGTTTCCCGCTTCCAGGTTTTCCCATCCGCCGAACTCCAGACATCATTTTTAAGACTCTTCTGATCACCAAAATAATAGTTTTCCGTCCCCCCCAGTAACCACAGTCGATCCTTAAAAACGACCAGTCCGGCAGCCAGGCGAGGCGTCCACTCCGCATGCGAAGTTACCTGATCCCACTGCTTGCCATCGACAGAAGACCAGACCTGATTTCCTGCTGAATGTCCTTTCAGACGGCCATTGTACCAGCCCCCCATCAGCCACATTCTGTCTTTGAAGACGACCGTCATTGGCAGATCACTGTGAATCCACGGAGCTTCTTTAGTAACCAGATTCCAGGTTTTTCCGTCAGCAGAATTCCAGACATCACGAGGCGGTGCTTCATACGAATTCAACCAGCCACCAAAAATCCAGAGCTGATCTTTAAAAACCAGTTCTCCCTGAGAATCACGCGGTTGCCAACCCGCTTTTTCTGTGACCTGTACCCAGTCCAGTTTCGGTTCGTCCGCAAAACTGAAATTTGTAAACAGAAGTAATAAAAACAGGAACAGGCAATTTGGACGAATCATAATGGCTCCAGGTTCTGGCTTTTCGGGTGGGAGAGTGAGCGGTCAGAGGAATCATAAGTGCCACAGAAGTAATCTGTTACATCTACGATACCCGTTCGCTTTGCCAGTATGCAAGTGCGAGCTGTCTGTCTTTATGCAGTTCAGGAATTTATTTATGAAGCGTAACGCGATCCGACCAGCGTGCTGTCCGGAAGAGTCAGAAGCTGTTGAGCGAAGTATCGCTTAAAACTGATGCCCCGGTTGGGGACCGTTCTGTGTCAGCGTCAAAATTTCCGGCCCCTCTTCGGTCATCAGAATCGTATGCTCGAACTGGGCGGAAAGCTTGCCGTCTTTCGTGCGAACAGTCCAGCCATCATTGCGATCTTCGACTGTTTTCCAGTTGCCGGCATTTAACATCGGCTCGATGGTAAAACACATCCCCGGCAGTAACAAATCGCGTTCGGATCCCGAGACAGGATAATGGGGTATTCCCGGATCAGTATGGAACTCACGTCCGATGCCATGCCCCTGGTATTGACGGACGACTCCAAACCCCAATTCCGTTGCATAATTGTAGATGACTTCACCAATTTCGATCACGCTGGATTCAGGATGAAGCGTATTAATGGCAAGAAACAGAGAATCAAAAGTAACCTGCACCAGTTTGCGGGCTTCTTCAGAAACTTTCCCTACCAGAAAGGTTTCAGATTGATCGCCGTACCAGCCATCGACGATGCTGGTAATGTCAACATTGACAATATCACCTTCTTTAAGAACAGTATCATCGGGAATTCCGTGACAGACTACTTCATTAATGCTGATACAGCAACTCTTCGGGAAGCCCATATATCCCAATGTAGCCGGTGTGTGTCCATGAGATACAGTGTACTCATGGACGATCGTATTGATCTCATCTGTGGTAATACCAGGTTTGACGTATGAACGCAGATGATCCATCAGGCTGGCGTTAAACCGGGATGCGATTCTTAATCGTTCCCATTCGTATGATTTATAGATGATTTGATTTCCGGACAAAATAACCGCCTCTATGTCAGATGTCAGTAAGAAACTGTCGATAATATAAGCCGAGTTCAGCGAGAGTTTTTCATACATTCATTTGAAATGTAAGGTCCACCGTCATTTTAATAACCTCGATTGAATACTAAATTGACTCTATCGGTAGTGCGCGCTGTTATGATCAGGTTCACGGTGATTCATAGAATAAACAAATTGAAAAAGAATTCCTATGGTTGGAAAGCCTACTAAGTTAAAGAAAAACAAGCCACTGCTGGGAAACCATCAGAAGTGCTGGATCTGGGGTAGAAACGCCGTCAGGGAAACCTTAATGACCGGTTTCTGGCAGATGTATGAATTACACTTGTCTGATCGTTTAACAACAGAAGATATCGAGCAGTTGGAACAACAGGCTGCACGATCAATCGTTCCTGTTTTCATTTCAACTGATAAAGAACTCACTCAAAAATGCCGTGCCAGTGATCACCAGGGAATGATCGCTAAAATGGCGCCGTTTCCTTATACATCGATTGAATTATTCAATCAACAGGAAATCACTTCCCCCCTCTTTCTGATCCTGGATCGGATTCAGGATCCGTTTAATTTTGGAGCAATCATCCGGTCTGCGGAGATCATGGGCGCAGACGGCATTTTCGTAGGATCCCATGAACAATGTGAGGTCACCAGCCTGGTCTGTCGCACATCAGCGGGTGCCGTGAATCATATCCCGCTCGTACAGACAGCCGATCTGATTTCGCTCTGTCGTGACTGGAAAAAGAACGGGATCAAAGTTGTGGGCACCGCCATGCAGGCGGCAGAGAAACTGACAGACTATAATTTCCAGCAATCGACGGCAATGATCGTAGGTAATGAAGGAACTGGAATCAGCCAGGATCTACTTGCGGAATGTACCAACCTGGTTCGCATCCCTCAACAGGGACGGACCGAATCCCTGAACGTCGCTATTTCTGCCAGTATTTTACTGTACGAAGCAAGTCGTCAACGACATTTCAGTTAAATACACTCTGAAGCTTAACCCGCTGGCGGTACTTCCGCAGTTCCTTCTTCGGCAGGAGTGGTTTGCGGCCCCATGAACCATTCGCTCATTTTCTGAATGATCACATACATGACGGGAACCATAAACACTCCAAACAATGTGGCTGCAGTCAGACCTGCCACCACTGCGGTTCCCAATGCCTGTCGACTGGCGGCACCGGCGCCCGAAGCAATCGCCAGTGGAATCGCTCCCAAAATCGCACTGAAAGCGGTCATCAGAATCGGACGGAAGCGCAGGTGGCAGGCTTCAATCGCTGCATCAGCAATGGATTTCCCTGACTCGCGCTGTAGCTTGGCAAATTCCACAATCAGAATGGCATTTTTACTCGCCAGCGCAATCAGTAAGACAAAACCCACCTGGGTGTAGATATTATTATCCAGACCGCGCAACATGGTGGCAAAGATAGCGCCAAAAATTCCAAGTGGAACAGACAGAATTACCGAAAGCGGGATGGTCCAGCTTTCATACTGAGCACATAAAAACAGATACACAAATACGATCGCCATCGCGAAGATGAACGGTGCCATGTTACCGGCTTCTATCTGCTGATAGGCAATACCCGTCCATTCATATCCAAATCCCTCGGGTAGAATTTCATCACATAATTGCTCCATCCGGGTGATGGCCTGACCAGAACTGTATCCAGACGCAGGGTTACCGGTGATAGAGGCAGTCGGATACAGATTGTAGTGGTCGACCTCCTGTGGCCCTGCAGAATCATTTACTTTGACCAGTGTATTCAAGGGCACCATCGTGCCTCTTTTATCTCTGACTTTCAACTGACCAATGTCTGAGACTTTACTGCGGTAATCTTCATCGGCCTGAACCATCACCTTGAAGACACGATTGAAGATGTTGAAATCGTTTACATAAGTAGAACCCAGATCGGCCTGCAGCGTATCAAAGACAGCGTCGAGCGGCACACCCATTTTGATGGCTTTTTCTCGATCTATATCCAGGTAAATCTGTGGCACTGTGGCACTGAAATTGGTATTCAGACCTGTCACAACCGGATCCGCGTTGCCACGATCCATTAAATCGGTGACTGTCATCTGCAGAACATCCATTCCAGCGGAATTCTTATCCTGAATCTGAATCTGAAACCCTCCGGCATTCCCCAGACCCTGGATAGCAGGCGGAATAAACGGGAAGGAAATGGATTCCTGTATCTGGGCCAGTTCTACATGCAACCTTTTCACCAGAGCAAACACGGAAAGATCGGGAGCCTGACGTTTACTCCAGTCCTCCAGTGCAATGATTGTCGTTGAGTAATTGGATGCATTCGAATTATTCAGGATCGAAAACCCACCCATCGTGATCACATGAGTCGCCGATGGCAGATCAGCGGAAATCTTATTGATTCGATTTTGCACTTCGCGAGTTCGATTCAGAGAAGCCCCATCCGGCAACTGGGTGTTGATGAAAATATATCCCTGGTCTTCATTAGGCAGGAATCCCCCCGGCACAGATACAAATCCCACTCCGGTAGCAGCAAAGATTGCTACCAATGGAATGATCATGATAAATGCGTGCCGTACGAAGGATCTGACAAATCTCATGTAAAAATTCTGTGAACGATCAAAGCACCAGTTAAATCCGCGGAAGAAAAGACCTCGACGTTCTTGAGTCTCTCGTAACATGAATCCACACATTGCCGGGCTCAAGGTTAATGCACAGACCGAGGAAAACAGGGTGGCAATCGAAATCGTTAGAGCGAACTGCCGATACAGGCGACCGGTAATTCCCGGCAGCACCATGGTCGGCACGAACACCGCCAGCAGCACCAGTGTCGTCGCGATCACCGGCCCGGTAATTTCCATCATCGCGATTTCTGTGGCTTTTTTAGGTGAACATTTTTCGGTATCCAGAATACGCGTCACGTTTTCGACAACCACGATCGCATCATCCACCACGATACCGATCACCAGCACGATACCAAACAGCGAAAGTGTATTAATCGTATATCCCATCGCCAGCATCACCGCCATTGTCCCCAGTAATGACACTGGAATCGTAACTGCGGGAATCAATGTGGCTCTGAAGTCCTGCAGAAAGACAAAGATCACGATAAACACCAGCACCAGCGCTACAACGAGTGTTTTTACCACTTCATCAATCGACGCTGTCACAAATTCAGTCGAGTCGTAGGGAACCGAATATTCCAGTCCTTTGGGAAAATCTTTGGAAAGGCGTTCGAGTACTTTCCTGGACTGCTCCGCGACATCCAGCGCATTGGCACCGGGTAACTGGTAAATAGCAATCAGAGCTGCAGGTTTACTATCCAACTGAGAATATCCGGAATAACTCTGGGCACCGAGTTCCACACGACCGATATCTTTGATGCGCGTGATCTGTCCTTCCTGGCCAGTCTTGACAATGATATCTTCAAATTCATCTGCGCTGGACAATCGCCCTAATGTCGTCACAGTCAGCTGAAAGTCCTGATCTTTGGGACTGGGCTCCTGCCCGATTTGGCCAGCGGCCACCTGAACGTTCTGTTGGCGCAAAGCGTCGACCACGTCGGTTGTTGTGATATTCCGCGTATCCATCTGGTTCGGATCCATCCAGATTCGCATCCCGAAATCGAGTGCATTCACGACGTTCACGTCACTGACGCCGCTGATACGTGATAATTCATCATTAATATTAATGGTAGCGTAGTTGCTCAAATAGAGTCCATCGAAGGTCTCATCTGGCGAATTCAGTGCAACCACCAGTGTCATATTCGTCGATTTTTTCTGAGTGGTGACTCCCTCACGTTTGACATCTTCAGGGAGAGAAGGATTGGCAATCGCTACCCGGTTCTGAACCAGGACGTTGGCCATATCCAGATCCGTTCCCACATCGAACGTCACCGTTAAGGTCATATTCCCGTCGCTGGTACTGCTGGATGACATGTACAACATGTTTTCCACCCCATTGACCTGCTCTTCAATGGGTGTGGCAACAGTATCAGAGACCACTTCCGCATCAGCACCACGATAGGTGGCCGTCACTGCGACAGTTGGGGGAGTAATGTCTGGAAATAATTCCACCGGCAGAAGAGGCAATGCGAGGGCTCCGACGATCGCGATAACAATCGAAACCACACTGGCAAAAATCGGATGGTAGATAAAAAACCGGGAAAACATCGTCGTCCGTTTCGTTATTTTTAGAGATCAGAATCACAACCCAGAGTTAAAGAAGTGTCACGAACCGCGAATTCTTTAGTTTGAGCCGGGTTTCGAGTCAGGCTGTGTTTTGACGGCTTTCCCATCGGTCGGGGCTGCGGGGCTTTGTTTCACTGATTTCGAAGCCGTAGTTTTGTTGGAAATCGTAACGGGACGACCAGGGCGTGCGCGTTGCAGCCCTTCATATATATATTTTTCACCCGGCTTGATTCCTTTCAGAATCACCCGCATGTTGTCTTCCACCTGGCCTATTTCAACGGGCCGTTTCTCGACCATGTTTTTCTCACCAACAACCAGCAGATATTTACCTGCCAGATCGGTACCGATGGCTACGTCATGTACCAGAACTGCTCCCGGGATGGGATTTCCAGGAACACGCACACGAACGTAGACACCGGGATAAAGTAATCTGCGAAGATTTTCGTCTTTGCTCTTTTCTGTATCACTCCCTGGGACAGTCGCCTTATTCTGCTGCCCGGCAGGTTTCTTTTGATTAGAATCCTGTGCAACAGGTCCTGGGACCTCAGGATTCGGGATCTTTGCCCGTAATTGAATCGTCCCTGTTCCGGGATCGACCTTGTTGTCCCAGAAATCAACGATTCCTTCATGCGGGTAACCTTCTTCATTGGACAAACCAACGTAAACCTTAATGGGATTCGGCCCGCCGGGGTCTCTGCCGTTTTTTAAAGCATTCAGCAGAAT
This sequence comes from Gimesia algae, assembly GCF_007746795.1. Lineage (NCBI taxonomy): Bacteria > Pseudomonadati > Planctomycetota > Planctomycetia > Planctomycetales > Planctomycetaceae > Gimesia > Gimesia algae. Next base: position 4,371,673 of record NZ_CP036343.1, read on the forward strand.
TCGTTCGCTCACATCGAAATACACATAAATCGGATCCATGGTTACGATCGTAGTGAGTAGTGTATTCTCTCCGGATCCTACCAGGTTACCGGCATCGACCAGGTTGCGACTGACGGAACCACTGATCGGTGCGCTGATGCTGGTATATCCCAGGTTGATTTTTGCCTGTTCGATATCTGCTTTGGCACCATCCACTGCCGCCTGCGCCCGTTCCTTGTCCGCTCTCGCATCATCGACATCCTGGGGAGTAACAGCCTGTTTTTTTAACAATATCAAATTACGTTCCAGAGTTGCCGTCGCGTCGATTAATTGAGCATTGGCTGCTTCCAGCGCTGCCTGGGCTTTATCCAGTGTTGCCTGATATTGATTGCGTTGAATTTCAAACAGTAACTGACCTTCCTTCACTTCCTCGGAAGGAGTGAACAGGACTTTTTCCAGAATCCCATCGGCGCGAGCCCGAATATCAACTGATGCGATGGACGCCAGCGTTCCCGTGAAGTCCTGATTAAAAATTACAGTCTTCTGCACAGGTTCCGCCACCGTTACTGCCGGGGGCTTCATCTGGGGAGGTGGAGGTGTAGAATTACATCCAAACAAAAGAATTATGGGAAACAAACAACAGGGAATTCTCAGATCAAACAAGCGAGTGGGCAATAGGTTCACAGTTCTCCCTTTAAATCTCGAACAAGACCTGCATGTCTTGAAGAATCGACGAATCTTAGCAGCTACCAATTCACAAGGATTGGATTAACAGGCATACTACTAATAAAAACACCTGAATTGCAATTGTCATTTCCCTGAAAAAGAGACTGGATCATAAAGATGCATGAATCTTCACTATTGCCTTCCACCTGGAATGTACCAGGAGAATTCAGAGACCGCATGGGCAAACAGGTTGGTCGCCAACGTACCATGATTGCAGAAGGGCATGCACTCATCATTTTACATGCCCCTCCCCATCCGGACGACATGAATCGGAAAGGACGATTTTTCTGGCGCGAACCGGAAGGTACCTGGCATGCATCCGAATTCAAAGGTGGCCCAGATGCACTCAACCAGCATCTGGAGGAATATCAGCAGTTGCTGGAAGACTTTGACGATAAGGTAGATGAGGCAGTCAATTCTCTGGAATACCTGGAAGTGTTGAATCATCTGGGACCGGTCTATCGTGCGTTGTGCCATATGACTCAGTCTCTGCAGATTGCGCGGGAGGCCATCCCAAAAGACAAACTGTTCATTGATTATCGTGACAGTTCATACCGTCTGGAACGTACTGCGGAACTGCTGATCGAAGATGCGAAAAATGCGCTGGACTATGTAGTCGCCAAACAGGCAGAAGAACAGGCCAAAGTTTCTGCCCGCATCGAAATGTCATCCCATCGCCTGAATCTGTTGATTGCGTATTTCTTCCCTATTGCCACACTGAGTGCAATTTTTGGATCGAATTTCCAGCATGGATATGAAAAACACATGATTCCCTACCCATTCTGGATTATGGTCGCCACCGGCCTGGCCTTGGGATTCGTCATTCATATTTTTCTCAAACGCGGTCCACGTTGATACGTTCGACTGGTATCTGGTCTAATGCATTTCAATCCTGCTGCTGGTCCAGCCGCTTTTGAAGCCACATAATGTTTTCAGCATCTGCTCTCTCAGAATGGGTGTCTGACACATTAGAGGCAGAAACAGATCCCGTCCCCAGCCCTTCAGCCAGCCATCCGATTGAAAAAACGGGGTCAACCAGCGAGTGACTTTCTGATAGTATAGAATCTTACTCCTTCGTAGAAGTTCGAACTGACGACACGCGATCGTAAAATCAGTCGTGTTCTTCAGGCATTCTGTAAACTCCCAGACATCTTCCAGAGCCAGATTCGCTCCCTGACCCAGGTGCGGACTGGTGGGATGGGCTGCATCTCCGAGAAAGACAATCCGATCGGCCCAACAGGATTCCATGGAAACATCGCGATACGTGGTAAAAGTCAATTCTTCAAAGCGCTCAATCTGTGCCAGTATTTCTTCAGCCTGAGGACAGAGTTGTCTGACATCCTTTTTCCAGACCTCTATTCCCTGGCGTTTGTACTGTGTGAACTGATCAGCCGTTAACCCCCAAAAGAAACTGCACTGGTTCTTCCCTATCGGAAGCAGACCTACCAGTTTTTTTGTCCCTTCCACCAGTTGTAACAACCGGTCCGTCACTGTGATACAGGAACCTGTTTTCCAGAGTGCACCATACTTGTAATCCACACACCGATGACGAATGCCTGAGGCATTACGCAATATCGAGCGGGCACCATCTGTCGCCACAATGCAGTCAAAGGGTTCACTTTGTTCTTCTTCATCCATTTCCAGGACCACCCCATCAACTGTCTGCCTGTAACCGGAGATTCGCGAGTTCTCTCTTATCTGAGCACCAGCCTTTCTGCTCAGATCCAGCAGCATGCTGAACAGCAATCCGCGATGGACTCCCAGACCGAAAAGCTGAGTTCGCAGGCGTTGATACTCCAGGAAAACCAGTCGCCCGCCTGTATGTTTGACTGCCTCAATATAATCCAGGCGGGCAGACTGCTGTTCAATCAGATCATATATTTTCAGCTGCTTTAGTACCGTCTGACCAATGGGCTGAATCAGAATCCCTGCCCCCACGGGTCTGCATTTTTCAGCCTGCTCATAAATCGTGACAGCGTGTCCCTGTTGCGCGAGAAGAAATCCAGCAGTTGTTCCTGCAATACCGCATCCAGTAATCGCTATTTTCATTATTGACTCTCTACAAGGAACCGCCTGCTCACGTCATAAACTGCCATTACACAATGCTCTTATTAGCGAATCATAGTCTTTCTGAGAAGCCGAATTTAAACAGGCAGGTTTCGCTTTCTATTCTACTGCCGATAATTTATCTTAACTGAAGCTGTGCTCATCCATGATCTGAAATCCCAGGAGTTGCAACCATGAGAATTGCCACCGGCGGTGTGCTGCATGAAACCAGTACTTACTCTTCCCTTCCCACCACACTTGATGATTTCATCAATGACCGGGGATTATTTCGTGGTAAAGAAATCATGGAAACTTTCCCGGGAGCAAATGTCTGTATCGGCGGATTCATTGATGGTGCCGAAAAACATGGATTTGAATTAATCCCACTGCTGTGGACCTTCGCATTTCCCAGCGGATTAATCGAGCGAAAAACGTATGATGATCTACTTACAGAATTTCTGGAGCGCCTGAAAGCAGAGGAAGACGAAAACGGTCCTGTGGATGGTGTGCTGCTCGATCTGCATGGTGCAATGGTCATAGATGGGATCGAGGATGGCGACGGACACTTCATCTCTCAAGTCAGGGAATACATCGGCCCGGAACGACCGATCCTGGTCACACCCGATATGCACGGCAATCATTCCCAACTCCGCGTCGAGCAGGCAACAGCAATTTTAGGTTACGACACATACCCGCACATCGACATGAATGAACGCGGACAGGAAGCAGCCGACCTCATCGTAAAAATTATCAATGGTGAAGTGAAACCGGTCATGACGCTTCGCCAGATCCCTTTGTTCTGGAGTACCGCATGCCAGGTAACAGCACACATGCCCATGAAAGAAGTCATGGACTATGCACACGAAATCGAAACGCGTTCCGGCATCTTAGGTGTAACGGTCTCGACAGGTTTTCCATGGGCTGATGTCCCCGATGTGGGACCTTCCCTGATTATCGTCGCAGACAATGATCAGGAACTCGCTGACAAAACTGCAGAAGAATTTGGCAACTGGATCTGGGAACGCCGTCGTCGCTGGTACAAACTGCCGTTCACAGTCAAAGAGGCCATCAAACAGGGAGAGGAGATCGGCAAATATCCGATCATCCTCGCCGATCATGCAGACAATACAGGTGGTGGCACAGCCGGCGACTCTACTGAAATTCTGCAGACTTTCCTGGATCAAAAACTTGATCAAGCGTTAATCCTGAATATTGTCGATCCCGACGTAGTCGCACTGGCCCAAAAAGCAGGAGTGGGAGGTGAGATTGAAACTGAAGTCGGTGGTAAATCAGACCCGATCCAGGGGCCTCCGGTAAAAATGAAAGCAGAAGTCAAAGCGCTTTCAGAAGGAAAATTCAAATACGATGGCCCCATGTATGCAGGCTTGACCGGAAACATGGGACCTTCGGCCTGGATTCAACAGGACGGCGTTTCCGTGGTGGTTGTGACAGCTCGTGAGCAACCCTTTGGGCCTGCTTTCTCGAAAACACTGGGAATCGATTGTGAATCGATGAAGTATATTTCCGTGAAATCGTCAGCGCATTTCCGGGCCAGCTTTGAACCGTTTGCCGGTTCCATTTTCAACGTGGAAGCGAAAGCCATCCACACACACGATTTCGCGAAACTCAACCACCAGCGGAGAAACAGGGACTTTTATCCGGTAGAAATCCCCTACGAGAGCGCACCAGAAGTTTAGACTGTGTCCATTTTACTGTAGCGTCTCCCGGTCCATTTGGACCGGGCATACCAGATTGAGAGACGCTATGGTGAAATGTGATACACTCTAGACTCAGCCTTTGACCTTAAATCCCATTTGCTGCAGTGCTTCCCGTACACGGTCCAACTGGTCGCCTTGAATTTCGAGTTCATCCTCTTTCAGGGCGCCGCCGGCACCACACCGGTCTTTCAGTTGTTTCAGCAGTTCAGGCAGGTCATTTCCCTCAATAGGCAAACCTCGAACTACGGTAACGCGTTTGCCCTTTTTACGTTTTTCCACAGACAGCTTTGCAGTCTGCTGTTCGGGAGGAATGCGAAACGCTGGTTCGGGAGGGCAGATACACTCTTCTTCCAGTTGCTCACATTTCTCACAACGGAGAGGTCGGTCAAACGGAGTCCCTTCAAATAAGCGCATGAATACCCTTTCAAACGGAATTCGATTAAGAAACCCGCGATTCCAGTTCTTCCCAGCGTTCGAGTAAAGATTCCAGTTCCTGCTGAATCGCTGCCACGCGTGTCGTCGCCTCAGCGATCACTTCAGTCGACTGTTTGAAAAAATCGGGAGAACCCATCGTGCTCTGCAACGCGACCTGTTCCTGTTCCAGTTTTTCAATCCGCTGCGGCATCTGCTCCAGTTCCCGTTCTTCTTTAAAACTCAGTTTGGCTGCTTTCGACTTTTCAACTTTTGGTTCCGGTTTGGTCTCTACAGCATTTTTCTGATCATCCGATTCCTGACTGGCTTCTGACTGATAGATATAATCATCGTAGCCGCCCGCGTATTCCTTGACCTGCCCTCCTTCTTCAAATACCAGCGTCGCCGTCACCACATTATTGAGAAAGGCACGATCATGGCTCACCAGCAAAAGCGTTCCGGGGTGATTACTAATCAGCTCTTCCAGGAGTTCGAGAGTCTCTGCATCCAGATCGTTGGTCGGTTCGTCCAGCACCATCAGATTGGTCGGCCTGGTAAACAGCTTCGCCAGCAACAGGCGATTTCGTTCTCCCCCCGAAAGATAGCGGGCCGGTCGACGTGCCCGTTCCGGTGTAAACAGAAAGTCCTGCAGATATCCATAAATATTTCTAGGCTGGCCATTAATCGTGAGTGTCTGCTGCCCTTCGCCGACATTTTCAATCACTGTTTTTTCTTCTTCAATCTGTTCGCGTAACTGATCAAAGTAGAGAATTTCCAGATTGGTCCCCTGGCGAATGGTCCCCGAATCCGGCTTCAGTTCCCCAAGCAACAGCTTCAACAGTGTCGTTTTGCCGGCTCCATTGCGACCGATAATTCCAATCTTGTCTCCACGTGAGATCAGGGTTGTCAGGTTTTGAATCACCGGTTCATCGTCATACGAGAATGTGACATCCTTCGCCTCGATCACCAGCTGGCCAGAGCGATCTGCAGTCGCAACCTGCATATTGACATTGCCCACCCGATTTCTTCGCTCGCTGCGTTCTTCACGCATTTTTTTCAATGCTCGTACGCGACCTTCATTGCGCGTGCGACGTGCTTTAATCCCCTGCCGGATCCAGACTTCTTCCTCTGCCAGCTTTTTGTCAAACAGCGCATTCTGTTTTTCCTCGGCTTCCAGAAAAGCTTCTTTGCGTTTGAGGAACGTGTCATAATCGCAGGTCCAGTCATAGATCTTCCCGCGATCAATTTCGATGATACGCGTTGCCAGTGCCTGCAAAAACACCCGGTCGTGGGTCACGAACAGCAGGGTTCCTTCGTACGACTGTAGAAACTGTTCCAGCCACTTGATCGCCGGAATATCCAGGTGGTTAGTCGGTTCATCCAACAGAAGAATATCGGGGGATTGCACAATCGAAGCTGCCAGGAGCACGCGTCGCTTCATACCTGAAGACAACGATTCGAAATTATCATCGCCGTTAAGGTCCATTCGGGAGAGAATCCGCTCGACAGCGTGTTCGGTCTCCCAGTCATGTTCAAAGAACGGCGCAGCTGCCTCGGCCACATAATCGTGAATTCTTCCTGTGTCGCCTCCTGGCACTTCCTGGATCAACCGGGCAATCCGCACATCTTTATCCCGTTTGATTTGTCCATCATCGGGGTCTAACTCACCGGCGATCATCTTCATGAGCGTCGATTTCCCCGCACCATTTCGCCCCAGCAGACCAATGCGTTCGCCCGCATAAATTTCCAGGCTGATTTCATCCAGCAGCGGAGGTCCACTCCACGTAAAGGAGACTTGATTAATACTCAACAGAGACATACCGCGATACTTCCGATCACACTGCTATAAAAAAACCCGACTCTGAAAGTCGGGTATCCTGGAGACACCGGCATAGTATGTTCAACTCAGTTGATTTCTGCAATACCTGCGACAGGAGTCTCTCGTGCGAAGATCAGGATCAAACAGTATTACAGGCGGCGTCTGCCTGAGAGCAGTCCCAGAACCGCACAAAACAGCGCTGCACCAATGATCGACCAGACGATGGGATAATTTCTGCCCCCCAGATTTAAAGAGAAGATTTCTGGCAGCCCCAGCAGCATGGCTAATTTACTGCCTAGAAGCGCACCGATAAATCCCAACGCGATGGAAACCAGACAGCCGCCGCGCGTACTACCCGCCAATCCTCTGGCAATACTGCCACAGAGCCCAGCCACGACCAGTAAAATGATAAATTCGGTCAGGTCCATTGAGTTCCTCAACTGCTTCTGATTGATTATATAGTTATGAGATCAGATTCATGGGAAAATAGCTTTTCAGCTGCCAATACTCTAGATCGCATCACATTTAACGAAAGCGTCTCTCGATCTATTATACTCGGTCCAAATGGCCTTGAAGACGCTACAGTAAAACTGGACACAGTCTAGGTCAGAAATGACTGTCTGTCCAGACACAGTTTAAGGCATCGAAGCCGGTCCTCTTTCGGAACAGGCAAATCATTTCATATTTCTGTTTGTTGATCTGAAATACTCGCTCCCGGTATGGCATTTTGTTAGCATGATATCAGACAATAGAGACCAGCAAACCTAATATTCCTGATTATACCTGCAACAGAGAGGCCCCACCGTGTGCTCATTGCTTCGACCTGTTTCTTTTCTGCTCACACTTCTGCTCTTCACTTCATTCAACCAGGCTGGGGAAAAATCGGACCAGAATGATCCGGCACTCGTTCCCCCTCCCATCAATACAAATCCTGGCAAAGAATATGCAGATGACACACGCATGTTCCAGGGGATCCCCGGTCTGTCACGCGCTGCCAACGGACGCCTGTGGGCACTCTGGTATGCCGGTGGAACGGGTGAAGGTGAACTGAACTATGTGGTTCTCGTCACCAGTGGTGATGATGGTAAAACATGGTCGGGTCCCAAACTGGTGATTGATCCTCCCGGTCCCGTCCGTGCGTATGACCCGGCAATCTGGCATGATCCCAGTGGTCGCATGTGGGTCTTCTGGGCTCAATCCTATCGCTGGTGGGATGGCCGCAGTGGTGTCTGGGCGATTACTTCTGATGATTCCGATCAGGAAAACCCGAAATGGACAGAACCCCGCCGCCTGTGTAACGGCATCATGATGAATAAGCCTACCGTTCTTTCAAACGGAGACTGGTTGTTGCCGGTTGCGATCTGGAAACAGCCCGCTAAAGAATCCATTGAACACCGTTTTGATCTGCCCAAAGAACGTGGCGGAAATATTTTCATTTCAAAAGACCAGGGAAAATCATTTCAGCTGCTCGGACAAACGGATGTACCCGAACGAACATTTGACGAACACATGGTTGTGGAACGCAAAGACAACAGTCTCTGGACACTGGTCAGAACCCGCTATGGAATTGGTGAATCCAGTTCCACTGACGGGGGAAAGACCTGGTCGGAGGGAAAAGCTTCTGACATACCGCATGTGAATGCCCGGTTTTTCATTCGGCGTCTGAAATCGGGGAATCTGCTAATGGTCCGACATAACCCCGCAGACAAAAAATCCCGCCGTGATTTGACTGCGTTTCTCTCAAAAGATGATGGAAAAACATGGCAGGGAGGCTTACTTCTGGATGAACGGCCAGGTGTCTCTTATCCGGATGGAGTTCAAAGCGATGATGGTACGATTTACATCATCTATGATTTTGCACGGACGCGAGATAAGAAAATCCTGATGGCGACCTTTACAGAAGAAGATGTACTGGCGGGTAAGCCAGTCTCTGGCCAAGCGCGTCTGCGTATTCTCGTCAATCAGGCAACGGGAACAGAAAAATAAGAATACCAGATTTTCAAGCCAGCTGATTTAACCAGAGGAACTGAAGTATGCGGCATTTTCTATGTTTTCTTTCTCTCGTTTTCAGCCTGTCTCTGACAACAGCACCACTCGATGCGGCAGAGCAGCGTAATGTACTGATTCTATTTTCTGACAATCAGAACTGGAACGATTGTGGCTGCTATGGAAATTCCGTCGTCAAAACTCCACACATCGATCAGTTGGCTCGAGAAGGAACCCGTTATCAAAATGCATTCGCAACCACTGCTTCCTGCGGGCCCTCGCGCGGCGTCTTCTACACGGGCCTGCATGTGCATGCTAACGGGCAATATGGGCATCCTCATGGAGACCATAATTTTCGACTGAAACCGAAAGTCGAAACAGTTTTTGCCTTGCTGGATAAAAACCAGTATCGCACGGCGATGATCGGGAAATACCATCTCTTCCCGGAAGACACCACTATCGATTTCCAACCCAAAGTCAGCGGCTACCGTGTCAAAGAGATGGCAGATCTGGCAACGGAATTTTTGAATCAGAAGAGCGAGAAACCCTTTTTTCTGGTGATGGGATATCACGATCCACACCCCACTTCACGCACACAACCGGAATGGGGCGTTAAGGTCAAAGAATCCGGGATGTCGCTTACGAACTATGACCCGCAAAAGATTTCAGTCCCCTCGTATCTGCCAGACCGTCCCGAAGTTCGCGAAGGATTAGCCGGCTATTACCAGCAGATCAGTTATCTCGATGAAGGCATCGGTTGTGTCTTGAAAGCGCTGGAAGCAGCGGGTCAGGCAGACAACACACTCGTCATTTTCACCAGCGACCATGGCTCCTCTGAACCGGGGGCAATGGCTAATCACTATGACCCCGGAGTGCGTATTCCCTTCATTATCCGTGATCCAATACTACCCGAGGCAGAACGGGGAGTCGTCTCCGATGCGATGGTTTCGCTGCTGGATATCACTCCCACTGTACTGGACTGGACGGATACAAAGGGACCGAAATACAAGCTGCACGGACGCAGTATCCTGCCAACTGTCGGAAAAGAACATACCCCCGACTGGGATGAGGTCTGCCTGAGTCATGTGTTTCATGAGGTCACCATGTATTATCCCATGCGGACGCTGCGGACCCGCGATTACAAACTGATCTGGAACCTGGAATGGCGTTCAAAGTATCCGTTACCCATCGACACTCTTTCAAGGGCAACCTGGAATGAAACCTTGAAGCTGCAAGAACCAGTTCTCGGCCAGCGCAGTGTGCATAAATTCCTGTTCCGAGATGAAGTTGAGCTGTATGATCTCAAACAGGATCCAGATGAAGTTGTCAATCTGGCCTGCCAGCCGGAATACCAGGCTCTGAGAAAAGAACTCTCGGAGAAATTGCTGGAGCACTTAAAGCAAACCGATGACCTGTGGCTCAAACAGTACACCCTGCCGATCTCCTGTGCATCAGAAGTTGAAGAACAAGAAGCTGCATATAAGCCTCTGTTCAATGGGCGCGATTTAACAGGTTGGACGCTCAAGCGTGCCAATCGCAAAGGCTACCACGTCAAAGAGGGGAAACTGGTCTGCCCTGCTGACGGGGGAGGTTTTCTGTTTACCGAAAAAGAATACGCAGACTTCAGCCTGAAATTTGATTTCAAACTGACGAAAGCTGCCAACAACGGGATTGCAGTTCGCTGTCCGCTGGTAGACCAAAAGCCCGCTTATGAAGGTATGGAAATCCAGGTCCTCGACAATAAAGGCTATCCCAAAAAACTGAAACCAGCCCAATATCACGGCTCGGTTTACGATGTGATTCCAGCAAAACGCGGCGCTCTGAAACCGGTTGGTGAATGGAATCACGAAGAAATCATCTGCCGCGGATCAAAAATCACGGTGATCGTGAATGAGATACCTGTACTACAAACCAATCTGGCTGATATCAAAGACGAGCAGGTGCGCGCCCGGCACCCGGGACTCAAGAATCAACGTGGGCATATTGGACTGCTGGGACATGGCAGTCATGTAGAGTATAAAAATATTCGCATCAAAGAATTTTAAGCCTCGTAATTAATTTCTCTCAGGGGAAAATCATGACTGAGAAACCAGAAAGTCGTCGTACATTTCTCAAACAGTCAGCGGCAGTGAGCGTCGCCGCCAGCCAGTTGACGTCCCTCGCGCCCGCGAAAGCATACCAGTCAAATGAACGGCTCCGCATCGGAATTATTGGTCCAGGGCGACGGGGATTCGGTTCTCACGTGAAAACACTGGTGAAACTTCGCAATGAAAAAGGGGCGAATCTCGATATTACCGGCATCAATGATGTCTATGCGGTGCACCGCGATCAGGCAGTGGACTATATCAAAAAAGAGACGGGACAAACTCCTAAAACCTTCGAAGACTACCGTGACTTACTGAATGATAAAGAGATCGACGCCGTCTGCATCGCAACTCCTGATCACTGGCATGCAAAACAGGTTCTGGATGCTCTAAAAGCAGGCAAACACGTCTATTGTGAAAAACCGATGACGCATCATATCTCGGAAGCCATGGAGGTCGTTGACGCCTGGAAAAAATCGGGACTGGTCGTCCAGGTTGGTGTGCAGTCCACCAGCATGCCGATCTGGAATGAAGTGCGCGCGCTCGTCGATGAGGGCAAACTCGGAAAAATCGTCCAGTTTCAGGCAGAATCGTTTCGAAATTCTCTGGGAGGCATGTCCCGTCATAATGTCATCACCAAAGAAATGACTCCCCGGACTGTCGACTGGAAACGCTGGCTGGGTGTCGAAGAGGGTCTTGCTCCTGATTTGCCATTCGACCGCGCAACTTATGGACAATGGCGCTGCTACTGGCCTTTCGGCTACGGAATGTATTCCGACCTGTTCGTGCATCGTGTCACAGCCATGCTGAAAGCCACCGGGTTGATGTATCCTGGGCGCGTGGTTGGCGGTGGGGGAATTTTCTTGGAGTATGATGACCGGGAAGTCACCGATGTAGCTTCGATTATTGCCGATTTCCATGAAGGTGTCCAGGGGCTGGTTTCCAGCACGATGATCTCCAGCGAAGTCCCCATCCGACATCTGATTCGTGGTCACCATGGGACGGTTGTCTTTGACAAAAATGTGTTCGGGCAGCGGCAGGCTTATGAATTTATCCCCGAACGTCCACAGGTGACACTCGACAGCACATTAAAGCGGGAGGAAGTCGTCTCCGAGCGCGTTCCCGACCAGACACAACTGCACTTCGAAAACTTCCTGGCTGCTGTGAAAGCCGAAAATCCCTCGCTGGTTAACAATTCGCCGGAATTGGGGGCAGCGGCGATTATGGTCGTTAATCTTGCAGTTCGCAGTTATCGTGAAGGGAAAGTATTCCAGGTCGAACGTGAATCTCTCAAAATCAACAATGGTAACTCCAGCTGGGCTGACGACTGGGAAACCATGTCGAAAGCACATAGTAAGCCCCGGCACGTTGCAGGCTGGCACGCAGGTGACAGGGGGAGTATTCTCATTCCCCCTAAATATCAGAAACTGGCTGGTCCCTGGATTGATGGCAAGCCGCCTGAAAATACCTGAGATCGCATTCGCTTACTGTTCCAGAAATTCATAAAGTTCCATCCAGCGGACTTCCAGTTCTCCGATCTCTTCGACCAGCGGCTGCATTTCATCATGGAGTTCCTGTGCCTGTTCAGGGCTCGTCGCTTTCAGGAATTTCTTGTTGATCTCGTTCCGCTGCTCATCGAGTTGGGCTATTTTGCGTTCGATAGCAGAAAGTTCTTTCCGGGCGTTTTTGATTTTACCGCCCAGACCTTTTTCGCGAGGTGCCACATTTTTTTCTTCCTGTTTGGCAATCGAAGCCTGATTCTGCTCGCGGTGTCCCTCAGCCACTTCTTTCTTCACACGATAAAGATAGGCGTCGTAATCGCCTTCATAGCTTTTCACCGTACCGTTTACCACTTCAATGACATCGGTGGCCACTTTACTCATAAAGTGGCGATCGTGGCTGGTGAATATCACCGTCCCCTGAAATTTCACCAACGCATTTCCTAAGGCTTCCACTGTTTCGACATCGAGATGGTTACCTGGTTCGTCCAGAATCAATATGGAGTAGTTGCCCAGCAGAATTCCCGCCAGACACAAACGCGCCCGCTCACCCCCACTGAGAACTTTAATGGGTTTATCCAAAGCCTGTTCCTTGAACAGGAAGCTGCCTGCGACCGCCAGAATCTGCTGATTCGTCGTCCCGGGAGCCGACTCTAATTCCAGGTAGTCACGAATCGTCTGCTCCGGGGGCAATGACGTATAGACATGCTGTGCGTAACAGGCGACATTACAGTGATAGCCCCATTTAAGACTGCCGTCTAATGGTTTGAGCGAACCGGTAATGGAGCGCAGGAAGGTCGTTTTTCCCTGTCCGTTATCGCCTACAATCGCCGCCCGTGAACCATGCTCAATCTCCAGATTAATATTGTCGGCAACACGGTTCTTGGGATAACCGATTGCCAGATCATCGCAGATTAATGCAATTCCCTGTCGCTTCTCTGTTTGAGGAATGATGATGTTGACTGTCGATTCTGCTCCCTCGATCTCGGTCAGAGTCAGTCGCGCCAGCTGTTTTTCTTTACTGCGTGCCTGTGAAGCAGTATTGGCGCCTGCCTTGTTTTTTGCAATGAAAGTTTCCAATTGACGACGTTTTGCCAGTACCGTCGCATTGGTTCGTTCATCACGCTCTTTGAGGATTTCCTGATTCTCCAGATACTGATCCACATGCCCATTATACAGGGTCAGTTTCCCCCGTTTGAGTTCCAGCGTCTGATTACAGATTGCCTTGAGGAAGGTCCGATCGTGAGAAACGACGAGCACTGCGCCCCGGTAATCTTTCAAAAAATCTTCCAACAGCAGCTGTGTGCGCAGGTCAAGAAAGTTGGTGGGTTCGTCCAGCATCAGAAAATTCGGGTCATGCAGCAATAAAGCCGCCAGTTTAACCCGGGTCTGCCAACCACCGGAAAGTTCTTTGACGGGACCATTCAGAAAGCGGCCTTTCAATTCGAATTCACCAGCAACCGCACCACAACGCCAGTCGGGTTGACCACTGTCGCGCATTAGAAAATCCAGTGCACTTTCGCCAGCGTGAAACGGATCATGCTGCCTGAGATAGCCTACCCGGAGATCAGGATGACGGACGATTTGTCCACTGTCGACCGATTCTTCTTCCAACAGGATCCTCAACAAAGTGGATTTCCCGGCACCGTTTCGGCCAATGAAGCCAATTTTCTGCTCATCCGCGAGCGCAATCGATGCCTCTTTCAGAAGTTCCTGAGCACCATAACTCTTTGTCACATTTGATATTTCAATCAGCGTCGCCATCACTCATCTCTATACTTGAACGGAAAACCTCAATGTTAAGCGTATACACGAGGACAGAGAAGATAACGGGAAGACGCAATCAATTCAATTGATCATGTGTGATGGCTTCTAAACTCAAATCGACTCGCCTCATTTCCCTGTGATGCATCATGCCGGTTATGACAATATTTCTGGTCGAGAATGGACGAGAAACACTTATTTCCCACCACGCGCATCCGGTTCCTGAACTATCGTTTTAAAAATGCATCAATCTGCATTCTGAGATTATTGAAGGGTTAAATCCGGAAATGGCCCACATTTCAGACTTCAAGTGTTTCTGCTTTATCGATTATTTATGACAAATGAAACTTATTCTGATCCTGCAGCTGTTCAACAAACTGTTATAGCACCTGTAACAGCCATGGAACAACCTGCGCGCTCCAGAAACGGTTCGCAGAGGAGGCGGCAACCTGTTCCGCTTTCGATTATGGGCGGTTCTTCGGCCCCCAAAAACGCTTATATCCTGTTTCTGCTGGTGAATGTTACCTTATTCCTGAGACCGGCAGAGCTGATTCCCGCTCTAGCCAATCTGCCCATCTATGAAGTCTTGATCCTGTTATCATTTTTCTTATCCCTTGATCAAATCAAGCGAACAGTCAAACTACCGATGTTAAAACGGCAACCGATTACTCTGTGTGTCATCGGAGTCCTGGTCGCCGTTGCCATGTCACATGCTTCACACATGTATTTCTATGGCATCCACACATCAACCGTCATGTTCCTGAAAACGTTGATGTATTATCTGTTGTTGATTTGTATCATCGACTCCCCTCAGCGATTAAAAGGCCTTTTGAAAACGATTGCCATTTCATCGTCTGTCATGATCCTGCTGTGTGTGATTGATTATGTGGGAATTTTCGATTTTGAATTTATCAAACACGTCAGTGACCGCGATGGAGTTTCTGATGCAGGAGAAGTAATTCGTGTGTTCCGCATGCGAGGTACCGGGATCTTTCAGGATCCGAACGACCTGTCCGTATTGATCGTGACGACAGGCATCCTCTGCTGGTACTTTTTTAATGATCCTGCAGCAAACCCGCTGCGTTTTTTGTGGATCGTCAGCATGATCATTCTGGGAATCGGCTTGATCTATACCCGTTCCCGCGGAGGACTGTTGACACTCGGAATTGCCGGCATGGTTTTTGTTTTACCCAAGTATGGTAAAAAAGCAGCGATTGCCTGCGCTGTGGTTGGCATGGCCGGGGTAACCATTCTGGCTGGTCGACAGGGAAACATTGACCTGAATTCCGGTACCGGACATGACCGAATTCTATTGTGGCGGGAAGGCCTTTCGGCTCTCAAATCTCCGGACCTGCTGTTTGGTATCGGCGAAGGGCAGTATTCCGATCTGGCAGGATTGGCAGCCCATAACTCGTTCGTGCACGCTTTTACCGAACTGGGTCTGTTTGGAGGTACATTTTTCATCGGCTGCTTTTTCTTTGCTGCCCTGGGTTTGTATCGCCTGGCACAATTTCAAAGTAAGAGTCTCGGTAGACCCATTTTCCGTAGTCGGGAACTGGAACGGCTCTTACCCTATGTTTCGGCGATCCTGGCAGCCTGGTGTGGCGGGATGATGTCGTTATCGCGCTGCTATGTTGTTCCCACATACATGGTGGTCGGAGTTTGCGCAGCGTATCTCAATCTGGCAGGAGCCAGCCTGGCCAGGCCGACTCCACTGGTCTACTGGAATAAACAACATGTGATTTATCTGATCGGAGTGAGCATGGGAATGCTCATTGCGTTCCTTATTTTTGTACGTATTTTTGCCCATTAATATTTCATGCAGTGGTAGTACACTGAAAGTAAAACGATGAATCAACGTCGATCAGTCAAAACAAATTTATGTGCGACATGGCTCAGTCATGGAGTGAGTCTGGTAATCGGCGTATTCCTGATGCCTTACGTCCTGCATATCCTCGGGGATGCACAGTACGGTAGCTGGATCTTTATCAATGCCATTGCCGGATATTCTGGTCTCCTCTACCTGGGGTTTGGTCAGACGATCAGCCGCTACGTTGCACACTATCATGCCAGGCAGGACTGGGATCGTCTGAATCATGTATCCAATGTAATTTTTGTCATCTACCTGGGAATGGGCAGTCTGGCCTTATTAACGGCAGGAATCATCGCCTGGCTGGCACCCCACTTAAGCGACTGGGGCACAATCTCCTTATACGAAATCAGGATGGTCATTCTGATTCTGGGACTGAATGTTTTTGTCGGCATGGCAGGCAGTGTGTTTGGTGGTATCCTGATGGGCATCCAACGGTTTGACATTGAGCGCGGCGTTAATCTGACCGGTGCTCTGCTGCGACTGGCGCTGACATTGATGTTCCTGAAAGCGGAATGGGGGCTGCTGACCATTGCCCTGATTTTCTTCACAGTCACTATCGTTGAAAATATCGGTCAGTGTTATTTTGCATTCCGCCAGGTCAAGACGTTTCGCATTGGTCGTAAGTACCTGGACTGGAGCATCCTCAAAGAGTGTGGCTCATTCAGCGGCTTCGCATTTATCGATGCCATTGCCTGGACACTGATTGAAGCAACCGATTCGATTCTGATCGGAATCTTTTTCAGTCCAGCCATGATCGTCCCCTACTACATCGCGCTGCGACTCACTCAATTTATCAACATGCCAATTGCACAAATCGGAAAAGTCTTTATGCCTCGCGCAGGAGAACTACACGCCCATGGAGATCTTCGTGCATTGCAGAAACTGGTCCTGAATGGTGTTTCACTCTCCTTTCTGCTCGTCACCGGATTTTTTATCGGCGTCTGCTTCTATGGTACCACCCTGATCAATACCTGGATCGGAACGGGATACCCGGAAAGCCATGTCATTCTGATGATTTTACTGGGAGCCCGCATCGTTGCCTTACCGGTTACAACGTTCCGTTCGGTTCTGTACGGAATGGGACATGTCAAAGTTCCTTCTCTGATTTATATCAGTGAAGCTGTAGCCAATCTGATCTTGTCGTTGATTCTGATCCAGTCACTGGGTCTCATCGGCGTCGCATTGGGAACGGCAATCCCGATTATTGTTGCAGAGCTGGGAATCACCCTGCCTTATGCGATGAAGAAACTGAATATCACTACCGGTCAACTGCTGCGAACAGCGATTGCTCCCAGCCTGGCACCACTGCTGGTGCTGTTGGGCTATTCCTACTTCTTACCACACTTTTTTGAAATTCGTAATTCCTGGACCATTCTGGTGGGCGTTGCCGCCGGAGGGGGTGCCTTTCTGCTGGGCACCTGGCTGATCATTGAAAAAGGGACTTTGCTGCTACACCGCTCTGTTCCTGAATCGATTAATTCTTAGTCCTTTAGATATTTAAAATACGATGAGCATTAACATGACCACTATCAATTGCCCTGATCAAGAAATCAACCAGAATACTGAAGCTCGAACATCCGGCTCCGATACGCTGACTCTGCATATACGTGACAAAGACCAGACACAGGACTGCCTGCAAATCTGGCAAACCCTGGAAGCACAATTTGACGCCGTTCCACTGATGTGTTCCTCAGTCTGGACAGAAACCTGGATCGAACAGTATGGCGATCTGCAACCCTATTCTTTTGTGATTGCCTCTCGGAATAACACTCCCTGTGGTATCTGCCTCTTAACTGAGGGTGTCGAACAGTTTGATGGTCCGCTTCCCATTCAGACCCTGCACCTGGGAACTGCTGGAGAACCAGCAGCAGACAGTGTCTGTGTGGAATACAACTCGCTATTAATTCAACCCGCCGACCAGTCAGCATTCATGAATGCACTGGTTGAACTGCTTTCCGATAACCAGACATGGGATTCCCTGTACTTTGATGGCTTCGCCAGTGCCGAGCTCGAAGAATGGGACCTCTCAATTCCGGAAACATCAGTCCGAAAAATTGAAAGTCGCTATTTCGATCTGGAATTGATTCGTGAAGAAAAACGGGATGTAATTTCCGGTTTTGGCTATTCCACCCGGAAAAACTTACGCAAGAACATGAAGACATACGGAAACCTGACAACGGAATGGGCAGAAACCATTGAACAGGCAGAATCCATTTTCGCAGACCTGGTCTGTTTGCATCAGACCCGCTGGCAGAAAGAAGGTCAACCCGGCTCCTATGCCAGTGAACGATTTACCCGCTTTCATCAAGCGCTGATCCAGAAAATGATTCCCACCGGTCAGATGGGACTGTTTCGCGTCAAGATTGAAGACGAAGTCATTGGTTGTGTCCAGGTCCTGATCGATCGGAATCGTGTGCTCTGTTACCAGGGTGGTTCTGCTGAATATCGCGGTAAACTCAGTCCGGGAGTAATCACAGATTACCTGTGTATCGAAGAATGCTTCCAGCGCGGATTTGATGCCTATGATTTTCTCGCAGGCAACAGTCACCACAAACAGAAAATGAGTACGCACCACAGTTACCTGACCTGGGCTCACATCCAGCGTCCCCGCTGGAAGTTTACTGCACTCAATGCATTAAGAAAAATCAAACATACCATGAACCTGATTCGCAAATCAGATCAGGAATAATTTGACTCAATGGATAGAACATGATGAGTACAATCGAAGCCATTAATACAGTCGACATTGCAAACCGGGATGTGCCTTCAGGTAAACGGTTGCGCGTCTGCCACTTAAGCCTGACGCTGTGCACGGGAGGTCTGGAACGCCTGCTGGTCGATTTTGCCCGCTATCATAATCGAGACCAGTTTGAACTGGAGTTTATTGCGCTGGGAGAAACAGGAACCCCGGCGGAAGAAATTCAACAGATGGGATGTCCGGTCATACAGTTTCCTCTGACAGCGCGAGGTAAACTCGATAAGATCAGGCAGTTATCTGACTTCCTGAACCAGAGGGACTACGATCTGTTGCATACACACAATGCCTACCCCCACTTTTATGGCAGCCTGGCCGCTTATCGTTCCCGGATTCCCGTAACGATTCAAACTCGCCACGGCAGACGTTTTGGAGAGACTTTCAGTGAACGGATGCAATTTGCCATTGCCAGTCGATTTGCTGACCGCGTTGTCTCCGTCTCAGACGACACCAGTTTGCGCTGTAAGAAAATCGGCTGGCTGAATGACAAAAAAGTGACTCGCATCTGGAATGGCATTGATGTCGACCGGTTTGTCTTTACCGGCCCTGCTGAAAAACTGACCGCGATTACCGTTTCTCGACTCTCACCCGAGAAAGATCTCGCGACCATGCTACACGCAGTTCACCAGGTAGTACAGGAGATTCCCGAATTTCGACTCCTCATCGTAGGAGACGGCCCCGAACGAGCCAGACTCCAAAGGATCACCGCTGATTTGAAACTGGAATCACAGGTTCAATTTCTGGGAGAGCGCAGCGATGTTCCTCAATTGCTCAGCCAGGCAGGATTTTATGTTTCCTCGTCTCTGACGGAAGGTATTTCTCTCACTCTATTGGAAGCCATGTCAGTTGGCTTGCCAATCGTTGCTACTCATGTTGGTGGAAATCCTGAAATAGTACAACAACCGACAACGGGATTACTGGTTCCGTCTGCAGATCCTGTATCTCTGGCATCGGCTATGATTCAGATGTGCCAGAACCAAAGTCAGTGGACAGAAACCGGCCAACAGGCACGCAAACGAGTTGAACAGCATTTCAATATCCGCACCATGATCAAGGATTACGAAAGCCTGTATCTCGATATTTTAAACACTTCTGTAAAAGGTCAATCGCCATGCAGACAAATCTGATACAGAAACAACATGAAGCATGCTGGACCATCAAAGAAGATCAGGACGACACTGGTTTTCAATCCCTGCAGGTTGACTTCTACACCTTGGATCCCGGTCATTTCCACTCACTATCTGTACTGTATCAGAGTTGGGTGGAACTGTTTCAAAAAGATCCTCATTCCGAACTCAATCAGCATCCCGATCATGTGCTCCGTATCTCTCCCCTGCTGCAGAATGAGCATACATCTAAGAGCGGTCACTTCATGCTATGTCGTAAAGGTAATCAATCTGTTGCAGCAGCGGTCCTGCTTCCCAAATCTTTAAGTACAAAAATACTGCGTGGAATCGGTCCCCCCCGACAGATAGGCGGATACATCCTGTCCGGCCAGAGATTTCTGATGTCAGAAGACTATCAGCATGACCAGGCATTCCATAAATTCCTGCTGGAAGCAACGATCTCTTTCTGTAGCGAAAACGCAGTCAGATTTTTATTACTGGAAGATATTCTGATCGATGATCCTCTAAATCAATCACTGAAACATCTTTCTGATCATTGTTTAGCCTATTCCCATACCGGTTTTCAGCCGCGAAGTCTGATTCAGTTTCCAGAGAATCCGATTGAGTATTGGAACAAGTTTCGTTCCAAATCGCGCCGAAAACATCGCAAATTATTACGCGATAATTCTGAGCTGCAACTGGTCCGCGTGACGCGTCCTGATCAGGTCGCGGAGTTTCTCGAATCAGCACACCAGATCTCTCTGAATACCTGGCAAACACAACGTCTGGGATTGCGAATTAAAAACGACGACAAAGAGCTGGAAGAAATGATGTTCCTGGCTTTGAATGGCTCATTACGTTCGTATCTCATCCTGGATAAAAACAAACCGATTGCGTTCAAGATAGGCAGCCAGCATCGAGGTGTTTACCACGATTTGGAATTTGGTTTCGATCTGGATTATGCCAGCATTTCCCCCGGAGAAACCTTGCTGTTACTGATCCTGGAAGACCTGATTGAATCCGACACACCCCGTACTTTTGATTTTGGAACTGGTGATGCGGAGTACAAACAACGCTACAGTTCCGAAATGACGCAAAGTCGATCGGTACTCCTGTTTCCTTCTTCGTTGAGGAATAAATGCTTACTCCGTTATCTGAAATCATCCTGCTGGATTGACCAGTTTTCCAGAAAGGTCCTTAAATCTTCCGGCGTCTATACCGCATTGCGTCAGTTATCACGGTATCGGAAGCTGGGCAGTCGCTAACGAATGATCAAAACAACACGAGTAACATCTACTGAAGTCAGGCCTGCCATGAAAATTTTATTCCTTTCTAATGTGTTTCCTAACCCGTTACATCCCGGGAAAGGTACGTTCAACCGCTCCATGATTGAATCGCTCTCCCAATTACATCGCGTACATGTCATCACACCGGTCTCCTGGATTGATGAAGCTTCGCATGTCATCAAAAACAGAAAGCGGATGGATCGAAAGTGGATGCCCTTTGAAAATACTGGCCAACTCAGTATGGAGTATCCGCGGTTCTACTATCCGCCGAAGATACTGCACCAGCATTATGGACAGTTTTTGTCATGGTCTCTGCACCAGAGTCTGCAGCGAACCATCTCGAGTTTTCAACCTGACATTATCTTGTCTTACTGGTTACACCCTGATGGTGAAGTTGCTGTCAAAGCAGCACGTGAGCATGGTATTCCCGTCGTTGTCATGACCGGAGGCAGTGACGTGCTGCTGCTCACACAAAATCGGAACAGAAAACGTGCCATTCAAAACGTGCTTCAGCAGGCAGATGGTGTGATCACCGTCAGCAAAGACATCGTGAATGCGGTCTTAAATCTACAGGTTCATCCGGAGAAAATCCATACAGTCTACCGTGGCGTTGATTGGGAACTGTTCAGTCCCGGCGATCAACGGACCGCTCGTGAGCGTCTGGGACTCCCCCTGGACCGAAAAATCATTGTCAGTGTCGGACGCCTGGAACCGGTTAAAGGACACTCGGTACTTCTGAATGCCTGTGAGAAAATAAGTAAAGTGGGCACTCAATTTACGTGCTATGTTTTAGGTAATGGTTCTCTGGAATCAGCATTATTACAAAAAATAGAACAAAAGGGATTAAGGAAGTTCTTCCAGTTAAAGGGATCACAACAGCAACACCGACTGGTGGACTGGTACCGTGCAGCCGATATCATCGCCTTACCCAGTCTCTCAGAAGGGATTCCCAACGTACTCCTGGAATCGATTTCCTGCGGTAAACCGTTTGTAGCCAGCCGTGTGGGTGGAATTCCCGAGATCGCAGACCCTGACTGTGATCGACTGGTGACTGCTGATAATTCGAGTGAACTGGCTGTGGTGCTTTCGGAAATGATGGAATCTACGGCTCTGCCTGAAAGTCGGGATTTTAAACCTGTGTCATGGCATGAATCGTCATTACAGATCAGCCAGATTTTGTCTGACTGCAGTACACGTTACACAGCTGGCCTGACCGGACTGCAGAAAACACGATCGTCTTATCAGCGTAAAGACAAAAAAACAAAACAACAGATCTGAAAAAGCCGCCATGAATGTTATTCGTCAGTTCGTCAAGAATACAATACCTGCAGTGATCCCGCGGAAACTGTATATAGTTCACGGCGATGTCAATCAATGTGATTCGGCCCCTGACGCCAACTGCGGCAATACACACAGTAAACCACTCATCAATATTGCCTTCACTTTCGATGATGGTCCTCACCTGGAAATCACCCCTCAACTGCTGGACGTCCTGCAAAAACATGAGCAACAAGCCACGTTTTTTGTCATCGGGGAGAAGGCTCGGAAATATCCTCAACTGATTGAACGGATCGTCTCAGAAGGACATGAGCTCGGCAATCATACGTTAACTCATTCTGAGCCGGCACAGACATCCACACGAGACTTTCTTGATGAAATTCAGCAGACTGATCAGATCCTGGAGCAGATCACCGGCAGGAAAGCGAATCTGGTTCGTCCGCCGAAAGGCAAACTGAATCTCGGCAAACTACTGGGACTCTGGCGTCAACGACGTACGGTGGTCCTCTGGGATACCGACCCCCGTGATTATTTAATGAGCGACAACTCTGAAATCATTAGCTGGTGTCAGAACTACCAGCCCGTTTCTGGAAATTTCTGCCTGATGCATGACAACCACCCTTACGCAATTGAAGCGGTCCGGCAGCTCTCAGAATGCCAGCACACCCGTATTCAGTCGCTGGCAGTCAGCCACTGGCTTGAAAAAAAAACACAGCACTCAACGCGAACAAAGCAGGCTTGCGCCTGAGATAGAATATTGAAAGAACAACAACACCATGTCCACAATTATCACTCGGCCGACCGACACTTCTGATTCCCGGGATAATACATTTCCGGAAGGATCACGAAAACGGCTGCTGCTCGTCAGCTATCATTTTCCACCGGTCGGTGGAGCCGGCGTACAACGTCCGGTAAAATTCGTTAAATATCTGCGCAAATTCGGCTGGGATGTGAGTGTGCTGATGGCAGCCAATCCCTCTGTCCCCGTATTTGACAACAGCCTGCTGGTCGATATTCCGGAAGAGACGAATCTGGTCAAAGCCCGGACCTGGGAACCGGATTATTCTCTTAAAAAGAATATGGCCAATAAAAATCAGAATACTCAATCAACCAGTCTACTGTCTCCTGTGAAGTCGGCCTGCCGCAAGATTGCCCGGTCAGGTGCCGGGCTGTTACTCCAGCCCGATTCTCAAATCCTGTGGTATCCCAATGCACTCAAAGCGGGAAAAATACTGCTGAAAGAAATGCATCACGATGCCATTCTCGCAACTGCCCCCCCCTACTCTAATCTGATTCTTGCCAGCAAACTGAAACGAATCACAGGGCTGCCGTTAGCCGTAGATTTCAGGGACGAATGGGACCTGAGCAGCAAGTACCTGGAAAATCATCAGCAGGACCGCATTTCGCATCTGATCCAGACCCCTTTACAGAAATCGGTCATGAAACACGCTGATGCCATCGTCGCCACGACCAAAGCCAGCACCCAAAGACTTCTCGACCGCGCACACCATTTTGGTACAGACGCCATTGGCAAATGCATCTACAACGGCTTCGATATGGATGACTTTGATCACCTGGATGAACCTCTGCGAAAACCGCATTCCCGTACTGCACAGAAGCGATTTCGAATCGTCTATACGGGTACACTTTGGAATCTGACAACAGTCGAACCACTGATTCATGCAATTGAAGCCGTCCATCAAGTACAGCCTGAGATCCTTGAAAATCTGGAACTGCAGTTCATAGGCAGAAAAACGCCAGAACAACAGGCTCTATTGGAGCGAATCAAACAGACAGCCTGCACCTTAATTACGGAAGATTACTGTGCGCATCACGAAGCGTTGAAAAAAATGGCAAATGCAGACGCCCTCTGTTTGCTGCTGAGCGATGTCGAAGGAGCCCACCGTGTCGTTCCAGCTAAACTGTTTGAGTATCTGGCGATAAAACGGGAAATCCTGTCGATTACCCCTTCTGGTGAGACAGCAGATATCCTTGGCAGTTTCTGGCCCGCATCCAATTTTCGTGC
Source organism: Gimesia algae (assembly GCF_007746795.1). NCBI lineage: Bacteria > Pseudomonadati > Planctomycetota > Planctomycetia > Planctomycetales > Planctomycetaceae > Gimesia > Gimesia algae. The sequence goes on from NZ_CP036343.1 coordinate 4,396,029, forward strand.
AGACAATATTCCCGGGATGGCAACCTGGTTAACAGAACGACTCACAGAAACACATGATGCCTGTATCTCCCAGCCGGAACAGGTCGTTCAGTTCAAGCGGGAATATCAGGCAGGACAACTGGCAGATCTGTTGAACCAACTGGTGAACAGCACAGTCTGATCGATTAGGTATCGTATCTCAATACAATAAATACGAAGTGAGCAGAATATGAAGTTCTGGGAAGACCTGAAAGCAAAATCAGAATGGTGCTACGGGAGCATCACCTATCGCAGCCTGTTGAAGACCTGCCTGACGGATGGCACGATGGCAATGCTGTGGTATCGACTGATGCAATGGTCTGATTCATGGAAACTGTTTCCGCTTTCCATGATTTCCAATAAATGCAATGCCATCTTCTGCCAGTGCATCATTGGTCGAGGCGCCAGTTTTGGAAGACGGTTTGTGATCATCCACAGTCAGGGAATCGTGATCAACGGCTCAGTCAAAGCGGGTGACGACATCAAGCTCGAACACCAGGTCACCATCGGTGCAGAACGCAATACTTCACCTGAACTCGGCTCCGATATTTTCATTGGCGCAGGAGCCAAGATCATCGGTGGTATCCAACTGGGATCGCATTCCAAAGTCGGTGCAAATGCTGTCGTTGTAAAAGATGTTGCCCCACACACAACCGTTGGGGGCATTCCCGCGCAGGTAATCAAAGTTCACAACGACAATCAGCCGATAAAACAGATCGAAGTGAATCAGGCTGAATTACCTTACAAGCAGCTCCAGAAAGGATCATCCGCATGAACCCACTTCTGATCGCCAGCCTGTTCTGGACCTCCCTGTTTCTGATCGGTTTTTCCTATATAGGTTACCCTCTGGTGATCTGGTTTCTGGCACGTAAATCATCCAGACAACAAGTCAAAGCAGAACGGAAACCACTCGATACAAATGCTCTGCCGAAGGTTTCGATTATCATCGCCGCATATCGCGAAGAAGCCGTGATTCTCGAACGACTCAATAACCTTGCCAGGCTTGATTATCCCACATCCAAACTGGAAATCCTGATTGGCTGTGATGGAAATGAAGACCTGACGGGAGAGCTTGTCAACTCCTACGGCGATGATCAGATTCGTTTGATCCAGTTTGAACAACGTCGCGGTAAAGCTTCGGTTCTGAATGATTGTGTTCCCCTGGCTTCGGGAGAGATTCTGGTTTTTTCAGATGCGAACACCAACATGGATCCACAGTGTATCAAGCAGCTCGTGCGACATTTCCCAGATGAATCAACAGGCTGCGTCTGCGGGCAACTCATACTGGAAGATGCAGAAACCGGTAAAAACGTAGATGGCCTGTACTGGAAATACGAAAATTTTCTCAAGCATTGTGAGACCCGTCTCGGCGCAGTACTGGGCGTCAATGGTGCTCTCTATGCATTGAGAAAATCGCTCTACCAGCCCATTCCCCCAGATACCATTATCGATGATTTTCTGATTGGCATGCGGGTTCATCTGGCAGGACGACGTCTGATCTACGACGCGACAGCATTCGCAGTCGAGGAGACAGCTACTTCCGTTCAGGCCGAATTTAAACGACGCATTCGTATCGGCACCGGAGCGTTCCAGAGTCTGAAACATTTGAAAGGACTTTTGAATCCCCGTTATGGCTCGATCGCCTTCGCCTTCTGGTCACACAAACTGTTGCGCTGGTTCTGCCCCGTCTTCATGGCTCTGGCATTTCTGAGCAATCTGATTTTATTAAATCAACCGCTATATCAGGCAACACTCGCGGTACAGTTACTGTTTTATACTTCTGCAATAGTTGGTATGAAACTGAAAGGTGGTAACCGCCTGGTGAAACTCTGCCGCGTTCCCGGTATGTTCGTTCAGATGAATCTGGCTCTCGGGATCGGTCTGTTTCGCTGGATCTTTACCAGACAAAGTGGAATCTGGGAACGGACCGAACGCAGCCTGCCTGCTTCAGTACCAGTCAACGATCAGGAGATCCCGGAAACGGATCCCGTCGTCAGCGACTCTGAAACGCTGACTGCTGATACACTCCCCTTTATAAAAAGCTGAACCATTATGTCCCCGTTACTATTTACCTGTATCACAATCTGCTTCACCTTACTGCTCGGTCTGGCTGTCGGAGTCTGTCTGGCCATCCGGGCTCGGAACATGCAGTACTGGCTTCCCGCTTACTTTTTTTCCAAACAACAGAAACAGAAGATCTCCTTCAGCCCGGCTCAACCCCGACATATTTTCATTGCGGTCTGTGACCACTTTGAGCCGGAATGGGGTAACCCCACAAAATCGGAAGCGATTGCCCGCGTCGATCGCTGGTGTGAAGAATACCCGGCTCGATTCTCTCGATTTAGCGATTCACGGGGACAGGTGCCACAACATACATTCTTCTACCCGCAGGACCAGTATGCGCCCGAGTATCTGGATCGTCTGGCTTCCCTGTGTAAACACGGCTACGGGGATGTGGAAATCCATTTACATCATGATCACGACACAGCGGATGGTTTGCGGCTGAAAATGAACGAATTTCGTCAGACCCTCTTTGACCGACATGGCCTGCTGAGAAAAGATCCACAGACAGGCGAGATTCTCTACAGCTTCATTCATGGAAACTGGGCACTCTGCAATTCGCGCCCCGATGGTCGTTGGTGTGGTGTTGACAATGAGATTGAAATTCTGCTGGAAACCGGCTGTTACGCTGACCTGACGATGCCCTCTGCACCCAGTAATACTCAGACTGAGATCATCAACAGCATTTACTATGCAAAAAACCGCCCTGGAGAACGAAAATCACAGAATCAGGGGGTTCATGCCCAGGTCGGCCAGACACCTGCGCCAGACAGCCTGCTGATGATTCAGGGACCATTAAGACTCGACTGGAGTCAACGAAAATGGGGACTGCTGCCTCGTATTGAAAATTCCGATCTACACGCGGGACGTCCCGCGACAGTCAATCGATTACATCACTGGCTGGCCGCAGATGTGCACGTTACCGGGCGTCCCGACTGGAGTTTCATCAAACTACATACCCATGGGGCCAAACCGGGCAATATAGAGACCCTGTTGGGACCGGAAACAGAAGCTTTTCATACAGAACTCCGCGCAGAAGCGGAACGGCATCCAGAGTGGAAATATTATTATGTCACGGCCTGGGAAATGGCCGCCCTGATCCATCAGGCGGAACAGGGAGCGATCGTTCCTGATTTTGAAGCCATTCCCGCAGCCATCTGCCCCACTGGTCAATATGGAGACTCCTGTGTGCTGCGATAGAAAATAAAGAATGTTATCATTCTATTTTTCATACGATTTCAGCGGATGCCTCTTTCTGAACAAATTCGCATTGACCAGAATATTAAGATTTGTCAAGATCATCGGCGAAGGTGATATGGTCGATTAATCTTCCTTCAGACTTCCTATCTTATCATTCGATACCGAAACACCGGCAAGCGCACTGCTGGTCTGATCGCGACAGAAATCCATACTGACTCCTCAACGTTTCAAGGAGGAAACAAAATGAGTGTCACATTAGTGCATACCGGCGTATCACATACTCGTATCGAGTACTGTATTTGGGAAGCACTGAATCAGATCTGGCCTCGTTCCGCTACGATTGCCCGTTTTGGTACTGGGTTTTCTCCTGCGCGGGATATCAACTCAATTGACTCTGATTTGATTATCAGTACCAGCCTGGATGCAGCTGCCTCGATCAAATGTAAAGAGCATCAGTTACACATGTGTTACCTGGAACCCCGTTCCAGCAATCAACTCCCCCTCAATCAACAGCTCATTAACAGTATGACTGAAGTGGAATTTGTTGTTCCCACTAAAACGCTCCTGAATCAGAATCGGGATCGATTCACGTCGTTTGTCAAGCCCCCCGTTGATACCGATTTCTTCTGCTCCGGATTTGAACAGAGAAGTGAATTTTATCTGCTGGTTGTCGATGGCCAGTGGACAGAATCCGATCAACTTGTCGTGAATGTCTGCCAGGAACTGGAACAAAGCCTCTCTATAGGAGGAATCTCTGCTGAGGAACTTCCCCAGGATCTGCAGGATCATCCACTCATTGAACTCCTGGGCCCACTGGAAGACCAGCAACTGCGGGATCAGTACCGCCTCTGTTCAGCTGTGATCTGTCCTCGCGATGTCGATTTCGATCTTTCATCCATCGAGGCACAAAGCTGTGGCACTCCTGTCGTAATTTACTCTGATTGCGAAGCTGCCCGGTCTGTCATCTGTTTCGAACAGAATGGCCTGGGGAGTGGAATTTATTTTGAAGAACAAACCGTATCTTCTCTCGCCAGTGCGATCCGCGAACTGGAACTCAGACCACAACGCTGTCAGCCAGTGATCGGCTGGTGTTGTGCCGCCCAGTTCTCCTTTCATCAGTTTCAGGTATCATTCAACCAGGCCATCGCCAAAGAAATTGCTTACCGCATTCAGACCGCCGCGAGGAAAAAGCAAATCCAGGATCAGCAGGATGATCAGGGCCCAGCAGAAGAACGGATCGCTGCTTAGTCCGTGTATATTTGTCGATCATGATTCTAGCGTTTACAGGAACGCCAGCAGTTTACGCTGTCTCTGATAGTTCAGCTGATCGATCCTGAATTTTCAATCGCCTCGACTCAACCATTTTCGGCGACATCTTATTCACCTTTGTGGCAACCTGGGTTCTTTTCACAAAGTGTTCCACATGGATCTGTTAGCATGTTGCTATGCAGAAGTTGTCTGACAAAACCTGTTTCCCGGCTGGAAGCATTGGCAGAAACACGATCGAAACTCACATCGAATGAAGTAGATCTTTTGAATTGAGTTGCATGGTATTTCGTCTCGATCCTACTCCACTTTAATGACTTACAGCCTATTAAAGAACGCCGATAATTACTTGAACTAAAAGTTCTATTCAGAAATGGAACTGTGATCGTTCAGGCTGCAGCAATCGCAGGTTTTCCCGCATCAGGCCCCATCTCTCCCAGTTGCACAATGCTATCTATTTTCAGTAACAGGATCCTGCTGACTATTTCTCCAAACGCATTGAACGCGTCTCTCGGGACTATCTGAAGTCCTGTATCCAAGACGCCGATATCTTAACTATCAGTAAATATTCCAGAATCAGCGGTGAGACGCTGTTTCTATAAGTCACAAAATCGCCAGGCAAGGATGCAAGCGGTTCATGTCAAATCAAACCATCGAATCACTGGAACAGCGGGTTAAAGATCTGGAATCCCAAATCGAAGACTACCAGAAACAGCTAATTCATGCACAGAAAATGAGTTCTGTAGGCGCATTGGCTTCTTCAATTACCCACGAGTTCAATAACATCCTGACCACAGTCATCAACTACGCCAAACTGGGTTTGCGACACAAAGAAGAAGAACGCCGCGAGAAAGCATTTAACAAAATTCTTTCAGCGGGCCAGCGTGCTGCAAAAATCACAACCGGGATGCTCTCCTATGCCCGTGGCAGTGAAAGCCGTCAGGAACCGGTCGATCTGGTCGTGCTGGTAAAAAGCGTCATTGCTCTGGTCGAAAAAGACCTCTCCATGAACCGTGTCAATCTGCACACTCATTTCGAGGCCCAACCAGAAGTTGTGCTCAATCCGAACCAGATTCAACAGGTGCTTGTCAATCTGATTGTCAATGCCCGTCAGGCAATGCCTGCAGGCGGTCGACTCGATCTCGCGGTTCGGCTGAACGCAGAAGCCAATGTGGCAGAAGTCATCGTGCGCGACAGTGGTGCCGGTATTCCCTCAGAGCGGCTGCATCATATTTTTGATCAGTTCTTTACCACTAAAGAAGCCGACGAAAACGGTCAGGGTGGAACCGGCTTAGGACTTTCACTGGCGAAAGAAGTCATGGAAGCGCATAACGGCCGCATTCGTGTGGAAAGCGCCGTGGGAAAAGGAACGGCGTTCACGCTCAAGTTCCCGCTGTCTACCGCCGCCATCGAAGCTGCCTGAAACAGCACGCAGGCGGTTTAAAATCGGCATTCATTCACTGACCATGCAGGGAATGCGATATTTTCGTGCATTTCCATTGAATTCCTTAAAGCGTTAGACTATATAATCTTAATCTCAGGCCGGAGTGGCGGAATCGGCAGACGCGCTGGATTCAAAATCCAGTGGGGGTAAACCCCGTGTGGGTTCGAGTCCCACCTCCGGTACTACGATTAAAGGGGTTTTCATCAATCTGGTGAGAACCTCTTTTTTTATCAAATAAAAAACTGGCGCAAATCCGGCGCACCATTGGTCTTGTATTGGTTTTGCGCCGATTGTCTTCAACTCACGCTGTGTCAATAATTCTCGTGTGGACAAAACTCCAAATACGGGATTACAAAATGGCACATTTGCGTCGAGACTCTAAATCAGGAAATTACTTCATCCGTTTTCGTTATGCCGGTCGCTCGTTCAACCGCTCCTTGAAAACTCCGCACGAGTATGAAGCCGAGGCGTTCCGAGGTCGAATCGAGGAGACGATTCTCCTGATCGAAAGAGGTCGGATCGAAATGCCCAACGATGTCGATCCCGCATATTTCATTCTTTCGGATGGTAAACAACTTGGAAGGCCAATTAAACCAAAGGTCAGTTCTCTAAACGAACTTATTAGAATCTACAACGATGAAATGCCTCTGGGAGCCAAGGAGAAGGACACTCTCAAAGGCGAAAAACGACATCAAGCCCTATTTTTGAAACACCTTCGAGGTTCGATTCCAATACAGTCCTTTACGACAGCTACGATGCAAAGTTACGTTGCATCGAGATCAAAAGACAAGTGGAATGGAGTTTTGATAAGTCCAGAAACTATCACAAAAGAATTGACCACTTTCAAGCTTATATGGAATTGGGCTGCACAACGAGGATACGTCGTCGGGACGAATCCGACCAAAGGCGTCAATCTCCCGAAACGCTCCGAAAAACTACCCTTTATGACAAAAGGTGAGATTGATAGGAAGATCAGCAGAAATGGATTGACCGAGGAACAGGTCAAGCGGCTGTGGGAATCCTTGTTTCTAAAGAAAGAAGAAATCTGCAAGATCCTTGATGGTATTCGTAGCTTAAACACATTCTCATTCATTTACCCGATGTTCGTGTTCGTAGCTCATACCGGTGCTCGCCGTAGCGAAATTCTCCGATCAAGAATCGAGGATTTCGATTTCGATACGAAGATTGTCAAGATTCGTGAAAAGAAGAAAGTTAAAAACCGAAATATCACCTTCCGTCATGTAGATATGACACCACTCCTTTATGACATAATGAAGTGCTGGTTCGAGAACCATCCCGGAGGACAATTCACAATATGTGACGATCCTGAAGAAATTTCTGCTGGCTTAGATGAAGACGAACTCGGGATGTCAAAACACAAAGCACAGTACCACTTCAAAGAGACACTCGCTCGAATTGATTGGTCGAAGATTCGAGGCTTCCATGTTTTTCGCCATTCCTTTGCATCGAATCTTGCATCAGCAGGTGTCGATCAACGGGTCATTGATGAATGGATGGGACATCAGACCGAGGAAATGCGTCGTCGCTATCGGCATCTTTTCCCACAACAACGTCGATCTGCTATAGAATTAGTATTTGGTGGATCGGGGCAATAATCCATGATTGGTTATCCGATCAACTTCTTCTCGTGAAATCTCCCACTCTTTTGCATCCCCACGTCCTGTAGGACGTTTGCGAGCATTTACCCGACCAAGGCGACACCACTCTTGCACAGTAAACGGAACTTTTCCTAAAAGTTCAGCGACCTCTTTCGGTGAATACCATTCCTTGACTGTTTTGTGTTGGCCTAATTCACCTTGTACATCTTCAACCTTGTTAGTCACATTGGTAAATTGTTCAAGAAGCTCTCTGTGTCCCAAAGTTACCGCCTCGACAAGTTCTTCCGTTCGTCCAGATGCAATGTGCCCCTCCACGAGTTTCTTGATGATACACAGTTGAGTTCGGTCCTCATCGGTAAAACCTTCGTCACGGGTTTGCTCCACGGACAACCACGGAGCCAATTCTTCAACCGGTATCCGAAATAATCGTGCTATTGATTCCGGGTCAAGACACTGTGGCGGCATTGTTGGTTCAAGCGATGGCTCAATCGCCCTTAAAATTTCGTAGTTTTGCTGAAACCACGTGATGAACCCTTCCAGCTTCCAAGCTCCGTTTAACTTTACTGTATGCGAGAAACCCTTCCACTTATGCAAGACCAGATCCAGTTGCGAACCCGGTTCCACATTTTCAAAAGCCTGCCTGTATTGCTTGGCGGTCACTTGTTGCATTTTTATCTCCTATTGTTTGTTGTTGAAATAAAAACCCACGAAAATCATGCCTGCGCCGCAGACATCTGCGCCGAAGACTCTAATTCGCCGTGGGTGTGGTTGTTTTATGACACGGCTCCCGTGCCATCCTTATTCTACGCACGAAAAAAATGATCGTAAAGTAGAAGTTTAGTAAATCCCAATACCGTCTCTTACAACGTAGGTGTACCAATCGCTCACATAATTTATTTTGTGATAATATTTTGGATTTACTTTACGTTCCAAAAAACCGTGCGTAGAATAGAGTGCAATCAGTGAAACAATTTACGACACTAGCTGAAAAGGAGGCACAAATCCAAGAATTCAAACTGGTGATGGGTGACATCAGTAGCGGACTACCCCGCTGAAAACAAAATGCCAAATAACCACAACGGAGACAAGACAATTTGTAGAGATCGGAGAACCACAGTGGTTCCACGGTCTTATTTTTTTGGAACCGAAGTGGAGGATATAGATGAAAAATAAACATGAATACGACAAACTGATGAGTCAGATCAAGGTCGTTAAAGACCGGGTACGAGGAGTCGTGAATGGAACCTATAACGGTATGTACCTCCATGGTCGTGCCGGAACATCGAAAACACATACCGTCTGCTCTACGCTTGACACTCTCGCCGTAAACTACGCTTACAGCAATGGGCATCTAACGCCAATTGGCCTTTTCGATTTGATCAGCGAGAATCGAGATCGAGTAATCGTTCTTGACGATGTGTCAGCTATTTTTAATCAGCCCATCGCCCTTCAACTGTTGATGGCTGCTCTCGGAAGTCGCCACGATGAATCAGGGGGTCGGTATGTTCGCTATAAAACTGCGAAGGGTGATGTTGTCGTCGATTTCACCGGTGGCATCATCTGTATCTCTAATTTACCGTTGAAGGGACACCACAATGAGATTTTGAGTGCTTTGAATGACCGAGTTTTTGTTATCAATTTCGAGCCGAAAGATGAGCAGATCATCGCATTGCTTGAAATGTTGGCCTCGAAAGGTGTGGGAGGAGTTGCGGCGAAGAATTGCCAGACTGTTTGCCGGTTTCTCGTCAATGAGTGTAAGTTGAGGGACATTCGACCGACAGTCAGGCTTTTCGTTGACAAAGCGATTAAGGACTTTCAGCTTTATGAGATGGGAGGGTCCGAGACGCATTGGAAAGACCTCATCGTCAGCAACCTCGAACAGCAACTCGTAGAACTTCAGCATCCGACAATTGATCTAAGCCGTGAGGAGCAAGTCGAGGCGGAACGGCGAATTGCTTTGGATATTTACCTGAACTTCGAGGAGCCATCTGAACGAATTAATAATTGGAAGGAGCGGATTGGAAAAAGTCAAGCGGCATTCTATCGTCGAGTCTCCGAATTGAAAAAGGAGGGTCGTTTACCATGAAATCAAATGACCCATTCAGAATTTTCCCAAGAGCGACACTGACCGAACGTCAAGATTTGCGTGCATCAATTGAAGCGGTCGGCTTGAAGAATTCGATTGTGCTGGACGCCGATCACCACGTCATTGATGGTCATGAGCGACGAGACATCTGTGAAGAACTCGGTATTGATTGGTATAAAGGTGCGGATGTTCGTGATGGTCTTTCGGAGATTGAAAAGAAAGCACTTGCCATCGAGTTGAACATGTGGCGTCGGCCACTCCATCTCACACGACCGCAGCGAAATACGCTGATCGAAATTTATCTCATCGCTCATCCTGAATTCTGCGATGAGAAGATTTCTGAATTGTTTGGCGTGGACCGCTCCACCGTGAATCGTCGCCGAAAGAAACTTGTGCAAACGCACAAGTTACCAAAAGTCGAAGCAACTATTGGCACGGATGGCGTCAAGCGAAAGGTTGGCAAGCGGACTGGCTCTCGTCTGATCGTTAAGAGCAGAAAAGAATACGATAGCGTGATCCCAGACATCAAGGAATCCGGTGATGCTGTGAGTGGACTCATTCGGCGACCAAAACGGTTTTCTGCGGTTGCTCGGAGGAAACGTGCTCTCGCCAGTGTGAAGCAGGTACGTAAACTTCCTACAAGTCACAGCATAACCTGCTGTGATTTTCGAAATCTGGAGATCGAACCAGAATCAGTTGATCTAATTCTGACTGACGTTGTTTGGACAATGGCATCACGCCAAGACTGGTTTGACCTTGGGAAGTTGGCAAAGACATGGCTCAAACCAGATGGACTCTTTGTTAGCTATATCGGAACGTCCACCTTACCGTACTTCTGTAACGAATTGATGAATCATCTGAAGTACGTTTGGACGATTAGTCTGTTCTTTGAAGAAACACAGTTGAGCTTCACACAGAAAGTCGTTGAGCAGTGGAGACCCATCGTTGTCTTCGGAAAACGCTCTGGAATAACGCTGCCGATTCGAGACACTCTCAACAACACTAAAGAAAAAGATTATCATGACTGGCAGCAATCCCTTCCTGCGGCACTTGAATTAGTAGAGAAGCTGTCGAATCCGGGAGATGTGATCTGCGATCCTCAAATGGGGAGTGGAACCAATGCTGTTGCCGCTGCGATTATCAGGAATCGGAAATTCATAGGATGCGACATCGATGCCAAGGCGATTAAGATCGCACGTCATCGAGTAGTGACCGAGGGAAAAGGGGTAGTGGCATGATAATGAATTCGATCTAGCGTTTCTGAACAGACTAAAATAATAACGAACCTACATTCTCACTTTCTCACTTTACTAAAGGTGAGAAAGTGAGAATTGCCTATTAAGCTCATTACTATTGTCTCGATGAAGCTTATTACCGAACGCAGAGTGGGCACAATAGATCAATTTCCGCAGCCATAAAAGAAGCAGGCAGGAAACGAGGTACACAAGTTAAATACCGTGTTTTTGAGTTCGAAACGCAGGTGCGCAACAGTGGCGCATCACTATTTGAACGACTGTGGGCAGGTCTCATTTCTTGTGCGGGGAGTCATTCCAAATCGACACTTGCGGAGAACATCTTGGTCACATCTTATCAATCGAAGGAACACACCAATCATTATGTGCCCTCGACTGAATTCCGTCAGATTCAACACTGATTATGTTCCATTATTTTTCCGACGAGTTTCACGGCCTTGTCCTGCCAGCCATGCGGCCATTCAGAGTGTCGATACACAGTATAGTAGACTCGATCTTTGTCCTTGTCCGAAATCGGCCATCTCTTGAGCCAGTCGATGAATTCTTGATTGGCTTTCTCGCTTTGCTCCAAAACTTGGCTCGCCGGGGCAAACTCATCCACAAATTCATCAGGGTCAGGTGATGCCACACCAGAATGCACTACTTTGTCGGAGAAACACTTAAGTTGACTTTCTCGCAATTTGTACAGTTTGAATCGCATTCCATCCAATACCGAGAAGAACCCAAGTTTTTCCAGCCGATCAAGTGACTTGCTCACCGTTTCGGGACTCGTTCGTGTGACTAATGCCAAATACTCCTTGCTCCATCCGTGCAGCGGTTTCCAATTCTTGACAGCGGAATTGAGGATGACGCTGTACACGAGCACGTCCGATACTCGGAGTGGGTTGTCGAAACCGGGGCGTCTGACGAAGCACCGCCAGTTGCGGAACCATAGTGAAAAGTGATCGTCTCCGAATTTTTCCAGCAACGCATCGCATTGCTGAAACCAATCCAGATTAGGACAGGGTGAGATGACGGCAGCATCCGCCGCCAGTAGATTAACTTTCTGAAGTCTTGCTGTCGCCGCAGAAACAGTTTCTTCTTTTACGCCAGTCGCTTTGGCAATGCGGCGATATGTAGGTATCACGTTGAACCGGTCCTGATAGCATCGGTAGCAATAGGACAGATAGTCTGTGTATGACAGTGGGCAGATTTTGGTTGTAAAGAACATTTGAATGTATTTTTTGTTTGCGAATTGTTCGCTCATAATCGTCTCCTTTGAGGATCGGGGGTTTCAGTATCTATCCCCCTCGCTTCCCGTTTTGAAACAGAATCATCCTCTTTTTACAAAGTTTTTTCAGAAAAGGCGTCACAATAAAGTTTCTTTACCAACAGTGTAAACGAACAAACCTCTTACCTAAGTTTGAACGAACGCAGGAAAGGTCGCTCGCTGAGGCTGCTGATGTAGGGGGCGGCACGCCCCCTACGACCCCCGCACCGCAGTCCTGCGTTTCTCTGCAATACTTCCGTCTCCTCTTGGTGAGAGTCCATCTGCAAGCGAGTAGGGTGTCTGCCGTCTCTTATGATCTGCCCAAGACCAAGCGTCAGTCCTTCGTATTGATGCGTTGATTCTGTGATCTATGTTTTTGATCCAGCCTCATCTGTGTTACGCCCTCGATGCCGCCCAGTCTGTTATAGAATGAGCGATGGTCCTGTGCAGACCTCGCAGAGTAGGTCTGGAAAATATAGGACTCCATCTGCAAACTACAATGAGCAATGCGGTGCTCTGCCTTACGAAGCAATACCAGTACATGGACGATTATTAACGTGAGCAACAGTCCTACAAGGGCTGCGCATTCCGCCCGTTTCCGAACAGATTACAAATCGGAAGCCTCCTTTATTAACAGCACCAGTCACAATCTATGACATCAACAAAAAAACGTCCGTCCAAGCATAAATAATTGTGTGTATCATAATTATCTTTTGAATTCGAGACGATGGCAACAACTACGCTGGTTCGTGTTCGAGCGTGATGGTGGAAGGTGCGTGGTTTGTGGAAATCCCGGCACCGACACTCATCACTGGTCCTACAGTTGGGGCTTCTACAATTCTGCTGCTGTCTCACTTGTTTGCCGTCCATGTCATTGCGTTTGGCAGGGAGAGCTTCCCGACCATCTTGGCGACGATCATGACCTAAAGCCGAAGCTCGTCAGGATTTCGGAAATTTCTCGGGCTCTCGGAAATAATTGTCACGAATTTGAAAAAATGTGCTCTGGCTGATGAAAAAAATGACGCAACGAGACTCTTTTAATGTAGGTAAAACAAGAAAGGATGTGGCCCATGACTCAAACAGAAGAACAAGACATATGTGAATTCGATGGGGAGAATGTCACCATTAAGTTACCAAGTACAATTTTATCCCTTACTCGGGAAGAAGCGGACACGCTCTTTTGCAACTTGGAAGTCGATCTCCTCCATGGTCAATTTAATGAAATGTACGGTAAAGAGGTAAGCGAAACGGTTATCGTTGTTGATGTTTCCATCGCACGAGAAGAGGCATGGGGGTTATATAGAAGTCTTGAGAACATCGTTGACCCTGACGATGAACCAATTGTGGATGATATAGATTGGATCGAGGCAGAAGACTCTTTCTGCCAACGGGTGCATTGGCTTGAGGAAGGATTTTGATCTGGGTACATTACGGTAAACTGGATCGACTTTTATAGAAAATAAGTGAAATAAAATGAAATTGTCAGTAGATGTGATTTCAGATGTCATCTGCCCGTGGTGCTACATTGGCAAACGGCGACTTGAGAAAGCCATTGATGCTGCCGATTTGCAAGTCAGTGTGCAATGGCATCCGTTCCAACTGAACCCCACGATGCCAAAGGAAGGGATCAGTCGAAAGGAATATCGCACCAGAAAATTTGGAAGCTGGGAACGGTCAATGGAACTGGATGCCAAAGTTATTGCCGTTGGAGAAGCTGAAGGAATTCATTTCGCCTTCGACAAGATTGATCAAACACCCAATACTATCGATGCCCACAGGCTCATCTGGCTTGCTGATCAAAGTGGCTGTCAGGATGCCGTCGTTGAGGCACTGTTCAGGGCTTATTTTACGGAAGGTCAGGATATTGGTAATCGCCAGACACTTATTAACGTGGTGGCTGAAGTAGGTTTGGACAGACAGGCTGCGGAAGCCATGCTGGACTCTGATGAAGGAATGGATGTAATTGCAAACGCCACAGAAATGTCTAAAAGGTATGAGGTCGATGGAGTTCCTTTCTTCATCATCGACCAGAAATTGACATTGGCTGGGGCACAGAATTCAGAGACGTTCGTTGATGCGTTCAAGCAGGTTCAAATATGAATCAGTTCAAAACGACCTCAAAATATGTGCTGGCAATCTTTATGATCTTTGCCGAGACGATGCACTTTTTGGCATACATGGTCACGAGTCTGACGGCAGTGAGATTTCTGCTTTGGACGATTGGCGAATTGCAGGGGGTTACAGGCAATAACTGGTGTATCAAACTCAAGAACTTTTGAACTCTTTGTATCAAATGACAGCCCGCCAGCTTTGTAAGGCTGGTGGGCTGTCATACTTCGTCGTTCATGGCTGTCGGTAAACCGCAGTCGAATTCCATGCGGGATGTCGACGATGGTACGAGCGTGTTAGTCGAACTGCCAGCAGTGCTGAGCGTGTTGTCCTTCCGAGGGCAACTGCAAGCTGACCAAAAGTACCACTCCATCCAGCGTCCAAAAGCTGTTTAGCGATATGATATTCTTTTGAAAGCTGGCGATTAGATCGTAATGCCATTCTGTTATCTCCTTTTTCATATACCCCTCAACGCCGATCCGAAGATTGGATCGAACTAACGTAAGGATCAAAAGAATTTTATCTTCATCGCTCTAGTTTACAATAACTATTTGTCTCTCCCTTCATCGAGATATTTTTTAATTTGACGTAACTTGTACTTGGTTTGAAGCACTTTAGGAAGGTAGAAAGGATGTGTTGGCTAGGGACGCCAATACGTTCTGTGCCAAAATGAAATAAAATTATTGCTTGACTAAGTTACGTGACGAATAAATTTCTAATTTTTTTCTTCAACCCGGAGATTATTTCGATCAAACTTGGGTTGCCGGTAGAATCACGATAAAATCTTGGTCAATCCTTCTCCCGCTCGTTCATACCATTCATCGGGTAGATCCCCAAGTTCTCCTCGCAACGGATGATTGTTCTGCCAGTCGTCAAGAAGACTGATCGAGGCACCATTCTGGAAAGTCGTCTTTGTGACGAACAAATACTTGAAAGGCACACCAGCGTAGGCAATTCCGGGTTCTTGCCATGTGTTGTCTAGGGCTCGCCCTTGGCCATCAGTAACCCACGAATGGAGAGTCGGTAATAGACTATCCTTGGAGAGAGCAAAGCCCTCACAGTAAATGAGTTCGTTGTGTTTCGCAGAAAGCATATATGCGTTCTTGTGACATTGCTGTGCCTTACCACTTTCAAAGCCATCCGGCAACGGTGAAGGATCGTACCACCAACCGTAATCGATAACGAACTGCTCCATGGTCCGTGTGAATCTGCTCGTGGCCGATGATATCGGTTCGCCGTTCAATAGCTGTTCGTAAAGTTGTCGCTGAAATTCGTTCATTTCTAATGTGACTCTTTTAGAATCAACTTGGCGTAACCAGCAGTATGTAGCTCACAATGAAATTCATGTATTTAGGTCAATTTGGAGATTGCTGTCTTCACATGATCAGCCAGCTTGTCAATATGCTGTTCCATGCCTTGTCGAGTCGTAGCTGGTGTCGTACCTGCAATTTCGTGTCCGACCTCATTTCGTAGGCGAGTATAAATTGTTTCTTGTCGATTGAGAAGTGAATTATGAACCATTTCTACGGTCGATTCTTCAGCTTGTATAAATGAATCCACCGGTCCTTGATTGTGTCTTGGCCCACCTTCTAGCGAAAGCAAAATCTTGTACATGTGCATGAATCGAGCAACTGGGTCTTCCTGCCGCATGATCCATCGAAACTGCGAGATGTATGGGTCTCGGTTTGGCGGAGCGGATTCAAGTGTTGATTGGAGTTGAGGAACTTCTGAAGCCTCGACTGAGCGAGTATCATGTCCTGCCATTGCGAACGACAAGTGGTTCATTATTACCGCATGCGCAATCCCATCCGAATCACGTTCTTCAAATGCATCATCCCCTTTAATTGGATCATCAGCAGATAACTTGTACTCAAACGAAAGGCGGTCAGCTACCTGTGAGGCGATAACGCTTCCTATGCTATTAGCTTCTTCAATTGAGCCAATTTGCTTGAATAAAACCTTCACGGAGATTTTCCATTTATCCGTAGATGAAATTTCAACACGATCCACCGCTGGATAATCGGAAGCTGCGATGGAAAATTCCGGCAGCAAGAGCGAGTGGTATTGTTTTATCTGGATCGTATAAGAGAGGTAGCCGGAAAGCATTTTTATATCCTTATGAGAACTGTGTAGAAAAAACCATCTGCACAACTGGCTGTGAAGCCACCGATAAATATTTTTCAGTAGAATCCAAATATAATTATCGCTGTGCGTTGTCTCAATAACCAGAAGCTCCGTAACTCATTGTAAAGTTGTCCCAAACTCAATGATTTTGAATAGAAGAGTTACAGGTGGTATTGTATGAATCATTATTCTTTATCTTTTTGATCAGGCCAGCATCTAACTCGAAATTCTCCATTTTTTACATGAATGCCTGCGCCATTACATGCTGATTGAATTAAGTTACATTTTTCTTTTAATTCGGAAATACTGTATTCAGAATCAAATACAAGTTGGCAACCGTAGGTGTTTTGCGATGCTCCGCTAACGCTACCCCAACCAAACCATGCGATCCGAAAATCATTATTTTTGCAAAAAGTATTGAACTTGATTTCGTCCTCTTTCTCGTTCTGCTCCCATGACCATGAGGCATTCGACAATCCTTTAATCATAACTGAAGTGAGCGGTGTCCAACATAAAAATGGACTCCTCATATTTTTGCAGCTTGCCAAAATTGATTGAATCTCCTCTCGTTCCTTGCCAAGTCTATGTGGGTCAATAAATACAAAACTTGGAACGGTGTCCCCTTGCTGATCCATGAGTTTCTCAAAGTAATCATAACAACTCGCTGCAATAATCAATTGTCGGTTCGAATCTAATGCTTTCCAGATCGAGGATAGCTGCTTGGCGATTTCTGGCTGATAACCATCTGGTCTTAAAACTAAAGGGTGAATGAACTTACTCTTATAATATTCAAACAGGGAATCGCAAACGTTTGCGTCGATGTCAAACAGCGTCATCTGAAAGTCTTGCTTGCTTGCCAACTTGCTGAACCGCCGAGAAACGAGTGCAGAAGAGCCTAAATAGAGACGTGCTCCCATTCCTGTAAACGCAGTTTTACTCAGTCGAGGTAAATCTTCTTCATAAAAACAGAACGAAAGATACTCTGCAAGTAGTTCTGGAGCCGTGTCTGCTGTTTTGTGCAGCTTGCCAATACCATGAGTCCATTTGCCCTGTGGGTGTAGTCGATGGTATGGTCTAGCGGAATGAGAGTCTATGTACCAAAACGGCTCAGCAACATCCTTGGACTCTCTAATCAAATCGTCTATTCGATTGAGCAAAAACACATGTTTGATGACATCGCCTTCATTTCCTGCTTTTTTGCTGTGGTCGTAATCGCTGTTGTACATTCATGCTCACTCTCTATGGATTTTGCCGGAACTTAATCCGCCTGTTTTTGCAAGCCCATTCGTTATCAGGAACCCCGTAGTCTCGAAGGATGAATTTGTATCTAGGTTTCCAATTATCTGTGGGACAGCGAAAATATATAATCCAACATCGAGTCGATGGCTAGATATCAATGATGGGGGTATCGCCCTCTCGCCATCCAACATGCGATGACTCATTTCCTTGATCTGGGCGAGTACGGGGCCGTCCATCATCAAAGCACTGATGAACTTCCAAATTCTGCTTTACATTCTCATTTAGTCGTAGAAGATTGGGTAAAGATGTGTATGGAATCATAGACTCATCAATCTGATCTAACCACTGAGGCAGCTTGTATTCACTCCTTTCTCCCCACGACTTGCATTTCCGACATGCTTCAAGGGTCATCTGGATAGAAAAAATTAAATCGGCTCGTTTCTGCTTTGTATCAGGAGGAAGTGTGGGCCAGAAACAGGTAGTAAACTGATCTGCTTCAGCCTGCATAATCAGGCGTTGCAGTTCTTGCCAAGCCTCCGTACCACCTTCAATATCGAACCAATCGTCGCCATATGCTTCATCAAAACGTTTCTGGGTAGTGATAATCTCAGCGGAATTGACTTCGGGGAGATGTTCGTATCCCTTCTCATACTCATGAAGACAATCATCACTGATAGCCTTTCTACTCAGCAATTCATCCCTCGTAATGACGATAGGTGATCTAAAATACTGAATGGTTACAAGAGGGCTGAAGGCATTATAATTGACGCCTCTAAAAAGTCGTATCTCATTCAGCAAGTGCGTAACTCGTTGCCTAAAGTCCTTCTTGTCCTTTTTTATCATGGCTGAGCATATCAAGATATAGTAGTGGTCGAGACCGTGTGATAGAGCTTCGGCAAACTGACGCTTGACCTTGGATGCAAAGTCATCCTCTGTGACATCAAAATGGCTCTTTACTTGGAAGCCCACTTTGCAGTCTTTTGTGGTCAAAATGACATCGACGCCCTTGTCGTTCAGAGCTTGTCCTACCTCAATATGACAATGTCCCAGAAAGTGGCGGTGAGTATTGAGGTAGTTGACTAGCTTAGTCACTAGAGCATCGTGCTTCATGTTTGCAAACTCCAGTGTATCTTCCTCGGCTCCAGTCCCTAGATTGAGTAAGCAATCTAAAACAGATATGATGCTTTCTCGTTGTGTTATCATTGTTCGATATTCCATGAATTCATTTTGGGAATAATGCAATCTGTTGCATGGAAGTTCTTTGTCGCTTACTCCACTCCCAACGCCTTGAACGCTACGTCACATGGGTCTGAGTAAAAGCTTGTTTGAAATTTGGCGAACAGTTCGTTGGGAATGATCGGAATGTCTCCCACGCTCGCCATCGGGAGTAAGAGACGTTTCGCTCCTGTATCGTGGGCGACTTGGAGGGACTCGGAGAGGTTCATACTGCCCAAAACAACCATCTGCTCCTGCTGTGATGTCGGCTTTGTATCGCACTTCGTCCATGCCCATCATTCTCTGAAATCTTTCAAATTCGAGTCGAACAGTTGAAACTCCTCCGCTTCGCCGCTCTCATCGAACTTCAGAAACAGGCCGAACCTGTATTTTATGAACTGGTTCACCGGGTACTCTCCGGTAAATGCTTTCAGCTTTCTGATATCTTGCTCATCAGGCACTTGGCTCCATACTGTTTTCGCTTCGATAACGAGGAGATTATCGCTTGTCGCATTCTGGCCTCGATGGTGAATCACGATGTCGGGATAGACTCGACTCCCATTCATGTCGAAGTGAGTTACATTCTCCGCCGATGGCAATAGAAGCCGTTTATAGTTGCTTGAATCTTCTCCGATTCGGCTATATTCGCAGTCCACATTCCAGCCAACGAAATGCTTCTCAAGGCAGACAGCTAGCCGGTGAGTGATCGACCGCTCATTCGCATGTATGCGAAACAGTATTTCATCACCCTTCAATTCGGAGATCGCAACCCGGATGAGAGCCTCAACATCGGACCATTTTGAATCAAATGGAATCATGTCTTCACCTTAGACTTCGTATGGTCTGCCAAATCCGGCAACTTCGAGAATGATGCAATCGAATTGTTTGTGAGATGGTAGATGTGAGTTGTTGTGTAACATTTTATCGTTCATGTTTAATCTCAATTTTTCATCACCACTATCATTAAGTCGAGGACTTTAGCGAAAAAACATTGCCCCATCTTGTATTACAGTCTGGGACTGTCATCTTCAAATGGAGATTGTTCTGATTTCTCAAACTTTATGGAACACCCGATTTTGCTGTATTGACCCCGTAAGATTCCATTTGTACAAAAACACACAGTAATCGACAAGTACAGTAATGATATGGAGATTGGCGTGCAAAGCGGACCCACTTTGGGGGAGTTATTGGCGCGTAAAATGGACCCATCGTAGCAAGTTCCTGATACTGGAGGCTTTTGACCTTCAGTTTCGGGGTGAAGGATGCTTACGGTGGACGATTACGGACGTATACGGCGTGCTCATCGCGACGGGATGAGCATCCGGGAAATCGCTCGGACATTTCATCATTCACGGCGAAAGATCCGCGAAGTATTACACGGTGCAGGGCAACCGCAACAATATTCGCAGCGCCAGACTCAGGCGGCTCCCCGACTGGGCCCCTTCCATGAGACCATCCGACAGATTCTCGCCGATGATGAATCGCAACCACCCAAACAGCGGCACACAGCACAACGAATCTTTGAGCGACTGCGGGACGAGCACGGCTATCTCGGCGGTTACGATGCAGTTTGTCGATTCGTGCGGAAGCACCGAACCAATAAACGTGAAACATTCATCCCGCTTGATCACCAACCGGGCCAACGGCTGGAAGCCGACTTCGGCAAGATTTATGTCGATTTTCCCGACGGACGACGACGGGTTTCAGTGTTGATTCTGGTCTGGTCGTATTCCAACGCCCCCTTTGTGATCGCTCTACCGACGGAACGGACCGAAGCGATTCTGGAAGGCATGGTGCAGGCGTTCGAGTATTTTGATCGCGTTCCCAAAGAAGTCTGGTGGGACAACCCGAAAACGG
The DNA here is from genome assembly GCF_007746795.1 of Gimesia algae. NCBI lineage: Bacteria > Pseudomonadati > Planctomycetota > Planctomycetia > Planctomycetales > Planctomycetaceae > Gimesia > Gimesia algae. The sequence continues at coordinate 4,416,769 of NZ_CP036343.1, forward strand.
TAGCCGACGCGGTGCTCAGCGGGCGGAGTCGCAAAATCAACCAACGTTATGCAGCCCTGGCAAGTCATTATGTCTTTGAACCACTGTTCTGCCTGCCGGCCAGCGGGAACGAAAAACCGGTCGTTGAGAATCGCGTGAAGACGTTGCAGCGGAAATGGTCGACTCCGGTTCCCAAGATGGAAGATTTCGAGGAACTCAACAACTATCTTCGGCAATGCTGCCTCCAGGAACAGCAGCGTCTCAGTAGTGGTAAGACAGAAACCATCGGCACACGATTGGAACAGGACAAACAAAACGCCGCCGGGTTGCCCAGGCACCGCTTTGATCCGTGCATCCGCCGGGAAGTAAAGGTCAACAAGTATCAGTTCGCCCGGTTTGAGAACGTGGATTACAGCGTGCCGCGACAGTGTGCGTTTCAGACGGTGAGCGTCAAAGGTTACGTTGACCGTGTGGAAATGGTCTTTAAGGGAACTGTGGTGGCAACCCATCAAAGAAGCTATGAGAAAGGGTGTCAGATTCTTAACCCGTTGCATTACCTCGCAGCTTTGGGGCGGCGACCGGCTGCGTTAGATCATTCCAACGTCTACCGTCAGTGGAAGCTACCGCCGGTGTTTGACGAACTTCGCGAACGGCTGGAAAACCGGCATGGCTTATGTGCGGGAGCAAAACAATATGTACGAGTGCTACAGCTATTGTCCGCACATCCAGTCCAGCGCGTCCAGAAAACCATCGAACAGTTGCGTGGCCCCGAAGGAGCGGATGCCGACCGGATCATTCGCCGGGTCAAACGCAGTACCGCGCATGCCCGCAATCAGCCTGATTTCTCTCCGGCAACTCTGAGCAAAGAAGAATTGAGTCGTCCGGAGGTCTTGTCGGTACAGGTTCCCTGTCCGAGCCTGAACCATTTTGATTTGTTTCTTTCTACGTCAACACAAGGAGATCATCGTGCCCCCACAAACAATACAGAAGAAAAACGATCCGAATCTACTGCTGCAGAGCAATCTCAAGCAGTTAAGGTTACCGGCCATGAATGCGGAGTTCGAGAAGTTGGCCCACGAAGCGGCCAACTCAAATCAGACGTTCGAGCAATATCTGCTGCAGTTGACTGAACTGGAAGTGGCGGCACGGTCCACGAATGCGCTGACCAGCCGGATCAAACAGGCTCAGTTCCCAGTGGAAAAAGGGCTGGAAGATTACGACTTCGCGGCCATGAAATCAGTCAACAAACAGAAGGTGTTGGAGCTGGCCCGTGGTGAATGGGTCCGGCAACATACCAATCTCTGTCTGCTTGGTCAGCCGGGAACGGGCAAAACCCATCTGGCGATTGCACTGGGCCTGGCCGCCTGTCGTGAAGGAATCCGAACGAAATTCTTCACCGCTGCGGCACTCGTCAATCAACTGGAAACCGCGCAACAGCAATACAGTCTGGAGCGTCTCCTGAACAGGCTCGACAAGCTCGATCTGCTGATTGTCGACGAGCTGGGTTATCTGTCTTTCAGCCGTGCTGGTGCGGAACTACTGTTCCAGGTGTTTGCTGATCGTTATGAAAGACGAAGTCTGCTGATCACCAGCAACCTCGCCTTCAGCGACTGGGGCCAGATCTTTCAGGGCGAACGGATGACGGCAGCACTTTTGGATCGATTAACGCACCATTGTGAAATATTTGAGATGAATGGTGAAAGCTATCGGTTCAAAGAGTCGATGAAACAAAAGAAGCCACCTCGCAAAAAAGCCTGAGTCGCTTCCACACTTTGGCATACTGACCACCACGTTACCCCACGTGGTTAACCCAACCCCAGGTGGGTCCCATTTCCGCGCCAAAGTGGGTCCGCTTTACACGCCAATCTCCAATGATAATTTTGGTGAGAGCAATCTAAAGAGCATTGTACTATGGCGGGAATGGTCAAGACCTTAATGAATAGAAGGGGGCTGCTGTAATCGTATTGAGTGGAGACCATGATAGTCGGATAATCTGAATAGAATGAAGGCAGATTCAATTCAATATATTCGTGTAACCACAAAACGATATCGGAAGATTGTAAGTGAGGATAAATAAGTTCTGGAAACGCAAACCATTTATCAATTCGATTTCATCTGATACTGTAACCTGCAACTCTGTTAACCGTCGCCGCTCCTCAGCGGTCTTGCTCTTCAGGTCCCCTACTTCGCATCTTTAGGTAGAGATTCCAGCAACTGTCCCGAATGCCAATCGCTTCGCCAATCCTTCCCTCTCTCTTCGAGCAACTGCCGTATTCGACGACACAAGTTCTTCAATCTCCGTCAGATTGACTGGTCGCAAACAAACTTGCCCAAGATGCTTGCCGTAAACGGGATCACTCACATCGATCCGTGCTTCCTTGGCTATCGGATTTGTTGTAGGGTAAAGAATGCTGCTCTGTAGTTGCTGTCGATGGCTAATTGCATAGACAATAAGCTGGTAAAGCATCTCTCGTGGGAGCGACTTCTCCCAGAGGTCTCGGTACTTGGCATCCAAGAGCGACACAAGATTTCCTTGTCGCAATATGGCATAGTCTGGCCTCGGTGTAGGCGATTGTCTTCGCTTTGGATTGTGCTTCGGATTGTACCGCATCATCCCCTTGAGACCGTGTTCATCCCGAACGGAGTAATCCACCAAGTTCTCCTTTAGAAATCGAGACAGAAGAGATTGAAAGAATCTGTTCATGTCAAACAGGAACCCCGGTAGTGTCGTTGTCAGGGCTCGACCTTCCAAGACAATCCCTTGCGATTCAACCAAGAGCCGAATGATTGATAATGCCGGGACGTAAGCAGTCGAAAGGCGAGTAAGGCTTCTGGCAGCTTGATCGAGTATCGTGGCGTCGAGATTGATTCGTGATATTTTCTCTTCCATCTGTGATGCCAAGCGTCTCGATTCACGGCGAAGGTCGAGGATGCTTGCCATCGATCCTGCAAGTCGTAAACCGGCGAGTAAGGTACGATTTAGCAGTGTGTCTTCAAGACGGGGGAAATGCTGACATGGTAGCGTGGCCGTTGCTGTTCCACCGTCCAAGGCCAGACGGTCGATGTTGATGCGTCCTCGGGGTGAAGCCAGTCGTTCATCTTTTCGAACGTATGCTCGTTGCAATCCTCGGGAAATGAGTTCCTGAGCTTCAGCGTTTAGCTGGCTGATGAGGAGGTCTTCAAAACCACAATGGTCAACTAGGTGTGTGGAGTCGGAGATCAGTTCCAGACGCCGAAATCCGTAGGCGTAGCGCAGTAATCTGAGTAAAGATGCCGCCTTCAATTTTGGAACGATCGTGATGTTCAAGTTGCCAATGCGAACTCGTCCAACGTGAGAGAAGGACGATACATCCAGTCCGTTTTTCAACTCAGTGACTCGTAGCATACGGCTTGTATTGAGAGCGTCAGCTACTCGCTGACTACTGGGTGAACTTTCCAGAAACAAACCGGAAAGTTCATCACATGTTGCAGGTGAACGTGTTTCCCATTCAGAAAGCGTGATTGATACAATATCCTCACTCATCGCCTGTTTCCTCTTCCTCGTCTTCATCTGCTTCTGAATCATCTGGGTCCAAAGTCGATTCTTCCGAAGACACTGCTTCGGAAGAGGCAGAGATTTCAGGGCAAGGTGACAGCAGTGCTTGGATGAGGTCGCTCTCTTGGCCATCATCAAATAACTCATGGCAGATTCGCTGTTCAGTAGTATCTACAAACTGGTCCCCAAGAATCGTGGCGAGTGTTGTGTAGTCCTCGTAGCAGTATTCTTCTAAAAGAGGAATGATGTCGTCTCGGAATGCACGCTTAAGGGAAGCAAAGTCCTTCAGTGGACTTCCTCCTTGCATCAAATAGGAGTGTCCAATCTGGAGGTTTCTAGCGTCACGCCCAACATGCTCCCGAATCCGGGTATTCAACGCATCGAACCAAGCTCTCAACGGAATTCCTGAAACAGCAGAGTCTTTGAGAACTTTCCCGTCAGGCATCATCTCAACGAAACCAAACCGGCGACGAAGGGCTGCATCAAGCAATGAAATCGACCGATCTGCTGTATTCATCGTACCTATCAGGAATACATTTCGAGGTACGGAAAATACTTCTTGGCTTACAGGCAAAACAATCCGCTTACTACGTTTGTCTTTTTCCAGTGTCGTGAGTAGCTCACCAAAAATCCGTGGAATGTCACCTCGATTGATCTCATCTATGATCATGTAGAAATTGTGTTCGGGAGAGTCAGTGGCATCTCGGCACATGCCCTTAAATACCCCATCTCTAAGCTTGAAGGAAACCTGACCATCAATGGTCTCGGGTCGGTATCCCTCAAGAAAATCTTCGTACCCATAGGCGGGATGGAAGCAGCAGAGACGTACCAGCCCAGATTTCTGTCCGTCACCTAACACGGTCTTCCTCTCTATCTCACTAAGAGATTCGAACAGCTTTCCAAACGAAGAGATGGCTGCAAGGTCATTCGCCGTCTTTTCAGCCCAATAGGTTTTGCCGGTGCCGGGAGGCCCGTAGAGAATCACTTGCCCTTTGCGATCCAATACTGAATGAATGCGACCGGGAATTCCTGAAAGGCGAATTGGCTTCTTCGTTTGAGAGTCTTCGCTGTTGTCAAATTCAGGTGGTTCAAGTGATTGAATCCGTTGTTCAATAGCCAGCAGATTGTCATTATATCTCCTAAGTTCTCGAACAGTCGATCGAAGGCCCTCACTAGATTCAGGCATTTGCCAATTACCAATGGACAGCCACTCTACCTGCCTTTGGTGGGGAAATTCAAACTCAGCATTGAATTCATATCCCCCAACAACACGACCGATACCAAGGATGGTCATTCCATCTGCCGCAAGAACAATGTCACCCTCGGCAATCTCAGCAGTAAACTGAACGAGTTTGGAGCATATACCTCCAATGGTCGTAGGGGGTTTTGGGTAAATATTCTTTAAGAGTTCCTTTAGCTTCTTGCGTGACTCCTTTTTAGCTTCGACCCACGAAAGGTCCCCCACCTTTGACCATCCCACGGCCACGCAACTGCGGTCACGCATCATCTGCCAGTAACTCTTGCCATTCTTTCCTGACGAGGTGCCGATCCGCCAGTAGCGATGCAATCCACCATGAACAGAATTCAGGGTAGATGTGAAGTGATTCATGCTGAGACCAACTTCGTTGGCAGCAGCGACGAAGTATCCAGCACAGATGTACCTTCCTGTGCCTTCTGGGGGCAATTGAAGTAGTTTCAAGAGGTGAAAGCGTTGATAGTCTGGACTATGGTAATCGTCGAGCTTTTCTGGGAATAACAGACTGAAGTATTTGTGTCCCCATGCCAAACGGCTCACGTCTGGGGCAAACTCGTCCATCTGGTCTTGGAGTTCTGCATAATCATCGTCCGTTGCATTTGAAGGCAACGCTTCGAGCAGTTCACAACCCGTGATTAACTGGTCACGATGGTCACGAGCATAAGCGATTGCTTCTTCAACTGAGATGTCTTCAGGGCGATTTCCCTGTTTGCTACCTGCTTGCCAATTCCCGGTCTCCTTGCGGCGGAAGATTCGATATTTTAGTGCGCTCCCACCTGCAATACTACCGAAATTTCGAGTCTCAAATTCGTCGTCGTTCTTGAATTCGAGCCAGTAAACGAGGCTATCTTTATTACTGTGGTCGTGTATCAAGGTCAAAAGTGATTCACCATCAAGCCCTTTCAAGACCGATGGGCCGAATTGTTCTCTAAACAGAACAAATTCTTTTTCGAGTTGCTGTTTGGTTCTGAGTTTTCCCTCATCCTCAAGCTGCTGATGACGTTCAATGATTTGGTTACGGTTCGCTTCATTAAGTAGTGGGGACTCTTCGTTCCTTGTAACTCTCTTGACCTTGCTCAGAGATTGCCCATCAGCCCGCTTCCATTCTTTCCAACCATTTGCAGATCGACCTAAGACAGCGGCAGCAGCACCACTTGGCGAATCGAACAAATGATCTTTGACAAATCGAAGATGATCGCCCTGTTCCTCCAGCACACCTTCAGAAATGAGCCGCTGGTGAACTGATGGGACAGTGGACTGTGCAGAGGGAACGATTTCTCGTCGTGCAAGCGAATCTGCCTTCACAGTAAATCCTTTGTCCGTGAAGACCCCTTTACCCTCGGCATCTTTGCCTTTTATTTCATATTCGTCTTTAGTCGATGTCATAAGACAAGTTCCTCGGTATGACTAATTACTCCACCACACAAGAATTCAACCGCTCTCTCCGCTTTTCCCATTCCGGCATGAGCTTCTTCAATAAGTGGTAGAACTTTGGGCTATGATTATATTCCTGAAGGTGACAGAGTTCGTGGACGATCACATACTCGATGCACATCTTCGGAGCGATGATGAGGTCGGGATTTAGCAGGATTCGACCCTCATTTGTACAACTGCCCCAACGGTTCTTCATCCGACGAATTTCGAAGTTGTCCACAGAGATGCCGTGACGCTCGGCTTTTGTAGCCATCGCATCGAATAACTCTCGAAACACAACTTCTGCACGCTGGCGAAACCATCCTACAACAAGCGTCTTGATGCGCCCCTTCTTGGATAAGTCAGTCAGGTAGACATTGATCTGCCCTCGTGCCATTTTGACTGATTCCTTGTCGCCCTTGTGAACCCGCAGCCGATACTGCCGTCCCAAGTATCGGTGCGACTCACCACTGACGTATCGGCGGGGTGGAATAGATGGAAGATAGTTCTCAAAGAACCTTTGCTGCTGCACGATCCAAGACGCCCGTTTGTGCATCTTTTCCTCGACAGCGGAATCGTCTGTATCTTTGGGAGCCATTACGATGACAGACAAATCAGGATGTACGTCAATTGCCAACGTCTTGCGAGATGAATACGAAAGATCATAGTTAATTTTCTTCCGACCGTACTGTATCGCCAGTTGTCGAGAAGGAGTTTTCGTAACTGTGGTGCCGTTCCGTCTGGTCACTGCTGCGTCTCCCTTCGCTTGGCGACACGCATGATTCCTTCGAGAATCTCGTCAATGTCATCTCCGGTCAAAGCCAACTCGTAGCGTCCTTTTGCAGCAAACATTAGGTCGTCGAGGTCGTTAATCATGGCGTTCTCAACGTCCCGGTTGTCTGTCCAGTCTCGAATCTTCCTCTCATCGATGATCTTTTTAGCTTTCAACGCCGTCTCCGCAGCGATCCCGGCAATGTCGTCTCTGTCTTCGGTTGCAACCTTTTCGAATCCTTCCTGAAATAGTCGAAAGTATGCCTTGGCTTCGGGATCGCTTCGCAACTCTGCTGGAACTTTTGAAGAACCTTGATCCTTCGCCTCGTTCCACGCATCGAACATCTTCTGAAAATAAGCTTCTTCACTCATCCGCTTTTCGAGGTATTCCTGAATTGCTTCGTCGATAACTTCCGAGAGCTTTTGATAAAGAACCGGGTCTTCCTCCATTTTTTCAATACAGGTCTTCTTGACTCGTGATGCGATGTAGTCGGCTTTCGCAGCCGTGCCTTCAATCCCTTCGAGTTCCTCGTCCACATTGTCCACTTCAAAGATATTGACCGGCTCGACAATCCGTTTCACTTCGTCGGCACCGATATACTTATCGACCATGTTCCGAATCTGGTCTTCGTATTCTTTGTAATCAATAGACTCGTTATACCGCTGTTTGACCGCTGCCCGCAGGTTACGAAAATACTTCATGTCATTGAGGTAACTCTGGACAGTTTCTTTCGGAGTATCATCGTGAAACTTAGCCGACGACATCGCCAGTTGCAGCGTCTTGGAAAATTCGTTCAAGGCATCGTAAAAGTCCTGCCGCACATCTTCGGGGCGAAGATGCTGTTGCATGGCTTCCAAGTCCTGCTTGTTTTGCACTCCATTGAAAACCGACCAGACGTTCGTGTGCCGCTCTTTGAGTTTGGCAATCTCTTCCTCGACGTTCGTGAAAGTACCTTCCAGATCGTCTTCGTCAAAATCACTCAAAGCATCGTACGTCTTCACCGCTTCATCGAGTTCCGGGAAGATGCCTCGGTAATCGACAACCAATCCAAAGTCTTTACCGTCAAATAGACGATTCACACGAGCGATGGCTTGCAGAATACTATGATCCCGCAGTCGCTTATCGATATACAGCACTGTATTACAGGGAGCATCGAATCCCGTCAGCAACTTGTCCACGCAGATAATAATTTCCGGGTGCGGTTTCTTTTCGAAGTCCTCAATGGTTTGTTCGAGATATTTTTTCTCCGAGCCGAACTCATCCATCATCTCCTTCCAGAACTGTTGGATTTCCGGCACGTCCTCTTCTTCAATCGTTTCGTTGTCTTCCCGTGTGTCGGGGGGTGAGATTATGACACGAGAAGAAATCTTGCGTTCTGGATATTCCTTACCGATTTCCTCGAACAACTGGTGGTATTTCAAAGCCATCGCTTTGCTACTGACAGCGAACTGACCCTTGAAAGGCGTCCCCTTAAAGTTCTCGCAAAAGTGCGTGACCAGATCGAAAGCAATCTCGTACAGCCGTTCAGAAGTTTTGGTTAATTCCTCTTCCCGACGAAACTTCTTCTTGAGATCGACCTTCTGCTCGTCCGACAAGTCCTTTGTGATGCGGTCGAACCACTTGTCGATGGCTTTCTGATCGCCGTGCAGTTCCGACATCCGCCCTTCATAGAGAATAGGAGTGACGGCCTTGTCTTCAACTGCCTGTCGCATGGGGTAGCTGTGAATGAAACCACCGAACTTTGTAGCAGTGCTCTTTTCTTTCTTTAGCAGCGGCGTGCCGGTGAAACCGATATAGCAGGCATTCGGAAAAACCTGCTTCATCTTGGCGTGAGCCAGTCCGTACTGGCTGCGATGGCTTTCATCGACCAGCACGAAGACATTGTTCCCTTCATCTTTCAGTTCGTGTGAGGAAGCTGCCGACTCGAATTTGTCGATGATCGTCGTGATAATGTCGGCTTTCCCTTGTGACACCAGCCCGACCAGATGTTTGCCGCTATTGGCTCGCTCCACTGACTTTCGACAGGCGAGAAATGTCTTCCAGATTTGCCGGTCGAGAGCCACTCGATCTGTAACAATTATTACTTTTGGGTTCTTGATTGATGGTTCGAGTGACAATGCCTTTGCCAGCATCACCATCGTAAGACTCTTACCACTACCTGTAGTATGCCAGATCACGCCGCCCGGTCTCTGTTCATCTCCTTTTGACTTGGTAACTCTTGCCAGCGTTTCACCAATGGCAAAATACTGCTGATATCGGGCAATCTTCTTCTGGTTCTTGTCAAAGACGATGTACCGATACGCCATCTCCAGTAGACGCTCAGGTCGGAACAGGCAGTACAGTAGCCGGTCTTGAGGAGAAGGTAATCGTTCACCTGCTTCCAAAAGCTCCTTCATCTTGTTAACAATCCACGACTTCCGGCTCTCGAATAGTCGATCAAGTTGCTTCTGTGAAAGTGGTTTGTTGATGAGCTTCGCCAGCTTTAGGTCGAGATCGTCAGCATGGTCCTCCTTCCATGTGGACCAGAACTTCTTGGGAGTTCCGGCAGTAGCGTACTTACCAGCATTCTGGCAAATCGAACCGAGAAGTTGAGAATAGACGAACAGACCGGGAATTTCAGCCTGTCGCTGATTACGAAGATGCTGACTGATACCAACTTCAACAGCGTCATGTTCATCGGGTCGTTTGCACTCGATGACAGCCATCGGAATGCCGTTCACAAACAATACGATGTCTGGTCGTCTTAATTCGTGGGAGGCCGTTCGCTCAACTTCGAACTCGTCGGCAATATGATAGACGTTGTTTTCAGGATGATCCCAATCGATGTACTGGAGCGTGTAACTCCGCTTGTTCCCGTCGATGGTCTGTTCTTGAGCCTTGCCCAAAGTCAGCAGATCGTATGCTTGTTCGTTGGTCTTAACCAAACCGTCGAAGGGAATGTTTGTTAGAGCATCGACGGCATTCTTAAGGTTGGTTTCTGTAAAATCGTGAGTTTGTCCTTTGAAGTTGATCTGGTTCAGCTTGCGGAGTTGATCGAGTAGAATCGAATCCAGCACGACCCGACTGCGTTTGCCGCCACGAAGATCGAGAGCCTCTGTCGGCGTGAGGTACTGGTAGCCGACCTGTTGGAACAGTTGTAACGCAGGCAGGTGCGAGACCAAATCTTCGAGGAACTCCGAGACCGCCATGCGTTACCCCTTTACCGTCTCAGAGTCCACATTGACCCGGACTTTGCCGATGAGAAGCTGCTGCATGAGTCCTTTTTTCTGTTCCTTTATCAGAGCAATCTTCTTGGAGAGCATCTTCAATTCGTTATCCTGCAAATCGATGATAGACGCAATTCGTGTCTGCTCATCCAACGATGGCATCGAGATCGAGATTTTGACAAATTCAGAGAAGTGAACTCGTCTCTTTTCGATGAGAGACCCTGTAGCGACGGTCTCGTAAATGTGGAATAGTAGAGGGCTTTTCAAAACGTGTTCGAGAAAGCTACTGTCACATTTTGAATTAACGACACTAAACACGTCATAATAGGCTGACACAGAAACGGTGTTTTGTACCCGTGATCGACCAATGGCACCAAACCGAAGGTTCATCGGGTTTACAACGAAATCTTCAAACCGGACGATGGCGTACTTGTTATTTGCACCATCCTTCAGCAGAAAAGAGCGTTCGTATCGATCCGTTTTTGGCGTGACACCAGCTTCGATGGTGAAACTGTACAAAGGAAATGACTCTAGGTCGCTGCTCGTTTGAGTTCTTTTCTCAATCAGATTGCCTAGTTTCGCTTCATCCCAGCCTGACTTCGGATTGCTGTGTCGCACGGCCAGTAGCGGCTCCGTAATCAGCTTGTGAATGAGGGCTTGTTTGCGTTTCTGCTTAGCGGCGATCAGCTTCTCAGTCAATTCAATTGCCTGATCCCACGTCGAAAGAATGGCGGCAATCTTCTGCTGTTCGGGAAGAGGCGGAAGAGGGACCTCAATCTGTCCTATTGTCGTGAGTGTCAGTCTTGTTATTGCTTGCCCTGCCATCTCACTCGTAAACGCATACTGCCCACGAGGACTCAAGATAAACTGAAGTAAGAACTCATTGAGCAAATGGTCCGATTCGCCTCTGAGAACAGCAACGCTTGAAAGTAAACTGAATGGTTCTTCAAGTGTGTTTAAGGTAGCGTTCCCCGTGTTTGCACCGTCTTTGGTTAATAACACGTCACCTTGGCGAACTGGACAGGCTCCGAATATACGCTCATGATCTTCGGTAGAGATGTTCGAACAATTGGACAGGTCCAGTTTTCCGAATCGAATATTCTTAGATGTGATATAGCGAAACGGACCTTCATTGGATTGAGGCGAGAAATGCGTACCGTCTTTCAAAAATGACGTTGCATTGGCAAGCTTGTCGTTCCGCCATGAACTTGGAATGAGTCCATGCCTTGTCCGCTTAAAACCGTTATGCGAGTTGTTCATTACCAGCCCAACTCCTTCAGATACCCTTGCATCTGCTCTTGGACTTGGGCTAACTCAGTATCGAGGTCGTCGATTTCTTCCTGCACCGCCCGAATGTCGATCTCTTCCTCTTCCTCGAACGTATCCACGTAGCGGGGAATGTTCAGATTGAAGTCGTTCTCCTCGATCTCATCGAAATCAGCGACGTAGGCGTATTTGTCAGCGTTCTCCCGTGCCTTGTACGTGGCGACGATCTTTTCGATATGCTCGTCGGCTAATCGGTTTTGGGTCTTGGCGTCGTCGTATTCCCTGCTCGCATCAATAAACAACACTGACTTATCGGACTTCTGTTTACGGAAGACCAGAATGGCAGCGGGAATGCCGGTGCCATAGAAAAGGTTCGCAGGGAGACCAACAACCGCATCGAGTAAGTTCTCTTCAATGAGTTGTTTTCGAATCTTGCCTTCGCTTGATCCTCGGAATAACACACCATGCGGCACGACCACCCCGACCCGTCCACTGGTCTCAGTGATCGTTTCAATCATGTGCGAGATAAAGGCGTAGTCGCCCTTACTCTTGGGCGGCACGCCTCGGTGAAAGCGGTTGTAATGATCAGCACCCGCTTCGTCCTGCCCCCACTTATCGAGCGAGAAAGGTGGATTAGCGACGACCACTTCGAACTTCATGAGCTTGTCGTCGGACAGCAACTTCGGATTGCGGATCGTGTCGCCCCATTCGATGCGGGCGTTGTCCATTCCATGCAGGAACATGTTCATCTTGGAGAGTGCCCACGTCGCTCCGATGTTCTCCTGACCCCACAACGAAAAATCCTTCGTTCCAACCTGCTGACCGCACTTGATGAGTAGTGATCCCGACCCACACGCTGGATCGCAGATGCGTTCTCCCGGTTGTGGATCGACAAGCCGAGCGAGCAATTGTGAAACTTCGGGAGGTGTGTAGAACTCTCCCGCCTTCTTTCCGGCATTGGCAGCGAACCTGCCGATAAGGTACTCGTAAGCGTTGCCGATGACATCCATCGTTCCAACCCGGCTAGGGCGCAAATCGAGCCGGGGGTCAGTGAAATCTTCCAGCAACGATTTGAGCCGGACGTTTCGTTCTTTCGTCTGACCAAGGCTGGCTTCCGAATTGAAATCGATGTTGCGGAAGACCCCTTCGAGCTTCTCTTTGTTGGAGTCTTCGATTTCGTCCAGAACGGTGTTGATGACCTCGCCAATATTGGCGGCGTTCCGCTGCTCATACAAAGTCTCGAACGTGCAGTGAGCAGGCAACACAAACCGCTCCCGCTTCAACTTTCTATGGATACGTTCCTTTGCAGTCTTGCTCTTAGGATCGCCAAACTCTTCGACCAACTTGGCGTAATGGTCCTGCCAGACATCGGAGATGTACTTCACGAACAACATCACAAGGATGTAGTTCTTATACTCCGAAGGATCGACCGCCCCACGAAACGTATCACACGCCTTCCAGAGAATGCCATTGATCTCGGATTGTGAGACCGAATCTGATTGTTTACCGTTTCCGTTTGCCATGTTTATGATAGTTCCCCTGTTAATCTCTCAATCATTCAGCATTTCGTTCAATTTGAAGTGGTCGATTTGTTCGTACTCATCCAATTCAAGGCCACAATACTCACAAATCATACTTCCTGCGTATACGCCGGTGCAATATCCTTCGCCGCCTGAACCCTCTGACTCCCAATCGACTTCAAAGCGGACAGCAGCGTCATTTTCGCAAGCTGGGCAGGACGTAAGTTGATGGAAATAGTTATTCTGTTGCTCGTCTTTGAGAGTTGCCTCAGTAAGCCGCCGTGCCTTGCCTACGAACTCCGCATTGTCCTTCCGTGATTCCCAATTTTCCCGACGTTCTTCGATTAGTTCCTCCATCTTTTCTGAGAACTGATCTTCCTTTTTAATTTCTTCTGCAAATTCTCTGAAATCACCTTCCCTGTTAAGAAAGAATTCTTCTGCCTTCAGTTTGTGTTCCACAACAAAGGCACTGATGATCGGGTAAAAATACTTGACAGTGAATCGTCTTGCAGCGGCATAATCGAGGGACGAAAGACGTCGATGTGCAAGAATTCCACGATAGTCGGACAGCTTCGAAAGGACGCCCATGCGGTCGTGTGTCACCTGCGAGAAATTCTTCGCCTTCAACATCGCATCTTTGAACGTGATGGTGTTGTGGTTTGGCTTTTCCCCTTTTAGGGATTTGTCGATAATTGATTCGATTGACGGAATCAGCTTTTCACGATGTAACATGGCAAAACAGTTTTCATCTTTGCTATTCTCAAAAATCAGCCTCGGATCAATGTCCCATAATACGCCCTTGAAAAGCCGTTCCACACAGAAAGCAAAATACAACACACAATCAACGGTATCGTCTTCTTGCATCTCAGGGCTCAGACGAGGGGTACAACGGGCTGAAAAATAGGCAGCATCCTTATAGAATTCATTCATACTTCTTACCAGTACATTTGCCGCAAACCCATTGTTGACCAAATAGTACCATTACTGTACAGTAATAGTGATCTCATGACAATCGAGGCACAAGGTGAAACAATGCAGTTTGGTATACGAGTTCGGGAACTCCGAAAACAGCGAAGGATGACACAACAAAAACTGTCTGAACTGCTGGGCGTGAGCCTCTCATACATATCGAAAGTCGAGAACAAACGGCTCAACGGCGGTGACTATCCAAGTGAAAAAGTTCGTCCACAAACTGGCTGAAGCTCTCGAAACTGATGAAGACGAACTGTTGCTTCTGACCAACCGAGTACCGGAAGGGATTCGGGAGAGGCCGGAGGCATTTCGGGTTGTCGCCGGAATGAACGATAAAGAAATGGATCAGCTTCTCAAGCAGTTTGGCAAGAATAGATAGGACGATCTATGCAAGAGCTAGTGACGTTGAATCTTCAAAACCTAGCAGAAGGGCTTCCCGCACTCACCGGTGCGATGGGAAGCGTGCTCGCCGAGGCAGCGGCAGTTTGCCTTGAAGATCGAGGTCACACAGATTCGGTACAACTTCATGTCAGGAGGATTGAAACCCCACAATTCTTATTGTCATATCCTACTGTGACTGAGGCTATGCGGCGAACTCACAACGATTTGGAACGAGCAACGGAACATGGGGCTTGTGGTGTTGCAATTCTATTGATCGGGCGGATGACAGGTCTGACTGTGATCAAGCAGTCCAAGAAAGGAACCGGTTTCGACTACTGGCTTGGATCAGATGACGGAGAGGAATCGTTGCCATTTCAGAGTTCAGCACGACTTGAAGTGTCAGGCATCCTTAACGGCACGGATTCCCAATTTGCCACACGGATAAAACAGAAGCTCAAGCAAACACAAGCTTCGGATAGCACTAAACTCACAGCATACGCCGTCGTGGTTGAATTTGGTCAGCCGCAGGCGGAAGTGGGGGAGCGATGAGCAAAGTCGCAACCATCAACAACCTTCACAATAATGCGATGGACGCTGCGAACAAAGCGTATGTGGCAGATTTACACGGCGACTTCAATCTGGCTGAATCACTTTTTCGTGAGGCATTCGAAAAGGAACGGGAAGCGGCAATACTTCTCAAGAATGATCTCGATACAGAGCCGACTCGATCAGTTCTGTTTCGTAGTGCAGCCACGTTAGGAATCGACTGCCGAGAGTTTCGAGAGGCAGAGAGACTCATCGCCATTGGGCTTTCTGGGAATCCTCCAGACCAACTGTGCGACGAATTGCGAGACGTACTGGAAACAGTCTATTTCAGCCGTCACCTGAGTCTACGAGGCGTCGGCCTTGATCCCGGCGAAGTCCAGATGTCACTGACAGGATCGGCGGTTGGATTTGGCCTAATTGAGAGTAAACAGTTTGTTTATCGTGCGGAGGTCGTAGAGAAGTTATTGGTTCGTGGTGCCGAACGGTTGAAAGACGTTCCTTTTCGAGAATCTGGCAGTCCAAATACTGAAGCACTCCAAGGCTTCGAGGTCTTTTATTCGGTCCCACGTGCTGCGAGCTTTGCGATCTCGATTCGCCTCGGTCGCCCGCAGCGACAAATGACCCTACCGGGCTTTGTTGGTGTTCAAGATGTCGTCGATGATTTTTTGGCGTGCATATCTGACTTTAACGCTGGTGAAGGTGATTCGCTCAAGGATCGCATCGAGTCGGATGCCTATTTCAACAACTTTCGGGCCTTAGCGAAGAAGCTTGCCCCTGACGGGACAAAAATCAACAACGTGGGATTCACATCGATCAGGGGCGAGGAATCCAAGGAAGCTTCGCTTTCGCATCCCTCAAACGCCTTAACCAATCAGGAATCTGATAATTCACGCACGGAACGACTTGTTGGGGAAATTCATAAGGCGGACGAAACAAAGCGTGGCTTGCCCACCTTCGGCGTACAGGACGACAGTGGGAAGGTCCACAACATCAGCGTCCCAGCAGGATTGTTAAACGATATCGTCAAGCCGTATTGGGGTGAGCGAGTTCAAGTTATCGCCTTGCGAAAGTCTAAGAAAAAGCTTGAACTGGTTGATATTGACCCGGTGATTGAGACCGCTCAAGGGGATGATGAAACACATTGAAAATCCTATTTCTCCACGGTTGGAATTCTGTAGTTGGCGGCAAAAAACCGACCCTCCTCAAAGAACACGGCCACACCATCATCAACCCCACTCTTCCCGATGACGACTTTGAAGAAGCCGTTCGCATAGCCCAATCCGAATTCGATCAGCACCAGCCCGATGTCATCGTTGGCTTTGCCGGTTCCAGAACAACAAGTTCGTCATCATCACAGTTGATGAGTTCTCAAAACAACACTAAAGGGGACTTGCATTCGGCGATGATTCAATAATTTCAGTGCGTAGTGATCCATCAATAAAGTCGAGCAGTTGCGGTCGAAGTCTTTCAGGCACATTTGAAAGGCAGTCACTTTGATCTGCAAAGATCACAAAGCACGCCTGACCGTTTCTCGAACTTCGGTACTTGATGCCGTGGATCGGCTGCTCGTCTTGCATCGTCATTCTGAATCGCACGTATTCCGTGAATACCTGAGTTGGCACGTACTCAATATGCTGTCTTCCGTCTTGCTGAATCGGGCGTGAAAGTTCCCTGTTGAACGCCGTCAGGAACTCGACTGCATTTCGGCCACGTCGATCAAGTTCTACAAAGAAACTTCTACGCCCATAAAAATTGGAAAGATCGAGTACGTTCAAGGCAACAAGCGTTTGAAAACGAGCGCCTGTTGCCTCTTGACCACCCATAGTACTTGGATCGACTGTTTCTGCGACCGCTGTATCGAAATCGTTGGCTCCATAAAACATCGAAATGCCAGCGGGACTCATTCGGTTTGGTTGGTTAGCATGATCAGTCGGCGGCGACGTATAGCGAGCAGGATTTGTTGACGACATCCCACGTTCAAACACCTGTACTCGCCAAAACTCTTCTCCGACTGGCAAATCAAGAATTGGAGACACATGTTCGATATTGTGTCCAATTTCAGGCAACATTTCGCTGGCTGAAACATTCCTCGCTGGATCACCATGTTCTCCATCCTCTTGGGACTCCCAGAAGGTGTATCTTCTTTGATGTTGTACCACACGCTTGAAACGCTCCCAAGCGTCTTCAAAAAATTCTTCGGAACTTGGACCAAACACATCCCGATAACACAAGACCTCGCCATTGAATTCGTCCATGAGATCATCAAGAAGCTGTGCATTTTCGACACAAAAGTTCATTTGTTCGAAGAGGTCATAGCTGTCATCAATGATTGATCCCTGATACCCCCCCTCTCGACCGTCATATGGCAACTCTGACGCAGGGTCCGTAAAGACCTCGTTAACGGCGTATCGCATTCGCTGGATTACGGAATCAATCCCACTTGCCATCAAAGCATCGTTTGCGGTTTGGCAATAGTCACACTTGTTTGAAATAAGGTTTGCACGAACTACAGCCTGTAGTTCTTCGTCCTCGATGCAGGATTCGCACACGTAGAGTCGCCGCCGTTGCCTTGCCATTACATCACGTCCTCCGCATTCATGCCTGTAACATTCTTAACTTCCGCCAGCAGACTCCCGAACTTGCCATAGTTGACCGGGTAGAGAATCTGTCAGATCATCCCAAGGTGGACGGGGCTAGAGTCTAGCTTGGCTTCTCAAGCGAATTGTACCAGTCAAGCCAGTTTAGCTTCATCTACACTTTCAGATATCACCTACATTGGCCGAGAATATGAAAACCGAGTGTCTAGTTACTCTGCAAATCGCAATTGCTGCGACACGCTCTCAGCCACTTGTTTCGCCAGAGCTTCATTTCCCTTTGCATTAAAGTGAACTCCATCCGTGGATTGCCAGTCGGCATGGTCTTTTACCAGTTCAAATAGATCGTCGGTTGGAACTTGGCGTTTCGTCATTATCTCAGCGGCAAGCTTGTTCCGCACTTTGACTCGATCTGTTCGTTCAGCGAAGGTTTTCAAGTCGCTCCTCTCTCGCACAGGCGTCGTGGTTGCCCAGATTAACTTAGTATCACCAGCATATTTCTTCACGGCGACAATAGTTTTGGAAAGACCATCTCGGTATTGCTCTTCCGTGTAGCCCCATCCGTGAAGACCATTGTTGATGTGGATCACGGAGAACTTGTACTGCTTGAGCAACAGCAGAAGATCGTCATTGAACGTCGGATCGGACACACATTTTGATGTGGTCAGTCTCGCACAGGATGCTTTCCCGGCGAGTTGTTTTTCCACAGCACCGTAGTACCCTCTAGTGATCGAATCTCCAGCCAGCAGGACTCGGGGAAGATCGTCTTTGTTAGCATCCGTGACCCAAATATCAATCCACTCGATTCGTTCACGAATCGGTTCAGCAGCAGTCAAGGAATGGCACAGTGCCATTAGCGACAACAGAACATAGAAATGCTTCACGGGTGAATTCCTTAAAAGTAAAGCTACTGAATACAGCCAGTCAAAACTTATTTCACTATAACACATTAAACGGTGTCGAAAACTCGACTTTTCCCTATACGCCCTTCTGTCAGTCGTCGGTTGAAGAATCAGCATTCCTTAAGACTTAGTAATGGCTTCTAAGAAAGTGTCGGCGATTCTGATTGCATCTTCTTGGTCCCAACCCAGACTTCCACTGTGTGAAATCACAATGGGGAATTCACCATCAATCATCTCTTTTCTCATATCGAAGAGGTAGAACCCCCCACCTCCGTCGAAAGCGAACGGTACCGCACCCGGCATGTACTCTGGTATCTGGTACGCAAGCAAGTATTCCCTGATCGACTTTGTTCCGAACATGCCGAACTCACGCTCGCCCCTGACAAAATCTCCACCGTTTGACCACTTGAGAAATGCAACAAACGCATCTGGAAATGGTCGCATAGGGATATCCCACTTCGACGGATCGAATGGCTGGTACTCTTCGTACAAAGGGTTGGTCTCCAGAAACGGATTCTGCTGCTCTGAATTGATCTCAGTAATCTCGCTCTTCACCAACGGAGCAAGCACGGACTTTTGGAGGTAAGTAATATCGTCATCGGTCGCCGGTATTTCTTTGGCAACGTGCTGAAAAACGTGATTCCAATCCATGCCGCTTCTCCCCAGTGTTCAGTAAGCGTAACTACCTTTTAACCTAGCTGATTTCTTTCGGTATCTCTATAGCAAGTACCTTGCTGTATTAGTTCCATTCTAAAAATGTATTAGCGATTTTTGAAGAGCCAGAATCAAACCAAAGATTCGAGGGCAACCCTTGGTGATTTAGGATGAAACTGAAATTACCCACCCCAGTATGAGCCACTCCAATCTAACGTGAAAAATGAGACTTGCCTTGCCGCCTTCACCTGCGTCATGCCGTAAGACACTGCAAATACAGACATTTCCTCTCGGGACTTCATCCGCCTAAAGCCCCATTTCCGTCGCAGATCGGCTCGGATTCTCAATCGACGTTCTGCGACAACCTGCCCTTTCTCAATATCATGCGAAAACCAATCTGCGCACAACATTTGTAATAGGACACCGGCAAGCGCAAGTTCGGCTGATGATTCGCCGCAAAATAAGACCACTTCCTCGGCAGAAAGGACACCGGCAACAGCGTCGTTACCAACCAACCAAATCACAAAGGAACGAAGCCATGCCAACCCCAAAAGAAATTCGCCAAAACATCTGCCAACAAATCGTAGACGCCTTAAAGTCGGGCAACACGCTCCCATGGCGACAACCGTGGAGCAATGATTCAAATGTGGGACTTCCTACAAACGCTATGAGTACAAACCGCTACTCGGGTGTGAATCCGATCCTGCTGGAAATCAGCCGGATGCGGCAGGGATTTCAATCAAAGTGGTGGGGCACTTACAAACAGATCCAACAACTGGGTGCTAATGTTAAGCGTGGCGAAAAAGGAACAGCAATCACGTTCTACAAAAATATTCCAGTCAAGAATAAAAAGACGGCTGATGAAGAAAGTGAAAAAACTATCCCACTTTTGCGAACCTACCACGTTTTCAATGTCGAACAAACAGATGGTCTGGATCAACTTCGAGTTGGTCAGGGTGATAGCACTACCGACATCGGTGATTATCACCAAGAAGCCGATGCACTCATTGACGCTACTGAAGCTGACATTCGGTATGGCGGAAACCGAGCATTCTACTCACCTAACACAGATTATATTCAATTACCGATGCGAAGTCAGTTCCCCAACGTGAATGACTTCTACAGCACGGCTACTCACGAACTCGTGCATTGGAGCGGAGCCGCTCATCGGTTGAACCGCTCTGATATGACTTACGCTTTTGAAGAACTCGTTGCAGAAATCGGTTCTTGCTACACATGTACTGAAATTGGAATTCCTGCCAGTGATAATCTCTCGGGCGTGACCAGTTACGTGCAAAGCTGGCTCCGTGCGATGAAGGACGATCCGAGTTTTATTTTTAAGGCATCATCTCACGCATCCAAAGCCGCAGACTACTTACTGTCCTTTCACTCTTCGCCGGTTGAAGAACCAGTAATGGTCGTCTGATCGAATCAGAACAGGACACCGGCAAGAGAAGTAACAAGACACAATCAACTTCGAAACGGAGAATTTGAAATGAACATGCCGAACGATAATAACGACCAGCTTCCATTTTTCCAGAATTCTAATTTTGAAAAACCTGTAACCGCTCTTGAAGAGCGACAGCAACTTCTTGCTCATCACGTGCGGCTGGTGGCTCGCAAACACAATCACGCACTCTTCGTTTTTGGAGCCCAAGGCGGACTTGGTAAAAGCCGGACGATTCTCCAGACATTAGATGAAGAAGGCATCGAGCCGATCCTTATCAATTCGCACATTACACCACTTGCACTCTACATGACCCTGTTCCGATATCGTGGCGAGGAGACACTCTTTTTCGATGATTGCGACTCTATGTATTCGTCGATGCCACATCTGGGATTGTTGCGAAGTTGCTTGTGGGGCTCACCCCGAACAGTCACGTATGGAAGCTCACAACTTCCTGATGGCTTGCCATCTGAATTTGATACAACCGCACGATTCATCTTTGCGGCAAATGTCATGCCTCGTCGCAACGACGCTTTCAAAGCTGTTCTTAGCCGATGTGACCTATTTGAACTATCTGCCACCAATGCTGAAGTAATTGATCTGATGCGATCCGTTTCGAAAAAAGGATTCCATCAACTGACACCCGAAGATTGTGCCAAGGTAATTGATTACATCGCAGAGAACGCCGATGACCGGCAGTTGTCGATGCGGTTGCTTGGACCTTCATTGCGGAAGCTTCACTACGCACGTGGCGAAGGCATCGACTGGCGACCAATGATAAAGAGCCAGTTGCGGACACTAGGCAGAAAGAACGAGTCCACGAAGCGTCTCGATAGCAAGACTAAGGATTTGCGAATTCTGCAAATAGCGATTCAGAAATATCCCGACAGCGTTCAAGAGCAGGAGAAGGCATGGCGTGAAGCTACGGGGAAATCGAGAGCAAGTTTCTATCGTTGTCTCCAGCGTCTCCGTTCCGAGCACGGCAGTTAGGACACGACCAAGAACGCAAATGCCATTTTGAAATCCGTCTCTGTAAACCCCATAACTCACATTTTGGATTGGAGAATATAGGAATGCGAAACGAACCTCCTCGGAAAACTGAAACGAAACGATGGCATCGGTCAGGACATCACCGTCGAACCCGAAGACATCGAAAAACACAATATCGTCGAAAACTTCATCCTACAACTCAATTGAGTGGGTAATAGGACACCGGGAACCAAGTCGTTAAACAACAAATCACTCAATCACAGGAGTAACACGATGGACGACTTACTTAATCAATTCATGGAAGATCATTTGAACGGATACTACGGCGATATCTTTGATGAACTGGCGGCAATTGAATTTGCTGATGAGTTCCCAGAGCTTCCAGAACTCGACGAGCCTTGGGACGAAATGTTGATGCAGCAGGAACTCGAAGACTACGAGCAGTGCGATGAGTATCTCGGGGAGGACTGGTAAGGACACCGGGAAAGAACCCAGACAAATCACCACTCAACCAGAAAAGGTAAAACATGCTCAATCAAAATAGCAAAACGACCAGTCCACAATTTAAGTTAGGACAAATAGTCGCCACGCCGGGGGCGTTAGAAGCTCTCGAAGCGAGCAGCCAGTCACCGAATGAGTTTCTCAAACGCCATTTGCAGCTTGATCAGGGCGATCTCTGCGATGAAGACCATGAACTCAACCGAGAAGCGTTGAACGACGGGAGCCGAATTCTGTCATCTTTCAAGACTTCGAAAGGCGTCAAAATTTGGATCATCACTGAAGCCCAAGACGGCAACGGTCATCGGTCCGCAACCACGTTGCTTCTGCCCGAGGAATACTGAGTGCCCCAATTTGGACACCGGAAAGCCAGTTGTAAATCAACAACATTCTTCACAGGAGAAACAAATGGGATGGCTCTTCACATGCGGCAGCACACGTCGAGGACTGATCGAGGAACGCACCAAGGGTTGGGAACGGACCAACGATGACGGTCTCGTTATCACAAGCACTTGCCTTGCTCACTGCTATCGAGGTGGCAGCTTTTCGGGTGTTCTCTGGAGCGTTTGGGAACGCACTTTCACGAAAGAAGGTACTGAATCCAGTCCCAAACAGCGTTGGATTCAGTGCGACTTATTGCGACATCAAAACGGCGATGGTTGGGGGTACAAGGACATGGAAGAGTCTTGTGGTCCTTACTTCTTCAGTTGCCCGCTCAAATATTTGGCAATGGTGCCACTTGAAGAATTCGGCGGCAATGCAGAGTGGCGTGAGCAAGTCGTCCTGCATCATCAGCGGCAGAGAAACGTCGGCAGCGGCGTGCAGCGAAGTGCCAGTGATCGGTAAGTAGGACACCGGCAAGCAAGTTGTAACAACAACTCACTCAATCAAAGGAACGAAAATGTCTGATCCAACTGAAACAACTCGCCGTGAAATGGTTGCCCAACTGAATGCCGTTGAAGGAAGTCGGGAATATTTGGAATCGAAGCATGGAGAAGTGTGGGACACGACCGAGCTTCAGGAGCAATTCGAGGTCTTGGGTTTCATGTCCCCATTTGTGGGAGTTCGTCGTCGCAGCGATAATTTGAAGGGCAGTGTGCTTTTCCAAGCAAGCCCTCGTTATTACTTCGGCTTCCAGCCTGAGTAGCCTGTGGGTGGTGGAGTTCTCAAGGATGGGAGCCTCACCTATAGGACACCGGCAATTTCGCATAACAGACAGATCACGAAATAGAAACGGCCTTTTGACTACCTCGGGAGCACAATTATGCCCAGAAAACCCGCCAACGGCGCATCACAAAACGGAAAGGCGAAAATCTGCTGATCTCTTATCACGACACCAAATCACTCCAGAATGGAATGCAGCGGTGAACGGAATGGTATTGCTCTGGCGTGAAGTCAGCGTATCGTTGGCCACCGTACCATCCCTCTTCATGTTCGCCAAATTCCTGCTCAATGTAATCCCACAAGTCTTGGCCGTAGTAGATAATGTCGGTTTGGTGAACTGAAAAGACTGGATTCCCTGCAATGTTCGGCTCTGCCGGAATGTACCGATGCGCATAGAGAGGGATGAGCTTCGGGGCGGCTTCGACGTGATCCCGTGCAATCTTGATGGCTTCAGCAAGATCAATTGGCTTGGCTCCCCACTCATCCAACCAAAACACATTATTCTCGATGTCGAATGCCATTCCATCGAACGGCCAATTGAGTCGTTCCAATAGTGTATTGAAATCACATGACCGCCAGTCAGGGAATGTGCCACCTTGTCTATTCGGATCGACTCCAACCGGAACGGCAGATTGCAATAGGGAACGTAAATCGGGGGGAAATTGAAAATCGAATCTCGTTTCTAAAACTTCAAATTCTGAATCCGAAAGTCCTCTGTCGAGTTGGATGCCTCTCTTGTGAAGTAACGTCAGCGCATCCTGCAACTTATCAGCCTCTGTCTTGTCGCCAGACATTTGAAATCCTCTCGTCACAGATCAGTCGTCGTTCACTCGCAAATGTGTGCATTATTTGACTATCGCTGTGAGTGTAAACTGTAAGTCTTCTCAAAATCTATCCTCTAAGCCGTCTGTATCGACAGCGTTTCTTGCCCATCACAACTGTAACGTGTCACGTGAAAGGATAGCTTACACTATTGAGCCTCTTTTGTCTTTCTATGAGGACACCGGCAAGAATTTAGGAAGGACACATTCATCAAAAAACCAGTGGTAAGAAGCCATGACCGTTCGTTGAAGGCTCTTTACCACCCCGTGATATTGGGAGAAATCCATTGAAACTCGTGCCTTACTACCGTGTGTCCACTTCAAAGCAAGCCAAGTCTGGACTTGGGCTCGAAGGGCAAGAAGCCACCGTCAGTCAGTTCGCTAACGCTCACGGGGCACAAGTCCTCAAGTCGTACATCGAGGTCGAGACCGGCAAGTGGTCAGAACGACCAGAGTTGGCGAAGGCAGTTTCTCATGCCCGACGATCCAAAGCCACACTCGTCATTGCCAAGCTCGACAGACTGGCCCGTAACGTCCACTTCCTGAGTGGTCTCATGGAGGCAGGCGTCAAGTTCCTTGCCTGCGATCAGCCAAGTGCCAACGATCTAACTATTCACATCTTGGCGGCGGTTGCACAGGATGAAGCCCATCGGATCAGCGAGCGTACCAAGGCTGCGCTCAAAGCTTACAAGGCTCGTGGTGGTAAACTTGGAGCGTCCAGACCAGAGTGTCGTAACCTGACTATGGATGCGAGTAGAAGAGGCGCAACAGCGGCAGGTAAAGCCGCACGAAGAGAGGCCGACACTGCTTATACTGATCTGTATCCAATCATGAGGGAACTTCGGGATAAAGGTGTTTCACTGCGAGCCATTGCCAGACACCTTAACGACGATGGATACGAGACTCGCCGTGGCCGACCATGGAATCACGTGCAGGTGCGGTCTGTCTTGAGGCGGTACGAAGTTGGTTAATCGGCAGGATCAGCTTCGGTCTTCGATCCGACGTTGCAAAAAAAGAAATCGAGTTTCTCGAATTCGAAATTCTGGTAAGAAAGGGGGTGGGGAAGGCTGGCTACACACTGTGTACCCCCCTATCTTTTATTACAATCGAAGAATTCAAGATTCACCTGCGCCAAGCTGAAAAACTGATGCAGATTGAAGATCGAAAAAATCGCCGCCGCAAAAATATGTAGAATGTGATTGCGTCGATTGAAATCACGAGTATTCTCTTATCTTCAAACCAGCTTTCGCTGACCAACGACGGATGACACTTTGCCCCTTCACAGTTGATTTTTCCTCGAATCTGACAGATTAGCCGTGAGCCACCTCGAACTCGATTGTGAGTACCTTTTCATCGCAATTGATTCAGGCAGTGTTCATAGCATATCATCAAAACATATCCTGCTATCACCTGTGGTGAGTGGTTTTAACTTTGAGTTCTCCGGTTCTGGCACACATTACCATTTGTTGCACAGTGATCTGCATTTTCACATTGCTGTCATCAAGAATTTCGAAACATTCATCTGGGCAGGTAGGTAACTTCGAACTCAAGCATCGTGATGCAGCGTCAAACCGGCCACATGCCGTTTCATAGATGTCACCGGTGGCGTCACCGCCGTTGCAGTCGAGTGCTCGATAGTCGTTTGTGACTACAAGGAAATCTTCTTCAGTTGTTCGAATTGCAGAACGAGTTGGTGTTCTTTCGATGACAGCCATCTCACCTCGACGAGTTCCAGTTACCAGCAGGAGACAGTCGGAAGTAATCGGGCGAGTGCTCAAAATGTTTACGGCTTCTTCATAATTGTTGGCAATTTGACAGACTTCTCGAATCAGTAGAGCAGACGAGGTTGCAGCCTGAATGGGTTCGTCAGACAACACGGCATTGAGTGTCACAGTAAAGCGACCGGGTGCCATCCCCGAAAGTACACTCACACTCCCCGGCCAACCAACTGATTGAAACCGGAGTTTGCCATCGGACTCTACGAAGTTCACAATAGTTGTGAATTCCGACAGAGAATTATTGTGAGAGAACCAGTCCATGTTTCGTGCGTGGATTGGTCCGCTATCAGTATTCACAGCGAATGCAGTGCAACCAAGCAATAGCTTTACAAAGTCATAATACAGGTTGGCGGCGAGGGCCTGAATGAAGTCTGTACCCGACTGCGCAGCCAATCCCTCAATCTCAGCAATATATTCGTCTTTAACGAAGTGAGAGGAATATGTCGTGAGAAGTTCTTTGTACGGCGCAATGTCACCAACCTCATCCACTGTTCGGCGAATGAGTTCGCCCGCCCAATCCACTTGTTGCTCAGACAGTCTCCACCGATTGCGTGGCAGATCAAAGAGTGAAACCGTAATTTCTGGAACCATGAATCTATTCCGATATCTTGAATTTTGAGGTGAGCCAACCGGCAATCATCCTTGCCTTATGAGTGTAGAAATTTCGCCAGAACACTATGGACAAAGGAGATACATTGAGGTTCACTGACGATGGAAGAAATATATCAATATCATAACTAATGATATGACCCTAGTTGTCACCGGAAGATGACTGGGAGATTTGGTTTTCCAATACTTTTATAAGTGAACCTTCCCTAACAATCGGTGTCCGTTGAGAAACTACAAACCCGAAAGGAAGGTGCGCCATGCAAAATCAAGACTTTAACGAACAGCCGTTTTTTCGAGACGATGAGTAAACGTCGTCGAGGGTTCCCATCTGAAACGCAAGTGAAGCGGGGTGTCCGCATCGTTCACGGCGACAAGTTGTTGGAAGAAAAACTCGGTCGTAATGACCTGTGCCCATGTGGTTCTGGCAAGCGATTCAAAAAGTGCTGCCTCAAGTCAGGCCGCTTTTGACGGCGTGACCCGAGACCACTTCTTTTAGAGACTGAATTTCCAAACCCACTCCGTGTATTCCATGCTGAGTGGGTTTGTTGTAAATTGAACAAATGATTCGCACAGAGAACATAGGTAAATAGCAATGAGTCAATCGCACAATGAATTCGTCAAATATCCGAGGACACCGCATTTGTTCGGTTCGACGGGGACGGACGATGATAAACATCTTGGTGAAAACGAGTCGAATCAATTCATTGCTAATGAGTCTCTCATTATAGAAGAGAAGATCGACGGGACTAACGTGGGCATTCATTTCACGGATGATGAATTGGTTCTGCAATGTCGAGGGCACCTAATTACCGAAGGAATGCACCCCCAGTACGACTTGTTCAAACAATGGGTGGTTGTGAAACGAAAAGTTCTCGAAGAGATGCTGGGGAGTAGGTATATCTTGTTTGGAGAATGGGTGTATGCAAAACATTCCATTCATTATCGTCAACTCCCTCATTATTTTTTCGAGTTTGATATTTATGACAAACAAAATCAGGCATTCCTCAGCTTAGAACGCCGCCTTAATTTGCTTGAAGGTACTGGGGTGCAAACTGTTCCCGTCATTCATACAGGGAAAGTAAAGAAAAGCCAGTTGGATAAAATGATTGGCCCATCAGCGTTTGACAGTGAGTTTGACAACCCAATGACGAACCAAACCGATATTCTCATGGAAGGACTTTATTTTAGAACGGAAATGGATGGGACTGTCAGCAGTCGGGCCAAATTTGTTCGACCGGAATTTGTGGAAAAAATTAAACAGAGCACTCACTGGCAACATCAGCAGATGGTGCCAAATCTACTAGCAGCAGAGGCAGATGTCTGGGCATGAATTGGAATGAGCTATCGCAGGCTTCTCTTAATGGCATCATGGATTGGGCAAGCAGCCAGCCATGGTCCCAAGAGATGGCTAATTGTAACCAAGACGCTGAGTGGCATTCCGAGGGGGATGTATGGACTCATACGAAGATGGTCTGCTCTCAATTACCTCTGCTTGATGAGTGGAGTTCTTTGACTTCACATGAGCAACTCGTGTTAATTTTTACCGCTCTCCTCCACGATTCAGGCAAACCTCTCACTTCACAGATCGATCCCGAAACCAATCGAATCAGGTCGCCCAAACATGCAGTCAAAGGGGAGCATCTTGCTCGTTCAATTCTCCGTGATGTCGGCTGTGATCTGCAAACTCGTGAAGAGATTTCTCGACTCGTTCGATTTCATGGTCGCCCGGCGTTTCTTCTTGAAAAGTCTGATCCAAATCATGAGGTCGTTTTTCTCTCATGGCTCGTCAATAACAAGTTGTTATATCTATTCGCACTCGCTGATACTCGTGGTCGAGCGACTAAGGAAATGGGACGGCCAGAAGAAAATCTCCATTTGTGGAAACTCGCATCGGAGGAGAATGGTTGTTTCGAGGAACCTTACGATTTTGCAAACGATCAAGCCCGATTTGAATTTTATCGGCAACGTGAGCCCAGTTTGCACTATGTCCCACACGAGGAATATTCTTGCACCGTTATCTTGTTATCAGGATTACCGGGCAGTGGAAAAGATACTTGGCTGTCGAATGCTCGGAATGAAATCCCTGTCGTTTCGCTGGATGAAATTCGATCTGAACTACAAATTGATCCCACTGATAATCAAGGGGAAGTTGTCCAAGAGGCACGAGAACGCTGTCGAGAATTACTACGAAAGAAAGTGTCCTTCGCTTTCAATGCCACAAATCTTATGAGGCAAACTCGGCAACGATGGGTTGACCTGTTTGCCGATTACGGTGCTCGGATCGAAGTCATATATGTCGAACCACCCTTTGAACTTATTCTTCAGCAAAACAAGCAAAGAGAACAGTCGGTTCCAGAAAAAGTGATTCACGAACTTGCAAGAAAATGTGAGCCGCCTACTTGGACGGAATCTCATTCGCTTGTATTAGCAGATAGTTAGCAATTAAGACCAATGAATAAATGTGTCCATCACAATCCAAACCTCATCTTCTCGGACGGCACTCAAGTTGTGTCGCTTCGGGATGTCATTGGTCAGAATGGTCGGAGGTTGCATCCTCGGGGGTTTAGATGAATAAAATGATTAAAGACTTGTGTTTAATTGAAGAATTGGAATCGTCTCACAAGTTGATTGTTGCAGGATTAGGTGATCTTCAAGATATAGATATGGAGAACGACTTCTACCATTTGCCTCATCAATTGCTTGCCAGTGGTTTAGAGCGTTTAATGAAGTGTTTTATTTGCTTAGTGTGTGAGGCTCGAAATGGTAGTTATCCAACTTTCAAATACCTAAAAAAACTCGGTCACGATCTATCATCTCTGAATTACAAGATTTATACAGAATTCTACAACACTCAGAATATCCAACTACTAGAGGAAGATTTGGCATACTTAAAGGAAGATTCCAGCTTACATCAAATAATTCATATACTATCTGAATTTGGAAAATATGCACGCTACTACAATCTTGATGTCATCACCGGAAATCAAAATATTCCCATCAACCCTACGGACGAATGGGAAGAATTAGAAGCGAGCATAGAGGATAAGACACCGTACCTTCATGAAGACGACATGCAATTACTTTACCGAGATTATTACCCTCGTGTTCATAGCAAAATCATCAGCAAGCTGGAGCGGTTCCTTCGAGCAATTGCAATGCAATTCACACTTGGAAATCACGGTGTAAAATTGCAGCGATACTCTATGACTTACTCATCTTTCAGAAACCTGAAAGATGAAGACTTTGGCAACACGGACTACAGACGGTCTGTCAAAATATTAAAACAAGATCAAAAGAATTGGACTCGACGTTCATCTGAAGAAATAAAAGCCAGCAATTGGCCGAAGAAACGAATATTGAAATCCGATTATCCGGGAGAATGGCCGTTTCGATCCGAAGAAGTGACCCTTGAATGTCGTAATTCTCTGATTTGTATCATTAACATTGCGGGTTTCGATTTTGCATTAAACGGAATGGCAGCGGGGCATCTAAACCTGCCTTTCCCGCATGATGCAGGAATAGCAATTTTTGGAAAATCAGTAGGGCCATTTATCGATATGGCTCTTGAGCTTGGAAAGTAAGAATGTCCGACAACAAGACTATCAACTTTTACAGCGTTAGCGATGAGTACGGCGAGTTTTCGAACTTTGCCCCGTTTCCAGTACGGATAGACGGCAAGAAATGGCCTACGTCCGAGCATTACTTTCACGCTCAAAAGTTTGTTGGTGATGAACACCTCGAAGCAATACGCAAGGCGAAATCACCCATGATTGCCGCTCGTATGGGCCGTAGTCGTAAACGGCCTTTGAGAAAAGACTGGGAGTCGGTCAAAGTTTCGATTATGCGGAAAGCGGTGCTTGCAAAATTTAGTCAACACGAAGACTTGTGTACAATGCTCATTTCGACTGGCAATGCGAAAATCGTAGAACATACCTCAAACGACTCCTACTGGGGTGATGGTGGCAACGGAAGCGGCAAGAACATGCTTGGGCAAATCCTGATGCAAGTTCGAGAACAGCTTCAGGACGAGCGTGGATAAATTTGTGGCACGGAAGAGTAGATATTATCATGATCAACAACATCCTTGAACTCCTTCGCACGTTCGCCCTTCGGACTGATCCCGACCGGGTATTCGATGCCGAGCAAGCACTTCAGCAACTCGGTGAAGCAGCAATCCACGCTTTGATAGAATCTCTCAACGACTCTGACGAAGACCTGCGTATTCTTGCACTACAAATACTCGAACACATCGACCAAAATACCGAACCAGCACTCCCAGCCATGATCAATGCTCTGAAAGATCCCGACCGCAATGTAAGAATTGCTGCCCTCACACCAATAGCTTCGTTTGGGGCAAAGGCGATTGATGCCGTTCCAATTCTGGAGAAATGGATCGGTAGCGATGACGAGTTCAGTCATGTTAGCGCAGTCGGCCACATCTTGATGATTGATTCCACAAGATCCAAAGAACTCATGCCGGTTCTGATCAAGTCATTGAAGAGCGACGACTTCGGCATTCGATGTCAGACAGTATGGCTCCTTGGGCAACTCGGCGAGTTGGCCAAAGAAGCCATGCCTGAATTAAAGCGGCTGCTAAACGATGATGGCTCATCTGTGCAGGGTGTTGCAGCAGAAGCGATTCGGGATATTACGGACAACGATCCAAGTCATGTGGCAATTCGGAACTGAACGAGCTTCAGCGAATTATCTTGCAATTTGGAAGTGCCCGTTTCAGCTTTTGGACGCCAGCCCCCGTAATGGACGTGTTATTGATCTGGAGTACGGTCAGTTTCTTCATGCCCGTCAAGTGTTCCACACCACTGTCCCCGATGCCTTTGTTTCCATTGATGCGAAGCCCCTTGAGATTCTTCAGCCCCTTCAGATGGCGCAGGCCATCGCTTGTAATTCTTGTCTTTCCAAGAGATAGATATTTCAGTTTCGTCAGCTTCCCGATGATTTCGAGGTTCTCGTTAGTCACGTTGGTCTGCCGAAGCGCCAATGATCCCAAAGAACGGAGTGTTCCGATTGCAGCGAGATGTGATTCGGTAAGTGAAGCCCCCGTCAGGTCCAGATCGAATATTTCCCCCTTGGTATTTACCTTCTCTGAGTTTGCAAGTTTTCGAAGGGATGTAAGGTCCACAGGTGTTGTGCGAGGGGTTGGCTGTGTTGATGTTGTGTCGCTGTCTTTGCCCAAATTGATCGTAATGGTCCGCTTTGCCAAATGGTGGGGCTGGTTCGGTGCTTTGGTTCCCCATCGTGGTGTGTAAGCGTATAACAGCCAGCCAGATACCCGATTGACAGTCGCTCGGGTGATCAGCAGATGGGGATGCCCCACATATTTTCTTCCCTGATAAGGCACAGGATGGCCCGTCACCAATGATTTTGGTTCTGACCAGTTGATTCCATCATCCGAGAAGCAGAAGTAAATTCCCCCTTTTTCGGCTCGCTGTTTCTCGTGGTCCGAATAGACCATGACGTTGCAGACCATCATATACTTCTTCAATTCCCGGATGTAAGTAACGTGTGGAGCGTAGACATCACAAGGAAATGAGGCAGGGGGGAATACCACCGGACTTTCCATGCCACCACGTCCCTTTTCAGTAAATCCGCCGTTGTGGAATTTGTACCAGCTTCCGGGCTTGCCACCGTCCACAATCCGGCTCCTAGCCATGCCAATTTTTGCAGGTTTGCTGCCCTGTTTTCGAGTCAAATCGGTGAAATAGGCGTATAAATATGTATTGGTTGAGTCGGTTATTACGCAAACATCCCCGATTCCTTGATGATCATGGGTAACATCAGATTTTCTAACACTTGGGGTGAGTATCTGGCCTGATTTTGTAAATACGTTGCTGTCGGCGTTCAACACTGCCATTCCGATAGACCAATACGCTCCCTGTATATCTTTGTTGTATGACACCTTGGGCATTCCGACGTGGTCTTCGGCGTGGTAGAAGGCAAGAAGTTGTTTTCTTTTATTGTTATACACTGTGGAAGTAATTCCGGCATAACCGTTATCAAATTCTGTTTTTGCGCCGGGAACGAGAACCTTCTTGATTGGAACAGCATTGTCTAAGGTACGACCTTGCATCAAATATGTTGAATCGCCAGCAGTCATAAGATACTGAAACGGATTTTTCTTGATCACGCTAATTGGCTCATCGGGAAAGTAGTTCAGTCCTCGATAACCGGCTGGGAAGACAACCCTATGCTGCCCAAGCGTCACAGTAATTTTAGGATCTGCGGCCTCTGTATTGAATAGAGGAAGGAAAAGTAGAATCAGCCATATGGTCTGCTTGTAAAATGTCATTATTCAACATCCTTTGTTTTAATTGTTGAGGCGAAATTAAACCTTAGCGCTCACTATCTTTCGTGTAAAACTATTCTTGTGTAATAGCGATCTCACAATTTCGCCTTCGAGAACACTTTTCCGTTCGTGTAATTTACAGTAATCACCCCGTCAGGCACGAAGTAGTTGACAATAACCATCGAGACGCTTCCGGCTTCGGTATTCGAAACTTCCGTACCGGAACCAAGAATTGCTTCAACCTCTGCCTGTGACATCCCAGAATGGATACTGTCGTAATCTGCGAGCGATGCCGTCTTTTGTGGCACCACACCGCCTGTATCCGATCCCGACGAATCAATGAAATTACTCATCATCTTATCCATCAGACTCACTCTCATGATTTCATTCTGAACGATTCCGTTAAATTCAAGAGCGGTAAATTCAAAGCGATCATCAACGACAAGAAATTGGAGCAATGCTTTCACAGGATTTTCCTGATACGTCATTCCGCCAGAGATATTGACGAAGTGATTGCCGTCTTCACTTTCGATAACCGACCATTCGGGATCAGATAGAAACTCATCGATGGCATTCCCAATGCCGATGCCCGGATAAGCGTCGAGTTTTCCATACCGGACTGTGAGAATTTCTGCCGGTGTACCAAGCAGCGTAGGAAGCACGGTATACGCAAGCAGAAAGCATAAACACGCCGACACAATGCCAATTGGTTTACCCCAAGAACGTCTTTGATAGTCATTTTCAAAACGCTTTTTGATATAATTTATTTGAGGCTGTGCCGAAAATATTGACCAAACCGCAAGAATTCCAAGTCCTACAAAACGAAATATTTTCAGCGTGAAATCATCATCAGGAGTAATCAGCCCAAGAAAGATGAATCCAAATATTGAATAAAACCATATCATCGATTTCTTTGCTTTTTCATGCTCCCCCAATGACTTCCAATTCTGAGCCATCAAAAATCCACCAAAGCCCCACGTAAAAAGCAAACTCCATAATCGAATAGCAGTTGGATTCCAAAGAGCAGGTGCCGTATCCATTTTGGCTGTATTCATTGAACCGGGGACCGGTGGTGGCGTTGATGAATCTGGCTTTGTAGGGAACAATCCCTTGATGCCGCTCGCTGGTTTCCACTCATCATTTCCTTCAGTCCAAACGAGATCAGTCGGCTGAAGTTCGCCGGAAGTAGCGAGTTTCTTCAACTGCTGGGACGTGACAGGGCCGTGTCTTTCGCCGTCTTTTGCATAATGCCATTCTTTCGCCATTGTGTTCTCCCAAATTTTGTGCGTTGGACGGTTTTCGTCGTCTTGTCGGTGTCCTGTACCACGATCAGCAGCGCACAAAAAAAGGAGCGCCGAACCACGACCGCTCCCACTACCCCGACCAAGGGGCGCACAAGAACAGCGCATGGCCGACGCCCCCGTTTCGGGAGCGTCCACCAAGCACTGCTTCTTGTGCATCAAGAGCCTTTCGGCTCAGGTTGGTCGGTTAGTGGGAAGCAAAACTTGACGTTCGCACGTCATTCAAATTGTCAGATTGGCCATAACAGGCCGTTAAATAAATCTCCTATATGTTTTAATTGTGATAGCTACGACGAATTGCCGAAGCATTCGTGTATCAATAGTACAGTTCCGATCCAGCGTCATCCACAGCTATTGACTGAAATTTTGGGATGGTGTTGGTTTTTGAGACAGGCTTGTCAACGAAAAGACAATTTCATTTAATACCCAGTCTACTCTGGAAAGTTTTCAGAACTTATCAACTCCCCCATCGCTCGAAGTATTCCCTCTCGTCACCGGGACAACTTCCGTAGGAACAATTCCAACACACACCAAAAGAGTGCTCGACTCGAACGAGACACCTTGGGCACTGATATTGCCAGTGAGCAGGCGGCACAAAGTCTGTGTATTCTGGCTCTTCAAATCCACCATTTTTGATCAATTCGCTATCGTGATTGAAAGACGAACCGTCCCAAATTGGACTCCACCCTGCTTTACGAATCGTTTCATAATTATGATCCACATACGGATACACAAGATGATGAGCGATAGAATGAGCGACCCATTGCCAGAATAAAGCTATCCATACCATAGAATGCGCCATCATGTACCACATGAACCAGCCCATTCCTAAAAGTTTAAGCGGGAAGAATACACAACAGAATGTCAGTCCCATATTTCTGATAATTACGGATACAGAAGATCGTGGTGCTCGATTAGAATCCTTCCATGCCAAGATCGCATAAAACACGACCGACATAAATATCATTGTGCTGAAACTCATCCGTTCGTGCATCGGACCGTCATATGTCTCGTGAAAATTATACGCCACCCAAAATGGACTGATGACGAATAGTCTGGCAATGAGGTCTTTCATTTAGTTCTCCTTTTAGAGAGGGGATGAAATTTGCTCGAATTGCCGGTGTCCTGTTAGCCAATTAGCATTGGATGACGTAGGGATACAAACGGGTATTTCTTATCAACTTCCGTTATGATGTGTTGAATTTATGCCGCTGGATTTTTATTAAAGTGAGTACAGTTTTCACAAGTCTTGACCTTATTACGACTTACTGATATCCAGCAAACAAACCGGCGCAGATCCAACGCATTTCCGGCGCATTTCCGGCGCAAGGTAGATCAATTTCTGAAAATGCTTGGTGTGGAAACCTAGTGAGGAAAATCCGGCGCAATTCCGGCGCAATTCCGGCGCAAAATTGGCAATATTTGACTAATGTTGGTCCAACTCAAAATCAACGGAGAGATCATCACAAACCATACCCAAACAGTTACTTCCAACCCAAGTGTCCTGTAAAGTCAATACAAGATAAATACGGGATTTCCAGATTCAAAATCCAGTGAGGGTAAACCTCGTGGGGGTTCAAGTCCCCCCTCCGGTACTATAAAAAACCCGACGGGAAATGGTGTGAAAACCGTTCCTGTCGGGTTTTTGTATTTGAGACTGGTCATTGCAGAGACCCAATCTATCGCTCTATCAGCTATTGCTTTTTAGCCAGATCCAGAAAGACGATATGAGAAGGGTTGCCCACTGCGGCATACTGATCGGTGAACGTCAATTTCCCGGAGTTTCTGTCTACCTTAAAAATGGCGATGTTGTCCGCTCGCTGATTACCGCAGTACAGGAATTCTCCTGTGGGATCGAAACTGAAACTGCGGGGGTAATTGCCGCGGGTCCATTCGTCGGCAACCCAGGTCAATTCCCCCTGTGGGCCGACCGCGAAGATGCCAATACTGTCATGCAGTCGGTTGCCTGCATACACAAACTTTCCATCAGGCGAAACCAGAATTTCTGAGCAGAAGTTGCTGCCTTTAAAACCGGCTGGGAGAGTCGAAATGGTCTGTCGGGAAGTCAGTGTCCCCGCTTTCGAATCGTAATCAAACAGCACCAGGGTTGAGCCCTCTTCCTGAATGGAATAGAACCAGCGCCCATTGGGATGAAAATGGAAATGCCGGGGGCCATCACCGGGAGGCAGCGAGACGGTTGGGGGATCATTTGGGGTCAGTTTTCCTGTGTTCTCATCGAACTTCCAGATATAGATTTTATCCAGCCCCAGATCAACGTGCAGTACAAACCGCCCGCTCGGGTCGGCCTGAATCATATGTGCGTGCGTGTGATCATGTCCGCTGAAAGCGAAGCTGCCTTCTGGTGCATTTTCAGCCGTGGTGGGACCAATTTCGCCTGAATCATTTTTCACATCAGTCGCCTCGCCCAGTCGTCCGTCTTCCAGAATGGGAAGCACGGAAACCGAGCCACCAAAATAATTGGCGATCAGCAGATATTTACCTGAAGGATGAATGCTCACGTAAGTGGGTCCGTCTCCCCCAGAGCTGACCTTGTTGAGAGGTGTCAGTGATCCGTCCTGTTGATTAATCGCAAACGCGGAGACAGAACCATGCTTCTCTTTTCCCACGCGATCAGTTTCATTCGTCGAATAGAGTCGCGTGCCAACTGCGTTGACGGCCAGACAACTGGGGCTAGTTCCCATACGCTGGATGCCGGCGGGTGCCATGGCTCCAGTCTGGCGATCAATTTGAAACAAGTGAATGCCACGTCCATTGCCGGGCGGCAGATCAACCTGAGTATCTAATACATCTTGAAGCGGAGAACTGAAAGTGCCCACATACGCCATCAGTGGTTTGCCCGCCGACTTTGATTCTGCCTGAGCCAGACCAGCGACAAGCGGAATTGCTCCTGACATCGCCAGAGAAGATTTCAGAAAAGAACGACGAGACTGCTCGGTAAAATTCATCGGTGGGTTTCTATATTTGTCAGTGGGTGAGATATTTGAAGAAGATTAGAGCACCATACTATAGTGATTGCTGACACATTGCATTTGTTATCAGCAAGAAATCAGTACACAAATCCAAGTCTGAGATTAATTTTCCTCACTGCTTTATTTCTCATCCTCTCTGCAAAGACACTTCGAATTGCTTCTCTGGTACATTCTTTACCTGTCATTAACTTGCTTCAAGTATCACGAGCGGATAGACTTAAGTCACTTCATTCTGATAATGCCAAAGTGCAGAATCTTAACGAAGGCAGGCACAAAACTTCATTTTTTTTACAGATCCGTTGCGTACCGGATCTCAACATTAAACGCGAAATCTGGAAGTTCACACGATGCCTGCCATTCGAAATACCGTAATAACGCTGGGTACAATCCTGCTCATTGCTTTCTCTTCTGGCTGCCAGAAGAATCAATCAACCGATCCCAAAACTGAGCAGACATCTGCGACTGAAGAAAAAAAGGCTACTGCTGCCTCTGAAGAAAAACCCATTGATCCCAAGATGGTGACTAAGCCAGGCGAGCCGATGACTGCAGAGCGTTATCAGGCGGTCAAAGCACGTCTCAAGCAGATTGGATTAGCAATGCATAACTTTGCTGATCAGAATCGTACCTTCCTTCCCTCTGTAGAGGAACATCCTGAATACTATGATGAGAATGGTCGTCTGAAAGTCAGCTGGCGCGTGCATCTCCTGCCTTTCCTTGAACAGAAAAAACTGTACGGGCAATTCAAACTGGACGAAGCCTGGGACAGTCCTCACAATGCGCTACTGGCGAAAAACATGCCTGATGCCTTCCGTTCCCCTGATACTCCGGCAGGTTCAGACAAAACCCGCTTCCGGGTATTTGAAGGAACACGGGAAGAAAACCAACAAAAAGAAAAAGCCCCCACTACAATGTTTCCACTGGGGACTCCCCTTGGGTTTCGCGATATTCTGGACGGAACATCCAATACGGTGATGGCCGTCGAAGTCGGGCCTGATAAAGCGGTCGAATGGACGAAACCTGGCGGTCTGAACATTGCGCATCCCAGAGCAGAGTTCGGAGATGCCGCCAGAGGGATTCCCGTCCTGATTGGTGACGGATCAATCATATGTTTCAAGCGGGACATTGATGACGTAATATGGAAAGCGTTGATCGGCCCGGATGACGAAACCAGGATTGACTGGAGAGACATTGAAATTAAGCATTCGACCCTGTCAGCCAAACAGTCTCAGCTATTAAATCAGTTAAAGCAGATCGTTGTTGCTTTTTTTAACTACCATGAAACATTCCAGCGATTTCCACCCGCTGAGAAAGATTTAGTTGATGGAAAACCCAATTTAAGCTGGCGCGTGCACCTGCTGCCTTTTCTTGATCAGAAAAAACTGTACGACCAGTTTAAACTGGATGAGGCTTGGGACAGTCCCCACAATAAAACACTGCTCGATCAAATGCCCGATCTTTTTCAGTTTAATCCACAAGTTAAGCCAGGCGCTACGCAGGTGATGACTTTTTCCGGCGAGAACACCCCCTTTCCAGGAGGACTGGGTCCCAGAATCAGAGACATTACTGACGGCACTTCGAATACCATTTTCTTTGTGATTGCAGGCCCAGATAAAGCAGTCCCCTGGACAAAACCGGAAGATCTAGCCTTTGATCCGGCCGACCCAGCCCAAGCGCTGGGTAAGCTATCTTCTCCTGCCTATGTTGCAGTCATGATGGATGGTTCGATTCGATCTGTCCCTGTGAATCTACCAGCCAAAACACTGGTCAAGCTGATTCAACCCGCTGACGGTATGATAGTCGATGTTGAACTCAAACCTTACCGTCCCCAATAATACTGCACTGCCTGATTCGGGCTACTTGCTCAATCCCTGAAACGAAACAATCAGTTTTCGATGAAAGTCTTATCAATGAAAATTTCACGCAGCATCCCACTTCTGTTTCTGACCATCCTCTTCAGTACCAACAATGGTGGCTGCCAGAAGAATGCCCCCCCAAGCCCGGAAACGGATGCGGAACAGGTCGCCGCCGAGAGTCCTGCAGAAAATACTGCTGAGGAAAAAACTTCTTCAACGACGACTCCGGAAGAAAAGCCCATTGATCCAAAGCTGGTGGTCAAGCCAGGTGAGCCGATGACAGCAGAGCGATTTAATGCCGTGAAAGAAAATCTCAAGCAGTTGGGGCTGTCGCTGCACAACTTCCATGACGAATACAGCATGTTCTTACCCTCTCCGGAAGACCATCCGGAATACTATGATGAAAACGGCCTTTTGAAGGTGAGCTGGCGGGTGCACCTTCTGCCTTTCCTCGATCAGAAGGATCTGTACAAGCAATTCAAACTGGATGAAGCCTGGGACAGTCCCCACAATGCTCCCCTGGCAAAAAACATGCCTGAGACCTTCCGCTCTCCAGATACTCCAACTGGTGCAACTAAGACGCGCTTCCGCATTTTTCAAGGCAAGCGTGAAAAGGACAGCGAAGGTAAAATGAGAATGACCTCCCTGTTCCCCCTGGGAACACCTGCCCGTATGAGAGATACCCTTGATGGGACTTCCAACACGATTATGGTGGTCGAAGTGGGTCCCGATAAAGCCGTCGAATGGACCAAGCCTGGCGGACTGAGCCTGACACAACCCAAAGAGGAGCTGGGGGCTACCGCCTCTACAGTTGCCGTTCTGAAAGGTGACGGTTTGGTCTCCCTGATCAAACAGGATCTGGACGAGATTCAATGGAAAGAACTTGTGGGCCCACAAGACATGACCCGGATTGACTGGGATGTCATTGAAGTTCAACCGTAGAAAGCATCCCCTGAGGCATGTCTCTCGTTTCTCTCAGATCAGACGAGGAGTGAATCGTCTGTTGTGGTTCACTCCTGTCGGCTGTGATTTGACGGCAACGATATTGAATTACCAAAACAAAAATGAACATCCCTGCGATGTAATCCAGATCGCCCCCCAACTCCTTCATTTATTCTCAAAGACACCCAGACGATCATGACTATCAGTTTTAAATGTAAAAAGTGTGGTAAGAACTACAAAGTCAGTGACGACAAAGCGGGTAAAAAATTCAAATGTCGCCAGTGTGAAGCGCCTGTCAGAATTCCGGAACTTGAAACTGATGACTTTTCAGAGGACTGGGAAGAACCAGAGCCGGAGTATGAAGCCCCTGCCCGACGTCGCAAAAGCAGCGCACCAAAAAATAAGTCGAAATCCAAAGGTCGAAAAAAAACATCTCCAGGCTCAAACCAGAATAAGTTGATTGCGGGAGGCGCAATAGCGCTCGTCCTGATTGGCGGCGGACTGTTATTTTTGTTCTCTTCCAGTAAACCTGGTGGAGGACTCATGAAGTCAATCACGGACAAAGTTGATGTGGTCATCAATTCGCAATTAAATAAGTCTGGTGGGAATTCGGGAAATGGATCTGCTGCCTCTGACATTGATAACATGAAGAAAATCGGTCAGGCGTTTCATGACTTCCATGATTCCTTTACCCGTTTCCCTCCCGCAGATGCGCATCTGGTCGATGGAAAACCTCTGCTCAGTTGGCGCGTACACATGCTTCCATTTCTTGGACAGAAAGAGCTTTATCAACGTTTTAATCTGCAGGAAGCCTGGGACAGTCCTCACAATTCTGCTCTACTGAAAGAAATGCCTGATATCTACCAGACCGAAGGAGTCAATCAAGCTGGCTATACTTCGATCATGACCTTCAGTGGCGAGGGAACCCCCTTCACCGGAGACAAAGGGCCACAAATGCGCAAGTTTACTGACGGTACGGGAAATGTCATCCTCTGCGTTCAGGCAGGCTCGGACAAAGCAGTCCCCTGGACAAAACCTGTGGACCTGCCCTTCAATCAGGCCAATCCGGTCAGCGTACTGGGACAGACCTCACGGGGCGCATTTCTCTGTATCATGGCTGACGGATCGATCAGAAAAATCCCAGCTGGCATTGCATCTCAGACACTTAAGAACGCGATCCAGCACAACGACGGAAATGTCACTCCTCTTTTTTAAGCGAAACAATTGAGTGCAACATATTTTTTCGCCTCTCCATTCGCACCATACATAAAACATCTCATTTTACAGATTAATGAAGATAAATAATCTGGCATTGAGCTGACACGTTTTGTATGCTGATGAACATAGACACAAGACACTTAAGATACTTTTGTATACATGTTTTATCCCGTGGCGTGAAATACTTCCTCACTGTCTCGCATTACCATCATGCTCTATGGTTTCAGCAGCTTTATTTCCGAGATACCTGAATTCTAAATACATTAGAAAGATCCAGACGCTCATGCTGTTGACCTACTGGCTAAGGTCGATTTCACTCTGCCTCCGACCTCTCCGCCGTCCCCAATCTAAACGCCGTGCTCGTTCCCGGTGTGGCAACCATGCGATTCAGAACAATCGTATACGACCTGTCACTGTCGAAGAACTTGAGGACCGCACGCTATTGACGTCAATCATCAGCGTTGCGGATCGTGGCAGTGTGGAAGGAGACACTGGTTTACAAACTCTTGTATTTACAGTCACGAGAACCGGAGTCAATGCGGGTGACCTGAATGAAAGTGTGACGATTGACTTCACCACTCAGGATGGATCAGCTACCAGTGCTGATAATGATTACCTGGCTGCAAGCGGATCGTTTGAATTCGCAGCTTCCAGCACCGCGACAAGGCAAGAAAAAACGTTTCAAGTAAAAGTCCAGGGTGATTACAGGAAAGAAGGTGATGAAAGTTTTCAGATCCTGCTTTCGACTCAAATGTCCGGCGTCACTATTGAAAATGAATCTGTGACTCTCACCATTTACGACGATGAGTATCGTCGTTTTGAAGAAACACAATTACTCTCCCCGCCAGCTCCTGTAAGCGATGGAGATCACTTCGGGCAAATTATCGAAGTCGATGGTGACTATATGGTAGTGGGAGCACCGGACAGTGACCTGGTTGCCAGTGATGCAGGAGCGGTCTTTCTCTATGAACGTAACCGCCAGGGGACTGCTGATGAAACCGATGACACATGGTCTTACTATTCCACCTTAACTGCTTTTGACGGTGCTGCAGACGACCATTTTGGCAGCAGTATCGCCATATCAGGTGAGACCATCGTGATTGGCGCTTACGGTGCTGACCTGAATCAGTCTGATGAGGGTGCTGCGTATGTTTTCCGTCTGGC
Organism: Gimesia algae; assembly: GCF_007746795.1. Classification (NCBI taxonomy): domain Bacteria; kingdom Pseudomonadati; phylum Planctomycetota; class Planctomycetia; order Planctomycetales; family Planctomycetaceae; genus Gimesia; species Gimesia algae. Next base: position 4,458,843 of record NZ_CP036343.1, read on the forward strand.
TGGTGGAACGTGGCAACTGGAAACAAAACTCATCGCCTCCAACGCGGAGGCAGATGATTCTTTTGGTACAGATGTGGCCATCGAGAATGACCTCATCGTAATCGGGGCTCCTTTGCATAACGTGCCTTCTTATAACAATTCGGGTGCTGCCTACATTTTTACCCGCTCAGGCAGTACCTGGTCTGAAGATCAAATCCTGACAGAAACCGAATTTTACAGCTATGAGAACAGGCTCGGCACATCCGTTGCCATTGAAAATGGAGAAGTATTTGTTGCTGCCAGGAGAGCCAAAGTTGATGATGCTGGCGCTGGTGTGGGAAGCGTCTTTACATATCACACCAACGCGGGAACCTGGGAAACACAGCAACAACTCACATTGACCTTTACCTATAGTTATGACTATGCCGGCTCGGATCTAACTGTCTCGGGGAACCATCTGGCTGTCATCGCAGCAGATAACAGTTATGTCTATCTGTTTGAACTTACCGAAGGAAACTGGGAATATCAGCATAGAGTCAATCCTGCTTCATCAATCTCTTCGATTCGGATCAACTCAATTGATTTGAGTGATAACACACTGGTCGTTGGTTCTATCAAAACAAACGGCACTACCAACTCCTCAGGGATCGTGACTGAATATCAATGGATTAGAGACCAATGGATCCGTACAGAGGACTATTACGGTGAAAGCAGCACTAACACGACAGGCTTTGGCACGGGAGTCGCGTTGGCAGACTCACAGATCATCGTCGGAGAGCCTGATGTTGATGCAAGTGCTCTCGAATCCGGGCTGATTCACGTATTGGGACCATTCATCCCCAGATATGAAATCTATGATGTCACCGAATACGAAGGGGACAGCGGTCAGACTCTGTTCGAATTTACCATCGAACGCAAAGCCAGCGAAGCGGGTGATCTGAACTTCGCTTCGACTATCAGTTTCGCCACAATTGACGGTACAGCGACTGTTGCGAACAATGATTATGCAGCGCAGTCGGGAACATTGACCTTTGAAGCTGACCCTGATGTGATTTCTCAATTTCAGACAGTCGCGATTGTAGTTAACGGCGATGGCACCTACGAAGGGGATGAAAATTTTTATCTTCAACTCTTCAATCCCACGAATGGTACTCAACTATTCGACTCACAGGGCGAAGCCAATATCTTAGCAGATGATAGGGCGATCGTGGAATTAGTCGAAGCCGAAATCTCGGTAGACGAAGGAGATGGCAAGGTCTGGCTGACTCTGGAATTGGATGAAGTCTTCGTAGAGGATGTTACTGTTTATATGAAATTCGAAGGAGGTTCCGCCTACCCATTCTCTGATTTTGACGCGACTCTTCTGTATGTGACGATCCCTGCCGGTCAGTTAACACAGACCTTTTCTGTCGACATTGTCGAAGATACGAAGCTGGAAGACAGCGAAGATTTCTGGGTACTACTGGCAGCACCACACGACGATAACTACAAAATAGGTCGGAACCGCAAATCCGTTGTTACAATTGTCAACGACGACATCATAGACATCTGGATCGATGACATTGTCGTATATGAAAATCAGCAATATGCCACTTTATATCTTCACGCTTCGGAACCGGTGAATATTGCATTACTGGTTGATTATACAACTCAACAGGATACCGCAACAGAAGAGGTCGACTACTCATCGTTTACAAGCTATGTCCGCTTCGCTGGTTCTCAAACCAGTGGTCCAATTATTATTCCCATCATTAATGATGGAGAGTGGGAGTCAGATGAATCCTTTTTTGTGAACCTGACCGGATTCAGCGTATATAATTATGACATTCCACCCGCCAACTTTTTAGACAATCAGGCTCAAGTGACGATTATTGATGTTGATCAACCTGACATCTCGATAGACGATGCGACAATTAATGAAGATGCAGGTTCGGTAACTCTCACAGTCTCTCTCAGCAATTCGGCTTCAACCCCGATTCAGATTGATTACTCCACTGCTGAGGACACCGCAGTTCAAACCGAAGATTATTCTCTCATTTCCGGAACACTTACTTTTGCTCCGGGCGAAGTCACAAAAACAATCATTGTCCCGATCACCGATGACTATCAAGCGGAAGAACAGGAACAATTTTTCGTCAACCTGAGTAACCTGCAAACGAGTATTCCTGACAGCTCAATCCAAAAAAGCAAAAGCGTCATCACCATCCTTGACAATGATCAATATTACCTCACGATTGATGACCAGACCGTAAACGAAGCGGATGGAACAGCGACACTGACCGTGACTCTAGATCGCGCCCTCCCGGCACTTTTAACCGTTGAATATTCCACCCTCAACCAGTCAGCGACAGCCGACAATGATTATCAGGAGACATCGGGCACGCTGACGATTGCCTCTGGCGCGCTGACGGGCACCATAACAGTACCAATCAACGATGACCAAACTGCTGAAGACCTGGAAACGTTTCTGATCAACCTGAGCAACCCTCAGTCAACCGGGGGCGACGTCTCATTGACAAAAAGTCAGGGACAGATTTCCATCACCGATAATGACCAGGCCGGCATCTCAATACATGATGTTGTTATTAATGAAGGGGTTAGTTACGTCCTGGTCACAATCACTTTGGATCAGCCTGCAGAAACTGAAATCAATATTGGCTACTCTACTTCCGGTCAGACTGCAACCTCGTCTGTTGATTTTCGTTCGACGTCAGATACGCTCACGTTTGCTCCAGGCGAAACCTCCAAACAAATCACAGTCAGCCTCATTAATGATAACCTGGTCGAAGCAGATGAAACCTTCCTGGTCACTCTTGACCTGAACAATCAGCAAAATAGTGCCGACGTCCAACTGGCAGACAGTCAGGGTGTCGTCACAATCAAAGAGACTGACCAGGCTCACATGTACATTCAAGATGTTTCAGTTGATGAATCGACTTCGACCGCTGTCGTGATTGTCTACCTTGACTACTACATGGACACGGTTTTCAGTGTCGACTATACCACAGCTGATTTGACCGCAGTCAGCCCTGATAATTACCAGGCGACATCGGGCACTCTCAATTTCAATCTTAATCAGAAACAGCAGGCGGTTTATGTACCCATTATCGATAATTCATTAATTGATGACGACAAATCGTTTCTGATCAACTTGAGTAACCTGGTTGTTTCCGGAAACCGTAATGTAACTCTGTCGGATAACCAGTCGGAGGTAACGATCCTCAATGATGACTATAACGGCAGGTTCTCCATAGCCGACCTCAGTGTCGATGAATCCGTGGGTATGGCAAATATAACTGTCTCATTAAGCCAATCTGCCGAAACCACGGTCAGCGTTGACTTCACCACAGAAGGTACCACGTGGGCGATTGCTCCAGACGACTATCTAAACCAGTCTGGTACTCTGACCTTTAACCCTGGTGACCAGTATAAAACGATTTCAATCCCAATTGTTGATGATAATCTGGTAGAGAGAAATGTTGAAATCATTCGTGTCGACTTATCCAATATCCAGGCAAGCACCGGCAGATATATTTTCGATAATGATCAGGCCGAAATCTACCTAAACGATAATGATCACGCGACCCTGACAGTCGACCATGTCACGGTCAATGAAGGCGATGGTGTCGCAACTCTTGTGTTTTCACTGGACAACCCGGTAGATGTATCCCTTTCCGTTAACTTCCAGACAGAGTCAAGGAGTGCCCAGGTTTCTTCTGATTTCCATGGTCGAAGTGGAAACATCTTATTCCATTCAGGAGAACAAACCGTTACGCTTGATGTACCCATCGTGGACTCCGATTCAATCGAAACCGATGAATATTTTTTCTTCAAGGTGAGTAACTTTCGCACATCTTTTTTCTTCGACAGACGCAGTATCAGCCTTGATGGTTTCGGGGCAAGTGTCACAATACTCGATGACGACCAGGCTCATATTTCCATCAGCGATCTCACTGTCAATGAAGCTGCAGGAACAGCTGAAGTCACCGTATCTCTTGATCAACCACTCGACGCTCCCATCAGCCTGAGTTATACCACTGCCGACCAGTCTGCTGTTTCAACGGAAGATTACTTGTTCCAGTCAGGGACTTTGACTTTTGATACGGGGGAACAGTCAAAAACTATCAGTATCAGCCTGGTCGATTCTGATCTTATTGAAGCTGACGAAAAGTTTCTGATCAATCTGCTGAACGTACAGAGCAAAGCCTTCAATGTAGTTCTCACAGATACTCAGTCTGAAGTCACCATCATCGATGATGACCAGGCACGGGTGACTATTAACGATATTACAGTCGACGAAACAGCAGGTACTGCGACTCTGACAGTTTCACTAGACCATCCGGTTGCGGAATCAGTCAGTCTCGATTTTCAAACGGCAGATGCCTCCGCTACCAGTCCGGATGATTATACCAGCCAGTCAGGAACCCTGACATTTGCACCATTTGAAGTTGAAAAGACAGTTACGATCTCGATTGTCGATTCTGATCTCGTGGAAACAGATGAAAGTTTTCTGGTCAATCTGTCGAATCTTCAGGCCGGTACTGCAGATGTCAGTTTTGCAGATATCCACGGCGTCATCACGATTCTTGATGATGATCAGTCCAATCTGCGAATCAGTGATCTCACAGTCCAGGAAGATACCGGCACTGCGTATGTGACTGTCTCCCTGGACAAGCCGCTGCAGACTCCGGTTTCCATCAATTTCAGCACCATCGGTCAATCAGCCACATCGTCTGTTGATTTCGAACAACTGTCAGGTACTTTGACATTTGCCCCTGGTGAACTCACCAAGTCCATCCCCATCGTCATCAATGACGATGAATACACGGAAATGACAGAGACTCTGCTGATCAATCTCTCCAATTTACAAACGGCCAGTCCCGACGTAATCCTAGCGGACGGACAATCTGTTGTTATGATCGAGAATGATGATCAGGCGAAGGTTTCAGCCGATAGCCTGACAGTGAATGAGGATGCAGGGTCAGTTCTCATTCAGGTAACCCTGGATCATCCGGTGTCGTCCACTGTTACACTCGACTATACCACTGCCGATGATTCTGCTTCGAACGCGTCAGACTATTTCGAAATTTATGGCACCCTGACCTTCTTTGCTGGACAACAGACTAAATTCATTTCTATTCCCATTCTCAACGACAAGCTCGTAGAAGGCAACGAATCATTTTTATTCAATCTGACTAAACTCCAGGCCAATGGTTATGACGTTGATTTCCTCACCGCACAGGCACACATCACGATTCAGGATAATGACTCGGCCAGTATGTCGATCGGCGATATTGCGGTGGATGAAGACGCAGGAACGGCATTCATCACAGTGACACTGGACAAGGCTGTCGAAACTGAAATCTCTGTTGACTATTCAATTCAACAGCCGAACTATCTGCACTTGGCACGCTCGACTTTATCTCGGCTTCAGGAACTCTGACATTTGATTCCGGAGAGCAGAGCAAAACGATTGCCGTCTCACTGGTGAATACCGAACTTGTTGAATTAGACGAAACGTTTCTGATCAATCTGTATAACATTCAAGCCAACCAGGCTGACATTCTTCTGGCAGATGATCAGGCGGTCGTTACGATCAGGGATGAAGATCAGGCCCAGATCTCTGTGGAAGACATTTCCGTAAATGAAAATGCGGGAACTGCAGTTATCACTGTATCATTGAACGCCCCAGTCGATGCCCCCATCAGTGTAGATTATTCTACGTCTGATCAGACCGCAAATAACCCCGCCGACTACCACTCCGCTTCGGGTACTCTGATTTTCAATCCCGGTATCCTGTCGCAGACGATCACAGTTTCAATCGTTGATTCTGATTATTTTGAAGTCAATGAAACATTTCAGGTCGATTTATCTAATGTTCAGGACCTGGATCGCAATGTCACTCTTTCAGACGATCAGGCAGTTGTCACAATTCAAGACAAGGAAATCGGAGCTGCGGACATTCACTTCAGAGTAGTGAACCAACCGACCAGCACCAGTTTGACCGGTGAAGCAGACTCAATTCCTGTCAATCAAAGTATCATCAGTGAATGGTCTATGTATTGGGTTGAAATCTGGGTCGAGCTCACCAGCCGTATCGAGCAGGGCATATTTTCTGCTCAGGTCGATTTAAGTTACAACTCTGAATTTACCTCCGCTGCAGAAATTGAACTTGGAGCTGGTTTTACACAGAACCAGGCTGGCATCATCAATGACCCGAACGGAACTGTCACAGGAATCACAGCAGAAAGCACGTCTGCTGATCTGGGAACAGACAGACCGCTGTTGTTCGCGCGCATTCGTTTCGCACCTGGATCTGAAGATCAGGTTTTTCTCGATACTGAGTCGCAAATAATTGGCCCCTATGATCTGAACTTTGAACTCTCAAACGCTCAAGTCAGCTTAACTGGTAATACTCCAGTGACAGTCAATGCAGGATTATCCCCAGGAGCTTCTATCTACGCCAATCCCTTCGATCTGAATGACGATGATGTAATCAATTATCGCGATCTGATCCGCTTTGTTGGTTTGTTCAACACGGTACCCAGCCAGTCTGATTCCGATGAAGCCTGGTTCGCTGATTTCAACCAGGATGATCGTATCAACTACCGGGACTTAATCGCACTCATTGGGAATTACGGCAAAAGTAAACCAGCCCCGTCTCCGGTCAACTATTCACAAAACTATCCGGATGCATGGAATCATTTACTGCTCGCCAACACTTTAATTACAGCACCAGTGACTGCAGATTCAGTTTCGCAGCCCAACGTCGTTTCCACATTTGACAGTGCCGTCTCACTGACAAGCCCCGCACTCTCCAGTGAACAGCAGGAAACTCTGAAACACATCGATATTCAGGTCCTCGATCTGGGTGGTGATATACTGGGTCGTGCAGCTGGCAGTACCATTTATATTGACGTTAACGCCGCCGGTTATGGCTGGTTTGTCGATTCGACACCTGCCGACTACAGCGAATATTACTGGTCCAGTGAACTGACTCTGATCGCCCTGCCTGACAGCGACGCTGCTGATGGCATCGATCTCTGGACCGTCATTCAGCATGAACTCGGTCACCTGCTGGATTACGAACATTCAGAAACCGGACTGATGCAGGAAACCCTCGCCCCTGGAATTCGTAAACTCCCAGAGTGGGAATTGAATTATGAATATGAAGATGCGATTGACCCTGAAACCATCGACCCCTACTTTTCTACCATACAGGATGGAAACAACCTGCTTCCGTTTTGAGCTTTAATCAGAGAATCTTATCAGCTGAATGAAGAGCTTATTACATCGAAGTCATGGCTTCCATCAAATCCACTTCATACCTTGGCGGAATGGTTATTATGATGGTATTTGAACCATCATCTTCAAACTTGATGGAATTGAGAGGCATATTAACGTCCCCCCGATTACAGAGGATCACATTCTTGTTTCGGACCTGAAAATAATGTTCTCTTAATCCCCCTTCTTCCTGAATAGTAACGAACACCAGTACGCCATCTTTCAACTCGACTGCCTGTACTTTTTTAAAGAGTTTTGAACTGGAAAAAGGTTTTTCATTCTGTGGGCTGTTCACTTTTAAGTCAGATATCTGTCCCGAGATGTTTTGACCCGCATCCGGTTCTTCAGACGCTAGAAAACTACAGAAGCAGCACGCAATAATAATCAGAGAAGATATGGTGGTGATCATTTCTCTCATATTACTTTCTCCATGTGCAGAATGAATTCATGCTGGTTCAGTAAATGCATTTTCGTATACTCACCCTGGTCATTTAGAAACGGGCCTGATTTTTTCGATTTATTTCGGTAAGAATTGGCTCATTTAATCGCCAGGTACCCTCTGATTTCCCGGGAACAATCAATGTATCCCAGGTTGGATACTGAACTGTGCTGAATATTTCTTTTAGTGAGGCGTACGGTACGAGTTCAAAATGGAAATTCGCTGTCTTGAGCAATTCCGACTCTGCCACATCCGGTTTTCCAGCAGCAAACGCAGCCAGTAACTGTTGCACGACCTTCGCCTGAGACGTGGAGAGGGTATAAGGCAAATGTATCCCCATCCCCATCCCTGTCTCTTTCCTGGGCCCAGGCCAGCGGAACCTAAAACTATCTCCCTTGGACCAGTCGGGATGCTGCTCCGCGAGTTTCCGGAAATCATGACGAATCGTTTTCCTGACAATTTCACCAGACTTCACCGTGACCTGCGAATCAACATATTGAACTGGTTGTCCTTCGATTACCCAACCAGCAGTATTACTGACGACTTTCAGCATGTAGTTGCCGGGAGTCATTTCGAAAATAGATTTGCCCGCCATAGACTTTTTCATCATCCAGGGTTTCTCTACCGGATTCTGTGGAGCATCCACTAGATTGACCTCTACCTGCAAGCCAGTCTCTTTCGATAGAATGAGTGCCCCCCCTGCTGCTCTCTTTTTTGCAGGCTGATTACTGACATTTCCAAACGGATTCCCTGTCGATGGCCTATTAATTTGAGGCTCCGCCAGTCGCCAGGCACCTGTTTCTTTCCCAGGGACGATCAGTAGATCCCAGGCGGGATGCTGTCCGTCATTAAACACGTCTTTCAGTGATTGCAAAGACTCTGCCTCCTCGCCTGCCGGGACCACTGGCAGGAGGACCTTCTCAGAGACTTCCGGTTGATTGGTGGCATAGGCCTTGAGCAGTTCCTGCACGACCTTTGCCTGAGGCGCGGTAAGTGTAAATATCTGAGCCCCCCCCATTTTCCAGTCAGGCCAGCGAAACTTGAACAGCCCTCCTGTGGACCAGTCCGGGGGATTCTCAGCCAGTTTTGCATAGTCCCGTTTAAGCGTGACGGGAACCACGATCGCCCCCGGCTTCACTTCGACCTCAGCCAGATCATATTTTGGATTTCCTCCCTCAACTTCCCAACCGGCGTTTTTACTGGAAACGCGGATGAGATACTTCCCAGCGGGTAGTTCCACCAGCTGTGGCTCCAGAGTAAAGAATCGATCGGCAAAACCGAAGACACCATCTTCCGGGCCCACCTGCATCGGATCAACCGGGAAAACGCCGGCCCGCAGACCGGGCTCTTGCCCACTGAGTAAGATCGCCCCAAGCTGATCCTTACCTGTTGCAGATTCCTGTTTATTCAGCTTATTCTTCTGAACTAAAATACGCGGAGAATAAACCTCCCTCTTCTCACCGGTTTCTGGTGAAATGAGCGTCACTGGTTCCTGGTCATCAATTTCAAAAACCTTTTGCTCTCTATTGACATACTCTGCTGGACCAATTTGCCCCATCAACCACGTGAGTGCAAACATGGCCGCCAGCAACGCGGTCACCCAGCCCATGATATTCCAGGGATTATTTTTCGCAACAGAAGCTGCATTCCGTTTAATGAAATACGCGGCGACAAACATTCCGCTGAATACAGCCAGCCTCAATCCCCAGGTACTGATCCAGATTTTCTCAAATTCTTGCAGATGAATCCAGATATGTACGTAAATCATCGAAACCAACAGCATGGAGAGGACAAACATGCCCCCCAGGATGACCCGCTTATTGGAGCGACGATGCTCGCGAACAAACGGGGCATCGCCGGAGGTGACAGGTGGTTGCTCAAGGTTACCTGCCACCGGAGTATCACGTCGTTTTAAGTAATGCGCAATGTACAATAAAATGCCAATCGGCCCCAAACATAAACAAGCCAGCAAAAACAGGCCATCCAGAATCTTCTGTGATTTTGATCCCGGTTTCACAATTTTCTGCGCCCCATATAGCAGTACCAACATTCCTACCGGGCCAAAGATCAGCAGAGAAAGTAATGCCGTTTCCATGATTTTGGACTGCATATGCATTCCGGCTGACATTCCAGAGATCCAGATGAACAACGGCAGGAGCATCATAATGCCCCCTACCCAGACAGCGGCCCAGTGATTCCAGCTTCCCCGGGGTGCTTCCGTGGGAACCGATTTCGTCACAGAATAGGCGGACGTCCCCTGCAATTGATCATTGCGCGATGCAGTTCCCAATGCCCGACTGCGTTCCATCAGATACCCTGCTGTCACAAACACTCCCCCCACCAGGGAGAAAATCAAGACCGGCACAAAATACCTTTCTCCCTGAACCAGGAACGCAGGCTGGTAGACTCCTGTCGTAAACATCCAGTAAAACAAAACCATCATCACCCAGATCACAATTCCGGTCCCCGTCAGAGTACGAGCATCTTTCTGTTTCACTGCCGCGACATATTCAGCTCCCTGTTTTGAAATATGCTGCCACTGTCCCCAGATAGCGAACCCGGCAACAGCCAGCACGCCCAACACCGAAGCCGCCAGGATCGATGCATGCACCGATTGAAATTCTGATCCGGGGGGGGCAGAACGGATGACTGCGGTAGTGATAAATGACAACGCCAACGTCATAAACATCGCCAGTATTGACAGAAACCATGTTAAGAAAGGGAGCGGTTTTTTATCTGCTCGATTCCAATAGACTATTGAGGCTATAGACAAAATAACTATGAGCATGACCGTGAATTTCATAATTTTATTCATGGTCTCAAAAGTCATACTCGATTCGGGAGTGCTGGGACTGATCATCTTCAATCCGATGATCGTTCCTAATACCAGGCCCATCACAATGGCAATGATGTAATTTGCCGGTGTTTGCCCTCTTTCCAACACCACAGAGGTCGCAGTCCTGACCGACTCTGTTTGTTTATCCTGCACTTCGACAGGCTCTACTGATTGTTGCTGTGACTGCCCCCACTGAGGATAACGTTTACGCAATCCCCCCACAAAATAAATTGTGAACCCAATCGCAAACAGAATATAGAGCAGAACTCTCGGAAAATCGGGAATCATCCCCAGATAAAACAGCATCTGCATCACCCACGTTCCGCCAGCTGCTGCAGCGGGCATGAAAAGGGCATCAGACATACGCAATGACAAAAAAGGTTCAGCCTGACGGTGTTCTGCTTCATAAACAATCAAAGCAATCAAAATCCCCAGGAAGATACTACTTGCTGCAGTCATCAGAAATGAATATGCAGCATGCGCTTCCGAAAACAAAATCATCCCCGCCAGAAATAATATGGCGTATCCGACTGGCATAAATACCCGCGGATCAGTCTCCATTGTGAATGGATTTTCTCCCTGTGGATGATCCACAGAAACGGTTCCTGTGTCGGGTGCCATTGTTTCCTGTGGCTGTGGTTGCGGCGGTTTTCTCTCAATCCGTGGTACTGCACCTGGCTGCTGCACAAGAGCCAGATGTGCCCCCAGCAATTCGGCAACTTCACTCGCAGTCTGTAAACGATCTTCGGGGCGTTTTTCGAGCAGACAGTTGATAATTTCGCTCAACCAGGGCGGAATATCTTCGTTGACATCTGCAATCGGGCGCGGAGTATCATCACACACACGACGAACCACCGCAGCCAGGTTACTGGCACGAAATGGCGAACGTCCCGTACACATTGCATACAGCACAGCCCCCAGGCTGAATAAATCACTCCGCTGGTCAATCCGATCCCCTGTCGCCTGCTCGGGAGACATATATTGGGGAGTGCCTGAGACTTCTCCGGTCTTCGTGATTGTGACATCATCGACGGCCCGGGCCAGTCCGAAATCGGTAATTTTGACCCGCTCGACACCGTTTTCCAGAAGAATATTGGCTGGTTTGATATCGCGATGAATCAACCCCTGTTTGTGAGCAGCCGCCAGCCCCTCTGCGATCTGACTGCCAATCCGCAGGATCTCTGTTACTTTGAGCGACCCCACCTTATCGAGCTTCTCCTGCAGTGACTGGCCGACGACATACTCCATTACGAGGTAAGGCAGTTTGTCTTCATCAACGGCATGAATCGTCACAATATGGGGATGGCTCACCGCAGCGGCTGCTTGTGCTTCCCTGATAAACCGTTTCTTCGCATTTGGATTCACCGCCAGTAAAGGTGACATGACTTTAATAGCCACAATGCGATTCAATTTGGGATCCAGGGCACGAAAGACAATTCCCATGCCCCCCTGTCCGATAATATTGTAGATCTGGTATTCACCGAGTGTCCCCAGCAGATTCGGGTCAGCTGAGGGCGTCAGAAATTCCAGACTAAAAGGTTGCACTTCTCCTGAATCGACGGGCGACTTTTCCAGGAAACTACCGGCATCATCATAAGCCAGCAGCAGCGCTTCGACGCGACGACGTTGTTCCCGATTGTCGCCGCACATCTCTTCCAGAAAAGCGGCCCGCTCTGCTGGTGTCTTTTTTTCTAACGCGACCAGAAATAAACCTTCGACTGATTGTGGATTTACATTCTCACGCGTCGGTTCAAATTCCGGATTTTCGGATGCAGGATCGGACATGATTTCATTTTTCGTCAGGATGGAGGACCCCATCAGGCTCAGAATTGATTACGGAACATTCCTTGTTCCCCCTCTATTGAATCATGCGATTTTCAGATCTGGCGCGCCTCACTAAATCAGAAATAAAAAGTGTTTCTATCAGAAATGATTTATTGGCGGGCAGGTAGAATTCGCCGTAAACACATACTATCAAATCGTTTGATCAGTGTCAGACTTTATTTGAGAAAACAGCCACGCACGCGAATAAGCCCAGTATCGCGCTGCAGTCGCGCGTGAAATCCCCAGTACCTCGGCCGCTTCCTGCTCACTTAAGCCAGCAAAGTAGCGCAGCTTCACCAGTTCTGCTTTTTCCGGACTCTCTTTCGCAAACTGAGTCAACGCCTCATCCAGCGCCAGCAGGTCGTCAGGACGTTCCAGCGCCGGTGCTGCAATCTCGGGCAGATCGACCCGCGCATGCTCGCCGCCATGTTTCAACCGTTTTTTTCTGCGGGCGTTTTCAATCAGGATCCGCCTCATAGATTCCGCAGCAGCTGAGAAAAAATGTCCCCGATGATCCCATCGCTGTTCGCTTACATCCCCAACCAGTCTCAAATAAGCTTCATGAACCAGTGCCGTCGCCGTCAGTGTCTGTCCCGGCGGTTCGTTTGAAAGCTTATGCCGCGCCAGTCGCTGCAGTTCCGCATACACGATTGGCAGCAGCTGATCCGTCGCCGCGACATCGCCTGCTTCCAGAGCCTGTAAGATTTGGGTTACATCCTGCATGCGTTGAACTCGAGTAATTTAAAAGTTAGAGACGGGTAAAACAAAATGTTACTGGCCAGTGTAACCTGTGGGACAGCCCATGCAAATCAGAATTACATTTCCCACCAGGCCTGTGATCAGTTAACATGAGAGCTGATGCGTTGGATGACTGTCTTCGGTCATCTTCTGAATTTTGATTTTCAAACTCAATAGCGACCTTCAATCAGAGAAAGTTCAGAACCTTGTACCGTCCTCAACAGTGTTTTGCCTGGTGCCTGCTGATCAGTGGGCTGGTCATGTTTGGGGGGCAGTCCGTGGCAGCAGCCGAGTGGGGGACATTGTCGGGAAAGTTCGTCTATACAGGCACTCCTGTCAAACAAACGGATCCCAGAATCCCTGAGGACCAGTCATTGATCATCGGACCACAGGGGGGCATCAAGAATATCTTTGTGTTTATCAAGGACCGAAGATTCAAACAGGAACTGATTCATCCGGACTATCAGAAGCTGCCGGATCAGGTTGTGATTCAACATCAGGGAGACCACATCGAACCGCATGCTGCCGGTCTCTGGCAGCCGCACCAGAAACTGGTGGTCCTGAATAAAACCCCGCATCTGCATCTGACACACTTATTTCCCCTTAAAAATCACCTGCCTGATTCGCTTCATGAAATCCCGAATCGTAAGAAACTCATCCAGTTTGAACATGCAGAACTCCTTCCCATGCAAATCAAATGCGATATCCACCCCTGGGAAAGCAGTTACCTGCTCGTTCAGAATCATCCTTATTTTTCCATCACGGATGAAACCGGCACGTTCCAGATTAAAAACCTGCCTGTCGGGGAATGGGAGTTTCGTGTCTGGCATGAAAGTGCAGGACATCTGGCGGCCCGGGAAGAATGGCAGCGAGGACGAATCAAAATACAGATCAAACCCGGTAAAAATGATCTGGGCTTGGTTAAAGTTTCTCCCGAATTATTTGAGAAAAAGACTGTCGGCAAATAAGAATCAGTGACATCTTCATGTTTCTGTGAATCCTCTTTTATGTAAAGTTAGCTGATGCGATCATTCCTCTCCCTGCTCTGCCTGACTCTGATCACGCCGGTCGCTCCCGCTGCAGAAAAACCGGCCACAATCAAAAAATCATTTGAATCCGGCATTGTTTTGACATTCGACGACCGGTATGTCGACCAGTGGGTCCAGCAGATCCCTCTCTTCAAAAAGTATGACGCGCATGTCACATTCTTTGTCGATCACTTTTACACACTGAAACCCGCGCAGATTGCCGGATTGAAAAAGCTGCAGAACGCCGGCCATGCCATAGGCAGTCATAGCGTCAATCATATTAAAGCCGTCGACTATGTCGGTACGAAAGGCATGAAAGCGTATCTGCAGAATGAAATCGATCCTTCCGTCAAACGGCTGACAGAAGCTGGCTTTAAGCCAACAGCCTTCGCCTATCCCAGCAGTTCCCACAGTGAGGAAATTGATGTAGCGCTACTCAAAACGTTCCGTCACTTAAGGGGAGGAACAGGCCTCACTCCTGGCCAGCGGATGCGCGATCTGAAAACCATCTTTACTCCCGTCGACCAAATCGCCAGTCGAGGCTGTCTGATCGGAACCGGCATTGATTACGCCGGGACGGATAAACGACCTGACTGTCTCACTGAAATTAAAGATGCGATGGACCACGCCAAACAGCGCGGCGAAATCGTGGTGTTTTATGCGCACAACATCAGCGACAAGGGACCAGGACATCATCTACAGCCGCGGGCACTCGAAGAAATCCTGGCACACGCGCAACAGATCGGACTGCCGACACTGACTTATGATGACCTGCCATAAGCGACTTATTTCTGCTTGACCTTCGTACCCAGCTCCACTTTCTCCGCCCAGGCAAACCAGTCTTTCGACATCTGCTGCACCCGTTCCGGCTGCTGCTTTGCCAGATTTTTCGTTTCACACCGGTCGGCACTGATATCGTACAGCTCCCACTCCCCGACTCCTTTGTCCCATACCAGTTTCCATGGCCCCTGCCTTAACGCCCGATTCCCAGACCAGTACCAGGCCAGCGAATCGTGCAAGGTTTTTTCTTCCCCTTGTAAGAGAGGAAGTATGCTGGTTCCTTCCACAGGTAGAATCTCATGCCCCTGGTATGTTTTTGGATATTCTGCTCCTGCCATCTCCAGAAAACTGGGCATCAAGTCAATGATATGAGCCGGGCTACGGTTGATGGATCCCGCTGGTACTTTGCCCGGCCACCAGGCAATCAGGGGTGTGGAGATGCCTCCCTCATGCACCCACGATTTGTACCTGCGGAACGGGGAATTCTGAGCCCAGCCCCAGGCAGGGCCGACGGCGACGTAATCATCTTTCGGCCCGGGAGTTCTCTCCTGGGGATTGCGACCTCCAGGTTCTTCACTGCAGCCCCCATTATCGGAAAGAAACAGTACCAGCGTATTGTCGAGCTGCCCCGTCTCTTTGAGCGTCGTCATGATGCGGCCGATATTCTGATCCATACTGTCAATCATCGCTGCATAGACGGCCATCCGCTGATCTTCAAATTCCTGATTCGCCGTCTCCCAGTCATAGGCACGACTGTCACCTTCCGAAAGAGACCAGTTCTCTCCGGCAATTCCCATTTCCTGTAGACGTTTCCAGCGATCCTTTCGCATCTGATCCCAGCCCATTTTGAACTTACCCACATACTTCTTTATGTCAGCCGGTTTCGCATGTAGCGGATAATGAGGTGCTGTATAACACAGATGGATAAAGAAAGGCTGCTCGTTGTCGCTGTATTCTTTGATCATACCCAGCGTATGATCGGTAAACGCATCGGTCGTATAATAGCCTTCTTTAAATTCGGTAACCGCCTTGTCATCGTGACCGAAGCTGCGAATACCCGCCCGCTTGTAGGGAGGATCGGAAATCGTCGGGTCGAAGAAATTACAGCAACCGTCCAGCACACCATAATACGAGTCAAAACCACGAAAGAACGGATGTGTGGTCTTGTCGTAACGATTCAACCAGCCCCCCGGCTTTTCGCTCTTGGCATAGCCCTGCGTCTTCATCAAATGCCATTTACCACTCAGGCCAGTATGATATCCAGCCGTTTTCATCGCTTCCCCCAGTGTTACCATGTTCTGACGCATGTGCCCCCCTTTACCGAAGCGGGGATACAGGCCGGTCAAAATCGACGCCCGGGTCGTCGTGCATTTTGCATTGTTATAAAACTGCGTGAACCGCATCCCTTCCTCTGCCAGTCGGTTCAGATGCGGCGTTTGTACTTCACCGCCATAACAGCCGATATCGGAAAAGCCCATGTCATCACACATGATGAGAATGATATTCGGCTTCTCCGCAGCGGACAGCGAAACGGGTGAAATAAATAGAAGAAAGTAAATCAGACAAATTGACATGGCAGGGAGCGAGCGTCGGTAAAGCATAAGGTCTCTTCAAATCCAGAGGATGATTGAAAACAACAGGGAATGACCTTCCATTATAAGTCCACTTCAAACACCTTACAACAATCGAATCTCGGAACCGTTCCCGCATCTCCGGAAATGCAGGAACCTGCG
The DNA here is from genome assembly GCF_007746795.1 of Gimesia algae. Classification (NCBI taxonomy): domain Bacteria; kingdom Pseudomonadati; phylum Planctomycetota; class Planctomycetia; order Planctomycetales; family Planctomycetaceae; genus Gimesia; species Gimesia algae. Next base: position 4,475,484 of record NZ_CP036343.1, read on the forward strand.
AGTTCCGAATTGATTCCGGTACTCACTCAGGTTACAGTTTACTGATACGGGCTCTGATTCTGTATATCCGTTTTCATACGTCAGTCAGCCTCTCCGGGAGCAAAGAGATGAGTTTTTCCAGACACACACAGTCACGTCGGGATTTTCTGAAAACCACAGCCGCTGGCACCACAGCGGCTCTGTTCGGGGCGCCGGCCATCCACGCTGATTCCAAAACCGATTCCCGCGTCATTCTCGGCTCAGGAGATCACAAATATGAGGTCACACACGACTGGGCCCAACTGCCTTCCGAATTCACCTGGCAGACAACACACAATGTTGCCGTCGATAAAGACGGATTCGTCTATGTAATACATGAAGGTCGCGCCGAGCAGACTGATCATCCTTCGATCTTCGTATTTGATCCCAAGGGAAAATATGTTCGTTCGTTCGGAAAACAGTTCCAGGGAGGCGGGCATGGACTGGAAGTGCGCCAGGAGGGGACTGACCAGTTCCTGTATGTGACCGCCTATCAGCATCTGAAAACGTTTGCCAAGCTGGATCTCAAAGGGGAAACCGTCTGGCAGAAATATGCCCCCATGATTTCAAAATGTTATGCCGAAGGGGAAGCGACCAATCCGGAGAAAGTCTGGGGCCGCGATCGTTTCCTGCCGACCAACTTTGCTTTCCATCCCGATGGTGGTTTTTATCTGGCCGACGGCTATGGCGCGTATCAGATCCACCGCTACGACAAAAACGGACTCTGGCTGTCTGCCTTCGGAGGAGAAGGAAAAGAAGATGGTAAATTCAAACTGCCCCACGGTCTGTGGATTGATGACCGAACAGGACGCGAACCGTCAGTCGTCGTCGCCGACCGCGCAAACGCCCGCCTGCAGTGGTTCACGCTGGATGGCAAGCATCTGCAGACCATGACCGGCTTCATTCTCCCCGCCAACCTTGATACCTACCAGGACCTGCTGCTCGTCCCTGACCTGGCTTCCCGCATCACACTGCTTGATAAAGACAATCAAGTGATTGCGCAGCTGGGCCAGGACAAGGAATGGGAAAAAACCATGAAATCTGCCAAGCCTCGCATGCGGGAAACCCCGGATCAATGGCAGGTTGGACGCTTCGTACATCCCCATGACGCCTGTTTCGATCAGAATGGAGATATTTTCGTCGCCGAGTGGGTTGCCACCGGACGCGTCAGTAAACTGAAACGACTCAGCTGACAACGGCCTGCTGAATCGTCATTCGCCTCACCTGAATCATTGAATGCCACTAGACTCTCACTTAACAATAGAAGCCACAACATGAAACAGATCTCACTGGTACTGACACTCTTGCTGTTTTACTGTATCCCCTCACTGGCAAACGTTGATTCACCGACCCCCAAAATTAAATTGAGTCCGGAAACGGAAAAACGCTGCCTGGAAGTTCTACGGGAAGCTATAAACAGCGATGAGTTCTGGCCATCAATGCATGCCGCAGAAGCGTTGACCCTGGCTGGCAAAGGGGATGAAGTCCGTCAGATTATTGAACCCAAACTCAAAACCGAAAAGGACGACCAGCACCGCTGTGGCCTGGCTCGCGAACTGGTCCGTGCCGGCGACCGCTCCAAGGCCGCCATCATGTTTCAGATTCTCGCCGGTAAAGATTCCCATGGCCACGTACATGCCTGCGAATCGCTCTACAAAGTCAACGAACTGGGCGATGGGATTCTGATTCGTGAAGCGATGAAATCTGACAATCCTAAAAAGGCAATGATGGCTGCCGCCCTGCTCTGTCGCTGGGGCAATCCGGAGGCCTTTAAAGTCGTTCGTAAATTCCTGCAAGACGATGATGTCAGCATTGCCGCGACGGCTGCCTGGATCATCGCTCGCATAGGCGATAAACAGGACATTCCCGCTCTCAAAGCCAATCTGAAACGGACCAACGATCCCTTCACCCGCGCGTATTTTGAGACGGCACTCGCCATGCACGGTGATCCGGAGGGCTTAGCAGCCGTCAAAGCTAATCTCTCCAGCGATAATGCAGCCGTCAAAACGTATTCTGCCATCTTTGCCGGCGAAGCGGGAGCGACCAACCTTAAAGAAAAACTGATCAAACAGCTCAGCGATAAAAACCGGGATGCCCGTATTCGCGCCGCCCAGGCTTTGATCGTCTTAGCCAAAAGTGAACCTCCCCAAGACGAAATTGTTGTCAATGATGTCTATGAAGCATCCAAAGAATATCCCCGCTACAGCGAAGGCTCCATCCTCCCCTTAAACGATGGTTCGCTACTGTATGCCACAACTCAGTTTATCGGCAGTGGCTCAGACTTTGCGACCGCACGCATCATCGCGAAAAAATCTACGGACGGCGGTCGTACCTGGGGAAAACAGCGTGTCCTGCAGGAAAATACGGGTAAGAAAAACGTGATGTCGGCGACACTGCGATACCTGGCTGGACCGATGCAGGAAAAACGCCCCATCGGACTGTTTTATCTCAAGAAAAATACGCTGTCCGACCTCAAAGCCTATCTCAAAGTTTCAGAAGATAACGGCAAAACCTTCGGACCACCCATCGAAATTACAACGCCCCCCGGTTATCACGTGATGAACAACGACCGAATTACGATTCTCTCAAATGGTCGCTGGCTGGCCCCGGTGGCTTCGACCCCCGATGTCCACAAGAACAATCACTTTGTCTGCACTTGTTTCATTTCAGATGATCAGGGAAAAACCTGGAAGCAGTCCAAAGACAACGTCGACTATGCCAAACGGGGTGCGATGGAACCGGAAGTCTTTGAATTGAAAGACGGCAATGTGCTGATGATTTTCCGTACGCAGTCTGGTCATATCGGTTCCAGTCTCTCGAGTGACAAAGGTGATACCTGGAGCAAACCCGTTTCCTGGGGTGTGCGGGCTCCTGAAGCCCCAGCCACACTGCGCCGCATTCCTTCCACTGGCGATCTACTACTAATCTGGAATGATAACTTTGAACCCGGCGCTGGACACAGCGGAAAACGAACACCGCTGACTGCTGCCATCAGCGATGATGAAGGCAAAACCTGGAAGCTCAAAAAGAATCTGGAGACGGATGCAGACCACACCTATTCTTACATCAGTCTCACATTTTACCACGGGCGCGCCGTCATGAGCTACTATGTGGGAGACGAAAACCGCATGATCTCATCCCGCTTTCGTTCAATGCCACTCGCCTGGTTCTATCAACCAGAGGCGGACTGATTTCGAATCATGCTCCCCGTTTCATTTCGGATGCGGGGAGCATGTTCGTTTTAGCGAGTCGAGCTACTTCCTGCCGATGCAGTACAGCATTTCCTGTCGCTTGCCGTCCCCTTCCTGAGATACCCGCATATAAATCCGGCTGTCACAGAACGTGGGAGTCGCAAAAACTTCGGTTCCCAGTTTGTTTTCCCCCAGCAGTTCAAATTCTTTGGGACTTGCTTTGAAGATATAGGTTTCGCCTGCTTCGTTGGTCACATAAATTCGATCATCCACCAGAACCGGAGACGAACTGAACGTGCCCCCCAGACGCCCTTTCCAGATCTCTTTACCGGTTTTCACATCCCAGCAGACCGCGACCCCGTTGTCAGTCACCGAATAAATTTTGTTATCCTGAATCAACATGGAAGGCACATACATGCGGTTGCTGTTCTCCCAGACGACCTCACCTGAACCATCGGCTTTGACAGCAGCGATGTGATTCTTGGGATAACCGCCACTGGTCAGAATCAACTCTCCGTTCGTCACCGTCGATGTCACACATTCAGTCGTAGCTCCTTCAATTTCCCAGAGTTTCTTCCCGGTCAGCGGCGCGATCCCGGTCACCAGATTACAGCCGGTCATCAGTACCTGTTCTTTGCCCGCCACTTCCAGAATAATGGGCGAGGGATAATTAGCGGTAGCGGGACGATCTATTTTCCAGACCACCATTCCGGTCGCGCGGTTCAGTGCAGCAACCGCACCGCCCCCTTTGTTGTCCGCTGATACAATGACCAGATCCTGATAAATGGCGGGCGAAGAGCCATAGCCCTGGTGAATGATGTAGTCTGTGATCTTCGTCTGCCAGATCAATCGACCCTCCAGCGACAGTGCGCTCGTATACGCGGCTCCGTTGTTGATGAAGTTGATATAGACTTTCGTCCCATCACAGGCGACCGTTGATGAGGCGTGCGTTGATTTCTTATTCCCCTTTTTGCTTAAACCACCGGTGAAGACTACGGTTTTCCAGAGTTGTTTTCCGGTCTCCCGGTCATAACACAATACAAACTGGGTCTCGTTTTCCGTATCAGCCGAAGCCAGAAAGATCCGGTTTCCCACAACCGTCGGTGAGCTATAACCTCGACCTTGAATCGGCGATTTCCAGAGAATGTTCTCCGTCGCGCTCCATTGGAGCGGTGGATTCTGACTTGAATCAGCAATGCCGTTTCGTGCGGGGCCCCGCCACCAGGGCCAGTCAGACGCTTCCACCTGGATCGGTTTCGGCTTCAAAGGTTCCTGTTCTTCAGCAGGGCAACTGATTGAAACTGAGAGAATCGACAGGCAGAAAATCAGGGCTCGAAACATGGGTGTGCTTTCTTCAGGAAGGTACGACTGCGAAGTTGTCCAGATTGTGGCAAGAATGGACTTTATTGTAAGCGGTCTGTACTCAATCGCAAGCATTTTGACCATTCAACAAACAATCAGACCATGATTGCTCAGAGGAAAGCAAGGGGTTAAGATGAATCTCTGATCATCACGCTACTACATGACTCTTACGACATTGACCAGGGAGCTGAATCATGCCATTGAATGCTGTTGTCTATATCATATTCACACTCATCCTGTTTTGTGCTCCCCACAGCAATCTATTCGCTCAGAAAAAAGCGGATTTGAAACGGGAGTCTCTCGACTTTCGTATTCAGCTCACTACTGCCACCAAGGGTTATGACGGCAAGACCTGCTGGGTGCATGCCCGAGCCGGTGCGATTCCCGTGGGCGCGCCCGGCAATGATCTCGACAATCCGATTGTCGTAATGACAATGCAGAAATTGCTGCTCTCAGGTAGCGATATCTTCTATGCCTTGAATTCCATGCGGACCAATGACCTGGGAATTACCTGGCAAGGTCCTGTCGAACAGAAAAACCTCAGTCGTCACAATCTTCCCGATGGAGGCGAAGTGGTTGTCTCCGACTTCTGGCCACAATGGCACGCCAAATCAAAAACCCTACTCGGTATCGGGCATACTGTCCGTTATTACAATAACCGTATTGACAAGAAAAAGAACATCCGCGTTTCCTCCTATGCGATATATGATCCTGATAAGAACCTCTGGTCCCCCTGGAAATCTCTTAAGCTTCCAGATGGTCCGGAATTCATCAGCAGCGGTGCCGGCTCGGTGCAACGTTATGATCTGCCGAACGGTGACATCCTGCTCCCTGTCTATTATCAACGCCCTGAAAGAAAATACTCTGACGTGATGGTACTCCGCTGTCGCTTTGATGGTCACACACTGAAATACATTGAGCATGGTAACGAACTCTCCATCGACGATGGCAGAGGTTTTGCGGAACCTTCCATTGCGAAATTTGGGGACTGGTTCTATCTCACGCTGCGGAACGACAATGCCGCATATGTCACTCGCAGTAAAGATGGACTGCATTTTCCAGCGCCACAAAAGTGGACGTTCGAAGACGGCAAGGATTTAGGCAGTTACAACACTCAGGCCCATTGGGTTACTCACACGGACGGACTGTATCTGGTCTACACCCGCCGCGGTGCAAACAACGATCATATCATCCGTCACCGCGCCCCGCTGATTCTGGGCCGTGTTAATCCCGAAAAGATGGCCATCATTCGCGACTCTGAACGTATTCTGGTTCCGGAACGTGGCGCCCGCCTGGGCAACTTCGGCGTCGTCGATGTCAACGAGAACGAAACCTGGGTCATCGTCAGCGAATGGATGCAGCGCTTCGGCCCGGATTATGTGATGCCCGTCGACAATAAGTACGGTTCGGATAATAGTGTATACGTCTCCAAAATTCTCTGGAAACGTCCCAACAAGTTTATGAAATAAATATCAATCGAACTGATTTTCTGACACATCAGAGCGAAAACAAAGCCTAACATAAACGGCACTTGATATATCATTCGTACGCATGGTAGGATAACAGCCATCCAAAGAGACGAAGTATCTACAGTCAGCACGCCCCTGAAGGAGAATCGTTATGAGTCGCTTGAACCGTCGTGAGTTTCTGGGAACCGTTCCTGTAGTCTGGGCCGGGATGTCTTCTCTCAGTCAGGCTGCTTACACTGCGAATGACAAAGTAAATGTTGCACTCGTTGGCTGCGGTGGACGAGGACGGGGGCTGGGCAGTTGGTTTTCGAAACTTCCCGACAGTCAGCTGGTTGCGGTCTGCGATCCCGACCAGAGCCGTTCAGGACAGATGGCCGATCAGATTGAAAAATCAGGAGCGAAGCGTCCCAGACAGGTTGAAGATTTCCGCACGCTGCTCGACGGGAATGAAATTGATGCGATCGCCATCGCCACCCCCGATCACTGGCACACACCGGCTGCCATCGTGGCCTGCCAGGCCGGTAAGGATGTGTACGTTGAAAAGCCCTGTTCACATAATATTCATGAAGGTCGGCAGCTGGTGAATGCGGCTCGTAAATACAAACGCGTCGTGCAGCATGGCACGAATCTCCGCGCGACTCCCGTATATCAGAAAGCCTGGAAACAGATTCAGGATGGCGCCATCGGCAAAGTAATGATGGTGAAAGCCATCAACAATCAGCGCCGAGCCTTGTATCCTGTCCGCCCCGATGAACCAGTCCCCAGTGGAGTGAACTATGATCTCTGGCTGGGTCCTGGAAAAAAACAACCATTCAACCGCAATCGATTCCATACGGCCTGGCATTGGACCTGGGAATTCGGAACCGGTGATATCGGCAATGATGGAGTACACCAGATCGACATCGGTCGCTGGGGCATGAATCTGAAAGCACCGAACGCGGTCTCCTGCAGTGGCGCCAAGCTGGGTTCCAAAGGGGATGCGCAACAGACACCGGACACAATGGTCGTTACCTGGGAATACGATGACCTGCTCTACGTCTATGAACAGCGCGATTTCACTCCTTATCGTCTGCAGGCCCATCGACACGATAATGACAACATATTCTATGGCGATAAGGGTTTCATGATGGTCGATCGTTCGGGTTACCGTATCTTCTACAAACACGAGCGCGGCCCTGCATTTGAAGAGAAATGGCAGGACACGCCGACTCATTACCAGAACTTCATCGATTGTGTGAAGAGCCGTAAATCAGCCGATCTGCTGGCAGAAATTGAAGAGGGGCACTATTCCGCCATGCTCAGTCACCTCGGCAATATTTCGTATCGTACCGGCAGGCGACTGGTCTTCGATCCCAAAACCGAAACTTTCCCCGAAGACAAAGAGGCCAATCAATATTTGTCCCGCCAGTATCGAGACGGGTATGAACTGCCTCAAGTTTAAATTCCGAATGATCTTCAACAAAGATACAGATAAAGAGAAAGCAGATTCATGGCAGACAAAGCAAAGGTTGCACTTATCATCAGTGAAACGTCTGCGCATCTCGGCGCGTATTTCCCGGCACTCGCCTCTTGTGAAGACATCAGCGAAGTCATCCTCAGCGATGAAGGTCAGAAGCATGTCGAGGAAGCCCGCAAAAAGCTGGGTGATAAACTCACGCGGGTCTATAACAGCCCTGCAGAACTTTTTCAGAAAGAGAAGCCGGATCTGGCGCTGATTACGCTCGAAGCCGGTAAAGCCCCCGCAGCGATTGACATCGCGCTGGATCACGACTGCCCTGTCTTTGCAGAAAAACCTGCCTGTACGAATATCGATGCCTTTGAAGCTCTGGTGCAGAAAGCGGACAGCAAACATCTCAATCTGATGCTGGCGCTGGCCAATCGGAACAATCCCGAAGTCAAAGCTGCCCGCCGCATGATTCGCAAAGGGACGCTCGGAAAGATTTACGGCATCGAACTCAATTTCATTGCCGACCAGACCCGCTTGACCAGCAAGAGCTATCAGTCCGGCTGGTTTGCACAGAAAGCACGCGCAGGGGGCGGACACCTGATCTGGCTGGGCATTCACTGGCTTGACCTGGGCATGTATATTACCGATTCCAAAATTACCGATGTCAGCGGTTTCATCACCAATATCGGTGGTCAGCCTCTCGATGTGGAAGATTCAGCCGCTCTCAGCCTCAAGTTCGACAAAGGCTTCCTGGGGACGATGACCTCCGGATATTATACCAATCGAGGTAAACAGTCGCTGATTAAAATCTGGGGCTCCAAAGGCTGGCTGGAAATGGATTACTCCACCGGCAAGCACCTGCAATGGTCTCTCAATTCAGATAAACCAGGCACGGTCCATAAATTCGAAGAATCCATTCAACCTCGTGGCTACTCCCCCTGTGTGCATGCCGCCGTGCGATCGGTTCTGGATAAGGAACCTCCCACGCTCGACAGCCACGACAGTCTGCAGGTGTTAAGAACCATCTATGCAGCTTACAAGGCTGCTGAGATCGGAGAGACGCAACACATCCGTATCGACTGAAGGGTTCTTCGCAACTACTTAACGCTGTGAATAGGTGTGTCCCAGATCATTCGTGCGAATGTCTTTTAATTTCTCGGCGAGTTTCTCTTTAAACACCTTCACTGTCAACTGGTTTTCCGGTCGTTCAGCCAGATTGGTAAACTGCCGTGGATCATTCTGCATGTCATACAATTCGATTCCACCGGAAGCATCTTCCTTGTATTGGATATAGGCCCAGCGTTCATCTCGCAGTAGAAAGCCACGGTTCCCCTTGTTTCGCGGGTCCACGCTGAATGCGGTATCACGCACGCGCCTGGTGGGATCATCCAGGAGTGGTGACAGATCTTTGCCCTGAATACCAGCCGGAATCTTTAAACTACATAGGCTGCTGATGGTGGGATATAAGTCCAGCAACTCAACCAGCGAATTACAAACCGCGGGCTGCTTGCCGGGTACACTGATGATCAAAGGAACTGCCGCCGACTCTTCATGCAGACTCACCTTGGCCCAAAAGTCATGTTCGCCTAGATGATAGCCGTGATCGCTGGTGAAGATCACGATCGTCCGATCCTCAATGCCCGCCTGTTTGACGGCATCTAGAACTTTTCCCACCTGTGCATCCATGTAGGCCACCGATGCCAGGTATCCACCCACCGCTTTTTTCTGACGTCTGACATCCATTTTCATATTCAAACTGGTTTTGTAATTAATCCCCAGCTTGGGAATGTCAGCCCAGTCTCCATCCACTTTTTCAGGCAGCACATGTTTGGAATAGGGCAGAAAAGGAGGAAAGTAGGTCTGCGGCGCGACAAATGGTACATGCGGTCTCACAAAACCAACGCCCAGAAAGAAAGGTTCGTCTTTATGTTTCGCGATCAGTTCGACTGCTTTCCGCGCAGTCTTACCGTCAGAGTGCACCAGATCATCGCCGTCTGCTTCAACTACTACGAACGTATTTCCTCCGACCGCGGGTTTCTTTCCATCCGGGTTGTTTTCCAGTGTTTCCCCATTCCCGGGAGCAGTCCATTCAGGGCCCTGGCTGTTGAATCGCTCGGTCCATGAAGCAGGATCATCAGTGCCATCGTTTCCTTTTTCAATATCACCGGGAACACCCATGTGATAAATTTTACTGACGCGGGCTGAGTAATAGCCGTGATTTTTGAAATGTTGCGCCCAGGTAGGACGGTCACCAATATACGCCCGCGGGCTTACATAACCGTACGCTTTAGAGGCATGGGGATAATACCCCGACATAAAAGAAGCTCGGGAAGGACCGCAATACGTCGCCTGACAGTAAGCATGCGTGAAACGCGTCCCCCGGGCTGCGATGCTATCGATGTGGGGAGTCTGACATACCTGATTCCCATAACAGGAGAGCGCGGTTGCCGTCAGATCGTCTGAGATAATAAACAGCACGTTATATGGTTTTTCGGCCGCATGAATCTGGTTCGAGCAGAACAGCAGGCAGCAGGCAATAAACTGAAAAGCAGACAATTTCATCGTTCACCCTGGCGATCAGAAGAAAAGAATACCGATGCAACATTTTTCGTCACAGCAAACATTCATTCTATGATCCGCAGGAACAGGTCACAACTCTCTCAGTCATAATCGCCAGCTGGAATGACATCTACGAATGAGACCCCCACGCGCAGTTCATCGAAGTCCGTGGAATAATTACTGACGATCTTAACCCGTTCGATACGCAGGTCAGGTGCCATCAGTCGGAGATCCACATCTTCCAGATCAGGATTCTGATTCAGGGGGGGATTCAACCAGAGATCCACTTCCTCCGCGCCCGGGCGAAACAGAATCCGCACAATAATTAATGCAGCCTGTCCGGAGAGGACCTCACTCGAGGCGGTATTGATTTCGGTACCATTCACCTGGCCCGCCGCCGCCCAGTTACCGCGGTCCGCAGACGCCAGTTTGCCAATTCGCAAGCTGGATTCTTCATTTCCGAAATCGAGATAAGCATAACGACCACCGCCAGCGTTGTCATAGGACTGCGCCATGAAGCTCAGCCACAGAATTTCTCCGTCGGCTCCAAATCCTTTGGAGTCTGACAGTGCATTAGGCACCTGTTGCAAATCGATATGACGAACGGCGATGGTTTCAGAACCTGCCCCCGAACGATACTGTCCTCCTTTGGTTAACAGCATGTTGCCATACTGATCGGAAAACCCGAGCTGTCCAAACAGCCGCATATCGTTTTTCCCAAGATTCGCTTTCTTGGTATCGTGCACAATCGCAGATCGATTTCGTCCTTCATCATCCCAGGAACCAGCCCAGCCGACTCCACCTGTCAGATCGTTAATTCCCTCTGATTGTTTTTCACCCAGGAGATTCTCAGAATAATTGAAGCCTTCATAGATAAATGGCTGAGCTGCTTTCCGCGCCATGAGAAATGTTTTTTTGACATAGTTCGACTCGAAGTTGATCGGTTCGAATGCCTTGTCTTCATCATAAGGCAACTGAAAGTCTTTGATGAACATCACCGAGAGATTAATGGTCGACACAATGCCAATCCCGATTAACAGAAACCAGCGCCAGGTCAGGATTCGCTGTCCTGGCGCTGGTTTCTGTTTTGTTTTAGGTTCAGGCTTTGGTGGCACGGAATTAATCTCAATTTCCGTTTCCGCCGGCAGAATCAATGGCTCTTTGAGTTGTTTTTCCCGCTCACGTGCCTGTGCTTCACCAATCGAGCGAACCTGGAAACGCTCTCGCAGGTAGGAATGCAAAAACACGCGACGAAAGGCCTGGTCAGCATTTTCGCTGTCCGTCTTGATCCACTGCTCGAGCTGTCGCGCCTTTTCTTCGGAGAGCTCTTCCCCATCAAGATAGGCATCAATATCTTCGAGTGCAGTGCTTTCTGTGAGTTCCGTTTTAGTTTCCGACATTCGCTTCACCGGCAGCCCGCTTTTGAACACAATCCATCAATGTGGTCCGAATTCGGGATAATGTTACTCGCACTGATCCCATCGAGGTTCCCAATTCGTCGGCAATCTGCTTTGGTTTTAAATCATCTGAATAGCGTAAACCAAGTAAACGCCGCGAACGCTCTGTTAACTGATCCAGGCAATACTCCAGTAAATCACGTTCTTCTGTCATTAACTGCTGAACCCGGGAGCAGGCATCTGCTAAAGCATCCATCGCTTCTCCCATGAACAATACCCGGTCACGACGCTTGCCACGATAAAAATCAGCGATTTTAATCTTTGCGATCCACAGGGCCCAAGGCAGGAACGGACGAGAGTTGTCATATTCGTCATAGCGGATTGCAATTTCCGCAGCAACATCCTGGAGCAGATCCTCTGCATCACTGAATTGAGGCGTGGAAGCCACTACAAATGCCATCAGAGAGGGTTGAACTTTCACCCAGTTTCGTGCGAGTTCAGCGCGGCTTCGCGCAGACTCTGTTTGCAGCGTTCTTGTTTGTGTCGCATCCATCGGGCACGTACATCTTTTCTTTAACAGTTAGTTTATTTTTTAAAGTAATGCCACCAGATGAAACAGAGCGATAGCGAAATTCTGGTCTGAGAGAAAAACTGTAATCTGGGCATTCACCAATAGCAATATTTTATATTGTAGTAGAATGTATTAAGATTAAATGAAGATACCGGAAGAACTTTAAATCATTCAGGTAAAATTCCGAGGTTAGCACAATTCTCACTTTTTTAGAAATTTGTTGTTAACGTTTTGGGCTCTTTTGCGATATACAATAGAAGGCAGAATACCCCCTGCTGCAAAATCAGTTAATTCTGATAAAAATACACCTCATTCCCGCAGGATAAAGCTCTCAACAATTCGATTGCAGGCTGACTTTTCCTGACTCTCCTCACCGCGTTCAGTGCAATAAACACGTAAACGGACTATATTTTCAGGCTCTCAGTTTTGGGGAGACTGGACAACTCCTTACTACACCCATCGATTTACAGAGACTCTCTGAGATAACGTCATACCCCCCCCCCCGGAGGCGGAATCGCGCTTGAGTTAAACCCACACATTCTGGTATAAACATACGCTGATCCATAAGTCTGCCAGAAGCTTCATATTCAAAGAGCCAACCGCTGGCCCATTTGAATATGAACTCGCGAAAATAAACAGGGGGAATCGATGCTGTCATTCTATAATGTACAGAATCAGCACTACTCCAGCACACGACGAAAGTTCCTGCAGATGGGAACACTCGGCTTTGCCGGACTGACTCTGACCGATCTTTTACGCGCGGAAGCACAATCAGGTATTGTCAATTCAAACAAATCCATCATCAATGTGCATCTGGATGGTGGCCCTCCACATATGGATATGATTGACCTGAAACCGGAAGCTCCCCCTGAAATCCGCGGAGAGTTTCTGCCGATCTCCACAAATGTCTCTGGTGTGCAATTATGCGAACTTCTGCCTCGCATGGCGGCCCAGGCAAACCAGTTTGCCTTTATCAGATCGCTGGTCGGTTCTGCTGGCGCCCACGACGCATTCCAATGCCAGTCTGGGTTCAGCAAAAAAGATCTGGGCTCAACGGGCGGACGCCCTGCCCTGGGATCCGTCGTTTCGAAATTGAAAGGTACGCCAGAAGACCGTACCCCTTTATTCGTCGACCTGATGCAGGGTCGTGGACTGGTTCGAAACAGTGCCCGCCCTGGATTCCTCGGACCATCTTTCCAGCCATTCCGGCCCGATCTCTCGGACCTGTTTGAACGCCAGTTGGAAAAAGGGATGCAAAGTGAACTGAAGCGACTCGGCAATGATCACCAAGTCAGCCTGAAACTGAACCCCACTCTCAGCCTGCAACGACTGGAAAACCGCACGACACTGCTTTCCGAGTTGGATACGATCCGTAGCAGAGTGGACGCCAGCGGTATGATGGACGCCATGGACCGTTTTTCGCAACAAGCGGTCAGCATTCTCACATCGGGCCGCCTGGCGGATGCGCTGGACCTGTCGCAGGAAGATCCCGCTACCCTGGCGCGCTACACCCCGGCAAATCAAATAGAAAAACCTCGCTTTTATACCAGTGAAGGTCCTCAGGCTGTGAAAAAGTTTCTGCTGGCGCGACGTCTTGTAGAAGCGGGTGTCCGCTGTGTCAGTCTTTCCATCAGCGATTTTGATACGCACTCCAGCAACTTCGATCGCCTCCGCCAGTTACTCCCGATTGTCGATCATGGATTGACTGCCCTCGTTACCGATCTGGAAGAACGAGGTATGCTGGACGATGTGACCATCATCGCCTGGGGTGAGTTTGGACGTACTCCCCGCGTCAACTCCAAAAAAGGAGGTCGTGACCACTGGCCTCGCGTGGGGCCCGCCATTCTTGCCGGCGGCGGAATGCGCACCGGACAGGTCATCGGTGCGACGGATCGAACAGCCAGCGCCGTAAAAGAACGCCCCGTGCATTACAAAGATATCTTCGCCACGCTCTATCGTAATCTGGGTATCGATCCGCACGCTGTCACGATCGAGGATCCCCACGGTCGCCCGCAATATCTGCTCGACGCCGGCAGACATATCGCGGAACTCTCCTGAACCGTCTTCGGCATGAATGCGGCTACTACTTGTTTCGCTCGATTGCGACCGGTATGATCAAATTTACTTTGAGGGAACCCTCGCATGGTAGCCGCATCACTGAAACAACCGCTTTCGAACAGGAAAGATTCGACGATGAAACAAAGACTCACAATCGGAATGGTTCTAATTGTTCTCAGCAGTTCTATCGCAGTACAAGCCGCTGACCTGCCGCAATATAAACCACTCTTCAACGGCAAAGATCTCACCGGCTGGGTGAATGTCAACACCGACAAAGATACCTGGTATGTTAAAGATGGCATGCTGGTTTGCACGGGACATCCCATCGGCGTGATGCGCAGCGACAAGCAGTATGAAAATTTTCTATTGCATATCGAATGGCGTCACATGGAAGCGGGTGGCAACTCGGGTGTTTTCGCCTGGAGCGAAGGAACCGTTCCGGAGGGCAGACGACTTCCTAAAGGGATGGAGATCCAGATGCTCGAACTCGACTGGGTCAATCAGCATAAACACAAAGATGGTAGCCTGCCTCCGATTGCGTATGTGCACGGTGAACTCTTCGGCGCCAACGGCCTCATTACTACACCTGATAACCCACGGGGTACACGCAGCAAATCGATTGAAAACCGTTGCAAAGGGAAAGGACAATGGAACGTGTATGATGTCGTCTGTGTGGATGGGGTGGTCAAACTTTCCGTCAACGGAAAATTTGTCAACGGTGTACGCAACGCGTCGATCAAAAAAGGCTATCTCTGCCTGGAATCAGAAGGAGCGGAAATCCAGTTCCGCAATATCCAGATTATGGAACTCCCCCCCGGGATCACAACTCAGGAACAAACCGCACCTCGGCTGAAATAACGTAGACCTGCTGATAACATAAACACAGCCAGTTCCTAAACTAACCTCAGTAATTCAAAGGAGTTGTGGCTGGTCCAGATTCTTGACGATCGGTTTGGGACAGTATATAATAGGGACATACAGGTCCGCTGCCCAGCGGGCCTGTCTGCGTAACCTCTATATAAGGGCTTACGCAAACGCATTCCCTCCTTATTTTTCCTGCCTGAGACTGTGATGCGATTTATGATTCCCAACCCGCAATCGAAGCCTCTCCGAATTTGGACTACTGCTGTTTCCCTGCTCGGATCAGTCGGCTGTCTCCTGATGAACGCACAGACTGCATCTGCTGGTTCTGAATCCAAACCTCAAACAGGCGCGGCCATCTATCGTAAACTCTGCATTACATGTCACGCGACAAATGGGAAGGGTGTGACTGACAAAGCCAATCCCTTCCACGGCCGAAAAACACTCGACGAGCTGACCATGCTCATCGAAAAAACCATGCCCGAAGAAGATCCCGAACTCTGCGAAGGGGAAGACGCCCGGCAGGTGGCAGCATATGTCCTGCAGCATTTTTTCACATCCCCTGCCGAGCAGGACAATCAGAGCGCACGGGTTCAATTATCTCACATGACGGTACGACAGTACCTGTATACTACGGCGGACCTGATATCATCGTTTCTGGGAACCGCAAAAACCACCACCAGCGAACGGGGATTACGCGCGGAATATTTCTCAACGCGTAATTTCCGCGGTGACAAACGGGTTGAAAAACGTATTGATCCCGTCGTGAACTTTCAGTTTGGTGATAAGACGCCTGTCGACAAAATCACGAACGCTGAAGAATTTTCCATGAAATGGGAAGGCTCAGTGCTGGCTGAGGAAACGGGCGACTACGACTTCATTCTCAAAACAGAAAACGGGGCGCGACTGTGGGTGAACGAGCAGGAACCAATCATTGATGAATGGGTCAGTTCTCAGGGACGCGCTAAAGAACACAAAGCGACGATCCGTCTGCTGGCAGGCAAACCCTATACTTTGAAATTACATGTATTCAAATACAAAGAGAAATCTTCGTCCGTCGTACTTGAGTGGAAACCACCTCATAAGGCTCAGGAAGTCATCCCGGCCAGGAACCTGACTCCACAACAGGTGCCCGGCACCTTTATCTGTTCGACTATTTTCCCTCCTGATGACAGTGTCTCCGGTTACGAACGCGGTATTGCAGTATCCAAATCATGGGACGAAGCGACTACCTCCGCGGCGCTCGAAGTCATGGCAATCGTAATCAAACATCTGGATCGGATGGCGGGTACAAAACAGGATGATAAGAACAGAGCCGAAAAAATCAGACAGTTCTGCCAGCGCTTTGCAGAACAGGCATTTCGTCGTCCTCTGACAGACGAGCAGAAAGCCTTTTTCGTCGATCAACATTTCCAACAGAAGTTACCCCTGGAGTTTGCTACCAAGCGGTCCATTCTGCTGATCTTAAAGTCTCCCCGTTTCCTCTATACCGACCGCGAGTTTACTGCGCCAGACGGTTTTGACATCGCTTCACGTCTCTCTTATGGCTTATGGGATTCCATGCCTGATCGGCAACTGTATGATGCTGCCAAAGCAGGACGGCTGAAAACTCCAGAGCAGATCAGACAGCAGTCCCAGCGGATGCTTAAAGATCCACGCGCCCAGGCGAAGCTGCGTTATTTCTTCCATCACTGGCTGCAACTCGATGAAAAAGAAGAACTCGCGAAAGACAAAGAACTCTTTCCCGATTTTGATGGGCAGGTCGTTTCCGACCTGAGAACTTCACTCGACCTGTTTATTGATGATGTGGTCTGGAGTGGTGGTTCCGATTACCGTCAGTTACTGCTGGCAGATTATGTTTATCTCAACCCGCGTCTGGCGAAAGTTTATGGCGTGGAGCCGCCTGAGGATCAGGAATTCCAGAAAGTATCCCTCGACCAGGACAAACGGGCTGGCGTAATTACGCACCCCTACCTGATGGCCAACTTCGCATATCACAACTTGAGTTCGCCTATCCACCGTGGTGTGTTTGTGACCCGTCGGCTATTGGGGCGATCCCTCAAGCCGCCACCTCAGGCTACCGAATTTAAAGACGGTGATTTCAAACCAGGTATGACCACCCGCGAAAAAGTGGCGCTCATTACAAAACCATCTGCCTGTATGTCCTGCCACAGTATCATTAATCCACTTGGTTTTAGCTTGGAGCACTTTGACGCGATTGGCCGATACAGAGAAAAAGAAGCAGAACGAACCATTAACGCCTCATCCGAGCTGCCGGCTCTCTCGGGTGTCCCCGCCAGATTTAATGGCGCACGTGATCTGGCAGAGTTTATTGCCAGCGATCACCAGGCGCATGCTGCCTTTGTTGATCAGTTGTTCCACCAGGCGGTTAAACAACCGATTAACGCCTATGGACAGAATATCCGTGAAGAATTAACCACAAATTTTGAAAAATCCGGTTATAATATACAACAGCTTTTGATCGAAATCATGCAGGTTGCTGCCTTACATCAACCTCAATCCTGAGAAAGAGACAGACCATGGCTTTTCAATCCCGCCGCGCATTTTTAAAAGAACTGGGACTCTCCACTGCCGTCCTTCCGCTGGTGATGCATTTACCCAGTCTTGGCTTTGCCGCCGATGCCCGTATCCGTAAACAGCGCCTCATCGTGATGTTCAGTCCCAACGGTATCGTACCCAAAGCCTACTGGCCCGATGAAACAGGCGATAAATTCGAACTCAAAGAAATTATGGAGCCTCTGAAACCATATCAGGATCAGATGCTGGTCATCAAAGGGATCGCCGACCGCGTTCGCGGAGATGGCGACAGCCACATGCGGGGTATGAGCTGCCTGCTGACCGGAATCGAATTACTGCCCGGAAATATCCAGGGTGGCTCCCATACGCCCGCCGGCTGGGCCAGTGGAAATTCGATCGACCAGGAAATCAAACGATTCCTGCAAAGTCAGAAGGAAACCCACACGCGATTCGGGTCGCTGGAATTTGGCGTGAACGTTCCGCATCGCGCCGATCCCTGGACACGGATGGTCTACGCGGGTTCCAATAAACCGATCGCGCCCATCGATGACCCCTACCAGATGTTTGAAAAAATCTACGGATCAATGAAAGACCGCAAGAGCCTCGCCAGCATTCTGGACGACGTCCGCGAAGACCTGAAGAAGGTACGCACGAAACTCAGCAAAGCGGACCGCCAGTTACTGGAAGAACATGAGAGCTATGTCAGACAGATGGAACAGGAATTGAAAGCCAGCCAGGATCAGAAACTGGCCGTCGAAGTTCCCATTCAGGAAGTCGGCATCAAAAATGACAATGACCATATGCCGGTCACCAGCAAGATGCAGATTGATCTGATGGTCAACAGCCTTGCCAACGATATGGCACGAGTCGCGACGCTGCAGTACACCAACTCCGTCGGTCAGGCACGCATGAAGTGGCTGGGCATCGATGACGGTCACCATTCGCTTTCACATAAACCAGACAGCGATGAAGACTCACAGCAGAAACTCACAAAAATCAATAAATGGTTCTGTGAGCAACTCGCTTACCTTGTGAAAAAACTCGATACCACTCCGGAATCCAACGGCGAAGGCACACTGCTTGATAACACGACCATCGTCTGGACCAACGAACTGGGTAAAGGGAATTCACACACGCTGAATGATGTGCCCCTGGTTCTGATCGGAAAAGGACTGGACTTTAAAATGGGACGTTCCCTGCAGTTCAAAAACCTGGCACACAACCGCCTGCTGATGTCTTTCGCTCACGCCATGGGGCATCGGGTCAAAACCTTCGGGAATCCGGATTTCTGCGGTGATGGCATCATTTCTGAACTGACCTGAATTCATTCTCTCCACCATAAACGACAGTCACTCAACTGCGTGTTCCTTCGTTCTAAGAGGGACACGCAGTTTTTTCATACCTTTGACGATCTCGTATCGCGCTGTCATAATCTGAATTCAAAATGATATCAAAACGAGGACCAAACAGATTTACTGACGAGACGAAAGGAAGCTGCAGTATGGATCACATTACCCGCCCGAATGAGCAAGACGAATACTTCTTCGAAGAAGGATGCTTTATTCTGGAAATGTCACAGGCTGATATCGACCCGGAAGTGTCCATTGCCCGCGCCCGTGTGGAGCCCGGCAGAACCACGCGGTTCCATCGTTTGAAAGGCACGTTTGAACGTTACATCATGCTCTCGGGAACAGGACTGGTCGAAGTCGGCAACTACGAGCCGACGAAAGTCTATCCCGGAGATGTAGTGCGCATCCCTCCAATGACCGATCAGCGGATCACCAATATCGGAGACGAGGACCTGGTTTTCCTCGTAATCTGTAACCCGCATTTCCTCAAATCATGCTATATCGATACAGAAACTGGACAATAACATATACAACCCAAAGCCTTGTCACTATACACTTTAACCATTGTTAAGATAATATACTATTATTTAACAATTTTGTTGCCAAATCCCCCTTCTTTCCGTTAGAAATTTAGTACGATATTCATCTTATCTTTAAGAATTCTTTTCATTTCACCAGTTCTAAAACGCGTCACATTTAACCCTAGCGCCTCTCAATCTATCGTACTCGGTCGCATTGACCCTGGAGGCACTACAGTCAAACTGGACACACTCTAAATTATCCATCCACATATCAGCTTCAACACTTTTTTAATCCTGTAAATTTTAAGGGGGAGTTATTTGATGTCGAGGAACGTACAGAGTAAGAAGGGATTCACCCTGATTGAGCTACTCGTGGTGATTGCTATCATCGCCATATTGATTGCATTACTGTTACCAGCGGTGCAGCAGGCACGCGAAGCGGCACGTCGCAGCACATGCAAAAACAATATGAAACAAATCGGGCTGGCATTACACAACTACCACGAAACACACCGCATCTTCCCCTATGGCTATAATACCGTTCCCGGAGGTGGCTGTGCCGACGGAACCGGAGACATCCGCACTGGCTGGGGCTTCTTTATTCTGCCCTTCATTGATCAGGCTCCACTCTACCAGTACTGTAATTCGAAAGGAGCCTCAGACTGTCCAATCTGGCATACCACAACTGCTTTGATTGACACCGGTGGCACAGGAGCCAGGGCTTCCATTCCTGTCTACAACTGCCCTTCCGATCCTATGGGTGGCATCAATACAGATATCTCTACCAAAGTTTTTGGTAAATCCAACTACAAGGGTGTCACCAACGAAGCCACCAGCCAGGCTTATACTTTTGGTACTAGCGCGGTCACTTCTCGTATGCGTGACTTCACCGACGGGACCAGTAATACCATCCAGGTGGGCGAAGCTGCAACCATGGGTAATTATGTAGGGGCCGTCTGGATGGGCGTGATTGATGACGTCCATGATAACATGGCCAACGCGACCAATACTGCTACCTGGGCCATCAATGGAACCGATTCTGACGCGTTCAACAGTACTCACACTGGTGGATGCCACTTCCTGCTGGGAGACGGAAAAGTCCGCTTTATCTCCGAGAACATCAATCGCGATCTCTACGTAGATCTGGCAACAAAGAATGGTGGAGAAGTCATCGGCGAATATTAGTCGTTCTCCAGCCTCGCGACCTGTGGGTTGCTAAGCTGAAACCAATTCGATCTTCTGAGAGCCATAGACCTGTCTGTGGCTCTTTTTATTGGGTATTCCAAATATTAACATTACTTATTTATTATTATTGCGTTAAATATCATTCCATCTTAAAATGACTGATATAAACAATTTGTGATTGTTTTCCCACCTGATATTTTTCCTACCTGATGATTTTAAAAAGGCTTCCCATGATTGCGTTCTCTCCGCGCCCGGCGCGTCGTTTTGGATTCACATTGATCGAGTTGCTGGTCGTCATCGCGATTATTGCGATTCTGATTGCCCTGCTCTTACCAGCCGTACAACAGGCCCGCGAAGCAGCCCGTCGCAGTCAGTGTAAAAATAACATGAAGCAGATCGGGCTGGCTCTGCACAATTACCATGATGTATATATCACATTCCCAATCGGATCACGGACCCCTAACGACCAGCCCAACAACTGGCGTTTTGCTTTATTGCCTTATATGGATCAGGCCAATATTTATGAGAAAGCCAAAACCGGCCCGGGTTCTGATGTCGATTTCTGGGAAGGGGGCGGCGGCACCTACAATGGAGACACGCTGCTCTTCAAAGACAAAGTCATTACACCAATCTATATGTGCCCCTCCAGTGCAGACCCCGCGATCAGCTATGCCAACGGAGAGTTGGGGCAGGGTTCACAGTCACACATGTATGTCGGCATCATGGGTGCTTACCCTGACCCCGCCGGCAACTCTAATGTCTCCTACGAAACACAGTACAACAGTTTCGCCACAAACAATGGAACCCTGTTAATCAACGAATGTCGTGGTTTGCGAGATATCACCGACGGCAGTTCAAATACAATTGTCATCGGAGAACAATCACGTATTTCCAACAGCAGTCCAGTTCTCAAACGCTCTGATTATACCTCAGGCTGGGCAGGCACAAGTGTCGCAGGCACCGTTGCCCAATGGATCGCCGGTTCACCAATGCAACATAAGTTCGGAACCGGAGTCACTTCAGTCTTCCACAGTCCGAACCCCAGTTCCACGGGCAGCGAAGCCAATGCGCAGTGGGACTGGAACACACCGCTCACATCCTATCACACCGGCGGCGTCCACGTACTGTTGGGAGATGGCGCAGTCCGCTTCCTGGGCGACAATACGGACCTTGTTCTGATCCAGAAACTATGTGTCCGCAATGATGGCCAGACGATCGGGGAATGGTAAGTAGTACGCTTTGACTTTCTGTCTGAAATTCCTCTGGCATTCCGTGATTCGATCAGAATTCACTTTGATCGAATCACCTGTTTTTTAACCGGATACTAATTATGCATTTTTTTAAGATCGACCAATTGAAATATATCGCCTGCCTGCTCTTCTCGACTGTCTTTCTATCAGGCTGTGGTAGTGATCTCGACTCCCGACCTACAGTAGAAATTATGGGGACCGTAACAATGGACGGTTCTCCCTTGCAAGAAGCCAGCATCCAGTTCACGTCTCCCAAAACCGGGGAAAGCGCCTACGCGAACCTGGATAAAAATGGCAAGTACTCGATCACGTTCCCTAAAGCTGACATTGGTTCTGCTTACGAAATTACCATCACCCCGCCGGTCGTCGAGGAAGAAAACGCGATGGCACTTGCAGAACAGTCCCAGAATAAATCAACCACGAAGATCCCGGCAAAATACTCTGATCGCACTACCAGCGGTCTTTCCGCCCGCGTTGAACAGGCGGGAACAAACGAAGCCAATTTTGATTTGAAAAGTAAATAAGTCTCTCACACAATTTCGGCAGATATTCTGTTTATTCCATAGAAATGTAATTAGCAGGCGTTGTTGGTTCAGGCCCCTTCCAGTCCGGAAATGGATATGGGGGACGCACTTTCAAGGGGGGCAGGTTCTGATCATTTAAAAACTTGAGGTTCAGTTTCAGATCTGTTTTTTTGTCTTGATTACGTTTCCAATACCAGGTTTCAGGGTCGGCCCGTAAAAACAGTCCATTTTGATAAAACCAGTTGTACCATTCTTGAAAACGTGGTTTCAGTTCTTCCGGTTTCACATCTTTCAATAAATCATCACGGCCTGTGGCATGAACCATCAGCACAAACTGGAAGGCGTGCCACCAGTAGTCATCATCCGGATTTTCTTTTTGAAACTGCCGGTAGATCGTTCCATGATAAACCGAGTAATTAATAGGCTTAAACAAATTATCAAACCAGATAACCGCCTGATAATAACGTCTTAAAGCAGCAGGGGATTTTAGAAATTTTCGGACCATCAGTTCCGCAAATATTAATTGTACTTTTCGTTCCTGCAGCGTTTTTTCTTCACGATGAGGGTGAAGTGATTTATCTGGATTAAGATTCCAGGTTCGGACAGCTAATAACCAGCGCATATCAGAGTGTGCATCATCTTTGCCGAATTGATCGACATAATATTTCAGTCCCTGTCTGGGATTAGATGAATCGATGATTTTCTTGAGTTCATCAAAACCAACTTTCGTGACTTCCAGCCAGTATCCCTCTGACCCTGCTGGCAACCGCCTTATCCCCGGAAATCCAACTGTCTTGATGTTATGCCAGACAAGATGGATTTCTTCAGTCGATAATGACTTTGCTGAGTCGTCTTTCTTTTCTACTGTTTGCTGCTTCGCGAGAGATGCATTCTGCTGCAGATTCGTCAGCACTGTCCCCGTAGTAAGTAATACACACAGCACTCTGACGGTGAAGTACCAACTGATCCTGCGAGGTAATTCCACACTCATCTTTTCCAATTTCCCCAAGAAGTAGTTTCCCACCAGTTCAAAACGTCATCTCTGAGCATAACGCATTGCATCAGGAATGAAATTCTAAACGAGAAACAATGAATGCTTTCCGAGTTATCCGAGACAACTTACCTGAGCTAAAAGCATACTCCAGAAGAGTCTGAGCTCAGTATGAAAATCGCATAAATATTACCTGTGAATTTTACTTAAGAAGTCTAATTATCTCGGTTTCCCTGTGTGATTCCGGAAGTTATACTCGAATGATCGGTGATGATTTATCAAAACCAACCTCTATTGGCTGACCATCAAAAAGGATCCTCTTATGAAATCGCCACTCGCCCCGCTCCTGCTTGCCGCCCTGGCATTATTGATACCCACGCAGGTCTTCGCTGAATTACAGGCTGGTGCCACCATCGTGGATGTCACCCCCACCAAATTTCCCGTACTCGTCAATGGCAGTATGACCAGCCGCAGCGTGAGCACGGTCAAAACCAAAGTCAACGCGCGGGCCATCGTGGTCGCTGATGGAGAGGAACGTCTGGCGATTGTCGTCGTAGACAGTTGCATGCTGCCGCGTCCCCTGCTGGATGAAGTCAAAACGTTAACGGCACAACGTACTAAAATCCCTGCCGATCATATTCTGATTTCTGCCACGCATGCTCACTCGGCTCCCTCCAGCCTGGCCTGTTTGGGAACCGACGCCGATCCTGAATATGTACCCTTCCTCAGAGGAAAACTGGTGGATGCGATCGCCGCCGCAGAAGCGAATCTGGAACCCGCTCAGGTCGGCTGGGGATCGGAAAACGCCGCCGACTACACTGCGCTCAGACGCTGGATCCTACGATCCGATCGACTCAGAGATGATCCCTTCGGCAACCCCACCGTTCGTGCCACCATGCACGCCGGTACCAAATGGGATAACGCCGTCGGTGAATCGGGTCCGGAAGATCCTGAATTATCGCTGATTTCATTCCGTGCAAAAAATGGTCGCCCCATCGCTCTGCTGGCGAATTTCTCCATGCATTACTTCGGCGATGGTGCGCTCTCCGCCGATTACTTCGGATTGTACTGTAACGGTCTACAGGAACAGCTAAGCAAAAAAGATGTGAAGGATGCACCTTCGTTTGTCGCGATCATGTCGCATGGCTGCAGTGGTGACATCTACCGTCGTGACTATACGAAACCCAAAGATCAATGGGCGATTACCGATGACATTAACGAATATGCTAAAGGTCTGATCAAAATCACCATGCAGGCCTATAAGAATATTAAGTACCTCGAAGACGCCGACATCGAAATGGCAGAAAACCGCCTGCAGATGAATTACCGCGTCCCCAATAAACAGCTGCTGGAGTGGTCACAACGCATTGTGAAAGAATTAGGCGACCGTCTACCGAAGACCGCCGAAGAAATTTACGCACGTGAGCAGGTAATTCTGCACGAACGCCAGTCTACGGAAATCGTCACACAGGCACTTCGTATCGGCGATATCGCGATTACTACGACTCCCAATGAAACCTATGCCTTGACCGGCCTGAAACTGAAACGACAAAGCCCACTTAAACAGACAATGGTCATCGAACTGGCCAATGGCGGCGACGGCTACATTCCCCCTCCCGAACAGCATCTGCTGGGTGGCTACAACACCTGGGCAGCCCGTTCGGCTGGTCTCGAAGTTTTAGCGGAACCGCGCATTGTAGAGTCCGATCTGGAACTACTGGAAAAAGTCACCAGTCAGCGTCGCAAATTCTATCAGCAGAGTCGAGGACCGGCGGCAGAAGCGATTCTCTCGCTCAAACCAGCCGCGTACTGGCGTCTCGATGAATTTAATGGCCCCCGTGCCCGCGATCTTTCCGGCAATCAACGCGATGCCTTTTATGAACCGGCAATCGCTTACTTTCTGGAAGGCCCCAAATCGAAATCATTCTGTAAAGACGGGGAAACCAACCGCGCAGTCCACTTCGCCGGGGATCGTCTGCAGTCTCGCATCAACGATCTCAGCGATCAGTTTACGATCTCACTCTGGCTCTGGAATGGCATGCCTCTGGATGCACGTGACATCAGTGGCTGGATGATTTCACAAGGCCCCGACCATGGGCTGGCCGCTTACGGAGATCATCTGGGTGTCGGCGGTAAAGAGTTTCCCGGCAAACTGGTCTTCATGAATGGAGCCGACCGTAAGCTACACGCAGGCAAAACAGCCATCGAACGCTGGACCTGGAACCAGGTCACGCTGGTTCGCGACGGGAAATCGCTCAAAGTCTTCTTGAACGGTAAACTCGAAATCGATCTGGAAACCGCATCCGCCAAAGCGGGTCCCCTGCTCGACCAGCTCTTCTTTGGGGGACGCACTGACAATCAATCCAACTGGGAAGGTCGCCTGGATGAAATCGCCGTCTTCAATCGTGCCCTTAGCGACGCTGAAGTAAAAAAACTGGCAAAATAGTCTGCGGCTTTTAAAATAGTTTTGAGTGTTACAGCCCGATCACCTTTGCGATCGGGCTGTTTTTTTTATTCGTTCTTGAATTAGTTTTTTATCGATCACGAGCAGGAATCCAGCATATTCATACGCCTCCATCGACTCTATAATAGAAGAATACACCATCTCTTAATCAATAGGGTTTCTCATTTTCCACTCTGATTCCAGCGTCCCATGATTGAACACGATTACTCCACGATCGACCAGAGACTGCGCCGCAGTTTGCTCTTCGTGATCACAGTCAGTTTTGCACTGACACCGATCGCAGCGCCGGATTTCTGGTGGCAGTTGAGCCGGGGACGTGTGGCCTTCTCCGAATTGGCCCCCCCGGGCCCTCTGCTGACTACAGACACAAGCTTCGCTGAGGCAGACTGGCTGGGTGGACTCCCCTTTTTCCTGACCATACAGTTTGCCGGCGTTTCGGGACTGATGCTGATAAAGTTTATAGCTGCAGGCCTGCTGGCTTACTGGATCCTGCGACATTTTGAAGCACGCCTGAACTGGACCGTATTTACTATCGTCGTGTTAGCATTCGTGACCGCAAACTCCGCCTGGCAACCCACGCCAAGACTTTTCGACTGTTGGTTTCTCCTGTTGACCTGGCTCTTTACGGAACGCTGGGCTAACACTCTCGAAACAAAAAAAATGCTACCAGTGTTGCTGTCGCTGCTGGCATGGGCCAATCTGGCTCCTTTGAGTCTGTTAGGAATGGGGGTCGTCGTCTGTGTTCCGTGGTTGCCGGGAATCCGGACTGAAACTGCTGTGCTACGAAAACAAGCTGGTCTGCTCGTCCTGTCTGCTCTGTTCGCGATCATGCTCACGCCGCGAGGCTGGTTGACTCCCTATGATTCGTTTATCCAGCTGTTCCCCGGCTTGTTTTATGAACAGAGTCTGCTTGCGCTGACCGTCTGGAAACCCACATTTCTATACGGTGCCACAATCGAAGTGGTCGGGCTGAGCATTTTGACCGTGGGCATGGTGGTCTACCTGCTGGTTGCCTCTCGCGGGTGGATCGAGAGCATCGCTTTTATCCTGTTTGCGATTCCTGCCTGGACAAATCACGACTGCCTGGGCCCCTGTGTGACCGGTATCTGCCTGCTCGCCAGCCAATGCCTGTCTACATACCCGGTTTCGTTCCACAGGCTGAAATTAACCCGGTACGTCTCTCCCTTAATGGGAAGAACATTACTGGCGATCGGGATTCTCGTTCTATGTTTTAAATCCGCCTCGGGAACTTTACCGGGTCAGCCACAGCGTCTCGGCTGGGGAATCACTCCCGAACTGGACATCACACTGCTGGCACAAACCATCGGCCCCATCGACTATATAGGCACCGCGCACGGGATGAACATCGCTGCCACCGGCATGCTGACCTGGATCAAAGCTGACCGTAAAATCCGCCCCGTCAGAACTCTCCGGCAGGCATTACTGCAGGGCAAACTGTATGAAGAGCTTTCACTGAATGCAGAACTTTCCCATGGATGGGAGTTTCAACATCCCCGTGCCGATAACAGCTGGGGCGGCTGGTGGATTCGCCTGAAAAATAGAAACTGCCAACTCCTACTCGTTCCCAATGGAGATGCGCAAACGATCCGCGCGCTGGTCGACAGTCGCTGGCAGCCTATGTCTATCGATGCATCCGTTATCCCGTTTGGCTGGGCGGGAGAACTGTTGAGCAGTCCCCCAATTGTGGCACTGTTACCTGTCAAAGATTTCCTGAACCGGAAACAGTATACCTACTCTCTCCCCAAACCGTCTGGTACACCTGAGTGTTCCGACTGGTGGGGTATTCTGACCGGCTCCCCTTATCTGCCGCCAGCGATATTGCAGGCGAGAACACTTCGCGCCATGAAGCTGTATACCGCCGCGCTGCGGGTGCTGCATCCACTGCTGCAGTATTATCCTTCGCCAGCGGTTCGCCGGGAATTCCACCTCTGTCAAAAAGAGTTGGCCTACCAGGAGAAACTGGATATCGGGCTGCGAGATCCCAGCTACTTAAGGTCCAATGCCAGTTATGATTCAGCGAGCGCAGCTGATGACGGTCTGATCTATGCTGGTCCTGTTATACAGGAACTGGTGGAGCCTCGTCCTGAACCTGATTCACTCAAGCGTGCCATCGGGTACTACATCCGCGGTGACTGGGAAGCGGCACTCAATGAATTAACCGCCAATGACAGCGAATCATTATATGCGAAAGCCCAGATTCAGCTGGAATCAGGAAACCCTGATGGCGCTAAAGAAACATTTCGTCAACTGGTTCAACTTTACCCCGACGATCAATTGGCTAATCCCAGCCAGAACATGCTGGATTCACTGCAATGATCCGAAAATATCCTGTCATACCACCACTGCTGATCCTCTTGCTGGCCGGTCTTTCAGGAACAGCCTGGTATCTAAACGGCTCTCACCATTCCGATCTGTTTATTCCCAAAGTGCGCGCCACCGAACAACCGGTCAAAATGAAGCAATGTTGTGAGTGTCACGATAAAGTCTGCCAGCAGTACGCAGGCGCGCCCCACTTGAGGACACTCCGCAAAGCCACTGATCCGTCTGTGATGGAAAAGTTTGCTGGTAGAGAAATCACACTCAAAGAAAATGGACACACATATCAATTCTACAAAGACCAGGACGAACTATGGGTGAAGTGCGACAGCTACCCCAACCCGGTTCGCATCGAATGGTTCTTTGGCTCCGGCCTGCACGCCATTACTCCGGTTTCCCTGTTCCCGAATGAAGCGGGCAAGTCGGAACTGCTGCAGCATATTGTCTCCTGGTATCCGTCAGACAAGTTAGGCATCACACTCGGATTGCAGGAACTGGTCCATGATCAGACCGGTATTCAGGCATTAGGGGAAGTCAGCTCTCATGCCAGCACGTTGAACTGCTTTGGCTGTCACACTTCTTACCTGGGAGACGTACAGGGAGAAATTAACACAAAAGAAATGATTGCCGGCGTTTCCTGTATTCGCTGTCACCTGGAGGGAGAGGAACATATCCAGGCCGCTGAACGGGGGGATAAGAACCTACACATTCTCAACTGGAATCAACTTTCGCCTCTCGATTCGATCAATCGTTGTGGTGAATGCCATCGCCGATCCGATCAGTTGGAACCGGACGAAATCCATCCCGATAATGAACTATTAATTCGTTTCGCCCCTGTCGGTCTGTCACAGAGTCCCTGCTTCCTGAAGCAGAGAGATGTCAAACTGGCCGATGGAAAGACGGCACGCATGGACTGCACCACCTGTCACAATCCCCATCAGCAGGCCAGCCGAGATCCCGAATATTATCGTCAGATCTGTCTGAACTGTCACAGCGAATTAAAAAACCATGCTTCTGTCTGTTCCAAAGAATCCATGCAAAGTCAGTGTCTACAATGCCATATGCCTTCGGTTCAGGTTCACGATAACCTGCCGTTCACGGATCACTGGATTCGCATCCGTGAACGCGACAAGGAACGCTTCCCTGAATTTCTATTGAACAATTCAAACTGATGTTGTCAGACGTCACATTGGCGACTAAGATATGGTAGTAACTTAACTTTAAGGTATTTTGTGACGGCAAAAGTTTTATCCATCCTGTTATCGCTGCTAATTCTGGTTTGCCCTTTTAACTGCATGCCAGTGAGCGAGGCTGGTATGGACACTACTACTCAGAGCTGCTGTAGTCATTGTCAGTCAGAATCGGAGCAGGCTCCGCTGACTCCCTCTTCAGACGCTGACTGCTGTCAATGTCTTTGCTCGGGTGCCATTCAGGAACAGGAGCCGCAGCTTGACGACGTTTCCGCTCCTGCCTGTTGGATCTCGTTACCGCTCATCAGCCTCTCCAGTCAGACGTTCATTGACGAACAGGCCTTTTCCACAATTCCTTCGGAACCTGTTCCGCTCTACGGTCGTGCGCTCCGCTGTCAGCAGATGTCCTTTCAGTGCTGATCTCATTCTGAATCTTCGATTCGCTCCTGTTAATCGATCTTAGCTTCGATTCTGCTGCGCGCTTCTACAAGCATCAGCGGAAGCTTTCAGAATGTTTTTCAATGATCTGGTTCACACTCATTCCCTGGGAATATGGCGTCCGTAATCTCTTCAGGAGACCAGTGCGCACCCTGCTGACACTCTCCGGATTAACCACGGTGATCGTACTGGTCTTTATTGTCATCGGGTTTATTCGCGGGCTGGAACACTCCCTTACCGCCAGTGGTGATCCTCAAGTCGCGTTGCTTTTTTCACTGGGCATGGGAGAAAACCTGGAATATTCATCCATCCCCATGCGTAGCAGCGAACTGGTGGCTGCCAGTGTCTCAGGAATCAAAGTATTCAATGATCGTAAATATGTCTCGCCGGAACTCTACCTGGGAACACAGATTGAACTGCCTGATCAGAGTCAGTCTTCCATGGGACTGGTTCGGGGAGTCACACAATCTGCTCTGCTGGTCCGCAGGCAGGTGGAACTGGAATCGGGTACGTGGCCTGCCCCGGGAGAAGTGTTGATCGGCACACTCGTCGCCACCAAATTGGGTCTGACTGACCAGCAGCTGGCTGTCGGACAAAATGTCATTCTGGAGGGTCGTACGTGGCGAATCAGTGGCACTTTTTCTGCAGCTGATTCCGCATTTGAATCAGAAATCTGGTGCCGCCTGGATGAACTGCAGCAGGCCATGAAGCGTCAGGACCTGAGTCTGGTCGCAGTCACGATGAATTCGCCAGCCGACTTCCCGGACCTGAATTTATTCTGCAAGGAACGTCTTGACCTCGAACTGCAGGCGCTGCGTGAAACCGATTATTACCAGGGTCTGAAAAAAGATTATGGACCGATCCGTATGCTGGCCTGGCTGGTTGTCTTCCTGGTCTCAGGTGCGGGAGTATTTGCCGGATTGAATACACTCTACGGTGCTGTCGTCGGCCGCACCCGAGAGTTATCCACACTGCAGACACTCGGTTTTTTACGTCGCGCCATTGTGATCAGTCTGATTCAGGAAGGCGTGCTGCTGTCGACTGCTGCCAGCCTGATTGCCGCTCTGATTGCCGTGTTCCTGATTAATGGAGTCGCGGTTCGTTTTACCATGGGAGCCTTTTCGCTCCAGATCGATAGTATCTCTTTGTTAATCGGCTGCGGTGTCGGTGTACTGCTGGGCTTGCTGGGAGCGATTCCCCCTGCGCTGCGGGCACTCCGCTTACCTGTCGTCGATGGATTAAAATCAGTTTAACCAATACTCGAACGCTGTGTTCGAACAACTATTTTCAAAAGGATTGAAACGAATGAAATTTTTAGTAAACCCCATTGTATTTTCTGCCGCCATGATCAGCCTGGTCTCCGGAT
This sequence comes from Gimesia algae, assembly GCF_007746795.1. Lineage (NCBI taxonomy): Bacteria > Pseudomonadati > Planctomycetota > Planctomycetia > Planctomycetales > Planctomycetaceae > Gimesia > Gimesia algae. The sequence continues at coordinate 4,506,570 of NZ_CP036343.1, forward strand.
GCGGACAGGCGACACCCGATCAGACGACTTCCACAGAACCTGCTGCTGCCGAATCGGTAACGACTTCTGAAGTCCTGCTCACCAGTGAACCCGCGGGCGCTGAGGAAGTCATCGCAGCTCGTAAATCTGCTGCAGATGACGCTGAAATCGTCGTTGTCGGCCGCATTGGTGGCAGTGAAAATCCCTGGGTCGATGGACGTGCGGTCTTCTCGATCGTCGATAACTCTCTGAAGGCCTGCTCTGATATTGAAGGCGATGGCTGTGAAAAACCCTGGGATTACTGCTGTGAAACGGACAAGCTCCCGACCGCGACGGCGCTGGTCAAGGTTGTAGATCAGGACGGCACGCTCATCGATGAAGATGCACGCAAGCTGTTAAACCTGAAAGAACTGCAGACCGTTGTCGTCAAAGGTAAAGCCAAACGGGATGACACCGGTAACCTGACTGTGTTTGCTAATGGAATTTTTGTACGGAAGTAAAACATGTCACAAGTCGACCTTTCACAATTAGCCATTGATCGCAGTGCGCCCTCACAGGTACGAGGGCACACGCGATTGCGGCTTGTTACGCGATTCCTGCTACCCGGTGGACTTATCCTCGGTTTCCTGGCACTGATCTCCTGGGCCGCTCGTGATATGATCTTCCCTCCCCGGCAGGTTACGGTGATGCCGGTGATTGTCACACAATCATCGATTCGTAATGCAGGCACACCTTTGTTCCAGGCAGCAGGCTGGGTTGAACCGCGACCCACGCCCATCCGCGTGGCTGCGTTATCGCCCGGAGTCATCAAGGAACTGCTGGTTGTCGAAGATCAGAAAGTGATTCAAGGCGATCCCATCGCGGTACTGGTCAAAGAGGATGCCGCACTGTCATTGCGCGCTGCAGCCGCGAATCTTAATCTGCGTGAAGCGGAACTCAAGCAGGCCAAAGCGACCTTAGCGGCTGCAGAAGTACGTCTGGCACAACCCGTACACCGCGAAGCAACTTTAAGAACTGCTGAGGCAGCACTGGCGAAGATTGAGACGGAACTTAAGAACCTTCCCTTCATGAGCCGACGCGCACAAGCAGAATTAATTTTTGCCGAGAATGACTACAAACGCAGGCTGTCCGCGAAAGCCGCTGTCACACAACGATCCGTAGACGAAGCACTGACACAACTGGAATCTGCACGTGCTGACTCTGAAGAACTGGAAGGTCGCAAAACTTCTCTGATCGCAGAACGCAAAGCACTCAAAGCACGCTGCGTTGCACTGAGTAAGGAACTGGAACTGCTGACCGAAGAAACTCAAGCCCGGGACGAAACCATCGCAATCATCCAGGCAGCCACCGCACGGCTGGATCAAGCACGCGTGGCTGTTGATCAGGCAAAACTGACATTAGACCGCATGACAATTCGTGCCCCGGTCACCGGACGTATTTATCGACTCATCGGTCATCCGGGTTCCAGTATCGGCAACATGCTCACACAAATGTCAAGTCATGACGGCAGCACCGTCGTCACGATGTATCAGCCGGAAATGCTGCAGATTCGCGTCGATGTCCGTTTTGAAGATATCCCCAAAGTCAGCCTGAACCAGCCCGTGCAAATCAATAATCCAGCACTCAGCCAGCCAGTCACAGGCAAAGTTCTCTTCATCAGTTCCGAAGCCGACATTCAGAAAAATACGCTGCAGGTTAAAGTCGACATTGATGCTGCAAACCCGGTGTTAAAACCGGAGATGCTGGTCGATGTCACCTTTCTGGCTCCGGAACTCACAAATGATACAGAAGCAGAAAAAGAAGAAACCCGTATCTATATACCACGCAATATGATCGTACAGAATGCAGCGGGACAGAACATTGTCTGGATTGCCGATCAATCGACTCGTACGGCACGGCCACAAATCATTCAAACTGGAACCAGTCCCGGCGGTCCACTGGTCGAAGTGACAGACGGCTTAAACCTGACCAGCCACCTGATTTCGTCATCCACTGCCGATCTTGAACCTGGTGACCGCATCATGATCACAGGCGAAACCGATCAAAAAGGAAACTGAATATGCCACTTGTTGTCATCAACAATCTGACGAAACAATATCACAAGGGGGGTGAAACGATCACTCCCCTGGATCAGGTCAGCCTGGATATTGAGCAGGGAGAATTCCTGTCACTCATGGGGGCCAGCGGAACGGGCAAATCAACGCTACTCAATCTGATTGCCAGCATTGATCATCCGGACTCCGGCTCGATCTGTGTCGATGGAGTCGAGATCACGAATCTTTCCCGTTCGAAGCTGGCGCGGTGGCGTGCGGCAAATATGGGTTACATTTTCCAAACACATAATCTGGTCCCCGTTTTGACAGCGTACGAAAACGTGGAACTCCCACTGCTGCTGTTACCCATGTCACGCGTTGAACGCAGGAAACGGGTGGAAGTCGCTCTACAGGCGGTCGACCTGCTGGATCGCGCGGACCACTATCCCCGCCAGATGTCCGGTGGACAGGAACAGCGGGTGGGCATCGCCCGCGCGATTGTCAAACACCCCAAGATCGTGGTGGCCGATGAACCAACGGGAGATCTGGATCCGGAAACCTCTGATCAAATTCTGGCTCTGCTCAAGCGGCTCAACCGGGAACTGGATATCACCATGTTGATGGTTACTCATGATGCCGAAGCTGCCGGAATCGCAGATCGACAATTTTGCCTTGATCACGGCAAACTGGTCCAGAGATTCTCTTCAGCCAAGCCTGTTTTGACTGCGACAACCGCCACTCAGGGAGAGGCTTTATGAAACTGATCGCGTACATTCTGAAAACACTGTGGGGACACCGTTCCCGTACGATGTTGACGGTAGCGGGTTCTGCGGTCGCGTTGTTTGTTTTCTGTTTTATCCAATCGATCCAGGAAGGGATGAACGATCTCAAACAGCGACAGGAGGCCCGTGGATCATTAATCGTTTTTCAAGCCAACAAATTCTGCCCGGCAACCAGCCATCTCCCCCAGGACTACGATCAGCAGATTGCAGATCTGGCAGGCGTTAAAGACGTCATTCCCATTCAGGTTTTCACCAACAACTGTCGTGCCAGCCTGGATGTGGTAGTCTTTTACGGTGTTCCACCTGAAAAACTGCGTTCTGCACGCGACTTCGAATTTGTCGCAGGCAACTGGAGTGAATTCGAAACACATCAGGATGCCGCCATTGTAGGTCAGGCCGTCGCTAATCGCAGGAAGATCAAAGTCGGGGATAAATTTTCCATTGGTGATCTGTCAGTGATTGTCGCCGGCATCTATCGTTCGGACAATCCCGCGGAAGAAAACTATATCTACAGCCACCTGGAATTTCTACAGCGGCGTCAGGGGGCAAATCTGGTCGGCACGGTGACACAACTGGAAGTGATTCTTGCATCGGGTACAGATCCCACGCAAATCAGTTCCGCCATTGATGAGCGTTATCGCAGAGGTCCAGTGGAAACCAATACGCGTGCCAAGGGCGTCTTTCAGGCCAAGAGTCTGGGAGATCTTTCTCAACTGATCGAAATGGCTCATTATCTGGGACTGGCTTGCGTCGGACTGGTACTGGCTCTGGTGGCAACGACAACACTGATGTCAGTCGAAGACCGTATCCAGGAACACGCAGTGTTACGCACTCTTGGTTTTTCCGGATTCAAAGTCTTTGCGCTGGTACTCACAGAAAGTACGCTACTCAGTATCGCAGGAGGTATTCTGGGAGTCGGGGCTGCCCTGATCACTCTGAAACTGAGCAGCCTTTCCGTTGGTGCCGAAGCGGTGACTGTCGCGTTTATCCCTTCTCTGCATCTGGCCTGGGTCGGCATGCTGCTGGCCTGTGTGACTGGAATCTGCGCAGGTATCATTCCTGCCAGTTATGCATCGCGTGCGGAGATCGTTCCGGCATTACGAAACGCCTGACAATCTTCCTCGTCGCGCATCAAGTGAGTCCAGCGATTGGCTCACCTTCATAAATGAAGTGCGGACGGTCGACATCATCGTGCCAATAGGCCGTTTGTGGAAGTCCTAACGCACGATAAATGGTTGCAGCAAAATTTTCCGGTTTCTGTGGTTGATCGATGGGAAAGCCGCCAATTTTATCCGTCGTTCCAATCACACGCCCCCCTTTCACACCGCCGCCGGCAAAGAAGACCGACTGAGTCGCCCCCCAGTGATCGCGGCCTGGTCGGGCATAAACTTTCGCGAGTTGAGAAATCTTGGGAGTCCGTCCGAATTCGCTGCACATTACCACCAGCGTATCTTTAAGCCGGCCGCTGGCCTCCAGATCATCCAGTAAAGCGGAGACGGCCCGGTCGGTCGGTGGCAACAGTTTATCTTTAAGATGTGGGAAAATATTGCCATGTGTATCCCACGATTCATTATTCCCCATGTTGACCTGCACCAGATTGACGCCCGTTTCCACCAGACGTCGCGCCATCAACAGAGACCAGCCAAATGAATTCTTGCCGTAACGTTCCTGAACTTTATCATCTGCATGGGTCACATCCATCGCATTATGGACTTTATCATCATTGAGTAATGAAATGGCAGCGCTGCGATAACGGTCAAAGCTTTCAACCTGTCCGGCGATATCGAGGACTTCACGCTGCTTTCCCAACTCCTTGAGTAAACCAAGCCGGTTACCCATGCGTTTCTGGGTCATGCCTTGAGAGAGTTTCAAATGGGGGGTCTGGAATACCCGGTTATCGCTGCCCCCCCGTTGCTGATGGTCGAAGGCATATTCCGGAAACGCACCGTAAGACTGCACATGAAATGGCGACGCTTCGATGAACCAGGGATCACGGTTGGAACCCATTCTGCCAGCAAACTGTCCCGGGACGACACGCCCCGTGCGGTGTATGATCTTATCTGGCAGTACGATCGCCGGCGGCAGGTTCGTACGCGGACGGATGACATCACCGGCGATTGCTGCAATCGAAGGATGATCGGTATTCATCGGACGGCTGGGATTAAAACCAACAGGCACATCAGAGCGACCGGTGAGCATGATATGATGGCCCATCGAATGCTCATTCGTACCATGCGAAAGAGTGCGACAGACCGACCAGAGATGACTCCGTTTCGCCAGCATCGGCAGATGTTCTGAAATCTGCAGGCCGGGAGTTTTTGTTGAGATCGGATTGAACTCTCCGCGGACCTCGGCACTCGCCTCCGGTTTCAAATCGAAACTTTCGTGTTGCGAGAGGCCACCCGAGAGAAAAATGAAGATACACGACTTCGCGGTTCGAAGTTTGGTAGGGGCTGCCGCTTCTGCGCGGAACGCGTCCAGATGGTTCATTCCAAAACCAAGCAGGCTGATCGAACCCACTTCCAATGCCGTTCGGCGGGACATGGCAGGATGGTGGGCAGGAATATTCGCAGGCATCATGACTCTCCTGAATTCAAGAGACGAAACGTTAAGCGTAAGCAGTTATCTTAATGTACCTTACATATTCACATCAATATAATCTAATGTGATAGTGAGTAAAAGTCCAATTGAAATAAAGTATCGGTGGAGGATGAGTTTTTTGACCGCAGACATACCGGCAGCTGATGGCATATTTGAATTTTTTCAGGCCTTGAATAACTGTGATTTCAGCAGAATGAGATCAAATCAGGAAAACACACTTCAAATTCTGATTGACGATCGACGATACCGTATATATGCTTTTTGCTAACTGATTCCCTCCCCATTCACTAGGTGGTGGCCGCGTGTGGCTCGCTGAAGGAAGTCACGTTGAAAATTTAATTTGCTGTTTTCTTCTTAAGACCTGTATTGGAATCCGGGTCTGATTCTCAAGGATGATTGTGGGCTCTGTTTGCGCCCCCAACGCGCACCGTGATGCGCACAGGAGAAACCAATGAACCAGTATCTGACCGATCGACAACAGAAAATTCTGGACTATATTACCCGCGAAATTGATCGCTCGGGTAACGCTCCCAACACAGAACAGATTGCCTCGGAATTTGAAATCCCCTCGCTCAACCGGGTCACTCAATACCTGCACGCCCTGGAAGGCAAAGGCTGGATTACCTGCAACGCCTCTCCGCAAGGTGGAATTACCCTGGTGGAAAACAGCAATCAATACCGACTTGCCGTTTGTGGCGACGTCGTAGACCGCCGGGTCGCCTTCAAAAAAAGATCCTGAAATCTCCGTGTAACAGGGAAATTCTGGTCTCCCGTAGTCGATGCCTGTTTCCTCCATGAGGAGTACAGACAGGGTCTAAGTTCATGACGACAGGAATAATGAAGCTGGCTCCCGATAATTTCTTAATTTTCCTTTCATTTTAGCCGATTCTTCTATTCAAACCTGTCTCATGCAGGTACGCTTATATAATAGACAAGCCCTTTTTAAGCCTCGAGTTAAAAACTGTTTCATCTTATCGGAAGGCTCTTAATAGATGCTCAGGATTGAAGATCAATCGATTCGATTATGCGACCGGATGCCGCGACGTTCTTTCATGCAGATTGGCGGTCTCGCCATGGGCGGGCTCTCTCTGCCTCAGATTTTGAAAGCGCAGGAAGAAAGCGGAAAACGATCTTCCCATAAAGCAGTTATTATGATTTTCCTGGCAGGCGGTCCTCCCCATCAGGATATGTTCGATTTAAAACCGGACGCCCCCGATGAAATTCGTGGTGAATTTAAACCGATCAACACCAACGTGCCCGGGATTCAAATCAGCGAATTGATGCCGCGCGTCGCCGGTATGATGGATAAGTTTTCGATCATTCGCTCACTGGTCGGTGCGGAAGGTCGCCACGATTCGTTCGAGTGCTGTACCGGTCATCATTTCCGCAGCGCACAACCACAGGGGGGCTGGCCTTCCGTCGGATCGGCAATCTCTAAAGTCAAAGGTCCGGTCAATCCCACGGTTCCCTCTTACATCGACCTGTCCCACACGATGGCGCACAACCCCTGGAACATTAAAGGTTCTGGTTTCCTGGGACTGGAACATGCACCGTTTCGTCCAGACGGCGATGTGATGGAGAACATGACGCTCAACTCCATTTCCAATACGCGTCTCACTGAGCGCGCCAGTCTGTTAAATAACCTGGATCGCTTCCGCCGCGTTTCAGAGACAAAACTGACTGATGGTACATACGATGGCTACACGAAGCAGGCACTGGAAGTTCTTTCCTCATCCCGACTGGTCGAGGCGTTGAACCTCGAAAAAGAAGACCCCAAAGTCCGGGCCCGTTATGGGAAAGACGACCCCAAAGTTTTGAAGTACCCGCTGGAAATGGGATACCAGGCGATTATGTCCCGTTTTCTGCTGGCACGCCGGGCGGTAGAAGCGGGGGCACGCTGCGTGACCTGTAGCTTCGCCCATTTCGACTGGCACGGCAATAATTTTGGCTATGCCCGCAGTGTGATCCCCCTGCTCGATCAGGGAGTCGCTGCTTTAGTGGAAGACCTGCATGAGCGAGGCATGGATAAAGATGTCACCGTTCTGGTCTGGGGTGAATTTGGACGCACGCCTAAAATTAATAAGAAGGCGGGACGCGATCATTGGCCGCGCGTGCATGCTGCCCTCATGGCAGGTGGCGGTATGAAAACCGGACAGGTCATCGGTTCAACGAACCGCCTGGGCGAAGAAGCCGTCGACCGTCCCGTACATATGCAGGAAGTCTTTGCGACCCTGTACCACAATCTGGGTATCGATGTCGCCTCGACAACCATCGAAGACAACAATGGTCGTCCCCAGTACCTGATTGATGAACAGACCCCGATCCACGAACTGGTATAGATTACCCAAACTCGGAATATCAGGCCGATCTCAGTCAACGGTCAGGGGACAAATTTTGTTGTTTCACCTCCGTCAGCCGTTCCCAGTTCCAGGTAGACTCGGGAACTCATGTTTTCACTGAGAAAGTGGACGGAACCATCAGCGAAACCGAAGTGAGCGCCCCCGGTGTGATCACTGCCGGCAGACTGATAGAAGTTGTTATTGAATCCGCCAGCGGTACCGCCTGATATTCCAGTGTCAAACATGTTTCCCACGCCACCAGCGGCCCAACTATCCTGACTTGTTTTGGGTGCGGTTGAGCCGTGCAATTTCTGTACTTCCCCGCTCATGATCGTGTTTGAAGCTCCATCATCGATATCACGCAACGCGGTGTCACTGTTGACAGAAAAAACTCCCAGAAAAGCACCGGTGCCTCCACCAAAAGTGCCAATCAACGCATCCGTACGGTGTGTGAGATGAATCAGGTCTCCATCGGCCCAGCCGTTCCCACCTCCCATACAGACCCCGTAATCAGAGCCTCCTTTTGTAAAACGATTGGAGGGTGGCGTACTGGTTCCCGGATTTTCTCCGATCGTAATTTTCTCATCTACTTTGCGGACTTTACTCCGCCGCGTCGGACAGTAAAACACAGGGATATTATTTTCTGCAGCAGACCGGTTCCCAATCACATTCGTATTAAAATCCCATTGATTATAGATGTTGGCCTGATCCACCAGGGGGAGGATCTGCAGCATCCAGCTCGTACCATGCAGACCGGCTCCAGTGGTATTCCCAGCATCACCCCAGACATTGTATGCGGTCGATGTTGCCGTTGTCGCAATGGCTCCCGGGGGAAATACGCCATGAATTTCATGGTAATTGTGTAGCGCCAGGCTGACCTGTTTCAGATTATTTTTGCAGGTACTGCGGCGGGCCGCTTCCCGTGCCTGTTGTACTGCAGGCAGCAGAAGTGCAATCAGTATGGCGATAATGGCAATCACCACCAGTAACTCGATCAAAGTAAAACCCTGTATTCTGTTCCGATAGCGCATCAGAGGGCCCTTTATCAGATAATAGAAATGAAGATAGTATGAAATGAATTATCCAGAGCGCATTACTTTTCAGCGCGTCTCTCCTGCGATTCTATGTGGCTTCAATACCTCTGAAGACGCGACAGTAAACCTGAGTGCAGGCTGAAGCAAGCCACGACACTGTGGTTGTTTCAACCACAGTGCGCGAATAATGACTCGAATTCAGTCTTGCAGTCTCCTGGCTAATTTTCTGTCAAATCAAAATTGATTTCATTTGGCCCGGCTTTGACAACTGCCGTCAATTCCGTTTCGTCGCTGTAATTTGGCGGTATCGTTTCTTTTTCATCAACGAGTTTGCTGATCACCACTTTATGGTTCCCGATAGCCGCCCCCTTTTCATCACGTATATAAGTTAATTCATAATTTCCATCACTGTCTGTTGTGCCGGAAGAACCACGTATTGTCTCTGGCATAAATGTCACGTTGGCATCAGCCAATGGTGCCCCATCCAATGTCACCTTGCCTTTCACCTGCCCTAACGGTGGTGCATCGCTGCCACCGCAGGCTGACAGACTAACCAGTAATCCCAGACAGAGGACAACAGAACCGACGACTCGCATATGTTGCATGCTGATAATATCCTTAAGATCATATTGAAGACATGTTTGCAGGAAGAAGGCAGACAGGAAGCCAGTTCCTCCTGTCTGCCTTTGTGTGATAGCGATCCCTGATTTAAAATTCACCAGGAATCTTATCGCCGTCAGCGGTACCAATCCGGTTGAAAGTCCGGTTATCAATATTTTCGCTGATGAACCGTACGGACCCGTCGGCTAAACCGAAATGAGCGCCCCCTTCATGGTCGCTCCCAGGGGCTTCGTACTGACCACCATTGATGCCCTGGTTATTACCACTGCCATTTTCGGAACTGCTACCGGCAGTGTCGGTGTCGAAAATGTTGGCGACCCCACCGGCGGACCAGCTGTCGAGGCTCAGACTGGCATCGTTCCCGCGTAAGCGCTGCATTTCCCCTGTCATCAGGGTATTGGTGGTTCCATCTTTGATGTCACGCATTTGCGTATCACCGTTCGGATAGAAGATACCCAGATGGCCTCCTGAGAGTGTTCCCATCCATTCACCGCTGGCACCCACACCTAAAGATTCATGCCCGGTGCCGGAAAAACCATCACCGAATCCGTTACCGGCGCCTTTACATCCGCCGTAATCAGTGCCCCCCTTTTCAAATGCATTATTGATTGTCGTGGAGCCGGGGGATTCATCCAGTTGAAGTTTTGCATCAACCTTACGAACCTTGCTACGACGTGAGGGACAATAGAAGATGGGGATATCCACTTCCGCAACAGCCCGGTTTCCCATCACATTGGTATTGAAATTCCATTTATTATATGTATTTGCCTGATCAACAAAGGGTAAGATCTGGAGCATCCAGCTGGTTCCATGCGTTCCTACTCCGCTGGTATTCCCTGCTTCCATCCACTCACGCCAGCGCACTGTGTTACCACTGCCACCATTGGTCAGTGTGACAATTGAGCCGGGGGGGAAAGCACCATGTGTTTCATGATAGTTGTGGAGTCCCAGTCCGAGTTGTTTCAGATTGTTCTTGCAGGTACTCCGCCGCGCCGCTTCGCGTGCCGATTGCACAGCCGGTAACAGCAAGGCAATCAGGATCGCGATAATCGCAATCACGACCAGCAACTCAATCAGCGTAAATCCCGCTTTCTGTCGATGACCTGTATTGTTTTTCATAATACTCTCCAGCACGTTTAAAAAAGAATTGAATAAAAAAAGAAACACATAGTTTGCCTCATAAACATCCAGCCCATGAGGAAATTGAAACGAACCCCGTTCCTGAAGTGCTCATAAAAGATCGATGAGAAAAGACTGCGATGATAGATGTGATTCAAACAGTCAGACAAAATGACCGACCAGACAGAGACACTGGTAGAAATGCACTATTTTTCTACAAACCCTGTTCACTTATTTAATCAATCAGTTTTGATTTGTCAAAATAATTCGCCCTGCACGACTTAACTTACTCAATATTCAGCACTTAATAAAACTTAATAAGTACTGATCCGTCCAAGGTCAACCCAGAACTCAACCTGTACAAGATGGCTACTCATTTCAGCGTAAAGCGATAGCAGATAGATAGTTTTGTGAATTCCCTATTAACACCGTCTGGCCATCATGTAGTATTTGACCACCTTCCCAGTGTCCCGATAGCAAAGTTTCTGATTTTCCGTATCTCAAGTGATGATTCCTGAAATCATCACTCACCGCGGTTTTCTAAATGTCCAGATCCATAACGGAGCAGTTCCCAGCAGAATCACAGACTCTTTTCCCAATCTTTATACGTCCGCACTCAGCTCAAGATATAATCGGGATGTTGATTATTCATCAATCAACATTTAAAGTGACTGTAGACTCCTGACTGAATCACTTCACAGGAGTATTGAACTTCAATTGCCGCCGCCCGGAAAAGGAACGTCAAACCATGCTGACGCGTATTCTCGCTGTTGTAACTGCAATGCTGCTCATTGGATCGTCAACCGGTTTTGCAGAAGACTGGCCTCAATGGCTGGGCCCGGATCGTTCGAGTCAATGGAAGGCGTCTGAGATTGTCGATGTCTTTCCTGAATCGGGTCTACAGGTGGAATGGCGAGCCCCCGTTGGATTAGGGTACAGTGGCCCCGCGGTGGTTGACGACAAAGTCTATGTCATGGACTATCTGAAAAAGTCCGGGAAAGTCGAGAATAATCCAGGGGGGGCTTCCCGTCTGCAGGGCGAAGAACGCATCCTCTGCCTGTCCGCAGATACAGGGAAAGTCATCTGGGAATACAAGTATGACCGCCCTTACGATATTTCCTATGCAGCGGGTCCGCGCTGTACTCCCACAGTCGCAGCTGGCAAAGTCTATGCATTGGGAGCCGAGGGAAACCTGACCTGTCTGGATGCTGAAACAGGCAAGCTGATCTGGAAAAAAGATTTTCAGAAAGACTACCAGGCCAAATCACCTTTCTGGGGCCACGCCGCCAGCCCTCTGGTCGATGGCGATACGTTGTACTGCCTGGGCGGCGGCAAAGATTCCATCGCCGTCGCTTTTAATAAAGATACCGGCGAAGAACTCTGGCACTCACTGGATCATACAGAAACTGGATACTGCCCTCCGACCCTGATTACCCATAATGGCACAAAACAACTGCTTATCTGGCATCCAGGTTCATTGAACTCCTTGAATCCTGCGACAGGTAAAGTCTTCTGGTCGCTCCCCCTCAAACCCGGTTATGGGATGTCGGTCACTGTCCCCCGGCAACAGGGAGACTACTTGTATGTCTCCGCCATCGGCGACGAAGCCGCCTGGATCAAACTTTCGGGAGACACAAAACCTGCTGCAGAAGTTGTCTGGAAAGGGAAACCGAGATCCGCCCTGTTCTGTTGCAACAGCACTCCCTACATTGAAGGCGATACTGTTTACGGCAGTGATATTCAGTCGGGAGACTTTGTCGCTGTCAATCTGAAAGACGGCAGTCGCCGCTGGTCTACGAAAGAAGTCACAAATGCAGGCCGCCGTGATCGCCACGCGACCGCTTTTATTGTGAAACATGATGAGCATTTTTTCCTGTTCACGGAAAAAGGGGATTTGATCCTCGCCGACCTCACACCGAAAGGTTACAAAGAAATCAGCCGTTTTCATGTCCTGGAACCAACGAATGAAGCCTTCGGCCGTTCCGTCGTCTGGAGCCACCCGGCGTTTGCCAACCAGTCGCTGTTCGCCCGCAATGACAAGGAACTGGTTCGCGTCAATCTTAAGAAATAAACCGGATGCCGTGTACCTCCCTCTGGTCAGGCAGGCACCATGACCAGAGGGTTTTCGCGATCGGGTTTCAGTTAAAATCTTAGTCTGCCAGAATTTTGATGTCTGGTTTTACAGCTTCAGTCGTGACGGTAGATTCCGATGCGGGATAGAGTTCGGTATCGGGATAAAAAGCATACCAGGCAAACCACAGGGCATACATCCAGTTGAGCCCTGACTCTGCTTTTACCACGCGCAATGATTTTGCTTCGGGATGATAGGCCAGTGTGAATTTTTTGCCTTCAAGTTCCTCTTCCCACTCGGTCGCCTCCGTCAGATGTTGATAAGCGGTTACCGGATATGCCCGCTTCTGATCTCCCACCCAGATCCCAAGCAGAGGTGTTTTTTTCGGAAGTCGGAGATCCTGTCTGTTGACCTCAAACATCAGGCTGTCATTGCTCAGGTATTCTTTGTAAGCCGTCGACTGATACTCAAATGGAAACCCGGTCTCCGGAGAAAGAACCTTTGTATCGGGGTAGCGCTGTTTCCAGTCTTGCCAGTCTGTCAATTCGACAGGCAGATGCATCAGCGTTTCCTGTACCCGCGGACCACAGATAGCCTGAGACATCATTTGTGACCAGAGCCCATCCGTCTCCCCCGATCCGGTACGGTCATACAACAACTGATTACTGTTGAAAAGATAACCAGAGATCCCGAACTCAATCTTTCCGCCTGTTCCCTGGCCGTTATATACCGCCAGCGAATCACTCAAAGGGCAATAGGTCACGATAAACGGAGTCTCTCCAATCTGGTCGTTCACCACTTCATGCCAATCCAGGATCTTCAGTGGGTAGGCCCGGGCTTCGCCTTCCAGACAGACTCCCGCCACGCGATCATGTGATTTCATAAATGTGGCATCTTTGTTCTGGATAAAGTCAGGGGTTGTTAAAGCGGGAATACCATCTTTGGGAATCCGTGCATTGACAATTTCGTGGTTCGGCAACATCAGGCCCTGCACATTGAACTCCGGTTTATTCGTCAACGCCGCCACCGGGCGATTATGCCAGAACGACAGAAAATAAACCTGATTGACCCACGCGTACCAGCCGGCAAATAACAGACCTGAAACAGCAATCAGCAGTAATGCTGGCTGTGATGGTTTATCACTGGCAGGAGCTGCCGGGAAAGAAGTATTTGACGGATCCTGAACCGTCACTTCCTCACTCAGATGAGAGGAATCCATAACAGGCGCTTTCTTATGTAGATCGACTGCATATCTCGAGGCCCGACATACAATCAAATAAGCTCATTCAGAGTGAAAGTAGAAAAACGCAGCGAAGAACTTCGCAATAGAAACTTACTGAAGCCTAAACCATACAGAAATGCCATGAGTTTGGATAAGGTTTTTTATTTTTTTTGTGAAGAGTTCGTTTGGAAAGTTAACTTACCAGACTCAGAACAGCGGCCCATGAGTTGGTCAGACAGAAGCTCTGAACCGATAACAAAAGAATTGCTTGCGCTGGCAGACTAAAACCGCCAAACCCGCTCGCCAGCTTAATTCGATTCAGGGTCAGGCGCGTTCCAGACAGTCACACCGAGATGATATCCTGTATGCTGTGGTGAATCGCTGGAATACCAGGCTGTCACGATCTCGCCATTTTCCTTCTGAACACTGGATGGGTAACCGCAATCCCCGCCATCGGCTGTGTGTGAAATCCGAATCGGTTCGCTCCAGGTCTGCCCCTCATCGCTGCTGAGCTTCGCACACACGCCCCGCCGTCCGTTGACGCGAATGCCATAACTGAGCAGTAACCGGCCATCTTTCAAACGCGCCAGATGGCCGTTGATCTCATTGCGTCCCGTCACAGGTTGCGGCGGCTGCCAGGTCACTCCGTTATCGTTGCTGCGAATCAGTTCCATTTTATCGATGCGGGCTGCCGCCAGCCAGCGTTTATCTCCCAGGTAAAACAGATCGGTTTCATTGTGAGCAGGACCAATGACAGAGACCACACTCCAGGTCTGGCCATCATCGTCACTTGTTAAATGCGATGATTTCCAGCCTTTGGTTTTGGTGGACTGGCTGGGATCTTTAAACTGGCCCTGGTAGCAGGAGACATGGAGCGCGCCATCAGCGCCCACCCAGATGTCACCGAAAGGAATCAATTCAGACCAGCCTGCTTCTGCTGCCGGGAAGTCTTCCGATTTCGTCCAGCTGCGCCCCCCATCGCTCGACCGCAGCACCCAGCTGCGCAGAATCGCATCCCGAAAGGCTGCCTGCTTGGGACGCTCCGGCTGTTTGAGATTGCTCCAGCCGGAACAGAGTACAATCAGATCGCCATTCTTCGCCAGTCCCGTCGCATGATTCATCCGCACGGTGTTCGGTATATGCTGCGTGACTGTGCTGCGTTTCTTCCATTTGATTCCATCCGGGCTGGCCCAGCAGTCGATGTCCCCTTCCCGCTGTCCGTGACTGGGTTGATTGTGAAACACTGCGATAATCGTTCCGTCCGGGAGCAGCGTCAGATTCGGCCAGGCACAGACGTTTTCCACAGCGACCACCTGTTTGAGAACGGGGGATTTCTGAGCTGGCAACTCGTCGACAAGGAAATAGGTGAGTGCAACAGACAGAAAGATCAAGAAGGCAGTTCTCATCTTTACCCCGATCAAGCATCAACGGCTATTTGAAATGTAAAATCAGTTCCCCGGTTTCGATATATTTTGAAGAGGAACCACGAAAGAGTGCAGGTATCGTGGATTTCAATTTTACTGTTTTCTGCTGCCCCACGACAACCACAGCTCCCAAATATAATTGGTTCTGGTGCTGAACAATTGGAGTTCCACTCATTTCCACAGCAGTGATAAAATCGGGCAAGGGACGTTTTTTTGCTTCCTCGAGAACAGCTTGATGTTCGGCAGACATTGTCGACAATGCTTGTCGAACAGGCAGTGGTCCATAATTAGATGTTTTGCTGCTCGCAGCTAAAGTGATTCGAAAGCCCTTCGTAGAACTGCGTTGCCCAGGTGCGATCACAGCCGCTTTCGCGCCCGCCAGCACTGCTTCCCCGCCAGGATTTCGTTTGACCTCCAATGGATGTCCCTGTTCGTCGCAGGCCAGAAATGATTTACAGAGATAAGGCGGCAGCCTGTTCGGAAGCGTTGCTTCCATCTTTTGCTGACTGCAGTTCCGGAAGTGATAATGGACCCAGATACGGTCACCGGTCTGATAACGTTCTTTGACCGGAGTCACTGAAATTCCAGCCTGAATATTGCAACCGACCTGAAGTTTTCCCCAGACAATCAGTTCCCTGGCAGAGTTTGGTTCTTCAGAATAACAAGCTTGAGCAGGACTCATAATCACGAGACTGAACAATGTCAAACCAATTCTTGTCAGCAACATCTTCATTCCGGCTCCCTTCAAAAGTGTCCCTCGTATACTGCGCTGGAGCAGCAATATAACAGACCGTAAGTTTACCGGGGAGATCAACTTTCTTGGAATCGCTGTCAAATTGATACTGAGACCGACTTACCGCAGGGCCGGCAGACTGTCTTTGAGCCTGGAGATCAGCGTGGATTCGTCTTTCCGGGAGACCGGTTCGTCAGCAACGGCACGGAGCGGACACTGACGGCACATCACCAGAATGTAAGCCGAGGGAATATAATAGAGCGCCAACAGCGTCGCGCCTCCTACACCCCCGGCAATCGTGATCGCCAATGGAGGCCAGAACCCGCCTCCGGCTATCACCAGCGGTGCAAAGCCAGCCACCGTTGTCAGAGAAGTCGCGACCACATGCCGCGTCGATCGCAAAACGACATCGCGAACGACAACACGATTCCCCTTGCGTGCTTCGGGGTTGGCACGCAGTTCTGCCAGCACGACGATGGCATCGTTAATCGCGACCCCCGCCAGACCCATCGATCCGACAATCGCCATGAAACCAAAGGGAAAATCAAACAGCCACAGCATCCCCAGCCCCAGTCCAATCGAAAGCATACCGACAGTCCCCACCAGCGCCGCCACGCGAAACGAAGCGAAAGACAATACCAGCGTCGCCACCATCAGGACCATCAACACGCCGACATTCGCCAGCAGATTGCCGACCGCATCATTTCGCTTGGATGCTTCTCCGCCCCATTCCAGTCGATAACCGGGCGGAAGTTCAAAGCCCGCCTGCTTCAATTTTGACTGAAATTCCGCCAGTGCTTCCGCGGGCAGGACCCCTGCTTTGAGATAAGCCTGCACTTCATTCATCCGCTCCCCATTGAAATGAGAAATGGCTGCCACTTCCGATGACATTTTGACTTCGGCAATCGCCGTCAAGGGGACAAACTGCGGCTGTCCGTCAGCGGTCTTGATACTGGAGATCAACTGCAACGAAGCAATTTCATTGATCGAACCTCGCCGCGCCTGAGGCACGCGAATCCGTACAGGCAGTTCTTCTGTCTCTTCGAGGATACTTCCCCCCAGGGAACCTTCCAGTGCTGCGTTTAACTGATTGGAGATTTCCGCATGATCCAGTCCCGCCAGTCGTGCCTGTTCTTCGTCGATCTTCAATGTCAGTTTCGGAAGGGGATCTGCGAGTTCCGCTTTGTGATGCAGTACATTCGACGTACGACTCAATATCGTCCGCAGTTCATCTCCACTCTGGCTGAGCTGATGCAGGTCAGGTCCGAACAGGCGCACTTCAATCGGTGCGTCGAAAGGTGGCCCCTGTTCCAGCTGTCGCACCAGCACACGCGAATGGGGTACTTTCTGGTCCAGTTCCCGTTGCAGAGCATGAATCAGAGCCTGGCCTCCTTCCGCGGAGTTCAGCTGTACGAGCGCCTGGGCATAATTTGAAGCATTTTCTCGCTTGGCAACGATATTGTAGTAAAACTGTGGTGCGCTTTCCCCCAGAAACCATTCGATCCCCTTGACCTGGGGATGTTCCAGTACCACCTGGCGGATCGTTTCGATGGTCTGCCGGGTCTCAGCAAGTGACGCGTGTGCATTCAACTCCAGTTCAATATTGACCTGATCGCGGTCTGCAGGTGGAAAGAACTGCTCCGGCAGCGAACCAGCGACAATAAAGCCGCTGATCGGCAGCAGACATCCCAGCGCCACCCCCAGCAACGGACGTGCGAATAGAAAATCCAGCGATTTCTGATACATGTCACGCAGACCAGCATGACTGAAGCCTGCTTGCCACCAGTGTGCATGTGCCGGATCTTCATTCTTATCAGCAAACAGAGCCGCAATGGCAGGGATGACCGTCATCGCCAGGAAGAAGGAACTGCAAATCGCCAGAATCACGCTGATGGCGATGGAACCGACGAACTCACCCGCGGGCCCGGGCATTAATGCGATCGGTGCAAAAGCAAGCACCGTCGTTAGAGTTGATCCCAGTAAAGGAACTGCCAGATGTTTCACGGTGGAAATCACGGCGTCATCGGGAGCCATCCCCGTATGTAATTTGGACCGGACTTCATCCACCACCACAATTGCATTATCAATCAACAAACCCAGCGCGATAATCAACCCGGTGACTGACATCTGATGAATGGGGATATCCAGGAAACGCAATCCTGCGAGTACCATGAACGCGGATAACGGCAATGCGGTTCCCACCACCAGCGCATTTCGCCAGCCCATCATGAACACGATCACCGCGATCACCGCGATTCCCCCCAGCACGAGGTTCCAGACGAGCCCGCTGAGACGCGCCTCAACATAGCGGTTCTGATCGAACAGAGTCTGCACGCTCACATCGTCTGCCAGCGACTGTTTGAACTCGGCCAACGCCGCTTTTGCTGCGTGGCTCCAGTGATCAATCCGCACATTGTCCCGCACAAACATCCCCAGCGTGACCGCAGGCTTGCCATCCGCGATCACCAGACTGCTCAACGGCAAAGCGACACCTTTACGAATCGTCGCGATATCACCCAACTGCACAGAATGGCCTTCCGAACCGAACTGCACCGGTGTATTGGCAATCCGTGAAAGGGAATCCAGTTCGGTATCGACGTCAATCAGCAAATCACTTTTCGCACCGCGCAACTGGCCAGCAGTTAACTTGGCATCCGATGATTCCACCTGCTTCGCGATATCTTTCACACTTAATCCCAGCGAAGCAATTTTATCAGGCTGGACTTCCACAACGATCTCTTCATCCGGATCGCCGAATGTATCAATGTCTTCTGTCCCGGAAATCGCCCGCAGACGATCTTCCAGTTGTTTGGCAGAGCGACGCAGCACGGCATAGTTCACATCGTTCGGATTATTCCACACCAGCGCCACAATCAATGCGTAGGCTTTGACTTCCAGCTCTTCAAAATCGGGTTCTTCTGCCCCTGCAGGAAATTCGACCCGGGCATCATCAATTTTATCCCGGATTCGCGACCAGACTTCATCGACTTTATAAATATCGTCACGAAGCTCAATTGTCATAGAGGACATACCAGTCCGGGAGATGGTCCGCAGCTCCTTGATCTCATCAATCTCTCGCAGTTCTTCTTCCAGCTTTTCGGAAACCAGAGATTCTACCCGCGTCGCATCGGCTCCCGGGAAGCGGGTATTGACCCGCGCGACCCGCTGCGTCAATACGGGGTCTTCCATGCGAGGCAGCACGTAAAAACTGGAGAGACCGGCGACGGTGATCAGCGCGATCAGCAAGATAAGTAACCGCCGATTTCGATAAAATAATCCTTCCAGCATGATTAAATTCCCCTGCCCCATCAACGTGACGCGATTGATACTTGTATCACTGTCATCTCAACTCAACGACGGTCTTGAATGACCACCCGCTGATGGCCCGTCAATTTATGAATTCCATCTACCACAATCTGATCACCGGTTTTCAATGTACCACGTACCAGCACCCGGTTGTCTTCTGTATGTAATACTTCCACCTGGCGTTTCTCCAGAACATTTTCTCCTACCTCTTTTCCTGCAATCACGGCATACGCAGACCAGAGTCCCCGCTCGCCCCGTGCCAGGGAACTGAGGGGCAGCCAGAATCCCTGCATTTCGACTGGTTCGGAGATTTCAATCCGAATGACCTGTCCGGGCACCAATTGTTTCGCTGCCTTCTCGCTGAGTGAGAGTACCACTTCCTGTGTTCGCGTGACCGGATCCAGCTCAGGCAGTATCGCTTTCAGTGTTGACTGATAATTTTTTCCGTTCAGGCCGACCTCCTGCTGGCTGCCCCGCTTGAGATTCACTGCCATATCCACGGGCACCCCTATGTGAGCTTCCAGCCGTTGATCTTCCACCAGGCGAAACAGCGGCACATTGGGGAAAATGACAGTCCCTTCATCGGCATAGCGTTTTGAAATGTGCCCACTGAAGGGGGCTTTGAGCACGGTATCATCCAGATCAACCCGGTTATCTTCCAGTGATGCATCCAGGTTAGCGACGACTGCTTTCTGGGCTGCGATCTCCTCTTTACGGGTCCCTTCCTGCAACTCCGAGAGTCGACTGCGCGCGGCATCAAGTTGAGCCTGCTGCTGTTCCACGTCATATTGAGACGCTTCATAATCGGAACTGGTAATCGCATTACGTTTCAGTAATTTTTGATTCCGGTCGTGATCTGCCTGCAGATTTTTGAGTCGGGCGTTCAGCCGTCTGACTTCTGCTTCCGCGACTGCAACCGTTTGAACGCGGGGCCCTGCTTCCAGTTCGTCCAGCTTTGCCTGTGCAGCGGCACGCTCGGCTTGTAGTTTTAACCGCATTACCTGGAGATGCCGCGTATTCAACTGGGCCAGTACCATCCCCTCCTGTACCTGATCCCCTTCATCAACGACAATTTCAAACAGCTTACCGCTTCGCTCGAATGCCAGTTCACTCACACGAGCCGCCGTAACCTTACCGGTGTAGGTTCGTTTTCGGGAAAACGAATGGACGGGCTTCAGTTCGATCACATCCACTGGTATTCCAGCCTGCGTTTTCTCATTCACGGTTACTTCCGTAGAAAAAACGCGGTGCGGTTTCACCCAGAACAACCCCACGAAGACTGCCAGCAGCAACGCTGCAACAGACCACACGAACCGCTTACCGTAGGATGCGATTTTTTGACGAAACGTCAATTTGTTTCCAAAAAAAAACGACTCAGACAGTGCTCTGCTGAAGTTCATTTCCAAACACCTCCCGACTGACACGATCATAAACCGCATCATAGTCCACTTCGGAACTGAGTGGCTGCCACTGAATTCCGTCAAGAAAACGATTAAAATTACGGCGTAGCATTTCATAGGGTGCTGAAATGCCCAGTTCACTGAGCGAGTTACTGGTTGTGATGATTGAATAACCGCCGACAGAAAGCGACCAGAGACCGAACACAATCTCTTCAGGGGTGGCCGAATCTCCCAGGTGGACATCGCCGCGAGAGACACCATCACGCACAATACCACCGACGATTCCGATGCAGCGATGTTCGTAATTCGACATCAGCTTGCGACGTTCTTCCGAAGTTTTATCCCAGATAGAGTCGAGTCGAATCGTCTGCTCGACACAAAAATGATCGGGATAGGTTTTTACAAACAGCTCGGCAGCAGCGCCGATAGCGGCAATCCGTTCACGCGAAGTTCCCTGAAACAGAGACGCCTTCTGAAACATTGCCAACCGTTTTTCCAGTGTTTGAATCGCCAGAGTAATGATAATCTCCTCTTTACAGGAGAAATGGTTATAAATTGTTCCTTTTGAGTATTCCAGCAGACTCGTGAGCCGGTCCATATTCAAACCGTTATACCCGCCTTCGATAAACATCGGGCGCGCACATTCCAGGATCTTCGCCTCGCGTTCCTGCTTTTCTTGTTGTTTGCGTTCTCGGGTACTCATAACACCACCATTTTGACGGATCGTCATTAATTGTCAAGAGATTAATCGAAATTATTCATATCGTTGGAAACCAGGGGTTCGGCTTCAGATGTGCCAGTCGGCCTGAGATAATGACGCCCCTATCTCCTTTCATAAGTTACATTTAACATGCAACACATGTAAGAAAATGCCAGCGGAATTTAAAAGGGCAGCATCGGTTCGCAAAAGCGTGTCTGTCAGAAGCAGTCGTACGCTGCGCCATATTCCAACCTCAGGAAACGACAAACGTGCCGAAGACAGACTAAGTCTGTTCTTCCCGCTGCTTCTGATACTCCTTAAGCTTTCGATACAGGGTTCGTTCTCCGATGCCCAGCATCTTGGCAGCTTCTTCCCGTTTGCCATCTGCCAGGTCAAGGGCGCGTTCGATGTAGTAACGCTCGACCTCCGAGAAAGGGCGTCCGATCAGGAAATCAGCGCCTGAACGATCTGAAGTATAACTGCTGTCCCCCTCGGGTCCTGATACTGGCACAATTTCTTCAGGCAGGTCATCCAGGTCCAGAATTCCATCAGTATCCAGCACGAGCATTCGCTCGGCCGCATTTTTGAGCTGGCGAATATTACCGGGCCAGTCATAGGACATCAGGGCACGCCGTGCGGCACGCGAAACACCATCGTAAGGTTTATTATATTGCGACGACAGCTCTTTCAAAAAATGGTCTGTGAGCAGTGGTATGTCTCCACGTCGTTCGCGCAAAGGGGGCAACTCGATTTTGACGACGGAGAGTCTATAGTACAGATCCTGGCGAAACGTGCCTTTTTTTACCATCTCCAGCAGATCCGCATTGGTCGCTGCCACCAGTCGAACATTCAGGCTAATCTCTTCGTTCATTCCCAGACGGGCTATTTTTCGATCCTCAAGGACGCGTAACAGTTTGATCTGCGTCTGCATCGGCATCTCACCGACCTCATCCAGAAACAGCGTGCCTCCGTTCGCATGTTCGAACTTTCCAATTCGTTTGCCTACCGCTCCGGTAAAAGCCCCCTGCTCATGACCAAACAGTTCGCTTTCCAGAATACTGTCTGGCAACGCGGATATATTGAGGGGCACGAACGGCTTACTTTTGCGTTCGCTGTTCTGATGAATCGCGCGAGCCACCAGTTCTTTCCCCGTGCCACTCTCCCCTTCAATCAGCACGGTACTGTTGGTCGAAGCGACGTTTTTCAGCTTATCGACAATCTTATGCAACTGCGGCGTATTACCGATCACACCTTCAAAGCCAAATTTTTCATCCAACCGTCGGTGTAGTTCTGCATTTCGTCGCATCAGTCGCACTCGTGTGGATGCTTTCTCCACCGCGTTGCGTAGCTCGTTGATATCCAGGGGCTTAGTCAGATAGGTATATGCGCCCAGCTGCATCGCGGTGACTGCTGAGTTGATGGATCCATGGCCGGTCAACACGATGACTTCTGCATCCGGCAGTTCGTCTTTCGCAGTCCGCAGGATCGCCAACCCATCTACGCCATCCATGCGCAAGTCCGTAATCACGATATCAGCCGTTTCGCTTTCGATCAGTTTGGCGCCCTGTTCACCGGAAGTGGCAATTTTGCAATCGCAGCCAACCCGTTCCAGACTTTCTGCAACAGCCTGCGCATGGGCTTCATCGTCATCAATAATTAATACGCGAATGACGATCGATTCCAGATCGGTTTCCGTGGCGTCTTTCGAGCTCATTGAGCGGACTCTCTACCTTTCTAAATTGGTTGGGAAAACGCTTTCCCGCGAAGAACACTGGTTGAATATTACGAACGTGGTTTGAACAGATCTCTGCCGGACCAGCCAGTCCCCATCATATTCAAGTCAGAAATACAAATAAATTCCCGGGAGTTGTCAAAATTCAGCAAACGGGAAATGAAATCGTGAAACGGGTTCCTCTTCCCTGTTCACTTTCACATTCAATTGTCCCGTGATGTGCATCGATAATCTTTTTGACCGTCGGCAGTCCCAGGCCATTGCCCCCCGGCTTTGTGGAAAAGAAAGTATCAAAAATACGTGATTTGACTTTTTCATCGATGCCTTTTCCATTATCGATGATGTCGAGATAGACCATGCCATCTTTATGCGATGTCTGCAGTTCAATCAGACCGCCAGCGGGCATTGCCTGAATCACATTTAATGCCAGATTCATCAGCACCTGCCGAAACAATGCCTGATCTATCTGAACCTGCGGCAGGTCGGCGTCGAAATGCGGGCTGATTTCGATCGACGCATCGCGGGCCTGGGGTCTGAAAAAATCGATAAAGTCACTCACCAGGTCATTCAGGTTGGCAGAACTCAAGGCCAGTTTGCCCACCCGGGCAAACTGCAGGAAGGCATCCAGAATATCCTGCAAGTGTTTACATTCCTTCTGGACGTTCTCCACCTTCTTCAGCATCCGATGTTTCGCAGGGACGTCCAGTGTTTCCAGATCTTCAGTGAGTAGTTCCAGGTTCAGACTCATCGTCGAAAGTGGATTTTTGATTTCGTGAGCCAGCCCCCCTGCCAGCGTCGCGATTTCGGAATACTGCGCCTCGAACTTTTCACGTTCTTCAACGCTCAACGGACTTTCGTTTATTGCAGATGATCTTGTCATAGAATTTTCCAGATCGTCCAGGAAAAGAGGCCTCCGGCAAACTACTGCCAGAGCCATATCTATAAAAATAAAACGATGAAGTCATCTCACGGCGAGCTCCTTCATCGTTTTTTATTTTCTCAGATTAAAGAGAATCTTCTCTTACTCTTCTTCTGCTTCTGTATCAACATCGCCGTTGCTCTCACCAGCCTGTTCGGCCAGTACCGCTTTCCGGGATAATTTAACACGATTCTGATCATCAACAGCAATCACCTTCACCTGCAGACGGTCACCCATTTTGCAGATATCGCTGACCGACTTGACGAATCCATCAGACAGTTCGCTGATATGACACAGTCCATCTTTACCGGGAGCGATTTCGATGAAAGCACCAAACTCTTTGATAGAGCTGACCACACCATCATAGATTCGGCCGACGCGAATTTCTTCTGTCAAAGCTTCAATATGAGCCATGGCTTTTTCGACTATCGAAACGTTTCCACCAGAAACAGTCACAGTACCATCATCCTGAATATCGATGGAGGCACCGGTTTCTTCCTGAATCGCACGAATCGTTTTTCCACCAGGACCAATCAACAGACCGATTTTTTCGGGATTGATCTTGGTCTGATGCAGACGGGGTGCATAGGCAGAAATCTCTGCACGCGGGCGACGAATCGCAGTCAGCATGGTTCGCAACAGTTCCAGACGGGCCTTTTTAGCCTGTTCCAGAGTTGCTCGAATGATTTCTTCGTTGATTCCATCATTCTTGAGGTCCAGCTGAATCCCGGTGATCCCTTTCTGAGTACCGGCCACTTTGAAGTCCATATCACAGAAATGGTCTTCGTCACCAATGATGTCAGTCAGAATCTTATATTCTTTTCCTTTGGTCACCAGACCGATGGAAATACCGGCCACAGGCTGACGTAGCGGCACACCGGCATCCATCAGAGCCAGAGTCGCTGAGCAGACAGAAGCCATGGAACTACTGCCGTTTGATTCCAGAATGTCTGAAATCACGCGGATCGTATATGGAAAATCTTCTTCGTTCGGCAGCACTGGTAAAACAGAACGTTCTGCCAGACAACCGTGACCGATTTCGCGACGTCCTGGTCCTCTGATCGGTCGGCATTCGCCCACTGAGAAAGAGGGGAAGTAGTAATGCAACATGAACTGCTGCAGCTCTTCTTCAAACAGACCATCGACCCGTTGTTTATCGCGTGAGGTTCCCAGTGTGACGGTTGCCATGGACTGAGTTTCACCACGGGTGAAGACGGCTGAACCGTGCACTCGCGGCAGCGTTCCTGTTTCGCAGAAAACATCTCGCAGAACGTCAGGAGCCCGCCCATCCAGTCGACGACCGGTAATCGCCATTTCGCGGACTGCTTTGGCTTCCAGATCATGGAATGCTTCTTTGAAATCGCCAATAGTAGCGCCGTCTTCAGTCGTGTCGGCACCTTCCGGGAAGAACTTGGTAATCAGTTCTTCCTGAATGGCTTTAGCACCATCACGTCGTTCTGCTTTCACTGTGCTCTGCATGGCAGAACTCAGTTTCTGGAAAACGGCATCATCCAGTTTGGCCACAAACGGATTTTCCGGAGGCGCTTCGTATTCGAAGGGCTTGATGCCTGCTTTTTCCCGCAGTTCCAGCTGTAATTTGCAGATTTTCGCCAGTTCTTTATGGGCGAGCATAATGGCTTCTGCCATTTCGTCTTCCGGAATCTGGTTTCCGAAACCTTCGATCATCAGCACCGATTCGACGGTTCCAGCCACAATCAGATCCAGATCACCTTCAGCAATCTGTTCGTGATTCGGGAAGACAATTAACTCACCATCAATACGACCGATGCGAACGGCACCGATAGGTCCCTGGAAGGGAACGGGTGAGAGACAGAGTGCCGCTGAGGCACCATTGATTGACAGTACGTCCGGCTCATTGACGCCATCACAGGACATCACGTTGGACTGAATCTGCAGTTCGTCGTGAAATCCCTTGGGGAACAGCGGACGAATGGGACGGTCTGTTAAACGAGCCGTCAAAATTTCTTTGGTCGTAGGACGACCTTCACGTTTTAAAAATCCACCAGGGAATTTACCGGCGGCCGCAGCACGTTCCCGATAATCAACCGTCAGTGGAAAAAAATCAATTCCGGGTCTTCCCGGCCCTGTTGCTGCTGCAACAAATACTACTGTTTCACCATACTGAACCAGGACAGAACCCGCTGCCTGTTTCGCTAACTGACCAGTTGTAAGACTAAGTTTCTGTCCGCCAACCTCACATTCAACAACTACTTTCACAATATGTTCCTAATTCTTTTCCGACAAACCGACACAGAGGAGCAAACATCGAACCTATTTTCGGATGTTTAACTTCTCCAGAATTTCCCTATAGCTTTCTGCACTTTTCTTATGCAAGTAATCCAGCAGACTACGGCGACGACTGACCATCTGCAGCAAACCTCTTCGGCTGGCGTGATCTTTCGAATTTGACCGTAAATGCTCTGTTAAATTAACAATCCGTTCTGTAAGTACAGCAATCTGCACTTCAGCAGATCCGGTATCCCCTGTTTTGGACTGATATTCTTGAATCAATTCTGCTCTTCGTTCCTGCGTGACTGACATTCTTCTAACCTAAACCTTTAAAACAAACCACTTGACAAACAGAGAAGATCGGGGAAAACCCAATGCAAAGACAGCCACTACGTCCGTGTCTTGACTTCATCTGAGACTGGTAATGGCGAGAGAAAACAAAGCTATTACGCTAGCTTTCAGGGTATTTAAGGTACTTAATGTAGCAATTTGAATAGATTATTCAATGGATACGACACCTCGATTATAAAAACCTGTCTGAATAGAATCAGACAGGGTTCTTTTTTTCATAATCTGTTCCCGTTTAAACATGGAACACTGGACCACACCAATCGCTCAACTCATTTAAACTCTTTGGCATCAAACAGTTACCTCACGGACAACCACTTCATTCCCCTGGATATGTGCGATCTCAACCCGGGCACCAGACGGGATAAACGGCCCCTCACTGATGACATCCACCCAGACACCATCAATTTCAACCCGTCCTGCAGGACGTAAAACTGAGCAGGCCACCCCCTGCATACCGACTTCCAGATGCAGGCCTTTAACTTTTAAACTTGCTTTGCCGGGAAGCAGTTCGGGATCCAGCTGGATCTCATGAGTCGCGGGTTTCTGATAGTCGCCCGGCGGTGCCAATACAATGGAACTCATCAGCTTTGAATCGGGTAAAAACCGATTCAATACGATCGCCAGCACAATCACCGTCACCAGTGAGGCACTCATCGTTCCCACCGTACCAGACATGGTTGCAAAATCAGAACCGGGACGCAGTGTGTTAAAGTCCCCAAACGTCTGGCTGGCCAGGATGATCGAAGTGACCACCAGAAGCCCTCCCGAGATACCAAAAATACCAAAACCAGGAATCACAAAGATTTCCAGCAGGATACAGATCAGACCGATGCTGAAGATCATCACTTCCAGGTAACCGGCAGTTCCCCCTAGAAAGCGGCTCCAGAAAAACAGCCCAAAACAAAGCGCTGACATAATCCCGAACAAACCAGTCAGAGTGTAGAGCTCCAGATACACAAAGATCGCGCCCAGAATGAACAGGAAAAACGTCACAATCTGGGAATTCAAAATATAGACCAGAGTATCAACCCAGGTCCGTCCAACCGCTTTCAATTTGAGATCAGCAGGAATTCCCAGTCGCTGCTTGAGTTCATCCAGATCCCGGACAGGCGGTTCTGCAATTTTTAATTCATGCGCCCGCCCCCCGTTCACCGTCAGCAGATTTGCCTTCCGTGATTCGGGCACGGCTGGCCCTTGAATCCACTCGCCATTTGACTGGTGAATTTCATCTTCGCTCATGTACCAGAGTTGTCCGGTTTTACTGTTTGTGACTTCATAGACAATCAGATCTTTATCGGACATCGCCTCACAGACGGCAGCAGGTCGCCCTTTTTTTTCTGCCAACTCCTTCAACGTGACGCGTAGTGAACTCAGGATTTTTACAGGAACATGCTCAAACTGACCACCTTCTTTCATTTCAATGGGACCGGCGTCTCCCATTTGAGCCCCTGGTTGGAGGAAGATTTCATCACAGCCCAACGCGATGATCGCGGCACTACTCATGGCATGTTTAGGGACATAAGCCACCGTTCTGACCTGACGCGAGTCCAGATTGGCGATCATGTTCGCCAGATTGGTGCCGGACATCAGGTAGCCTCCCCCTGAATCAATCTCAAACACCAGCATATTGGCACCGGAATTGATCGCTCGATTGATCTGCCGTTCGAGGAATGCCTCAAGCAGTGGCTCAATCATCCCATCCACTTTAATCAGCATAACCTTGGGCGCGTCTCCCAGGGTGGGGTCATCGCGTAATTTTTCGCGGGGAATCCCATAGAGTTCAGCCAGCCCCCCGCGTGTGTCAGCCAGTTGCTGGACCAAGACATCCAGAGCACGGGCCTTGCTTCCGGAAAATACTCCCAGTGAGCCGACTTCCTTAATGGTTTCGACATCAGTAATGACGGCCATATTATCCTGCAGTCGTTTTAATTCATCGGGAGTCACAATGCGGGAGATGATTTGCTTGTTTTCGCCCTCTCCCTGTTGAATTTTCACTTTCAGGACGGCTTGCTGCGGGTCCATCATCCCCAGCGCCAAGGCGCGGCTCAGTTTGGCATTGTGGCGTTTCTCAACAATGGACAGCACGAATTCGCGTTCATCCCGATCCAGAGCTTTGCCATATCCGATGTCACCCAGTTCCGCATCCGGATGCATTACTATTTCATTACATGCCAGCGCCAGAACCACATTATTCCCAATCACCGTTTCCGGAATCCAGGCAATGGTTTTTAAATCGGATAATTGCGCGGAAGCCAGAAATTTAGCCAGTCCCTGCACCTGATGAAACGGGCTGGAACCGGGAGAGATTTTGAGAATCAGATACCCTTTTTGCCCTGTTTTGGCTGCTTCATTCTGTAATGACAAAGCGGCATTGGTCACTCTACCGTAGGTTACTTCACCCACTGGACTCTCAATCGTCATAAACAAAGCAGGCTTTGAAGGGGGGGGATCCGCATCTGCCTTTTTCTGCTGTTCTGCAGACTGTTTCTGCGGTTTGTCTGACTCAGCCGGGTCGGCCCGCAGGGTTGAACTTCCATTGAGCACTAAAAGTCCCAGAATAAAAGCCAGTATCATCTGGTTGACATGTTTCATTGTGTGACTTTCACCGTTTTCAGTATGAGATATGCAATGCCTGTGATCCAAGTGCGTTTAAGCCGGAGTTGAACCCGGAACGGTTTCAATATCTATTATTATTGTATCATAGCCAGATACTGATCATCTGGTGTACTCTTTTTAACGAGTTTTTACACCAGTTAGATCAATTCATTTCCACAATTATAGTCGATTTGCTGTGGTGAATTAAGCTGCTGTTTCTATGGAACGCCTCAAGATGAAGAAACTTCACAATTTTCCATTTTTGGAATAGACACTCAAACAAAAATCTTCGTTCGGGCAGAAACAATTTGAAGAACTGACATGGCATTTCGTGCTCTGCTCGCTCAGAAATTCGAAACCGGAAGATTTTCAGAGAAAACAGGTTAAATTCTCAGAATCAACCTCTTACAATACAACAGCTACTCTCAATCGACACTCCAAAGGGCAGTCATGTCATTTTACGGCTATCACCCCATTATCGAAAAATGGTTCCGGAAACGTTTTCAGGGTCCGACTGAACCGCAGCAACAAGGCTGGCCTTGTATCAATCGGGGTGAGCACACATTAATCTCGGCTCCGACGGGAAGTGGTAAGACGCTAACCGCCTTCCTCTCCGTCATAGACCGCCTGGTGAAACGTTCGCTGGCTGGCGACCTGGATGATGAAACCAGCGTCATCTATGTCTCGCCACTGCGTGCTCTATCCAACGATATGCACCGTAATCTGACTCAGCCGCTCGAAGAGATTTCCGAACTGATGGAAGAAGCGGGCCTGCTGTTCACGCCGATCCGGATCGGCCTGCGTACCGGAGATACGCCTTCATCAAAGCGCGCCGCGCTCGTCAAACGGCCGCCTCATATATTAGTGACGACCCCCGAATCGCTGTATTTAATGTTAACCGGTTCCAAAGCCCGGGAAACACTCAAAACAGTAGAGACTGTGATCGTCGATGAAATCCATGCTTTATTAAGAGACAAACGTGGTTCGCACTGGTCGATCACCCTCGAACGGCTGGAAGCCCTCGTCGAACATCCCCTGCAACGCATCGGTCTGTCCGCGACACAGAAACCACTGGATCGCGTGGCGCAGTACCTGGTCGGTAATCGACCTGAAATTGAAATCACCGCAGATCCCCCCTCTGAAACTCACAGTGATTACCCCGAGCAAACCTGTCGGATCGTTAATATCGGGCACTCGCGTACGCTGGATGTCGCCATTCAGGTCCCGCCGTCTGAATTAAGCGCGATTTGCACTCACGAACAATGGGCAGAAGTGCTGGAACAGATTATTGAGTTAATCAACTCGCATCACAGCACGTTGATCTTTGTGAATACCCGCCGCCTCGCAGAACGCATCACTCACCAGCTTACCGAACGGCTGGGAGAGGAAGTGGTCGGCAGCCATCACGGTTCCTTATCTGCAAAAATTCGACATCGTACTGAACAGAAACTGAAAAGCGGCGAGCTGAAAGCGGTCATCGCAACCGCCTCTCTGGAACTGGGCATCGACGTCGGCTATATCGATCTGGTTGTGCAGATTGGTTCACCGCGGGGTATCGCCACATTTTTGCAACGTATCGGCCGCTCCGGGCATTCACTGGGTCTGGTTCCCAAAGGTCGGATCTTTGCGCTTTCGCGTGACGAACTCGTGGAAAGCATGGCTTTGGTTCGCTCGATCAAACAGGGGATCCTGGATACCGTTCGTATGCCTGAAGCGCCCATTGATATCCTGGCGCAGCAGATCACCGCCGAAGTCGCCTGCCAGGAATGGAATACGGATGAGCTGTTTGCCACCCTGACCCGCGCCTATTCGTACCGTAATCTCAAACGGAACGACTTTGACAGCACGATCCAGTTCCTCAGCGAAGGGATCAGCAGCACCTCTGGCCGCAGCCGTGTTTACCTGCATCATGACCAGGTTCAGAACCGCGTTCGCAGCCGCAAAAATGCCCGTCTCGTCTCCACCATGAACGGCGGCGCGATCCCCGAAATTGCCTCGTACCGCGTGGTCACCGAAGACGATCAGACCGTGGTCGGCTCCGTCGATGAAGATTTCGCTGTTGAAAGTATGGCTGGCGATATCTTTCTGCTGGGTAATACATCCTGGCAGATTCGCTATGTACGTGGCGGGGATGTCACCGTGGTCGACGCGCATGGGGCACCCCCTTCGATCCCGTTCTGGTTCGGCGAAGCGCCCGGGCGTTCGCTGGAACTGTCAACGGAAATCTCCCACTTAAGAGAAGAACTCGAACGCCGCATCGAAGATGCCGAGCAGGCGATTCTCTGGCTCTCACAGGAAACCAATACCGACGAATGGGGCAGTAAACAGATCGTAGAATACTTCCAGGCACAGAAAGCCGCCCTGGGAGTCGTGCCCACGCAAAAACGGGTTGTGTTTGAACGGTTCTTTGACGAATCGGGGGGCATGCAACTGGTGATCCACGCGCCCTTTGGAGGTGACATCAACCGCGCCTGGGGCTATACGATGCGGAAACGTTTCTGCCGTTCTTATAACTTCGAACTGCAGGCGACCGCCGACGATAACGGCATTATTCTTTCACTGGGTCCGCAGCACAGCTTCCCGCTGGAGAGCCTGTTCAGCATGCTCAACACCCGAAATGTGCAACAGCTGTCCGAACAGGCGATTCTGGATCACCCCATGTTCCACGTGCGCTGGCGCTGGAATGTGACACGGGCTTTACTGGTCTCCCGCATGCAGAACGGCAAAAAAGTTCCGCCACCACTGCAGCGTTTTCGTGCGGAAGATTTACTCACAGCGGTTTTCCCGCGGCTGACGGGCTGCCCCGAAAATGAAATCGGCGAGATCGTCCGCCCCGATCATATTCTCGTCGATCAGACACTCACCGACTGCCTGAATGAACAACTTGATATTGGGGGCTTGAAAAACGTCCTGCTCGAAATTGAACAGGGCACGTTGAAGCTGATCCCCCGTGACACTCGGGAACCGTCTCCCTTCTGCTATGAACTGCTTAACTCCAGTCCTTACACCTTTCTGGATGGAGGCGAAGCGCAGGAACGCCGGGCGCGGGCAGTCGCGACGCGCCATACGCTTTCTGTGGAAAGTGTGGAAGATCTGGGAAGGCTCTCTCCGGAAGCGATCGCCCAGGTGTGTCAGGAAGCGCAACCTGTCGTCCGTAATGCCGATGAATTCCATGACGTGCTACTGGGGCGCATTCATCTTCCCATTCATGAACGACCTGAGTGGGCTGACTGGTATCAGGAACTGGAAGCGACCGGACGTGCCACTACACTGTCCCGAACAGAACAACCTTCCGAACAGGTTTCTGCACACAGCTGGGTTGCCACGGAACGACTGCCGGCGGCATTGGCTGCCTTTCCGGACAGCCAGCATGCTCCACCTGTCAAAGTGCCCGCTGGCGTGCAGCAGGAATGGGAATCGACGGAAGCCCGCACCTCGATCATCCGCGGTCTGCTGGATAACTGTGGGCCCCTCACGGTTGCCGAAATGGCACATCAGGCGGGCATGACAGATGCACAAACCGAAGCCGCTTTAATGGCGCTGGAAGGCGAAGGCATCGCCATGCAGGGCTATTTTCGCGTCAAAGATCCCAACTGGGACCAGAGCCTGGAAGAATCGGAAGCAGCAGAAACAAAACAGGATACTTCTCCTGTTCCACCGAAAGAATGGTGCCACCGGCGTCTGTTGTCCCGCATCCATCGGCTGACTCTGCAAGGCTTACGGGCCCAAGTACAACCGGTGGATGTGAGCGTGTTGATTCAATATCTGACCAGATTACATGGTTTGACGGGCGACGAAAAACGGTCCGGAACCAATGGTCTATTTGAAGTCCTCTCGATGCTGCAGGGCATCGATATCCCGGCGATCAGTTGGGAACGAGATATTCTGCCTGCCCGCCTGTCGAATTACCAGAGCAGTCAACTGGACGAACTCTGCTTTACCGGCGAAGTAGGTTGGGGCCGCCTGTATCCTCCCCGCCGCACCGCTGAACAGGGAAAATCGATGACCGGCATCACCCGCAATGCCCCTGTCTCATTCTTCCTGAGAGAAGACATCCCCTGGCTGGCCTGTTTCAATCAAGTCTCTTCAAAGCCGGAAGACAGCGAAGCAGAACACCACCTGAGCAGTCCCGCGCAGGAAGTACAGGAACTGTTAACACAACGCGGCGCCCTGTTTGCCTCTGATCTGATGGCGGCGACACAGTCACTGCCTTCGCAGATCGCTGATTCACTGGGGGAACTCATCTCCCGCGGTCTGCTTACCTCAGACAGTTTCTCGGGTATGCGGCAGTTTACGGAAGATCGTTCTACGAAACAGAGACGTGCTTCCCGCAAATCGAGAATCGGGCTGGTTCGTAAAAGATCGACTCCGAACAATACCGGACGCTGGTCGATCTGGAGACGGGAAGCCAGCGGGGAAGTGGAAGAACGGAGCCTGCAGTATTTTGAATATGTCGAACAATGGGCCTGGCAGTTGATCAGACGCTGGGGCGTGGTGTTTCGCGATTTGCTCAGTAAGGAATCCGGCGCACCGCGGTGGTTTGAACTGCTGCAGATCTATCGCCGACTGGAAGCTCGTGGCGAAATTCGAGGGGGGCGGTTTGTGACCGGTGTGGCGGGCGAGCAGTTCGCCATGTCGGGTACGATTCAGGAACTGCGTAAATTGCGCGATGACCCGACCTGCGATGAGTTGACGATTCTTTCTGCCACAGACCCGTTGAATCTGACAGGAATTCTCACCAAAGATGCGCGCGTGCCGGCGACTCCCGCCAATCGAATCGCCTGGTGGAATGGGAATCTGATCGCCTGGGCAAAGAATGAAGAACTGTTTCTGCTGACGAAAGTTTCAGAGAAATTGAAACGGGAGCTGATCCTGGGATTCGGGCTTCCCATCCAGGAATTCAACAGACAGCAACTGTTGGATGAGAATTCCACAAATGAGCTGGAAGAGGCTTCGCAATCCGTGTCTAATGTAGATGACCAGCTTATCCCCACCGGTAATGGTACAAGTCCCCCTGATAAAAAATCGCCGCGTCCTTCGTTTCTCTGAAACGAGCGCCTGTGGTGTTTCCCTAAATATTACTTCGGAACGAAGAATGTCAGACACTCCTCTCAGCATGTGCAGAATCCCGTTTTTTGCGTGGATGCTTTTATTCTGGGTCACTGTGCATCCTGGTCTGCTGCAGGCTGCCTCTGAAAAACCGGATACTGCGGACGTCAAAGACTTATTGAAAACAGCATACGAACATCAACAGCATGGCCGCTATGAAGAGTCGCGTGAAGTCTATGACCAGGCAGCAAAGCAACTGGAGCAGCTCACTCCGCAGAATGCAGAACAGTCTCTGAAATTGCAGCGGAGCCTGATTGAACTGGACCGGTTGACGGGCAAATCTGGTGAAGCCATCACGCGGCTGGAAGTCTCGCTCAAGCAATCTCCCGATCTGCCAATCCTGTACGCAGTGGGCGCCCAACTTTATTATGAAACGGGCGATTACGACAAAGCGAATGAGTATGTGACCCGCGCACTGGCTCTGAATTCGGATCAGCCGCTGGCACACCTGGTCCAGGCGCATCTACTGACCGATGCGGGCAAAATTGATGAAGCCAACGAAGGATATCGCTGGTTTGTGCGTTACTACAACCGGGCTCAACCCGAAGATGCAGAAACACTGCTGCTGATCGGGAAAGGTGCCACTCAGTACGCGCGGTGGAACAGTGTCTCGCAAATCTTTACCTTTGTCATCAACACGGTCTGCCCGGATGTCATCAAAGCCGATCCCCTGGCCTGGCAGGCTTCTTACCTCAGTGGTTCGATCTTGCAGGAGAAATACAATCGTCCCCAGGCTGCGGACGAATTTACCGCCGCGCTGAAAATCAATCCCCAGGCAGCAGACGTGTACGTCGCCCTCGCTTTTTCGTCCATCGAAGGACATGAATTCGATCAGGCTGCCAAAATGATTGAACGGGCGCTGGAAATTAATCCCCAATCGCTGGACGCGCTGCTCACCCGTTGTGACCTGGAACTGATAAACGGCCAATATCAACAGGCTTTGAAAACGGCACAGTCTGCAGCAGCCCTCAATGCCCGCAGCCAGTTTGTTCTGGCCCGACTCGCGGCCTGCTTTCTGCTGCTGGATGGCGTTCCCGATCGCGAAAGTCTGGCTGAACTGTTCACCGTTTCTGATGACTCTGAACCGCAACCGACTTCATCCCGCTTCACCAAACTGACGACTGCGCTTCTGAAACAAAACCCCAAACCGGGCTACTTTCTGTATGAACTGGCCCAGTTAATGGAAATGAAACGCCGTTTTATGTTCGCCGAATTTGCTTACCTGAAAACAATCAGTCTCATGCCTCAACTTTCCGGCCCCAAGTCTTCACTGGGGATGCTCTACATGCAGATGGGAAAAACCGAACTGGCCCAGCAGACATTAGACGAAGCATTCAAATCGGACCCCTATCATGTACGCGTCAGTAATATGCGGAAAGTGCTGGGCGTGCTGGAGTCATACGGTGCCATCATCACGGATCATTTTGTGATTCGATACGATTCCAAAGCAGACGCCATTCTGGGGCAGTACATGGCTGATTACCTGGAAGAGATTTATCCGGAACTCGCCACACAGTTCAGCTACGAACCGCCGGGTAAAACACAGTTTGAAATCTATCACGATGCCAAAGGGCTGGGCGCCCATCAGTGGTTCAGCGCCCGCATGATTGGCTTGCCCTGGATCCAGACCATTGGTGCCTCAACCGGAGCCGTCGTCGCCTTGACTTCACCGACCGCAATGAAAGAGCCTTTCAACTGGGCCAGTGTACTCAAACATGAGCTGGTACATGTTTTTACCCTGCAACAGACGAAATACAAAATCCCCCACTGGTTTACTGAAGCATTGGCCGTCCGCAGCGAAGGCAGCGCCCGCCCGCAGAGATTCAATCAATTACTGGTCGAACGGGTTCCGAAGGGAGAAATTTATTCTCTGGATGAACTGGACGGCGTTTTTGTCAGACCCAAGTCATCGGATAACTGGAGCTTCGCTTATTGCCAGAGCCTGATGTGTGCTGACTTCATGGTAGAAGAATTTGGTAAAGACGCGTTAAAAAAACTGCTGACGTCGTACCAGAACCAGCGTTCCACAGATGAGGCGATTACAGAATGTTTTCAGATTACACCCGAAGACTTTGAGCAGCGTTATCATACCTACCTCAAAAAAATCACTGCTTCTCTGAAAGGTTACCAGCCTGAATCCACACGCAGTTTCAAGGAACTGCAACAGGAATATGAAGCGGATAAACAAAACCTGACTCTGGCCGGTGAATATGCAGTGAACCTGCTGCAGCGTCGAAAAAAACAGGAAGCGCGGGAACTCGCACAGTCCGTATTGAGCAAAGATCCAGCACAACCACAGGCCGCTCTGACAATTGCACGACTGGAACTGCTCTCTGAAGATCTGCCTGCTGCGTTAGCGATACTGCAACCTGCACTGAAAACCAAAACAGATAATGCAGAAGTCCTTGAACTCGCTGGTAAAATCCTGCTGAAACAGAAACAATACCCCGAAGCATTAGCGATTTTTGAATCTGCTCACAAAAAATATCCTTATCAGACAGAATGGCTGCAAGGGCTCGCAGTCATCTATCGCCACCTGAAAGAGGATCAAAATCAGAAAGAGACACTGTTAAAGCTGGTCCACCTGGACCCCAGTGATGTAGACAGCATGCAGGAGTTAATGTATCTGTATCAGAATGAGGGTGACCTGAAAGAAACGCTCCACTGGGGACAGGCTGCGTTACAGATTGACGTACTTGACCCGGAGACTCATGAATGTCTGGCAGAGACGGCATTGAAGCTGAAGCAACCTGAACTGGCGATTCGCGAATACCGTGTGCTACTGCAACTCGACGAGAAGAATACGGAAGCCCGCTACCAACTGGCGAACGCCTTATTCGAAAGTGGAAAAAAACAGGAAGCGGAAACCGAAGTCGAGCGACTGTTAAAACAGAATCCCGATCATGCTGCTGGCAGAGTTTTAAAAGAAAAACTGTAACACTGATATTATCAATCTACTTGACTAAAGGAGCTCTCGTGAGCGACCCGATTCACCCCTCTTCAGCCTCCACCAATGAGGATTCTCAACATCAGATCGGTTTATCGCTGTCTGAATTTCAGGCGGTGATTCATAAGATGTTCTATGAAAAAGATCAATCGCGGGGCATTGAAGGGACCTTTATGTGGTTCATGGAGGAAGTGGGAGAATTATCCTCATCTCTACGGGAAAACAGCGATCGAGATAATCTGGAGGAAGAATTCGCAGATGTGCTTGCCTGGCTGGCGACCATGGCAAATGTCGCGGGAATTGATCTGGAACAGGCGGTAACCCGCAAGTATGTACAAGGGTGTCCACGCTGTAATCAGGCTGTTTGTACCTGTGACCTGTCCTGGAAGCCCTGAAACGTAAATGCGATTCCCATAAAGATTTGAGTCATAAAGATTGACACTGCTTCACTCTGGAATTTAGACTGGAGTCATGCTTGGAAAGTAGTGACTTCCGATTCCTGTCAGCAATTATCTCTCATCTCAGATTGCTATCGCATCACTATGATAAACGATTGCGCAGATAAAACTCGAATTTGGGTAAGCCATCACACGGTTCTCCTGTTGAAGATGTGGATGCCTGCTCTGATTGTATGCAGCCTGATTCCAGCAAGCGTACAGGCCCAACCCCCTAAGCCGGAAATTGATGCCGCCATAAAACGGGGCGTGTCTTTTCTGAAAACGAATCCTGATTACGGCCGTGGTGGTATGAATGCCTTTGTTGGCTACACACTTCTGAAAGCAGGCGAGCCACCTGATTCTCCCTTTATTCAGAAATGCGTCAAGAATATTCTGATCGACCATAATCAGAAAAATGACTCAGGGGAATTAATCTATCGCCCAGGGGGAGACTACAATTATTGCGCGGGCGCCCAGCTGATGCTTCTCGAAGCTCTCGACCCGGAAAAATACCACTTCGAAATTCAATCGACTGTGGATTTTCTGATTGGGACGCAACATTCAACCGGCAGTTGGTACTATCCTGGTGACTCTCCGCATAATGGAGATACCAGTATTACACAATATGCCATTCTGGGACTCTGGGCCGCACAACGCGCCGGAGTACAGATTCCCACAGCCGTCTGGGATAAAGCCGCCCGCTGGCATTTATCAACCCAGCTCCGTGATGGCGGTTTTGGTTACCATCCTGCTGTCCCCGCTGAAGCAACAGCCAAACATACCATGGGAGTCGCGGGCACGGGCAGCCTGTACGTTATATCCATGATGCTTTACCCTCATGGTAAAGCCCCCACACCGAAGCAGAACCAATCCGAAGGCGTCAAGAAGAAACGTTTTGGCTTTCTCGAAAAAGTAAATCTTACGGATGATTCAGGCGAGGATGAAAAAGACCTGTTCTCCAAACCGACCGTCCCCTTTGATGCGATCGAAAATGGTAAATCAAAAGGTGAAGGCTGGGTCATTAAAAACTACAACATCCGCAAACCCTCAGGTTGGCCGATTTATTATCTGTATGGACTGGAACGAATCGCTGCGCTGGCAAACACGAAAACACTGGGACCACACGACTGGTATGCGGATGGCGCTCGCGAACTGCTCACAACCCAGCGCGATGATGGCAGCTGGTTCGGGGCGGGAAACAGCCCTGCTTCCACCTGTCTGGCAATTATTTTTCTGTCTAAAGCAACCGTAAAAACTCTCAAGCGGAAGTATACGCCAGAGCCAGTCGGGGCCGGACTGCTGGCTGGCGGCAGAGGGCTGCCCAAAAATCTGGCTGAAGTTCAGATGCGAAACGGCAAAGTGCAAAATAAATCTTTGACCGGTGATCTCAGCGAATTGCTGTCACAACTGGAAGATCCCGCCAACGCAGATCTGGAAGCCACCCAGGAATCACTGATCGAAACCATCACGCTGGGTGATCGGGAGAAACTGATCCAGCAGAAAGAACGCGTTCTGAAACTGATTGAGGCCCGCTCTCCCGATATCCGCAGAACCGCCATCTGGGCGCTTGCACGTACGAATGATTTTCGTGTCGCACCGCTACTCATTAACGCACTTAAAGATCCGGATTTAGGCGTACGCATTGAAGCCCGCAATGGCTTATGTACCCTCAGCCGAAAAATCAGAGGGCTGGGGATGCCTGAAGACCCGCTGGCAGATGCTCCAGAAAACCTGGATGAAAAAGCACGTATTCAAATTGTAAATCAATGGTCAGATGAAACAACAAAACGCTGGCAGAAATGGTATCTCAATATCAAACCCTTTGAAGAAAAGTTCAACCTCTACGAAGTACTCAACCAACTCCCCATGTCTAAATAATCCCAATTAATTCGTTTACGTACAGGTTAGTTTCATACGATGGCACAGGCTCCACCTCAAGAAGATCATCGCAAGTCGCCAGTCATGCGGGTTACCCAGTATGACCAGGTGAGTTCGTCACTGATCGCGATTGTGCTGGCCTTAGTGATTGCAGTCTTCTGGCTTTCGATTGTCTGGATCACCAATCGCCTGCCCCAGACAGAAAACGAGGTTGCTCTGGAGTTGATTGATCTGTCAGGGGGGGCAGAAGATGGTTCGCCCGATGAAAGCCTGCTGGTCGAATCGCCTGAAGATCCGGTTGATGACCCTTCTCAGGTTGATACTCCCACCGAGGAAAATCAGGTGGAAGAAATGCTGGACAGTGTGGTGGAATTGTCAGATCAAGCCACTCAACAGGTTCAGCAGCAAATGCAGACCGACCTGACCAACTCGGGAAAAGTCGGCAGTGCTGCTGGCACGGGTAAACGGGCGCTGGGCTTCGGAACGGGTGAAAAGGGACTGCCGCGTGAGCAGCGGTGGTTTATTAAATTCTCAGACCGTGGCTCACTGATTGATTATGCCAAGCAGCTGGACTATTTCAAAATTGAGCTGGGTGCCCTGCTCCGCAGCGGGAAAATGGTCTATCTCTCCAATCTGTCATCAGACAAACCTGCGACTCGCACTGCCTCATCTGGTGTCGACGAAAAACGACTCTATATGACCTGGCAGGGTGGCGAACGCAAAACCAGCGATATCAGTCTCTTCAAAAAAGCCGGACACGATGTCACAGGGGCCATCCTGTTTCATTTCTACTCCAAGGAGACGGAAAACCAGTTACTGACGCAGGAAAAAAAGTATCGCAATAAGAATTTTGATGAGATCCGCAGGACCTATTTTACGGTTCGAGGAAATCGCTCTGGATATACCTTTGATGTGACTAGACAAACTTATTTCCGTTAAATGAGATAATCAGTAGGCACCTATGAATTACTCCCTTGCACCGATATTAAATGTTGCCGGAATTGCCATATATGTATCACTGGCTTTAACCGCACTCTATGGCGTTTTCTGTGTGATTCTGCTGGTCAGACAAATCTCACAAAAACGTTTTATGACTCAAAATGCGGCGAATGAGTTTCTCGACCAGATTCACGACGATATCGAAAACAAAAATTATGAATCTGTCATTAATCTCTGTGACTCCCCCCCTTACTGGAGCAAAGCTGTCCCTCAACTGATTCTGGTTGCCATGGCGAACCTGGAACGTCCTGCAAAAAAACTCAGACTGTTACTCGCTGAAAAATTTGAACGGGATATTCTGGCCGACCTTGAATACCGTATGTCCTGGATCAGCACCATCGTCAAAAGCGCCCCGATGCTTGGACTGCTGGGAACCGTCATCGGGATGATCAATGCGTTTGACAAAATCGGCAACATGCAGGAATCAGGTGGTGACCCCAGCCAACTGGCAGGGGAAATCAGTTTTGCTTTATTCACCACTGCCGCCGGACTGGCAGTGGCCATTCCACTTGTGATGGCTGGTGCCTTAATCCATGTAAGAATCGGCAAATTGCAGGATTCCGTTCAGGAACACACGGGCGAATTTCTTGAGATTCTCGAAGACTCCCGTAAGTCATGATTCCATAAGGCACAAAGAACATGGCGCGCAAGAAAACATTATTTAACGGCGATACCGATGGCTGGAAAAAGCGTCCGGCTGCCGGTGCGGGTGACGACCTCGATATTACGCCGATGATCGATGTCACATTCCTGCTGCTGATCTTTTTCATGGTCACTTCAACGATGCAGGCCACTCAGGATTCCGATGTTCCCGTTGCCCGGCATGGAGTCGGCGTCGATACGCGTGGTTCCACCATTGTCCTTGTACACAATGATGGCAACGGACTCAACGGTCAAAGTGTCGTCGAAATGAAAGAAGCAGGTGGCACGACTGAAGTCTCACTGGAAGAACTGACGGCCCGGGTTCGCGAACGTGTCCAGAGCGGGGTCATGGATGTCATCATCAAAGCGGACCGGGGCGTTCCGCATGGATTTGTACAGGAGGTCACACGTGCTGTGACCGAAGTGGATGGCGTGAAATTCTATATTGGAATTGAAGAGAAGAAAAACAACTGAATTTCCAACACGAAACGACGTAAAACAGATGAGATCTAAATTACAGTTACTCAAACACTGAATTCCCAATGCCAATCAAGTTCTATTGTAAAAAGTGTGGTCAAAGGCTGAGCATTACCAGCAAAAAAGCGGGTAAGGCTGTCGCCTGTCCTGCGTGCAAGAGTCGGATAACCATACCTTTTGAGAGTGAAGAAAAGCACACTGAGCCACCCGCAGCGCCTCCTGCGGTAGCGGAACCGTCTGTCCCTCCTCGCAACGAACCACCCGCGCCGGTCCCCACACCAGTTGCAGACACACCACTGGATCAGGAACAGGATCAGCTTTTACACGATCTGGATGATTTAGGCCCGATCGGCGAAAGCTGGGACGAACTGCTCGCAGGTGACTGGGAACAGGAAACCGAACCGGAATCGTTCTCGGAACCCGCGCCCACAGTCACTCATGATCGGTCAGAATCAGATTCCCCTGTGGAACAGGAGCCGCCTCAGCTTGAATCGGCCTCCGAAGCGATGTATGAAGAAGACGAGGATGATTTCACTGAGGAACCGGAGTCGGAACCAGTCGCAGAAACGGAATCAGCGGCTGCTCTTCAGCCTCTCAACTCTGTGGAAACAGATCCAGAACCCGTCTCCAGTGAAATCGCATCCGCCCCCGCAGAGATCTCTGACCTCCCCGTTACATCACCCCAGACAGAGACTGCTGCAAATAAATATTTCCCGCCTGAGGAAGACGAAGATGATGATGACGAGGACGATGGTTTCTCCATTCGATCTGCGGATTCCGAATTTGAAGAGATGGATCTGACACCGATGGTCGATGTCACGTTCCTGCTATTAATCTT
The DNA here is from genome assembly GCF_007746795.1 of Gimesia algae. NCBI lineage: Bacteria > Pseudomonadati > Planctomycetota > Planctomycetia > Planctomycetales > Planctomycetaceae > Gimesia > Gimesia algae. The sequence goes on from NZ_CP036343.1 coordinate 4,549,108, forward strand.
TTTTATGATCACCGCTTCTTTCAGTCTGCAGAAAAGTATTCAGGTGCCCCCGCCCAATCCGGACGAAGATGGCGTCTCGCAATCCCTGCAGACATTGGATGATTTCCGCGAAGAATCCATCATCGTTGAAATCGACAATAATAACGGTATTTATGTTGATGACACAAAACTCTCCAGTCCTTCTGAAATCGTTCAGGCGATATTGGACCGCCGTGACGCTGATGGAAAACCAAAATCAGAACTGGTACTGAGTGCTCACAAAGCAGCACGACATGAAACGGTTGTAGCGGTTGTGGATGCAGCTAATGAAGTCGGGATGCAAAAGATCCGACTCGCCTCTTACAAAGGACCAGAAGACTGACTCTAACCAGGCAGATTACTCCTGCAATGTATGCCTCCGACCTTCTGTAAAGATAAGTATTTGAAATGGCAAGTTTAGAAATCTCATTCCTGTCTGGAAAACATCAGATCATCGAGCTGTCAAAACAACAGCCCGTCTCGATCGGCAGTCATGCATCCAATGATTTACAGATTGACGGTGAGAATGTTGCTTCGATGCAGTGTCGGATCAGCTGGAACAAAAAAAACTTTGAAGTTCTCGCCGCGACCAGTGATGGCATCGAAATCAATGGAACCATGTCCGGTCGATCGCTGTTAAAGGATGGCGATCTGATCCGGATTGGAGAGGCGGACATTCTGTTTGTCGATGAAGTCGATCTGCTTGATCTCAGCGCACCACTGCCTGATGTTTCAGATGAAGATAATATCGAAAGCTCCATGTACGATCTGAAACCGGTCAGCCAGGATGAACTGGAACTGGTCTTACAGAATCCGCTCCAACCCAAAGAAGAAGTTGTAGCATCTCAGAAAAAGCAGCCCCCGAAAGAGAAGAAACCCAAAAAAAAGAAAGCTTCAAAATCAACAAAGTCTTCCAAACAGGCTGAGCCCCCTGAGGACGAGAATGAAGAAATCTTGGATGTTGACGATCTGGACCTGGCTTCCGCTGCGGAGTTACTGGTTGATGACGAACCTGATTCCGCTGGCCAACCTGCCGCAACGTTTCTCTCTCGTTCCAGCGAACACGCCACAGATGAAGAATCAGAATCGGGGAGTGATCGCTCGAAACAACAGAGCCCGCTTTCACTGAAAGACCGGGTCCGTCGACGTACCTCCCGGAATGCAGTTCGACCGGGGGAACGCCAGGTTGTCAAATCCCCGTTTGTCCTCTCACTGGCAGGTGGTAGTCTTCTACTGGTGTTAGTCGCATTAACCTTCTGGTTCATCATCGGACGAGATACCGCGAAACGTCATTTCGATGCAGCGGTCCAGGAGATGGAGGCAGGCAAATATTCTCAGGCGATTCAGCTGTTTGAACACTTTCTGGAAAATTATAGCAAGAGTGATTACGCCGACGAAGCACGGATTATGCTCAGTGAGTCGTTGGTGGAAAAAGAAATCTCCGGCTCGACACCGGCCTGGAATGCGGGTCTGGAAGCCACCAATCAGTTCATTAAAAAACACCGTGATGATTCTGATTTTAAAGCGCTGTATCCGACACTGGTTGATTATGGAAAGCGAATCGCATTAGGGGCCGTCAAAACTGCCAGTCGCACAAAAGAGCGCGATTTGTTAACGGTATCCGGTAATGCGGAAAAGATCCTGACGCGTTACAGTCCCCCCGATACTCCCCCCACAGAAACCTTAGCCAAAATCAAAGCGGGATATGAAAAAGCGGAAGCGGAAATCCTGCGCAAAGAAGTCTTTGATGTCGCCGTCAATCAGATTGAAGAATCCATAAAACAGAAAAACACTCTCGAAGCTCTGAAACAGAGACGACACCTGCTGGATCGTTATACCTATTATAAAGACGATCGCAAGATGATGACAGTATTGAAGCAAATACTGGAACTGGAAAAATCTCTCGTACAGTCCAGTAATGAAGCGGTACCAGCTGTGACAGAAGACTATCCGGAACCGTTTCCTCAGGCAGTCACGCTCTCACTGCATACGCGATCCCGATCCAATGAGGTTTCCGATGGTCGCAATGTGTTTGCCTTAGCCAATGGCAGCTGCTTCGGCATCGATTCCATCACAGGAGATCCCATCTGGCGTCGGCCGACAGGTCTGGATGCCCCGTTTGCTCCCTTAACGGTTGCAGGCAGTGAACCTTCCCTGCTGTTGTACGATTCGCGTCAGAATGAACTGTTGTGTGTCACTCAGAAAATCGGAAAACTGGTCTGGCGACAGCCTATGCCTTCCCGCCCGACAGGGAAACCCCTGGTGCACCAGGGGCAGATTGTGATTTCCTGCAGTGGAGGTGAGTTGCTCAATCTGGATCTACTGAAGGGAGACATCATTTCTCAACTCAAGTTTGCTCAGCCTCTCGTTGGCGCTCCGGGACTGGTCTCTGGCGAGCAGGCTGTGGCCGTTGCCGGTTTTGAAGCAGTGATCTATCTGGTGAGTCTGCGTCCCTTTGAATGTCAGAAAGTGGCCTCCCTCGGCCATCGACCGGGTACCATTCAAATCCCCATACTTTCGATGGGTAAACTGCTGCTGGTTTGTGAGAACGATCGCGCCGACTCTGCCATACTGCATGTCCTGGATGGAAACGGACAAAACGCAACCCTGAATGAACTGGAAAATGTCCGCATCAAAGGACAGGTCCACAGCGTCCCTGTCCTGCGTGGCAAACAGATGTTCTTTCCCACAGTTCCGGAACGCATTACTGCTTTTACTGTCACAGACGAAGAAGGGAAACGCAAGTTGACAGAAATTGCTTCATCTCAATTACAGGATCCACTATCCTGCCAGATCTATCTTTCTGCAGGCTCGGGTGGTCAACTCTGGATGTGCAGCTCTGCCTTGCGTAAATTCACGCTCCAGAACACGGGCATTAAACTGGACAAGAAAAAAATCGCCGAGGGTTTAGGTTCTCAGCCAATGCAGCTCATCGGCAACAACCTTTATCTGGCCCGCCGCCTGCTCTCATCCAATTCCGTTATCTTTACCATTGCCAACCGGGATGAAATGTCGAGCTCCTGGAAATCCATTCTGGGAACCGACATCGTCGCGACTTACCCCTACGGCGCAGGTGATCAACAGGGACTGGTCTGTATCACTTCCGACGGTGACATCTTCCGGCTGCGCGAGAATGACTTTGATGCTGCCGAATCGCCATTCAAAGAAAAATCCAGTACACAACTCAAGCTTCCGGACTCACTGGCTGCACCTCTCCAGTCCAGCCAGCTGACGGATGGAAAGATCGCTGTGTACTGTGGTGCTCCCGAGCCGACACTCTGGATACTGAATCAGTTTGGACAGTTGGAGCAGACGATCGATTTAAAGTTACCCCTCGATGCGCCCCCTGTGCTGATCGGGGATGGGATTGCACTGCCTTTTCGAAAGAAAATCTCTGTCTTTCGCAAAGGACGCGGACTGGATTCCGTACTGGAACACGTCCTCCCCGATGACGTTGATGCCAGCGTAAGCTGGAAACAGCTGATCCCGTCGGCCAAAGATCAATGCATTGCCATCACGTCGGCAGGCCAGATCTTCACACTGCAATATCGCACGAGTCCTGTACGACACCTGGCAGTACTCTCTGTCACGGATAAAAAACAACCCATCGATTTCAAGGCAGGCGTCGGAAAAGACTTACTGGCGGTGACGGATGCTTCAGGCTTACTGCAGTTGCTGGACCTGAAAACGGGCCACCCCAAAGCCAGGCTGCAGCTCGATATGCCTGCTACCAGCGATCTCTGGTTAATCGATCAATTTCTGTTTGTACAATCCAAACAGAATCTAATCTGCTATAACATCAAGCAGGGACTTGAGAAGATATGGAACCTGGAATTACCGAACACTTCACTGGCTGGTCCTCCTGTGATCATTAAAAACCAACTCCTGCTTTCCCTGCAGAATGGAAAGGTACAGTCTGTCGACTTACAGACAGGAAAAGTCTCAACCGAACTGATGGCACCTCTCCCGGCGATCGGCTCGGTCGTTAATCTTGAGAATTTCCTGCTTATACCGACCGTGGATGGCAGCCTGTATCGTATTGATCAGGCACTGCAGCAGAAAGGTCAGGCGTCACTATGAGAACACTTCGCGATTTACTTCTTATCCTGTCAGTATTAATCGGTTTTTGTCTCACCGTGGATTTAAATTTTGTCGTCGCTCAAAACGACGCCAAGAAGAATTCCAAACCGGACGCCGCAAAAAATGAATCGAAAGACTCAGCCAGTGAGGAAGTGGAAATCCTGCCTAAACTGGAAGAGATGCAGATCCCGACCGTTGAACAACTGCTTAAGAAACCTCCCGTTGACTGGATTGTGCTGGAAAATGATACAGTGCTGATAGTCGAACCAATCTATCCCCGCCCTGATACCCTGGGACAGCTCGACCTTGCCCTCAAAGAAAGCTACAACTGGCCGAAGCCTAAAAGCAAAGAGGAAATCGAAGAACAGAAAAAAATGCGGGCGGAGATGAATTTTGTTCGGATCACCCTGATCAATGATAAAGAAAACCCGGAATATCGAATTCAGCGAAAAAGTATCAAGCAGGTCATCCACCATGAAGACCAGATCATCAACAGGATTGACCTGTTACTCAAAGAGAAAGACCTGAAAACCGCGTTCGAGCTCCTGCTGATTCTCGACCGGAAACATCGAGACTGGCCGGGCTTTGAGCAAAGGCAGAACCAGCTGTTGCTGCTGGAAGCGAAGGACAAGCAAAATTCTCAGCAGTATCTCAATGCCCTGGCTTACGTCCAGGATCTTCACAGCCGCGATCCTGAATTTCCCGGGTTAAGCAATCTCGCTGGTGAAATCATCGATGTGATGATCTCACAATCGGTTCAGGAAAAAGCATACCGCAAGGCTCACTACTATTTGAAACGTCTCGAATCGATGTTTCCCCGCCAGGAAACAGTGAGTAAATGGAAAACCGCTTTTCTGAATGAGTCAAATTCCCTTCTGAAAGCTGCGGAACAGGCCGCCAGCCAGAAACATTACCAGGAGGCAATTCAGGTAGTTTCTACCGCAGTTGTCGTCTGGCCGGCCAATCCGAAACTTCGTGAATCACTGCTGAAATACCAGAAACGTTTTCCGATGATCAACGTAGGCGTACTGGAAACAGCCTTGGAAGAAACGCCATATTTTCTCGGATGTGAAGCAACCCGCCGCCATCAAGCCTTAACGCAGATCCCGTTATTTGAAGTGACGAAAGTCGATCAGACCCCCTATTATCACAGCCGCTTCTTAGAACAATGGGAACCCACCGATCTGGGACGCCGTGCTGACTTTATCTTAAGACAGTCTTATTCCTCCTGGGAATCGCATCCCACCATGATCGCGGCAGATATTACGAAGTACCTGAGAGGTAAACTTACACCGGGCACCGCGGAATACAATGAACGATTTGACAGCTATGTCCGTTCCGTCTCATCGACGGGCCCATTTACATTCAGTATCTATTTTGATCGTGTCCCTCTGCAGATCGAATGGTTGCTTTCAGATCCGGTGAATTCCCCCCCACTCTGGCAGAATATCTCTACGATATCAGAGTCGGCTCAATCACCAACCGGGAATGCAGTCCTCGTCTCCAGCCGCTTTGTTGTCGATCACCAGCAGGACGGTATTGTCAGTTATAGCCGGGCAGTTCCCCAACCATCCGATGTACGAGATTTTAGTGTCGCCCAGATCAATGAGATTCCCTATCCCAGTTTCGAGAAATCATTTCAGGGATTACTGCTGGGAGAAGTCACAGTACTGCCTTTCCTACCGGCTAAGCTGGTCTCGTTCTTCAAGGATAGCAAAGATTTCAATGTTGTCCAAAGCGCAATCCCTCTTACTCACGTACTGCAGTTCAATCCTGAAAGCAAACCGATGCAGGTCGTCGAGCTCAGACGTGCTCTGGCATACGCAATCGATCGACAAAAGATTTTATCCGAGACCCTGTTACACGAATCCAGACTGCTGAACGGCCGCCTGATTACCGCCCCGTACTACACAGGCCTGCAAGTTTATAATCAGCAAGTTCCTCAACGTGAATACAGCTTCCCGCTCGCGGTCGCTCTGGCTGTGGCTTCACAAAAAAAACTGGGGGGTCAGTTTCCCACGCTGCGAATGCTGTGTGACTCCAATCCGGAAGCACAGGCAGCAGCACAGGAAATGATAAAAGCCTGGTCACAAATCGGTCTGAAAGTCGTGCTGATCCCCAATACTGCTGAAGAAGCAAAAAAAGAGAATCTGCAATGGGATATCGTCTACCGCACGGTCGCGATGACCGAACCAGTGATGGAACTCTGGCCGTTCCTGACGGTGGGCAAAGGCGCACAAATCGAATCTCTGGAAATTCTCCCGGACTGGATGCGACTGTCGTTAATTGAACTCGATGAAGCCACAGACTGGGAATCGGCAACAGCCCTCATCAAAAAACTGCAACAACAGCTCTACTCGATGGCACATATCATCCCACTATGGGAGATCGATCAGTTTCATGTCTTTCGCAAAAACATTAAAGGTTATGCGGATCGTCCTTTAAATTTCTATGACAACGTAGAGCAATGGATACCAGAACCCTACTACCCTGATGTGGAAGCGTTTACTCAAAAATAGATTGAGTTTTTATTGAGATCATCAGTTTCAAGTTCGGAAGAGTAATGTCTCAGTTCACAGGTTTGAAATTTTACTGCTGTATACTCATTCTCGGGATAATCTCTGCTCCCGCGACGAGACCGCTTTATGCGCAAGCAGTTGCTGAGACCAACGTGGATTTGGACCTGCACATCAGCCTGAAGCCGTACCGTACCCGCATCGAAATCGCCTGCGATCCGGAAACCAGGCTCGACGATTTTGAACGCCAGCGACTGCAGCGTCAGCTACATCAGATCATTGATCGTTCGGTCGGGGAAAAATGGCTACTGAATGAACCAGATGGTCTCCAGGCGGAAACGAGCACGGGCATCTTCGAAAATCGCTGGTTACCACTATGTACTTCCACTGGTTTATTACGCTTACAGCCGGAACAGATCCTCGAACGATACCCGGCTCAACCATTTGAAAAGCTGTTTCTGATTGTCATTGAACCTGCGGGCATTGGATATCGCATTTCAGGCAGAGAGTTTGATTATTATTCACAGCGACTCAGCCCACTCGCTGAAAAAGTCACTTATGAAACACGGTTTCTTGCGGAAACCGTGTTTCATTTACTGAGCGATCTGTTTTCCTCTATCGTAAGCATAGAAACGGTTGACGGAGAACAGGTGACTGTCAGTGAACAGGCCGGCCAGTTTCCCACTCCCGATCCGGACGTTGCCACTGTGGAAATCAACAGCTTCTTTCTACCATTTTTCCGCTATCTGAATCGTGACAGAGAAGTCAAAAATATCCAGATGATCCCCTGGACCTATCTCGAGATAGAAAAAATGGATCGCAAGCATGCGACCTGCTCTGTCACATCCGGTTTGAGAGGTATTCTAAGCGGCAGCCGGCGGCGGGTCGAAACGCTCGCCCTGCATGTTCAGCCCCGTTACCAGGCAACAGAATTATCGTTGGTTCCCCGAGGCACTTCGACGCAAACTTATGCTGGCATGAAAGTTCAGCTTTCGCCTCTCAACCCGCAAGAAGTCCGTCAATTACAGATTGCCGCGAAAAAAGAGAGCGAAGAAACCAAAAAACCACCCAAAGAACCAGATTATCTGACGGGTGAGTTTCTGACAAATCGCAGTGGAACGATTGAGATCGACGCAGATCCACAACAACCCCTGATCTGGCTGTATATCCGCAGCGGGAAAGCTCTGGTTGCAAATGTCCCTTATCTTCCCGGCATTGATTCACGGATCTCCATCCAGATTCCCGATGATCGAATTCGACTTGGTGTCGAAGGCGAACTGGCAGTACTCAATGGGGAGCTTATCGAATCCGTTGCCGAACTCTCAATGAAAATGTCACGCATCCGCAAGTGGGCCAAAAGCAACGAATGGGACAAAGTCGACGCAGGCATCCGCGGACTGGAAAGTGAACTTTCTCCCAGACGGATTTTCCTGGATAAACTGAATGTCATTCGCGTATCGGCTGTTGAAGCAGCCCAGGCACAAAATAACAGAGCCGCTCAGGCCAGAATTGCCAGCCTCTGCCGCGAAACCGGTAACCGCATCGACCGTTTTCTGAGCCCCACAGGGATCATTGATCTGAAAGCCGAGATCCAGGATTTAAAACAATTGTCAGGCAAAAACAGTAAACGTTGAACGCTTAGTTTGGAACACGATCACCATGTGGACGCTCTCTTCTATCGCCGTGTATCCCGTGAAATCTCTTGATCCGGTCTACGTCGATCAGGCCGATCTTCTTCCCTGCGGTGCACTGGCAGGAGATCGTCAGTTTGCCCTGTTCGATGAATCGGAAAAGCTGATCAACGGAAAACAGTACCCGGCGATTCATCAGATCCGCGCAGAATTCGATCTCGGAGAGCAGGCGGTCACACTGTCAGTCCCCCAGCAATCGACCAAATCGGTCCGTTTCCCGCTGGCTGTTGACCAGCCCGAACTCGAAGACTGGTTGAGCGACCATTTGCAGACCCGGGTCCGAATTCACGAGAATCGTGAGACCGGCTTTCCGGATGACCCGGTCGCGTCGGGACCAACGATCATCAGTACTCAGACCTATGAGGAGCTGTCGCGCTGGTTCCCGAATATTTCGGTCGATGAAATGCGGCTGCGTTTTCGAGCCAACCTGGAATTTGCCGGCGACCTTCCCTTCTGTGAAGACCGTCTCTATTCGGCTGAAGATCCACCAGTGCAATTTCAGATCGGCTCCGTCACATTCGACGGATCTAACCCCTGTAAACGCTGCGTGGTCCCCTCCCGTTCTCCCTGGTCGGGGGACGGCGACACCCAATTTATGAAAACATTCATTCAAAAACGACAGGAAACTTTTCCGACCTGGGGAGATCGTAGCCTGTTTCAAAACATGTATCGGCTGGCTGTGAATACAAGGCTCGCGACCTCTGCAGAGGATGTTTCCTTACGGCTACACGTGGGAGATTCGCTGAAACTCTTCAAGTGAGCCTTGGGGTACAATCCGAATAGACTCCCAAAAGTGAGAAACTATAAACCGCACAATTCCTACAACTGATTCCTGAGGTGGATCGGTTACCGGAATACTCTGCATTTTTCTAAGATCGCGGCAGACACCCCGAAAACAGTACGCTAAGTTTCAAGTGTCGCTTTTTCTGAACATGAATCTATTTTCAAACTCAGAGGAAGCCTTTAACGAAGATGTTCTCCCCACTTATTCGCAGGGAATCGCGATGCTTGTCCTCAGCCGAAAAAAAGATGAAAAGATCATTATTGGAGATTCCATCACTTTAATGGTGATTGAAATCAAAAACGATAAAGTGCGACTTGGTATTGAAGCACCAAAAGATGTGACCGTGCACCGGGAAGAAGTCTACGCCGCGATTAAAGCACAGAGCGAGCACGACAGCACCAACTGCGAAACACCGTAAGCAGTCGTTCCCCTTTCACAACATCAGGCTTTCGTAAGCTGTACTCAGCTATCCTGTGCCTGAGCCCACATTTTATCGAAGACTTTTCGTTGCTCAGCTAATGCAGCCACTGTGTCTGTTTCGGGCTGCTTACCTTCTTCGAGCATCAGCCAACCAGTATAGTTCGCGCCCGCCATCAACTCGAAAAACGCTTTGTGCGGGTAAGGGTTATGGATCAGATCGTGGATATGTGTCGTGGCACCTAAACGATCTTTGACCATCGCAAAATTCGCAGCGAGCCCTGCCCCTTCCAGATCCTGCTTGTTACAGTTCCAGCAGATTGCCACATTCGGATGAACGGCAACGTCCAGGATTTTTCGAATCGTGGGCAGATGAGCACATTTGCCGTGTACTTCCAGTCGAATCTGCTGACCAAAGCCGGCACCGAATTCCCCAAGTTCATTCAGCGATTTTCCGATTTGTTCGATCGTCACATTTTCCGGTACGCCAACATGGAAGGAATCGGGTTTCACCTTAACGCCCGTTCCTCCGACATCATGGCTGAGCTTGATAAAGTCCTTCGTATCCGCAATCGCCTTCTTCAATACTATCGGATCGGGGCTGTCATAGCGTTCATTGCTGCCAATTCCCACTAACGTCACCGGGCTGTCCGCAAAGCGCTTCGCGACTTCCTTCCGCTGATCTGCTGTCAATGTGCGCTCCACCCCATGGGCATGGGTGGTTCTTACTTCGACGCCCAGGACATTCGCCGTTTCACAGTTTTTCAGCAGAGTCGGCAGATCCCAGTCCTTGGCCCATTGATATGTCACCAGGCCGTACTGGGCTTGTTTTTCAGATTTTTTTTCTGCAAACACGGAACCCGACAAACCACTGCCTAACGCCAAAGTGCTTCCGGCGGCAGCAGTTTTCAAAAAGTCGCGACGTGAGTAATAGTCCATGAATGCAGTCTCCAGAGTATATTGATTCGGTTTTTCTTGATCCCTGAAAATAATCAGGTCTCTACCCGGTTCATTGATCTTACCTATTATTACTGATTCACCAGACAGAATACAAACAACTTTCTGCTGATTTCTGAATCAACAACACAAGCAGAAGGAGCCGGCTACTTTACAATAAAACTCATTCCTTTTATAAAACAGGTCAGGATCAGTACTGTCAGCGGGAAAACCAATTCTTTCCCGTATTTAAATAAAACGACTGTTGACTTTTTATGATTTGATTCCGAGTAAGACCATGAACGAGAAAACCGCACCCGAAAAATTTGCCTTTCAGGCTGAAATCAAAAAACTTCTGGATTTGCTCTCACACTCGCTGTACCAGAACCGGGAAATCGCGATCCGGGAGCTCATTTCAAACGCCTCTGATGCGTTGGACAAATTCCGCTTCATCTCATTGACCGATGAATCTGCCAAAAACGATCAACCGCTGGAAATCCGCCTGGAACCCGATTCCGAAAACCGGATCCTCGCCATCACCGACAATGGCGTCGGTATGACCCACGATGAATTAATCGAAAACATCGGCACCATCGCCCACAGTGGTTCTCTCGATTTTCTAAGCAAAGCCGCCGGTGATCAGAAAGAAGAAGTCTCCCTGATCGGCAAGTTCGGCGTTGGCTTCTACTCCGCGTTCATGCTGGCCGATAAAGTCGAAGTACTCACCCGCAGCTATAAAGACGAGACCGGCTATAAATGGGAATCTGATGGAACCGGGTCCTTCACCATCGAACCTCAGGCCGACCTGCAGCGCGGAACATCTATTCGCCTGCTATTGCGAAAGGATCTGGATGAATATACCGATGAAACGCGTTTGAAATTCATCTTGAAAAAATATTCGACCTTCGTCCCCTACCCGATTAAAATCGGCGACGAACTGGTCAACGATCAGAAACCGATCTGGATCGAACCCAAAACACAACTCTCCCAGGAACAGTATGACGGGTTCTATCAGTACCTCGCCCACAACGGCGAAGATTCCGCCCGCTGGCATCTGCACCTCAGTAGCGATTCACCGTTCCAGTTCCACTGTATCCTGTATTGCCCGCAGAACAACATGGAATTGATGGGCTTCGGACGCACCGAACATGGCATCAGCCTGTGTGCCAAACGTATCCTCGTTCAAAATGATAACCGCGACCTGCTCCCCGAATACCTGCGATTCCTGTATGGGCTTGTCGATTCCGCGGATCTGCCGTTAAATATCTCGCGTGAATCACTGCAGGACAACACTGTCTTCCGCAAAATCAAAAAAGTGCTCACCAAACGTGTGCTCTCACACCTGGCATCCATCGCCAAAGACGACGAGGAAAAATACCTCGAGTTCTATCGCCAGTTCGGCAGTGCACTGCGGGAAGGCATTGGCACCGATTTTGAAAATCGCGATGCCCTCGCTAAATTGCTGCGATTCCCGTCCTCCAAAGGGTCTTCTGAGAACGAACTGTTTTCGCTGGAAGCCTACCTGGAACGGGCCGGCGAAGATCAGAAACAGATTTACTATCTGGGCGGAAACGATTTCAATACAATCGCCCGCAATCCCAACCTGGAAATCTTCCGCAAGAAAGGCATTGAAGTCTTCTACCTGGAAGACCCGATGGACGAAATCGTTCTGTCCAATCTGGCGAAATTCTCTGATCATGACATCGTTTCCATCGATTCCTCCGACGTCAAACTGCCCGGCGAAGAAAAGACCGACGACGAATCCGAAGAAACCGCAGAGAAAAAAGAAGAGTCTAAAGAACCGAATACTCCCGAGTTCGAAAAAGTCCTCTCCCTGTTCCAGGAAGAGCTCAAAGACGATGTCGAATCGGTCACCAAATCAGATCGCCTGACCGACAGCCCCTGCTGTCTGGTCATGCCGGAGGGCGCGATCAGTTCTCAACTGCAGAAAGTGTTGAGCATGGGCAATAAGGATTTCCCGACGACCAAACGCATTCTGGAAATCAACCCGGACGCCGAACTCATCAAACGTCTCTGTACGCTTTCCTCCAACAACGATCAGCACGCCTTCATCAAACAATGCGGGCGACAGCTGTTCTGGAACGCCTCCCTGATGACGGGCATCGCCACCAGCCCCGAGCAGATCACGGAGAACATCCAGAGCATGATGGAAGAACTCGCACAGAAACGATCTCCCATTATTACGTAAGTCAGATCTCACCTTTGCTCACCGCGGTTCCAACTCCGGAGCCGCGGTGTAGTAATACATGTTGGGTACTTCAGGCTGAAATAAACCCACCCGGTTCCAGGGTGCCAGCATCTGCTCCGCCTGTTTTACAGCCTGACTTATTTCATCCTGCGGAACTGGGAACTGTTGCTCCAATTGTGAAACCAGTTCCAGCCACTGCCCCACCGTCTGAGTGAACTCACTGTCATCGGCACATAACAACAACGGCTGCCTTTGCTCCTGACTGCGTTGATACTCAAAGCTGGTCGCTGCTGCAAAATAAAACAGCGTGCTCGCCGTAAACAGATTGAAATCAAACCGGCTGCGATAACAACAGGCCACCAGACGATCAATCAACGCCCGTTCTCTCTGCAGCGACTCTGAATAGTCCGCTAACTGCTCCCGCCGCGAGTCTTTTTTCCAATGCTGCTCCAGCACAGAGACCAGTCGCTCAATACCGCATAATGTCTGCGCTATCCCGGTGCTGTGCAGCGGATCAATAAATCCCGCCGTGTGAGGCAATAGCGCCCAGTCGGGTCCCGCGCACTCTGTCCAGCCCCGCTGCAGACGCCCCGTGGTAACCAGCCCCGCTTCCGGCGCGACGACAGCCGCTTCAGCAAACTGTGCCTGGATCGCTGGATAACGTGCCAGCATCTGCCGCCAGTCCAAAGCAGTTTGTCTCTCGTCCAATACAAATCCCGCGCTGGTAATGCCGTTATTAAACCGCAACTGCCACATCCAACCTTCCTGCAGCACATGATGCAGCGCCGCTAAATCACAGGCAAACGGATAATCACTGCGATCCACCTGGCTCTGTTCCAGCACCTCATCCCACAGCTTGACGTCTCTGAAATGTCCATAAATCGCGCGAGATCGGGTGGCGAACTCCGTCTGCGGTCTGATTCCCAAAGCACGGGGCACCAGACCGGCGGCTCCACTCGCATCGATCAGAAAGGTTGCCCGCAGAAAAACTTCCTCCCCGTCTCTGCTGCCTGAAATCTCCCAGCCGTCCGACCGCTGCAACTCTACTTGGGTCTGGTCCAGAGAGACCACATTCGACTTCTTTACTTCCTGCGCGAAGAATTCATCAACGTCCGCCCGGTACCAGTGCGTATCTGCCAGCGTTTCACTCAAATTCGCTGTCACCAGCAGTTCGCTGCTATGCGCTGTATCGATTTGAAACGGCTGGCCCGGCTGATGCGCGAAGTAACTGAAGCCCCGCTTGACGCCACAGGCGATGTCGGGATACGTCTGCTGCCACGATCCATACTTGCAAAATGGCTGAAATTGTGGAAGATCGTACTTCTGGGACAGTGACTGCAGCAGATAGCCGGCCGCGGGTGTCGACGATTCTCCAATCGAAAAACGAGGATGTGTTCCGCGGTCGATCACAGCGACCGATAGACCGATGCGGTCCAGTAGCAGCGCCGTCAGGCTGCCACCAAAGCCGGCTCCCAGAATCACGACGTCAAATTGCTGCATGAGAGTGGATTGATTCTACTTGATTCAGAGTTTGAATAATAAATCGCAGCAGACATATTAACCGATTGCTGACTCAAAGGCAGGTTCAGAAGGATAGATCATGCAGATACAACCGGTTCTCATCAACGGACAATGGATTACTTCCACAGGCACCACCAGCTTCCAGGCAGTCAATCCGGCCACAGCGGAAAAGCTCGAGCCTGAATTCCCTGTCAGCGCCTGGGACGAAATCGAATCGGCAGTCGAAGCGGCTGCCGACGCTGCGAAAGCTATGCGGGGCTGGCCGGGTGAACGCTTTGCCGCCTTCCTGGAAGCGTACGCCGACGAAATCGAAAAACGAGCCGACGACCTGGTCGCGACCGCGCATGCAGAGACCGGCTATCCCGAATCCCCCCGCTTAAGAGACGGCGAACTTCCCCGCACGACCAATCAACTCCGTCAGGCAGCCACGCATGCCCGCGAAGGTTCCTGGGCACAACCGACGATCGATACGGCCGCTGGCATCGGTTCGATGTTTGGTCCCATTGGCCCGGTGGCGGTCTTCGGCCCGAACAATTTTCCCTTCGCCTTCAACAGCATCGCCGGCGGTGACTTCGCCGCTGCCGTCGCCGCGGGCAATCCGGTGATCGCGAAAGGTCACTCATCGCATCCCAAAACCACACAGATCTTCGCGGAAGCCGCCGACGCTGCTGCCAAAGCGACCGACATGCCCGCCGGTTTCGTCCAGCTCATTTATCGCACGAGTCACGCCGATGGCTGTCGACTGGTCTCGCATCCCCTGATGGGTGCCATCGGCTATACCGGCGGACGCAGTGCGGGCCTCACAATCAAAGAAGCGGCAGACAAAGCCGGCAAACCGGTCTACCTGGAACTCTCCAGCATCAACCCGGTCTTCATTCTGCCCGGCGCATTAACCGAACGGGGCGCCGACCTCGCCGAAGAATTCAAAGGCAGCTGCCTGATGGGTACCGGCCAGTTCTGCACCAATCCCGGTCTGGTCGTCCTCAAAGCCGGTCAAACCGCCGACGCCTTCATTGATGCGGTCAAACAGAAATTCGAAGCGGCCCCCGCGGGCATACTGCTGGGCGAAGGAGTACAGCGCGGCTTCCAATCCGGCATCACCGCCATCCAGTCTGCTGGCGCCACACTGGTGACCGGTGGCCTGCAGACCGATGGCCCCGGCTACTCCTGTGCGAATACCCTGCTCAAAGTCAGTGGCAGCCAGTTCCTGGAAAATCCGGAAGCCCTGCAGGCAGAAGCCTTCGGAAACAGCTCGTTGATCGTTGTTGCCGATTCGGACGAACAGCTGGTAAAGATCGCCGAATGCCTGGAAGGCAACCTCACCGGCTGCATTTACAGTCATACCGGCGACGAAGATGAAGGTCTCTACGAGCAGCTGGCCCCCGCGTTGCGTCAGAAAGTAGGACGCCTGCTGAACGACAAGATGCCCACCGGCGTGGCCGTCAGCCCGGCAATGAACCATGGCGGCCCCTTCCCGTCCACGGGGCACCCGGTCTTCACCTCGGTCGGCATTCCGGCGGCCATCCACCGCTTTTCGATGTTGCAGTGCTTTGACAATGTCCGCCCGCAGCGTCTTCCCGAGGCGTTACAACCGAAAAACCCGAATGGCAGTCTGTGGCGGTATATTGATGGAATGTACACACAGGCCGACTACGAGGCATAATCGCAGGCCAGTTCGCAACAGTAAAGGCAGCAGGAAATGCGGTTCGGAAACGTTCAGAGAGCCGATTCGGCGAACCAGCTGCGGTGAAGTGCCCTCTATAGAACTAAGCACTGAGAAAATATGAATTTACAATGATTTTTTTTGCCCGTAACATTGTGAAGTGATTGTGGTTGTTGCTATTATCCTGACTCAGTCAACAAACGGCCTGTCGAGCAGCGGACACCAACCACGCCGCAAAAGTGCTCCGGCCGATCAAATACAGTAAGAACAAATGAGGGCGTAGCTCAGTTGGTAGAGCAACGGACTTTTAATCCGTAGGTCCAGGGTTCAAGTCCCTGCGCCCTCATTCTTAAGAGCCTTAAGCATCAATTGCTTAAGGCTCTTTTATTTTACTGATTTTGTACCTGAATGATTGATTTTTAAAGTGTACCTAATTTGCTCGTTTTCAACTCCATGTAAACAGCGGGTTATCCATGTAAACAGCGGGTTAGAAGTCGTAACGCTGACTGTGCTGATGATGCTCTATTCCTTTGCCTGGATCACGTTTCAGATCCTAAATGTCATGCCGACGGCTTTCACTGGGGGGGATTCGCGCGGGTTTTAATACACCATGCTCTCACGGATGGGAGAAGATCACGGGCATATCTCGGCGATTAGGTGTTGAGAACTCGAGTCTGGGAGTAATCAAATCCTTTTTGACAACGAAGTGCTGGTCACCATCGCCGTCCAAAATAACTCTGCCAGGGTGGGACATCGGTATCGGGGTTAAGTTGCCGTGGGGGATAACGAGCAGCATACGGCCAACCGGTCAAATCACCCCGCCCTGATTCACCTTGCACGCTCAACTGCTGACCTTGGAAGCTCTCCACGCAGCCGATTCGTTCGGGACGCAAAGGTTGCAAGTTCAAATCTTGTCATCCCGACTTTTAAGCTGTTTTATGGTAACGTCTTACGAAAACGATTTCTGGTCCCTTATTCACCAGATCACACTGGTCCGTTAAGTGGTCCCTTATTCTGTAATTTTCTGTGTTAAAATACAATCCTCTGGGCTGCGCAGAAGCAACGTTCGCCGCTGATAAACGATTCGACAGGGACCGATTCGCGGTCTCCAGCAGCGGGCAGAAGAAAAAATGGAGAAAAATCACCACTCGTTAGACACGGGGTGGGCGCGATGTTAAGTTGAGGTGCGATTCAGTGCATGGTAAAGCCTTCCCGCTTCGACAGCACGAGGTCGTTTTGGAATCCACGCAGACTGGTAGACGATCACCCCTCGCAACAAAAGCCTGCCCCTTTTTCTTCCGGGCGAAGTACGGATAATAATGGCTATGAATTTCTTCGATATCGCCGGCATCCTCGTGGCCCTTGCAGCGGCCTTCGCGTTCATCAACCACAAACTGCTCAAGCTGCCGACGACGGTGGGACTGATGCTGCTGGCCATGCTGAACGCGGTCGCACTGCTGCTGATTGATTGGATCGTACCGGGGGCAAGCGCGCTCACCTCGGCTGAGACGCTCATCGGCTCGATCGACTTCGACCAGACGCTGATGCAGGGCATGCTTGGCTACTTGCTCTTTGCCGGGGCGTTACATGTCAACCTCAACGACCTCAAGCAACAAACCGCGGTCATCGCGCTGCTCGCGACCATCGGAGTCCTCGCCACGACGTTCATTGTCGGTGGGCTGACCTACGTCATCACCGGCTGGCTCGACATCAAGGTCCGCTTCATCTACTGCCTGATCTTCGGCTCGATTGTCGCCCCAACCGACCCGATCGCGGTACTGGGGATCTTCAAGAGCCTCGGCGCCCCCAAGTCGCTGGAGACCAAGATCGCTGGCGAGTCGCTGTTTAATGATGGCGTGGGCGTGGTCGTGTTTATCGCGCTCCTGGGCATCGCTGGGTTGGGTGGGCATGGCGAGTCGGCTGCAGACGTAAATCAGCCGGATAAGTCGAACCAGGTCGTTCAGCAGAGCGAACAAGAACATCCACACGAGGTTCAAGCAGACAGTGAGGTCCCAGAGACGAACGCAAGCGACGTCGCCAAGCTGTTCGCCCTCGAAGCCGGCGGAGGGATTGCGCTGGGCTTTGTGCTGGGGCTGCTCGCATTCTTTCTGTTGCGATCCATTGATCACTACGCGACGGAAATTTTGCTTTCGCTGGCGGTGGTGACGAGCGGGTATGCACTGGCGATGAAGCTGCATCTGTCAGGGCCGCTGGCGATGGTGGTCGCAGGGCTGATCCTGGGTAATCATGGCCGAACGCTGGCGATGTCTGACAAAACACGCGCGCACCTGGACACGTTCTGGGAGCTGGTGGACGAACTTCTGAATGCGGTGCTGTTTGTGTTGATCGGCCTGGAGGTCCTGGTGTTGTCGTTCCAGGAGAAATATCTGCTGGCCGGGGCGCTGGCAATCCCCGCGGTGCTGCTGGCGCGGTTCCTCTCCGTGGGCACGGTGCTAACCGCCCTGAAGAAGGCGACCGGCCGAGAATTCACACCCCATGCAATCAAGGTCATGACCTGGGGCGGCCTGCGCGGCGGGATCAGTGTTGCACTCGCGCTCTCGCTCAAGGAAGAAATCCACGCCCGGCAATCGCAGTACGACAACGTCGGCGAACTCGTCCTGACCATGACCTACGTCGTCGTCGCCTTCTCGATCCTCGTCGGCGGGCTGACTATCGGCCCCCTGCTGAGCCGGCTGGGGCTCGCAGGGCAGGGAAAAACAGACACCCCATAACTACTGATAGCCGCATCACCTAATTCAAGAGGCTGAATTAAGCTACTCCAGAAAAGTTCGAAAACGGTGCGTTATCTCTAAAACCCGTTGAGGACTTGAAACTTTATAAGTTGCTTTGGCTTTACAACCTCTGTAATCAACCCGCGTACGAGTCTTTACGAAGAAGGTTTTGCACGTGACGCACATTTACACATGGAAGTCCGGGTTATCAGCTGCTGTTCCCATTAGACTGTGTCCCGTTTTACTGTAGCGTCTCCAGGACCATTTGGAGCGAGTATAATAGATTGAGAGACGCTATGGTTAAATGTGACGCGCTCTAGATCCCGTCTGAATCAGTCGGAATCTCGCGTAATATGGTGGTTGAATGACGATCGAGACGTGAACGCCGACTTGCCATCTAATTCTGTTGCTTCTCTGTTTCTTTTTCTTTCGGACTCTGATCCGCGTCTGGAGCCGGAGCTTCCGACTTGAGGTAGCGGAAGTAATCGGAGTCGCTGCTGAGTATGGCGGTGACGCTTTCGCCGAGGGATTCCGAATAGCTTTCCAGTGTGCGTAGAAAACTGTAGAACTCCGGGTCACTGCCGAAGGCTTCACTGTAGATGCGGGTTACTTCCGCGTCGGCTTCCCCACGAATGATCTCCGCTTCCTTTTGGGCTTCGCTTTCAATCTCGGCGAGCATGCGTTCGGTTTCCCCTCCAATTTCCGAGGCGCGGCCCTGGCCTTCACTCCGGAATTGTTCGGCGATCCGTTGTCGTTCGGCAATCATTCGCTCGAAGACCTGCTGTTGGACCGACTCGACGTAGTCGAGCCGTTTGATCTGGATGTCGACCAATTCGATCCCATACTGAGGCATCTGCTGCTGAGCGGTTTTGAGAATATCTCGGACCATTTCGCCCCGTCCCGTTTCCACTTTCTGAAGCAGAATCTCTTCTTCCCGTTCACCGGTCATGGTCCGTTGCAGGTCCTCTTCCGTGACCTCCCAATCTTTAGAGCGGACAATATTGACTAGCGGACTGGATGCGATTTTGTCGCGAACGACCGAATCGAGGATATCATTGAGCCGGTTCCGGCCTCCCGCTTCGTCCTGTACGCTTTGCAGGAATTTGAGGGGATCGACAATCTTCCAGCGAGCGGTGGTATCGATTGAAATGAACTGTTCTTCAACAGTGGGAACCTGATTCGGATCACCATCCCAGGAAAGCAGGCGTTTGTCGAACTTGCGAACTTCCTGAATGAAGGGAATGCGGAAGTGGAGACCGGGTTCGGTGACGGGATCGCCGACGGGGGCGCCGAATTGCACGACAATCGCCTGAGTCGCTTCATCGATGGTAAATACTGAAGCGCGCGCGACAACAGTAATGACGATAATCAGAACAAATATCAACGGAATGAGGTACTGTCGAAATCCGCCGGAGCGCCGAAATGAAATTGACATGGGAAGCCTCTAATAGGAATGTTAAATCAATAAGAATAAATCGCGCTAGCGATTCTGGACAGGATTGTTCTTGTCCAGATTGAGCAGTGGAACAGGCGATTGTCCTCCCGGTTCAATTACATAAATTTTGCCGAGCGAGGGGAGCACCTTATCGAGTGTTTCCAGATACATCCGTCGCCGTGTCACTTCGGGAGCAATCTTGTATTCTTTCAGGATCGCTTTGAAGCGGGATGTCTCCCCCAGAGCCCCGTTGACGCGTTCCGCTCGATAACCTTCCGCCGTTGCGACGACCTGCTTCGCCTTGCCCCGCGCGGCCGGGATTTGCTGATTCTGTTTTTTCTCGGCTTCGTTGATCAGTTGCTCCTTCTCCTGTTCGGCCTGGTTGACTTCGTTGAATGCCGGTTTGACCGAATCCGGTGGGTTCACATCCTGCAATTCTACGGTCCCGATCCTGACTCCCATATCGAAGGAATCGAGCAGTCGCTGGATTTCTTGCTTTGCGTTCAGGGCGATTTCGACACGCTTGATCGTCAAAACGTCACTGCCCAGGTTATTGCCGACAATTCTCCGCATCACCGCTTCGGAAATATCCCGAATCGTCTTGTCGACCTGTTCAACCCGGTGCAGATACTTGTTCGGGTCGTCCACGCGGTATTGCACAACCCACTCCACGTCGACAACCTTCAAATCACCGGTCAGCATCAACGATTCATCGCGATATTCTTCGGATTTACGATAAACGGTGGAGGCTCCTTCCTGGGCGGCGGTCCGAAAACCGAATTCCTGTTTAAGCACGCGAGCCGTCGGCACGAATTCCTGCTCGTCGATTCCGAAGGGAAGTTTGAAGTGCAGGCCTGGATCTTTGATCGCGATCACTTTTCCAAACCGCTTGACAACGGATTGACCTTCCGGCTGGACGGTATAGTAGGACGTAAAAATGCCCCAGAGGATGATCAGCCCCAGGATGACAAACAGGATGAACCACATGACGCGCGATCCGTCGATATCGGCCAACCATTCATCGAACGGACTTCGCTCTCCGGAATGTCTCATGGCAGAGATACTTTCTTTAAAACAGTCTGATCCGGTCGGAACCGAACGAAATGATCATAACGATAATCAGCGTAGGAAGCTCATTCAGGTAACAAATACTCACGACACTCCTCTACTCTATCTCACAGAAGCGGGATTGCAAACCGCATCAGAACCGCGGTGTAGACCGATATTTCCCATTTGAGTTGAGCCTGGAGCCGCCTCTGACCCGCAATCCTCTCCATTATAGCAGCGCATGCGTGCCCCGTCACCTTGGCTCCGATCTTTACCAGCTTCTCCCGCAGCGTCGTCAGCGACCAGTTCTGTATCGGCTTGGGAAACACCAGTCGCCGCAGGAAGTTGCCGTGCTGTTTGTCACGACTTTCCAGGCATGATCGCGCGAGTTCTCGCGTCTGGTGTCATTTTTGGGGGAGGCAATCCGCGCGAATTGATCACGAATCAGATCTGAAGCGGAGTTTAAAAAAGCACTTACGTTTTATAGGATTAAAGTAAACAGTTGAAATATGGCTCCTATTCGATCCATGCCGGAAGCCTGGGCTTCTAATCCGTAGGTCCAGTGTTCAATTCCCTGCGCCCTCATTCTTAAGAGCCTTAAGTTTCAATAGTTTAAGGCTCTTTTATTTTACTGGTTGTGCACCTGAATGAATGAATGATTTTTAATGTGTACCTAATTTGCTCGTTTTCAAAGGCATGTAAATAATGGTTAAAAAACGTATCGCTGCATGTGCTTCAGCTACTCTCCTTGCAGGAAGGAAATCAGGAGGCCCGTTTCTCCTAAAGGATCAGTCAGGCTGCCAGCAGAAGCGAAGTGATATACTCACCCAGCAGAGCACAATCCAGTGAGAACTTAAAAAACGCGACGTGGAATATTCCCAGGGAACACTTTCATTTCTAATCGCGTTCAGTTTTCATGTTCCGTTTGACAATCGGTCGTCAGTAGAGTGGTCTTGAGGGGCCGCGTCAGTCGAAACACACCTGCAGGTCCCCCCGGTGCACCGGAATAAAAGAAGACATGCTGCACACCGGTTTGCAAATCGACGACAGAACCTCCGGTATGAAAGCCGTCGGCTGTCGCATAAAATATTCCTTTGCGATCCAGCAATCGGCATTCCAGCTTCCAGTCCGCCGTCTTCCATTTCTCCGGTGAGATGCTGAAGAGATTGATCGACATGCTGCTGCGATCCGACTGCACCGCTTCGAAGTTTCCGGTCACGGGATTGAAAATCAGGTCGGAAGTATCTACCGAGCGTTTACTGATCATGTTCGTCTCTTTGGCCTCGAACGATGCGCCGGGTTTGCCGCGCAGTTGGATCAGATGCCGCGTCGTCTGATTCCGGGCCAGACCATAGAACTCTCCCTGGTGAAAGATAAAGTTGGGCTCGGCCTGATGACACCAGTCGGGTAGCGGCATGCTGATATTGTTCCAGCTTTCTCCCCCGTCTTGCGACTGATACAGGGCCAGTTCCCTGACGATCGTGCCGGGGCGATGATTCTTATACTTCGTATGGTGGCCGAACAGCAGCAAACCCAGTTTCGGATCATCGATAATCCGGGGGCCGACGTAAACAATGGGGCCGGAATGATGGTCTTCCCGAAAAGCGGTTTTCAGATGGCGCCAGGTTTTCCCCTCATCATCCGAACGAAAGACACCGTGATTACTGACCAGAATGACCGCCCCGTTCCGCATCGTTCCAATGGCATTCAGATGCACTTTGTATCCGAGCGGACTTAAGTTTTTGGGTCCGAATTTGTAACGATGAGACAGGGGAATCATTCCGCCACGATTACGGTCTGCTGCCTGCATGCAGTCCCGTATATCGTAAGGTGAAGACCAGGTTTTGCCTCCATCTGTTGAACGCACAATCACCGAATAGGTCGTATCGGCATCGGCTTTGCCCGAGAGTTTCACATTATGTCCCGGCATGGCGCGATGCACGACAATCAGGGAGTCCCCCGACTTGGTAGCGACGGGCCAGCCATAATGGTCATTGTCCCCCTGGGGATCGTGAGGGAGATTGACAGGGGCAATTTCGAACTGGGCTGCATTCTCGCAACAGGCCTGCGCATTTGGTTCGGCGTTCAACAGCCGCGTTGCCAGAGCGTCGGACCGGGGAGAAGCGACCCCGGTTGACGCCAGTTTTAAATACGCTTGCACGAGTTGCGTTCCCAGATCGATCTGCCCGCGAGAACTGTAATGTGCCAGCAACTTTGTCGGCTTGCCGTTCACGGTGATTTCTTCCGGTTTCCGTTCCAGTGCATCCGTGTCGATCATGACCACGTTCGCCAGTTCATCGGCGACCTGCTGCTGTATCTGGCGGATCTGGTCTGTATATTCCCGTTCCGGAATAATTCTGCTGATACGACCGAAGACGACCGGTAACTCAGGCTGGTCTGACTTCTGTCGTACCGCCTGAATCAGGTTCTGGAATTTTTTTGCATACGCCGGTTCATGGAAGCGGGCATCCCGTTCCCCCTGCATCCAGAACAGAGCAGCGACTTCTCCCCCGCCGGCTTTCTGGGCGTTGTCCAGTTTCTGAAACAAGTCTCTGACCAGCGGCATGCGCGGCTGCCAGAGCCGAATGGCCGTGCCTCCTTTGGCATGTTTGATCAGACCAATATTCTCGTCCGGAAATGCCCGCGACAGTTCATGGGCAATCGCCAGCTCGGGACCGAATTCCTTACCGGGCTTTACGTAAGCAACTTTATTATGATAAGGAACCCATGTTCCGTTTGACCAGAAATAGACGTTCTTCGGTGGTTGCTGTAATTGTTCCGGGAGTTCTGCCAGGGTGCCCTGTGAAACCATGTTCGACTGACCAGCCAGGAGGAATAATTTGTCGATCGCCGGTTCTTTCGCAGAGACCCTGGTCAGGTTGAACCATACCGCCAGCAATAAACACAGAATGAGGAATCGTCGAGAATGAAAAATAATGTCACTGCTCCCGTACTGAATCGATGAAAAGTCTGTCCTGTTTTCCTACGTGAATCACCAGTACTCTGACTGAAAAGATCTGGTGACTGGAATGAAAACCGCATTCTCATGATGGTCGCTATGGCAACTCACGTCTATTCAACATAGCGAATAACCTGTTCACTTTTGCGACTTTCGATTTTTACGGCAGAATCGGTTTGCTATTCCCGGAGACAGACTCTACAAACAGAACTGACAAAAAATACTATCAACAGCTTTTGGAATATTACTGATTTAAAACAGCAAGGCTCATCATTGTGGATCGTTTGCGAGTAGCGCTGCTTGTGGAAACGTCGAGAGGCTACGGTCGTGGAATTCTGCACGGCGTCTGGCAATACATTCAGGAACACGAAACCTGGTCGATTCTGTATCGGCCCTGCGGTTTTGGACAAGTGGCACCTTCCTGGATCTCTTCCTGGGACGGTGACGGGATTATCGCTTTTATCGACACCGCCAAAACGGCACGGCTGTTAAAGCAATCCGGTGTACCAACGGTTGATTTACTTGGAGAACTGATTCCCAAGCCGCAGGTTCCCTTTGTCGCGCCTGACAATCAGCAGGTCGCAGAACTGGCGGTTCAATATTTTCTGGACCGGGGTTATCAGTCGTTTGCCGCCTGTGGATTTCGGACCGGTCTGCGTCCCATGCTGGATCAACGCTGTCTTAAATTTCAGCAGCAGATTCAGGAAACCGGTGTCGAATGCGCGCTGTTTACGCCACGGGGAGGCGGCAAAGAGGGGCCTTCCTGGGAACGCGAACAGGAACAGATCGCCCGCTGGTTACAAGGTCTGCCCAAACCGCTGGCGCTCTTTACCTGTAATGATACACGAGGGCGGGAAGTCTTGAACGCCTGTCAGACACACAATATTTCCGTTCCGGAAGAGGTCGCGGTACTGGGAGTCGGTAATGATGATATTCTCTGTCAGCTCAGCGACGAGCGTCTCAGCAGCATCGACGTGGATCCCCAACGCGTGGGATACCAGGCGGCTGCCGTCTTGGATTCCTTAATGCATCAGAAACCGGTTTCCGATCTGACCTTGATCCCTCCCCGCCGGGTCGTCTCGCGGCACTCGACGGATTCACTGGCTGTCACCGATCCGGAACTGGCAACCGCGATTCAGTATATCAGACGCTACGCCTGTCGGCAGATTCAGGTGGAGGACGTCGTCAAACAGGTCAATCTGGAACGCCGCGTACTGGAACGACGGTTTCGAAAACTGCTGGGCCGTTCTCCCAAGGCTGAGATCATCCGTCTACAACTGGTGCGTGCCCGCGAATTACTGGCTGAAACAACGCTCTCCAATACAGAAATCGCCTACCGCTGCGGGTTCAACAGCGCCGCCTATTTTATGGACCTGTTTCGCCGTAAAGTCGGTCAGACCCCAGGTGAATTTCGCCAGACCTCTCAAAGTTCGGAACAGATTGTTTAAGCGATAGAAGTAAGTACACTGCAACACGAAAATGACGCGTATCAGAATATCTGATTCGCAATTGTGAATAGACGATGGTCAGGAAAATGTTACCTTGGTAATCAGACCGTTCCGCAATCATGTGAGACTGCGATGGGTCCTTCATTTCAGACAAAAATCGGTTGTATCACAGTGACGGGACACACGGCTGATTAAAAATATCAAACATCAAAAGCAGTTAGAACAACCATGGATCAATTTGAAATTGCCGCTCGCCTCAAACAGGATGGGTACTGTGTTGTCGAAAATGTGATTCCTCCCGGTAAGATCGATTCCATCCGTGAAGAAGTCGTCGCCGCTCAGTTGGCGCATCACGAAGAAGCGGAACGCGAGCTGGAAAAAACGCGTGCCCGCGGGCATCGGATCGGGGTGATTGGTGTGGGACTGTTGAAGCAGGTCATCAATGCCACGCAATGCTTTACTCCTTACCTGGCCGATCCCCGTGTACTGGGAGTTGCGGAAGAGATCTTTGGCGATTTTGTCCGTATCTCCTGTACTGACTGTGTGGTGACGCATCCCGGAAATGATCGGGGCTACTGGCACGCCGACTGGCCTTACAATGCCACGAACACCACGCACGTCAAGTCTCCCTATCCCGATGCGATAATGCATCTGGCTTCGATCTGGATGCTGACCCCTTTTACAAAAGAGAACGGCGCGACCTTTATTCTTCCCGGCAGCCATAAATATGATAATAACCCTGCCGCCGGCGGAATGAGCGACATCGATCAGGATGCGAATCATCCGGATGAAGTTCAGGCCACGGGTTCTGCAGGCAGTGTCCTTCTTTACGATAGTCGGCTCTGGCATGCCGTCGCACCGAACTGCAGTGATGAATCGCGGGCTGCATTGATCATCCGCTATGCTCCCTGGTGGCTCAACCTGACCCCCACCATTCGCGGCACACCCGATCATGAACGGATGGTGCTGGAAACGGGAGGCAAAAATTATGACGCAGTCCCGGTTCGCAGAGATCAATTTGAAAGACTTCCCGACAATATCAAGGATCTGTATCGGCATTGGGTGTCTGAATGACTTCTACAGCAGGTTTGACTCCTGGTAGCACAGGAGGAAGCTTTCTGCTGTATGTCTTACGGTATTTCCTCCTCATCTGCCTGTGTCTGATGTCTCTCGGCGGGAGTGTCCGCGCTGCCGAGCCTCAAACCGCTGCGCTGGACTGGCAGGAACTTAGCATGCCGGCACCTGAGACCGTCGGCAAGTATGCCGTCCTGCAAAATCAACTGCTGTTCGTCTCTGAAGATAATCGCATCTTCACACTCACCGGCTCAGAAGCAACCTGGCAGCAGGTCGACCTTGCCCCTGATAAAGAATGGTCGACGCTGTTTCACCAACTCAAGCAGGGAGCCAGTCTGCAATCCACCACAGCCGGCGTTATCTGCAGCGGGGGAACATCAGCAGAAGTGCGTCTGATCCGGGACAGTAACGGACGACTGCAACTTTCCACTCTGCCACGATTACCGGATTCGATTCAACAGACCGCCTGTGCTGTTCTGAACGATGTGCTGTATCTATTGGGCCGGCTTGAGAACAGCGCCAACAGTAAAGGCTGGTCGATAGATGTTTCAGCCGACGCAGACCAGCAACCCAACTGGCAGGAATGGCATCTGCCTGTCAAGCAGCTCCAGCAACCTGTACTGCGGGTTCAGAACGGGAGTTTGTATCTGCTGCAGCAACAATCTTCCGAAGTCTATCTCTACAAGAAACAGGGAGGCTGGCAACCCGTCAGTTCGGCGCCGCGCAGTACTTTCAGTCAGCCGGCCCTTAACCTGGGACCCTCTCATTTCCTGCTGCCGGCTGATTCCGCGCAGGACCACGATCTGCTCTATCACACTATCACCGACACCTGGCGCATCGCCCCTTTTATCTTAAAGCCAACCGCTGACCAGACACGAGACGCACTTCAGTCCGCCTGCAACTGGCAGGGAGGGGTGCTGTTGGTCTATCCGGAAACACTGTTCTGGGGACATCCACAGCGTATTGCTCAAGGCTTTCAAACAGCCGACCTGATTGTGCTCGGGTTGTATTCGGTCATGCTGATCGCGATGAGCGTTTATTTTGCCCGGCGGAACCAGAACTGCGAGGAATACTTTCTGGCAGGCCAGCGCATTCCCTGGTGGGCTGCCGGCCTGAGTCTGCTCGGCAGTTCGTTGAGTGCCATTACCTTCATGGCATTCCCGGCCATGTCCTTTCGCACCAACTGGGTCTACCTGCTGGGGAACTTCATGATACTGGCGGTCGCACCACTGGTGATCTGGTTTTATCTCCCCTTCTATCGCCGCCTGAAAGTGACGACAGCCTATGAATATCTCGAACACCGTTTCGGACTGCCCACACGGCTGGTCGGCAGCAGTGCGTTTCTGCTGTTCCAACTGGGGCGCATGGGAGTCGTGGTTTATCTGCCGGCCCTCGCCTTGTCGACCGTCAGCAGTTGGGATGTCTATACCTGTATTCTGGTCATCGGCTGCGTGGCGACATTGTATACGACGCTGGGAGGTATCGAAGCGGTCATCTGGACTGATGTCATACAGGTTCTCGTGTTGATTGGGGGCGCCCTCGTCAGTCTGATTGTCATACTGTCGAAAATCCCGGGCGGAATGGAGACAGCCATTTCAGCAAGTCTCTCAGCCGGTAAACTGCATGCAGTGAATTATTCCTGGGATGTGGCATCCACGGGAATCGGCGTTGTGATTGTCGGGAATCTGTTCAAATTTCTCATTCCTTACAGCAGCGATCAGGGGGTGATTCAACGCTATCTGACCACCAGCAACGAACGTCAGGCGGCGCGGGGAATCTGGCTCAACGCCGCCGCATCGATTCCGGTCTGGACGCTGTTTTTTGCGCTGGGAACCGGCTTATGGGTCTTCTATCGGGCCAGCCCGGAACGACTCGACCCGCTCGGTCGTACCGATGAAATTTTTGCCTGGTTCATTGTGCATGAGCTTCCCGCCGGTATCTCGGGATTAGTGATTGCCGGCCTGTTTGCTGCTTCCATGTCGAGCCTGGATACCAGTCTGAACTCCATGGCGACGGCGATCACTGCCGACTTTTATCAGAGTTTACGCCCGCAGGCTACCGACCGCAGTGCCTTGCGGCTGGCGCGCTGGCTGACAGTGTTACTGGGGATCTTCGGAACGCTGACTGCGATCTACCTGGCCCGCGCGAACACGCAATCCATCTGGGACCAGTTTCTGAAAATCATGGGACTGTTTGGCGGAGGCCTGGCGGGTATGTTTATTGCGGGAATTTTTACACGCCGCACGACCCAGGCTGGAGTTCTGGCCGGATTTTCGCTGAGTGCATTCGTGCTCTACCAGGTACAGCTTCGGGGCACCGTTCATTTTTTTCTGTACGGTGCTATTGGAATTCTGACCTGTGCCCTCAGCGGCTGGCTGTTCAGTCTGCTGCTGCCTCAGAGCAAAAAACAGATCGAAGGCCTGACGATTTACACATTAAAACCGCCTGGTTCGGGGGAAGCTGACCTTAAGCAATCAGAGTCAGTTGATTAAACAGCGTCTCTTTCAGCTTGACTATTTCTTCAGGTTGAATTCGTGTTTATGCGGTTCCTGTCCCGCTTCAATTTGAATTTCCAGTGTAGAAGCGGAGTTCCACTCATCGGGAAGGTACTGTTCTGTGGACGGACCATCGTCCATCGGGCTGTCTTCCACCTTCTTATCGACGGGGCGATATGCTTCTACCTGCACACGATGCTTCCCTAATGGAACGCCCCCCTTATGATCAATGATGAACGTACCATTTTTAATATACGCAGAAGAAGCCGGCCCCCCTTGTTCCCCAAGGGGGGTAAACCGGATGAGACCATCCGTGATCGGTGCTTCCTCATAAATCACGGTTCCCTGAACTACCCGACGCGATGGTTCGTCACCGAGTTGTGTTCCACAACCAGACAGAACCAGACTTAATAATCCGATAAACAGCCCGCTTCGAATCATTACAGTGTACCTTTATTGCTAAACAGAGGAAGAAACCGTAACTGGTTCACATTTTTCCTGATACTGAATTTTATAGAAAAGTTAAACTTAGAATTCGCCAACAACTTCTCCACCGGCACGCGTGGTCAGGTCTGCCAGAACTCCCGCATCGATGTTCTCGGAAATGAAGTGCACACTGCCGTCAGCCATCAGCATATGGCAACCACCGGTATGTCGACTGGACAGCGCCCCATCCAGCCGATAGTTCCCCGGCGGTGTTCCCAGACGCGTGTTAAAACCGTTGATGCCATCGGACGTGTCAACCAGGTTACTGTAGTTCCAATAAAACCCGTCATGAGAACCAGGGCCTCCGCCGAGTACTTCTCCTACGATAAAGGTGTTACTAGTACCATCGATGACGTCCCGGACTTTTGTATTCGAGAGCGCAAAGAAGATGCCATTTTTATTCACCCCCATACGATTGGCCGTCGCAGAGCAGCGACGCTGCGCACTGTCTGCCACGCCCGCCATATTGGTGATACCAAAATCCTGCTTATCACAGGCATCGCCGGCAGAACCAACTGAGCAATCACCATTAGTCCGATTACTGCAGCAGGACACCAGTTCGAACCCCTGATCATCACTGGGACAGAGATAGACGGGGATCTGCGTCGCGCCTAATGACCAGTCGGCAACGCTCGTGTTGTAATAGTTATCGGAAAACGTGTACTGATTGTACAAGTTGGCAAAGTCCAGATACGGCAGGATGTAAACGCTCCAGGCCCAGCCTCGGATCTGCACGGAAAATCCGCAGGTACTGTCTGCAATCAGTGAGCCGGGGGGGAATGCGGAATGGGTATCGTGATAGTTATGTAAAGCCAGGCCTACCTGTTTAAAGTTATTTTTGCAGGCAGAACGGCGGGCAGCTTCCCTAGCCTGTTGAACAGCCGGCAGGAGTAACGCGATCAGAATGGCAATGATGGCAATCACGACCAGCAACTCAATCAATGTAAAAGCTCGTCGGCGCATGATGAATCCTCGATTCAAGTAAGAAGGTATAAATAAATTCACTCAATCAGTGATGGAGTGTTTGTAGAAAAAAACTGGAATCTTAACCGAGAATAAAGCACAACTTAACCTATGCCAATTCGTAATAGCGACATCTCAGTTCGTCTTTGCGTCAAACCAGATACACATACCCTGCCCCTTCATAATCGCATCCAGACACTGCGAGACAACTCGAGTTCCTGGAACTAATGAGGAAACTGCGTTAATCTTCGTTTTCGCGAAAGTCTACTAAATTACTCAGAACTCTTCGTAATCTGCCCAAGCTGAATTCGTTATTGTTGTGTTTGAAATCAAAATCACTTTTTCCCGTCAGTGGTGACAAAAACCGGAGCAGCTTTGAACGGAGCTACAGCACCGCCACGAGAGTGCCTGTGCATCGATGTGGCAAGCATGTTGAGCATTCAAAGTTTTCCGTAAAACCTGAGTGAGCTATTTGTGTACCGGGGGAGTCCCTGGGAAAACGGCTACATCGTATCATTCAACAGAAAACTGCGAGATGAATTGCTCAACGGTGAAATCTTCGATACGTTATGGTAAGCCAAAGTGCTGGAACGGTCAAAAGAGACCAAACCCCGATACCCGTATCCAGCGAAAGCATGTGCTATCTTAGCGATGCGTATTTCCTGCGCACTCCACGCAGGCCGAATTGTATTCGGGCTCACACTTGATTTGCGAGCTTGCTCTGATCCCCTGCTTCCCTAGATCATCTTTAATTTATTTCCTTATGCGAACAGGTCTGGCATGTCGTGACAGATTGCAGGGCAATTACTGCGGCTTTCAGGAATCAGCGGGCTATTGGTGAGCCATCCGAAAGGTGGATTAGACTGTGTCCAGATTTACAATAGCGTCTCCAAGGCCATTGGGACCGAGTATCATAGATTAAGAGACGCTATAGTCAAATGTGATGCGCTCTAGCTCAACGCAACCGGGGGGGAGCAGTGTTCATCGAGAAGAGTTACTGCTGCAGATTGCGGTAAAACTTGTCGCGGATGGTTTGCATTGACTGCCAGATATTGGCTTTCAAGTCCTGCGGCGAAACGCAGACGAACAGATAGCCGTCTTTGGTTGTTTTGCCTGTCCAGGCCTGGATGATCAGATTCAGCGTTTGCGGTTTCTGTGTGACAAATGGTTCCGTCCAATTGACCGTGGCCGCATATTCTGTGAGCCCCTGGGGGTAAATCTTCTGTGGATCGACGGGCATGACTTTTGTCAGTTTGCAGGTAAACTCGCTGGTATCAATTTTCTTTTTTCGGCTGTTAAAGATGGCACTCGACAGCCCCTGATAATATGTGAGTAATTCGCGTTCGATGTTTTTTTGTGTCAGCTCACTGCCGGGATTGATTTTAAATACGAAGAAGTAGGAGAAAAACGTGTCCGATTTTTCCTGAAACATGCCCGGCGAAAACCGGGCTTCTTCGATCCCTTTGAACTGCATTTCTTTAGCAAATGAAGGGGGCAGCGAAATCTGCTCCCCCTTCCAACCGGCGGGAACGGTGATGTGCTGTGCTAACTCCATATCGGCGGCCAGCACGGTGTTCGTTCCAACCAGAATTGCCAGTAAAACTGCAAAACGGCGAATTTCAAAAGACTGCATACAAGACGTTTTCTATCTTAAGGAATGCGGGATTCTAGAGTGAAGCGATTTCGAAACCGGTGCGGTAGTCCCGCGTCAGGTATTTGTTGGCCTCCGAGTTGTTCGTGATCTTGAGTGCTTTACCATCGAATTCGAGGGTTTCGCCGGGGAAGAACGCGGCGACATTTCCTAACTGCACGGCCTCGGTCAGATGGCCCCCGTATTCAAACCCGTCGCTGGGCTGTTTTCCGGACAGGCAACCATCGACCCAGCCGTGATAATGGTCTAGGCTTTCCACCGGTTCTATATTCACGCCTTCGATGTTGACGAACGGCTGGCTGTAATGAGGCAGAATCATGTTGCCTTTTTCACCAACGAAAATTGAGCCTCCGCTCGGCAGAGACTGGCCGGGTAAAAGTTTGGCGATTCTGCTATCTGGCCGCCGTCCGCCATCGTACCAGGTAATCGGCAGGCTGCGACCGGCCGTATACTGCGTACCGGGAATAACGTATTTGATGGTTTCCTGGGCGGGCCAGACTTCATCATTTATGCCGGTGTGTGACGAGTGCACACTAATAGGGTCGCCCGTGATTTTGAGAGCCGTGTACACGGGGTCGAGTAAATGGCAACCGAAATCGCCGATGGCTCCGGAGCCGAAGTCCTGCCAGTCTCTCCATGTAAAGGGATGGTAGACCCGGTTTCCGCCGTAAGGACGCATGGGGGCCACGCTGATCCAGAGATTCCAATCGAGTGTTTTTGGTACCGCTTCATTATTCGCAGGCTTGTTGAGCAAACCGCTACGTCCATGGCCGGTGGTGCCAACCCAGGAATGGATGGCTGTCACCTTCCCGATAACGCCATCTTGAATCGCTTTCGCTGCGGTGCGATAAGCTGAATGCGAATGGATCTGGTTTCCCATCCGTGTAATGACGCCTGATTTTTTTGCCTGCAATCGCATCTGGCGGGCTTCCCACACAGTGCGCGTCAACGGTTTCTGGCAGTAAACGTGCTTTCCTCGCTGCATTGCGTCCATGCTGATGATGGCGTGAGTATGGTCGGGAGTGGATACCGAGACGGCATCGATTTTATCGCCCAGTTCATCCAGCATTTTTTTGTAGTCCTGGTAGACAGGAGCCTCGGGGGCCAAAGGCTTGACCTTTGCGGTCCGCGACAAATCAACATCGCAAAAAGCAACGCATTTCACTTTGTCGTGGCTGGCGATGAGCTTAATATCGGAATACCCTTTGCCGTCGGTGCCGATACCCGCAAACTGTAATTGTGAGTTCAAATTCTGTCCGCGGACAAAAGCAGGTGCGGCGAACGCGGACGCGGCAGCAACGGATGTTTTCAAAAATTCGCGGCGGGTGGTATCTGAGTTGGATGTCATGATTGCGGGATTCCTGCTAAGTATTTTAGTGGGAAGTATTATGGGTCAGAGCCGGTTAATCGTTTTGGATCGAATCACGATTATAACATAAACGGTCCGCGATACGTCAATTGAGTCAGCGTGATGAAGTGTAAACAAATTCGTGATTCGTTCTGCATTGAGAAATGATGGTAATCCATGAATTTTGATTCGTGATTCTTCTGAGCTTGTCTGTTAACATATCAATCAGCAGATTATCCAGGATTCAGAAATCGAATGTGATTCTGGCAGGAGCAGTTTGTTTGTAACAATCGGTGAACCGGAAAACCATTACCATTTGACTGAAAGAAGATACTATGTTTTGGCGAACAATATTCTTCACGCTGCTCGTCTGGTGTGCCACGAAACCTGCCAGCGAGGTAATGGCCGAGTCGGGGCAACTGAAAGCAGGGGCCTCCGCAGTCGATGTTTCACCAAAGCAGTTTCCCGTCAGCCTGCGAAGTGGAAAAGCAATGGATCAAAACGCTGTCCATGACCCGCTGCATGCCCGTACGATCGTCCTGAATGATGGCAGGACCATTGTTGCGATTGCCGTACTCGATGCACTCGGCGCTCCCCCCGAAATGTTGAACGAAGCAAAACTGATCGCTTCTAAGAAAACGGGTATACCCGTTGAGCGAATCCTGATTTCATCGACGCATTCGCACTCAACGCCGCCTTCCAACCGGACGGAAGGTTCCCCGGGGGATGTCGCTTATCGGGACGTTCTGATCAATGGACTTGCCCAATCCATCATCCAGGCATTCGATCAACAGCAAACCGCTTCCCTGGGCATGGCGTCTCATGCTCTCCCTGAAGAAGTCTTCAATCGACGCTGGTTTCTGCAGCCCGGTAAAATGCCCGCGAATCCCTTTGGGAAAATGGACATCGTAAAAATGAATCCGGGAACCAGCGCGGCCGTGCTGGAGCGGCCCGCTGGCCCTGTTGATCCTGAGTTGATGGTCCTTTCCATACAGAATCAGAAGCGAAAACCGCTGGCCATATTGGCCAATTATGCGCTGCATTATGTGGGAGGCATTCCCCAGAGGCATGCTTCAGCAGACTACTTTGGCGAGTTCGCCCGCCTGATGCCCAGTCGGCTGCGTGCGGGCCAGGACTTCGTAGCCATGATGTCGAATGGCGCCTCAGGAGACATCAACAATATCCCCTTTCTCGTGAATCGCCCCCCGCGAGAGCCGTTCGAGCAGGTCCGGATTGTGGCGAGTAAAGCCGCCGATACCGCTTATTTCGCTTATAAGAAAATTGATACATACGAACGTGATCTCACCATCGACATGCTGGAACGAAGGGTCGACTTAAAATACCGACGCCCCACTGCAGAAGATGTGACTGCAGCACAAAAAGTACTCGCATTAAAAGACAAGAACGAAATCGCCAGGCTGCCTAAAAAAGCCGTCAACTACGCACGCAAAGTGGTCCAGGCTCACGAACGGGAAGAAGATTCGCTCACCGTCACAATCCAGGCCATTCGCATTGGTGAATATGCCATTGTGGGCATCCCTTTTGAAACACTGGTTGAGATCGGACTGGAAATCAAGGATCGCAGCCCGTTCGCGCGCACGATGGTGATCGGACTGGCCAACGGACGACACGGCTATTTACCCACTCCCGAACAGCATCGCCTCGGTGGTTATGAAACATGGCTGGGCACAAACGTCGTCCAGAAAGATGCGTCAGTAATCCTGACTGACAATCTGCTGGAGATGCTGGCAGAACTTCATATGCGTAAATAACGCTCAGATGGATTTTTTATCTTCAAATTAGAAAAGAGACAATGATGCGGAATCGACATGTTTTGTTAGCAGCAATGGGAGCCGTTTTTAGCCTGGTCGCGACAGGAGTCTCATTTGCGACCAATGCGGAAAGTTCTGGTAAACCCAATATCATTCTGGTGATGGCGGATGACCAGGGCTGGGGAGACACTGGTTATAATGGTCACCCGTTTGTCAAGACGCCGGAACTCGATGCCATGGCACAGGACGCATTCGTCTTTGACCGCTTCTATGCCGGTGCGCCGGTCTGTTCGCCGACCCGGGCCAGCGTGATGACCGGGCGGAATCCGAATCGGACCAAAGTCACCAACCATGGACGCTACATGCGTCCGCATGAGCAGACGATCGCGGAAACATTGAAAGCCGCCGGTTACATCACCGGCATCTTCGGCAAAGTGCACCTGGGTTCGGGTCAACCCGACTCGCCCTGCAACCCCAGCGGCATGGGCTTCGATGAATGGGTGATCGGCCTCAACTTTTTCGACAACGATCCCTACTTGAGCCGCATGGGAAAGATCGAGCATCGTCAGGGCAAAGGCTCGGTGATCCTGATGGATGATACGCTCGACTTTCTCAGGAAACACAAGGACGGCGATCGTCCCATCTTTACGGTTGTCTGGTTCCCCTCTCCGCATGCCCCACACGCGGAATTGCCTGAAGGCCCGAGCCTTTACGAGGGCAAACGGCACGCGGGGTACTACCGCGAGATTACGTTACTGGATCAGCAGGTCGGGCGTCTGCGACGCGCACTCAGGGACATGGGCATGGCGGAGAATACCATCGTCTGGTACTGCAGCGATAACGGCGGGCTGGTCAAGGAAACGTCTGGTGGTCGTGAGAAAAAGGGGAGCATCTACGAAGGGGGCCTGCGCGTACCGGGAATCATCGAATGGCCCGCGCGTCAGCTCAAGGGGCGCACCTCGGTCCCTGTGGCGACCTTTGATATCTATCCAACTCTCCTGGCTATGGCCGGCGTGGATTTGTATGCGCCCCACCCGCTTGACGGAATGGATGTGAGCGGCATCATTTCGGGAACGGTTGCCGAACGGAGTAAGCCGATGGGTTTCTGGCATAAATTACAGGGCGGACAAGGTACCCGGAGCGATCAGATTCAGAAAGCGATCATGGAAAAGCAACAGGCGGGTGCCCCCTTACCGCATGATCCTGTCAGAATGCGCAAAGACGTCGACGAATTCCCTCAGTTTCCCAAAGAGACCACAACCGGACATGCCGCGTGGAACGACTGGCCCTGGAAACTGCATCGCATAAACGGCTCAAAATACGAGCTCTATAATCTAAGTGATGACCCAATGGAGAAGACTGATCTTTCCCAAGATCCAGAACAGGCCCAGCGAGTGAAACAGATGAAGCAGGGGCTGGAT
Organism: Gimesia algae; assembly: GCF_007746795.1. Classification (NCBI taxonomy): domain Bacteria; kingdom Pseudomonadati; phylum Planctomycetota; class Planctomycetia; order Planctomycetales; family Planctomycetaceae; genus Gimesia; species Gimesia algae. Next base: position 4,585,774 of record NZ_CP036343.1, read on the forward strand.
GCCTGGATGCGGTCTGTGATTCACAGTATTAATGGAAAAGACTATCAGGGTCTGAAGTAAAAGGGGGGAGTCCCGGTATTAGAGCGCATCACATTTAACCATAGCTTCTCACAATCTATTCTACTCGGTCCAAATGGCCCTGGAGACGCTACAGTAAAACTGGACATAGTCCAGGATCGGTGTGGTTTGCTTTCCCTGTCTGTTTGCTGCTCGCCTGACGGGCGGACACATGGGTCCGCACCCTACGTTTCTGTTGCGATTTATTTCCTGTATGCGCAGGTCTTGTCTCATCCTTCGTCGCGGGTGTCCTGACCTTCAATACCTGGAATCGAGCAGCATGTAGTATTTCAGGTCGAAATAACCGGCGTCGGGTTGGCGGTTCTGGAAGTTCCAGTCGGTCAGCCAGTCGAGGAGAGTCCAGAACGCGGCTGTATTGCGGAGTGTGCCGTACTTGTTTTTCCAGGCTGTCCATTCCTCCGTCGTGGAGACGGCGTTCAGCTCGGTGAGAAACGCCGAAGCCTGCTCCAGTTTCAGATCAATGATGAGATTGGGAAAGTCTCCCACAAGACCTTGGTAGACGCTCAGTGTATCCAGGTCGGGTTGTCGGGCGCCGTTTTCGTCGAAGACGACATTATTGAAGGCATACGAGCGGTTGGCGACCAGCGAGTAAACGCGGCTTTCTTCTCGTTTGGTCAGACGGATGAACGTGTTGCTGGGTAAAAACTGTGTGAACTTCAGCTGGGTCCGCATGGTGAGAGTGGAAACAGCCGCCTCCCAGCCGGCAAAGTCATTCACGGGGTCCGTCAGTTTGACGTCCGGTTTCCTGCCTGGATTGAGCAGGTCGTGCGGGCCACTGACGGCTTCGGTGAAGCGGCGTTGAATCTTGCTGAGCACGCCTGAAATAGGGTCCAGCCCTTGCATGTCGATCCCCTGTCCGGCTTCTTCGCCGGGAAACGGCATCCTGAAGAGCAGTTCCTGTCCAATGCCGCGCGTCCAGAGGTCGCGATATTTCTGACGATCGTCGACAGGCAGCAAGCGGAGAAAATTGTCTTCGAACTCCTGCCGCAGCCGACTCATGAATTCCCAGGTGGCGAGCTTTTGTTCGACGCTGCCATAATATTCGTAGTTGACGACCAGGGAGTAGTAGAGGCGTTCGAAGCCACTGTAGTCGATCATCCAGAATGTGGGTGGAATGCCGCCCTGTCGCCCGCGTAAGACGGTGGCGTTGGTTTCATTGCGGAGGATGGTCAGCCAGGCATTTGAATTTTCCTGATTCCCATCCCAGACATCGTCGATCTGGTAGCCGGTCGGCTTGTATTTATCGAGCATCCGATTATAGGCTTCATTGTAGACGGCGTTACCCTTGATGCCGTAATCCATGAAATCATTCCACGACTGGAGTCCGAGTTCCGGCTTGAGGACGGAGGGATCGTGAGCGGGGTCGACGAAGAAGACCCAGAAATTATCTTTAATGGCGTAGGTCGCCAGGTTACCAACGCAGACCGGGCCGCGAATCATGCCGCTGACGATCAAGTGCGAATTTTCCACAAGAAACAGGGCACGCGACCGGGCAGGGATCGCCTGGAAGACTTCGAAGGGGTTGTGACTCGAATAGCCGGGCGTCAAACTCTTACCGGATACCGGATCGACTTGAAAAAAGAGTTCCTTAAGGCGTTTCAGTCTGGCGTCGCTCAGTTGCCACACAAACATTGACTTCTGGGCCCGCGCTTCGGTGACTTTTTTCAATCGATAGTAAATCTGGTCGACGCCGCTGAGATAGGGTGTGTCATAAGGTCGGGCCGTCTTGATTTCGTGAACCGGACTCGGCACGACGAATTGTTTTCCGTCTTCGTCGTTTTTGACCTGGATCGGCGGGGTAGTGGAACGCACGAGGCGGAAGTATTCACCCTGCGATTCTTCAAAATGCAGCGTCGCGAGGAAAGCGTGTTCGAAAATAAAGCGGCTGACCAGCGGCGAGAGTGGGGCCTGCTGATTCAGAAAGGCTTCCCAGCGGGCGATGACTTCCGGCTGCGCTAATTTTTCGACCTCGGCCATCACATCGGCCGTGGGTCCTGGTGAGCCGGCGGAGATCCATTCGGAAAACCGCTGATTCTCTTCTGGTGACAAGGCAGGCAGGCCGAAGGGCATGCCCGCGGTCGGTCGCTGTTTCAGATAAGCGTCGATACCCTGTTCGCACGGGCAAATGTGTTCGTTGACGGACTTGTAGACCGATTCGAGCGGCTGCACATCAAAGGGGGGCTGGTTTTGTTCGGTGCCGGCGACCAGCATGCGGAACAGAATGCTCTTCGCGGGGCGTTCTTCAGGCGGGCCCTGTTGTTCAACGACGCTGCAGAAGCCTTGCTCGCGCCAGGCCGCCAGAGAGGGCTGGTCATGCAAGCGTACCGGTTTTTCCGCAAACAGGTGTGTGGCGTCGGGATTGACTTTGCGGGCTCCGCGGAGCAGCCCTTCGTAACAGGTGAGTTTAAGCAGACAGGGCGAATCGAGACAGCCATGACAGACAATACAACGCCGGTTGAAAATCGGTTGAATTTTGTCGAGATAGAAGTGGCCGTCGAGATTTGAACCAGTGGTCTCCGGATATGCGGTTGGCGTCAGTACGAATGGTTGCCAGTCTGACTGCTGTTCCACCCGGTTCCAGAGCATGCTGCCCACGATTACGCCGACAGCAACAAGGGTGAGCAGTATAACAGCCGTATAGCGAACCTTGTTTTTCAATGCCTTGATCCCCACAGCATCACGAGAAAGTTTTCCGGGGCAAGATTTACGTTCACCTGACCCGAATTTCAAGATAGGCGTGTGTAAAATTGCTGTCAACCCACGCCTGTGAATTGGTGCGGGTAGGTGGGCGACTGCACCTGATTTTTACAGCAGTGGGGACAATCTTCCTCTTGTGTTTGATTGCTCTGGGACCTCCTGCTCGCTGTGCTCGGCCCTAATTTTATTTGGCCCCATCCATTAATGGTGGGAGAACTTGAATTGATGCGCACTGTCGGGCGAGCCGCCAGATGGCACCGGTCGACTGTTCTCATAAATCGCAGATTGGCAGGTGAAACAAATCAATGGGTTGCCATTTCTGCATTCATTGTATGCGCTGTGGGACGCGTGTACGATGGGGTCTGGACACGTTTCAAGTCAAACTAAAATGAGAATCACCATGCGCTTCATCTTCTGTTTATTATTTGTGATTGCCTGTTCGACCAACGCAGCCGCTCAGGAGAAATCCGCGCCGCGGATCAAGCTGACGATGGGAGAACCGCATGTCATCGTGCGGGGGATTCGGCCGGAGGAGCAGCTCTGGGGGCCGTACCAGTTTCCGCGTCCTTATCGGCTGAAAGACCGGTTCGTTGTTTCCGTGCATGTGAAAAACGACGACATCAGCAATTACGGTGCGACAGCTCTCTGGTTTGAAAGTCGCGATCAGGGTGTGACGTGGAAAGAGATCGATGATTCGGTCGCGCAGGAGTGCGGCTTGCTGCTAACGAATGGTGACCGGGTCTACCTTCCGCCGGAATCAGGTGTCGACGTGAGCGAGTACCAGCAGATTCCCTGGAACAAATACACGCCTGGTTATGTTTTCTCAAAGCAGGCGGAGGAAGGAACGCTGCCGATTCCCGATGGCATGACCTTCTGGATGGGAGGCACAACCATCAATGCATTTAACGCCGATCGCCTGCCGCCAAGTCTGTCCCAAAAGGAATGGACCCTGTATCGAATTCCCGCAGGACAGACGAAGCCGGTGCTGGAACATGCTCAGGTGGACTGGCCGTTTCTAACGCGGGTGGTGCACGTCAGTCGCAATGGGAAGAAGGTGCTGAAGTCGATCTTTCCGCGGGGCAATCCCAAACTGGGTCCCGACGGGGCGATCTGGGTGAGTGTATTTTCGGGTGAGGGACATCTCAATCCGGAGAACGGGCAGTACAGCCCTTACTACTCTGCGGAAATCTTCCGTTCCGAGGACAACGGTAAAACGTTCCAGCGGCAGTCGCATCTGGAGTACGAAGCGAACGGCCACGCGTTCCCTTACAAGAGTGGTGGATTCAGCGACAGCGATTTTGAGTTTATGCCGGACGGCTCGATTGTCTGGTTCCTGCGGTCGACCTGGTATGCTTCGACCGGCAAGGAATGGGACCCGATGTATATGACGCGTTCGACCGACGACGGACGAACCTGGTCGAAGCCGGTGAAGTTTGACAAGGTCGGGATTCTGCCACGATTATGCCGACTCGAGAATGGGGTGACGCTGCTGTGCTATGCCCGTCCGGGAACATTCGTGCGGGCTGCGCTCAACGACAGCGGAACAGAGTGGACTGAACCGCTGGTCGTGATGACGCCCGGTGATCGCAGCGGCCTGGCCAACAAACCGGTGGCTGATCCGACGTTCCATGACTGGGATGGCTCCTGCAATAACCCGGAGATCGTGCCTCTGGACGAGAACAGTGCCCTGCTCTTCTACAGTGATTTTTACTATCCGGATGAGAGTGGCGTGAAACGGAAAACGATTCTGTGTCGGAAGATTACGGCGGAGCGGGAGGCGGAATGAAACGGGGGGAAACTTCTCCGTTTTTTCTACCACGAAAAACACGAAAGGGCACGAAAACAGGGCTGGTATCTGCCGCGCTGTTTCAGGGCAGAGTAAAAGGGGCCAGCGGTGCCTGCTTATTGTTTCCATTTGCTGCTACGTTTAGTCTGGTATCGTTTAAAACTGCGTTAGATAGATTTCTAATGCATGGATGTCGTTCCTGTGTCTGGTCACAAACTCTCTCGAACTGTTGCCCTGGATTGGTTAGCTTTGTTAAGATAATACTGCTCCTGCTCTGGTCAACGTCAAACCGCGAAACGATCAGACCGCCCAAGATTTAATCACTTCAGTAAGGAAATAAGAACATGCCAGCCTGGCCAGATAAGATGTATATTGATGGAAAATGGGTCGACGGTCGTTCTGAGACCAGTTGGACGATCACGAACCCGGCGACCCGTGAACCGCTGGCGGAGATTGCCCTGGCGAATGCCAGTGATGTCGATCTGGCCGTGACTGCGGCCCGCCGTGCGTTTGACAAGGGAGAATGGCCGCGGATGGATCCTCTGCAGCGCGGGCGGCTGCTGTATAAGCTGGCAGAACGCATTCGAGAATCCGCCGAAGATCTTGCGATGACCGATACGGTCAATATCGGCAAGCCGATTCGTGATACGCTCGGGTTTGACATTCCCTGCGGGGCTGACGTGATCGAAAGTTATGCGGGACTGCCAGACAAAATTGCCGGACATTCTTATGGAGGGCTGCCGGACAATGTGACGATGCAGTTTCGCGAGCCAATGGGTGTGATCGCGGCAATTGTTCCCTGGAATTATCCCATGACCAACGCCGCCATTAAACTGGCGCCGATTCTCGCCTGCGGCAATACGGTGGTGCTGAAGCCTTCTGAAGTCTCTCCCCTGTCTGCGTTGATGCTGGCGAAAATGGCCGAAGAAGTGGGCTTTCCTCCCGGCGTGATTAATGTGATTCACGGTACCGGCGCGGAAGCGGGGACGGCTCTCGTGAAACATCCAGGCATCAACAAAATTGCCTTCACGGGACGGTATGAAACCGGTGCGCAGCTAATGGAAGCGGCCAAGGACGGAATGAAAGGGGTGCTGCTGGAACTCGGCGGCAAAACTCCGAGCGTGGTCTTTCCGGATGCGCCGCTGGATCATGTTGTCAATGGTGTGATCACGGGCATCTTCTGTCACCTGGGTCAGATCTGCGTGGCTGGCTCGCGACTGCTGGTGCATGAGAGTCAGCATGATGAACTGCTGGAGCGGATTATCGCCAAGGCCCAGAGTCTCAAACAGGGTGACCCGACCGATCCCGAAATGCACCTGGGTTGTCTGGCGACACCAACGCACTGTGATTTTGTGCGGAATCGCGTCGAACAGGCGAAACAGGAAGGCGCACGCTTAGTCCTTTCGGGTGATATCTCCGATGATCCACTGGACTGCTTCTATCCGCCAACTATTTTCGATCAGGTCTCCCCCGACATGGCTGTGGCGAAGGAAGAAGTTTTCGGCCCGGTCTTAAGCGTCATGACATTTAAAACGGAAGAGGAAGCGATTCGCATCGCCAATGATTCCGATTTCGGCTTAATGGCCAACATCTGGTCCACCGATGGAACACGGGCCCTGCGGGTCGCGCGCGAATTGCAGGCCGGGCGGATCTCCATCAATGGTGGCGGTTACCTCAGACCGAACGTGCCGATCTACGGTTACAAAAAGAGTGGGTTCGGAGCGGAACTGGGCTTCATCGAAGCAGCCCACGAATTCTGCAATTCCAAGTCCGTGATTTATTCCCTGGCGACCGAGAAATCTCCGTGGCCTGAGTAAGCGGCAGTAGCAGCGACGATATCATTCTTACCGGAGAACCAAAGGGGGCGGGACGCAGGATAATTGTGCCCTGCCTTTTTTTATTGATATGGGGCTGGTTAATCGACCACTGTGGGGAGTGATTAGGCGGGCGGGAGTGACTAGGCCGGACCCATGGCGCGCACTGAAGACAAGGGACAGGAACAGCCCTTACTAATGGATGCTCTGCATCACCCGAGGATTTGGAAACAGAGAAGCCTGGGCATAATCACTGAGCATTTTGACCAGTAAGTCGACCTGCGTTTTACTGAAATATCCTGCTACATTTTTTTTGTAGGCTTTGGCAATATCGCGTGGATGCTCTGAAGTGGAAAGAACAAATACGATGGTATGGCTAAGTTCAGGGTCTTCCCGAAGTTCATCCAGAAACTGCAGGCCATTCATCCCGGGCATGTTCAGGTCAAGCAGAACGACAAAATCTTCATTCAGCTTATCTGCTGATTCCCCACGCAGTATGGATAAGGCTTCCGCCCCTTCAGAGGCTGTATACAAGCTACAACCCAACTCCTGACGTTTAATGGCCCGATTGACCACTTCACGATCGACGTCATCATCTTCAACTAATAGAATTGAAAACCGATTTTGCAGCATTTTTGTAATCCTTAAGTACTTAAAAACTCCTCATTATATTATAGGTTATTTTTTGGGCCATGTGAAGCGGAATATCGTATTCTGCTTCACCGCCGATTCAACAGAAATTTTGCCTCCCAGCGTCTCGATCTGTTTTTTAATGATTGCCAGGCCCATTCCACTCCCTTCAGCATTAGTATTGCCTACGCGCTGGTACATTTGAAATATTCTATCGTGATGCTTGGGATCAATCCCTGGCCCGTTATCTTTGACGCTGAACTCATACAAATCGGGAAGTTCCCGATAATCGATATCAATTTTTCCCGTTTCTGGATGATCATGGTGCTTGACGGCATTGGTGATCAAATTGAGAAAGACATGCCGCAGTGGTGTGCGAAAGGTATTCAGAACGGGCATATCAGGGGCAATGGTAATTTGAATTTTCTCTGGATTATCAATCAGATCACTGATTTCTTTGAGCATGGCTCCCGTATCAGTTCGTTCACATTCACCGGTAATTCGACCAATGCGGGAGTATTCCAGCAAATCATTCAGCAGTGTCTCCATGGTTCTGATTCGCCCCTGCAGCTTATTCAGATTGACACACGATTCTTCAGAAAGTTCCTCGGCAGAATCTTCCTGAATCCATTTAGCCAGCTGGTCGATGCCTCGGAGAGGAGACTTAAGATCGTGGGAAGCAATATATGCAAAATTGTCGAGTTCGGAGTTGATCATTTCCAGCTCCCGGGTTTTTTGTATCAGTTCCTGGCTTAATGTCTGCGATTGCTGCAGCAGGTTTTTAGTCACGAAGTTCTGCTTATTAAAAATATCTGCAGCAATTGCCATCTCCCCGATTTCGTCATTACGATCTGTAGCCGGAATCGTAATGAGTGTTTCACCGGCTCCCAGTCTTCTGAATGTGTTTGTCATTGCTGTAATCGGCTGTACGACAGAATATGCCAGTCGCCAGGCATAATATAATCCGATGAGCAAGGCTCCAATAATCGCGATCGTTGTGATATTTTTAATATTCTGTGTGTGCACGATGGTGGCCTGATTGATCTCTGTCCGCTTGCTCTCGGCGATGTTTTTAATCTGCATCGAATAATAGGCAAACTCAGAAGCTTCACCAGACATTACGACATTTACCAGATAGAGATAACTTCGCGTTGCCTGAAATGCTCTCAGGCAAATTCTTTCGTACTCATCCAATTGCGATAGAAGGTCATTTACGAGTCCTGTTTCAGACTTGAGCGCCTCGGCTTGAATGGATTCAATAATCGAGCGAGTGTCCTGAAGCGAACTTAAAGTTTTATCGACAAAAGGTGTACTGGGTTCGGCAAAATAGCGTAATGCATTTTTTTCAGCAAGCGCGAAAAAACGCTGAGCGGATAACGCAGCCAGATAATGTCGACTCGTCTCTTTGGGACTGGCATGTGCCTGCGCTTCCAGCTTTTCCAGATTCACTTGTACTCTTTGCCCCTGTTCCGGAAGAGATGTTTGAACCAGGGACGTCCGCAGCTGGCGTTCTTCCGTTGCTAGTGTGAAATTCTTGAAATACCCCTCCAGATGTGACTTCATAATGATTAACGACTCACTGATCTCTTCGTCATTCACGTCAGACAGGAGACCGCTGACCTGCTTCTGCAGTTTTCCATATGTCACCTGCACGGCATCGCGGTTCGAAGAATGGCCGGTATTAATATACTGATTCACACGGCGTTTCAGTTCCTGCACATTGCGATCGATGGCCAGAGATTCGTTATAGGTTTTTTCTACATCGCGGTATTGATCAAAGCTCTGCATCGCATTGCCTAGACCGTAAATACCTAAAATACCATTCGAAATCAGAAGCAGAATCATCCCACCAAAACCGATGTAGATTTTCCACTGCAGGCTCGTCATTCGTTTTGGTTTAATCTTGTCTATCATGATTCAGTCTACTTCGGGCATCATTCAGCCTGCGCCAGGCGTAATACTCAATTCCACAATCCTTCAAGCCGAGAGAAATTCGTTCCATTTCAGAAGAGAATATTCATAAGTATCCATCACCGTATTCCAGACAGCCACATTACTGAAACGTTCAAGATAGGAGCCTCCGTTACGGATTTCACCTTTCTTTACTACGACTCGCCCATCAGTTCCGGCAAGATCCGTAAGGGCAGGTTTTCCTTCATACCAGTAGTTCCATTCATTATCTGTAAGCAGCGAACGTGAACGCTCCGGATTGGAAATGTAATACCCCTGTTTCGCAATAAAAGCACCAGGCCAGCCTGACAGCCACCAGTTCATATAATCATAAGCCGCATCCTTAACTGCTCCCTGAGTTTGAGAAGAAAGGCACATCACACCATGCCAGGCACGATAGCCTTCTTTAGGGGCAGCATAGACACAATCGATCCCTTGTCCTTTGAGATCGAATACCGCAGGCGAAAACATGCTTTCAATTACGACTTCCTTACGCTGCATCAGTCGCACCGACTGGGGCACGGAACTCCAGACACCCCGGAAATGACCTTGGTACCTGAGTTCGATTAATATCGCAAACAGCTCATCAATTTCGTTTCTGGAAAGATTTCCTATATCTTTAAATTTCATTAAGCCTTTCGCCTGGACCGCGAGTACGGCGTCAAACAATCCAATCGATGGAGCATTGACGAGTGCCACCTTGCCTGCATAGCGTTCATCCAGCAGCCAACTCCAGCTTTCTGTTTTATAGGGGAGGCCACGCGGAATCACACCTGCATTGTAGCCAAAGGAATCCACATTGTGGACGTAAGGCAGAAAGCTGACCTGTTGACTGGGAACAGAACTCAGTGAGTGATCTTTCTGAACATACAACAGTTTTGAGGGAGCATCACCAGCACCGAGTTTGGCTCCTGTCGTGATGCGCCCGGTTTTGGTGAGATTATTGATTTCATTCCAGTATTTGAGTCGTCCGATGTCAATTGCTTGTATTGCATTGGCCTGCCATAAGACTTTCAGACTATTCGACCACTGCTCGTACAGGTCAAACGATGCCGGACGAGTGGAAGCCTGATGCAAAACAGACGCACTGCCACCTGGCTGAAATTCAATATCGATCCCCAGGTCCTGTTGCGCTTTTTTACGCAGTTCTTCCTGCAGCGTCACATGCGTACCCAGAATCCGTAACTTCGTACGATGACGCGCAAACACATAAGGAGCATTCGTAAATGCTCCCACCCCACTCGACAAAGCCAGAGTGTTCTTAAGGAAAGTGCGTCGCGTTGTCCTGGTCTGTTTTAGATTGTCAGTTGAATCTGCAGTGCTCATTATTAACTCTCACGAGTGATGTATTTTTTATAGAGATCTAAATAAAATCGCTGTGGCGCTGGATCTTACCATTCCCGGACTGAATTCAGTAGATGACTATTTTAGATCAGGCTTAATCTCATGCCATTGACGCTACCTTGTCGTCATTGTTGTTAAATGAAATTGTTGCCGTTTCCTGTGTGAGCATATATTTGATTGGGATCACACTCTGTAATTCTTTGATCAGTTCATTGATCGGAACGGGTTTCGTCAGAAACGCTTCCACTCCCAGACTCAATATCTGATGTTTGATTGCCGGATAGCTTTGACCAGTCAGAACGATTACTGGAATTTCACTGAGTAAAGGGTTCGACCTGATACGGCGCACAATATAAATGCCCTCCGCTTCTGGTAGTACCAGATCGGTGATAATCACATCAGGCATGTGTTCTACAGCCATTTCATAACCTTGATCACCAGTGAAAGCAGACAGACACTCTACGCCGTGCGGTTTGAGTTTCATTTGCAGCGCTTTAGAAATATCACGATCATCATCAATTGACAGTACAATCGGAGGCCGCTTGTCGCAGGAATTCTGGGAGGCCGAGTCTGCCTCCTGGGCTGGATCCGTGGCATTCTCTTCTGAAGCCGAATCCATCGGATTCCCATCTGCTTCTGAGACTTCATACTCTGCTTTGCCCATCGACTTGATGTAGGACAGGCTGAGATCTCGCGTTTCCGCAGTTTTTTGAGCTTCTTCTACCGGTTCAACAACTGGCTGGATATCAAGCTGCAGAAATTCCCTGGCGATCTCGGTGATCGTTGCTGGGGAACCAGGGCATTTCTGGATATAGACCGCCCCGAGTTGTTTACAACGTTGAATCGTCTCGGTATCTGAGTGGCCCGTATGAATAATCACTGGAATTCCATGGCAGCTTTCATCACCGTTCAACATTTCACACACTGCCAGACCATTTCCGCTGGGCATGTCCACGTCCAGAATGATCAGGTTTGGCTTGATTCTCATCGCACCAATGAGTGCGTGAGAGGCATCGGGAGATCGCATCACGGTATAGCCTAAGCCTCTCAGCCGAATGGCTAGAGCTTGTGATAACTCATGGTCATCATCGGCAATCAGTACCACTTTATCTGTCATATCTGTACTTCACTTTCATGTCTGGGGTGGCAGAAATTGAACCCGGCAGTTCATCACATTCTGCCTGATCAATCGCCGCGTTGACAGCCTCGATCAGTTCACAACCCTCATATGGTTTACTTAGAAAATAGCTTGCGCCGGCGTCCAATGCTTTTTCCCTGTCCACGAGACTCGCGGAGAGCATCACTACCGGTATCTGGTGTGTATCTGATTTTTGTTTCAGTTCATCCAGTGCGGTCAGGCCATCCTTTTGAGGCATCCTCACATCCATGACAATAGCCGTCGGTTGATCTTCAGTTGCATTCGCGACTGCTTGCATTCCATTGAGCGCGGTAGACGTTTCAAAACCGGCAACTGTCAACCTGAGACTGGTGGCGCGAAGTATATCTGAATCATCATCGACCAGTAATATTCTCTTTCGACGCTGCATGTGCCTGCTCCCTTAAAAAATTGGATTCCGGACCTTTACAGGTCAACGAATTGAAGCCCATCCTGCGAGTCAGAATTCGCCAGATAATCACTTCCAGTATTAACTCATTCGTTATGACTGGGTTATGTACAGACGCTCGACTGCTGTGTGATTCTGCAAAAGTGTCTGTGGATCGCTTCTGAATCTGCCTTTATTTTCCATTTGCCCTCAATGTTTAACTGATAACCGGGCAAGGGCCCAAAAGGTCGATTCCGGTTTGTTTTCTGCCACTCACTCTCAAGTCTGCTGACAAATTCAGAAAGTTCCAGGCAGGGAATTGAGAGCACAAACAGCCATTCACAGCTGCCCGTTCGGAATAAAAGATCATTTGTGCGTAGTAAGAAGTTGAAAAAAGCGTCCATGTCTTCTTTATCCGTGTCGGCTGTTTCTTCATCAATTCGTGCAAAGACCAGGGCCACCACGGATTCGCTGCTGGTTAACCTTTGAGTACGATCCAGATAGCGTGTCATCACACTGGAGGGATTATCCAGAGGGACGCTAAATGAAAACGTGGTTCCTGTTCCCACCTGGCTTGCCACTGACATTTCACCAAAATTCAAATCGACTAATTCCCTGGCGATATTCAATCCCAGTCCAAACCCTTTAGTGCTGCTGTTAAGCTGGGTTTTGAGTTGTCTGAAGCGCTGGAAGATTTCCGCCAGCCCTTCTTCATCGATGCCCGGGCCATTATCGGTAACTCCAATGATTATTTCTCCCTGGTCCGCCCTCTCTTCAGTCCACAACCGTACGCTTCCCGGATTGCCACAGAATTTCATGGCATTCGTAACCAGATTGACAATCACGCGGCCGACCTTCTCCGAATCGCAGTAAATCGCCGGGAGTCCCGAATCGACATCCGCTTCGAAATGAATTCCCTTAACAGCCGCTTTTTTTGCCAGAGGAGCACAAACAGACTCAATAATGTCAGGCAACTGGCAGGGACGTCTCCATGCTCCCAGCAGGCCCGCCTCCAGTTTACTGACATCGAGCATGTCATCGACCATGTTGTTAAGTTCGTCAGTACGGATACTCGCAATATCCAGCATTTGACCTTGTTCCTCGTTAATTTTCCCCACCAGTCCTTCGCGGACTAAAGACACATAATCCTTGATCACAGTCAGAGGAGTGCGAAATTCGTGCGATACGTTGTCGACAAAACGATGTGCTGTTTTATTGAGTCTGCGCAAACGCCGATTTTTCTTTTTCAGCAGCACTTTCTGTTTCAGAAGCAGTTCCCGGCTCGTTTCGACTTCCGTCAAAAGACGCTGATTTTCCACCACGCTTTCCTGCCTCTGAATTGCGTGGTGGATTGCCCGTTCCAGCATATGCGGTGAAGCTTCGTCTTTGAGAAAATAATCCTGAGCCCCCACGGAGAGCGCGATTAATCGAACATCGTTGTCGTTGAGTGTCGTGAGCACGACAATCGGCACATCTCGATTGTAATCGCGGATTTTCTTTACCGTTTCCAGGCCGAAACTGTCGGGTAATGATAAGTCTGTCAGGACCACATCAAATGTGCTCTCCCCAAATTTTAACAAGCCAGATTCGAGGGTTTGCGCCCAGACCAGTTCAAAGGCTGATGCCGATTTTGACAGACTGAGTTTGATCAACTGATGATCAACCGGGTCGTCTTCGATCAATAGTACTCGCAGGTTCTCTTTATTCATCTTCATACTCCAGGAAGGTCTGAATTTCAGTCTGCTTATAGACTAATCCGTTTTTATTTGCCGTGGCCCAATCAAGAGATGTCAGCGAAACAAAACGTCTGATTTCTGCCAGGAGACTGGTGTAATGCACCGGTTTTTGCAGAAAACCGGCAGCACCAAGATGTCGCAACCGACCTGGTAGATGGGCATCCCGCTGTCCCGTCAGCACAATGACCGGAATGTGTGAGGTTTGCGCATTAACTTTTACCTCCTCCAGTAAGTGCTGTCCGTCTCCATCCGGCATTCGCAGATCAGTGATGATCAAATCCGGTTTCTTCTTGTAAACGTCCCACGTACCAAGACGTCCGCAGCAATCACTGATCACGTCCACGTCGTAATTGGATAATATCTTTTGAATCGCGCATGTGATATCAGGATCGTCGTCAACGCAAAGAATGGTCGTACGGGATGTGGGTTCCAACAGGTCTGTACTCGCTGCTTGAATTTGCTCTTTCATGATCTTTCTCCTGATGCTTATTAAGACTGCGAAATCATCCAGGCCCTGAAAAAGCATATGACACGTGCACCAGAACCAGATAATTATTCTATTCATTTCTGTATTCGCTGATTGCCTTTACAGCGCGTGTCTCTTTAAGTTCATTAAGCAGCATGTATTACACGTGAGAACAATGTAATGAGGGTTTTAACCCAAATTCGATGGTCGAGGGTTTAACCTTAGTTACCATGAGGTATTCCACTTCACCATCAATTGCCAGACAAAGCCCACCTATCACCAAAATGGATCTGAGACTATAAGCTGAATGTACCTGATGCGGGACTTTGATTGAGACCGGCTGATTCATTTCACACAACTCGATGATACATATCTGGAAGAGATTCACGTAAGAAGGCATCGAACATGACGTTTGAGCAAAAACAACACCTGAAGATTTGGGTATACACGATCGCTGCTAGCTTCTGCCTTGCCTTTGCTGTTCTGCTCCAACACTCGGTCTATCGAGGCTCACAACACTTGCACACCACTATGGAAGTGGTGGCAACAATGCTGGCGTTTTTTGTTGCGGCCTTATCCCTCGTTCGTTTTTATTCAAAAAAAAATAACCTGTACCTGTTTGTGAGCATGGGTTTCCTCGGCGTGGCGCTGCTCGACAGTTATCATTGCCTCGTCACCAGTTCCTTCTTTCAGGATCATTTCCCTTCTCCCCCCAAGTCGTTAATCCCCTGGAGCTGGAATGCTTCGCGAGTCTATCTGGCAGGTTTTATGTATCTCAGTTTCTGGGCATGGAAGCGGGAACAGAAATTAGGAAAAGCGGGACAAATCAGTGACCGTAGCGTATTAGCCGTAACCGCGATCCTGACTCTATTCAGTTTTTTGTTCTTCATCTTTGTTCCACTACCCCGTGCGTATTATCCTGAATTCTTTCTGGGTCGACCTGAAGAAATCGTTGCCGGAGTGTTTTTTCTATTGGCTCTCATTGGCTATTACCGGAAGGGGGACTGGCAACACGACGCATTTGAATACTGGATCGTAATGTCATTACTCATTGGAACAATTTGTCAGGTAGTGGTCATGTCACGTTCATTCGCTCTTTTCGATGCGATGTTTGACCTGGCACACATCATGAAGATTGCTTCTTATTCGTGTCTCCTCATCGGCTTGCTGGTCGGCATCCACCACCTCTCTTCAAAAATGCAATCCGATATCCAACTCGTGCATGAACAGTTTGAGCTGTTAATCGAGGAGTCGCCGGTGGCTATGATCATGATTAATCAGGAGCGCGAGATCATCATCGCCAACCCGGCTACGTCCAACTTTTTTGGCTATAAAAAAGAGGAATTACTGGGAGAGAAGATCGAGAAACTACTTCCCCAAAGATATCGTCCACAACATCCACAACAGGTTGCTTCTTTTTTTAAGGATGGTAAATCTCGCCATCTGGATGTAGGGCGCGATCTCATCGGCCTGCATGGAGACGGACACGAATTCCCTGTCGAAATCTTTATCAATTACGTTCAAACGACTCGATCTGGACCTGCCGTGATTTGTTCGGTCGTGGATATTTCAAAGTGGAAAATTGCTGAAGCAGAAAATCAACGACAATCTGAAGAACTGAAAAGGTCGAACCTTGCCTTGGAAAGCATCAATTCCGAACTGGAGCAATTTGCATATATTGCTTCACATGACCTGCAGGAACCCCTCCGCAAGGTCGCTTCCTGCTGCCAGATGCTGAAAGATGATTACGAAGACAAATTAGATGATGACGGTCGGATGTGGATTGGCTATGCGATTGATGGTGCAGTCCGGATGCGTCAACTGGTGAATGACCTGCTTGAATTTTCTCGAATCGGCACACTCGGATACGATCCCCAGCCAACTGATGCCCACCAGGCATGTCAGGAAGCGTTATATAATCTTTCTGATTCGATTGAGCAGAACAAAGCTCAGATTATCTGTCGGCCGCTCCCTGTTGTCCTGGCAGATAAACAGCGTCTGATACAGCTGTTTCAGAATCTGATCGGTAACGGCATTAAGTACTGTCGTGAAGAACTGACGGTCATTGAAATCGGTGCAGAACCGGAAGGTTCCCACTGGAAGTTTTATATCAAAGATAATGGCATCGGCATTGCGCCCGAATTTCACGAGCGAATTTTTCAGATCTTTCAACGATTACATCTTAAGAATGAATACTCGGGGACTGGTATTGGCCTCGCGATCTGTAAAAAAGTCGTAGACAAGTCTGGCGGTAAAATATGGCTTGAATCGCAAGTCGGAAGAGGTACGACTTTCTACTTTACATTGCCGGCAGAAGATCGAGTCAACAAACCCCAGCCAATCACTGAGGTACATGATCAGGGGACCTGATTCCAGCCCCGATTTTTTCTACCACGAAAAACGTGAAATGACACGAAAGCAGGTCGGGCGCTGGTAGTGAACTTTCAGAATCATCTCTGTTAATCTGCCGGTAAGTTATTGTTTTTTTCCGATGTTGTTTGAGTCGGTTCCATGTCAAATAATCGCCCTGTTCGAGGGTGGATTTCATGATGGTGACGACGAGTTTTGACCTGATAGATTCCCGGTCAGATTATTTCGTGAGTTTTCGTAATTTTCGTGGTAGTCAATCATTACGTGACTGAATGAGCGACTGCTCCCAATAAGATGAAAAACAGGGATTGACAACTCGATTGCGTGGATTATTATCCCTGCGTGAAAGAACGAGCATGGTGCAAGAAACAGCCCCACAGGAAGGATCCCGCGGGGCTGTTTCGTTTTGAACATTCAGATTTTTTGCTACCACGGACAACACGAAATAACACGAACGCCTGGCTGGTAACCTGTTACTGTTTTTCAGGGTGCCGCAGGGTCATTGATTTATATTGTTTACTTTAATGATCTGCACGGATTTGAGATCGTATTCGACCTCATAGAGTTTGCCCAGACATTCTGCTTCGTACCTGAGTTTCGTCCCCGTCGGTCCCGTGCATCTGATTCTAAGTTGTTCCGTGCCCAACTGTGTCTGAAGAGACTGAAAGACCTGATAGTAATCAGATCCGTCGTCCTGAAGGAAATCGTTTGCGTCCCGCCAGTTATCTTTCGACTTCCCCTTTTCAATCCTGTTGACATGATTGCGTGCCATTACTTCTCTCCTCGAATAGCCGGAAACCAAGTCAGCGATGCCTGTGTCCCATTTTATTTCTTCGGTGTGTGCTTCACCGTCACGCTCTTCATTGGAGGGGATTCCACCAAAACTCAGCCCTTCGATTTCCGGAGATGGTGGTTCAGAGGTAGTCCGCCCCTCAGATGAGATCACCTCTACCGTATGATCCGTTATATGTGTCTCGGTGCAGGCTACGAGAATAATCAGACTGGGGAGAATGATGTGTTTCATGCCTGTTAGAGTTGTCGGGGACTGTCAGAGTTCCCGAAATGTGTTCGTGATCTGAATTTTATAAAAGACCTGCGCGATGTTCATCTGCGGCTTGTCTGGCTCGTCTTTTCTATCGATGTGGAACTGATTGTCTGGGCGCAGTTTATTGACCTGTCTCGTATCAGATTTGACGGAGGACGATCCAGCATGCCAGTAGTCGCTCTCCCTTAGTGTGGCTGATTAATTTTTGTCTGATTCTCGGTTGCGTTGCAAGTTTTCCAATCTTTGGTAGTCAGTGGAAAGGGGATCGACGGGTTCTTCGTAAACAATGGCCCATCCACACTCGGGTTCGACTTCCAGTGTCTCATCATCCTGGGAAACCCCAAGCAGGCCACCAACCAGTCGCATCTTCGTTTCTCGTTCCCCCCAAAATACTGTGAGTGGAACGGACGTGAAGCAGGACGGGATCGCTGACAATCCGACGCCTTGTGGATTATCCCACCGTTCCTTCCAATTCTGCTGGTCATCAATGCTCAATCGCTCGTTCCAGTCACTCAGATAGGGATTCGGGTAGAGCTTTTCGGAATTGTTATCCTTGAAATAGGGAAACAGCACATTGGCCCACCCTGTCATCACCGCAGGCCCTGATCCGCTGTTATAACGAAACAAGGACTTCCAGAATTCTGTATTCACCTGCCCTTTCTTAGCATTAACAAACTCTCCAAGAATCGGGTCGAGCGCACTGATCCAATCGTTTAGTCCATAGTCCGCAAATCGTCGAACACAGTGCCGCAGTTTCTCCCAGTCTTCAATTGTTCCGGTAAGCGTAATCGAAGGTATCCCGCATCCTGCATATAAAATGTACTCGAAGTATGACTTGAATGTCTCCATTGCCATCAGACTAGAGACGGCTCGTTCCACCGGTCCGGTTGTGCTGAAATCAGCCTGGACCAGTTCAGATAATCCTCCGGTGTGATCCGCAATCTGCTGATTGAAATCAGAAAACACTTCTGGCCATGGATTTTCTTCACCTGGTGAAAAATCCGTTCGGCTAACAATTAGTTCCTTCTTGCCCGAATGCGAAACAAAATGATGCCGCAGAGACTCAGCGTTTTCATTTACATGAAGTGCAAAGCCGCGCACCAGCGTAATCCAGATCACATCCGGTGAGAGTCGAAGCGGGAAATGATCGTAAAAAGACATTTTCATCGCCGTTATCAAGGCATGGTCATCATCACAGGCAACAAGCGGCTTACGAGGAAACCACGTTGCTTCGATTGGACGCCGAAAGGCAACTCTTAATTTACCCACGTAGTCCACTTTCTCTGGAGGCGTTTTGGGAATCACATCCGGTGAGACAGGGAATTTCGTGTGTGTCATAATAAACTGCTCCTATACATGGTGCTTCACATACCTGCATTATGAACCACACCGCGCTTACTGTTGATTAGGATATTTAGATCAAAGTAACTATGGTTCGGACTTGCATGTGCTCTGCTTCTTCTCAATCACGGTTCCGGGAAACGATCAAAAGTGAGTCAGGAGATAACATTTTAACTGTTTAGATCATCATGGGACACAAAATCTCGCTTTAAACGAAGAAATCGTCGTCAACTGTAAAGATGCTGGGAGTGCCATACTGGTTCGTAATTCCTGAATATGAAGTAGCAAAGAATTCAAGATGTCAACATTCGACAAGTTAATCAGTAATACGAAGCATCCTCGCGACCAAATGAATTACGTGCCACATATTCATCTGCCGGGTTTCGGGTGAAATCTGGTAGGATCTGTCTATTGAGTCGAATTGCGGAATGACACAGGGGGCATCCTCTGCGGCTGGGCAGGTCAGTCAGTGGAAACATTATTGTGCGTTTCCTCTGACAGTTTCCTGCTCGCTGCGCTCGGCCCGGATGTGCATCCGGGCCTACCCTTTTCGATTGGTGTTTTATTATTCTCTCGATCGTTGTTGGGCGAGCCAACTGTGCCCTGGTCGCTGATTTTAAAGATATAGGAGTTTTTCAGTTGTCCTGTTACTTTTCTATTTTGCATGGTGGATTATTTTGTGGAAGTGCGTGGGAGAGTCAAGGGGAGATGAACAATTTCAGTTGGCGATATGGGTTGATACAGGACCGATATAAGGCGATCTCGAGGCGGTTTCGGCGTGAAGCATTCCGATGTGCGGCGACCCGCAGGCATACATTCGGAACTGGTGCTGTTATGAGAACTGACTATCTGGAAAAAAGGGCTGATATTTGAGTGATGATGGCGAACTGGTGTCGCGTGTTTAAGTGCACTGTAAACTGGGCACGCGCGCGACTCAAAACAACGTTTATCGATATCGTCGCGGCGGAGTCAAGTCGAATCTCTTCAGTAGCGGTTCGCGATGTGCACGGAGCTGAATATGAATTTTCGATAAACAGTGGCTCTGTCTACTTGTGTCAGCCGCGCACTTGAACACAATTGGTTCTGAACATTGTCTGTTGCATACATCCTGCTGAATTGAGGCCCGACTGTGAAACGCTTCTCTCTCCTGTTTGTTTTCCTCGTGTTGTTTTTGCTGACACCAGAGTCAACACAGGCCTGGAATTACGCCGGGCATCGGGTGATTGCTTCGATCGCCTGGGATCAGCTGACGCCGGAAACGCAGACGGCGATGATTGCATTGCTGAAACAGCATCCCCGGTTTGAACAGGATTTCCAGTCACGGATGCCGGAGGTGATCCGCAAGGCGAGCCCTGCGGTTCAGGATCGCTGGCTGTTCATGCGGGCCGCGACCTGGCCGGATATTGCCCGCAGTTTTAAAGAAGCGGATCGCGAGAAGTATCATCATGGCACGTGGCATTACATCAATCAGCCGATCTACCTGGACACAGCTTCCGAACAGGCATTGAGTTCAAATCTGCCTGTGAACACCGCCAGGTCGATCAGACCGGAAGACGATCCGCTGCAGTTCAATATTCTGCAGGCGCTGGAGTATAACGTCGCGCAAATGACAGCCCCTGCTGTCAGCCCGGCGGACAAAGCGCTGGCGCTCTGCTGGATTATGCATCTGACCGGGGACAGCCATCAACCCCTGCATTCTTCTGCTTTGTTCAGCAAAGGCTCCTTTCCCGAAGGAGACCGCGGGGGGAACAGTATTCGCATTGGCAAATCGAATCTGCATGCGCAGTGGGATGGTTTGCTGGGAAACAGTTTCAAGGATTCGGAAATTGTGAGTCAGGCGGTCGGACTGGCTCGCGACCCGGCGTTAAAGCAACTGGGCGAACAGGCGACAAAGAATCTGAATTATGCTGTCTGGATCGATGAGAGTCACGCACTGGCTAAAAGTGCCGGCTACACTCAGTTGATTTTGGACGCAGTGAAACAGAATGATGCGCCTCAGAATGAATTCATCAAACTCACGGCCTTGCCCGCTGAATACTATCGATCAGCGGGCACGATCGCTGCCAAACGGGCGGCTCAGTCCGGCTGGCGACTGGCGGCAGTGATTAACGGCTTTCAGTAATATCGCGAGAATCTTTCAAATGCCGGGTTCGGGTTCGACAGGTTTGACCTTCCACCAGACGAGGATCAGCGAAGGAAATTTGTCGCCTTCATGATCGTCCATGCTCCGCCGGGCAGAAACTGTGTGAGGACATCGAGTTAAAGAGGCTGTGAATGCACCTGATTACACCGAACTGTAAGAAAGATCATCATTTCATGCAATTCGTATTTTCAACAGTCGCAAACCCGCTGCATTCAAGACTTTTCAGCAGTAAGTGATGCGATGCTTCTTCAACCGGCATTCATCTGTTGCAGGATGCGAACGGTGTCGCGGGCAGCAGTTTCCGGCTTGAGTGCCGTGGCTGCGACTCCGGAAACGACGCGGGTGATATTATGATCGACCTGACCTGCTTTTCCCCAGAGTGATCCATCAGGCGATGTCATATAAACAGAGAAAGTCCGGTGCCCGGTTCCCGGTCGTTCGCCGATGATATGCAGGATGGCCCGATTTCCGGATAACCCTCCGAACAGGAGTTCCCCCACCTGGTATCCCGCACGGACGCGGCCTGATCTCACGATAATATTGCGGTCGGCGGTAGAGAACCCTGCGGACTTTAACTCCTGTCTGAGCAGACTGAGAAATGGATCGAGATGTCCTTCCTGCATGATGGACAGCGCATTGAGTCCATCGGAAATCACAATCTGTACGTTAAATTTGTTGAGATAGGATTCGCGCAGACTCCGAATCGATTTGACGGATGGCTCTGAAAGTTGTTCTCCGGTTGTGGGGTGGAGGATGTACTCCAGCCGATCACTGGAATTCGTTTCCACGGGAAGCACTTCAGGCACGCTGGCGACAAACACCGGAGTCAGTTCTGCCCAGATACTTTTTTTGGCATCGTCATAAATCTGATCGATCTGGATCTTCAATGCCGGCGCCAACTCAGCCTGTGTTTTCCCAAAGCCTTCCGCGAGAAACAAACCGCGACTGCGGACTTCGTTCATCTGTAGGCGGCCTTCATTCAGGATGATTTCTTCACCGCGGGTATCACCTTTTTTCCGTCGATACTGCAGATACACGTACAACGGATTCCCAAAGTTCCCGGTTGGTTTGCCTTGGCTATCGATGACGTTCAATTCTTGAAAGAACGACCACAGGGCATCATTGACACGGTAGCCGAACTTCTCGCGAATTCTGACATGATCCTGAAATCCTGTGGTGAGATAACCGAGCATGGGATCAATCTTTGTCGGCAGAGCCATCAGGTAAGCCGGGTTGGCGGGCATGATCTGATCCAGACACCAGTCAAGATCGTGGAGAGAGACGTCCATATGCAGGGTCGAGCAGACATCCAGGCCAATAGTCAGGCCATGCAGTTTGCCCATGACAATATCTTCCAGGCAGCAGCGAACCAACTGTTCGCGCGAACGGAAGACTTCGGGGCCGATAAAGCCGGCGACATCATTCAAGTGTACCCAGGGAGCAGGTTCCCGGCCGCTTGCCTGCTGTGCGGTCGCGACTTCCCTCGTCAACGCGCGGGCGAAGCCATATTTACGGGATTCGTGCAGCACCATATCGAAGCCATGGCTGTGACCATTAGTGAAATCGGCCCCCTGCCCGGTTTCAAAGTACAAAGCGTACTGCCCGGTGCGCGAGCGGGCGTAGTCTCGCATTTTCTTCAGGTCGATATCAAAGGTCTGATTCGCGGCATCACTGCCGGCGATACTTTGAAACCAGAGAGCCGTACTGCCGGGACTGCGGCGTTCGACTTCGGCCTGCACATCGATATGTGAGAGCACACAATGCGGCAGAACGTGGTCGATTCCAAATGTCACCAGCAGGTCACGGAGCACCAGTTCGATGGCTGCTACCGATTCGGGTTCACTGGAAACCGGATTCGTTCCCAGTACGACATCGCCCACAGCATACGACCAGCCATCCAGTACCTGCCAGAAAATATCATCGGGATTGTCAGTCGGAGAGTTCGGTTGAATGCGGGCTCCCAGATAACCTTTCGCGCCGATCTGGCTGCCTGGTAATGAATTGAAGATTTTGGAGCCGACCGTAATCAGTTCCTGCTGACTCATCAGTTTCACAACGCAGCCAATCACATCGCTGGATAGCTGCTGTGAGATCTGCTTGATGATTGCCTCGTTTTCGGTCAAGAGGAACTGTTTCAGATCTCCTACGGTTTCAATTGTGCGGGAAGCGGTTGAGACGGCTTTCGCCGGGGTAATGTATTCAGTCAAATTGTCCTGATAGACCGGATGAGCGTTGATATCTTTGATACGGGTATTCGTCAACAGAGATCTGGCATTCAACTGAGAGGGTTGATCAGCGGCAGCCACGCCGATCATTTGATCGCCCTCTTTGAATTCATTGGCGGCTCCGAGCAACTGGCGATACAAAACAGGATCGAAACCGCCGCGCCTACGATCGATGTAGGAATACAGATCTTCCCCTTCGTGAATCTCAGGGATCGAAACCTCGCCGACACTTTCCGTTTCAGCGGTCACTTTCCTGGACTGCGTCAAAGAAACGGTGACCGCGAGCGGTGCTCCCAGCATGGCCTGTACGAAGTCGCGTCTGTTCAACGGCACGGTTCTATTTCCTTAACGAAGTGAGCGGGGACTCAAACGCCAGGGATAGCGTGCCCTGACAGAAGAGGTTTATGATACCATGTTGGAAAACAGGAGATCAAGAAATGACTGAGATTAACTCAAGATCTCCTGCACCACGTGGCCGTGCACATCCGTCAGACGACGGTCAATACCAGCCGTGCGGACCGTTAACCGTTTATGATCAATCCCCAACAGATGCAGGATTGTAGCATGCAGGTCATAACAGTACGTTTTCCCTTCCGCAGTCTGGTATCCCAGATCATCACTTTTTCCATGACTGGCTCCCGCTTTCACACCTGCTCCCGCCAGCCAGGTCACGAATGTTCCCCGATTATGATCGCGGCCCAGACTTCCCTGTGCAAAGGGAGTGCGACCAAATTCGGTCGTCCAGATGACCAGCGTATCATCCAGCATACCCCGCGATTTCAGATCCCGAAACAAGGCTACAATTGGTTGATCGACACTTTTGGCAATGGGGGGGAGTTCCGTTTGAATATTGCCGTGGTTGTCCCAGTTGTTGACCGCGCCTTGCGGGCCGCTCCAGACCTGCACAAACCGTGTCCCCCGCTCGAGCAGGCGTCTCCCCAACAGACAGCGTCTGCCAAAGTCTTCGGTTTCTTTTTGATCGAGTCCGTAGGCGGAATGAGTTTCTTTGGTTTCGCGAGTCAGATCAAACGCTTCCGGGGCACTCAACTGCATTTTAGCCGCGAGTTCCCCGGCTGCGATGCGGGCTTCCAGCCGGCTATCTTCCGGATGAGAGGCGGCATGTTGTCGATTCAACTGCTGTAACAATGTCACAGTATCTCGATCGGCTGAACCGCGGGCGAATTTGTATTGTGCGTCGGCAAACAGATCTGGAATCGGAGTCTGACTGGCGGCATTGACCAGGGTTCCCTGATGCTTCGCGGGGAGGAATCCACAACTGAAATTGGCTTTCTGATTGTAAGGGAGCCCACGACTGTCGGGAAGTACTACAAACGTCGGGAGATTATCAGCAAGATTTCCCAGAGCGTAAGAGACCCAGGCCCCCAGGCAGGGGAAGCCTGGTAGCATGAAGCCGGTATTCATCATGTAACTGGCTGGTCCATGCACGTTTGTTTTTGTCGTCATCGCCATCAAGAAAGCCAACTCGTCGACAATCTGAGCCTGATGCGGAAAGACGGAACTGACCCAGCGGCCCGTTTCTCCCTGCTGTTTGAATTCAAACGGACTTTTCATCACCGAACCAACGGCTCCGGTAAAGCCTTCCGGTTTTTCCTTCGGTCCCAGATTTTGTCCATGCAGCCGCTTCAACTCAGGCTTATAGTCGAAAGTATCCATCGGGCTGGCACCACCATTCATGAACAGTTGAATGACTCGTTTCACTTTCGCCCGATGATGCAGCCCACCGTTCAAATCAGGTTCAGCAGCTTCTGATGATTCACTTCCCAGCCAGCAGGCCAGCGCGGCTGCACCAAAACTGTTTCCCGAACAGGAGAGCATTTCTCGTCTTGTGAGAGCATTATGCATCAGCGGAAGCCTTTTCTTACTCGACAAACAGAAATTCATTACTGTTGAGAACCAGACGACAGACCGATTCCAGACCATGCTGCCGTGCCAGTGCTGACATTTGGTTCAACTCTTCAGTTGTTGGCTCACGCAGCCAGGTCCAGCGGATCACTTGTCTGATTTGGTCCGATAATTTTGATTCCGACTTAGCTGCTCGTTCGGCCATCTTCTGAGCGAAATGTAAAACAAATCGATTGTTTAACAATACCAGCGACTGCAGAGGCGAAGCAGAAAAACCGCGTGTCGGAGCCAGCAGCCCCAGATCCGGGAAATCCAGCGCATCCATCAGAGGATCGGGAATTCCCCGCCAGACGACACGGTAGATACTTCGCCTGTGTGCGTCCGGTCGATTTAAATCGAACTGATCATAATGCAGAACGGGAGTGACCTGAGGGCCGGGAGTCGTTGTGAAATGTGCATCTCCAGGCCCGCCCCGCTTCAGATCAAGTTCTCCGCTGACGAGCAGTACGGAATCTCGATAGCTGTCCGCATCAAGGCGTCGTCGTGACCTGCGGGCTAACAGTCGATTTTCCGGATCGAGTTTCACCAGTTCGGAACGGGAAGCTGATGACTGGCGGTACGTATTGCTGTTACAAATCAGACGATGCAGGTGTTTTAGCGACCCATTGTTATCACGTAATTCACAGGCCAGCCAGTCCAGCAGTTCCGGATGTGAAGGCTTGCCTCCCATGCGTCCAAAATCGTTGGGTGTATCACAAAGCCCTGTTCCAAAATGATAATGCCAGACTCGATTGGCAATGCTTCGCCAGGTCAAAGGATTTCTTGAATCAGCCAGCCAGTCTGCCAGAGCGGCCCGCCTCGCTGATTCAGTATGCGAAGCGGGTAAATCAAACCGACCTGGTAATGGCGACAATGCAGTCAAAGCTCCCGGAGGAACGACTTCGCGTGGTTTTCCGAGATCGCCTCGCGCGAGCAGATGGATTTCGCGAGGCTGTGAAAACTTCACCATTCCACGTTCATTCACAGCCTCCGCTGCAGCCGCATAGACCTTCTCCTGAGGCGGGAGCTGCTTTAATTCCTGTTCTGCACGATGTTTCAAAACCACGGACGCCAGCGTCAAATGTTGTTCCGGTGTTCTCTGGTGCTGAGGAATAGTGAGCGCCGTTTCTGCTTCAGCAGTGAGTGCAATCACATCCAGATTTGGTGAGTTGGTCACAGAGAGTTTAAATCGCCCGATCGTATGAGCTCCGCCGTGCAACTGTTTCAATGTGACAACCAGCCTGGTATCGGGGTCTACCTTTAATGGCATTTGCGGTTCGAAAATGGCAAAATGACCAACGCTGACCTGGGGATAAATGCCCCAGGCGGTTTTCGGATTCCCATCGAGGGCATGCTGAATCGTCCAGCCAGCCTGATTGAAATCAGCTGTTGCCCGCTTGATGGGAATAGCAGTACCGGACGACGCATTTGCCGGAAATATCTGTAGTTCGAATTCACTCAAATGCAGATTACCATTATGAGCTCTGCCGGGCCCATTGTGTGGAAGCGAATCATCGGTCAATAGATCCAGTCGGACCGCGGAGACGATGGAAAGCTTTTCAGTACTCCCCGTCACGACAACCGTTTCCTGATCGGTCGGTTCCGCTTCTGACAGAATAGAACCATCAGGTAAACGTTTTAAATTTGCGCCATATGTTGAAACGAATACATCTGGCTGTAATGTTTCCCACTGCGGTTGAGGACGACGCACTCGCTCCCACTCTGCAACGATTTTTTGATTTTCCGGTTTTAACAACTCTTCCGATTTCTGATTTACTGCTGCAGTTTTCAATGCTTGCCAGCGAGTGCGCTGCACTGCGATATCTCGCTCAACGTCGAATGAAATATCTCCTTTTCCGACACCGGCAAACACAGCCTGGAGAGCAAAGTAATCTGACTGAGTGATGGGATCGAATTTATGGGTATGGCATCGCGCGCAATTGGCAGTAGTACTGACAAAAGCCCCCATGGTCTGCGTCACCAGGTCATCCCGATCCAGATACTCAAATGATTTCGGAGCGGTCGCAGCAGCGCTCTGGTCGTAAGGTCCTGCCCCCAGGAATCCGAGAGCCGGCATCAGATCGGTTTTCTCAGGAAAGAAATAATCGACGGCGAGTTGCTCGCGAATAAATTGTGACCAGGGAACATCTACATTCAATTGCTGAATGACATAATCACGATACCTCCAGGCATGCGGGCGAAAGACATCGTGTTCGAACCCATGCGAGTCAGCAAAGTGGACCGTATCAAGCCAATGGCGCGCCCAGCGTTCACCGTAGTGTGAAGATTCCAGCAAACAATTTACCAGTTGATCGTATGCATCAGGGGCCGTGTCATTTTCAAAAGCTTCCACATCAGCAAGGGTGGGTGGTAAACCATGTAAATCATAAGTTAATCGCCGAATCAAGGTACGACGATCTGCAGGCTGGGAGGCGGATATACCTTCTTCTTTCAGGCGTGCCTGGATAAACGCATCGATCGGATTTCCGACTGAAAAGGCAGGTACATCTGGACGCTCAAGTGGTTTCAAAGACCACCAGTCGGTTGCGTTTGCAGTTTCGCTGACTGGCTTTGTATTCCGGGGATCAACGGCCCCCTGCTCCACCCAGCGTACCAGTATCGCAATCTCCTCTTGAGACATTTTTGTTTCAGGCATCTGTAATTCGGGATCCGTGTGCTGAACCGCTTTAATCAAGAGGCTTAGATCCGGTTGGCCCGGAATGATTGCAGGACCTCGCGTCCCCCCTGTTTTCCAGCCACTCTGCCAGTCCAGAGTGAGTCCTCCTTCCATAAGTCCGGCAGTATGAGAGTGACAATCATAACAGTGCTTATTCAGAATGGGTTCAACCGAATCACGAAAGAATTTGTTCTCGTCAGCGAAGCTTCCGGAAACCGGCATCAGCAGATTCAGAAACAAGCATGAGACGAAGAGGTCTTTCATTGGATGAGCCTCCTGGATATTTCATTGGCGCTCTGCAAGATGTGCTTTCCGACACTCGCGAACATTGCTTTAGGCAGCCGTTTCGAAGGAGCCGATACCCAGAGGACGGCAATCAGTTGTTCATCTTGCCCGATGACAGGTGCAGAAATGCAGTGGATTCCTTCGT
Source organism: Gimesia algae (assembly GCF_007746795.1). Lineage (NCBI taxonomy): Bacteria > Pseudomonadati > Planctomycetota > Planctomycetia > Planctomycetales > Planctomycetaceae > Gimesia > Gimesia algae. The sequence goes on from NZ_CP036343.1 coordinate 4,613,952, forward strand.
CCGCTTCTGCATAATCAGTCGCATAACCTCGCTGGCGAACCTGTTCACATTCCTGCTGTAACGATTTTGGATCTGTGAGAGTTCGCGGAGTATCTTGTGTTAAGGGAATTCGTTTCAGTGTCTCTTCCAGGTCAGATACACTCTGCCAGGCCAACAGAATTTTACCAGGAGCATTATTATGGAGAGGAAAGCGTAACCCGATATCGACGGCAATCCGTAATGGATGCAGTCCGCTCACCTGCTCGATGATAACGCCTTCATCGCCGACGCGGAGTCCGAGCTGAACTGTTTCGCGGGTCTCGTCGCGCAAAACCCGCATGATGGGTAAGGCTTCTTCTACCAGACTGACATCCCCGACCTGTGGCAAACCAAGGGTCAGGAACTTTGTCGACAATCGAAAGCGTTTACTTAGCGGATCGCGTTCGAGATACTGGCGATCCATCAGCGTATGAGTAATACGAAAGACGGCATTCTTATTGAGTGAGAGCCGAGTAGCCAGTTCGCTGATTCCCAGACCATCGGGTACCTGATTCAGGACTTCCAATACATCCAGGCCACGCTCCAGCGCAGGCACACTTGTTGTCGCTGTTTTCATTATTCCTCCGACCACAGGAACACGTCCCATATACGTGACGCGTCACACCAGAATAACAACAGCACAGTTCTCAGTCAAACTAAATCCTACCAAAACAGTTTCCGCTCTGAGGATTCGTCCTCCCCAGGGATACGTACTGCACTAGCGAAAGCAGCTGTTTCGCACTGCATCACCTGTTTTGCGCACCGGTGCAAAATAGAGCAGATATTTTTCCAGCTATCAATTTTTGCAGATGCGCTCATACAACTCAGACAGAACACTTTGCGCTTCATTACTGCCCGTAGGCTGTAATCAAAACCTAGACTTTTTTTGCAATGGACCTGTTGATCAGAAACATTGACTTCAGAGATTAACTACCTTCAATTATTTCAAGAAGTTTGTCATGCAGAAATTTGTCATTGAAAAACTATCCGAAAGAATCCCGATTGTCCGAGATGAAATCTGGAGTGTTTACATTGAAGACAAACCAAAATTCACCGGCACCCTCAAACAATGCTGTGACTGGGTTCAGAATCCTGAAAAAGAGCATCCATCCCGCTCTGCTTCGCTCTTTGGAATGTGGTAATCACCACGAAGCATTAATTGATATCAATCTGCAACTCAGCAGAATGATTTTCTCTGCTCTAGAATTACCTGAGTAAGGAAGAGCCATTATGAATCAAAAAGCGATTCGTTTTAATCAACCTGATCCTGATATCATACCAGCGGAAATAGCTGCACTTGGTGATATCATTTCTACCTTCGCTTATCCCGAACAGAAACAACTGTCTGCCTGTTATCAGAAAATTGTGAAATTCTCCCAGCGGAGAATCGAAATTCTAAACATGTTGACTGATTCCCTTTCCCAGATGCGCCTCGATTCGAAATTACTGCTGTTTGACCTGGATATTACTCGGGAAGAACGTGACCGGGCGATTGCACAACTGGAAGAACGTGAATGGTAATTGACATGTCTGCTGTTTCGCAGAATGAATATTTCTACCATCAAATAATCTGCCTGGAATCTGGTTCTTCTGACCCTCTACTAAACAGATTGAAAGACCTCATGATATCGCAGGTCAATTAAACTGTTTTATAGTCAGTTTTACCTAAAAAACTCGTTTAGCTGCAGGAAACACCTCCCGAACACATCAAACCATTAACATGTTTTAGAATTTAAAAATGCTATATTCGTTAGAAGACGAACTGGGTCCTTCTGAATACTAAGTTCACATACGATCCGATACAGGATTGGACAGACTCTTTGATGTTATGTGATAAAATTTGGTTATGTCATATTTACAGAAAGCTTTGAAACTGTCCTGCAGGATCATCGCTCATTCAAAATCACAGTATATGAACTTGAATGGGCTTTCCGAACAGACTTGTCTCATTGAGTTCCTTTCAAAACTGAGCTAACCGTCCCGGGTGCTGTGTTGAATTCTCGGCAACAGAATGCAACACATTTCAGTCACCAGAAATATATCTATCTCAAGTTCAGTGACATGTTATTTTCGAGCTGTCAGCTGTTATTTATTTCTACCTGAGAAACGAACAACAGATACGTTAAGAAAATCATTCACGAGACTGAAACAGGATTACCCATTTTGTTTCTGGACTTAAGATGGCGACTAATCTTATGATTAATCAACTTAGGCTCCCCCCCGATTACTTCCCTCGGGTCTATATTGTTGATGACGACGAAGCGGTGCGTTCTTCAATCATCGAATTGATCGGTTCCATGGGTTTTCAAGCCATGGGATACCCTTCCGCCGAGGATTTTATCTCAAAGACAGATAACCAGATTTGTGGTTGTGTCCTGTCCGACTTACGCATGTTGGGCTGTAATGGCATCGAACTGTTGAAACTGATGAATTCAACGGGATACGAGATACCATTCATCATCCTCTCTGCTTATGTTGATGTTACTAACACTGTCGCTGCAATGTCAGAGGGCGCTTTAACTGTACTGGAGAAACCATATCCGGAACAGGAATTATGGGACTGCATCATTACTGCGATTTTACTGAATTCAGAACAACGGCAGGGACGCAGCTGGCTTTGGGAGTTTCAAAATAAAGAAAAACGTTTAACTCCTGCTGAGTCAGAAGTCATGAAACTTCTTTTAAAAGGATGCTCCAATAAAAGTATCAGCCATTTACTGGAACTGTCACAGAGAACTATTGTCATGAGACGCAAATCAATATTACAGAAATTCGAAGTTGAAAATCTGATTGACCTGACAAAACTGATTACAAAAGCACAGATCATCCAAAAGCAATTCCCCCCCTGGTCAAGTATGGTTGATACAGATTCTTTCCAACAGGACTCCTGATTTTCGCATTGCCAGCCCACTTGCACTAGACGGTGTCCAGATTTATTGCAGCGTCTCCAGGGCTATTTGAACTGAGTCTAATAGATAGAGAAATGCTACGGTTAAATGTGATACGATCTAGAACTCATCTTTTGGCTGCGTGTCGAGATTCTTCAGTTCTTTCTCTGTCAGCCTGGGGGCAAACCAGGGATAAATCGCCGGCACCACCAGTGATGTCAGCAGAGTGGACGTAATTAACCCTCCGATCACGACACTGGCCAACGGTCGCTGCATTTCTGCACCATCACTGTGTGAGAGAGCCATCGGCAGGAATCCCAGGCTGGCCACCATCGCTGTCATCAGAACAGGCCGTAACCGCGCCATGGCTGCCTGAAACGTTGCATCCGACACGGGGACCCGTTCTTTCGTGCGCAGGTTCTCCGCCGCACTGACCCAGACCAGGCCATTCAGAACTGCGACTCCAAATAAGGCAATGAACCCCACACCGGCGGAGATACTGAAAGGCATGTCGCGCAACGCCAGTGCAAACACACCTCCGGAGGCTGCCATGGGAACGGCCAGAAATATCAGAAGCGCCAGACGCACCGATCGAAAAGTGGTATGTAACAATAGAAAGATTAATAACAGCACAATCGGGGTAATGATCACGAGTCGCTTACTGGCAGACTGCAGGTTCTCAAAATCTCCGCCCCAGCGAATTTCATATCCATTGGGTAACTGTATGTGGTCCTGTACCGCCTGCTTGGCATCGGCCACAAAACTGGCGACGTCACGCCCTCTGACATTGGCCTGAATAAACGTCCGTCTACGATTCGACTCATGCTGTACTGCGGGAGGAGTCTCCTCAAACGTAATATCAGCCAGTTCTTTTAAAGGGACCGGAGTACCTTTGGCATTGGAAACCGGCAATTGCTCAAGCAGGCTGATTTTTTCACGCCAGGTTTGTGGAATCCTGACAATAATTGGAAACCTTGCACGCCCTTCAAAAATCAGCCCCACCTGATGCCCCCCTAGAGAAGACACGACGTCCATCACATTTTTGGCATCCATTCCATTCCGCGCGAGCACATCCCATTTCGGTTCGATGCGAATCGTCGGCAGACTGGCCTGAATATCTGCTTTGACATCAACAGCGCCGGGAACTTTTTTCAATACACGTTCGATCTCCTTTCCTTTGGAACTCAATACTTCCAGGTCGTCACCATACAGTAAGACGGCGACGTCGGCTTTCACACCTGCGACCAGTTCATCCACCCGCATTTCAATCGGCTGTGTAAATCCAAAAGCGACGCCCGGTACACTCTGATTCAATTCTGCTGACATTTCCTCGATGAGTTCATCGCGTGTCTTAGGTTGAGGCCATTCCAGTTGTGGCTTCAGAATCACCCAGACATCTGTTTGATGCACTCCCATCACGTCATTCGCGATTTCAGGACGGCCTGTCTTTGAGAAAACAGTTTTGACCTCGGGGTACCTGATCAGTACTTTTTCAATCTGAGTCGACATTTCTACCGAATCTTCAATGGTCGCACTGGGTAACCGGACCGCTTCTACCAGTAAATCTCCCTCTTCCAGACGAGGCATGAATTCTGCCCCCAGGTTCCAGCCGACTGGCAGACTGATCAGAAAGACCAGCACAGCGATACCGACTGTCAGCCAGGGTCGACGAATGGTCCAGCTCACCAGGGGCCGGTAGACCCACTTCACCCAACGGATCAGAAAGATTTCTTCCTCAGACATTTTTTTGGGGAGTGCCAGAGAAGCGAGTGCCGGCATCAACGTTAATGACAGTACCAGTGATCCGGCCAGAGCGAACAGGACAGTCAATGCCATAGGGCGAAACAGTTTTCCTTCCGTTCCCTGTAACGCCAGGATGGGTAAATAGACAACGGAAATAATCAATTCGCCAAACATAGTTGGTTTTCGAACTTCAATGGCTGCATCACGAATCACAGCCAGATACGATTTTCCGGACTGATTCATGGAAAGTCGACGAATGCAGTTTTCCACCATGATCACCGAACTGTCTACAATGAGTCCAAAGTCGATCGCTCCCAGGCTCATCAAACTGGCCGTGATTCCTGTCGCCGCCATCAGGTTTGTGGCAAACAGCATCGAAAGCGGAATGGCTAACGCCACGATCAGCCCAGCACGAACACTGCCCAGCATCACCAACAGAATGACTATGACCAAGATCCCCCCTTCGACCAGATTGGTCAGTACGGTTCGTAAAGTACGACTGATAAGCGAAGACCGATCGTAGGTAATTTCCAACGTCACTCCCTGGGGAAGTGATTTCTCTATTTCTTCCAGTCGCGTCTTGGATGCGGCCACCACCTCACGCGAATTCTCTCCAATTAACATCATCACCAGGCCTGTTACGGCTTCACCCCGTCCATCGCGGGTCACAGCTCCTTGTCTGGTCATCGGCGCTATTTTGACTTCGGCGACATCGCGTACCAGGATGGGCGTACTGTTTTTATCGTTGCGCACAAATATGTTTTCAATGTCATGTTGATCTTTCAATAATGCCTGACCGCGAATAAAGCGCTGCTCTTGATTATGGACAACATAGCCTCCCCCGGCGATTGAGTTGTTCTCCTGAATCCGCTGAAACAGATCTCCCAGTGAGATTCCATAACTGTTAAGACGATCTGGATTTGGCTGAACTTCAAAAGTTTTGTAAAAACCGCCATGCGTGTTGATCTCGGTGACCCCCTGCACCTCACGCAACCTGGGTGCAATTTCCCATTCGAGCAGCGTACGTAACTGCATCGGACTGTAATCTTTGCCACGGACTTCGAACTGCAGAATCTCTCCCAGGGCAGTCGCCAGCGGTCCCAGTTGAGGAGTCCCGTATCCGGGAGGGATGTCAGCAGCAACCATGGTGATGCGCTCAGTCACCAATTGGCGTGCCCAGTAAATGTCGGTTCCTTCTTCGAAGACAATCGTCACTACTGAGATACCAAATTTGGACACACTGCGAACCTCTTCCACAGCAGGCAGCCCCCCCATGATCGTTTCCACAGGGTAGGTCACGTAGCGTTCCACCTCAACCGGCGACAGAAAACCGGCATCGGTTACAACCTGTACCTGGACGTTGGTCATATCAGGCACTGCATCAATCGGCAGATGGATGGCAGAATATACCCCACCTGCTGCCATTAGAAATGTCAGTACCAGGACAATAAACCGGTTAGCCAGAGAAAATTCAATCAAACGCGAGAGCATCAGCTTCACTCCATCAGAATACGGAAAAACAGAAAGAAATGGACCTCTGGAAAACTACTCTTCTCTTTCCAGCAGCAGTTCGGACTTCAAGGTAAAAGCACCGTCTTCTACGACCTGCTCTCCCCCCTTGAGCCCCATTTGAACCTCAACCCAATCCTCTGTTTTGAGACCTGACTGAATATCAACGCGTCGGAATGTCCTGTCTGAATTTTTGACAAATACAAATTCCTGAGCAGCATCATCAAGTACCGCTCGCGCAGGTACTGCAATTACTTCTGCATGCTGCTTCCCAGGAATTCGCACCTGAGCATACATGCCCGGTCTGAGAATTCCGTCTGGATTTTTGATTTCTGCAATTAAAGGGACTGAATTTGTGGCTGTTGACACTTGTCGTCCCAGATAGTGCAATCGTGCGGGAAAGGTCTGACCGGGAACCGCGTTCACGGTCACGCTCAAATTTTGTCCTTTGTTTAACTCTATCGAGTTCCAGTCTGATTCTCTGATATCCGCAGCCACCCAGAGGGTATCAGTCTGTGCCAGGGTAAACAGGGAATCGGCACGATTAACCCGTTCTGACTGACTGAAAGTTCTCTCCTCGATCGTTCCGGTAAAGGGAGCGATAATTTCCAGACGCGATAATTTTTCTGCAGCTTTTAAGTCGGCACTGTTAAGATCAACCCCACACCCCACAAGTGATTCCAGATGCTGACGACTGATCGTCATACGATTTTCCGCGTCATTCAGGTCGGCTAACGCCTGATCCCGTTCCAGTTTGACATCATAGATTGATTGCTCACATAACGCTTTTAAAGCAGCTCTGGTCTCCTGGACATCAGCTTCACGCATCTGGATCGTCTGCTGTGAAATTGCTCCCGACTTTGCCAGGGGAGCCGATTTTTTACTGATCATCACAGCCAGTAAATAACGGGTATAGGCCGGCAATAACTGCGAACGATAACTCCCCAGTTTGGTCTCAGCGAATTGAGTCTCGACAGCATCCATAGTCAGATGGCTTAGCAGCGCGTCGACCAGTTTCTGTACATTATTCTGGATTGATAATTTCCAGTCATACTGCTTACGAACCAGTTGATAATCCGTGGTCCTCTGTAACAGATCAGCTCGTGCGGTTCCAATTTCCCGGCTGTTCAGAACTGCCAGAATCTCACCTGCTTCAACGATGTCCCCCGGTTTCACGCGGACTTCTACCAGTACCCCCTCGGTCGGTGCTTTGATTGCTACATGCTTACGGTCATCGTACTGCAGTCGTCCGGGCACCACCCGGGTCTGATTCAGTTTCTGCCGTTTTACCTCGGATACGGTGAACCGAATCGCTTTCATTTTCTCATCGGAAAGAGAAACCTCTGCAGGCTGTAATTCCTGGTCGGCATTATTTTCTGATGGATCCGCTGTGATTGATTGTGACTCACTGGCTGGCTGCGGCCATACTTTCCATATAATGCCAGTTCCGGCGGCAAGAATGATGATCGCCAGGATAATTTGATTCTGAATTTTCAAGTTTCTTCTCCCGAATCGACGGAAATGAGAGAGGAATTATGCTGAGCTTAGAATGTCAGGAAAATAATTCTGCGCATAATCCCGCTAGTAAAACGAGACGTCAATTACTCAGAAAGAAACAGAATCAGCAAAGAGAGATACTGATCAGATCGCGAAGGGATCGCTGTTGGAAAGCCTGCATGAAATGGAGTCCGGCCGCTCTATCACCGTGGACCGGGTGAGCCTGCTGATTTCTCTGAACGACGTGTTCAGTCATTACAGTCACAAATCTCGCTGACTGCAACTGGTCTGCAGAAAAGTATCCACAGGCAGGCAGCGAATTGGCAGATTCCCCTGTAATAAAATGGTGCTGTGCCGGGAACTTCTTTTCCAGAGGATTGTTACAATTATCCATCCCAAGGTAGACAAAATGCAGATGCCAGCCATGCTCGTCTGATTCGGGAATTCCGTGATACTCTTCCAGATGAGAAGGCAGCCAGACCCCCTGTTCTGACTCCAGAGCCAGATCATGGTTATGGACCCATGGGAACGGCAGATTCCATAGCGAAAGCAGAACGCAGGCGCGAATCAGACATCGCGTCGTCCAATGTAACTGCATTTCATAATCTAAAATGGAATTGATTTGCACGGGAATAGAGCCAATAAAGGAAGATCTACAGGAAGAATCCAGGCAGGAGATCTGCATCGCAGTCATAGTTACTATATTATTCGTACAAGAGAAGAAATATGTCAAGTAATTTCTATTCGGTCTACCGAAACTTCCTCGACAAGAGATTCTGTCTCACTAGCCTGTCGAGACAGAATCTCTGCTGCACGGAACAGATTATCAGATGCTACCTCTCCCGTTCTGTCAGCTGCTGCTGTTGAGCAGTCTGGAAAATCTCCCCTCGGAATTAATGAGAGAGAATTTCGCCTGCTAGACTGTGTCCCGTTTTACTGTAGCGTCTCCAGGGCCATTTGGACCGAGTATCATAGATTGTGAGACGCTATGGTTAAATGTGATACTCTCTAGAACAAGCTAATCAGCCTGGACTTCTGATCCCACCTTGCCCTATTCCACTGGAAACTACTAAACTGGGCTACGCTTCATTCTGATAAAGACTCCTAAACTTCCAAACCAGCTTAATCCATTCGAGAAACTTAATATCGTATGTCTGCTCGTTCTGATTCTCTGAAATCACTTTCATTACCTGTCATCTGTCTGTTTCTGGTTCTGTTTTTAACCATGCAGGCTGAAGGACAGACACAGACCAATTCACCTACATTAAGTCCCCCTCTAACAACGCCTGCCACGACAGCGCAAACACCGACTGTCACCAGCGATACCGTTCAAAAACGGATAGAACAACTCAAAGAGGTCAAAGACCTTTCTGAAGAAAACCAGAAGAAATCGCTCGATTTTTATAATCAGTCTTTGAGCAACCTCAAAAAAACAGCCGACTTTCAGGCTGACGCCACCAAGTATTCAACGCTTGCCCAGAATGCGATGCAGCGTCTGGAAGAAAAAAAGGCTGAAATTGAGAACCTGAATAAAAAACCGGCTCCCACATTCACTGAGAACCAGACTCTCCCCCAGTTGGAGCAGTTACTGGTTCAGGAAGAAGCAGAGTTGGAACAGGACAAAACCGCTGCTTCCAGTTGGGATGAAGAAATTGCACGCCGGTCCAATCGCCAGAAAGAAGTGTTAACCCGGGTTACCGAACTGGATGACAGAATCAGTGAACTGGAAAAACAGCTGAAGCTGCCTGTTCCCGCAGACGAACCTGCCGCTGTCACTGATGCCAGAAGGATGGAACTCTTCACCCGTTTAAATATGCGAAAAGCGGAAAAACCCGCGTTAAGAAACGAACTGACTGCCTATGAGGCAGAAGAAAATATCGGATTCCCACGCACCAATCAGGACTTCTTAAAACTCGAAGTCAAAAAACAGACTGAGTTAGTTGACGCGTTAAAAGCTCAGATCAAGAAGCTGCGTAATCGTGAAGCAGCCATGCGAGTGAAAGAAGCAAAACGACAGGTTTTCAAAACAAATCCTCTGCTGCAGCCACTCGCAGAGAAAAATCAGAACTACGCCGAAGAAATCGTTGCCCTCAATAAAAAAATCGAGTCAACCGATAAAAAATACTCGCAAACGACAAAGATTCTCGAAGATCTTAAAAAGCAGTTTGACCAGACCAAGGCAAAAGAAGAATTGATTGGTCTCACCGGACCGATTGGCTTAATGCTCCGCAATCAGCAGGCGAATCTGCCCGATATTGAAAACCGAATACAGGACATCGAAAAATACAGCAAAACGATAGATCAAGTCAATTTGAAACAGTTTGAGCTCGACGAGGCCTGGGATGATTTCCCTTCCGTCGATGAGGTATTTGATGAAATCCGTGATAACAGTCAGCATGAACTGACAGAAGAAGAGGAACTGAATCTCAAAAATGTTATTGAGGAAACGCTCAGCACGCAAAAAGAATACTTAGACACACTCATTCGCAGCAATAAAAGCTACTTCACCAAACTGCTCGACATCTATACGACCGAACAACAACTGGTTAAAGAGACGGAAAAATATTCAGATTACATCCAGGAACGAATTTTCTGGATCAAAAGCTCGCCTCCGATCTCATTTTCTGAAATCAAACAGACCTCCAGCACACTCAGGTGGCTTTTCTCCCCGACGCACTGGAAACAGCTCTTCATCGCTGTCCAACAGGATGTCGTCAGCAATCCTGTCATTTACTTCACAGCAGTTTTCTGTTTTCTGAGCCTGCTGTACCTTTCCTACAATGTGCGTCAGCAGCTACGGATTATTAACAAAGAAATCATCCGCAGCAGTTTTCGTAAATTTGGTATTACCGCGCGCGTAGCATTTCTTACCCTGTTCATTGCTATTGTCTGGCCTGGCTTTATCTGGTTCATCGCCTGGCGCGTGGGCAGCCATCCTGATGTTCCTCCTTTTGTCAAAGCCGTGGATAACAGCCTGCGCCAGGTAGGCTGGCTGCTTTTCTTCTGGGAACTCATCAGACAGATCTGTCGTCCCCTCGGTCTGGGTGAATCCCATTTTGGCTGGTATAAACAGACGGTACTCTATGTTCGTAAAAACATCCGCTGGGTCATCCCTTTTTCCATTCCCCTGTTGTTCATTACGCTACTGCTGCATGGAAAAGAAGTAGACCGTACACAGGACCTGCTGGAACGTTTATTTTTTACCGCGCTGCTGGTTGTCTATACAATTTTTGCCAGACGTGTTTTCCACCCGCGTTCCGGGCTGTTTCAGTCCATCATGAATTACAACCATGAAGTCTGGTACGACCGACTGAAGTATGTAGTTTATTTTCTTACCTTATTTGTCCCCTGCTTACTGATCTTCCTGGCTCTGATTGGTTTCTACTTCACCGCCATGAGCCTGTTTCACCTGATCTTTCTGACGCTCTGGCTGTTTCTGGTTGTCGTTCTGTTCCGGGCAATTTTATTACGCTGGATCCTGATTCACCACCGCAAACTCAGTTATCAGCAAAATCAGGAACGAATGGATGCGATCCGCAAGGAATCGCTCGAGTCCAGTTCAGAAACGAATATAGCTGGTATCACGACTGAAGAAGAGAACCCCGCAGACCTCACCAAGATCTCCGCGCAAATCAAAAAACTGGTTAATGCCAGTATGGTGGTTATTCTGCTGGTGGGAGCATTCTGGATCTGGGGGGATACCCTGCCCGCCTTCAATCGGCTGGATAGTGGTGACTACAAAGTCTGGACCACCACAGTAGAGGTTGTCGGCGATGATGGCAAAATTATAGAACGATTGGAACCGGTCACTTACCTCGACTTTGGAATCGCAATCATCCTTGCTGTGTTTGCCATAGTGGCGACGAACAATGCACCCGGTCTGCTGGAATTTCTGGTCCTGCAGCGATTACCACTCGACGCTTCGGTTAAATACGCGATCACCACACTCGCCCGCTACTTCGTCTCGTTAATAGGAATCTTCGTGGTCTTCTCGACGATGGGGATTGGCTGGACAAAACTGCAATGGCTGGCGACCGCATTAACCTTCGGCCTCGGTTTCGGGCTTCAGGAAATCTTTGCGAATTTTGTTTCTGGCCTGATTCTGCTGATTGAACGTCCGATCCGTGTTGGTGATATCATCACCGTCGACGAGATCACCGGGATCGTTTCCAGAATTCGCATGCGTGCCACCACAATCACCAACTGGGACCGCAAGGAATATATTGTCCCGAACCGTGATTTCATTACCGGTAAACTCCTCAACTGGACTTTAACCGATTCTGTAAACCGTATCACCATCACCGTGGGTGTGGCGTATGGTTCAGACACAAATCATGCCTCTGAAATCGCTTTAAAAATTCTCATGGATCATCCGCTGATCCTGGAAGACCCGCCACCAAGTATTACGTTTGAATCCTTCGGGGACAGTACCTTAAACCTGATACTGCGGGCCTATCTGCCGGATCTGGAAAAACGTCTGGTTGTGATTCATCAAATCCATACATCCATCCATGAACAATACGCCAAAGCAGGAATCGAAATTGCCTTTCCTCAACGGGACATTCACTTATACTACGAAAACCAGTCGAGTCTGCTGCCGCCACCGAATCTGGATTCGGCTGAACCAGAATCCCCTAATCCGGATCATCAAAAATAGCTGGCACTCAGCCATTCTTCACAACAGTTTTGCAACAAAGATTCCCTTAATGACTGCCGCGATCTGACCGTTCACTTTGACGGTTGATTCCAACGTAATTCGTCCGCGACGTTTTCGCTGAAGACTTGCATGAAATGGCGTCCATACACCTTCGCCAGGTAGCGGACACTCTGCAATGAAATCGGCTTCAATCGGCTTTAAAAACTCGATTTCACTTTTCTGGATAACGATTTTGTAATTCGGTTGATCAACTCTGAGTTTTAGATGAATCAAAGTCCAGCCTGCCAGAATTCCCAGGCTCGCAATGCTGCCCCCAAAGGCGGTTTCCTGGTGGTTCAGATTGGGAACCAGTTTCGCACTCAGTTTCAGTGAACCATCTGTTACAGGCAATACGCTGAACTGCATGGCACGTGTTACCGGAATATGCTGATGTAAGTAAGCAGTCACTTCCTCAACATCGAATTCCATCATTGTTCCTTCCAGACAGATACGCACTACATTCAGTAATCGCCTCGGAACCAATAGTGGTCTATCATCGAAGAAAACGCAAGCGTTGCCGGATCGCTCGAATCACTGGCGCTTATGTCAGTCTGTAGAAGGAAGTGGCGGTAAGAATTCAGGGCCTCCACTGGCAGGAGCCTTTAGTCCAGGTGGCTGTGCCGAAGGAAAGCGCGGCCCCATATTTCGAGAAGGTTGCCACCCAATATCCCGATCTGGCAATGGCGGTCCGACTGGTCCCGTTTGTGGCTGAGTCCTGTTGTGCTCAAATTCCTGATCAGGAACGGGGGCCGGGAAGGTTTCTTTAACAGGGAGCTGGACAGGCTGAGGGGAGAAATGAGCCTGCAACTGACTGATCGTAATCTGCATCCCCTCCAGAGTCTGATTTAAACTGTTCATTTTATACTCTGGAATCATCCGATACGGATAGCCACGGTATTCAAATCGTGGCTGGGGGTAGCCATTTCCCCCGTGGAAAACATATCCGTTTGGTCCCGTTGGTCGGATGACTGGTTCCCTGAGCACAGGCAACTGCATGACGGCCAGAGAATGGTCCAGATCATCAACCAGTCGTTCCAGATCTGATAATGCCTGCTGCATGCCCTGCACTGGCACCTGCAGGATCATCATCCGATGGATATTATCTGCCAGTTCATGGATTTCATACGCCTTATCAAACAACAGACGTTGTCCCCTGATCCCGTGAAACTGTGAACGAATCTTTCTGCACACTGTAAATGAGTCACGATTGAGTTTCCCCCCCAGATTCGCAACTTCCGACTGTTGAGCCCGCGCGACATTCGTAGATATCGTACAAAGTAAAACGATTGCGAGTTTGAATGAAATCAGGCTTTTATAAAACATCTTGCTATCCTCCTGGTCCTTGGCTACCCAGCCATAGATGTCAGTAAATTCTTTTGACCGCCAGTGTATTTCTGCATCAGGTGTGTAATGAGGCAAAACTTGTTCCCTTAAATCCACGTAAATCTCTCACCGCCGGTAAACTATTTGAATCCAATCACTTAACGCCTGACTGATTTACTCTTACTATCCATTCGCCTGCAGGGCGACTCACGTTCTGGTGTAGTTTCGATGACAGCTGATTCAATTTGATCTCAAAGCAGCTGAAACCAGATTGCCTGCCCTTTCCTCCCCTGTTGTATTCAGCATATAATCATAAATTCAGCTTAAACTTCGTCTGTTCAAATACTTCGGAAGATTCATTTACCATGCCCTTCACAACTCATAAGTTTGGTCCGCTCAATTGTCAGATCTATGATAATTTACCCGCCGATCAGTCCCCTGACGTCATCGCCATTGTCAGTCATGGATTTGGTGCGCCGGGAGATGATCTCGTTCCCCTGGGGCCCGAGATCCTCAGAAATCAACCGCAGCTTTCTGAGCGCGTGCAGTTTATCTTTCCTGCTGCTCCCCTTTCGTTACTGGAGATGGGAATGCCCGGCGGTCGTGCGTGGTGGATGCTGGATGTCGCAGAACTCAATGCCGCGATTGCTTCCGGAACAATCCGAGACCAGCGAGATAAAACTCCAGAAGGTTTAGTTGAAGCAGGTCAACAACTGCAGGAATTCGTCATCGCTGTTCAACAGGAGTCGGGCTTGCCATTTTCCCAAATCGTGCTGTCTGGTTTTTCACAAGGATCGATGGTCTCAACAGAAGTCGCCTTTCAGTTGCCACAACCTCCGGCAGCGCTGGTAATCTGGTCTGGTACATTACTTTGTGAACAACGCTGGGGAAGCCTGGCTGATCAGTCACCCCGATTTCCTGTTCAGCAGAGCCACGGAACACAGGATCCCATTCTCCCCTACACAGGTGCAATCTGGTTAAAAGAGATGCTGGAGCAACATGATTTTACCGTCGACTTTTCTGAGTTTGTCGGCCCACACACAATTCCTGATGTGGCAATCGAAAAATTCCGCAACCTCCTTAGTGATCTGACGGGCAGTCTTTGAATAAAGAACAGGTTAATCTGCGGAAACCCTTTATTTGTAAAGGCAAAGCATTGAGACTGATACAAACCCAAGCCATAATAGGATTTGATTCCTGTATACTTTCCACTTCGCAACTTGAGCGTCTACAGACATTTTCGTACACCATCATTACCGAAACTGGTCTTCAGGCGAAGCATCGCCTTGTCTCAACCAGAATATAAACTCATGAAATCATCTCTGTTTTTTCGATTCTCGACTCTGCTGGTCCTGCTGGTGAGTGCCCTGCTAAATGATTCGCTGTCTTTTGCAGCAGATCAGAAAACAGACAGCCTGGAAATCACAAATATTCAAGTCGGGTTTGACGGTCTTTACAAGGTAGGACGGTGGGTTCCAGTCTACCTGGAATTAACAACAGACAGTCCTGTTGCCGTGCAATTAACTGTGATCGCACGCTCGCCTGACGGAAATCCCACTGAAGTTCCCTCCCAGGTATTTTCACTCAAGACACCAGGAACGCATCGCCTGTATTCCGAGTTTCAAACTGGATTACTGGATAGTCCGCTTAAAGTTCGCCTGCGAGACGCTCAGACACAAACAATCCTGAAAGAGTTTTCTTACGCCCCCCAGTCGAAGCAAAATCAATTCACCGGAATTGGTTTGAAACAATCAGTCGAACTCTGGGCCATGGTTGGCGCTGTCGCTGGACTGGAGCCGGTCTCGTCCGAATCACTGGCGGACCATGATCAGAATCTTGATCAGTATACTGCTTTGATTGAAGACCAGGCATCCCTTCCCGAATCTCCTTACGGTTATGATACTCTCGACACGCTGATTGTGGATGCAGATTTCTCATCCGGAACTCAAAAAAATGAGGCCATTCGAAAATGGGTTGCCAATGGCGGTCATCTGGTTTTATGCGTCGGAGCAGATGTTGAAGATTATCAGCAGAGCGAATATGCCAGTTGGGTCCCCGTAAAAACTCTCGGCACTACAACAGTCCGTGATCTGAGCAGCCTGGAATTATACGCTGCTGTTCGCTCTCGTATTCGTGGGGTCGCCACTGCCAGCCAGATTGAAATCTCAACCGGTGAAATCCTGGCCACTGGACTTAATGGACCGGTATTAGTTCGGGTTCCGTATGGATTGGGAATCGTAACATTCCTGGCGCTCGACTTGAACACCAGTCCGCTCCTCAACTGGGACGGTTTAAAAAATCTGAGTCCCAAACTGGCAACCCGAGCCAAACAATCGATCGCTTCCAGTCAACAGAATGCGGTTCTGGGAAAGAGGATTTCTCAAACGGGTATATCGGAACTGGAAACACAACTCTTTCATTCACAACAGAATTTTCCAGGCATCGAACGACCTTCCCACTGGTGGGTCATGGCATTGATTCTGGGTTACCTGCTGGTGATTGGGCCGCTCGATTATTTTCTGGTGCACCGGATTTTGAAAAAACCTCATTTCACCTGGTTTACATTCCCAGCGATGGTTTTAATTGCCATCGCGTGGGGTGGCTTCACAGCTCTGAATGATAACGGCAGCGCATTACATTCGACTCAGTTAAACGTTGTTGACTACGATGCATCAGCGGGACAGATGCGCGGACGATTTTATCTGAATTTATACAGTCCGGAAACCCGGCGTTATCAGGTCAGTGTCAAATCATCCGTTCCTTCTCAATCAAAGGATCAACCTTACTTTTCCACGCATCTCAGCTGGAACGGGCTACCGGAAACTACATTTGCAGGAATGTATCGTTCAGCGGAAGGCACCATTACTGGTCCTGCATACCGGTTCTCTGAACAATCGAGGGGCGTTGAGAATCTGCCGGTATTGAAGTGGGGAACCAAAAGCCTGCTGGCGGAGTGGACACAAGAACAATCAGATCTGGTGACATCCAAACTGACAGGAAACAATCTGGGGCAACTTTCGGGAACTCTTACTCATCATTTTTCCAGCCCCCTGAAAGACTGGGTCCTGGCATATGGAAATCGAGTATATCTGCCGATCACCAATCCAGAACAGCTCGACGAGTCGTACATCCCCGCCAGTCAGGCCTGGTCGATCAATGGATCCCGTATCGAATCAAGGAATATCAAAGGGTACCTGACGCGATCTGTTTCGCGTCGGATTGAACAAAAAGGGCAGAATAATGCCACAATTGTAACGGTACAGACAGACTATAATCCGTTTGCAAAAGATCCTTATGAAATCCTCAAAATCCTGACGTTTCATGAGATGTCAGGGGGATATGGCTATACCGGACTTTCTAATTTCTCAGGCGAGGAGTTGGATCTGACAGAACAACTTCGCCTGGGCAGAGCGATCCTGTTCGCACGTCTGGATACACCTCTCAGCGTTGCAGAACTGGATCAAAACCAGCTCGATCAAAAACATCAGAACACCTACATGCGAGTTGTGATACCAGTAAGTATTTCAACTGATATTCAATATGAATTACCGTCATTAGATAAAAAAGACAAAGAGACCAAAGATCAGCAGGATACACCTTCCAGGAGTGATAACGAGTGATTGAAACACGGAATTTAACGAAACGCTACGGCGATCTGATCGCCGTCAACAATATTAACCTGAGCCTCGGCGAAGGCGATGTCTTTGGTTTTATTGGCCCTAACGGCTCAGGCAAAACCACAACCATGCGAATGATCGCCACATTACTCAGCCCTGATTATGGTGAAGCATATGTGTGTGGAAAGTCTATCTACACACATCCGGAAGAAATCAGACGCCTGGTCGGGTTTATGCCTGACTTTTTTGGTGTCTATGATGACATGACGGTGATTGAATATCTCGAATTCTTTGCGTCTGCTTACCGGATTAAAGGTCCACAGCGTCGAAAAATTTGTGAGGAAAAACTGGAACTGGTCGACATGACCTTCAAGCGGGATGCGATGGTCAACCAGCTCTCGAGAGGCCAGACACAGCGCATTGGCCTGGCACGCGTGCTGTTACATGAGCCCCAGGTACTTCTGCTCGATGAACCGGCCAGTGGACTTGACCCCCGTGCGAGAATTGAAATTCGAAATCTGCTGAAACGACTGGGAGAACTGAAAAAAACGGTGATCGTCTCCAGTCATATTCTGCCCGAACTTGCTGACGTCTGTACGCGCGTCGGAATGATTGAAAAAGGGAATCTGATCGTCGACGATAACGTCGATGCAGTCATGAAAAAAGCCAGACAGCGTATCCTGTTGTATGTCGGTGTGAGTGAGAATACAGAGCAGGCAGCAACACTGCTGAATGCTCACGAACTGGTTTCCAACCTCGAAATTGATAAAAACGTCATGCTTGTGACACTAAAGAGTGATGTGAAAGACTACACCTTCCTCCCCTCGCTGCTGATCAGCGAGGGATTTAAACTCTGCCTGTTCCGCGAAGAGGAAATTAACCTGGAGACGGCATTCATGGAATTGACAAAAGGGCTCGTCCAGTAATCCTGACCGGCAGATTACTTCTTCTTTCCGGCAGCAGCTCGTTTTGCTTTGCGAGCTTCTGCCTCTTTTTCTTCACCCGCTTTCACTTCCGCTTCGGGCTTGCGGACCTGCTGCAACAACCAGTCATAGACTTTCGGATTATCATAAGTCTCTGTCCAGGAATCGTGTCCCGCTTCCGGATAAATAGTGAATCTTACGTCGGACTTTTCTTTCTTCAGGACATCCACCAGAGTCTGTGATCGCTCGAGAGGCACTGCCGTGTCTTTGCCTCCATGAAACACCCAGATCGGAACATGCTTGATTTTCTTGACCCAGAACTTCTCGCCGCCCCCACAAATGGGCACCAGCGCGGCAAAACGATAGGGAGTGTAAGCCGCCAGTGACCAGGTACCAAAGCCTCCCATGCTTAAACCAGTCACATAAATGCGGTCTTTATCAACCTTGTATTTCTTCTCGATGTCATTCAGCAGAGCGGTCAGCTCCACAGGCTGCCAGAGCTGGTCTTTGGGGCACTGAGGAGAAACAACGATAAACGGAAACTGTTTGCCGTTTTTGACCAGCTTTGGTGGACCATGAACCGTCACCAGATCCAGATCGTCCCCCCGTTCTCCTGCTCCATGGAGAAATAATATTAGAGGCCATTTTTCTTGTTCATCATAGTTCTCGGGTAGATAAAGCAGATACTTCATCTTTACGGGAATTGTGGTATTTAGCTCGGCTGCAGACTGATTTCCGGTTTCCGGTTTCTCTGCCGCTTCACCAGAAACAGACATCGTATACGCAGCAAATATGAAACAGACCGTTATTATTTTTTTAAACATCTGGTTTTCTCTCCCAACTCAATATGTCACCTCTGATAAATTAAGCAACCCAGGAAACGAGCATGACAGAGAGTCCTAAAGACTTCAAGCACAAAGGGTTCTCTAATTCAGTCGGGAATTGGTCCTCTCGTGTCGAAACTGAAAAACCAGGAAATATAAGCAACATGAGGAACTCTGATTTCGCGACTCCGTTTCACTCTGATCGCATGCTGGAGCGCATCACATTTAACCCTAGCGTCTCTCAATCTATTATACTCGGTCCAAATGGCTCTGGAGACGCTACTGTAAAACTGGACACAGTTTATAAGTCCAGAATGCTCTTCTACCATAATCGATTTTTTGATAAAATTCGGCCTCAACTCTCTGCTTCTCTCCCACCCTGTCATTTTAACTCAATACCCCTCTCCCACATGAATTCTGCGACTCCTTGCGGAAATCTTATTTCACAATCAAATTCTGATTTCAAACGAGTTTCCTGGAAACCGTTCTGGGTTGGAACTTTGTTATGCTGCGCATCACTTTGTGGATGTCAGAAAAGCATGCTGCAAAACGTGCGCGAGACTCCGATAGCCGTATCCTTAAAAGAGAAAGTGACAAGAAAAGTACCGGAAGAACTGGCAGGATTACAGGTTTATCTTTCACGTGATTTGTGGGTCAGAAATCATCACTGGTCTCCGGAACTGGAACGGAAAACATTTCAGGAGGACAAGGCAGCGTATCACCTCGCGCCAATTGAGATGCAACGCTGGGGATTTGGATCTGTTGACCAGAAAACTCTTTTGAGCGAAGTCAGCACGCGGAAACCATTGGGCGCCATCCAACGGACAACTTCAGAACCTGAGTCTAATACAGAACAGTCAGCTTCCGATCAGACAGCAATTTCAAATTCAACAGATCCGACAGAACTGCAGAAATCAGAAAGCTGGTCATTTAACGCGTTGCAGGATTTTTTCTTCGATCAGAAAAATCAAAGCTCACAACAAGCAAAGAAGCAGCGATCAGATCAACTTGCAGCATTGCAGGAATTGTCCACATGGGATAATCTGGCTGGCTGGAATGCGGCGCTCCTCTGGGCCACATTATCGCCTGCAACGGCCACTGAGACACTACCTGTTCTCGAGAAAGTAGCTCTGGATCCCCTGCAATATTCTCAGTCTAATGCAGAAAATGATCCGGGGACGTCAGATCAGAATTCTATCTCAGAGGCGATGCAGCATGCCGCCTTGAATGCGATCTCACTGGTTCTGGCTCAAGCCGATGCCATTCCACTCAAAACCCGCAATCGACTGACACAGCGATTACAGCGTCCCGATCTTTCGCTTTCACTGAGAAGCGAACTTTATCTCTCACTGGCTCGCTTCATGTCCCCTGCCAGTATTCCCTCGCTGGAACAGTCTCTGGAAAACACTGAGAATAGCCCATCCCCCCCAAAGCCACTGAGACGAGCAGCGATGCAAGCCTGTATTTTACATGGACTCTGGTCTCATTCGGATCGAAAACATCTTGACGATCCTGATCTGATTCATACTTTCAATCCCAAGGAGTGGCCAGCCAATATCATGCAGGTTCGCTGGGACTCCGATGCAAATATGCGTTGGAACTTTGGTTACTGGGCTGCGTTAATTCGCCATCCGGATGCCGAAACAATTCTCACCTCCCAACTGAGAGATGCAGATCTGGTAGTTCAGACCAAAGCCATCGAACACCTGGGAATGCTGAAGACAGACACAGCACTTCAGATCCTGAAAGAGTATGCGCAACGTCCGGAGGAAAGTATCCGCGTTGCTGCCGTGAAAGGTCTCAGTTCGTGGGGCCCGATGCATCTCATTCCCTTGAAAAACGACACATCCTCCGCCGTCAGACTGGAGGTCGCCTCAGGCATGGGAAAAACTCCTTCTGCCGAATCTGCTCTGCATCTTCGCACATTGATCAATGATCGCAGTTCCCAAGTACAACACACAGTCATTCATGCCATTTCTGACTGGCCAGATGAGCTTGCCATACCTTTACTGCTGGATGGGATTCAGGAAGGAGTATATAAAACGCGCCGTCAAAGCATCCTGCAACTGGTTGACCGTACCGGACTGGGAGGATCCATTTCCATCGAAGCACCGCAAACAGAACGAGTCGTTGCTGTTAATGAACTGGTCCAGAGTGGCCAACTCCCGGGGAGTTTCTGGGGACAGCTCATGCAAGTGGGACTTAAAACGGGCCAGGAAGTCAATCAGGGACGCGCGGCCGAACTCCAGTCCTACTTTCAAAACCTGATAAATCAACCTCGGGAGTCATCTGAATATCAGCAGGCATATCAGGAACTTGCCAACATCAGTCCTGCCGAAGTCAAAGTGCTGGAGAAACTGA
Organism: Gimesia algae; assembly: GCF_007746795.1. Lineage (NCBI taxonomy): Bacteria > Pseudomonadati > Planctomycetota > Planctomycetia > Planctomycetales > Planctomycetaceae > Gimesia > Gimesia algae. The sequence goes on from NZ_CP036343.1 coordinate 4,635,351, forward strand.
TCAGAGAAACTTCTATCGAAATCCCGAGTGAAATCTATATCGATTTACTGGCAGGCCTGACTCCCGAATATGCTGCATTGAATCAACTGACCAGTCCCCACATCACAGATCGACGTGAAGCCGCACAACAGTTGTTTGTCAGTTCACAGAACATATCATTAAATCCTGTGGTCGTAAGCCGACTGCGAAAGCTGATGACACACGAACAGGATCGACTGGTCTGGCGAATTGTGATGTCATCTGTTGAAAAAGACAACTACGATGAAGCTGCCCAACTGGCATTGCTGGCAATCAATCATAACTGGCCTGACATTAGAATTCTGGGTTGCGAATATTTTGGTTCACATGGATTGCCCCAGTATGCAAACTGGCTGCTCCCCTTGCTGGATGACAAGAACCACACAGTTCAGTTAGCTGCGATCCGGGCGATCGGTCAATGCCATAACCCCATCGCAATCTCAGGCACACAGAAACCAGGTCAAAGCCAGAATTCAGCGCCTTCACTCCGTTCTCTACTAACTCACTCAAATCGTCGGGTACGCTTCGAAACAGTTGTGGCTCTCAGTCGGCTGGGTGATTCTGCCGGCATGCAGGAACTGCTGCGACTTTCGAATGATACTCAGATTGCGATGCGGAAAGAGGCCGTACGGGAAATGGGGCACTCCGGACAGACCCGTTTTGTAGAACCTCTGATCCAGATGGCCTGGACCGAGCGAAACAACTCCACGCTTAAAGAAATCCTGAACAGCCTGGACCAACTGGTGCCAGATTCGGAGCAACCTGCCAATCTGACACCGCAACAGGACCAGTCAGATCAGGCTAAAAGCTGGATGAACTGGTGGCAAACACAACACTCTGGACAAGGTTCCCGACTGTTTACCGGGCGTTAAGTATGAATTCTTGTTTTTGATGTACTTGATGGTTGTTCTCCTCTCCAGGATATCAGTATCATGGAACCTAAATATTTAAATTACTCTCCGAAGAATGTTTTCATCACTGCGGAACTACTACATGGCTAACTACCACGACGACTTTCAACTGGAATGGCATGGAAATACAGTCGTAATCATTCCTGCGAGCAATGTCGAGTCAATGAGCTGGGATCTGATTGAACAGGCCGCTGATATCGTCATGGCACCGTTACAGGAAGTCGAAATCCCGATGGTCGTCTTCGACCTGAGTGATGTCAGTTATTTTGGCTCCGTGTTTCTGGCGCTGCTGTTGCGCTGCCACAAACATGTTCGCAGCCGAGGAGGAGAGTTAGTTTTGTGCGGTGCCAGTAAGATGGCCAACGAGCTCTTGCGTATCACTGCTCTGGACACTCTCTGGGCTATCTACGAGACCAGAGATGAAGCGCTGGATGCCCTGATGGGCTGACGTATAGTCGTAGTCTGGTTCTCACATTCGTCTCGACCCGCTATGTTAAAGGATTAATAGATCATGTCGAGGAAATATCGAAAAACACGTCCCGGCGTTTCAGAGTCTGACGTATTACCAACAGAACATAGTTCGGAACTTTATCCACATCAGTCTATCGTTGCCAGCATCAAAGAAACGGCCGATAAACTCAAGCAGGATCAGGCGACCCGCGGCGACCTCAAAATCCTGGATCGTGCTCTGAAAGAATTACGGTATGCTTTCAAGGTTTTCACACCTTATCGAAAGCAACGCAAGGTCACCGTCTTCGGTTCCGCCCGCACAAACCCCGATGATCCTTCCTATCAGCAGGCGTTGCAGTTCGGACGGAGAATGGCGGAAGAAAAATGGATGATTGTCACAGGTGCTGGTCCCGGAATCATGGAAGCCGCCCATGTCGGTGCGGGAACTGACATGTCGATGGGTGTCAATATCATGCTGCCATTCGAGCAGGAGCCCAACTACGTCATCCATAAAGACGAAAAACTGGTTAACCTGAATTACTTCTTCACTCGCAAACTTCTGTTCGTCAAAGAAGTCCACGCCATTGTCTGCTGTGCCGGCGGATTTGGTACTCTGGATGAAGCATTTGAGACTCTGACCCTCGTACAGACCGGAAAACGAGATCCCATGCCGATCGTGCTGCTGGATGCTCCCGGAGGATCTTACTGGAAAGACTGGGAAGAATTTCTTAAAAACAACCTCTTGAAACAGGAATTGATCTCCAAAGAAGACTTGTCACTGTTTCATGTCACAGATGATATTGAAGATGCCGTCGATGAAGTAATCGGTTTTTACAGCGTCTATAACAGTATGCGATATGTCAAAGGGCGGCTCGTGCTCCGTCTGCATGTCGAACCCAGCAATGAGTTCATTGAAAAACTGAACAATGAATTCAAAGATATCCTCGATTCAGGGATTATCACAAAAGTCAACGCACACGAGCTGGAAAAAGACGATGACCATCTGGTCGACCTGCCACGCATTTCACTCATGTTCAATCGTAAAAACCTCGGCCGACTGCGACAGATGATTGATCGCATTAACTCTGAACTGGCGCCTCAGAGTGCTGATGAGGCAGAAGAAGAATAACGAATCAGTTTCCATCGATATCGCTTGATATCAATTTATCCCAGCAGACTTTTGAATTCATCTTCATGCTTGAGCAGTTCCTGTAACTTGACCATCGAGCGGCTGATCATCACACGGACGGCAACATCAGATTTATCCAGTTGTTCTGCGATCTGTTTTGTCGGCAGACCTTCCACATATTTCAGACGAATGGCATCCCGACTCTCTTCAGGCAGGCTCTCCAATGCCATCAGCAGTTTCATTTCCTTAGCCCCACGGGAAAATGCCTGACTGGGACTGGTGATACTGGCAACCAACAGATCCATAAATCCCTGTCCTGTCCCTGCGGCGGAGACCGGTTGTCCGGCTTCGCGGCCGGCAGCCCGTTTCTGAACCTGAAAATACTTCCGATGACTGTCAATAATCCGGCGCTCTGCAAGGTGGCATAACCAGTTGAACGGTGCTTTCTGTTCGAAATCCATACTCTGAAACGAATCGACGGCATTCAATGAGACTTCCTGCAGGATATCAGCAGCTTCCACCTTGGATTTGAGAGAGTCACTCATATTTTTATTAATGAATGCCAGCAGAGGAGCACGATGCAGTTCCAGAAATGTCAACAAAGCCGACTCACTCCCCTGCTTGATCTCCTCAATCAGAATCTCGATATCAGTCGTCATAAAACTCCATTATCCCTGCTAAGTCAAGTCCATCGATTCTGTGACGCATTCTGCTTTCCTACCCGTTCGTAATCGGTTATTATGCCTGTTCGAGATGTATACCTGACCTCGTTATACCATCAATACAATCAATCATCCACTGAAACTTTCAGGATAATCTAAGTCGGATCTTTATCCAGAATTTCGGGAGCTCCATGTTGTCTACTTCAGAGCCAAACCAGAAAGTTTCAGAAAGTCAAATTGCAATTGATGCACTTACCGAAGTCATGGAGCAGTTTGTCAGTGAGTGGGAATCCCGTCAGTCTCCGCCTGACTTAAAAGACTATGTATCAGTTGCTGATCCTCAAAACCGATTTCTATTAATTGAGTTGATTAAAATTGATCTGGAATATCGCTGGCAACAGTTTAATTTCCCCAGACGAATTCTTGAATATCTCGACGACTTCCCCATTCTGGAAAAGCCAGAGTTTCCCGTCGATTTACTGTATGAAGAATTTCACCTGCGTCGTCAAAATGGTTTCGAGGTCGACCCGGAAGAGTACATTGGTTTTATCCCCACCGCCAACCCTCAGGTCAGGCAGCTGTTTGACCTCGACCATGCATACTGTACAACCAAAATGCTCAATCAATCCCCGCAGCAGGCAGGCTCACAGTTCAAGCCGGGTGATACGGTTGATGACTTCGAATTGTTAACACTCCTGGGCAAAGGTGCTTTTGCCAACGTTTTTCAGGCGCGGCAAAATTCCATGCAGCGAATCGTGGCGTTGAAAATTTCCGAAGATTCCAGTAATGAACCACAAACTCTTGCCCAACTGGATCATGACAATATCGTACGCGTGTTCGACCAGCGATTGCTGACAAATCAGAAAATCAGATTGCTGTATATGCAGTATCTGCCAGGAGGCACACTACATTCAGTCGTCGAAATTGTTCGCAAAACGGCTCCTGATGAACGCTCTGGAAATATGCTGGTAAATGCTCTCGATCAGGCTCTGGATCTTAGAGGCGAATCAAGACCTGCTGAATCAGTAACTTATCAGAAGTTTAAATCATTATCCTGGTCCGAAACGATCTGCTGGCTGGGAATCCGACTGGCTCAGGCGTTGGACTATGCCCATCACAAGGGAGTTTTGCACCGGGATATTAAACCCGCTAATGTTCTTCTGACAGCAGAAGGCATCCCAAAACTGGCTGATTTCAATATCAGCTTCAGTTCCCATGTCAGTGGTACCACGCCGGCCGCCTATTTTGGAGGCAGTCTGGCGTACATGTCGCCTGAGCAACTCGAAGCTTACGATCCCACGGATACAAGACGACCTGAAAGTCTGGATGAACGCAGTGATTTATATTCACTGGGGCTCATGTTGGCTGAGCTATTAACGGGAATCCGCCCTTTTCAGGCCCCTTCAATCCAATCCAACTGGTCCGACCTGCTGAAACAGATGATCCACCAGCGTAAAACGGGTATCTCATTATCTGCCAGCCCCCAACATCTGCCTACCAACTGCCCGGAGCATCTTGTTTCAGTCCTGCAAAAATGCCTGAGTCCCGATCCTGCCGACCGCTGGCGTTCAGGTGCTGAACTCGCCAGTCAACTGGAACTCTGTCTGAATCCCCGGGCGCAGCAGATTCTGTTTCCCACATCGAAAAGCTGGTTTACAAAACTCAAAGGCTGGGAAGTACCGCTCGTCATCCTGATTGTGGCCATCCCTAATATTCTGGCAGGACTGTTCAATTTCTTTCACAACCAGAAACATATTATTGAGCACTTAAAAAATTCACAGGATGCCTTCTGGAAGATTCAATCGGCCATCAACCTGATCGCTTATCCGACAGGACTCGGTTTGATTGGCTGGTTAACCTGGCTGCTGCTGAGATTTGCAGCTGATCATGAAACGAGTTCAAAATCGGATCTGCAAAGAAATGTCATCATGCAGAAACGCTGCCTCAGCCTGGGACATTATGCGGCGTTGATCTGTACGGCGGAGTGGATCATCGCCGGAATCGCATATCCGGTCAGTATGCATTACGCAATTGGTTCATTACCAGCGACCGCCTATTTTCATTTTTTAGGCTCCCTGCTCCTGTGTGGTTTGATCGCCGCCAGCTATCCTTTCTTTGGCGTCACCTATTTCAGCCTGCATATGATCTACCCTCGTTTGATCCAGAATTCTGATTTCACTCAGCTGGCACCTGATTCCTATCAACAACTCAAACGCCGGAGCTGGGTGTATCTGATCATGGCATTCCTGGTACCAACTCTCAGTATCGCTTCACTGGCGATGATTAACCTGGATGACAAAATTGCGATCGGCATTCTCACCGTCGCCGGTACCCTGGGAGCGGTCAGCATCTTTCGGATTTTCCAGACCCTCCAGGCAGATCTGGATGCACTCGAAGAGCTCTCCAGGCGTGTCCACTCCTCACGGAAATAATTTTCCTGCAACATGCCATCTCCGGAAATTCTTTGGCTTCAGCTAGACTGTGTCCCATTTTACTGTAGCGTCTCCAGAGCCATTTGGAACGAGTATCATAGATTGAGAGACGCAATGGTTAAGTGGGCTGCGATCTAGAACTCACCCCCGACCCAAGTGTACATTTCGTATCTCAACTTTTATTGAAAATTGCTGTAACAGATTATATCCGTTCCCGCTTGGTTAAGTGTGAGACACACAACACAACACTTAATCAAAACACTAAGGAACGAAACGATGAAAAACACCGCCACTTTGTTCACATGCTTTACAGTATCCCTGATTTTAGTTTCAGGAAATGCATCAGCTGGTAACAATCGTTTTTCCGGTAAATCAAACAAGGGTTCTTCCAGTCGTTCCTTCAGTCATCACAGCAACCGAAACAATAATAATCGCAGTCATCATTTCAACAATCGTTCCAGTCATTCGCAGTACAATCATCGTTCATCAAACCAGCGTATTTCGCAGAACAAAAAACCGTCTATGAGACAACACAACTACAAAGCATCCTACAACTCAAAGTCGACTCCCGTAAAATCCAGCAAATTCTCAAAGACAAACGACTATCACTTCAAAACCGCTCCTAAACAGAATTTCTCAAATAAAGTGAATCGGTTTGACGAGAAAAAACAAATCAACCCACAACTTAAAGCAACTCAGCGTCCTTTCAAGACTGGCCAGAAAACAACCAAACACAACAAGTTTAATGGTTATCACAATGGACACCACAACGGTCACCATGGACATCATCACTGGAACCGCCCCTGGATTCACATCAACACTCGTCCCTGGTGTCCCACAGTCTGTCGCCCCTGGTATCCAGTTGCCTGTGTCGACCCGATTCTGACTCCCTGTGTGATCACAGCATGTGTCCCCGTGTATTACAATGCAGCCGGTGAAACAGTCGATGATGTATCTGAAGGAGCCGGAACAGAAGAAGTTACTGAAACCGAAAACAGTACGGAACCGGTTGAACAGGAGCGTCTGGTACTGGAATCCGGAAAATTATTTCAACTATCAGCAGAAGGGCTGGGAGGCGAACAGGGTATGGTTGTTCTGGAAATCAATGAAATGGGACTGCCTGCGAAGATTGAAAAATGGGAAGACAACATTCTGGCGTTTCAGACTCCCCAGATCGGACTGGCCAAAGTAACAGAAGCCAAAATGCATGTCATGAACAGCAAAGGTCAGTTACTGGCGACTCTGGACATCAGTCTGTTGCCCGCAACAAATCCAGTCGCTTCCAATTGAGCTGAGTCTATTCTGAATTAAACTAACAGCGTCTTCGAGCAGATCGAAGACGCTGTTAGTTTGTTTGAAATAGAAACGGTGACGAACTTATTTGGATCTCAAACTGGAAAAGATCTCGCCGCCATGATACAGAGCTCTGTCGGATTGTGATTCTTCCAGCCGCAGCAGTTGATTATACTTTGCCAGTCGTTCACTGCGTCCTACCGAACCGACCTTTAACTGACCGGCACCTGTTGCGACAACCAGATCGGCAATGGTTGTATCTTCTGTTTCTCCGCTTCTGGCAGAAACGATTGGCCAGTAACCATGATCGATGGCCAATTTCATCGTTTCCAGAGTTTCTGTCAGCGTTCCAATCTGATTTAACTTAATCAGCACACTGTTTGCCGTCTGGCTGTCGATGCCCTGCTGCAGACGCTTCCGGTTCGTTACAAACAGATCATCACCAATTAACTGGACGCGATGCCCCAGTCGTTCGGTCAGTTTCTTCCAGCCAGACCAGTCGTCTTCCGCCAAACCGTCTTCAATACTGATGATGGGATATGTATCGACCCAGCGTTCCAGCATATCAATTACGTCATCGGCCGATAACGCTTCATCTCCCGTCGCATTCAGATGATAAGTGTCAGTCTCGACGTCGTAGAAATGTGTACTGGCCACGTCCAGTCCAATCGCCACATCTTCACCAGGGTTCAGCCCAGAAGTTTCAATGGCTGCAACGATGTATTTGACCGCTTCACTGTTAGAACTTAATTTCGGCCCATAACCGCCTTCGTCACCAATGAGAGTTCCTTCATGCCCGGTCTTATTGAGAATCTGCCCCAGTCGGCGGTAGATCGTCACAATCCATTCAAAGGCCTGCCGATAGGAAGTGGCACCGACAGGCAGAATCAGAAAGTCCTGAAAATCCAGGTTGCGACCGGCGTGAAGTCCACCGGAAATCATATTGACCATCGGTAGAGGCAGAGACATGGATCGGGCCAGAAGATTCGTCCGCTGAGTTTGCTCTGTTTCGTCAGCAAAGCCAGATCTGATATAGTCAAACCAGATTTCAGCAAAACGCTCAACCGGTTTTTGCCCCTGTGACTCTGCAGCAGCATAAGCGGTTGCCAGTGAAGCCCCCAGAATTGCATTCGCTCCCAGACGGGACTTATTCTCGGTCCCATCCAGTTCACAGAGAATCGTATCGATGCCGCTCTGGTCCGAAGCATCCTGGCCTATTAATGCAGCGGCGATTTCCCGTCTGACATTTTCCACTGCCTGGGTGACACCTAAACCATCGAATCGCGCTGCATCCTGATCACGTAACTCGATGGCTTCAAATTTTCCGGTACTGGCACCGCTGGGAACGATCGCACGCCCGCAACGGGAACCAGCACAACAGATCTCGACTTCCACTGTAGGATTACCACGACTGTCATAAACTTCACGTGCATGGACGTACTCAATTTGTGTCATATCAGATCACACTCCCATCTGTGATTATCAGCTACATCATTTATAAACAGCAATGCCCTGCATCTCCCTATAGGATATCAGGTTCGAACTTAACCTTCATCCGAAAGTCCTTCAGGAATTCTGCATCTCACTTAATCTTAATGTCGATTGATGAATCGTAGACGGTGGATCCAGGATCAACGAGAGCGCAAACGAGCGAACCTGATCCTGCAGACCTGGTTCGCAAAGATAATCGACCGTACTCTTACCATCAACGCGGGCCAACATGCAAGCTGCCAGATGGCGGATCGTACGACGCTCCAGTTCCTGCTGCCCCATCTTATCAGTTCCTTTATCTCCTGAATCAGACAAGGATTGAATTTCGGCCAGATACTGTTCCCAGAAACATTCCACCAGTCGAATACAATGAGCGCCGCGCTCGCGGAAGTAGATCGCTTTCAACATCAGATGACTCAAAAAGAACCCCAGATCGAATGCCGGATCACCATAATGGGCCGTCTCAAAATCGACGAGATAAATCTGATCGCCAGAAATCAGAATATTTTTGGGACTAAAATCGGCCAGAACAAGACAGATCTGATTGCCCTCCATTTCGGCAATCAGATCATCCACCCAGTCCTTTATTTCCGGATGAGTTTTGACAATAAACCGATAAAATGGGTCAATGCGAAGCTGGTCAAAGATTGTCCAGTCGCTCCATCGTTCTTGAAACTGCTGGCTCTCAAAACTCAACCTGTGAATGGCACCCAGGTAATTTCCCAGTCGTGAAGCAACCGAGAGGTCAAATATTCCATCCAGTAATTCTGCTTTCCAGACTTTGTGGTCTTTATCGATTGCTTCCATGGCAAACAGATAATTATCGCGATCCTCAAACAGGACGCGCGGAACAACTCCTGCCGGCAGCAGATTCTGCAACTCCTGCATGACTTCCAGCTCGCGCCAGATCCGTTCAAGCTGACTGAACCACTCTGTTTGAGTTCGCAGTTGTTTCCGTGACTGCTTGATGACAAAATCATCGCCAGCCTGGCGATCTATACGGATGACTATATTCGAAACTCCCCACGCAAGTGCTTCCGCTGAAGCCTCTTCTCCAGGGGATAATTGCTGCATCTCCTTCAAGTAATTAATGACAGTATCTGCCGTGATCTCCCGGATCATTATGAATTCCCATAAGTAACTGGCTCAAAAGCATTAAAGAGTTAGAAAACCGGCTGTACCAGAAGAGTAGATCTGCTTTCCCATTTCTCCTTTTCCAGCCTCTCTTTGAAAATTATGACGCTGCCTGCCAGGTTCTGCCACTGTTTCACACCATATAATCGTCATAATCTGATATGGCGCAGCCTTTACCTGACCGGTCCTATATTAATAGCCGGTAGTCGGAGTTATGAAAAAGTTGCTTTCAGGACAACTTTTTATTGCCAGACCCGTTTTGTATGCTGTAAGATGATAATATTGGGATAGTTGTAGTAAATAACTATTTCAGCTTAAAGAGTGATGACTAATCTTACACCACGGCAGCGTGGTATCTTTCCAGTGAACTACAGGAACATTTTCTATGTTGTCCACAAAATCTGCTTCTCGTTTTTTGATGTTTTTTTCTGTGACCTGCCTGGCACTCTGCTTGAGTACCACTCTGGAAGCAGCAAAAAAACCGATCCCTCCTCAGAAGTATGATCCTGCAGCAGAAAAAGCTGACGATCTGTTTGAAGCAATGGAAGCCGGCCTGGTAGACGTCAAAATTATTGCCAAAAGCTCTAAAGGTGGCAAAGTTATGATTACCAACAATGGTGAGAAACCACTCAATGTGAAACTGCCCGAAACTTTCCTCGCAGTTCAAGTCCTGAAACAGGGGGCTCTGGGTGGTGGACTTGGCGGTGGTGGACTCGGCGGTGGTCTGGGTGGTGGCGGACAAGGTGGTCAGGCGCAGACAACAGGCGGTGGTGCTGGCGGTGGGCTGGGTGGTGGACTTGGTGGAATGGGCGGTGGTGGAGCTGGCGGTGCCGGTGGTGGTTTCTTCTCCGTGCCTCCTGAAAAAACAGTTTTCGTCCCCTACACTTCAGTCTGTCTTGAACACGGTAAAGTTGAACCAGCACCTCGTATGGAATACCGCATGGTCGAAACCGAAGAAATGGTGAAAGATCCTGCACTTCAGGAACTTCTCCGCTTCGTTGCAACTGGTCGCGTGAATCAACAGGCAGGTCAGGCTGCAGCCTGGCATCTGGCAGATAAAATGAGCTGGCAGGAACTGGCCGCAAAGTCAGTCAAACATTTAGGTGGTGCCCCTCCAACTCCTTACTTCAATCAGGCAGAATTGCAGTTTGCTTCTCAACTGGTAGGTATGGCTCACGAACGTGCCCGTAATAGACCCGAAACAACCGAGACAGCATCAACAACCAAAGCAAGAACAGAAACCGGTCGCAGTTTTGAAAAATAATCCATGATCGAAACAGTCCAGTCTGTAAAGACTGCTAAATCAAGGCTCGCATTTGCGAGCCTTTTTTTGTGGCACGCTTTCATCAAATCATATTCTCAGGTATTTTAGATAAATATCCGTTGATTTATCCTGATAGAACTGGAGCTGAAAACCATGCTGCTGAACCTGAGAAATATAATCTACTCTACGTTTCTAATTACGCTTCCCCTGTTGTGTAACATTTCTTCACTCCAGGCAGATGAAGGTGCCCCGTTACGTATTATCTGCTTTGGTGCTCACCCTGATGATGCAGAATATAAAAATGGTGGAACAGCTGCGCTTTGGGCGCAACAGGGTCATAAAGTAAAACTGGTCTCCGTGACAAATGGAGACATTGGTCACTTTGAAATGGCGGGAGGTACATTAGCTCAGCGAAGAGCTGCCGAGGTTAAAGCTGCAGGAAAAATCCTGGGAGTCGAATCGGAAGTGTTGGATATCCATGATGGAGAATTACTTCCGACGTTGGAGAACCGAAAGAAGATCGTAAAACTGATTCGCGAATGGAATGCCGATCTCGTCATATCACATCGTCCCTGGGATTATCACCCCGACCACCGGTATGTTGGCGTACTGGTCCAGGATGCTGCATTCATGGTAACCGTACCCTATTTCTGTCCTGATATCCCTCGTCTTAAAAAAAATCCCGTCTTCATGTACTCCAGCGACGGATTCCAGAAGCCTTACCCCTTTCGTCCGGATGTGGTCGTTGCCGTGGACAATGTATTTGAACAGAAACTGAAAGCAGTTGCACAGCTCGTATCGCAATCGCTGGAAGGAGGAGCTGGCGGCAGTCCGGAACGGGCTGCTAAAGTCCCCCCTGCTGATCCGCCAGAACTGCGCGTCGAATTTCTTCGTCCTGCCTGGTCGCGCCGTCAGTCATCAGAAGCAAATAAATACCGCACCGAACTGATCAATATCTACGGAGAAGAAATCGGTAAGCAGGTCAAATTTGCGGAATCGTTTGAGCTCTGCGAATATGGTTCAAAACCAAATAAAAAGATGCTACTGAAGCTGTTCCCCATCCAGGCTTCAATTCCGGTTGCTGAAAAATAATAAACTACCGGTTTATTCAGTTTACAGGCAACAGAACACGTAGTATCCCTCTCTATCTATTCCAATCCAGATTAGCGAACTTCTGATTAAGTGGTGGATCTCAAAGCCATTATTTGACATACGCTGATATAACCTAGTATTATGTAATAATAGCGATCAATCAGGGGACTTACCTGTTCTCCCATGCTGCAATGGAGCAGCTTTGGCCTTCCAGAGACGCACCCAGATCGTTGAATTGCCTGATAATAATGAGGGCAAGCTAATGAACCGCCTCTTCTTTTCTATGTTCTGGCTGTTGAGCCTGAGTTCTCTGTTACTTCAACCTGTATTTCTGTCTGCCGCAGAGGCTGTTGCAGAAAAAGACAAAATTGATTTCCAGAAACAGATCAAACCACTGTTTCAGGCCAAATGCTATTCTTGTCACGGTCGGGAAGTTCAGGAAGGTGGCTTTCGCCTCGATCTGAAAAGTCGCGCTTTGGAAGGTGGAGACAGTGGTCGGGCTATTCTACCCGGTGACAGCCATAAAAGTGAACTCTTTCATCGGATTTCCGGCACCGGGGATGGCGACCAGATGCCCCCGGAAGGTGAAGGAACTCCACTGAATCAAGACGAACTGGCTTTGGTCAAACGCTGGATCGAACTGGGAGCCAATTGGCCTGAGATCGCGAATTCAAAAACAGGTCTGGCTGGCTCAGATCACTGGTCATTTCAACCCATCAAAGAGGTTACCCTGCCAAAGGTGCAACAGACGGACTGGGTTAAAAATGGCATCGATACATTCATTCTACAGAAACTGGAACAGGAAAAAGTAAGCCCCTCTGAAGAAGCGGACCGCAGCACTCTTATCCGACGCGTCTATCTGGATTTGACTGGACTCCCTCCCACGGTTGAAGAATGGCAGAAGTGGAGTTCCGATCTCAACCCTGACTGGTATGAAAAACTGGTCGACCATCTGTTGGCCTCTCCGCATTATGGAGAACGCTGGGCTCGGCACTGGCTCGACCTGGCACGGTACGCTGACAGCGACGGATACGAAAAAGACCGCAAAAGACCACACGCCTGGCGCTGGCGAACCTGGGTGATCAATGCCTTGAATCAGGACCTCCCCTTCGACCAGTTTTCGCAGCGACAGATCGCGGGCGACCTGTTCCCAGATCCTTCCCTGACCGAACTGGTTGCTACGGGATTCCATCGTAATACCCTGATCAATACAGAAGGTGGAACCGATCCGGAGGAAGATCGCGTCAAACGTACTGTCGACCGCACGAATACTCTGGGATCGATCTGGCTGGGAATCACAGTAGAATGTGCCCAATGCCACACTCATAAATATGACCCCATCACCCAGCGTGAATATTATCGGCTATACTCCTTTTTCAATTCAATGACAGAGCCCGATATCGGCGCGCCCCTGCCTGCCGAACAGGCGAATTTTGAGAAAGCAAATCAAGTCTATCAGGCAGCCCATCAGCCTCTGGTAGAAGCAATTCAGGATTATGAACAGAACAAACTGAACTCAGCCCTCAGTCACTGGGAAAAACAGAATCCGGAAAAGAAACCTGTCTGGACAGTCCTGAATCCGGAAACCGTTCAAGCCAAACAGAAAACCACATTGAAGGTTCTGCCCGATCGTAGCGTGCTGGCTAAAGGGGAAAACCCCGGTCGCGCAGAAATTTATACGATTACTTTTAAAACAGATATACAGAACATTAAGGGGATTCGACTCGAAGCACTCACTGATCCCAGTCTGCCCAGACAGGGGCCAGGGCGAAGTGCCACTGGCGATTTCGAATTGACCATGCTTACTCTGAAGACGGCACCACTGGAATCGCCTGATTCGATCCATGAAATCGCGTTACAGAATGCACAGGCCAGCTTTGAGATGGAGGGTTATAAAGTTGACCGTGTCATCAACAACAGTCCCCATACAGGCTGGTCAATTGCTCCCCAGGAGGGAAGAAAACAGATTGCCACATTCGAAGCAAAAAAACCATTTGGATTCGAAAAGGGTACGCTGGTCACCGTTACATTGCAGCAGTCCACTACGAAAAAAACTTATCATAACCTGGGGCGTTTTCGTATTTCACTGACAACAACAGATGTACCATTGCCCCTTACTGGAATGACAGACCTGGTAGTCGAGACACTGAATACACCGTCTGAACAGAGAACTGTTGAGCAACACCAGGAACTGCTGGAGTATTTTCGCACCATTGATCCTCAGTTAAATAAACTGAAAGCACAGGAAGTGGCACATCGTAAAAAAGCACCTCGTGATCCCGCAGAAACCACGAAAGCCCAGGTAGTCGATCATCTCAAAGTACCCCGCAAAACACACTTGCTGGTAAGAGGTGACTTTCTGAATCCTGCGGATGAAGTCAAAGCGAATACACCGGCGATCCTGCCTCCCATCCGAACTTCCAATCCAAACCGTCTCGATCTGGCGCGCTGGCTGTTTGAGCCCCGTCAGCCTCTAACAGCACGGGTGACAGTCAATCGCATCTGGAGTCGCTATTTTGGCCGGGGAATCGTATTCACTGTCAACGATTTTGGCACACAGGGAGAGCCCCCCTCGCACCCGGAATTACTCGACTGGCTGTCCACTCAATTTCGCAAAAACCACTGGAGCCTGAAACAGCTCCATAGACTGATTGTCACTTCAGCAACGTATCGTCAGTCTTCCACGAATCGACCGGAACTCGCAGAACGAGACCCCTATAACACCTGGCTGTCGCATCAGAACCGCCTGCGGGTTGAAGCGGAAATCATTCGCGACCAGGCGTTGACAGTCAGCGGATTAATCAAACACAAAGTAGGTGGCCCGAGCGTGAATCCTCCCCAACCCGAGGGAATCGCTAATCTGGGTTATGCAAATTCGGTGAAATGGTCTACCAGTAAAGGGGATGACCGCTACCGTCGCGGACTCTATACGTTCTTTCAACGTACAGTCCCCTATCCCATGTTGATGACTTTTGACTCACCCGATTCTAATTTGAGTTGTACTCGCAGAGAGCGTTCCAATACTCCACTGCAGGCATTAACGATCTGGAATGACCCGGTCTTTTTTGAGTGTTCCCAAAATCTGGGCACACGAATTGTCGAGGCAACACAGAAAAATACTCATTCTCTGGAAGATCGCATCAAACATGCATTTGAACTCTGCCTGGCACGACAGCCATCAAAGCAGGAAATGCAAATTATCCGTCAGCTCCATCAGGAACAGACACAATTACTGCAGGCAGATCCGTCGGCAGTCAGCGATTTAACAAATCAAATTCAGATTCCTGAGGGAAGCACCCCGCAGGAAGTCGCCACCTGGATAATAATTGGACGGGTTTTAATGAATCTCGATGAGTTTGTGACACGCGGATAATTAGATTTTTAACTCCCCCCTGTAATCTGAGTGACATATTCCATAACGGAAAAAAATAATTATGAACGCTGAACCATTCAATTTGAATCTGGCACGTCGTCGCTTCCTGATGAACTCATCCTGCAGTGTCGCCAGTTTTGCTCTGGCTGCGATGCTGGAGAAAGAAGGGTTAATCGCCTCGGAAAACAGTCTCACAAATCCACTGGCTCCCAAAGATGCCCATTTCCCCGGTACCGCGAAGAACTGTATTTTCATATTTCTGGCGGGAGGCCCCAGCCAGATAGACCTCTATGATCCCAAACCCAAGTTACAGGAATTAAACGGACAGCCACTCCCCAAAGAACTGACCGAGAAGGTTCGATTTGCTTTTATTAACAAAGAAACCGCTACTCTGAGTGGAAGCGCCAGGAAGTTCACGAAATCGGGGGAATGCGGTACCGAGTTTTCAGATGTGCTCCCCAATATTGCAACCTGTGCAGACGACATCGCTTTAATTCGCTCAATGTATACTGAGCAGTTTAACCACCATCCGGCACAGTTGATGATGAATACGGGGGTAGGACGCTTCGGGAGACCCAGTGTTGGTTCCTGGCTGACCTATGGGCTAGGCAGCCAATCCAATAATCTGCCAGGGTATGTTGTACTGACAGCAGGTCGTGGTGCCAGTGGCGGCGCCTCACTCTGGTCCAGTGGCTCTCTACCATCGACTTATGCTGGAGTACTGTTCCGAAATCAGGGTGAGCCGGTATTGAACTTGAATAACCCGCCTGGAATCAGTTCGGCCATGCAGAAATCTGGTCTGGAAGCCATCAAGAAACTGAACACCGAACAACTGAACGAGACAGGCGATGATGAAATTGCCAGCCGGATAGCCAGTTACGAACTCGCCTTTCAAATGCAGTCTTCAGCACCGGAACTGATTGAATTATCCAGCGAGACCAAAGAAACACAGGAAGCCTACGGCGTCAACCGAAAAGGAGATTCTAAAACTGGTAAAAGAGGTGGGGGAGCCGATGCGGAAGGTGCATTTGCACGGAACTGCCTGCTGGCACGTAGACTGGTGGAACGCGGAGTCCGGTTTGTCAATCTTTACCATGCTTCCTGGGACCACCACAGTGGTCTGGATGCCGGTATAAAACGGAACGCAGGAATCGTGGACCAGCCCGTTGCTGCACTTCTGAAAGACCTCAAACAACGAGGGCTTCTCGATTCAACGCTGGTCGTGATGGCTGGAGAATTTGGACGGACTCCGCTGGGTGAAAACCGAACTGGTTCGAAAGCGGTCACAGGCCGAGATCATCATCCTGGCGCCTTCAGTCTGTGGATGGCGGGAGGAGGTGTCAAAGGGGGGCAGGTCATTGGCAAAACGACAGAACTGGGATGGTCAGTAGAAGAAGACCCTGTTCACATCAACGATTTTCACGCCACTTTGTTACATCTGTTCGGCCTGAATCACTTGAAACTGGCACAGAATTTTGGTGGCCTGGATATTCGACTGACCAACGTTGGTGGAAAAGTTGTCGACAAACTGATCTCATAAGCAGAGTCGGCATTTAACCGCTCTGTTTTATGGCCAGCGGAATTCTCCACCCAATACAAGTCCATGCAGTTTATAGGTATCTGTACTGTCCTGAGCTTGGATAGAGACGTCATTAGCAGCGAAAGAGCCATCCAAGTTGTAATAAGGAATCCCCCCTGCCCGGGCAATATGATTGGCCCACAGGAAGTTATAACCAACATTGAAGGTAAAGTATTCACTGAGATGAATGCGGGCATTCACTCCAAACTCAAAAGTCGGTGCAAACCGTGTTTTGGATATCTGTGTGACGTGAGTAGGATCAGTTGGTCCGAGAAACTGGTTTGTTAACACACTTCCATTGTAATTATTCACACCAAAACCAAACTTCGGTTCAGCTGCAATCGTGAACCAGGGGTGCACGAATTCCATTCGGATACCAGCCTGAGGAACATACAGTTTATTGCTCGTCTGGCTGCTGATTGTCGATTCAAAAAATGGGAATGGAGGGATCGTGTCTGAGCGTTCAAAATCACCTTTCACAACCATCTGCTCACCGATTTTCAGATAACGAAAACCTGCTAAAGGACGAATCTGAAATCCACCTTCTCCATAATAGGTCCGGAAAATCAGGCTTTCCGTATTGAAGACATAGTTACTTTCCACTCCCCACGCCTGTGTTTTATAGTCGACGCTAAATTTCTGATTGAAATTCCGCTGGGCGTTCGATATTTCACCATTGAATAAAAGAGGAATTGAAATCATATCGGTCTCGCCAAAGGAAGCACCGAGAAGATCATTTTTACCATAGGAAAATCCACTCGCATCGGTTTTCATACCGAAAAAGATAGCTTCAATGGTACCACTGTCAAAATCAATACCGAACGTGCCGCGGACCCCGTTAGTACCTTCCTTGCCAATAGAACTCAAATCGGCGGCTTTGGTTGAGAGAGTGGGAAATCCTAGAAAATCATTAGTTGTATAAGGATTGCGAGGATCATTGCCTGAATCGTTTTGAGAACCGATCAGCATGTTGCCCGGAGGCGCTTTCCAGAGCAGGTACTCCATACGAAACCAGCTGTTATGGGCCAGTCGGCTGAAATATCCATCCATTGGATGGTCGTAAGCCCAGCCACGATCTTCTGGAAGAACCCTCATCACCGAATCGGCTGGAGGCATCCCCCCATAATATTCTGCAGGATACGCATCAACCGGCTGATAATATTCCGGTGATGGTTCATACATCACTTCAGGCTCGTAATGGGGACGATAAGCTGCAGTTGAATTATAACTGACAGGCTGAATCATCGATCCCATGTCGGGAGAATATGGAGCCTGCGCAGACAGTGATTCCACCCCTGACAGGAGAACAACCATTCCAAGCAATAAACGATAGGCCGGATTTACCATGTTCTACTTCAATCTCATGTTAAAGAAGTCTACAAGCCGAAGGCTCTACAAAACTGCCTTCTAACTTAGACAGACCCAGCAAATAACCCCCCTGTGGCGCAGGAAAATCCGCGTCAAGGGTATTAGATATATCAAAGGTATCGGTTATGTGGGTTATTCGACTTGTAGGAATCCTGAGATCTCAGGCAGAAAGTTGGGAACCAGAGTGGTCCCAAACAACAAAACAGAACATCTGGGGCAACCTGGGAAGAAACAAACGGGCTTGTAATTCTTACATGGACTCTAATCAGGTCAGATCAGGCTCTCCTCAACGCGTGCTTCAATCGAGCCCGTCTTCCTGAACGATAGAGAATGAATAATGGGATAATGCCTGACAGCAATAAGACTGCTCCAAAAACAGGTCGCGCCACCATCCAGACAGCTGACAGGAGAATTAAAGTCAGACTGAACGAACTCAGCAAAGCAAATATTGTGATTCCACGCCCTACGAAATTCCAGAGGAACGGGATCTTATCAACGAGGACAACCAGGGGTTTAAAGAGCGTGGCTAATCCCAGAAAAACAATAATCCAGCCGGCAAACCGGAGCCCCCAGTTGATAACCGTTGTTGATTGCAAATTGCGTCCTTCATTATTCACCTGCCCTGTTTCTTCGGAACTCGCTTCCTGATTCTCTGACAGAACTGACTCTGCCTGAGAGATACTGATATCTCGCTCAAGAATTTTAGACTCGTTATGCCAGAGCAAGAACAACCCCGCCATCAGGAAAATGATCCCGATTCCCAGATTCTTCAAGGCGGTTTGAAAACGCTTACCGAAGGATGGTTCTACATGATCTTCCGTTTTCTGATTCACAGGAATTCTCCTCCAGGGAAATAGAGCTGGTTTATTATGTTCACATTGCAGGTGGTTGACTGGAAAGATTTTCCAGAACTTCCTGTACCCTGACAATCTGCTCTGGAGTCACAGTCAGAAATTGCTGATTTCCATCTGTATCTTGAGTAAATTCCAGTTTTTCGAGTTCGTTGATCTTAAATTGACCTGGTTTGGATAATCCAAAATAACCACGCCCGGGCCTGACCGCATATAGAACACTCGTTAGATCATATGTAGGTCGATCATAAGGCATTTTATGCCAATATTCGTATCCCAGCTTGATCGGATGAGATTTCACATACCCATAATCATGCTGAATACTGATGGCACGATTCTGAATCGCACGTCCCACCTCCCAGCCACTGACGACAACGGGAACTTGCTTTGGCCATAATTCGTACACCGCTTTAGCGGCGGGAACATCCAGTCTCACATTGTATTCATGGAATTTAGCAGGCTTATCCCGGTCAAAGCGACCAATCATCTGAGAAAGAAGTTTCACTTTCCGGGACACCAGCTCCAGGCCCGTCAGGGGACTGACCTGATCCCCCGGCGACTGGAGTAGTCTGGCAATATTAGTTGAAAACCCGACTACAACCAGCGTCACAGAATGATCGGGTTGTTTTGCCAGTGTAGACCTTAAAACTGAAACAGCCTCTGGAATGTCTTCCGCACTTTGAAAGCATCTCGCAAAAACGGGTTTTCCATCCTCGGACGTTTTCACAACTTTACGTGTATATGATCCGTCGAGATGAGTAGCTCCCTGGTTGACTCTTCCCAGTGGAATCTCTGGCCGGCCGTAAAAAGAATTTACTACATCACAGTACAGGATAGACCAGGGGTTGTCCTTACTGCTGGTAACTGCCAGCAGATCGCATTCTCCCCTGCTCTCTAAAGCATGTATGACCGCCAGCGCTAATGCATCATCGATATCATTTCCCATATCAGTATCGAAAATCAGTTTTACTGGGTCAGAGGCGTAGGATCCTGTTTGAAATATCAAGAAGCACAGTAAAACAGCCAGCACTGACATTATCGGTTTCATGGGAACTCGTTCTCATTCAATTGCTTAACAATGTGTAATAAATGCCCTTCCGTATTCTTCAGGATAGAGTCTGTTTTCAAAAACTACAATCAACCGGTAAATAAGATTCCATGATCTGCAAATCTTTACTGTGTCACAACCAGTATCCAATGAAATTTAAAAGAAGTTATTGTATGATACGGGGCTGGTATTAACATGCTTTACTTCGTATCAGCCAGAAGTCTTTATTGAATCAAAAGGGACAATCAATGCCGGCGCAGTGTTTTTTAGGAGTTGATCTGGGGGCAGAAAGCGGGCGTGTCCTCGCAGGCATCCTGAATGAAAATAAAATCCAGCTGGAAGAAATCTATCGTTTCAGTAATGGACCAGTCCCGATTGCAGGAACGCGTCGCTGGAATGTAACCGGCCTGTGGACTTCGATACTGAAAGGACTTTCTCTCGCCGCACAAAAATATGGCGATCAGATCATTTCCGTCGGCGTTGATACATGGGGAGTCGACTATGTACTACTTTCCGAAAACCAGGAAATGCTGGGGCAACCTTATCATTATCGAGATCCGCGCACGGAAGGTATGTTGAATCTCGCCACTTCGCGCGTCCCGCAACAGGAAATATTTGACGCGACAGGTCTACAGTTCATGGAGATCAACACCCTATATCAGCTGTTAGCGATGCAGCAGACCGATCCTGAATTACTCAATCAGGCCAGAACATTTCTGATGATGGCCGACTTCTTTCACTGGTTGCTTTCCGGGAGTCAGGTTGTGGAATTCACGAATGCCACGACAACACAATGCCTGAATCCCCTAACCGGAGACTGGGCTTATGATTTGCTCCGTAAGCTCGAGATCCCAACCGCCATGCTTCCCAAGCTAGTCTCACCTGGAACAAAACTGGGAACCTTACGCGAAGAAGTCATGCTCCATACGGGTCTCAGTAAAATTGATGTCATCACTCCTGCTACTCACGACACAGCTTCAGCAGTTGCCGCCATCCCGACCACTCAGACAGGAAATCCCAACTGGGCTTACATCAGCTCTGGTACCTGGTCACTGATGGGAGTCGAAGTCAATTCTGCAGTTTTAGGCAAACGAGCCTTTGAATTGAATTTTACTAATGAAGGAGGCATTGATGGCACCTATCGATTACTGAAAAATATTATGGGGCTCTGGCTGGTACAGGAATGCAAGCGCTCCTATGAACGCCAGGGACAAGCTCTGGAGTATTCAGAACTGGCTGAAGCTGCAACCTTCGCAGAACCGTTTCGTTCACTTGTTGATCCGGATGATCCACGATTCTTGAGCCCTCCTGACATGCTGGAAGCGATTTCACAGTACTGCGTTGAAACCAGTCAGCCGATACCAGAAACCGCTGGTCAGTACATTCGCTGTGCACTGGAAAGCCTGGCATTGAAATATCGTAAGGTTTCAGGCTGGCTGGAAGAATTGACAGGAATCCCGGTCGAAGTCATTCATATCGTCGGGGGAGGAACTAAAAACGAGCTGCTGAATCAGTTCACCGCGAATGCCTGCCAGATACCGGTCATCACCGGTCCGGTAGAAGCCACAGGACTTGGAAATGTATTAGTTCAGGCAAGAGCTATTGGCGCGGTCAGTTCACTATCTGAAATACGGAAGATTGTGCTGAATTCGATAGAAACCAATCGTTACGAACCTCAGGAGAAGGTCGTTTGGGACCAGGCAATTCAACGATTTGACAGTCTGCGCAATAATAAAGTTGAATCATAGATTCATGTAAGAAATTCAGATACTTGCCGTCTGACTCCAGACACTATATTATCCTCGACTGAGATCCTGGTGATCCAGAACAAATATTAATCAGCTGTATCAAGTAAGAGAGAAGAAAAATGGGTCTGTTTGACCGATTAAAGCGTGGTTTAGAAAAAACTAAAGAAGTATTGAGGACAGATGTCCGCGATTTATTTAAAGCGGGCGAAATCCTGGATGACCAGAAAATTGAACAGTTTGAAGCCCGTTTGATCAAAACGGACATGGGAGTCGTTGCCTCCTCCGCAATTTGTGAAGAAATCCGCAAAAAGCATGGCGGCCGTACGGTTATTCTGGATGAAATCGAAGAGACAGTGAAAGAGAAAATCCGTACGCTGCTCGAGGGTGAAGGGGATGCAAAGTGGGATATCTCAGACCCATTATCTCCCTTAAATAACAATCCTGATGGTGTGACTGTAATTCTGGTGGCAGGAGTGAATGGTGTCGGAAAAACGACTTCTATTGCGAAACTGGCCAATCTGATACTGAAACAGAAAAAAACGGTATTATTAGCTGCAGGAGATACATTCCGGGCCGCTGCGGTCGAACAACTTACCATGTGGGCCAATAGACTGGGATGTGAAATTGTTACTAGACCCGATGGTACGGACCCGGCCAGTGTAGCTTATTCTGGGTGCGAACGCGCCTTGGAAACTGGTGTTGATTACCTGATTATCGATACTGCAGGACGTTTACAGACTCACACAAACCTGATGGAAGAACTGGAAAAAATCAAACGTGTTGTCAGCAAAAAAATCCCGAATGCACCTCATGAAAGTTTATTGGTTCTGGATGCAACTACTGGACAGAACGGAATCAGTCAGGCAGAACATTTTTCGAAATCTATCGAATGTTCTGGATTAATTTTAGCAAAATTAGATGGTACAGCACGGGGAGGAGTCACTGTTGCCATCCGTCAGAAAATGGGGATCCCCGTGAAATACGTCGGTGTCGGGGAGCTAATTGATGATCTTGAGTTGTTTAATTCACAGGGATTTGTCGATGCCCTCTTTACAAGTGCCTCATAAATACTCTCCCGAGATAGTCTTGTTCTAAAGACTTTTTCTGGATTGAGTAAATAATTGCATACACGACTGCTTATTCTTCGCGCAAGCTTAACATAATTTATGATTTGTTAAAGTTTAACGCTTCCGCTGTCTGGTTGATCGAACCAGACCTTCCTGATCAGTCAGGATATTCTTGACGTATCTCTTTTCATCAAAGCAACTACGGGGAATTCCGATATTCCGTATTAGAGCCATCGTTATGTTAGCGCTCAATTTGTCGGACCTCGCAGGTCATCTGATTGTAACGATGGGACTTTGATTAGACCGTCAGTATGGCTTTTACCAATTCATTGTTTTGGAAAGCATATACGCCTCCCTTCTGACGGTATGGAGACCAAGCACCTTTAGCGTGTACTCAGGAGTTAAAATATGCGAAAACTGAATGAACTGAAAAGAAAAGCCAGACTGACTGGGCTCCTCTTAAGTGGGCTGGGTCTCATGGCTGTATCACCTGCATTTGGTGGTGATGCTGGTTGTGCCCCTTCGTGCACTCCAGATCAACCCAATGCCTGCTGCACGAAAGTGTATGAGGAAGCTGGTACAAAGTTAGCTGCAGAACTCGAACGGTTAACAGCAGAATGCTGTGCACCTAAGACTTGTGCTCCTACCTGTACCAATCCTGACACTTGCTGTGGCGAAGAATCAAGTGATGACGGAGACTGCTGCAGCGGCCGCCTGACTCGTCTGTTCGACGACTGCGATGGCTGTGGTAACTTCCTTGAAGATAATGGTTGGTCTTTGAGTGGCTGGCTGGAATTTGGTATTACCTTCAACGGTAACCGTCCTGCTAATGACTTGAACACTCCCGGTGTGGGATTCAACCAGGCTGACAGCCAGTTCATGTTGAACCAGCTGTACTTCGTCCTGGAAAAAGACGCTGCTGCCAACGAAGACTGCTTCGGCTGGGGTGGTCGTGTCGACCTGTTAGTTGGTTCTGATGCTGCCGATACTGCTGTATTTGGTGGCCCCAACAATACCCCGAACTTCGACGGTACCTGGTCAGACAACGACAACGCGACTGCCAACCAGATCGGTCTGGCAATGCCTCAGATGTATGCTTCATTTTATGCTCCCATCGGAAACGGTGTGACCGTCAATGCTGGTCACTTCTATACACTGATTGGATACGAAGTTGTACCTGCAACCGGAAACTTCTTCTACTCTCATGCTTATACCATGCAGTACGATGAGCCTTTCACCCACACAGGTGTTCTGGCCAGTACTGACCTGAGCGACAACATCTCACTGACCGGTGGTATCACCACGGGTTGGGATGATTTTGAAAATCAGAACAATGAGTGGAGCTTCCTGGGTTCTATTGGCTGGACCAGCGACAGCGAAGATACATCACTGACCTTTGCCCTCAGCTCTGGCGGTGAAAATGATGCATTCGGGGGAACTTCCAACCTGACCATCTTCAGTATCGTTGCTCAGCAGAAACTGTCAGATAACTTGTCTTACGTATTCCAGCATGACCATATGTTCTTCATGAATGGCGATGCTGCTGATCCAGGTGACGATGCAGAAGCTTATGGTATTAACCAATACCTCTTCTATGACGTCTGCGACTCAACTCGCGCAGGGATGCGTGTCGAATGGTGGCGTGATCATAATGGTACTCAGCTGGGTAACCCCGGTACGAACTACTACGAAATCACTGCAGGTTTGAATCACAAAATCAATTCCTGCATCCAGGTTCGTCCTGAAGTTCGCTGGGACTGGGCTGACGGAGCTGACCCCTGGACAACCAAAAGTGGTGCAACCAAGGACAGCCAGTTCACTGTTGGTACAGACGTTATTCTCGTCTTCTAATAATACCAGCGGGTAACTTTTTACCAGCTACCATTCGGATCATTCCGAATCAAAGGGCCATAACGAAAGGAGCCTTCTTCACAGAAGAAGGCTCCTTTAATTTTATCTTTTCCACGACGATTCACTTCCCACAAATGTAATTTCTGGATCACTTCTATCAGGTTCGTGTCATTCCTGCCGCCTACTCCGTCAGATAACGCTGTAATAGACTTCAAAGGAGTCCTTTGTTTATAATCATATTGAACTGATTGAATTTATGCATAACAGTAAATGCAGGCACCTGATTCTACTGTAGAAAGTCAATTCAATATGAATCCTTGGGGCTGGGCAACCATATTCTACCTGCTTTCCGTTTCCACCGTATCAGCACAGGAAACAAAACCTCGCCCCAATATCATCCTGGTCATGGCTGACGATCTGGGCTGGTCTGATATTGGCTGTTACGGCGGAGAGATCAATACACCTCACATCGATTCACTCGCCCAGGAAGGTTTACGTTTTACACAGTTCTACAATAATGCAATCTGTGGTCCCACCCGCGCTTCACTGCTCACGGGACTGTACTGCCAACAGGTCGGCCATCGCGGCGACCGCTGGAACGAGCCTAAAGATTTCAGCAAATGCGTTACGATCGCAGAGCTACTCCAGCTGTCTGGTTACCAGACCATGATGGTCGGCAAGTGGCAGGGACGTGATCTGGCTGTCGATCGAGGATTCCAACATTTTTTCGGCCCCATGTGTCAGGCCAAAATCAGTTACTTTCATGAAGTTGAAAACAACCCGTACTATCTGAATCGCAAACGGATTACACTGCCAGCAGACTTCTATCTGACCGATACAATCAATGATTATGCAGTTCGATTCTTAAAACAAAGCCTGACTGAGAAAAAACCATTCTTTCTCTATGTGGCTCACATTGCCCCTCACTGGCCTCTCCATGCGCGAGAAAAAGTGATCTCAGATTTTCGAACGCGATATCAGCGATCCGGCTGGGACCAGGTCAGGGCACAACGATTTCTGCGTCAACGGGAATCAGAGTTAATTCCCGAACAGTGGAAACTGTCACCAAAACCGGCAGCGATACCGGCGTGGGAACACCAGGATCATCAGCATTGGCAGGCGGAAAGGATGTCAGTTTATGCAGCCCAGGTATCAGCCATTGATCACGGCCTGGGGCAGATCATCCAGACCTTAAAAGAGGCCAATGCAGCACAGAACACACTCCTTATTTTTCTATCAGACAATGGTGCAGCCCCCGATGGGGGATTGACTCCCAGTCAGTCCGGATTCGGGTTCAAACCTGATTCAACTAATACAAACTGGCGAAAAGATGGAGTGGCAATTCGCCCTGGCAGTAGCTCCAATAACCCGCCCGGACCACATGACACATTTGCCGCTTACGGACTTGCCTGGGCGAATGTCAGTAACACACCATTACGCGGAACAAAACTGGAAGCGTATGAAGGGGGAATCCGAACGCCATTAATCGTCCGTTGGCCTGCTGTGATTCGAGAGCGTGGCGGCATTACCAGACAACCAGGGCATGTCATCGACTTGATGGCAACCTGTCTTGAGATCGCAAGCGTCCCTTACCCTACTCATTTTCAGGGGCGCATCCCTTTAGCATTGGAAGGGAAAAGTCTATTACCGGTTTTTCAGGGTCACCAACGTGAGCCACACAAGGCGCTCTGCTGGGATGTCCCTCGCCACCAGGCAATCCGAATGGGCTCATGGAAAGCGATACGGCCGCGCAGTAAGCAAGATTGGCAGCTGTTCAATCTGGATCAAGATGGGACAGAAACCACAGATCTCTCTGCACAGGAGCCAGAGCGAGTCAAAATCATGTCAACGGAATTTGCCAGATGGTACACACGGGTAACAATAAATTGACGTATCAGGCGTTTTAGCAACCGATTCCATCTTAGTGCTTGAAATGACGTCGTCCAGTGAAGATCATGGCAATCCCATGCTCGTTGCAGGCTGTAATTACTTCCTCGTCACGAACCGATCCCCCGGGTTGAATAATGGCAGTCACCCCGGCTTTGGCAGCTTCATCGACTCCATCACGAAAAGGGAAAAATGCATCAGACGCTACGACCGCCCCCTGACTACGCTCGCCCGCTTTATATGCGGCGATATAGGAAGAATCCAGGCGGCTCATTTGACCTGCTCCTGCCCCCAGAAGCATTTCATCCTTTGCCAGCACAATAGCATTCGATTTCACATGCTTACAGACAATCCAGCCAAAAGCCAGATCATTCATTTCCCTGGAATCAGGTTCGCGGCTGGTTACCACTTTCCAATCATTAGGGTCATCTCGTAATTCGTCTTTTTCCTGCACGAGTAAACCTCCAGAGACTCTGCGATAATCGAGGCTGGCTACAACAGGTGCATCCATCATGGGACACTTCATGAGTCTGACATTTTTTTTCCACTTGGGTTTTGTGATCAGCAGCTCAAAAGCTTCCGGATCATAATCGGGGGCAATAATCGCTTCGATAAAGCGGTTGGGCTCACATAATTTTTCTGCGGTTGCTTTATCAAGAGGACGATTGAAACTGATAATTGATCCAAATGCACTGACAGGATCTCCTGCATAGGCTTTATCAAACGCTTCCACCAGTGAATCAGCAGTAGCACATCCGCAAGGATTCGTATGCTTAATCACGACTGCAGCCGGCTTATCAAAATCACCGGCAATCTGCAGTGCCGCATCCAGATCAAGATAGTTATTGTAGGAAAGTTCCTTGCCATTTAACTGTTCTGCCTGTGCCACACTTGCTGCCCGTGGTTGTTTTTCTACATAGAAAGCTGCGCTTTGATGGGGATTTTCGCCATAGCGTAACTGATCTCTCCTTACTAAATTGATACTGATCTGCTGTGAAAATCGAGTCGATTCACTGTCCGGCACAACTGACGACATGTAGTTTGAAACGGCACGATCGTAACAGGCGGTCATTTCAAAGGCTGCAGCAGAAAGTTCAAGACGGAATTCCGGAGTCAGTGGCCCTGACTGTAATGCATCAAGCACACGACTGTACTGTGTCTGCGAGGTTACAATTCCGACATAGGCGTGGTTTTTAGCGGCTGATCTCACCATACTGGGACCACCAATATCGATCTGTTCGATTGCTTCTGAAAGAGAAACATTCTGCTTGGCAATCGTTTCTTCGAACGGGTAAAGATTGCAGACAACCAGTTCGAAAGGCACAATCTCAAATTCCTCTATTGCAGCGGCATCACCAGCCAGATCAGGACGGCCCAGAATTGCGCCGTGAACTTTAGGGTGCAGAGTTTTTACGCGACCATCCATAATTTCAGGAAAGCCTGTATACTCTGAAATATCGATTACATTCACACCCTGTTCTTGCAGATAACGACGGGTTCCACCTGTCGAGATAAATTCAAAGCCCAGTTCAGCCAGACCTTTTACGAATCCATCAAGACCCGTTTTATCACTGACACTTACTAATGCACGACGTGGATGTGAATTACTCATTTGTTTCTTAGTCAATCACCTGAGAACACAGAGTGGACAAAGTCCATCTGTAGTTTAAAGAAATTTCCCGTGCCTGATATAAACAGACTTCCAGTAACAGGGCGTACCAAAGTCGTTCCATGCACAACTCGGGCTCAGTTTAGCCAGTATGCGATCAGAAAACAAATGAGGCCTGAGTATCGGGAGAGTCTGAATCAAACGACCTGGTGCTTAGTCAAGCTAGACTGTTTCCAGTTTTACTGTCGCGTCTCCAGGACCATTTGAACCGGGTTTAATAGATTCAGAAAGGCTATGGTTAAATGTAATGCGCTTTAGTTATCGGTGTTTTCACCGTCGGCAGGGGTTTCTGACTGAACATCTTTTACTGTCGGTTCCGGCGCAATCTCGGGAAGAATCGGATACTTATCCTGATTTTTGAAGCGGATCGGAAATGGCAGATCCTTCTGTTTCAGACACAAAATAATCCCTGATTCTGAAGCGCAAAATATTCGATCCGTCTGTTCGTTCATCAGCTTAACCTGGTATTTTCGAAGGGGAACAGCAGCAAGAACCGCGCCATCTGTGCGTGAGAGAACCAGCAAATTCCCAAGCTCATCTGTAGAATAGACACGAGTTGGTGACAGTGAAATAAACCGTGAACCCAACGGTTGCCACCACTGCTCCTGTCCCGATTGAGCTGAAAGTTGAAATAGGCCTTTTTTCTTTGAAGAGAGATAGACTTCATTTTCCAGAACAGAAACTGGAAAGAGTAACGGAAACGAGGTTCGGATTCTCCAACGGACAATGCCATTCAATTTATTCAGACAATACAGATTCTGATCCTCTGAAGCGAGAAAGATGCTCTTATCATCTTCAGCAAGACTGGCTGAAATGGGTGCATCAGTTTCAAACTGAAAAGCAAGTTGTCGATCCTGGAGTGTCACTGAATAAAGTGAACCATCCTGGCTGGCGAAAATCAAAGTCCGGTTTGTGACGATCGCGGGCGTGTTAATGGTATCACCCGTCTGATACGTCCAACGGATTGCACTTTCACGCCATGCCGGGAGTTTTGACTCATTACTTAATTCGTTCAGTTTTTTCAGATCCCACGCATAAACCCGACCACTCAATGTGCCCACATAGATAGCATCTTCGTCGACAGTGGGGCTGGTTGAAGCAGAGCCTGGTAGCTGAAGTTCCCAATCGATTTCACCATTTAACCTGTCAATGGAATATAATTTAGTCCCTACTGTGATGAAGACATATTTTGAATTGGATACAGGAGAATAACCGATATTATTACCCCGTCCCAGTTGAGTTGCCCACAATTTTTTGCCGGTTTCATTGCTAAACGCGGTGATGATGCCTGCGGTGGATAGTGCATACAAATTGATTTCGTCAATCGATAAATGCACAATCCGATCCCGATGCGGATCCACGACAGCCTGTCCCCACCAGACGCGTTCGAGATCATACTGTCCCAACTGCCGTTGTGTCGGAATCGTGATACCAACCGAGGACTCATTCAAGCGTTGAGCCATCAGGCAATCACTTCCAGTGACTGTCACAACTAACATCAGAAAACTAATTGTCAATTTCTTCCACACAGGCATAGTACCAACTTTTTCAAGATGATTTTTAGATCTGGCATACTCAGATCTAATAAAGGGATCTGAATCGTCTACGGCAAAGAGTAGTAACTCTTCTCAAGTCTACAATACAGACTGACCTTGACCGCAAACTGTCTTTAAAAACCGCTTGCAGAACAGAATTCTCAGTATCCTGCCCTGGCTCATACTTCCCATTCTACCCACCCCACCAAAGGGGAATCCAGTATTGTTATGAAATCATTTGAAGAATTTTCACTAGAGAAACTGTACACCCCTCTATAATCACTGTTTTTTTGTCGTTCCCGTCAATTGGTTGCCCCTCTTTGAGTTCGTTATCGTACCTCGCTTTCTCTATTGATGATTGCTTCATACAACTGATACGAATTACAAAAAGCAGCGACTCCCGAAGAAAGATCCTGTCCCGCTATTGTCGAATATGATAAAATCAGACTGGAAATTAACGTTTGACGCAGTTTGTCGCTCACACACCAGTAAATCAAAACTTCAACGGGTATGAGAACTGGCACGATGTATCCAGAGCATATTTTCCCAAATTCAAGGCTCGCTCTTTCTGTTCCCCTTCTATTGACGTTATTTCTGGGACTGCAGGTCCCGGGGCAATGTGATCTGATCAAACTTAAACAGGGAGGAGAAATTCGAGGCAAACTGCAGAGGTTGACTCCGGAATCCGGAGAGATTCGTATCATAGAAACGCTGACTGGTGGCAGGATCGCCATTACCTCGCAACAGATTGAATTTATCACGAACCGTCCATTGTCAGTCGAAGAATATGAATCTCGCTCCAAATTAATCGCTGATACAGTGGAAGCGCATCTGGAACTGGCAAACTGGTGCTCCGAAAATCACCTCACCTCTCAACGACATGCAGAACTGGAAAAAGTTCTCTTACTGGAACCGGATCATGCAAAAGCCCGAGCGGCACTGGGGTATACCCAACGGGACGGGGAATGGATGACCCGAGATGAATTGATGCGAAAAAATGGCTACATCAAATACAAAGGAAGATATGTCTCTACCGCGGAACTGGAATTACTGGAAAAAAATGAAGCCGATCTGGCAGAAGAACGAAAATGGGCTAAAAAAGTCAAGCTTTGGCTGACTTTGATGAACAGTAACAATGCTCAACTTCAGCAGGAGGGGCTGAAAAATATTCAGGCAATAAAAGACCCGTTCGCAGTATCCGCCTTATCGCGACAGATGGGCAAACATGAAAACTATCTTGTACGATCACTTCTTGTTATCACACTGTCACAGATAACTGGTGACAAGCCTCTCAGACCACTGGCGGAGCTCGCTTTGACGGACCCCGTGCAGGCGATTAGAGAGTCAGCCCTGCAGGCACTTTCCAGGCGGGATGTATCACAAGCAATCGTCTATTTTATTGAAGCCTTGAAAAACAGATCAAATCTGATCGTTCAGAGGGCTGGAGAGGGACTGGGAGTCATAGGAGACGAATCTGTTGTCCCAGAACTGATCTCCGCTCTGATTACCAGCCATACCTATCGTATCAGGGTTCCCGATACAACATCGACATACAGTTTCGGCACGAACGGAACGTTTGGTAATACGGGAGTTGTCTTGCCCCCTGAAATTGAAGCGGGACTACTAGCAGGTCGGTACCCCAATGGAGTCATTGTACTTCCATCACAACAGCCCCGGGTCCCCATGCGAACTGTCTCAGTCAGACATAGCCATCAAAATGAAGCCGTGCTGTCAGCCCTGCAGGAGATCACTCAGCAGAATTTTGGATACAATCAACGACTCTGGCAACTCTGGTGGTCTTCAACTCAAAATAAAACAGGAATTGTACCTGTGGTTCAATAAGCTCTGTTTGTCTTGACTCAATTCAGACTTAGAGCAGTACCTGCCAAAGCTTCCCGGAGCGGGGCAAGATTCTGATTATAATTTTTCCAGCGATCAAGGCCAGATTTATTCATCGGCCTGCGGACCTGCCAGTTACTCGCCGTGGTAACAGGCCGAGAGTTGTCATGAAACGACAGGCAGTTATCGTCCCAGGGCATCCCCGTCCATTCAACAAGTTTCCGGGAGACATCTTCCTGGTGATTCACCAGATCAGAGTACTGTAGATCAAAAGGAGTTGTTGGCAATACTTCCAGCCAGTGCTGCATCAGCCGCTCGTACTCCCGAAAGTAGAGCCCCAAATGAGATAAATCAAATGAGTACTCGTGACCACGACGAAATCGTTGAAAATAACAGGAGAGACAGGTATCAAGCGGATGCCTGCGACAGTGAATCACTTTTGCCTGAGGAAACATGATTGCCAGCAGACCCAGGTATAGAAAGTTTCCAGGCATTTTATCAACAATAAGCGTAGCTGTCTGATCGAAAGATCGCAGGCGACGCAGATAAGCATCTGCAAACCCGGTAAAGACTTTTTCGGGCAGACGGGTTATGCATTCCGGATATTCCATCTTTTGAGTGGCATGCTGCGGCATCGTTCCACTGATACTGGAAATATCGGGAAGTTCACCAGCACCGTAAATTTCAGGATGACTCGACAGGATTTGTTCTACCAGAGTCGATCCTGTGCGGGGCATACCGACGATAAACACAGGAATCCTGCTCTGATGACCGAAGGCAGCCAATTCTCGAATACGTTCGGCTGTAAATACTGTGATAATCCGATCTATGTCTTTGCGAAAGCGGTCGATCTCAAACGAAGCACCTTTGTATTGATTCCCCATCTTGTAATATGCAAACGCTTTGTCATATTCTTTCACATCATTGAAGATTTTACCGGCTGCAAACCCCAGGAAACAGCGATCCTGGTCAGACAAGTCGGTCCTGACCGACTGTTGTTCAAGCTCAGTTAGAATTGGTTCATCCGCTTTAAATTTTCTGGTCGCGGAATAGTTAAAGTATGCTTCTGCGTAATCGGGCTTTAGTTTCAGAGCGGTCAGATAACGTTGTTCTGAAAGATCGAAATCTCCCACCAGACGATAAATGGCAGCAATATTATGATGGTACTCAGCGATATCTGGATTGAGAGAAATCGCTTTATTGAGAAGATCGATTCCAAGTGAGTGTTCACCAGTATGAGAATTCGCCAAAGCATACAGATGGAGAAACTGGGAATTATTGACGTTGGCCGGATAATAAGGTCGCAGCAGCGCCTCTGCCTTAATTGCCTGATTTGCCTGCAATAATTTCACTGCTTCGGCTATGATATTGCTCATAATAACTCCGAGACGCAATTGATTCGCTTCTTTTATATTGCTGTAATCTTTAGCTCAGAGTCGAAAATGAAACGTTTTTCGGAAGTAGCGCCAAAGCCATTGTCCGGTTGTCAGTTCACTCACTAGAAATCGTGCTTTGCCTCTCATATTCGAACGGAAAAATACCACGTCTTCGTTTAATGGTACGATAGCCTGATAGGCCGTACTGGTCAGTTTTTCCCGCCCGTCTTTATCCGTCACTGTAGGCAACTCTCCCCCCATTTTGTTAGATAGAGTTGGTGGCACATAATCCAGATGACCATGTGCAACTCGTTCTATTTTGGAAGTGTAAGTTTTCTCCGGAAGATGTTCGAGTTTCAATTCAACTTCCTGATCCTGGTTAAAGTCGTTCCGATATTCCTGATCGATAAACAGTACTGCCTGAAAACGAGATTCAGGCGCTATACTCAACATGTGAGTACGCTCATCCAGATAACAATTTGCATTTTTGGGATCGAGTGGCGTTCCAAACCAGCGGGAAAGCTGTTTCTTGGAATCCGACAGCTTTGGTTCAGGTTGACTCGCCGGAGCCACAACGACTCCACTGACAGGAGCTACCACTTCAAGATTTTTGAGTTGCTCTTTGAGCTCTTCAATGCGTTCCTGGATATTTGACCATTTTTCTTCAGACACCCTGAGACCTGCCAGATCATCCAGAGCCCGATATTTTGCAATCTCATCTATTTGAATATCCCGATCGATGCTCAACTGTCGCAACTCATCCATTTTTTCGATATTCACAATATTTGCGAGTTTCTGACCTTTAACAACATGCTGTCCCGGTTCGACATAGACCTTGTCAAGGCGGCCGCT
This sequence comes from Gimesia algae, assembly GCF_007746795.1. Taxonomy (NCBI): domain Bacteria; kingdom Pseudomonadati; phylum Planctomycetota; class Planctomycetia; order Planctomycetales; family Planctomycetaceae; genus Gimesia; species Gimesia algae. The sequence goes on from NZ_CP036343.1 coordinate 4,669,270, forward strand.
GCCTGTAGTGTAAACATGCTTTACGCCATACCCCTCTATAATGAAGGGAGCTTCAAAATGCATGGGAACGGGAATCAGAAGAATTCCAAGAATCACGGCGGCGGTGACGGTCAGCGTCGCTGAGACTTTGAAGTAATTCATGGGTTCGGCCCTCGGAGCAGCAATAATTTTGTAAATGTTAAAGACGATTCCACCAATAAAAGAGGCGATGGATACCACAGCAAGTGTGATTCCGATACTCTGCAAATCATAAGGTTTCAAGACGGTGTACAGGAACAGAGTGATCCCAAACATAATAAACCAGCGATAAATCACTGCAGAAAGCGCGTAGAAGATAAACCAGAATTTACCCGTCTCCGGCATAAAGGGATCGCGCTGAGACTCAATCCCCAGGCAATACCAGGCAAACGTATCGCGCAGATGTTTATCGGCTTTCTGTCTAAGATTGGGAATTTCCAGTAAATCGCTCATCATGTAGTAACCGTCGAAACGCATCAACGGGTTGGCATTGAAGATCACCGTCGTCACAGTTGAAACAAAGAACAGGTTCAATGCCAGGTGGTTCAGCAGGCCAGGTTTGGTAAACCACCAGATCCAGACTGCTATGGCTGACATGATCACCTCGATATACATCCCTGCTCCGCCGATAATAATCCGCTGCCATTTATTTCTCAGCATCCACGAGTCAGAAACGTCGCAGTATAGACAGGGGCTGAAAACCAGAAACATGATCCCCATGCCGTGGCATTCACCACCATAATGTTTACAGGACAGTCCGTGCCCAAATTCGTGGATAATCTTTGCTGCGCCCAGCACAAACCACATATAGATCAGGTTAGGCCAGCCAAAGAACTGTTGAAATTCCGGGAGTCGACTGCGAAAGGCTTCAAATTGCGTACCGATCAATACCCAGGAAGAAACTATCAGTAAGGCGAACATAAACGTCGCCCCGGGCTGCCACATCCATTTAACATAGGGATAAAGCTTTTGTAATGTTGTTTCCGGGTCCCAGCCCGGAAGTCTGAGATAGAGTAGATTCTTAAATGTCGTCGTTAATTTCTTTTTATGCTCTTCCCGGCTTTGTTTGATCAGCGTGACACCTTGACCGGGTCGTCCACTGGTCAGCAGACCTTTTCGATACAGGTCAGAGATTAACTGTTGAATTTCGGAAATGGTAAGCAGCAGTGTGGGGTACTGTCGATGTACTTCATCCCTGATCTCTTCTGGACAACGTGAGCCGTTTAAGAGATTAAGAATATAAAACTGTTCTGGATGAAGTCGAGTATATTTCAATGAAACAGGGTCTTTGATGACCCAGTATCCGAGACCTTTGTAATGAATCCACTTACTGATTAAATCATCGCGCACGCTTAACGGAATGGGTCGTTCCGTTGAGGATGTCATGGATTCACTTAATGTGCTCATAAGCCCGTTCTGAATTCAATCAGGAAAATGCAATTTGTAACGTCTTTTGTAACAGGTGATGCAACTATTTTACGTCAGACTTCTGAGCAACCTTGCTGTCCGGCTTATGAGTTAATATTTTCATAGTCGCCATGTACCCGGCCTTAAGATCATCTTCCTGATTTTCAACTTCTGCCCAGACGCGAATCGATTTCCCGTGGATTGGCTCGACTTCGACATCTATAAAAATAATTTTGCCAGGATACTGTTTTTCTTCGATCGGAAGACGTATGCCGGGAATGTCCAGTTGAATCTCTACCGGTGTTCCAATCTGAAACTTCCAGGTATCTTCGATATTGACATAGGATTCCACTTTGACTCGTTTCGTGCTGACCAGTTCCAGCACTTCATCTCCATGCCGGACCACTTCACCCGTCGATCGAAACTTTTTGGTAACAATACCATCAAAGGGAGCAATAATTTTAGTCTCTTCAATCTGCGCGTCGATTTCATTCAGCTGTAATTTGTTCATTTCGAATTCCAACTCCGCCTGCTCGATCTGCAGATCACTCTTCTCTGCGTTCAGGGTCAGGCGTTTGATATCCAGTTTTGTGACGGCATTCGGCAATCGCCTGTTGATTTCCAGATTGATTTCCAGTTCAACATAAGCAGTGTCTTTCGCCTTTTCGGCATAACGAATTTCGATATCATTCGTCGCTTTTTTCTTCGCAGTTGCTTTTGCTGCCTGTAAAGCATCACTTTTTAAAGCGGCTATCACCTGTCCTTTTTTGACCACTTCGCCTTCATTGGGTTCAACGAATTCAAGTACTCCAGGCCGATCGCTTCCCAAGATCACCCGGTCGATCAATTTAATCCGGCAATTATTGACAGTAATTGATGAGTCCGGATCGGCGGTTGAAGCATCAGTCCCTTGCTTTTCATCTGCAGAGAGGCGGTTGTCGCTCTGAATCAGACAGGCTCCCAATGCCAGCATCGAGTAGATCAACGTATTCTTCAAAGTTAGATTCATGACTTTGTTCCAAATCAGATTCGCGGATTATTGTGAGAGTATTGTATTTTCCAGTGCCTCAGTCAGATAAAATACCCGGACATATAAATATAGACACTTCTGAGCCTAATATCTAACGCGTCTCGCCCCCCTCTGACAAGCGCTTTTTTCTATAACGCATCTGAATTTGAAAGTACAGAACGGACCGTAACGACGCGCTGAAAGATAGCAACTTAGCCACACAACCCTCACACATATCCCATTCATCCTTTATTAACAGGAAACTATTCCCAGACGGGAGCCCCCATCATTTCTTGATTCTTGTAAGTCACTACCAGATTTCAAATTAAACCTGGTATACATGATACGTATGTTATACTTTGAATATTTGACCGTCTTTCAATATGAAGGCCGTTTATAGGATTATTTGCTGCTGGATGGGTTAGGTAAAACATCCGTTTCTTTTAAGCAACATGGCTAATATTTTACATTTACAGCAAAATGGAATTTTGCAATCGCCCCGCTGCTCCCATAAAATTATCAGAATGTAAGACTGTCCAGATTATGAATCTAGAATGAGCTTACGGCAAAAAACCAGTGTTTATCCTAAACATACCGTATAATTTGAGGAAGTGACTCAGCTTCTGACAATCAGGTATCGGAATTACTCGAACGACATAACAGGTAACGTATCTCTATGACAAGCACTCAATCACCGACGCCGGGACAGACCCGTGAACGTGTCATTCGTATCGCACGGGAGATCGAAGAGTTCGCTCACTCTAATGTGGCCGCAGAGACCTTTTTTCGAGAATTTCTCCGACGTGTAGTTGCAGGACTGGGAGCAACTGCTGGAGCTGCCTGGCTCATTGACGACAGTGGTCGACTGGCAGTGAAAAGTGAATTGAATCTGGCTGATACCGGATTCTATGAAGAGCCAGAAGCCATCCTCAAAAACCAGCGGCTGTTATCTGATGTCTTATCAACTGCGGAAGCGCGGATCTTTTCTGCCGATGCGGAAAATGACGTCCATTTGCCGACGGACAATCTGATTATTGTCGCAGCACTCACTATTCGAAAAAAACCAGTTGGCGTCATTGAAATCTTTCAGCGATCCAACGCCCCCAAGCAGGCTCACCCCGGCTATCTGCAGTTTGTTGAGCAAATGTCAGGCTACGCCTCTCATTATCTGGCCGAACGAGAGAAAGCCAGTCAGACAGACGCTTCTCTGGAAGTGTGGGAGGAAGTGGACCAGTTTGTGCAACAGATTCATCGCAGCCTGGACCTGTCAGAAGTTGGCGCGACCGTTGTCAACGACGGTCGTCAATTACTGAATGCAGATCGTGTCAGTCTGGCGATGCAATACGGAAAGAAAACGGTCATTGAAGCCATCAATGGTCAGGATAAAGTCAACAAACGGGCCAACACTGTCCGCCTGCTTTCTAAATTGGCAAACAAAGCTCTGGCCATGAGAGAGACGTTCCTGTATTCCGGATCGAATGAAGCGATTCCTCCTCAGATAGAAGAGCCTCTGGCTGACTACCTGCAGGAAAGTGGAGCGCGAATGATCCTGATTTTACCTCTCTTCGAACCAGACCAGATCATTAAATCAGACGAAGAAGCACTGGGACGCATGAAAGATGCTCCGAAAAAACTGATTGGTGGCCTGATCGTGGAACAGATTACCGACAGCCAGCCCCGCCCCCACCTGGAAAGCCGGTCTGAGCTTCTGGCTGGTCACATCGCCAGTGGAATTGCTAACTCTCGCAATTACGAAAGCATCTTCCTGATGCCTCTCTGGAGGTTTGTCGGTCGTTGCTTCGCTGCATTGCGAGGTAAAACCCTGGTAAAAACACTGGTTATTATTGCCCTAATCGTTGCTGCGGGTGTCGCACTGGCTCTGGTCCCTTACGATTATCGAGTGAGTTGTGACGGACGATTGATGCCTACAGTCCAGCGTGAAGTCTTTACCAACTGGGAAGGCGAAGTCATCAAGATCCACATTGAAAGTGGTCAACTCGTGAAAAAGGGAGATCTCCTGATCGAAATTCGTAATGAAGATCTCAAAGCGCAGTTACTGGAAACAGAGAATAAGCTAAATGAACTTCAGCTGATGCGTTTAACATTAAATGCACAGCTGCAGGGTGGAAATAATAACAAACGTCCCGTCGATGAAATCACGAAACTGCGTGGCCAGAAAATCGAGACAGAGACTCAAATTACAGGAATACTGAAACAGATTGAGATTCTGAAAGACAGGCTTGATAAACTGAATGTCAAAGCACCAATCGATGGCGTAGTAACCACATTCCAGATCGAACAACTCTTGATCAATCGCCCGGTACAACGAGGGGAACTTCTGCTGGAAATCATGGATCCGAATGGCCCCTGGCAGCTGGAACTGGACGTGGAGGAAAAGCGTATGGGGCATATCCTGCGTGCCACCGAAAGAAAGGGAGACATTGGGCTGCCAGTTGAATTCATCCTGGCAACATCGAATGAACTGTCTTACGAAGGTGAAGTCTTTGAAATTTCCACCCGCGCCAATCATTCCGAAGAGAGTGGCAGCATTGTGGAAACCTATGCCACATTTGACAAGGAAAAACTGCCTCTGCTCCGTATCGGCGCTGAAGTCAGTGCCAAAATTGATTGTGGCGAACGCAGTCTGTTCTACGTGCTGTTTGGAGACGTGGTCGAAACCTGTCGTCGGTACTTCTGGTTTTAAACAGATTTCCCAGATATCAACTACAATGAAAAAAAACTCCCCTGTTTTTCTAAACAGGGGAGTTTTTTTCTTATCATTCACTGCTGAATTATTTCTCTTCTGTTTTGGCTTCCTCTTTAGCAGGAGCTACCGTTTCAGCTTCTGGCTTTTTTGACTCAGCCTTTTCATGATCATGGCCGTGTTCTGAATGGTCGTGTCCTTCATGCTCACCATGGCTCAGATCAACATGAAAGTGATTTTCGCCGATATCCAGATGGAAATGCCCATTCAGACCTGCTTCCTTTTTGATCGAATCGGGAATGGCTTTTCCTTCCGCAACAAAACGTGAGGATGTCCCATCCTTTTCCCCTTCCAGAGGCTTGGCAGCCAGAGGAATTTCGTGCTCTTTGTCACCGATTTCGAGATCAAAATCGATTTCCTTACCGGCAATCGGGAATGCGGTTTTGGCATCGGGGCCCAGAATGTAGGCTGTCAGTGTGCGGCCTGCTTCATCGAAGACGACTTCCACATGATACTGCTCTTCCCCTACTTCGAGGAGATGCCCCCCGTTGGGCCCGTGCTCATGTGCATGCTCTGCTTCCGCCGATGCTGTCGTATCTTTTTCATCAAAAGTACGAGTGTCACTCTGCGCGGAACAACCTGCAAATACTGCCAGTCCGAGACCACAGAGAGCTACTTGAAATGTTTGAGAGAAACGCATTTCTAATTCCTTTCTCAGGTAGATTAAATCATTGGTTATTTCCAAAAGCGAAACCGGTTCGCGTAAATTCCTTTGTTGTGCAAATCATAGCAGGATCATCCACAAAGGAAAGCATGCCAGGAAGTTTCGACAGAAATCACTGGACCTGAATCCCTTCTGCTGTCGCCTGCGATTCGTCTGTGCCGTCATCCTGAATGTAGTTTTTGCCTTTGTACCGCTGAGCCACGAAGACAAATAGTATCGCTGCAACCAGCATCAGGCCGGAGAAAAACCAGAAGTAATTCGCCCCTTCGAGATAGGAGCGGTTTTTATCAATCATGTTGATCTTATTCACCCCCGCGGTCAGCAGGTTCCCGACTGTGACTGCCAGCCAGAATAAGGACATAATAAAAGATTTTATTGACTTGGGTGCCTGGGTGTAAGAGAACTCCAGACAAGTAATAGAGACCATGACTTCCGCAGACGTTAATACCAGGTAGGGAACGGCCTGCCAGAAAATGTGTGGGGGGTTATCCGGAGTACGATTAATCCATGACTCGAGCAGGGCGCTAATTGCAAACGAGGCTGACGCCACAAAGAAGCCGATCGAAATTTTACGCAGGGGAGTCAGCGGGAAGACCTTCTCGATCAAAGGGTAAATCAGGTAGGTGAAGGTCGGTACCAGCAACAGAATAAACAGGGGATTGAGTGCCTGCATTTGTGCCGGATTCAGTACATACTCACCCAATTTCAGATTCATCTTTTGCCCCTGCAGCACCCAGGAGGAACCGGTCTGATCGAAAAGTGACCAGAAGACGGGCAGAAAGACATAAAACAGAACGCAGAGATTAAGCAGTGCCTGCATACCTTCCCGGCTGAATGTTTCGGAGCGAAATTTTTTCCAGCCGGAAGCGGGGATATGTACAAATTCATTGCGTCCCAGCCAGAACAGAATGGTGGCAATCAGCATCAGCACCCCGGGAAGACCGAATGCATAATGCGGTCCATACTCCTCAAGTATGACCGGAATCAACAAAGAGGAAACAAACGCCCCCATGTTGATCGACAGGTAGAACCAGCCGAACACCCGGCTGAGCAGATGCTGGTTCTGGCTGCCAAACTGGTCTCCCACATGCGCGGAGACACAGGGTTTGATGCCCCCCGCCCCAATGGCGATTAATGTTAAACCGATCAGCAGTCCTGTGCGCGTTTCATCGATGGCCAGAGCCAGATGCCCGAAGCAGTAAACCATAGAGAGGACCAGAATTGTGCGATACTTTCCCCAGAAGATATCAGAAATAATGGATCCCAGCAGCGGAAAAAAATAACAGGCGGCGACAAACAGATGGAAATAAGTACTTGCCTGCTGATCGCTCATGTGATCATCCATGCCTTCTGAATTCAGCATGTACTGAGTCATGAAGACCACGAGAATCCCCCGCATCCCGTAGTAACTGAAGCGTTCAGCAGCCTCGTTACCGACAATATAGGGGATGCCGGTCGGCATTTTTTTCGAAGGAACGGGGGCGGTCTTATAAGTTGGCGATGACATCAGTGGGTAGGGTCCTTCAATGCGTTCTCGACTTCGGTTCAGGTTGAATCATTCTGCTGCCGGTCCGTTACGATCCGTTCCACCTGGACTCCTTCGGGAGAGGGTGTGAACTGAAAGATGGTATCGGCATAACGTTCAAACATCACCGGGTCGTGGTGACTGATCATGATAATCTGGAAGCCGAGTGCCTGCCCCGCCTCATGAATAATTTTCACTAACCGTGGTACCAGATCGGGCCGCAGCCAGCAATCCTGTTCGTCCAGTACCAGTATGCGTCGATGCTCTGTTTCATCGAGTGTCATCAACGCAAACATTCGCAGGCCGACCGAGAGGATATTCGCTACCGAGCCCCCCTGCCCTCGCATGATGTCTTCCGTGTTTCCTTCTCGTTCGATCTGAAACTCGACGGTAGCCGCGTTACGTTTCCACTCCGCAACCGCCTTGAGTTTGAGTGGCTGTTCCAGCACTTCCTGCAAGGCGATGGTCAGTTTGTCTTGAATCATCTGCAGTTCCTGCTCGAACAGCTGTCCACTCAGCGTCTCCAGCGCTTCGGTCACCTGCTCTGAAATCGCCAGGTACGCTTCGGTCTGCTGCAGTTGCTGATTGAGTTGCGCCTGATCCTTCTCTTTCTGTTTGCGTACCGCGGATAATTCCCAGCAGCGACGCTGTAGACTCAGGGGAGTCCGCAGTTCCGCAGGCGTGGTCGCCGCATCAGTTTGAGAAGTCATATCGCCGTTCATATCGCTCATTTCAGCCGCCCCGATCAGGGTGCATCGGACGCGTTGTAGGCCGTTTCAATTTTGGTGAGTTCCGCCTCAATCTTTTCCAGACTCTGATGGTACTCGGCCCGCTTACGGGCATTTTCATCTTTGATCTGCTGCAACTTCGTTTTGAGTTCTTCCAGCTGATCGGTCCCATACTCTTCCTGAGCCTGCTGTTTGAGCTCGTTCAGATTCTTTTCGGCGTTTACCAGATCGCGTTCGGATTCAATCTTGCGTTTATTCAGTTTCTGGAACTGTTCAGTCAGCGTTTCAATATCGGGAACAGCTCCCGGCTGGTCATTCGTCATGGCTGGATACCTCATCTGCTAATTTCTGTATTTCAGTTGCCACGGTTGTTTCAAACTGTGGCAGATTTTTCTCCAGGAACAGTTTGAGACCTGCCCCCGTATCTGTTCTGCGAGACTGTAATTCGGCCAGTCCCGAAATAAAAGCGGAAGGGAGTCCTTCCTCGGTTTCATCCTGTACTTCGGGATGGAAGATATCCTTAAACGCCTCATGCGGGATAACAAGGTTCGATCGCTGCCAGCCCGCTGCAGTCACTTCCAGCTTGAGAACGGAGGGGATGTGTGCCTGCGTAGCATCGCTACGGGAGCGGCGGATAATATTTCCCGGAGTAACCCAGGTGGTCTGTCCCTTTTGAACGTCTTCCAGCTGTCGGTGAATGTGCCCATTCACGACGTATGCCACGCCTTCGATTTCGTATGGTCTCAAGTGCCCCTGCTCTTCGTATCCGGGTACCAGAATATCGTGATGCGTGACCCAGACTACGAGTGGCGACTCGTCTTCCTGCTGAAAGGCATCGGCTTTAGGCAGTTTCTGTCCCCAGGATGTGCCGCCCACCAGGACAGAGCGCCCCGCCATGATGCCCCGCCAGGGGGTTTCTGGCGAAAGTAACCGATAGCGGCCGGCCTGGATCAGAATGCTCAGTGTATCATGTTCATTCAGCTGGTTTTCCCGGCAGTCGTGGTTCCCATAGATGCCATACACGGGCGTTTCGAAGAGCGTGAGCAATTCACAGAGCAACCAGTTCTGATTGTCACGGGGGACATGAAACAGATCCCCCAGGATCACAGGCAGTAGCCTCTGCTCCTGCGCTGTCTGCAGGCACCACTTTAGTTTCTCCAGCACCACGCGGGGATAGTCGTCCTTGCGAAACCCGGGAACTCGTCCCTCGATGTGCGGATCCCCGATGAGCAGCACTCCCTGGTATTCCTCATGCGTCATGCGAGTGCCCTCTCAATCCGGTCTCTGCAGACTGCAAAAACTGATCTGGTTCCAGCTCTGCACCGCAGGTCGGGCAGGTCGGATTCTCTGCCACCCACTCTCGCAGTTCCGAACACACGCGTTCAAACGCTGCTTCCGCTTTTGCGTGAATCTGTTTCCGTTCCAGAAACTCGGTTTCTAGAGCGGTCCACTGCTGACAGACCTGCGTCAGGTGGGCGCCATCAACCAATTCAGGGGGCGGAACACATTTCGCGAGTATTTGTGCTTCCTGCTGATCCACTTGGACCCGCTCTGCCGCCGTGGACAGTCGAGCGATCAGCTTTTCCAGATTGTCTGGTGAGGTCAACTGCGGTGGATCCTGCAGATCTTCCAGGCAACTGTGTGTGGCAACCGAATACTGGCAGATCACGGATTGCAGTTCTGTCTCTTTGATAAGTTCCGCCAGCGCGGACTCATCTTCAATGGTTGGCGGGATACTCAAAGGCAGTAAAGCGGTGACGGCAACCTGGGACCGCTGCTGTTCCTGTTCGATGCCCTGCCAGCGATGGACGAGCACTTCCAGTGGACGCTCATTTTCCTGCTGGAGTTCCGTCGGTAAGTCGCTCAAACAGGCAGCGCGGCGGGCATAAAGCTCTACGCGTTCGCTAGCTTGGGTCAGCCCCTGAATCAGGATTTCCAGCTGCTGAATCTGTTGTATTTCGGCCTGGAGTGCCTGATACGTCTGGTCGAGTGTTTCGAGTCGCGATTCCAGATCCGGAACTGGCTGCAGGAGTTCCAGAGTTGCGGCGTTCTGTTTCTGCTCGGCCTGCTGTCGCTGATATTCCTGCTGCGCCGCTTTGACTTTACTGCGGTGCAGCTTCTGCATTTCGATCAGGACCGATGCATCAGAGGAAGACGCAAAGAACCGGGCGGCACGACTGCCCCGGTCCCCTAACAGAAAAATGGGCGACTTCTGCTCGCCGAAATGCACGTCGAATTCATCGCTGTCCCCCGACTTGACTTTCGCCAGCCGCAGAACTTCGGTCAGGATCTCCGGGACGCTGTTTCGGAGGCGATGAAAATCCTGCCCGTCAATCGTGTAGCTGACCACTTTCTTTTTGCGCTTCCATTCGATGACGTGGCCATCATCGGTTTCCACGATCACCCGGCACTCTTTTGCACCGTGCCTGACCATGTAATCGCCAGAGGTATTTTCAGCCAGAACCTGCAGCGCAGAAACGAACGCTGACTTACCGCAGTTATTGGGCCCCGTCAACACGGTTAACCCGGGCGACAGCTCGATCTCGGTAAACGCATGGCTCATAAAGTTATGTAGTGTAATCCGTTTCAACATGCTTCAAAGTATAATCATTTCGTTTTCCGAATCACAGGATTTATACCCCCGGTATTTCAGATCCCGTCCGAAACAGAGGCTTGCGTTCCGTAGTGGATTGGAGTCAAATATTCTGAAAGACGACCATCGGGCGCGAAACTCGTGACCTGCTCGATTCTTCCTGCATTCTTAAATAGGACTACCCATGCTCTCGCAGACTCAATATTTCCTGTACGTCACCATGTTATCAGGTGCTGTCTGCTCAACCCTGTTCACTGAGACCGCCCGGGGCGCCGATCAATACTGGGTTTATGTGGGCACTTACACCCGCGGCAGTGACAGCAAAGGGATCTACCAGCTGCTGCTGGACAGCGAGACGGGTAAACTGACGCACGTGGATGCTACGGAAAATGTCGTAAACCCGTCGTTCCTGGCGATTCACCCCAATCAGAAATTCCTGTATGCTGTCAACGAAATCAATGATTTCCCCCATGGTATTGTTGATTTTCCAAATCTGCCCTCCGGAGCTGTCAGTGCGTTTTCGATTGACTCGGACAGTGGTAAGTTGACTTTTCTGAACCAGATTGCATCCGAGGGAGGCTCTCCCTGCTATCTGGTGGTCGACCGGACCGGAACAACAGTGCTCGTGGCCAATTACTCCAACGGGAGAATTTGTTCATTTTCGCTCAAAAAAGACGGTGCGATCGATGACTGCAAATCGGTAATACAACATAGCGGCTCAAGTATTAACCCCCAGCGTCAGCAGTCGCCCCACGCCCACTCCATCAACCTGGATCCTGAGAATAAATATGCGGTCGCAGCTGATTTAGGCATCGATAAGCTGCTTATATATATCTTTGATCCCAAACAGGGTGTTCTATCTCCGAATTCAAACGGCTCCCACGAGATCAAAATGGCCCCGGGAGCCGGACCGCGGCACTTTGCCTTTCATCCGAGCGGGAAATGGGGTTATGTGATCAACGAGCTGAACCTGACCGTGACTGCGATGAACTACAATCAAAAGACGGGCGAATTAGAGATTATTCAGACCATCTCGACTGTTCCACCGGGGACAGACTTAAAAGGAAATTCCACTGCGGAAGTACAAGTGCATCCTTCGGGGAAATTTTTGTATGGTTCGAACCGGGGGCCGAATACACTGGCCATGTACCGGATTGATGAGCAGACCGGCAAACTGACTTCTATCGGCTTCCAGCCTACTGGTGGCGCAATGCCACGCAATTTCAAGATTGATCCATCGGGAACGTTTCTGCTTGCGGCAAACCAGAATACAAACAACATCGTGGTATTCCGGATTGATCAGAAAACCGGTTTGTTACAGCCCACAGGTCATGAGATTACAATCCCCAAGCCGGTCTGCATCAAATTCCTGCCAATCACTGCTACCCCGTAGTCGGCTGGCCGCCTATAATTCACTTTTTGTAATTCATATAGACGAATCAGAACCGATTTCTGACACCAAGACCAGAAAAGTTGCTTGAGATGTGGATTAAAATTTGTGGTATACAAGACCCCGAAACTGCGTGCATGGTCGCCGATCTGGGCGCTACCGCTCTGGGTCTGAATTTTTATTCCCCCTCCCCCCGCTCCATTGATCTCACCACAGCCAAAGAAATCCAGACAGCAATCGGCCCCCGAGCGGTCACGCTGGTTGGATTATTTGTCAATCACTCACTGCTAGATGTGATCACAGTCTGTGACGCGCTCAACTTAAATATGATCCAGTTGCATGGCGAGGAGCCACCCGAGTTTCTCGCAGAACTGGCTCACCAGTTCTCTGAACTTACCATCATCAAGGCGATTCGCACCAGAGATTCAGACCTCTCATTCTTGGAGTCGTATCTGAAGTCCTGTGACCGAACCGGAAAACGTCCTGACCACATACTGATAGACGCTTATTCACCTGCAGCTTACGGAGGCACAGGTCATCTCGCTCCCTGGCAAATGATTAGCGAAGAATATCAGTACAGCGACTGGCCTAAGCTGATTTTGGCAGGAGGACTGACACCAGAAAATGTGGCAGAAGCAATCGGTGCCGTTCATCCCTTTGGTGTCGATACTGCCAGTGGAGTCGAAAATCAACCGGGAGTGAAAAACCGGGCTCAAGTTGAAGCCTTCATAAACCAGGCGAAAAAGTAAAGAAAATTCTTCGCTAAAGCCGCTACAACAGGGCTCACTATTCACCTGAAAGACTAAGATTCATGACAGTTTTTCATAACTGCCTTGAGAATCGATTGATAGAGGCATACCATATACACAGGACAGGTGTGTCTCGAGGATGTGGCGCTGGGTCACTTTAATTCAGGAGTCGCGAGAAACAACTGGTTTCTCCAGGGAATTTAAAAACCATGTCAACCGATTATACGATTTTATTGATCGAAGATGACCGTGAAATTTCAAGTACGCTAAGCGGTGTCATCAAGTCAGCAGGTTACAATGTGCTTGTTGCCCCCAATGGTCTGGAAGGCCAAAAACTGGCACAATCTGAAAACCCGGACCTGGTCATTACCGATATGATGATGCCCAAAATGGGTGGTTTCCCAGTACTGGAGTCTCTGAAATCGCTCCCCTCACCTCCCAGGGTCATCATGATTACTGCGAACGAAGGAGGGCGCCATAAAGCTTACGCTGAAATGCTGGGCGTGGATGATTATCTGCGAAAACCATTCGCAATGGATATTTTTCTTGATGCCATCGCACGCGTCCTCGCTAAAGACAGCAGTGACGACGAGAAACCAGCCAAAGGACCAGTTACCCGTTCTCGCAAAAAGTCCTGATCGAAAAAGAGGCTCTCAACTGCTGACAACAAGTGCGACGTAGTACCAATACAAGCCTGTTACTGACGTCAGCGTGATATCAATTGTCGAGATCCAGCCCAGCTTCTTATGAAGACCACTGTGCGCACAGGGTTTGGGCGGATCAGGAATCCGTTTCAATGCCAGAAACAGTGTTGTAGCCCATAACAGTGGTGTACTGACAGCAAAAACCAGGTGGACATACAACACATTCCGAACGTACTGGAACTGTTCGGGGGTTAATGGTGTCTCGCGCTGATCGACAATATTCTGCCAACCTCCGTGCATGAGTTGCACGTCGATTTCAAACGCAGTTACCGCAACCAGCAGTACCGCTCCCAGCAATATCTGCAGTTTTTTGTGTAAGGAAAAATTACGTTTAATTTTGACTGTGAAGAGACTGAATAACAGTAAAGGCACGATCAGGATGAGTGCCGAGACAACAAAATCCAACATGAATGTTGAGCGATAGCCTAAAAATCCATGCGCCATCTGAAATCCTGTCTGGGAATATATAAGGGGCTAAATTGTTCGTAGCACAACATATCAGATCTGCAGATCCCCTCCAATAGCAGCCTGTCACCCCAGCGATCGACGCTCCGAGAGATTCCTGTCAATAAAGCTGCAGTTTTGCTTGTTACCCGCTTGATGTCTCTGTCAGAGTGTTGATAAATTGACGGAACAGACATATTGTTACCAAAGAGCCGTCTATCATAAAACACAGGAGGTGTTCGCGTGCAAGTGTGCGGCGTTATTCCCGCCAGACTGCAATCAACTCGACTACCCGGAAAACTATTGCTGAACGAAACGGGTAAAACGTTAATTCAGCATACCTGGGAAGCCGCCGCCAGTTCCGAAAAGCTGGATCGGTTGATCGTCGCCACAGACAGTCTGGAAATCATGGAATGTGTACATGGATTTGGCGGGAAAGCCTGTCTGACAGGTGAGCACCCCAATGGTACCGACCGAATTGCAGAAGTGGCAATGCACGAGCTATTTGATGCTGAAATTCTGGTGAATATCCAGGGAGATGAGCCTGAGATCTCACCCGTTTTTATCGACAAGCTTATAGAAGTATTGATTCAGTCTCCAACTGCAGATATGGCTACTCTGGCGACTCCGATTCGTGAATTGGATCAGTTGCAGGATTCTTCGTGTACTAAAGTCGTCTGCCGGACTGATGGCTCTGCAATGTACTTTAGTCGCCTGCCAATCCCTTTTACACGTGATCAGAACCCGGAAATATTCCTGCCTGAGCAGAGCCCCTGGCTGCTACATCTGGGTATCTATGCATACCGCCGGGCTTTCCTGCTGAATCTGACTCAGATTCCACCGACTCCTCTGGAACAGTTAGAAAAGCTGGAACAGCTACGCGCTCTGGAATCAGGTGCCACTATTCAAGTCGCTCAAGTCTCCCACCCTTCAGTGGGTATTGATACTCCGGAAGATTACGCACAATTTGTCTCACGCTATCAGCAGAACCAGTGAGTATCCGCATCGCAAGCAGGACACTGCCGCCATCATAAGTGACTGATATCAATTACCTTAAACCACCACACCAGATTGATAAATAAATCAGTGGCAGATGCCCTTCCTTCAATCTGGCTGGGGTTTTCCTGATTTTGAAGCGTGCAATTTCAGGAAGAATTGCCTATCATGCAACATTATTCAACGACGTCTCGAGAAACAGATCGCGAAATGACCAAACACACAACAAAACATATTTTTGTGACTGGCGGAGTAGTCAGCTCTTTGGGTAAAGGCCTGACTTCGGCATCCATCGGACTCCTGCTGGAACAGCGCGGCTTACGAGTCCGTATGCAGAAGCTCGACCCTTACATTAACATTGATCCTGGAACAATGAACCCTTATGAGCATGGCGAAGTTTATGTGCTCGATGATGGTTCAGAAACCGACCTGGACCTGGGGCACTACGAGCGATTCACCAATAGTCCTCTCTCGCGAAAATCGAATTACACAACTGGCCAGATTTATCAGCGTGTGATTGAAAAAGAACGTCGCGGCGAATACCTGGGGGCCACTGTGCAAGTGATTCCCCATATCACAGACGAAATCAAAGAGTCGATTTATAACCTGACCAGTTCCGATGTCGACGTGGTGATTACAGAACTGGGCGGTACGGTAGGCGATATCGAAGGGCTCCCCTTCCTGGAAGCAATTCGTCAGATTCCTCTGGATATCGGCAAGGAAAACTGCCTGTTTATCCATCTGACTCTGGTCCCTTACATCAAAGCCGCCGGGGAAATGAAAACGAAACCGACGCAGCATAGTGTAGGCCTGCTTCGTCAAATTGGTATCCAGCCCGATGTTTTGATTGTCCGCACAGAGCGTCCGATGGAGAAAGACCATGCCGACAAAATCGCCTTGTTCTGTAATGTCGAAAAAGGGGCCGTTATTGAAGAGGTCGATACGGAGTATTCAATTTACGAAGTTCCACAGGGGCTTGCCGACGATGGCCTGGACAAGCTGATCGTCAAAAAACTGGAAATTGATGCGGAACCATTGGATCTGTCAAACTGGCGTTCCCTGTTGAACCGCGTCAAGAACCCCGAACATGAAGTCACGATTGCAGTGGTCGGCAAATACATCGATCACAAAGATGCCTATAAATCGATTTATGAATCGCTGTTTCATGCCGGCTTCCACCATTCCACACGTATCCTGCTCAAGCGGATCGAAGCAGAAGAAATCGAACGCCAGGGTACTGAAGCACTGCTGTCGAATGTAGACGGAATTCTGGTCCCCGGAGGCTTTGGCAAACGTGGCATCGAAGGAAAGATAGCTTCTGTTAAATTTGCCCGTGAGAATAAAATACCCTACTTTGGTATCTGCCTGGGGATGCAGTGTGCTGTCATTGAGTTTGCCCGAAATGTCCTGGGACTGCCTGATGCACACAGTACCGAATTTAACAGCGAATCAAGTGCTCCTGTAATCTGCCTGCTGGAAGAACAGAAAGAGATTACTGAGAAAGGCGGCACGATGCGATTGGGCGCCCAGGACTGCATCATCTCCAAGGACTCACATGCTCATACCTGCTACGGCGCTGACTCAATCAGCGAGCGTCATCGCCATCGCTATGAATTCAATCCTGAATACCGCAAACCAATGATTGAAGCGGGTATGATTCCAACCGGAACCAGTCCCAATGGTAACCTGGTAGAAATTGTTGAGATTCCAGACCATCCCTGGTATCTGGCAGTGCAGTTTCATCCGGAATTCAAATCGAAACCAGTCAGTCCGCACCCCCTCTTTGCAGGCTTTGTCGGTGCCGCTTTGAATTATCATCAACAGAAAGTACGGGTCTCTGTCTGAAACAAAGACAGAGCGTACATTTTGCTATAACCACCAGAAACAATGGGCACATTCTCCGATGAGTTCCAATAAATCTGGCGCAGGTCTGAAGATTTCGGGTCTGCTGAATATCAATAAACCACAGGACATCACTTCCCGGCAGGTGGTCAATCAGATCCAGAAGCTGATCAAGCCGGCCCGCGTTGGTCATGCTGGGACTCTGGATCCTCTGGCAACGGGTGTTCTGGTGCTGTGTACTGGATCTAATACACGGCTGATTCGCTTTATCCAACAACAGCCCAAAGAATATATCGGTGAATTTATTCTGGGTAAACGCAGTGATACTGATGATATGACCGGTGAGATCAGCGATACACATGACTGCCGAACGGTAACACAACAGGAGTTGGAAGAATGCCTGCCGACTTTCCAGGGTAGGATCAAACAGATCCCACCTCAGTATTCTGCAGTGCATATTGATGGACGGCGTGCCTACGATCTGGCGCGTCGTGGTAAATCGTTTGAAATCCAGCCGCGCGAAGTCGATGTTTACGAAATCGAATTATTGGACTTTTCCTTTCCCCGGTTTCAATTGCGCATCGTGTGTGGCTCGGGAACCTATATCCGCTCAATCGGACGCGATCTAGGCGAACAGCTGGGGGTGGGTGCCACGATGTCAGCACTGGTACGTACTCGGATCGGCCCCTTTACTCTGAATTCAGCAATGGAACTGGATGAAGAGCTTTCGGTCGGCATGATTGCTCAGAATTTGCAGTCGGCAGTACTCGCTGTGGAACAACTGCCCCACTATCACTGTGATGCACGGGAGCTGCTGTCACTCAGTCAGGGACAAAAATTGAACTGTAAGCCAGAACAATTTCCAACTACTCCCGAAATAATTGAAGTAGCTGTGATCTGCCCCCAAGGTAGTCTTTCGGCAATAGCGGAATGGGACCCGGATGAACAACAGCTGTCCCCACGGCAGGTTTTCCATCCCGCACCTGGAGCGCATCAGAATTAACCATAGCGACTCTCAATCTATGATACTCGGTCCAAATGGCCCTCGAGACGCTACAGTAAAACTGGACACAGTTTAATAATTAATTTTAGTCCAGACCAACTGAGTATTTTCACGCAGAGCGAGCACAACATGAAACTCATCCTGGCCAGCACTTCGCCGTATCGTACTCAACAACTAACACGAATCGGATTAGAATTTGAGAGGTGTGCCCCCAATGTAGATGAAGACCTCTTCAAACAAGCCGGATTCACTCCTGAAACACTGGCAGAAGTTCTGGCCCTCGAAAAAGCAAAAGCGGTAGCTCAACAGCACCCTCAGGCGGTGGTCATTGGAGGTGACCAACTGGTTTCGTTTGAAAACCGGATTCTGGGAAAGCCTGGCACGGAGGAACTTGCGATTGAGCAGCTACTGTCAATGCAGGGACAAACCCACCTGCTGATCACAGCGATTGCAGTACTCGGACCAGACTTTTTAGAAACACACATTAATCAGACCACTCTCAAAATGAGAGAACTCAGTCGAACTGCCATTGAACGCTATGTCCGGTTTGATCAACCACTGAACTGTGCGGGTGCTTACAAGCTCGAGAGCCAGGGAATTACTTTATTTGAAGAGATTCAGTCCACAGATCATTCCGCAATTACAGGAATCCCGCTGATCGCTTTGACCTCGCTGCTGATTAAAGCAGGAATCTCGATTCCCTGATCGTGGTCGATATTTCAAGTAACAACAATCAATAAAACGCCTGCAGAAGTTTCCCCCTACAGGCGTTTTTTTGGTTACCAGTAATCAGCATTCAAACGGACTGCAGATCCAGCAAAGCTTCCCGCAGCCGATTACGGGCTGTGTGCAGTCGGCGCTTGATCGTCCCGATGGGTCGATCAAATTCGTGACTCATCTCCTTCAGGGACTGACCTTTGAAGTAGAATGAGATCAGCGTCTGCCGGTCAACTTCACCAAGCTGTTCCAGACCACCTCGCAATTCAGTAGCCCGTTCACTTTCCAGAAGCTTGTCCAGAGGACTCTCTGGTTCATCGTCCAGGACGATGATGGTATCCGGGCTCTGAATGCATTCGTTTGGTCGACGCACAGCTCGATTGATTGACATCCGGACGGCAATCTGCCGCAACCATCCACCGAAGCGTTCCGGGGCATTTAGCTGAGACAGTTTTCGCATTGCCTGGATGAAAACATCCTGCGTCACTTCGCTGGCTTCTGCATGGTTCCGTAATCGCTTCATGACGATCGCAAATACAGTTGATTCAAACTGAACCACCAGTGAACCGAAAGCTTCTCGATCACCATTCTGAGCAGCAGTAACTAATTCAATTAAGTTCTGATCTTCCATTATACTATCTCTTCTCTGTCCCTGAAAAAGGGCTTTTATCCAAGGAATATCAAAGTGACATGGCATGCAGCTTCGAAGTGAGAACAGAACAGCATCAGAGTCAGTCGATTGCAAGGAAAAGAATTCATTCTTTAACCAACAGGACGACACCCAAGGTGTTGCTCACGCCATCAAAAACGGCACAGTCAGTTCAACCCGACTTGAGTTAAACCAACCACTTTGAGGAACGATTTTCTGCTAAAAAGCAGGGAATGGGAGACTGCCTACGAAGCAGTTCCGGTCACAGTGGTTTGGGTACCCGTTATCCGCGTATATCTTTGATATAGCGAATGCATTGATGGTTGATGTTGACAACAATGCCAACCCATCGGGGGGGTCCCCGGCATACCACCGGATTCCGACAATCGTTCTCCACTTAGAGGGCTTAACGAATCCAGAAGGAGGGCGGCACGGACGACATCGATGGCTTTCACGACAGCTGCTTTGACAAACGCGCTGTTGTTAATTGCTTTGACGACGAAACGACGATTCTGTTTATTGAAAATCATCAGTGCACCTCCTGCGTTAAACCGCAGAGAAAGAGACTAAAAAAGCGAGGTTACTACCTCGAAAGGAAAAAACGGAACAATACCGTTCACAAATAATTTACAGAAAATCCCCAACTCATAAATCAGGAATTCTCCTACATCAGCTAGACTGAGCATGGCTGACAAAGGTTCGCGTATTTTTGACAGTTTTCGGTAAAATGTCGAATCTTTCAAGAGATGATTTGCAAAAATGTTCATTTTTCCACCATTCGTTAGTGAATCCTGACCATCGCATCTTCGCACATCCCTTTTG
Organism: Gimesia algae; assembly: GCF_007746795.1. Lineage (NCBI taxonomy): Bacteria > Pseudomonadati > Planctomycetota > Planctomycetia > Planctomycetales > Planctomycetaceae > Gimesia > Gimesia algae. The sequence continues at coordinate 4,689,294 of NZ_CP036343.1, forward strand.
ATATCAACAACTTATCACTACTAAGGTGATGGTTATTTTCTCATAACTGTTTTCACGCTTTTTTCAGTTCGCAGGTTGGATTCTCTCTCTTCTGGCTGAGTAAACAGTAAATAGTTTGAAGCCGCTTTTCAAATTCTGAACCGGAACATAGGTTTTGGTCCTGAGAAACTGCTGACCTGTCGCCAGGCTGAAAGTCAGGTAAGATACTTCAATCCCCTGTTTTTCCTTCAGATCTGTTGGAAAAAGTGCTTTCTGATGTTGAAGATCGGCCAATATGTCAATGATTTTTGTCAGGATCATTGGCACATCGATCAAGGCCAGCAGATTGGACCGCTCCAAACCTTTACTTAGAGCCGATTTGAAAGCAGGTTGATTTTGTGCAATCTGTCTCGAATCGGATGGGGCATTCAGGGCCATCAGTAATTTTTCCATCGAAGCCGTTCCCCCCATTGCCTGCAGTACTTTTCCTTCGGGGTAAGCCATACGATTCGTAATTCCCTCTGCTCCGTACAGAATTTCCAGCATTCGTTTCTGAATCCGCAGCGGATCAGACTCGGGATCAACCTCCTGTTTGATGACAGTCAAGTCTACTGTTTCATCGCCGATTTTTTCAGCGTCAGGAGTATACTTGATTTCCTGTTTGACGCCGGGGAGTGACATATTTTTCAGCATGGCCATCATCTGACGAGTATATTTTCGCATTTCGGCAGATGGAGAAACTTCTGAAACCGTGTAGGCATTCAACACACCTTCCGACAGTCTGCCTAATTCGAATGAGAAATAATAACTCCCATATTTCAAACTGCGAATCGCTTTCACAATCGAGTCAAACTTCTGACGAGCCTCCTGATTCTCAGCGGTTTCATCAAACATCTGCGCCGTAAAATTCATTCCCCAGGTAATCAGGGCATCCGTATTCCCGGCACCGGCGAAATACGCCAGCTGACCGGCAGGAAATTGCCCCAGTTGTTCAAATTTCTGAGGTGGGTTTTTCTGAAAAAGATGATCGGTCTGTGAATCTGATATGACTTCAAACAGACTTTCCAGCCCGATGCCCTCCTGTTCGACGGTGAGTGCAGTTGTGTAACTATGGGAGTCCTGTACAGCCTGTAGAGCTCCTTTACCCAATGCTGAGTACATGGCTAGAATCGGTTCCGTGTTCACACCAGGTGACGTTTTTATCGATTTCGAAATCTGATTTAAAGTTTGCTCTAGCTGCTGCCCGGCCAGTTGCAGCTGAGTCTGGTAAATCGTGACCAGTTTCTCTGAATTAACATAGACAGATAAATCTCCTGTCGCAAATATTGCTTTTGCTTCGTCGCTCATCAAGGCCTGGAAATTCTGATTCGAATCTTTGATGACCTCCAGCGCCTGATCAACAAGCCTCTGATCTTCGCTATAAATGATCCATTTTTCCCGAACGACACTTTTATAGTTTTCACCGAGGCCGGCCTTGAATGCCGTCTCATCCGTAACAGGTATTACATATAGCAACCCGGGCCGTTTCGTCTGACTGAGAAAAACCCCCACACACATGTCACGTGTATTGTCGACACCTGCCAGAGTGGGGTTGGAAATAGAACGCCCCAGAAACGTCCGTAGATTTGCTCCCAAAATCGTACTCAGAGACTCGTCCACCTGATTCATGATGGATGTCAACTTCTGTTGTGTTACACGAGGCTGCTTGAGCCGGATCACGATTCCCGCATCTGATGAGATTGCCGTTTGCGAAAATCCAGCCACAGAAACGTCGGTAAAAGATAAAAGAAGCACACTGATAATCAGCAGATTCTTCCAGTTAGCGAACATAATCGAAACACTCCATCTATTAAAAAATGCAAAGGTCGGTTGTCTGATGCCTTATTATATACTTTGTAAATCAGCGTGAGCACTGCTCCAGAGCTATAAACCGTAACTATTCTTAAACCATTTATAAAGCTGCAGTTACCTACTCTTATCACAAGTTTTTTTAGTGCAGAACGGATCGTATCAAATTCAGTCCATTTAAACTGGGGCCCATGGGGCATCTGAGAAAAGGTTGCCTTTCAAACAAACTGTATCGATTAAAAAACTTAAATCTCATGCAACAAAGTGAACCCTTAAATCAGACTCCAATTCAAAACCGACTCTCTTGTCTGAGATTGATTTCTTCCGATGATAGAAGTGTCTTGTTTTTTACTGGTTGAAGAAATCAGCGAGTGTCCGCCTGAGGATAATGGCCCGCTCTTATCTGTTCTCAACTGTTCTAAAGTAATCTCATATAAACGACAAAGATCTCGTTGAAGGATCACAAAGAGTATCAATGTCTACTGGATTTGCCGGCTCTCGTACCATGGATGAACGCCGACGCCGCAGACTGGCGTCGGAATCTTCCGAGTCTCTAGAGGATTCGAACGAGGATGCTGTATCTCAGAATATCGCCCGAACCCATCGTTTCGCGTCTGGACAGTATCCGTTGCGGACGATCGTTTTTCCCCGACGCTGGAAACTGGCAGCATATTATCTACCTGTCCTCTTCTGTTTTGCCGCGTTAGTTACAGCTGACCTTTATCGACCTGAATTGACCAAACCAGATTCCGCTCTGGCCGGTTACCTGTCATTGAAAACCAGTTCACTGTCCCCTGTTCTGAGCGGGGCACTCCTGTTCGTTTCAGGTCAACTGTCACTTCTGATTGCTTCCTTGCGAACACAGAGCCTGCATGATTTTTCGGGCAGATACCGTCTCTGGAAGTGGGTTGCCTGTGGATTGTTTCTCTTTGCCTTATGCACCACGACCAGCCTGCATCAGATCTGGGCCAGTACCGTCATTGAATTAAGGCTGTTTGACTGGGGACCCCATACCCATCTTTTAGCCTGGATGGTACCGGCACTGGTACTCGGTTCCAGCGTTGCCTTGATGACGTATCTCGAATTACGTGGGGACCGCGCAGGATTGAATATGACAATCATCGCGGTCGCTTCATACGTAGGATATTTAACATTCCAATTCACTGATAATCTGATTCCGGGAACCGCCTATCATCATTTAATCGGTTCCGGCTTATTGTTGTTCGCACACTGGTGTTTCTTCACGAGCCTGCTGCTGCACTTGCATCATCTGCTGTACCAGTCTGTCGACCTGCCAGAAAAAGTACCTTCACGATTCAAGAAAATCGGAGGAGAGTATCTGCGTCGTCGCCGCATCAAACGAAAAGCAAAACGAGTCGCGAAAGCGCTCCTGCGTAAAAAACAGCGGGAAGCAACCAGATTAGAACAGGAAGCAGCAGAACAGGCCCGTTTGGCAGAAGAATCAATCGAAAAACAGAATTCGACAACGACTCCTGAGAAGTCAAAAGAAATTAAACCTGCCCCCACTCCGAAGGAAGTAACTTCGGTTTCAGAAAAGCCGAAGGCCCCTGAACCTGCTCAAGCTGAGAAACAGCCCCCCGCTGCTAAAACGGTATCGCGGCAAAAAAACAGGCCTGCACAGAAAAAATCACGCGTCGATCAGCCACACGACCCGGAACAGCTCAAAGGCTTAAGTAAACGGGAACGCCGAAAACTGCAGAAACAATGGCGCGAAGCAGAACGTCAGAATGCCGCTGAAGACGAATCAGACTGGTCATAATTCTCATATTTTTATGAACCGGATTTAGATAACGCTCGTTTCTCTACCTCATTCCGTATAGACTTTCCCTATGCAAATAGCCGGAGTTTTAAATCTATTAAACTCCAGGAACTTCGATTCTGCATACACTATTCAACTCGACCTGAAACTTCGAAAGAGGCACTACTGCCATGGCAGATGACAATTTTTACTCAGAAGAAAATGACGACTTTTTACCAGAGTCCTCTGCTCAGCCAAAACAGGGCATGAGCACGGGCGTCAAAGTCCTGTTAATTCTGCTGGGCGTTGGTGGTCTGTGTATGCTGCTGTGCTGTGGTGGTATTTTTTGGTTTTTCAGGAACGCAGGGATCCAGTGGACTCAGAACAAAGCGGAAATCAAAAAGATTCAGAACGAGATTACTGATATCACCATTCCTGACTCCTTTGAACCGCAGGCAGCCATGTCCATGAAAATCCTCAACATGCGAATGGCCATTTACGAGTATAATCCCAAACCGGGAGAGCTTTTTCTAATCAGTATGGGGATTGCCGATGATGGTATGATTGATATGGATAAAGAATTTCGTGACAGCATGCAGCGGTCAAACCAGAATCAGCGGAAGCTCGATATTAAAAAAGAAGAAGTTCGCGAATTCGACATCGATGGCGAGAAAATCAAATTCAACTTTGCGGTAGGCACTGACAAGAGTAATAAAGAATTCCATCAGGTTACGGGAGTCTTCCCCGGTAAACAGGGAGCTGCCTTCCTCTTAATACAGATCGCCAGTGAGAACTACAATGAAGAAGAAATTGTCAGCATGATTGAATCCATCAAAATCCCCAGAATGGAACCTGAAGCCGAGAAAGAACCTGCAACGGAAAAAGAACCGCCTGGTGAAACGAAACCTGAAATTGAAAAGCAGTCAAAGCCAGATTCAGAATAACCAGACAATAGATGCGGTCCTCAAATCGATCAGTTTGTGCCAATAATATAAAGCTCAGACTCACGGTGCCGAAATAATTTTGACCTGGGGAGGCTGGGCGTAGTCTTCCCATAAGCGTTGATCCTGTTCCGCATTCGGCTTACCGTCATGCACATAGTAGCGATAGCGTGAGACGAACGTTTTTCCCGGCTCAATCGTAAATGGATCCAGAGCAGCAACGGCAAAACAGAAGTAAGGCATCGTCGGATGCAGTCTGACTGGTTGTGGAAACCGGAAATTTCCCGGATGATCCAGAATTGCAATCCCCGCTGTCTCGGCTCCCAATCGGCCATACATCTCAACCCACGCCGGTCGTGACTGATTGCCATTCAGTTTGTCTTTCCCTTCACTGGTCAGATAATTGTAAGCATCCGCTCCATGCCAGTCAGCATGACCGCGTACTGTCATGCCTCCATAATGGATCTTATCTATCGTGACCGGCTGATCTGTAGCACACTTCTGAGTCGACCTGATATCAAACAGAAACTGCTCATCCAACGCATACACCCGTACCCGCCAGGTTTCTTTGAGCATCGTCACCGGGCCAGATTGTTTTGTCAGGTCAACATGATCAATGGTCGTCGTAAACGAACCAAAAACCGGACCACCGGAAAACGAGTTGACCTGATTGTGTTCCACTTTTCCAAGCTGCGACTTCTGATCCCAGCCGTTATTTTCACGTCCCTCAAAAATAATTTTACGCCACGATAACATGATGCCATGCTGATGTGCATGATCGGGATTGAAATCGTCAGAAATTACTTTCCCTGAAGGTGTATAGAGCGGATGAATATAACCGCTTTTGTCGTAGTATGCTTCATCCCGTCTGGGTGCTTTGACAATCGCATGATTATACGTCAGGACCGGTTTCTCAGCGACTTTGACATTCAAATGTTCGCCATCATCGCTCACCGTAACCTGCTCCGTCTGTGGCCCCCCAGCCCCACCGGTCAGGAGCTGATATTTTCTGGTCGCGCCGGCAGCCAGTGGGTCCCTTAAAATCCAGACCAGTTCGTTCTGTTCTCCTGCCTGTCCGATCTGTACAGGAATTTCTCGCTTGTTATCCAGTCGAAACAGTGTCAGATGCTTCTGATTCTTGAAAATCTCAGGAACAGGAATGCTGACCACACAATTTTGACGTGCCTGTTTGCCTGCAGCCAGTTCCAGATAGAGACCGGGCCCTGCTTCAGAAACAGTAAGACACCCAAATAGTATCATCGGCAGAACTGCAAGGTTATAAATTAACGTCTGTCTGATTGTTCGAATTTTCATATTAGAGAGTCCATCCTGAGCGGTATTCGCGTTGTAAGTATTTTGCTGCTTCGGGAGCGTTAACGACCTGCATAGATTCTGCATCCCATTCCACTTTTTTGCCTGCCCGAAAGGCCAGATTTCCCAACAGAATGGTTTCGGTCAGGGGCGCGGCATAATCAAAGTGACATGCTGTGTTCCCGTTTCCTTTACAGGCTTCGTACCATTCCATGCGATGATTGCCAATCGCGTCTGGAATCGTTTTTTCAGGAGGTTTGAAGCCGACATATTTTTCCTCAGGCATTAATACCCGCTTATTGTAATCTGCAGCAAGCATCCCTGATTCTCCAACAAACAATATCCCGGCAGGCCATTCAGGGCCACCCAGGTCGAGAACAGCCTGGGGAGTATTACGGCCATGAGACCAGATCACTTCTACCGGAGGCATCGAGCCTCGTGCAGGGAACTGCCAGTGACAGTCGAGCCAGAAGGGAGTGGAATCGGGATGCAAATCGGGGCCTTTGGTTTCCACTGCTGTGGGATACTGCAGGTCGAGAGACCAGAAGATCAGATCCATATAATGGCAGCCCATATTCCCCAGGGTTCCGTTGCCGAAATCCCACCAGTAGTGCCAGTCGTGGGGATGATAACAGGGATGAAAATTCTGCATGGGAGCTGGGCCCACCCACAGATCCCAGTTCAATGTTTTGGGAATTGGCTGTGGACTCACCGGACGATCAACGACACGCTGGTATCGTCTCCAGCCGCCTGGTTTTCCAAACCAGACATGCACCTGCTTGACATCGCCAATCGCGCCTGACTGGATCAGTTCGACAGTCCGGCGGTAATTATCTCCTGCGTGATTCTGGGTTCCCATCTGCGTGACGACTTTTTGTTCTTTCGCCACGCGTTGCATCTCACGGACTTCATGGATGGAATGAGCCAGGGGTTTTTCACAATAGCAGTGTTTGCCACGACGCATCGCATCAATGGCAATAGTCGCATGTGAATGATTGGGGGTCGTCACAACGACGGCATCAATCTCTTTATCAAGCTGATCCAGCATGACACGAAAATCGGCATAGGTTTTCGCTTTGGGATATTTTGCTGCATATTTCGCCGTGCGCGCTGAATCGACATCACACAGGCCGACGATGTTCTGACTGGAAACCAGCCCCAGATTTGCATTCCCCTGGTTCCCCAGACCAATACAGGCGATGTTGAGTTTCTCATTGGCTGATTTACTTTCTGCCGCCAGGGAACTCCCCCCGAGCCAGAGCCCGGCACTTCCCAGTACCGAATCTCGTAACATTTTTCGACGCGTGATTTTGGAATCAAATGACATTGATTTAAAGCCTCTCCTTACATTCAGATCTGCAGATCGGGTTGATCTTCTATTCTACATTGATTTCAGGACAAAATGAAATTCGTTTTCAGAGTCCTGGCTGACATTTTCCTGTCGTTCGCTTTCCGAGTTGTATTTCGCAGGTATGTAGGATTCCATAATATCCTCACCAAAATCTTTACCTTTTTTACCGGTCTTTCTCGCCGCTGAGATGATTACTTTTTTTGTACCGACGGGACACTGCAGATCGAATTTCCCGTCGACGATCTGTCCGGCTGCTGCTGGCCCTGTACCATCGGCGGGTTCAAAAATGATATCGCCGACCGGAATGCTATTCCCGTCCAGTGAAACAGTCCCTTTCACTTCAACCATTTCCGGTCCACTGTTCCCCTGCGATCCACAGCCTGTGAAAACCGACAGATTCAGAAGTAAGAATAACAGATAACAACATGCATTGATTCTAGAGTTAAAAATGGCTGACACCTCGATCAGTAATGAAAATTTGGCCCAAAACCTTCTTCACAAATAATAATATTTCAGAATCAGTAAAAACGGTAACTGATTAAATTCGACTTGACTTCATCCTGCATCGAAACAAGATAAGCGTTTAACTGTGTCGCGCGCGTGACCAGTTTACAGTGCACTGAAACACCGGCCAGTTGTTCAAAATCTTCACCGCAAATGAGCCTGTTTTTTCCAGATTTGCACTGCCTGAAACGACACCCGTTCGTGATGTATGCCTGCGGGTCGCCACACTTCGCAGTACTTCGTCCCGGCACCGCCCCGGGAACGACCTGTATCGCGCTAGTATCAACCTGTATCGCCACAATTGATTCTCCATCTCCTCTTGACCCCCACACGCCCTTCCCGAAAATACTCCACCATGCAAAACAACACAGAATTTAGACATCAGACCGAACACAAGATTGAACCCCAGAATAAACATACAAACTCTATGTCCTCACACATCCCTATGGCACAGCTAGAGCGCATCACATTTAACCATAGCGTCTCTCAATCTAGTATACTCGGTCCAAATGGCCCTAAAGACGCTACAGTAAAACTGGACACAGTCTAGAATGCCCCGAAAACGGCGCTGGATTAATACCAGAGAAACTCATCCGAACTGGGTAACCCCGAATGCAATTCGGGGTTGTCGCAGACAACAGGAAACTGACGGGGTAACCATGCGGATCAGTGCATATATGGGGGTGTGCTTCAAGTGTCAGCCTGTAGAACCGGTACTGAATCACAATTCACAACTTGCCCTGCAGACAGATTCTACTCGATCTCCTTTCTTCCCACGCAGATGGAAATCCCGAACCACTACACAGGTTAAACCAGGTCTAAAATTCTCCCAGTACTTCTCCCCCAGCTCGTGTTCCCAAATGACGAAATGTGGCTGTGTCGACATTGTCGGAAATGAACCGCACTGCGCCATCTGCCAATAGAAAATGGGCTCCCCCTGTGTGCCTGCTGCGTGCATACACGGCATTGTCACCGCTGGAACAGGTTGTACTGATCGGGGCATAATCTCTGTGGTAACCGTAGGTCACAGTATCGGGTACCGAAGTATTGGGCCCCTGCAGCGTGGTAAATGTACCACCACCCACATATTTTGTTCCCCAGATCCTGCCGCGCAGATCACCAATCGTCAGACAGTCTGCGACGGGACTGCCGCCAGCGTCATCTGGAACCAGATTAATTTCCCCGGCCGCGATAGTATTTGAAGTGCCATCGGTCACATCGCTCATTCTGACCCGTGACACATAAAAGAACATCCCGTTTAATTTAGGAAAGGTTCCATCGGCTCCCTGTGTCGTCGATCCGGAGCAGAGTAAATAATTCGAGTAAAACGTACTCTTCTGGTTGCCAATTTTGCCACTGTTGGGATCGGAAGGACACATAAAAACCGGCACTTTGACTGATCGCTGCGGATGGGAAGCAAAGTCACTGACAGTGCCTGATTGAAATCCGTCTCTCAGTTTGTCGTATAATGGTGCCTGGTCTACGTAAGGCAAGACCATATGAAACCAGGACTGACGCGCATGATTCTGTCCTGTGTAGGCAGCAGTATTAACACCGCAGACGGTCGCAAAAGGAAATACACGATGCGAATCATGATAATTGTGCAGCGCAATTCCTAACTGTTTCAAATTATTCTTACAGGTACTCCGGCGGGCAGCCTCCCTGGCCTGCTGTACTGCCGGTAATAATAATGCAACCAGGATCGCAATAATCGCGATGACCACCAGTAGTTCGATTAGTGTAAAACCCTTTCGTTGTCGCTCTGGAAACACCATAACTTCTCTCTTTTTAATAATATTTGAAAAAGGAATGAAAACCATCTCAGGGAAGTTCATTGAGGGGTTCTTAATGCGGAGATTGAACGATCACACGAAATTCATCGACAAAACGTTCTCCTGAAAGGAGCATAAACGAAAGTGTGCGTCGGTCAGGTGAGATAGAAACTTCGTCGTATCTGGCTTGTGGATCATTGCCGCCCGTATCAGTTTCAGTCCCCTGATGAATAAATTGACGATTGGAATTCTTCAGGCTGAGAGGATGAAATAGTCTATCCGTTTGAGACAGAATTTTTTTATCCAATATGACCCCCAGAATGGGACGATCAAAATGAATTTCACCTTTAACAGGAATAAAAGCCCCTTCCTGTACTGCAGGATCATAATAAATCCGGTAGCAGTCCACTTTAGTCCCTGCGGATACCATGCCAGCTCTCTGCGACGGCCCGATTTCCGACGGTTTCGCCACAAGCATCAAATCACTGTTCAGCAAAACCTGCATCCGCTCTGGAAAGATAAATGCCAGGCCATCGTGCTCAAAGACCTGATACATGCCTGTTGCCAGCGCATCAGGCATGTTCTCCTGTAAAACGACAGAATCAGAATAATTGAGTATGCCGCACTTTTCAGCGAGCGAAAGTGTATCGGAATCTTCAGCAATCTCATTTTTAAATGAATCGATCGTTGCTGAATGATGTTCTGAAACCTGTTTACTCGACTGGATCCCTCCCGCTCGATTCATCAAAGAGGCGATTACTTTTCCTCGGTAAACCTGAATCCGTGTATCAAGTTTTTCTACTGTCTGTACGGAGAATAAAGTCCCCAGATCAATCACACGCCCATGAGGCGTGTCGACCTGAAATCCGATTCCTGAACTGGGGACATTGGCAATAAAACTCCCCTGCTGTAAATGCATCGAATTATTGCCTGTCACTTCATAGGAAGCGGGTGCAGAAATAAGAACTTTAGCGCCGGTCGGAAAATGCAACTCGGCTGACCCCTGTTTGAGAGTCTGTCTGATATGATTTTTAATCGGTTCGCCAGAGCTGAAGACCACGTCCTCTGAAATCGACACGAAAGGAGAACTCAAGACAGACTGATAAAGATAATACCCACCCAGTAAGAGTAGAATACTGAATATCGAAGCCAGTACCGAGATGGCCACTGTTCTGTTGCTTCTGGAAAAGAGCTGATTAGCTCGTGAAAACGCAGTACTCTCATCTGGAAGAGTCTGCTGTTCCAGTTCAATGGCAGCCCCCCACTCAGCCAATACCAGATCATCGCTGGCAAAGGTAATCAATCGGTCGGCAAGTTCCGGCTCATTACAGAGTCGCTCTTCGAATGCATGGAGTTCCTCTGGAGACAGTGATCTGTCGAGATACTCCTGTAAAAGCCGGTCATCATCTTGCTGAATCATTCGACAGATTCCTCCAGGAGTCGTTGCGCGATGCATTCTCTCAGGATGGCGCGAATGCGATGAATCCTGGCATAGAATGCGGTCACTTTGAGACCAGACTGTGCAGCAATCGCTCCCAGACTCTCGCCCGAATTGTCATAACAACGTGCGATGAGTGCGCGACTCACTTCGGGCAGGCGATCCAGACATTCCAGTAGTTTTTCCCGCCTGGTGGAAACGGGTTGATTCTGCTCGACCCGCTCGGCTGCTTCCGCCAGAACAGCGATTAACTGCGGGTTCACAGGTTTTTCCCGATCATATTTTCGATAATAGGAAAGAACCCGGCGAAACGCGATTTCACGAGCCCAGGGAAAAAAACCAGCGTCAGTATCCAACTTTGAAAATGATTCGACCACCGCAACCGAGACCTCCTGAAATATGTCATCTGCATCAGAACGGTTGCGAACACTGGCATGAATATAGGCATATAGCGGTGCCTTATAGTGTACCAGCAGCTGAGCAGCATCTGATTGTAAATCCGTATCAGCCGACATCGGTTACTTTCGAAAATATTGAACTTCCCAATTTATAGAGGAATCAGATCCTCGTTTTTTTACGCGCTAATTTGAAGATTATTAAATAATTAACAAAATCGTCCGTTCAACAGCAATCGAACGGGATATAGAACGTGATTTCCCGTTTTTTTTACCCGTTCATGAAAAAAGGCAGACAGGTCGAATACCTGTCTGCCTTTCACAATTTATGTAGTTAACCTGACGGTGAATCAGGAAACTTTCATCGCTTCCGCCAGAATTTTGGAAGTACTTTCCCGCATAATGCGAGGATCTACCAATTCGCCTTCCTGCAGAGTCGCACGAACCTGTTTACCTGAGATGAAAACAGGTTTTTCTTCTGAATGGTTTTCCATCAGGTCGACGCGGCCCAGTGATTCATAGAACGCAGCAAATCCAACATTAACCGGTTCAATCAACAGCTCACCAGCCAGGTTATTGAAGATTTCCTGAGCGTCGAAGTCACCCCAGATCGCAGTTCCATCTGCATAAGGAGCATCAGCGTGCTTACGACCAATGACGATATTCGTATAACCCATGTTCTGACGATAAATGCCATGCATGACCGCTTCTTTGGGTCCGCCGTAGAACATTTTGATATCCAGGCCGAGCAGTAAAACACGATCAGGAGGAGTATCTTCGCGAGATCCCCAGAGTTCAGGATTACTGTCACCTTCACCGAGCTCCCGGTTTTCAATCAACTTCTCATACGTTTCCATCCGGATTTCGGCACTCACGTCATCGCTCTTCGTTTCACCAATCAGAGGATTCAGAACAGCGCCTGCATTTTTGCCGGCTTTCAACAAGGATTCCAGTCCGTAAACCAGTGCATACTCATGGGCACGGTGCAGCGGATTACGTGTCTGAAATGCGACGACAGCATCCCAGCCTTTTTCAGCGATCAGGGCACGTACTTCGCGCGGAGTGAGAACGTATTTCCCGAACGCGCTGTTTTTTGGCTGAGGCAGAACACGGATTTCCCCACCAATCAGATGAGTTTTATCAGCATCACCTTCAAGGACCATGGCAGCACCTGGATGATCGGTACGCTCAGTCTGATAGACACTCTTGATGTATTTGGGTTTATCCCATTCGAATACATCAGTAATATCCAGAGTCGCGACGATCTCTCCCGCCGGATTGGTTAAAGCGACTTTCTGTCCGCTCGACAATGTAGCCGCGAGTTCTGACGTGACTGGTAAAGAAAGGGGAATGGTCCAGGCGTATTGCTTGCCATCAACTTCGATGCAGGCTTCATCCAGAACGCGGTTATAAACTTCTCCATTCATCGGCCCGGTCAATGGGCTTAATGTGCCGTCACCCAGACGATATACGGTCGACAAATCCGCGGCAGAAACAGGGACCTGGGGAAGTCCTGCTGCTTCAGATTTGAAGCTGTCAATTTCGCCAGCAGGTACTGTACAACAGACAGGTTCGCTCAAACCTCCATGAGGGGCAATAAGATCGGCCATTGTTTGTATTCTCAATATTTACAAAAAGGTTCCAGAAGTAACGCCAACCATTGGGCGTTTCCAGTTGCGAAATTAGGTAAACGCAGGGAAAACTTCAAGCAACAGACGCGAGGATTCACTGAATTCAAAAAACTCTCTGGTTTCAGAAGGATTTCAGGAGCATTTAACCTCTTAAACCAGCCTGCTGCATCAACAAGTCAGTCGCCGTATATGCTTCCCGGACCCATTCCTCAATTTTGTCTGGCTCAGGAGAATATTCCAGCTCCAGGGAGATGGCTCCCGGAAGATGTAAATCCCGTATCTCATTCAGGTAAGGTTCAAATGGGACGACTCCTCGGCCCGGAGGAAGATCGCCGTGAACTTTCCCATCACAGTCAGAAATATGCACATGAATCGCTTTGTCCCGTAGTTTTCTGAGCTCCTGGGGCGCAACATCTGCCAATAACAGGTGTGAAATGTCAATATTGGCTTTCAGAGCAGGATGATCCACTTCATTGACAAATCGCACCATCGTCTCGACGCTGTTCAGCAGGGAAAGTGGAAAAGGCTCCAACTCCAAAGCAATCTGCAGCCCCAATGATTCGGCATAGCCAGCCAGTTCCCGGCACTGATCAATGCCGAGCTGCCATTGTTCTGCTGGCGGAATGACTTCGCGGTTCCAGATGTACTCGCCGAGCACTAGCAGCAGATTTTTCGCTTCGTATTCATAACAGAGATCCAGGTAGGATTTGACCCGCTGAAAATGAAACCGCCGGACGCTCGGATTAAAGTCGATCAATCCCACGGCGACACAGCAGACCGAGATGATCGGCAGTTCCAGACGATCACAGGTATCTTTGACCAGCCTTCGTTCGCGAATGTCCGCCTCTAACGGGTCGATGAAGATATCGACGCAATCAAAACCGATCTCTTTTGTTTTCTGCAACCCCCAGGCGGTATCGCGGCCGGCTTGTGCCCAGGCGGAGTTAATCATGCCAAGTTTCATTATCTTCCCTTCATCCAGATAAGATCTTGCTCTCTTTCCTGACATATTAAGATAACAGGCCGCTTGCGGAGGGAAAAGCGATTGATCAGAATGAGAATTCCACTTTCCCGGTGAAATACCTTGTCTAAGCAGGATAATAACTCATGGATCTGAATCTGTCTGGCGCTACTGTAGTAATCACCGGAGGTGCCAGTGGAATTGGCCTGGCCACTGCCCGTACATTTGTCGCAGAGGGAGCACAGCCTGTACTCTGGGATCAGTCAGATCGAGTTTCTGAGATTGCCGCGCAGTTAAGCGACGAAACCGGCCAGAATGTAATTGGACTTCGGGTTGATCTCACCGATTTCCCCGCCGTTCAGACAATCACACAACAGACATTACAACGCGTATCGCGGATATCACATCTGGTACATGCTGCTGCCATTGGTTCCGGTAAATTCGGTTTCCCCTTTACGAACCTGACTCCTGCAGACTGGCCACGTGTATTTGAAGTCAACATGCAGGGTATGGTGAATGTGGCACACGCAATTGCTCCAGCGATGCAGGAAGCCGGACAGGGCAGCATGACGTTTATCAGTTCAATCGCCGGCCAGATTGGTTCCCAGACAGATCCCCCTTACAGTGCTTCCAAAGCAGCAAATATTAACTTTGCGCAATGCATTGCTAAAGATCTGGCTTCACATGGGATTCGCGTGAATTCGGTCTGTCCCGGCATGGTGCAGACTCCACTGAATCAATCGGTCTGGCAGGCCTGGAATGATCGACAGTCACCGGAAAATCAGAAGTCATATACTGACTGGGCTGGCGAGAAAATCAGACAACTGGTTCCACTTCAGCGCTGGCAGACCCCGGAAGATATCGCCGACATGATCGTATTTCTCAGCTCAGACCGGGCGGCCCAGGTGACCGGACAGACCATCAATGTAGATGGTGGCTTTGTCATGCACTGGTAACCGGATGTCAAAAAATAAAGCCCTGCGTAAATTGGTTCTCTTTAAATAGAACCAGCTACGAAGGGCTGTTTTATTTCAAATCTGCGGACTACTCAGCAGCTTTGGTCTGGTTTGCGGATTTAGCCAGACGTGATTTCGTGCGGGCAGCGGCATTTTTGTGAATGATACCTTTCGCAGCCGCCTGATCGATCTGCTTGGCAGCAGCCTGCAGAGCCTTAGTAGCGACCTGTGCGTCATCACCTGAGACTGCGGCACGGGCATCTTTGATTGCGGATCTTAATTCCGAACGAGTGGAACGGTTACGAAGACGACGGGCATCACTTTTTCGCAACGCTCTTTTGGCACTTTTTGTGTTTGGCATGTTTTGACTTAAGTATTTTCTGAGTAACTGTTTACGATACAAACTGGCTCACGTCGTTGAAGACAGTCGCCACATGAAGATCTCAGGCAGATTGAGAAGTTTAACAACCTGTGAACCGATATTCCAGCCATTCTGAACAGCTAAAACCAGCTTTTGTCAGGATTTTACAAGAATACCTTCAATACTGATGAGGATCACTCATCCAGAAGTGATGCCATCAACCTAAACATACGGACCTGATTCCTGGTTAAGTTTAGACTGAGCCCCTCCCGCCAGATCCATCACCTTCCCCCGTACCATCATCCTCTAACCGTTGACGAGCATCTTTATAGTCATAATCCAAGGCAAGGATTTCACTGTAATGATCATCCGCCTGTACTTTTTGTCCGGCTTCCTGATACAGCCGCCCGAGGAGATAATGAGCCTCCTTGAATATTTCGGGGTTTTCATCACCGGAGAGTTTAGGAAGTGCTTTTTCAAACTGGCGCTTGGCAAGTTCTTTTTTGCCATCGGCATAGAAACATTTTCCTAATGCCACGAGTGCATTTGAACTGATGCGGGAGTCTTTTACCGATTGTTGCAGTAAAGAAATTGCGGAAGACCATTTCTTCAGGCGAATAAATCGCTGAGCGAGTTCATACTTGATTCTCATGTCCGCTGGATAGCGTTCGACGCGTCTGGTAAAGATTTCGATTTCTCTTTTGATCAGAGCTTTGCTGATCAGCGTGACCTGTTTTTTTGCCTCTGCATTTTCGCGATCAAGATTAAATTCGTCTTTCGCGGCCGTGAGTTTATCCCGTAACAGGTCGAGTTCAATATCTTCTATCTGTTCTCCGATATTCGAATCTTTTCCGGAAAGTTCATACGCCTTTTCGTAGTGTGCTTTGGATTCGAGTGGCTTCCCTTCACGACGATAGAAATCGGCCAGCCTGAGATAATGGTCCTTATTTTCAGGCTCTTTGCGTATCGCCCGCTGCAAGTCTGCTTCCAGTGACTGCCCGGGACCATCCGCCACATTCCCTTTCTGAGCCTGCTGTCGCTGTTGAGGGGTCGCACGATCTTCATCATAGGCAGACTGGCGTTTGACGCCGCTTGATTTCTCTGCGCCTTCATATCCGCCTCGAACCCGCGTCTCAGTCGCCATCAGCGAAGTCACTTTAGACCGGGCTTCCCCATCCATTGGATCGAGTTTGAACGCCATTTCCCAACATTCCCGAGCCGATTTAAATTCCCCTTTTTCTTCGAGCAGTTCTCCCAGTTCGGTATAATAAGACTTATGTGCCTTATCATTCTCAATCGCCATCTTGAATCCAAAGATGGCTGCATCGACGTAGCCCAGGTTAGAACAGGCTTCCGCCATATCCGCATTTAATCCCGGATCCCAGGGGTTGAGCGACAAACCTTCTTCCGCCAGTTGATCAACGGCTGCCCAGTCTTTTTTGCGTCGGGAGTTTTTGATTTTCGTTTTTAAACCCGCTAATTTCAGCATTCCCATTTTCGAACCGGAATTATTGTCACCGTACTTTTTACGCTCGGCGCCCCGCTTGGTCTGTCGATACAATAGTGCTTCCGGCTCAAGTTTCACCGCGGTCGTGAACATCTCGATGGAATAATCCCAGTTCTCTTTCGACAGGGCCTCATTGCCCCGTCTCCAGCAGTCTGCAGCGATCTTTTTATTTCTGTCCGATGTCATTTGCTCTTCCGCTGTTAACCAGATACTCAAATCAATAATGATGAGTGCAATGACAACCCCCTGTCGTACCGATTCGATGGGTTTGCCCGCACTTCCAGTGGTGACGCTTCCTTACGTACCAGTGTTACATCTTACAAGATTTTTTAACACCTTGCCATCACAAGTTTTACTTAATTTTAATACACACTCGTACCGTTCACACCAGAAACCTCTGCTACAGTGCTTGCAACTCTGATCCCTGAATCCCACAATAGATTTCAAATCGCGAGTCTGCCTGGCTCCGAACTCTATTCTGATATCGATTAATCATCCGAGTCAAACAAAGCCTATTGGAGAATACCATGAAGCAGTTTTCGATTTGCGCACTTTCAGGCTGCTGTGCTCTATTATTTTTCACTCAGCTCTGCCTGGCAGACTCCAAATCTCCCAAATGGGCCGCCACCAGCGTAGAACAAGCGGGCCCCGATTTCCAGAAACAGGGAGAATACACGGGAACAATCGGTGAAGGTGACGACGCCCTGAAATACGGGGTTCAGGTCATCGCTCTGGGAGACGGTGAATTCCAGGCCGTCGGCTATCCCGGTGGTCTGCCCGGTGATGGCTGGAAGCAGGATGAGAAAGTGTCAGTCAAAGGGGAATCCAGGGGTGGTGTCATCAACTTCGTCTCTGAACACGGACGAGGTGAACTGGGTGATGAAGAAATGACGCTGTTCGACTCTGAAGGTAATGAGGTCGGCGTTCTTGATAAAGTATCTCGAAAAAGCCCCACACTCGGGAAAAAAGCGCCGAAAGGAGCCACTGTCTTGTTTGACTCAGACAAGGCAGAGCAAACGGTCAAGAATTTTGAAAACGGCCAGATCACCAAAGAGGGTCTGCTGAAAGAAGGAGTTACCAGCAAAAAAACATTTAAAGATGGCCACCTGCACCTGGAATTCCAACTCCCCTTCATGCCTCAGGCCCGGGGGCAGGGCAGAAGCAACAGTGGCTGTTATGTGTTGGGACGCTATGAGGTTCAGATCCTGGACTCCTTTGGCCTGGAAGGCAAAGATAACGAATGCGGCGGCATCTACAAACTGGGAGCTCCGAGTGTCAACATGTGCTTTCCCCCCCTGGCCTGGCAGACTTATGACATCGATTTCCAGTCTGCCAGATATGACAAAGCAGGCAATAAGACAGCCAAAGCACGGATTACTGTCAAGCACAATGGGGTGACCGTGCAGGACGATCAGGAAATTAATGAACCCACTCCAGGCGGCACCAACAAGGATGAATCCGTAGCGGGCCCCCTGTTTCTGCAGAACCATTCCAATCCGGTCCGTTTCCGAAATATCTGGGTGATGGAAAAATAAGCACACATCCTCTTGCCGTATTCACATCCTGATCTTTCCTGACCGAAGGCCATAACCAGATGACAGACACGGACAATCTACCTGCAGAAAGAACAGAAACTACGATTAAGACCAGACTCTGCCTGATGATGTTTCTGCAGTACTTTGTGCAGGGATGTTACCTGCCGATCATTACTCTCTATCTGATTCAGGCTCTGGGATTCTCTGCCTGGCAGATTGGTGTCTTCGGCGCAGCTCTGGCTGTAGGGCCTTTATTAGCGCCTTTCCTGTTTGGTCAGATCGTCGATCGTCATTATGCGACAGAACGCGTGCTCGCATTTTGTCACTTATCGGGTGGCGTGATTATGCTGGCCCTCTTCGTACAACAGAGATTTTGGCCAGTCGTCATTCTGGGGGTGCTGTATTCCATTCTGTATGTTCCCACAATGATGTTAACGAATTCATTATCGTTCCAACATCTGAAAGACAGCGATAAGGAATTTCCACTGATCCGCTTATGGGGCACGATCGGTTTTGTCGTGCCTGCCTGGATTGCCGAAGGCGTCTTTCTGGCAAACCTTCAAGGTGAGGCGTTGAATACAGGACGAGGTGTCGTGCTGGCAATGGCAGGAGTTGTGGGGCTGTTTATGGCTGCCTACTGTTTAACCCTGCCTCATACCCCCCCTGTGAAGAGTGATAAAAAAGACCTGGCGCCGGGGAAAGTGCTCAAAATGCTCCGGTATCGGCATTTTCTGGTGCTGGTGACCGTTGCCTTTATTATTTCAATTGTTCATAAATTCTACTTTCAATGGAACAGTCCGTTCCTGAGTGCAGTCCTGAAGCAGGCAGATGTCACCGGTGCCTGGGAACAACGTATCAGTTCCATCGGACAGGTATTTGAAGTGCTGGTGATGGCTGTCCTCGGATTCGGTATCAAAAAATACGGCTTCAAAACGGTGATGCTGGTTGGCCTGCTCTCCTACCTGGTACGCAGTCTTATCTTTGCCTATGCCTCCACAATTGGATCAGTCGTCATCGTGAAAGGATTCACTGTCGCCATCGCACTCACCTGCCTGGGACAGGCCATGCATGGACTCTGCTTCGGCTGCTTTCTGGCCGCCGCGTATATTTATGTCGACAAAGTCGCGCCCCTCGATGTACGTGGTTCCATGCAGACGTTTTTTGGAACGTTTGTATTTGGCCTGGGAATGTTCGCCGGCGGCTTTATCAGTGGAACAATCGGCGATTTCTTTACCTCGACTGGAAAAGAAACACTACTGCGTACAAAGTGGAATATTCCCTCTCAGTCGGGCATCATTGAATTTACCCAGAAAAACCTGGTTGGGGAAACGTCGCAGATGCTCCGGGACTGGCCGGGCATCTGGCTCAGCAGTGCGGCGATCGCCTTATTTGCCACGCTGATGTTCTGGATGCTGTTTCCCAAAACCGATACATCACAACGGATGGCACATACAGAAGAAATGAGCTGAAACTTACTCCAACTTCACGGTGCGACCCTGATTCAATTGTTTCCGGGCTCAAATGCCGCAGAAACCATGACAGTAAAACTGGACACAGGCTGAATGCCTTTTCATATTGCAGAACATCAATTGATTGGTAGCGTCGTTCTAATTCTGTCGCTGATAGGATTGATCAAAGACCAGTGGTTTCTGGCCAATACCCGCAAAGGTCAAAGACTCACACGTTCCTTGGGAGCGACGCGCGCCCTCTGGGTATTGCGGCTGATTTTCATTACAGGCGTACTGTTTGGGGGAGCGCTGGCGGCTGGATGGATCCAACCCGTTCAATGGGATTGAAGTAAGTAAATCCTTTGCGCACACAGATTTCGCCTGCCAGATTGGCACACTCCCTGGCTGTAATTGTGACGTTAACCACATGCCAGATTGACATTCCACACCACTTCCCTCCTGACTCACCAACAGGTCATACTCAACTAATCCCTTACAAGATAGACACTTACAAAACACACAGCCTAAAAACACTATCTCTCATAAAATGGTATGCCCTTTGCTTATTATCCAGTCAGCTATATTTTACTGATGCATAAGGACTTGGGAATATGCCGATATTTCGCTGGGACCAGTCGTGGAATCCATTACGAGATCTGGAGCGTGAAGTTGACCGCCTGATTCAGGGAGTTGAGTTCACCGTTCAGGGGATTCGTATGCCTCGCCAATACCCTGCGGTCAATATCTTTGAGTTGGAGCATGAGTTCCTGATCACAGCAGAACTACCGGGCATGCAGGTTCAAGACCTGGAACTGACGATCGCCAACGGCCTTTTGACCTTGAAAGGACATCGGGATTCCCCGGTTGTAGATAATCGAGATATCCCCGAGGAGCGATTTCGACGCAGGGAGCGTACCTTTGGTGAATGGCAGAGGTCAATCAGTATCCCGGATCGAATCTCTGACGAGCATCTCTCCGCAGAGTTCAATGATGGTGTGCTGAAAATTCATCTTCCCAAACTGGAAGAGGAACTTCCCCGTCAGATTCCTGTGAGTTCAGGAGAATAGGACTAAGCAATGAGCCGACAACACAGTGATGATGAGCCAAGGGAACTCTCCTCTCCGGAGCAGTTTGTTTTCACTCCTCCCATTGATATCTATGAAACCGACGAAGGCCTTGTGCTCTACGCTGACCTTCCCGGCGTTTCAGTCGGTTCGCTGGAACTGCAGGTTCAGGATAATAAGCTGACTCTGCTGGGAAAGGTGGAACCACAGATTCCCGAGGGAGCACGTCCCTTACATAAAGAATATGAAGTCGGCAATTACCTGCGGTCTTTTATCTTGAGTGGGGAAATTGTTCACAGTGAAATCGAAGCCAAGCTGGCGAATGGCGTCCTGCGGATTTTTCTTCCTAAAGCCCCCAAAGCAGAGCCACGCCGCATCCAGGTGAATACCGGCTGAGACACATCTCACTACAGTTTGCATACGTCATTTTCGGCCCGCCTGCGTTTTCTGCACACTCTCACTCTGCAGCGATGAGGGACGTAAATCCTCTTCCTTGATCAGCCTCTGATTGAGCTGTTGCAGTTCGAACGCTTCCTCGCGTTTCCCTGCTAAACCAGCCGCACGCGCCAATGCCGAAACATAACGTCTGTCAGTTTGCTGAGTCGGATACAGAGGTTTTAAAAGCGCGTAAGCCTGCTCACCTTTTCTCTGATAAATCAGGAGGTCGGCTTTCAGCAGAAGACATTCAAGATCCTTGGGGTCGACACTCAATGCCTGATCTATGTACGAAATCGACTGCTCGATGTTTCCCTGATTTCGCTTGATCAAAGCCAGATATCGTAGCGCAGCTGTTGAATCGGGCCTTTCCGCAAGACACCATTTCGCTTCCCGCGTCGCCGTTTCCAGATCACCAGAATACAATGCCGCGTATGCCAGGTTAAAATGGGCTTCATATAAATCCGGTTCCAGATAGAGGGCCTGTTTCAGAGGTCCTGTCATTTCAATCGTGCGTCCCGCCTGACGTAATATCTCAGCAACCAGCAGATAATCCGCTGCCTGCTCCCCCCCCAGTTCGATATTCCGTCTGGCATATCTGAGTGCCCAGTTGGACTTTCCCTGTGCGAAAAGTAATTGCGCCAGACTTTTCTGAAAGCGACGTTCTTCCGGAAACTGACGCACCAGAATCATTAACGCCGATATTGCCCGATCATTGAGCCCCTGCTCCAATGCGATCTCTGCAATTGCTTCGACTGCCTCGTAATAGCGAGGATGCTGTGACGTCACATGCGAAAAGTTTTCCAGAGCCTGGTAGGGAGCACGGTCCTGAATCAGTTCTCCCAGCTGGAAATGAGCAAATTCATCGTCGGGATGCTGCTGCAGGTACGCGATCAGTTCTTTACGCTTTACCTTTTCTGAATTCTGAGTAACCGCTTCTGAAGCTGCAGGCTGGCTGGGCTGAGAGTTTCCTGATTCGCCCTGAATCAGAAGAGAGATGATTAGCACAATACAACCACCTGCCAGAATCAGGAAACCGCTTGAGAATAAGGGGGTTCTTTTCTGCTGAGCAGACGCATTCGTCAGTTTTTCAGGTTCTGTCAGGCGATTCATAATCAGGGCTGGGTTTGAGACTGGTCTGGTAAAACGCTGGTTCCCTCTATCAATGTATAGCGTCCCCCTGGCTGTAATCCAGTCCAGTTTTCTGTTTTCCCGCCCGGCCACCTGACTTTGACTGTCACAGGTGAGTTGCAGTCTCCCAATCCACAAGTAATCCACGCTTCATCGGCCGAGAGATAACTGCTACTCCCCTTTCTCAATCGGGTCATTTTTCGAGCGTCACAAGTCACTTCCAGTACTGCCCCGATGGCACTGCGATTGGAAGTGGTTCCCACTAACTGCAGTGCGATGCTTTGGTGAATTTGTTCCGAGCGGTTTTCCAGCAGGACCAGTCGTTCATTCAGATGCGAAATGGCAAGATCGACCAGTCCATCCTGATTAAAATCAGCCACAGCACAGCCTCTGCCCACCTGTTTCTTACGAAAGAATTCTCCAGACTGTGCGGAAACATCATTGAACCGCGAACCTGCCAGATTGAGAAACAATTGCGGTTCCTGTTCGTAGGGCTCACTTTTCCCCAGTTGAGATAAGCGATCGTGCACATGGCCGTTCGTGACAAACAGATCTTCCCAGCCATCATTATTCACATCCAGAAACGAAGTCCCAAATCCCAGTCGCGCGCGACTGGGAGCGGCCAGACCTATCTCATCTGTGACATCCAGAAAAAACAACGCCCCTTCATTGCGATAAAGCGTATTGGTTTCGCCAAAATAATTTGTCACAAACAGATCCAGTTCACCATCACCATTATAGTCGGCGGCTGCCAGTCCCATTCCCGCTTCCCGGTCTCCGGTCCTGTTAAATGCCAGCCCGGCGACCAGTGCCTGATCCGTAAATATTCCCTGACCGTTATTGATCCAGAGCTGGTTCGCGACCGAATCGTTGGCGACATACAGATCGATGTCTCCATCCTGATCGTAATCAGCAGCGAAGACTCCCAGCCCCTGGCGCGCCGGTTCGCGATGCAGGCCTGCTTTTTGAGAAACATCCAGAAACGAGCCATTCCCCAGATTGAGATAGAGCACATCATACTGCCCCGGAACATAGCGCGGGTGACAGATAAAATAGACGCGTGCCCCATCAACCCGGCGACTGCAGATCGGATAGTGGTCCCGATCAATCTCCAGATAATTCGCAACGTACAGATCCAGCAGTCCATCTCCATTCAGGTCGGCCCAGGTACAACTGGCCCCGTACCCCGGATCATCGACATGAGCAGTCGCAGAAACATCTGAAAAAGTTCCATCCCCCTGATTGCAGTACAACAGGTTCCGTCCAAAGGCACTCACATACAAATCATCAAAACCATCGTGATTATAATCGCCGACAGCAATTCCCATCGAGTAGTTCAAAACCGTTAATCCGGAGACGGCGGTCACATCCTGAAACTGACTGTTCCTGCGGTTCCAGTAAAGTCGATTTGAACGTGCGATGTCTACAGGCTGAATTTGTTTACGTTCAACGTTACTCCACTCTTCTCCCTGTGCGCCGTACAGATCAGGGAATCCATCACGATCATAATCAATCCAGCCTACCCCAGAGCCCATCATCAGATGCAGATGTCGTTTGACCGTCACTGGAGAACGATGCTGAAAGGCAATTTGTGCAGCATCGGTCACATCCTGAAAGGAAATCGCGGGCGGTTTTTCTTCTGCAAAGAGAGAAAATGTCAGCGAGCAAAGCAGAGGGCCGCACAGGCTGAAAATAACAGCCAGGCAGACTGATCGTGAATTTCTTCTAGAAAGGAAACTGGTCATCCAGCTTTGCCTCAGAGAGTTCAACGACAAATTGTGATAAACGGTCGACTAAAATCTGCATCAGCCGCTCCCCTTTCTCTGCAGTCGCCTGGTGTGGATTTCCGGAACCCGAATTGGTAGTGAGTAAATGCCACGGACGGGTAATACTGACCCATCCTTCGTTGACCGCAGAAAAGCGAGTCGCATTCGTTGCACCGTCGTCTGCATGTAACGCGCCCGTTTCTGCATCGCGATTCACCAGATGGGGAAAGTAAGCCAGCGCCAGAGATGTTTCCATTTCCCCTGCATGATCATCCGGATTTTCAAATATCTCCGCTTTCACATCTGCAGACGTGCCTCGAAACCAGTCTGCCAGGAAAATCTGTACCGTCGTAGATCCATGCAGTTCACGCAGGAGCGGTTTAAAGTCATTCCCGCCATGACTATTGAGAATCAGCAGTTTATTGACTCCATGATTCGCGAGAGAATCAACCAGATCCATTATCATCTGCCCCAAAGTCGAGGGATTCACATTCATCGACAGCGGAAAAGCAGCCTGATTAGTTTCCGTGCCATAGGGTATGGGTGGCAGCATCACCACTTTCGCCCCCCGTTGATGTGCCGCTTCACAGACCCGCGAACTGATGGCGTCTGCTTCGTAGGTATCGGTCCCGTAAGGCAGATGCAGGTTATGGGGCTCGGTCGCCCCCATCGGTAATACGGCGACCTGGTAAGGATTCTCTTTCACATAAGCATAATTGATCTCGGACAGAATCCAGGGACGGATTGCAGATTCAGCAGACACGCGGTTTTCTCCTCACATGCTTCGTTTTAAATCGATTATTTTCAGAGCACAATCATACTACCAGAATCCAGGCAAAACCTCATGTTCTCGCACCTGCTCAAAAATAAATATATACATTCTCACCTTATGTTTCCCTGTATTCTAATGAACAGAACCGGTATGCTGAATGAGTGATAATCTGGCAGGAACTGATGAAGGACACAATCATGGCTAACTGGTATGTAAAACGTGGAAGTCAGGTCGCAGGCCCCCTCACTCGGGAAAGACTGAATCAACTGGCTGCGGAAGGAAAAGTTCAAAAAACAGACCTCGTCAGAGAGGGTGAAGAGGGAGAGTTTCACGCCGCTGCGGAAGTGAGTGATCTCTTCACCAGTTCCGAAACCTCTGCCTGGGATGAATTCGAGTCCGGCCCGGAAACAGAATCTCTCTCCCGACAACCCGCTCCCAAAAGCAGCAAGATGTCACTGATAATCATCCTGGCAGTGGTCGGCGTGGGGGGACTTTTTGTCGTGGGAATACTGCTTGCTTTACTCCTGCCGGCAGTGCAGCAGGCACGTGAAGCGGCACGGCGATCACAATCAAAAAACAATCTGAAGCAAATTGGCCTGGCGATGCATAACTATCATGAAACCCATAGAGTTTTACCGCCGGGTGGAACCTTAACGATTGACGGCGCACCATCGCAAAGCTGGGAAACGTTTATTCTCCCTTTCATCGATGAGGCTCCTCTCTACAATCAGATTAACTTCCACTACGCCTGGAACCATCATACTAACCAGGACATTTTCACAAAGGAGATGCCTTTCTACCTGAATCCGAATATTGAGGAAAAGGTCTCCCCGGAAGGATTGCCGCTCTCCCATTATATGGGAAATGAGTTGTTGATGGGCCCCAATCGAGGCGCCAGATTTCGCGAGGTCAACGATGGTCTGGCCAATACGATCATGGCCTTTGAAGTGGGAGAAAACTTCAAACCCTGGGGAGATCCCACGAATTTCGCTGTCCCGGCGGATCGCATCGGTCCCCCCAACCGGTCTTCCACTACAGGCGGAAACCAGGTACTGATGGGAGATGGGCGTGTCCGTTTTGTGTCAGAGAATATTGATCCTGCCGTATTAAAAGCATTGAGCACACCTGATGGAGGCGAACGAATCGATGAATTCTAATTCTGAACAGACCCTGATCCAACCATCAGAACCTGACAACTTCGAACCTTCTGCCAGCACGTTTTTCTTCATCCTGGCTGGCTGTCTGTTCGCAATCGTATTCATGTCTTATTTATTCACTCCCCTTGCCGAAAAAATCAAAATTCATAAACGCAATCTAGCGCATCGTGCTGTTTCGAAAAGCAATTTGAAACAAATTGGCTTAGCCCTGGCCTTCTATCATGAAGAGAACCAGACGTTCCCACCGGGGGCAACAGTAGCCCCCAATGGAACTCCACAGCACAGTTGGCAGACCTCCCTTCTCCCCTTCATGGATCAGTCTGGGCTGTTTGAGCAAATCAATTTTGAGAAACCCTGGAACGATCCAGAAAATCAAGAGAGCTTTCAACAGCAGGTCTCAACTTATCTTGCCCCGTGGGTTGAAGAAAAATACTCGGCAGAAGGATATGCCCTGTCGCATTATGTGGGGAACGAACTTCTGCTCAAACAGAATCAGGGGATGCCGCTCAGTCAGATCACCGATGGCGCGTCAAACACGATTATGGCGGTCGATCGAGCCGATCACTTCAAAGCCTGGGGAGATCCTGCCAATCTTGCCAGGCCCGCTGATATCATTGGCCCCGATAAGAAAACACTATTACCTGGAGGCAGTCTCGTTCTTTTCAGTGATGGTTCAGTGCGCTTCGTATCAAATAAAATCAACCCGCAAATTATCAAAGACCTCAGCACCCCTGATGGGGGAGAAGCCAAATGCGAATTCTAAATCGCATTTTGACAGGGATACAACATGGACGACAAAGACGTCAACCAGGCCCCCCCCTCTGGCGAACAGAGTTCGTTCCTGTATTACACGGCAATGACAGGAGGAATTCTTGTTTTGGGGCTCATCATTTTGCCCGCTTTACTCCGTCCCGTTGAGCAGTCAAGAGATGCTGCCCGGCGGAGTCAGACAAAATATGCTCTGAAACAGATGGGGCTGGCATTCCACCAATACCATGACAGTCATGAGATGCTTCCCGCCGGTTCCATTGAAACAGCGGAAGGAAAACCCGGCCACAGCTGGCTGACTGCATTGCTGCCGTATCTCGATCAAAGGAATCTGCATCAACAAATTGATTTTGACAAAGCCTGGAATGACCCCGCCAATCAGCATCCGTTTCAGCAGTTGGTTTCTGCGTATCTTAACCCGAATATTCAGGAAAAGGTCTCCCCCGATGGCTATGCTTTGAGCCACTACCAGGGAAACGAACTGGTTTTTCAACCGAACCAGGGAATACGCATCAGTGAAATCCGGGATGGTGAGTCGAACACTATTTTTGCAGTCGAAGCGGGAGAAAACTTCAAAGCCTGGGGCGATCCTGCGAATCTGACCGATCCTTCCCAGATGTTTGCGACCGAAAAAAAGAACCCCTATGTGGGAGGTAAACACTTCCTGTTCCGAGATGGCCGAGTGCAATTTCTTTCAGAACTCACAGATCCCGCTGTCCTGAAAGCTTTGAGTACACCTGCTGGCGGCAAATAAGTGGGCGATTTTTAATTACCAGGCAGATACAATGATGTCAGGCCCAGATTCCTCATGTGAAAACTAAAGTCGGGAGGAAAATTCATGTCACTCTGGTATATCAAAAGAGATAACCAAATCACGGGTCCCTTGACCAGGCAGCAGCTTGAAGACTTTGTGGCAGCGGGCGAAGTTATCGAATCAGACCTGATCAGGCAGGAAGATAGCCAGGAATTCTTTCCCGCGTCCCTGCTGCCCGGCCTGTTTATTGACATCGATGACACGAAACCGGCGTTTGAAGTCCGCAGCAGCAGAGTCCCGGCACTGCTACTCGTACTGTTTCTCATTCTTGCAATTGGATTTTCGTTGCCCGCCTTCCAGCAGGGAAGAAGTTATCAACGCTCTGTCACTATAAACAACATGAAACAGATCGGTCTGGCACTACACAACTATAGCTTCAACTCAAAGGAACCAATGACTCTGCAGGTATTCCCACCAGGTGCGATGACCAATCCGCAAGAAAAGCCTCTGCATAGCTGGCAGGCATTGATACTGCCCTATCTGGATCAGCAGTTTTATTACAATCAGATCGATTTAAGCAAGCCCTGGAATGCCCGCGACAACCAGAAGCCGTTCCAGCAGGAAGTCCCCGTATATCTCAATCCGAAAAACGAAGCCAGACGCTCATCCGATGGTTATGCCCTTTCGCATTACGCAGGAAATGAACTGGTCCTGAAACCAAATGTCGGCATGCCCTTCAATGAGATTCGCGATGGGATGTCTAATACCATCCTGGCAGTGGAAATCGGCGAACAGTTCAAACCCTGGGGCGACCCGACTTCATTGACCGTACCAGAAAAAGTGATCGGTCCCAACAGAAATTCTCCCTCAACCGGGGGGACCATTGTCCTGCTGGCAGATGGCGCAGTACGATTTATCCCGGAAGACATTGATCCGGAAATTTTGAAAGCCCTCAGTACCCCCGCAGGCGGCGAAGAGATTGGTGAGTATTAGAGCGAGTTTATTAAATCGATTTAATGGTGATTCTCAGGAAAGTGACGTTTACCATAATTGGTACTAACCGCGGCTAACGCTGTGCGGCTGATCTTGTTTTCAGAACTTTGTCAGTCGGCGTTCACAGTTCCACCACGCTCATGACCGCGAGACATGCGCTATTAGCCGAAGGACGTTAGCCCCGGTTCTTCATCTCGCAGAGATGAAACCTCACCTTAGAACGAATCACATTTAACCGTAGCGTCTCCCAAACTGCAATACCTGATCCAAATGGCCTTGGAAGCGCTACAGTAAAATTGGACACAGTCTAGTGCCGGGCTTCATAAAGTTGAACCACAACACCATCCAGAAAACTGGCCAGACGTGTTGCTGCCCGCGAAGCATCGCCGCGCATCTTCCACATTTCCTTGACGCTTTCCGGCCGTTTGAAGACAGCGCCCAGCGCGGCCCCCGCTCTGACAGCCCCGGTTTCCCCCAGTATTGAAATAATTTCGGGAGGCAGGTCGACAGAACAGTCATCGCTGATCGCGCGGATCGCCATAAAGCCTTTCTGCGCTGCCTGACAGACCTGCGCCACCGCCAGGCTCTCGAGGTCGACCGCCAGCGCGTCATACTGCTCTGCCAGTTTCAGTTTTTCGTCGACCGTCCGCACGATCTCATCTGTATTGATAATCCGTCCGACATACAAACCGTGTTCCGGATCTTCCGGAAAGTGGACATCATTCTGCAGTTCCTGTCCGTGCAGGTCACACACGGAAGTCGCTACCACAATGTCGCCATTCTTCATTTCGGCTTTCAAAGCACCGGAAAATCCCACTGATAAAACCCAGGGGGGCGAATGCGCGTCAATCAACGCCTGGGTCGCAGCACGGGCGCGGGCAAACCCCACTCCCGTCTGCACCACAGCGACTTTGATGCGATCCAGAAAACCACCCCGAAACACATACGAACCGCCGGTATATTTTTTGACGTGCTCACAGCGATCCATAAAAGGCTGGATCTCCATCGGCAGAGCACAAACCAGCCCTATATCCGCATGCGCTTTATCGACTTTGGGTTCATTCAAGAGGCGTGTTCCTGTTCGAACTGATTCATCATTTCAAGTAACTTATCCACACCCGCTTCGGGAAATGCATTGTAGATACTGGCACGCATCCCGCCAACACTCCGATGCCCTTTCAGACCATCCAGCCCGGCTGCTGTTGCTTTAGCGATGAATTGGGCATCCAGATCGGCATCGCCCGTCACGAAAGTCACATTCATCAGCGAACGATCCTGTTTCGCAGCGGTCGCATTAAACAGCTTGCTCTGCTCCAGGTAACCATACAGCTTACCAGCTTTGGACTGATTTTTCTCCTGAATCGCAGCTAACCCGCCCTGCTCTTTCAACCATCTCAGAACCTGTCCCAACACATAAATCCCGAAGGTGGGAGGCGTATTGTACATCGAGCCTGCTTCGGAATGCGTACGGTACTGCAACATCGTCGGAATGTCTGTGGGTCCCTGTTCAATCAGATCATCGCGAATGATAACCAGCGTCACGCCACTGGGTCCCAGATTTTTCTGGGCACCCGCGTATACAATTCCGTATTTGGAAATATCGAGGGGGCGCGAGAAAATGTCGCTGCTCGCATCACAGATCAAAGGAACTCCTGCGGGCACGGTCGGTTCAGTCGCAAACTCAGTTCCATAAATCGTATTATTAGAGGTGAAATGCACGTAAGCAGGATTCTCGCTGAGTGAGACTTCTTCAGGAATGTAAGAAAAGTTCTTATCTTCGCTGCTGCAGGCGACATTCACATTCCCGAAGCTCTTGGCTTCTTTGACTGCTTTTTTCGACCAGGAACCGGTCACCAGGTAATCCGCCGTCTGGTCTTTCTTCAGCAGGTTCATGGGAATCATGAAAAACTGGCTCGATGCCCCGCCCTGCAGGAACAGAACCTTGTAATTCTCGGGAATGGAAGCCAGTTCCCGGACCAGGGCTTCTGCTTCTTCGTAAACGGCGAGAAATGCTTTACTTCGATGCGAGTGTTCCAGAACCCCGATTCCGGTATCGCCCAGGGAAATCAGATCCTGCTGAGCCTGTTCCAGTACTGGCAAGGGAAGAGCCGCCGGACCCGCAGAAAAGTTATAAATTCTTTCTGTCATTTTAAATATCTCAACATCAGTTGCGGACTGATTGATGGGTTCAGTCCTGAGTCACCAGTTTTGTGTCAATATTACGGACGAGACCATACCTCTTGGAACCATCCTTGAGGATATTGGCAAGCGTTCGCTTGTTTTGCTATACAGCATCGATATTATGGAGTCTGCTTTTCTTCATAAATGGAGTAGAGCCAAATTATCCAGAATTCCCAAGAATAGTCACGTTTTCCGGCGAATCATAGCCCTGTTTGATTGATCTGTTATTTAATGTCCAGCTCTCCCAATCCACTCTCCAGAGGACCCCGAGTCCAGTCCTTTCAACCTCCTCAGGGCGACCTGACCATCATGGCCGGCTCGGGAAATCCCATACTGGCACAGGCCATAGCCGATGAACTTGGCATTCGTCTGACACCGTGTGAAGCGCACCAGTTCAGCGAAGGCAATATCTTTGTCCGTATTCTGGAAAATGTACGGGGACGCGATGTCTATATCATCCAGGGCGTCCACTATCCTGTAAACGACAACTTTGTTGAACTTCTGTTCTGGATTGATGCCCTGAAACGGGCCAGCGCGCAGCAGATCACGGCTGTCATCCCCTTTTTCAGCTATGCCAAGGGGGATAAAAAAGATGAGCCACGGGTTTCGATCCGGGCCCGCGTCTGTGCCGACGCGATTGAAGTCGCAGGTGCTGACCGCGTACTAACCATGGATCTGCACAGCCCGCAGATTCAGGGATTTTTCAGCGTTCCCGTGGATCACCTCTACGGACGACACGTGATCAGCGACCATATTCGCAAGTTGAATATCAAAGATCTGGTTGTCTGCAGTCCGGATGTCGGATTCGCCAAAGAAGCCTCAGACTTTGCGAAGCTGCTGGGTACCCCAGTCGTCATCGGCAACAAACTTCGCAAAGACCACTCTGAAACGGTGGAAGTCCTGGAAGTCATTGGCGAAGTGGAAGGCAAGAATGTGATTCTGGTAGATGACTTCACCATCACAGGCCGCACCCTGGTCAGTATGGCAGAAGTCCTGAAGAAGAAAGGCGCCAAAGACATTTATGCCGCTGTGACTCACGGAGTACTTTCCAAGGGGGCAGCCGAGCGGATCGGGAAAAGTCCTTTGAAAAAGATGTTTATGACCAATACTCTGGAAACCCAGGTCGACCCGCTGCCGGACAACATTGAGGTACTGTCAGTCGCGCATTCCTTCGCCGCGGCCATCCGATCGATTCACGACCGGACCAGTGTCAGTACGCTGTTTCCGGAAAAACGATCGAAGAAATAATCACGTATTTAAAAGCTTAAAGTCAGAGAAGATCAGGACGCATGACGAAAACAGGCAAGAAGCTGACCCCGATGATGGAGCGGTATCTGGAAGTCAAACGCCAGAATCCGGGTACTCTCCTGTTGTTTCGTATGGGCGATTTCTACGAACTCTTTCATGAAGACGCCGAGATCGCGGCGCGCATTCTGGGGATCACACTCACCAGTCGTGATAAAACTTCCAGTAACCCGATTCCCATGGCTGGGTTCCCGCATCATTCTCTGGATAATTATCTGTATAAACTGATCCATGCCGGCTACCGGGCTTCCATCTGTGACCAGGTGGAAGATCCCAAAAAAGCCAAAGGCATGGTCAAACGGGAAGTCACGCGGGTTGTGACTCCGGGAACCCTGACCGACGATGCGCTGCTTGATCCGCATGAGAACAACTTCCTGGCGAGTATCTATTTCGGCAAATCCAATATCGGACTGGCCTGGCTGGAACTCTCAACCGGTCGCTTTCTGACCTCCAACACGACAGCCGAGCATCTGGTTGACGAACTGGCCCGCATTCATCCGGCAGAATGTATTTTCGCTGAAGGAAATACAGCATTGCAGAATGCGGTAGGCCATCTGGATACGATGCTGACTGAGCGGCCTCCCTGGTCGTTTGCCGAAGGGGAATCAGAAAAACGGCTGCTGGATCACTTTGGCACGAAAACGCTGGAAGGCTTCAACCTGGAAGCAGGCACCGCTTCCATCACAGCCGCCGGCGCGCTACTCGAATATATACAGGAAACCCAGAAAAGTTCCATCCCCCATATCAATCAGATCGAACCCTATGAACGCGGCGATCGTCTGCTGATCGATGAAGCGACCCGCCGCAGCCTGGAATTGACCCGCACCATTCGGGAAGGCAAACGGGAAGGCAGCCTGATCTCGGTCCTGGACGAAACCGTCACATCCATGGGAGCGCGCCTGCTGACCGACTGGATCGCGAATCCTTTAACCAGCCTTTCGCAAATTGAACGCCGTCTCGACGCGGTAGAAGAGCTCTCACAGAACCCGGTACTCTGCACTGAAGTACGGGAGCAACTGGCCAAAACCTACGACCTGCAGCGACTCACCGCACGCATCGCAACCGGTCGCGCCAACGCCCGGGACCTGAGTTTTCTGGCGCAGACACTCGCATTACTTCCCAAACTGAAAGCAAAACTGGCTGGTCGCAAAACAGAACTGCTGCAGAATTTAGAAGCGGGCATCGATCTGTGTGCTGAAGTTCGCTCTGATATTGAGACGATGATCATCGAGGATCCTCCGTTAACGTTAAACGAAGGGGGCGTCATTCGGCCGGGATTCAGCGAAGAACTGGACGAACTCCGCTCACTTTCCAAAGGGGGTAAAGAATGGATCGCCGGTTATCGTAATGAAGAATCCGAACGGATTGGGATCCCTAACCTCAAGGTCGGCTACAACAAAGTTTTCGGCTATTACCTGGAAGTCTCTGCCGCGCATGCAGCGAAGGTTCCCGAACACTATATTCGCAAGCAGACCCTGAAAAACCAGGAACGCTATATTACACCCGAACTGAAAGAGTACGAAGAAAAAGTACTCAAAGCAGAAGATCGGGCAGTCGAACTCGAACAGTCGATGTTCGACGAATTGCGGGAACGAGTCGCTAAAGAAGCGCCACGCACACAAAAGACAGCAGAAATCCTGGCTCAGATTGACGTCCTGTTTGGCCTGGCGCATCTGGCGACGCACGCCGGATACACGCGACCCGAAATGACGGAAGAACCGGTTCTCGATATCAGGGAGAGCCGGCATCCCGTGCTGGATCGTCTGCAACCCTCCGGGGAATTTGTTCCCAACGATGTGCTGCTGGGTGAACCCTATGGTCGCGTGCAGATTATTACCGGCCCCAACATGGCTGGAAAGAGTACTTACATCCGCCAGGCCGCACTTCTGACCCTGATGGCGCAGATCGGCTCCTTCATTCCTGCCAGTGAAGCGCGGATAGGCATCGCCGATCGTATCTTTGCACGTGTGGGTGCCAGTGATGAACTGAGCAAAGGCCAGAGTACGTTTATGGTCGAAATGACCGAAGCCGCCCGTATTTTGAATTCCGCCTCGGAACGGAGTCTGGTCATCCTGGACGAGATCGGGCGTGGCACGAGCACCTATGATGGTATCTCTCTGGCATGGTCCATGACAGAATTTCTGCACGACCAGATTAAATCGCGTACACTGTTCGCGACACATTATCACGAACTGACCGAATTAACCCAGACACTCAAACAGACCAGCAACTGGAATGTTGCCGTCCACGAGCAGGATGGGGAAATTGTGTTTCTGCACAAAATCGTCGAGGGGTCTGCAAATAAAAGTTATGGAATTCATGTAGCCCGGTTAGCAGGAGTTCCTGATCAGGTGATTCAACGCGCCAATCAGATCCTGTCTACGCTGGAAAAAGATCACATTGACGAAAGTGGGCAAACGACGATACCGCCCCGCATCGACAAGAAATCATCACATCAGCAACTCTCACTGTTCGGAAATACAACGCATCCCGTTCTGGATGAAATCAGAGACTTAAAAGTCGATGAAATGACTCCTCTCGCCGCGCTGGAAGAATTATACCGTATTCGCGAACAACTGAACTAAATTGCATATTTTCAAATTTACACTTCCAGACAGTTGAACCCGGCAGTACCACTTGTTCACAATATACACAGTAAAGGTACAGAGGTACCTCTTAACAGTGTCTTTATTGAAACAACAGGAGCATGTCATGCTGGAAAAGAGTGTATTACGAATTTTTGTCGTTTTGTTTACTACTGTCTCCTTAGCTGTTTGCTCAGCAGATTCCCTGCTGGCTCAAAAGAAGGAATCAGACAAACCTGAAGCCACAGCGAAAGACACCAAACCGGCTGCGAAAAAGTTCAAAGGTCGCCTGCCCAATCATTACGGTAAACTGAATCTCTCCGATACCCAGCGCGATAAGATTTATAAGATTCAGGCCAACTACAAGTCCGAAATTGACAGTCTGAAAAAACAACTGGCTGAATTAAACAAAAAGAAGAACGCGGAAATTGTCACGGTTCTGGAACCCTCGCAGAAATCAATTCTCGACAAGATTCTTGCGGAAGCTTCCAGTAAAAAAACAGCGAAAAAATAAAACCGCTGAGTTTGAATAACAAAACAACTGCAGGGCGTGATCTGAATGGGATCACGCCCTTTCTTTTTAACGAACTGGCAAGCTATACTTTTCTAAAGTCTATCGAACAATTTTTCCAGACACTTCTGAAGCATACCTTTCTGAAAACCACTCACAAATGGATTCCCATCAGCCCACATCAGCCCAACTGCCTCCCGAGAAAGAGCAGATTCAGCCAGGCCCTTCGTTCTGGATCCCTCTGATGCATTTTCTGGTTGTGAGCCTGCTGTTCTGTTTTCTGGGATATTTTGAGTGGCAAAGGATTCAGTCTGACAATCCGGATCTGCCATTCCTCACACGTTTTTTCCTGTATGTGAATATCGATACGACACCTTACTTTCTCCTGTTGCTGCTTAGCCCCTTTTGCTGGTGGATCCGCCCTTCGATTCACTTTCGATTTTTCTCCCGTGTTTTGCGTCCCCGACTGTCACAAGGTTGGGTTTGCAGTAAACAGAATGCAGAACAAACTGACTGGTTTGCAATCCTGCTCAGTCTGCTGGTTGCTGTGACTTCCTTCGCAATGAGTCTCTGGACCGCCTCTCATACCGTCAACCCGGAACTCCACCTGGCACTCAGCGACCTGCCTCCCGCTTATCATGATGAATACAGCTATCTGTTTCAGGCCAGAACCTTCCTGGAAGGACGAACCTGGGTTCCCGGTCATGCGGCAGCCCCTGAGCTGTTTGATCAGGTCCATGTTCTGAACGAAGGCAAGATGGCGAGTCGTTATTTCCCGGGTACGGGTCTCTGGCTGGCCCCCTTCGTTGCCTGGGGACATCCTTACTGGGGTTACTGGCTGGCGGGCGCGTTCATCACGTTTTTCCTATTCTGGTCGGGAAGAGAACTGGCCGGCAATGGCGTCGGATTACTGGCGGGCCTCATTGCCGCCCTCTCACCTGGCATGGCCATCTTCAGTAACCTGCTGTTAGCTCACCATCCGACCCTGGTCGGCTTGTCAGTCTTTCTGTACTTCTTTTTACGAATGCAGAGAACCCGCTCGTTCCGCGATGCGTTACTTGCTGGAACAGGTCTGAGTTTTGGCATGCTCTGTCGCCCCATGACTGCAGCGGGTTTTGCACTCCCCTTTGGTATCTGGCTGGGCGTAGAAGTCATTCGCTGGTGCCTGGTGGGAAAGAAGCATGCACAGGCAAACTCAACGCCAGCGAAGTCAATCGCCCCCCTGATCACAGGGCTGGCGATGCCCCTGGCCTGCGGTTTAATTGGACTGTTCTTATATAATCAATCAATCACAGGCAGTGGCTGGAAAATGCCTTACCAGCTTTACACTGATATCTACACTCCACGGCACGTCTATGGCTTCGACAATGTGGTACGCGGCGAACAACAACTCGGCCCTAAAGTACTGGATAACTATGATAAATGGGCTGAGAACCTGACACCCGCTCTAGCCGCTCAGAACGTTCATAACCGTCTGCTGGCCAGCCTGCAGTGGACTCTGGGTCTGGTGCCACTCGCATTGGCAGGACTGCTCTTCCTGATCACCGAATGCAGGCGCTGGAGTCGCTGGTGGCTCATTTTTGCTTCCATCGTCTCTCTGCATGTGGTTCATATCCCTTACTGGTACGATGGTATCATGCACTGGCATTACGTATTCGAAACCGGACCATTGTGGGCACTGATTTTCGCACGTGTGACGCAGACCCTGTTTCGTATCTGGCGTGATCTGGAACGACCACTGATGAGCTGGCTCTGGTCCGCCATGATATTAATCGCTGTTGCCACAAATCTAACTGCGATCCCGCCGTTATGGACTGTTTCCAAACTGGAAATTGTCATCAACAATGTGGCGTTTTCGAAGTTGAAACATTTCCGGTTTCAACAGATGATTCAGCACCATCCTCAAATCAGACAGCCTGCGTTGATCCTGATTGCCCACGATCCCTCTGACAGGCACATCGATTATGTCATCAATGATCCACAATTAAACACGCCGGTCCTGACAGGCCGTTACCGTCCTGAGCAGCATACTCCAGCGCAACTGCAGTCCCTGTTCCCAGACCGAACACTCTATCTGTTCGACGTCGCCCAGAACCGTCTCAGTCGCTGGAACCGCCGTATCTGGGAACCCGTCTGATAATCGTGCCAAGGACTAATCCTTGATTTTCAGTTTGATTTCATCGGAATTAGTTTTCAGTTCCGGAGCATACATTCCGTATCCCTGCGTGGGCAGACCACTGAAACGACCGGGAATTTCGGCCCGCAGACGATAACTCAAGCTATGCTTTCCGCGAGGTAACTGTCGCAGGTAATTCACTACCCGGTCATCACGAAACTCCTGATAGGCACCCAGTCCGTTACGTGAATATCCACTTCGCAGGTCGACTGC
Source organism: Gimesia algae (assembly GCF_007746795.1). Lineage (NCBI taxonomy): Bacteria > Pseudomonadati > Planctomycetota > Planctomycetia > Planctomycetales > Planctomycetaceae > Gimesia > Gimesia algae. Next base: position 4,726,802 of record NZ_CP036343.1, read on the forward strand.
TTCCAGACCCGCGGGTCGGAAGTCCTCGAACACCAGGTACTCGTAATCATTTTTGCTTTCGAAAATCAACTCCACCTCGATCAGGTCTCCGCTGGCCAGATCTGTTTCATGATCAATTGCCTCTCGACGGTATTTTTCCACGCGTTGATCCACGGCCTGACCTTTCGAACCAGAAGTTTTAATGGCAGCTTCTTCCGGAATCAGCCGGTAATACTTCCGCTGCACTTTAATTTCCAGGCCCGTCGCCGTGATGAAATCTTCTTTCGTAAAGTTCGTCACGTAGGCGTTATAGTACAGAGGTCCGTTCCCCTGCTTGCGAATTTCCAGTCGATGGGCACCTGACGTGAGTGCTTCCCCTTCTAACACGAATTTATTATCGAAGGTAAACAGATTCTCAGCGTTGATCTGAACCGTTTTCTGTTTCTGACCATCCAGAAAGATGTCTAACGTCAGATCAGGCTGATTCTCGCCGCTGGCGGACCAGTATTCTGCTAAAGCTTCAATGGCAATCGCAGTATCGGAGACGGAACTCCAGTAAGTTGCATGTTTGCGATTGTTCAACAGATACTTGACGAGTTGAGCCGCCTTGGGATTCTGAGGATCTACTTTTGAAAGCAGTTTCAAATAATAGGCGTTGGCTTCGACTTCGCTGCCGTACCAGTGCCACCAATAGTTACTCTGAGGCAGATTGAGATAAGCAGTCTGGTTTTCCGCATCCTGAACCAGAAACTGATCCATATTGCTCATGATCATCGCCAGACGTTCCTGATTTTTCAGCTCATGCGATGCCAGGCCTAACATTCCCAGAGCATAAACCGAGAGTTTTGTGCGATCCCGATACAGGAAATCGTACATTTTCTGATCAGCAACTCCCTGGTTGACCAGCACAAGAAAGACATACGCATCCAAATTGGAAGCTGTCGTTTTATACGGTTTTTTCTTCGACGCAGCATTCAGCAGTTTCTGCAGTTCTTTCTGTTGATAGGTTTTCAACCATTCGATTCCCCGTTCCAGAGTGCCGGGGACGAGCGCCACGTCATTCTGTTTCGCCAGAGCCAGTCCTTGAACCACACGTGCGGTGAAGTAGGGGGAAGAACGTTCCTGCCAGCCGGAAAACCAGCCCCAGCCTCCATCTGACAGTTGCATACTGGTTAAATCAGCAATGCCCTGCTTGACGAGTTGTTCCACCTTCGACTGACTGAATACCGGATTTTGATCATAGCGTTTCCACTGTTCGGCCCGTTTCTGATCGTCGCCAATTTCCTGTGCATTCAGGTTGGTTCGTTTCTCCTCAATCTCTTTTAGGTTTAAACCCATTCGTTTAAGAATATTCTGAGTCATCACCGTCGGCAGAAAACGATACAGGGTGCTGTCGGTTGTCTTATGCGGTGAATAGACCAGGTACGGCAGTGCGTCAACCATTGCTCCTGCCAGCGAAGGTGAGTAGCGGAGTTCGAGTCGACTCAGCTCTGCTTTGCGTTGATCGGGAACCTGAAAACTGATCTGTGCCTGATCTGTATGACTGCGAATCATGCCGGTAAAAGATTCGGTCTTCAGAATACCATGTACTTTAACCGGGAACGTCATCTGCATCGCATCCGACTCTTCATCGGTTAAGGCTTTCATCCGAATCACAGCAAACCCGGGACGAACCGCTTTCACACGCCAGTCAATCCGTTGTTCGCCGTTGGCATCAATCGTGACTGTCTGAGTAACATCGTCTACAGGCTCCAGGGTATCTCCATCCAGTTCCAGTACGACTTTGACCTCTTTGGATGTCTTCAGATAATTATGCACGTTCGCACTCAATACGACCTCATCGGTCTCTGTAAAGAAGCGCGGTGCCTGCAATCGCAGAATCAGATTTTTTCGCGTGACAACCAGTTGTTCTCCATCACCGACGCGTGCTCCCTGCCCCATCACCCAGCTGCGGATTTTCCAGCTGGTCAGGTTCTCGGGCATTTTGAAAGAGACTTCTGCCCGGCCTTCGGCATCCGCCGTGATGGCGGCATTCCAATACGCAGTGTCAGCAAAGTTCTGGCGCACGACAGGCTCAACCACTGCAGATGACTCGGCAGGCGCTGCTGCGTCCGCCATCATGGATTTCGCAGCCATCGGCATTGCGCATCCTTCCATTGCCATCCCGTCCATGGCCCTGGACTTTCGCATAGCGCCTCCACCTAAGCCTCCTCCTACTGCCGCATAATTAGGATACCGCAAGTCTGATTCCAGAGAGAGATTCCCAAAGGCACCAATCACCTGCATCCCTACTTCCTGCGGGCGGAGCAGATTGTGGAAATACCGGCTCAGACTGTCAGCAGTGGCTGGATGATGGGAGCGTTTCCACTTCCAGAAAAACGATTTAATATCGCTCACATTGGAACCACCGCTGATATACTCCACACTCTTGTCATAGACGCTGACTACCAGTGAGCCGGGTACGGGTTTTCCATCCGCGTCGGTTACTTTCAGTTTGACAGTGGCTTCTTCGCCCGGCTTGTACTCGGTTTCGGAAGGTTCAACTTCCAGATTTACGACCCGGTTTTCTGGCGGTACCGCGATTTCTTTCGCAACCGTATGCACGGATCCCTGATGAACGGTGACCGCTTCGACAAAGAAGTTGGGCATATCGTGCTTTGCGACATCCAGTTCATAAACCGTACTCTTACCTGCCAGTTTAAGGACTTCCGGTTTGGAATATATTCCGTTGACCGGTCGAACAAACAAGAGGACCGTACTGCCTGGTTGATTGGTATTGATTAACAGTCGTACTTTTTCGCCTGGCTGGTAATGTTTTTTCTCGACGACGAGTTCCAGATCGTTAAAGCGGTACTCCTTACCATCAAATCCTGCGCCACGGATCGAAAACAGGCTACCCCCTTCGATCTGATTCCCTTTTTTGTCAGTCACCGTATAGGAAACGCGGTACTGCCCTGCCTGAGTCGCTGCCATTTTCTGACTGGCCGTGCCCTCTTCTGATGGATTCAGATCCCACTCCTGAACGGCAGTCTCTTTTGGTTCTCCGTGATCGTTATACGAGATGCGGTATAGAACGACTTTTCCTTTCCCACTGACTGGTTTGGAATCCAGCGTCTGGGCTTTAAAAGAAGCGGTCATCGTATCGCCCACCTGATAGTAACCACGATTCATCCAGGCGAAGACTTTGAAGGGCTTTCGGGAGACCAGTACCGACCCCTGTCCGACAATCGTTCTGCGCGATTCATCGACCACTTCCGCTGTGATTTCGTATTTATGATCCTGATCCCCGTGGATTGCTTTCGCCAGGGCAGTATCAATTTTGATTTCGACTTCCCCGTCGGAACCGATTTCCACAGTGTTGGAGAGCACGACTTCGGGAGGTGGAGAAGGACGATGAATCCACCAGGGTCCCGGCGCAACACATCCCCATTTGCCCCAGCCCGGATACCAGGTGTAATCCCCGGTAAACCACCAGTAACCGGAACCATACAACCAGTCCCAGCGGTCCACAGGATACCAGTGTTGATCGTAGGCAGTACGCGTCACTTTATATTTGACCTGCCCATTGACGACCGGGCTGCCGAAATAATACTTCGCTTTAATTTTAGCAGTAACGACATCCCCTAAAGAAACAGGCTCTTCCGGAGCCTCAACCAGCACTTCAAATTCCGGTTTTTTATATTCTTCCACGCGAAATGAAATGCGAGAAGAGATTTTTGGTCTCCGCTTCGAACCTGCCTGACCGCGAGCGTCAACAGTGACTTGTAAATAATAAACCCCCAGATCTGCATCTGCTGGAATCTCCCAGTTTCCCTGACAGCCACCATATTTGTCTGTCTTTAATGTTTTCTCAAAAACCGTTTTGTTATTTTTGCCGATCAATTTCAGGTTCACATTATGGTTTGCAAATTCAGAGTCCTCTGCTTTGGACAGGTCATACCCCACATTATGCACCCAGAATTTAAAGTCGACTTTCTGATCGGGGCGATACACGGGACGGTCCGTAATCCCGTAAATTTTGACCGCATTCAATCTCTGGTCAGAATGACGCGAGTACCAGAAACGATCGAAACCGGTATAGGCAAACCGCCCCTCGGCTGTGCGGGCGATCGTAATCCATTGATAGTTTTTCTCTAACTGTGATTCAGCGGGGAACGCCTGACCGTTTTCATCCGTTCGTTCTGCGAATTGAACGGTCTGTGTCTGTTGCTGATTTCGTCCGGTCTGAATATGCCGATAGCCAAAGAACTCCAGATTCGCACCCGCCACCGGTTTACCGGTTCGCGCATCGGCTACGTAATAATACGTCTTGTCCGACATTCTTTTATGAATGATGGCGGTATCATCCAGCCAGACAACAATGCGACTGGTATTTCCATTCTGCATTTTGGCAACCAGCAGATACGCGCCTGCATTTTGCAGTGGAGTTGTCACCGTAACATGCTGATCGCGATGACCGGATAAAGGCTTCAGATCCAGCCCCCAGCGTGAGACCAGAGCCCCCCGATATTTGTTCTGTTGTTCGTGAACCAGGCGATAACCCAGATTCGAAATATTGGTCTGATTCCAGTCCAGTTTTTGAGGATGCGATTTGAGATAGTTTTTGACATCCGTCAACAGTTTTTCAACGTGGATCTGATAGGCTTCAAACTCCACATGCTGTCCATTGCGAAACCGATAATCGACCTGAGCCCCCTGCCCGGCGACCTGCGTTGGATTCGGGTCGAATTGCCCCCAGTTCCCCACAATCTGATTCAAATGCTGCCGTTTATTCTGATGGGGGTCACCGTATTCCTGAATACTCTGCTGGATGTACTTTGCCGCCTGGGGATATTGTCGACGATTCTCGAAAATGCCGGTTAACTGCCCCAATGCATTTTCGCCCGAACTGCTTTTCCCCAGATCTACTACCTGCTGATACAGGCGAATATAATTCAGATCCTCAGGCAGGTTGATCCGCTGAATCCCCGTCGCCAGACGGGTTAACGTTTCAGTTTCCTTGAGGCTCTCCAGCGAGTAAGGATTCACCTGCTCTTCGTCCTGAGGATCCTGATCATTTCTCGGGCGGAAGAAATAAGGCATATAGTTTTGCAGCGTCTGTACGCCAAACTGGCTGCGATTAAAATCAGCAACCTGTAGAATCACCTCTGCTTTTCGCTCTGGCTTTTGTTTCATGGATTGGTCGAGCATCCACCGCCAGCGCTCCCCATCATTTTTCGCAGTCTCAAATGAAGTGGGAACCCGGTAATAGACAGGATCTCCGGCATCATCCACGGGGGCTCCCTCGGGGCCTCCGCTCGGACCTCCGCGAAAGAAGCTGCCTGGCCCAGAGCCTACACTCGCGAAATCGGGAATTTCATTCAGGTCTGTCAGAATCTGCAGTTTCCAGGCATCCCGCCCCTCACGTCCCGACAGATAGAATTCAGCAGCATTGAAGAATATATTGGAAGCCAGTTCAGAATTATTCTTGTTTTTAATTTGTTCAATGGCCTGATTCATCAATTTCAAGGCAGTCAACCGGTCCTGCTCATGGGCATTGATATAGCGTCCCCCGCCTCTCTGATGACCTCGAGTGAACTCGCCATCAATGATATACCCATAATGCGGGCCCTGAATATAATTCTCGGCGAGCTTCCATAACACCAGCGGTTGATCAGCATGCACTTTCAGGACTGCTTCGCGGAATTGATCCAGATCATTAATCCTGTTTAAATGTTGCAGGCACTCAGTTCCATTCTGTAAATCATGAACGACTCCCGTTTCAGAATTACCCGGCTGTATCGCCAGTTTCTGATAGATTTCCCAGGCATCACGATAATTTCCTTGTTTTTGATAGGTTTGAGCCAGGGAACGCGATTCAGTCATACTTTTCTCATCTGCAAAAAGGTAAACTCCCAAAGTCGTCAACAAGAGTAAAAAGAACGTGGCAGAAATGCTGCGAAAAGTTTTGAGCAAAAACATAGTGAAACCTGTATATTTAGATGGGAGTCATTTTTGAATATCAGACGGGATCATAATACGTTACGTCTGTTTGACGAAATGAATTTGCGTTCGGTTCCCGGAATTCTCATAATTTTAAACGAACTGCACGGGAACGAGGTATGAGAAACAGGCAGATTACTCCATAATCCGACTTCAACCGCAGCCGACTTACCCAGCATTCTGCTCTAAAGCGCCGAAGAGAAAGTTTAATGGATTGGATTACAGCTGCTTTAACGCTCAGTGGCTACCTGATTACCCTGGCTTTAATCCCCAGCATCCTTTTAAAAAAGAACCGTCACCCGATTTCTACGGTCTCGTGGATTTTAACGATTATTCTTCTGCCAGGACTGGGGGGAATCACATACCTGTTCTTCGGGATTAATCGAGTGCAAAGACGGTCTCTCTCCAAAGAGAAAGCCAATCAGTCTCTCGCCCCTAAACTTCCTCAGATCGTCCAGAATCAACTGCTCTCCAGTGAAGACTATCTGCCACTAAACCAGAATCTGATGCGACTGGCTCAAAATATCGGTCATACTGTTCCCACGTTTGGTAATCATGTGGAGCTGTTAACCGATACAAATCGTACTCTGGGCTTGATCAAACAGGCGATTTTGAATGCCGAGCAATCGTTACACCTGGAATATTATATCTGGCAGCCCGATCAGTCCGGGACACTACTCCGCGATCTGCTGATTGAAAAAGCCCGCGCAGGAGTGGAAGTCCGTTTTCTGTATGATGGCCTGGGATCGTTTGGACTAGGTAAACATTTTTTTAAACCAATGCGGGAAGCGGGCATTCAGATAGCCCCGTTCCTGCCTGGTGCTTCCATTCGCGAGCGCTGGTCGATCAACCTGAGAAACCACCGTAAAATTGTCATTGTCGATGGGAAAATGGCGTTCACAGGCGGAATGAATATCGGCGATGAATATCTGGGTTTAAATCAGGACCTGGGATTCTGGAGGGATACCCATCTTAAGATTGAAGGACCGGAAACATTACAACTTCAACAGGTGTTCGCTGAAGACTGGTTTTTTGCCACCGGCGAAGCATTAACTCAGCAGAAATATTATCCACACCCGGACCCGACGGGAACGGTCACCGCCCAGACCCTGCTTTCAGGGCCAGAAAAAAATGCCGACGTCTTTTTAACACTGATGTTTGCAGCCATCAACGAAGCGCGAAACAGTATCGTGCTCACCACATCCTATTTTGTTCCCCCCGAATCTTTGACAACGGCGCTGGAGTCGGCAGCGCGGCGGGGAGTGCATGTCAGACTCCTGCTTTCGAGTAAGTCAGCCAATCCGGCAACGGTACACGCAGGACGCTCTTACTATGACTCACTGCTGGATGCCGATGTAGAGATCTTTGAATATACCAAAGGGATTCTGCATTCGAAAACTCTGACGATTGACGACAGTTGGTCGCTGGTCGGCACCCCCAACTTTGATTTCCGGAGTTTAATCCTGAACTTTGAAGTCGGCCTGGCCCTTTACGATCGTAAATTTGCGCAGCGACTGAGAGAATCCATCGAACAGGATTTTCTGAACGCGATCAAGATCACACACACAGACTGGGACAAACGGAGCAAATCCACGATCTTGTTACAAAATCTGTGTCGATTATTCGCGCCTGTCATGTAATGCGATCGATTGCCTAAGGGAGTTTGTGACGATATTTGTCTGAAGCCCCTTCGGGTAATGTCCCCAGATATCTGATTAATTGAATCGCTTCTGCCTTTGTCACCAGATTCAGCAAGCCATCCGGCATCGCAGATTTTTTAGAAGCTATGATTTCATCGACTTCCTGTTTTTTGATCAACTGCCGCTTACCGGCTTCCGTCAACAGCATAATCTCATCTGGTCCCGCTGCCCCCATCATTCCAGTAAAGCTCTTCCCAGCGTCAGTCACAATGGTAAATGTCGGATATTCTTCCGAAACGAAATGGGAAGGAAACAAGGTCGCATGCAGAACTTCTTTCTGCTGAAATCGACGACTGACATAGGTCAAATCAGGACCGACCTTTTCCCCCTGCTCCCCAAAACGATGGCATTTGATACAGGTCGCTTTTACAAACGCCTGTGCTCCGAGCTTTAAATCGAGCGTCGATTTTTTCTGCTGCTGCAATTCTGCCAGCAGTTCCTTGTACTTCCAGCGACTGTCGGCAGATTCGATCGGAAGAACTGCGGAAAGTTCGTCTGGATATTTTGATACAAACCAGTCCTGCCACTGCTGCATGAGCGGGTGTGCTGAGTCAATTTCCAATTTGAATTTCTGACCAGTCCAATGTGTCAACAGACTGTCAGCAATCTCTTGCCCCTCGGCATCCTGTTCCAGACCGACCAGAATGACCTGCCGGATCCATTGTGCTTTATTAGAACGACGACGAAAACGTGTCAGCGCACGCATGACTGTTTTCGCCTGATCTCCCTCAATGATATTCAACGATCGTACCAGAATCCGCCAGTCGGCGTCCCGTCGCTTGTTTTCTTCCGCATACCAGCTGATCGCCTCTGCGATATCATTTCTCCGCTCCGGATAAGATTCAAACAGTTCATGCAGGTAAATCAGTGTAGGCTCATCTGCGATACGTGCCATCGCAATCAGCAAAGCATTCAGTTTGCGCTCCGATTCCGCATCCCCGGGTTTCTGGTTTTGCAGTTTCAGTTCCTGTTCGCGGAGCGCGGTAAACTCAGCGCCCGTTAACCGATCCAGGGGTTCGCCTGCCACCATGATCCGAAAGTCACCCTCTGCCACTTCCTGCAACATGGTGTCTTCCAGACGATCAATTTTAAAAGCGATTGATGGAGTTTTGGCGCGGCTGAAATTCCCGACACCGGTGCATACCAGCCCCAAGATAAATATCCGGATCAGTATCATTTTTTTTAGGCTGCCCATCAGGAATGCCTGCTTTCGTTTGAAATGTGGAAAACGTAATGAAATAATCTTACAGAAGTTCACAGGCTTCACACTATGTTCATCTCTGGTTTTTGTTTAAAATTCACTGAGGTCAATCAACAATCCTTCAGAATTTCAGGGACGAATCATGTCAGACAGCCAGTCCAGATATCATCATATCACCAGAACCGGTTCTCATACACTCAGCGCACTGATCCTCGGATTGATCTGCTGGAGTTGTTCTTCGAATGAGCCCACAGAAACTTCCAAACCTGAAGCACAGCCTGAGGCACCGCCGGAAAACACATCTGCTGAGATCAAGCCTGAAAAAACGGTTGAAATCACCCTGACCTTAAGCGATGCGGAAGGATTTCAGGAAATTCTGGCTAAACAACAGGGAAAAGTCGTTCTGGTCGATTTCTGGGCCACGTGGTGTGTTCCCTGCGTCAAAAATTTTCATCACACTGTCGAATGGAGTCAGAAATATGCTGATCAGGGTCTCAGCGTGATATCCGTCTCGATGGATGAGTCGGATGAAGCCACTCAAAAGGCAGTCCTCAAGTTTCTGGAAAAAGAAGACGCACAATTTACAAATATACTCGCGACTGCTGCCGACGATCAGGATCCTATAGATACCTTTGGCGTTGATGGCGGAGCACTGCCTCATTACAGGATTTATGATCGAACCGGCAAGCTGATCAAAAAGTTTTCCTTCGCTGACCCGGATAAACTATTTACACAAGAAGATATTGAAACCGCAATTCAGGATGCGCTGAAACAGAAACCGGAATAGTACAGGTTCAACAGGTTAAGTCATGTCCATGATACGTAAACTCTGGTCGACCTGTCTGGATGAAATCACAGGCTTTTATCTGCTGCACTGGTTTTTCTATTATAAAAAGCAACCCCTGATCATATCAGATGCTGAAAAAGGCTCACCTAATCTACTGAGTGGTGAGCTGTCATCTTTTTTTTCCCCGGTTCCTGAACCGGCACGATTAGAATATCAATCTCAACTTCATCCCGCCTCTCAAACAATCTTTCCAGAGGCTGAAGTCAACGATTTTGAGTTTGTCAGTTCGATCCAGACCGGTTTCCCCCAGAACGATCTTGTGAAAGGACGTCACTGGAAATCAACGGCCTCCCCAACTGCCATCAATTCCGGTTCCCGTTGCACAGTGGTTGCGATTGACGGCATTGTTCAACTGGGTGTTCGCAGTTTTAACAGTCTCGCCCAGAGGCTCACTCCGCATGGAATTGATGTTGTTATGCTGGACAGCCCCTTCAACTATAGAAGGACCCCACCGGGATACCGTCCTGGCCAGTTGATTGCCGGCGGCAACCTGGATCATCAACTGTCCGTGGCTCGACAGGGCATCCTTGATCTCTGGAGTCTGATTCTGCACCTGCAATCACAGGGACATCAGGTCGGCCTGATGGGCATCAGCCATGGCGCCTGGATGACTTTGACGGCTTCTCTCTTGATGGAACAACTCCAGTTCGTGATGGCAATCACGCCTCCGGTCGACCTGTTTCATATTCTTGATGAAGGGGGTACGGTAGTCAATGCCATCCGTCGCGGCGTTCGCGAGTCGGACTTGAGTGAACAGCAACTCGAACAAATTTGTCAGCCACTGAGAATCCCTCTCTGGAAACCGCGACTGCCCGGTTCCGCCATACATCTGCACGTAGCCGACTACGATCGGTTTGTTCCTTCATTCCGAATCGCGGCGCTGGCAGAGCTGTGGAATACCAAGCTGACTCATCATGCCCTGGGTCACATTGAAGCGACGACAGGCCCGAAGGTGGTCGCGATGGTCGCCGAAGATATTCTTCGTTTCTGGAAGATTCCCGCAGATTCTATTGCTGCTTCGACTGCAAAATAAACGTAGTAGCAGTAGAGAAAATGCAACCGTTACAATCTGTATGACCTGTATCTCTGCGATTAGAATACTCACATTTTTATTAGTTTCTGTTGAAAAAAGGCATCATGTTGTCTGCGGGCAACTTATTCTCTCACTAGAGACTTAAGAATGGATTACGTTTTTACCTGATCCAAAGTTGAGTTCTCCAGCGGGCCAGTTCTTTTATCTTAATGTTAGATAAAAGTGGTTCATCCGTCTCTTTAGTGATTCGTTATTGTTCTCTTTGAACAAAACGAAAGTTGATCAGGGGAGTCACGATGCGGGTACGAGTTCGCGATTTGATGACCGTTAATCCGGTTAGTGTATGTCTGGGAACAACACTTCAGACAGCTGCGGAACAGATGGTTCAGGCAGAAGCTTCAGAGATTTATGTGATAGACCAGCAACGACGGCTGGTAGGAGTGGTTCCCGAGTATGATCTTCTCAAATACCGCCTGACACATTATCACCTCGAAGCACCTATCGATTCTCTGATGTATGTCCAGATTGAATCGCTCTCGCCAGAAGATGATGCACTCCAGCTTGCTCCTCTGTTTCGAGATCGGCGAAACAGCTGTATGGCTGTCACCGAACAAGGCCTGCTGGTAGGAAAGTTAAGTTGTCGTGACCTGTTTCGTGTGATGCTGACACTCGATGCGATAGAAGATCCTGAGCAGACAGCAGAACAGGATACCTCTGAGAAGGAGGTGATTCACTCCGCCTCATCGACGATCAATCCGCCGCATTTGCCTCCCTACAGCACACCTGTCAATCGACTGCAGTTAAACTCCAGTTCCGACAAATAACGGTCCGCAGATTAATCAGTCCTGGGTTTTCAAATCGATCCCCATGTCGGCGAACAGATAGATCATATCTTCCCAGACATTCTTCTTCGCTGAAGGATTTCGCAGCAAGTAAGATGGGTGATAAGTACACACTACTTTAGCACGCCCATATTCGTAGAAGTCTCCCCGCATTTTGCCGATGGGAAGATCTGAGTGCAATAAATTCTTGGCCGCCACAGAACCCCAGCAGACAATATAATCCGGGTCCACAATTTCAATCTGTGCGTCCAGAAAACCACGACAGTTGGATGCTTCAAGATCCGAAGGGTTTCGATTTCCCGGCGGACGACACCGCAGGATATTCGCGATATAAATATCGCTGCGTTTCAGCTGACATGCTTCGATGATTTTATCCAGCAGCTTCCCTGCTCGACCTACAAACGGTTCCCCCTGCTTATCCTCATCCGCTCCCGGCGCTTCCCCGATGAACATGATTTTTGCCCGGGGATTTCCTACGCCAAACACTGTTTGAGTCCGTGTCTCGGCCAGTTCCGGACATCTGGTGCACTTGGATACTTTAGTAGCGAGGATATCCAGTTCAGCCTGGCGATCACCTTTATTCAATTTCGATTTGGTCGTTCGAGGCACACTCATTTCCTTTCGAGTTTGATCCGACTCGACAGTCGGCTCCTCTGGAGTTTTGCTAGTTTGAGGTGATGGTACTATTGGTTGCGGGGGTAACGGGACAGTAGGTGCGACAGTTTGCATAGGAATTTCCTGAGGTGCTTCCACGCTGGACGTGGCATCTGCAGACATCTGAGGAACAGGTTCCATCTGCCTCAAATGCGTCACCCCCGACCGCTGCCAGCTTTCCAGCAACTGGCGGACCGCTCGTTGCGAGCGTATTTTTGCATCCTGATTCATCAGTAATTACCAGCCTTTATCGCTTTACTTTACATCCGGGAACGGCAGCTTCGAATTGTGTGACTCCGTCATCGGTCACCTGAGAAAAACTTAACTGGAGTTCTTTCAGATTCTTTAAGGCAGCCAGTTTCTGTAAACCTTCATCTGTAATATCCGTTTTACTCAAATTCAGATATTCCAGTTTCTTCAGGGGCAATAACTGCTCCAGTCCTTCATCAGTAATCGGAGTCCCTTCCAGATTCAGGCGATTCAATTCGGTGAAACCGGAAATGACCTTCAAGCCTTCATCCGTGGTTTCTGTCCCCCATAAGCCAAGCCGGGTCAGTTTCTTCAAGTCCTTTATTTGTTCCAGCCCTTGATCGCCAATCATTGATTCATCCAGATCCAGGTAAGTCAGATCGGTCAATCCGGACAGATACTTCATGCCTTCATCAGTCACCACGGTATCCCGCAGATGAAGTGTCTGGAGTTTTTTCATGTTCTGGATATTTTCAACGCCGGGATTGCCGACAAAATCCCGCCGCAGATGCAGGGCTTCCATGTTTGTCATATCTTTCAGATACTTCATCCCTTCATCTGTTATTTCCGTATCATCCAGTTCCAGTGAAACCAGATTTTTATCTTTCAGTAATTCCAGAGTCTTATCGGAAATATTTCTGCCCCAGGTATTCAAACGCTGTAGATTTGGAAGTGCAGCGATGTCCTTCATTCCCTCATCCGTCACCTGAGTCGCCTGAACCTTGAGCACTTTCAGGTTCTTCATTCCCTTGATATGAGGCATCCCCTCATCATTGATCTCTTTATTAAAACGCAGATCCAGATCTTTGAGCTCCGGGAATTCTGCGACCACTTTCAAAGCGTCATTAGTAATGTTGGTGGCACGGAGTGAGAGCACCTGAAGATCTTTCAAGTTCGACAGATTCTTGACCCCCTCATCCCCCACCGCAGTACTTTCCAGACTCAGAAACCACAGTTTATTTTTTTTGCCAATCTCCTCTGTGGCAACGTCTGTGAATTGAGGCCCCCAGAGAATCAACCGTTCCAGTGAAGGCAGACCTGACAGATGCCTGAGATCCTCATCCTTCGCATTGGTACCCTTCAAGTCCAGAATTAAAACACGACCATCCTTGGACATGCCCAGTTTGGCATCCAGGTCCTTGAATACCTTCACTGCTTCTGGTGAGTCTGGCTCGGCTGCAGCCCGTTGTTTGTCAGTCGCAGGAGACTGCTCAGTTTTCGCTGAAGTAGCGGCTTTCTCAGGGTCAGCAGGAGGAGTACTTGTACTGGGACATCCTGTTAAAAGAGATAATGCTGCCAGTGAAAGAAATACTCTTGTCTTCATCCTGATATCCTTTGTTTTACTCGAACTGGCTCAAATCTGGTTGCGTTCCGGGCGCATTCTATGTTCACGGGCTCTGCATGCCGCCCCGTATTATTAACGGAATTCTGCCGGTCATCAAAGTTTCACAGAACCCTCTTATGATGCTAACAATGATCCCCAAAATAGAGCCCAGACCGAAACATTGCAATTCCATGACTCTGTTTTCTGCAACTACTTGCGATTCCCTGACCAAACAGGCTATACTCGATAGCATAAACAGACATCTATATGTTGACTTGAGATTTTGACCCGTTTACCCACACGGTAAGTTCGATCACTGCCAACCATTCAAGGATCTTGAAGTGAAACATCGCCTCGCCTCACCTGCCCTTCTGTTTTTCTGTCTCACCATTATCAGTACACTGTTCTCCCAGCAGATCAATGCGAAAGACTGGAACACGTATCTCGCAGACCGCGAACGAGCGGGAGCCACAACAGACTCGATTTCCCTTCCACTGGCTCCGGCCTGGAAGTATGTCGCTCCCAGCCCGCCGAAGACAGGTCAGACCGATCCGGGCGAGCGTGTCATGGAAGGAAAGGATCTGGAAGCACGCGTCGATTTTGACGATGCGCTCCATGTCGCGATTGCCGACGGGCGTGCTTATTTCGGGTCTTCCGTTGACCACCTGATGCGTTGTGTCGATTTGAAATCGGGTAAATTACTCTGGTCCTATTTCACTGGTGGGCCGATTCGGCTCTCGCCCACGATCAATCAATCCCACGTCTATTTCGGTTCCGACGATGGATTCGTTTACTGTCTGGACGCAAAAACGGGAAAAGAAGTCTGGAAGCTTCGAGCCGGGCTGAACGAAGAAATGATTATTGCCCGCGGGGAAATGGTCTCGCGCTGGCCTGTCAGAACGAATGTTCTGATCGATGACGGGATCGCCTACTTTGGTGCAGGCATCTTTCCACACGAAAATATCTACCTGTACGCCGTCGATGCGAAAACCGGAAAAGTGATCTGGAAAATTGATAACCTCAGCCAGACCTCAGCTGGCCGCAATGAGCTCTCTCCCCAGGGATACATTCTGGCCAATGACGAGTTTCTGTTTTTCCCTTCAGGGCGTTCATTGCCAGCTGCTTTCAACAAGAAAACCGGCGAAGAAGAACACAAACGCTCTTACAGCTGGAGAAGCACTGCCGGCGGAGTCGTGGGGGGAACCCAGGCCCTGCTCGCGGATGGACAGATCTATTCTATGGGAGCACACCATATTCTGGCGTTAACACAATCTAAAGGTGACGTCGGTTTTGCCTGGATCACCGGTCAGCAAATGGCCGTCCAGGGAGAGTCCGCTTACCTGGCCACGGGATCTTCCATCCGGAAAGTCAACCGTGGTGAGCATGCTGTGGGATCGCAGAAGGCTCACAAAAATGACATGACCATTAACGGGCTGCTTAGAAAACTCCGCAGTCTGAAAGGGAAAAAAGCAGAAGAGGCACGGGCTGAAATCAAAGCTCTGCAGGAAGAAAATAAAACGTTCGTTAAAGCGGGAGTCCTCTGGGAAATTGCTGCCCCCGCCCGTGATTCTCTGATTGTTGCTGGCGATAAAGTCATTGTGGGTGGTGAAGATCAGGTATTGATACTTGATGAAGCCACGGGAAAGCTTCTGGAAACATTAAAAGTCAAAGGACATGCACGCGGGCTGGCGGTTTCCGATGGTCAACTGGTCGTCAGCACCTCGGCTGGTGAAATCATCGGTTACGGAAGTTCAAAATCTGATCAACCTGCAACTCAGATCAATCCCCTGACAGCGGCTTCACCCTACCCCGCAGATGAAATGACTCCCGTGTATCAGCAGGCAGCCAAAGATATTTTAGCACACACCAATATTAAAGATGGATTCTGTCTGGTTCTGGGGAGCGAAGAAGGCCGACTCGCCTATGAACTGGCTCGTAACAGTAATCTGAAAATCTATTGCATTGAACCAGATCCAGCAAAAGTGGAGCAGGCTCGGCAGAAACTCGCTCAGGCCGGTTATTATGGTCATCGCGTGGCCGTACACCAGACCGAACTCTCTCCTCTCCCCTATTCACGCTACTTTGCAAACCTGATCGTCTCAGATACACTACTCAAAACAGGTCAGATCCCGGGGATCCCCAAAGATATCGCCACACATGTCAAACCGCTGGGGGGAACCATCTGCCTGGGCATTCCTGCAAATTCACAGGCAGAAAAGACCAGTAACACTCAACTGATAGACTGGTTGAAACAAACTGGACTCTCCGAAACTTCAAAAATCAACGATTTACAAGGTTACGCCACACTGGTTCGGGGTGCCTTACCCGGGGCAGGCAGCTGGTCGCATCAGTATGGTGACCCGGGAAATACCGCCAGCAGTAAAGATCAACTGGTTCGCGGAGGACTGGGTGTCCTCTGGTTTGGCGATCCGGGTGAAAAAAAGATGGTCAACCGCCATGAAGGTGCAGTCGGTCCACTTGCGATCAACGGCCGTCTGTTCATACAGGGTGAAAGCACCATTATGGCATTTGACGCCTATAATGGTCTGTTTCTCTGGGAACGGGAAAATCCGCAGGCAATTCGTACCGGCGTATTTCAGAACCAGAATCCGGGTAACCTGGTCGCCAGCGATGACAGTCTGTTCTTTATGATGAAAGAAAGCTGCTATCAACTGGACGCGGCTACCGGAAAAACAGTCGCCAAAATCCCTCTGCCTGAAAAACTCAATGACGGCAAACACGAATGGGGTTATCTCGCGTATCAGAATGGAATGATTTTCGGAACCGCCACCACACGCAAAGAACTCGAAGCCCGACAGGTTCGTCGAGGTCGGAGAACGGAAGATTCCACCGATGCGCTGTTTGCCATCGATGTCAAAACCGGAAAACCAGCCTGGAGCTATCAGGGTAAAAACATCGCCCATCACACGATTGCCATCGGCCCGGAAGCGGCTTACTTCATCGACAGTTCCATCACCAGTGAGCAACGCGCCGAGATTTTACGTCAGGACAAATCACATCTGGAAAAATTGACCGGAAAAGAACGTGAAATCGCTGAGGATCGGCTCAAAATTCAGGACCTGCGGCTGGCTGTCGCACTCGATATCAAAACCGGCAAGAAACTCTGGTCGAAACCTGTCGATGTTACGGACTGCAGTGAGATTGGCATCGGCGGTGGAAAACTGACACTGTTGTACCAGAACAATGTCCTGCTACTCTGTGGAGCCAACGCGAACGGTCATTACTGGAAACAGTTTATTGCCGGTGACTTTTCCCGTCGGCGACTGGTGGCTCTTAATGCCGGTGATGGCGCCCTGCTCTGGAAAAAAGATGCCAACTATCGTCACCGCCCCATCGTCGTGGGAGATAAAATCATTGCTGAGCCCTGGTCATACGATCTTTATACCGGCGTTCAACACACGCGAAAGCATCCTTTGACCGGACAGGAAGTCCCCTGGAGCATCATGCGGGAAGGACATCATTGCGGCATGCTTTCCGCATCGGAAAACCTGTTGATGTTCCGTTCCGGCTACACAGGCTTCTACGACCTGGAAAAAGACGCTGGTACCCGACATTTCGCCGGCCATCGTACCGGCTGCTGGATCAATGCCATTCCTGCGAATGGTCTGGTGATGATTCCTGAATCCTCTGCAGGCTGCGTCTGCCTGTTTTCGATCTCTTCTACAATTGTGCTTGAGCCACGTGAAGAACGGACCCATTGGACCATCTTCAGTTCTGTCGGCCCCAAAACTCCCGTCCAGCATATGGCGTTAAACATGGGAGCCCCCGGTGATCGCCGCGATGCGCATGGTACGGTCTGGATGGCTTATCCCCGACCAAAACCAAGTCGGGAAACCGGACTCGACTTCAAATTTGATATTCAACCCAAATTCAGCGAAGGGGGAGGCTACGACAGCCTGAATGAAATCACTCATCCTGTCAAAAATGCCGAGCCGGGCTGGGTCTATACTTCCTGGGCCAAAGGGCTGAAGGAATGCACCATCCCTCTGCTGGGGAAAAGCGATGCACCAGCCAACTACACTGTGGAACTCTCTTTCTCCGGACTGGAACCGGTCTCTTTAACCAACCAGCAGGAACCACCGCTGTATGAGATCAAACTGCAGGGGCAGGTGGTTCAGAAAGATTTTAACCCGCAAACAGCAAAGTCCACCCAGACACTCAAATTCAAAGGGGTCCCCGTTAAAGAAAATTTACAGCTCGAGCTGGTCCCGCAAAATGATTCAGCTCGCCAGACACCTGCAGCTTTAAGTGGAATTGAAATTATTCGCTCAGATTCATAGACTGGTCCTTAGACTGTATCCAGTTTTACTGTAGCGTCTCCAGGGCTGATTGCCTGAGTATATTATATTGAGAGACGCTACAGTTAAATGTGATGCGCTCTAGATGCATATCTTCTGGCCGCTCTATACTTCAAGCGAGATAATGTGAAATATCACTTTAACAGCAAATCAGCCGTTGTCTGCCTGTTTCTCATCCTGATCAGTTTCAGTCGGCTGTCCTCAGCCCATGCGCTGGAATTGACTTTGGAACCGCCCGGAGATCGGGAATTTGTTCGTGATCTTGCCGGCATGCTCGATGAGCCAACGACAAAAAAGATCAAAGAGCTCTGTGATAAGCTGCTCACCGACAAAGCAACTCCTATTATTGTGGTTACGATCGATTCGATGGCCCAGTATGGCGGTGCGGACATGCGGATTGAGACCTTCGCCACGATCCTGTTTAACCAATGGCAGATTGGACATGCCAAGCTGGGAGATCAGGACTGGAATACCGGGATTCTACTGCTCGTTTCCAAAAATGATCGCAAGGCCCGCATCGAACTGGGAGCAGGCTGGGGACGTCGTGAAGACGAACAATGCCGCCAGATCATGGATGATTACATCATACCGCATTTCAAACAGGGACAGTTTGACCAGGGGATTCTCGCTGGCGTAGAAGCGCTCGATAAAATGGCGCGAAAGCTGGAACTACCCACCAAACCGGTTTCTCCCTGGACCTATGTCATCATGGCTGTCGCCGTGGGGCTGGTCATTTTCACCGTTGTCTCTCTCATCCGCCGTGGTTCCAGTGGCTGGGCCTGGCTGTTCTGGGGAGTCGTATTTGCAGTCATCGGCACGATTCTATACCAAATGCTCAATAACCGTGGGGGAGGCGGGGGATTCGGCGGCGGTTCCTTCGGTGGTGGTTTTTCAGGTGGTGGCGGTGCTTCCGGCTCCTGGTAATCTCGAAGTTCTTTCTCCTTCGCATTTCCGTCTTACGAAAAGACTATTATTTATGCTAAGCGCATTCAATTATTTAAACGAAGAACAACAGCAGCAGGTGGAACAGTCTGTTGTCGCAGCTGAAAAACAGACATCCTGTGAAATCGTGCCTGTCATCGCGACCTCCTCAGGACGCTACGATCGACCGGAAGATGTCGTGGGACTCTGGTTGACGATTGTGTCTGCCCTCTGCCTCTGGTATTTCTTCCCTCGTAACGGTGGTCAGGCAGGAGACTGGGGGGGCATGCCGGTGATCGTTGAGCTGTTTCTGGCTGCGATCCTACTTGCAATCGCCTTCATTCTGGGTGCAATCGCCGGTAGTCGGATTGGCTGGCTCAGACGACTCTTCACTCCCCGGCTACAGATGCAGGATGAAGTCGCGGCGCGTGCCCGGGAAATCTTTTTTGATAAGCGCATCCACCATACAGAGGGGGGCACGGGGATTCTGATCTATATCTCCCTGTTCGAGCACATCGCGGTCGCACTGGCTGACCAGTCGGTGATTGACAAACTCGGGCAACCGTTCCTTGATCAGATCTGCCAGAAACTCACAACCGGACTGCATTCCGGAAACCCAACAGCCACACTCTGCGAAACGATCCTGGAAATCGGTAACCAGGCTTCAACTCCACTCCCCCGGGCCACCGACGACCAGAATGAGCTTCATGATGCTCTGGTTCTGATCGACTGAGTGTCAGTGGCGGCTGTCATCCTGCTGTATTCTTTTTAAATGGCAACTGTTGATGTTTGCTGAGAACAGGTATAATAGAAATAGAATCCGGGGCACATCGATCAGCGCTTCCCTGCAGGGGTGCTGCTTATTAACAGAACCGGGCCAGTCTAATATTGAAACAAGAAAAGGATCAGCAAATGACCAACCGCAATCGTATGGAAGAACTGATCGAAGCGCTGGAACAGCAAAAAGATGAACTTGCTTTGAAAATTCATCTGGGTAAGGAGGAGGCCAAAGACGAATGGGAACAGGTCACTGATCGACTGGATAAATTGAAAGACGATTACCGGCCAGTCAAAGACGCCATGAAAGAATCAGCGGGCAGCGTGACCGATGCCCTGTTTAATGTTGGTAAAGAGATCCAAGAAAGCTTTCAGCGGATTCGCAAATCACTCTGAACCGATTTCAGGAACACGTACTTATTGATCCATTGATTTCAACCAGAGGGAATTCAGACGCAGGCCTATCACCCCCTCCGGTTGAGTGGCCCGTATCGTCAGAAACTGCTTCCCCGCTTTGAGATCCAGAGTCCCCACCGATTGTTTGAGAAACACATTCTGGCTGGTGCTCATCGGCAGTTCACAGTCGAGCTTTTGATCCCCCACTGCTATCTGCAATTTGCCAGCTTCCAGAGGCTCTGCGCGAAAGCCATAACTCAACTCCACTACGTAGCGGCCTGGTTTCTGTACATCCAACTGCCAGGTGGCTGTGTCGGAATTCGTTTTCCAGTTGTCGATCGTATCCCAGTCATAGCCGTCAAACGAGTACTCCAGGTCGTCTCCCTTCAAAATGGCCCAACTCGGTTGTAGCTCCACTTCCGGCTCCTGCTCATCTCCTACGGGAATGGCCGCCGGCTGGTAAACCTGGCCGTCCGTCACATCCTGAAACCAGCGCAGGAACTCTCCACGCAGTTCGCTGACCTTCTCCGGATATTGACTGGCCACATTCTTTGTCTCGCCCGGATCTGCCTGCAGATCATACAGCTGACCTTGAGGCTCACCCTCTTTTTCCTTTTTCCCCTGCGGATCATGGCCCACCAGCTTGAAACGGGGACCATGAATGGACCAGCGATGAAACGGATTCGGTGTGTAGCGATCCCAGGTGTGATACAGATATTGATGAGGCGACTTTCCGCCCCCCTGCTCCATCAATGACAGGATCGATTTCCCATCCAGTTTCAGATCATGGGGTACCGGGACGCCCGCCAGTTGACAGAATGTCGGAAACAGATCGGTCTGGGCTACCATCGCATCGGTTGTTTTTCCGGCAGGAAAATGATCGGTCCAGCGGACGACAAACGGAACGCGGGTCCCCCCTTCATAGGCACTCGCTTTACTTCCTTTGAGTCCGGCTTTGAATCCTCGACTGACGCCGCCGTTATCACTGGTGAAGATGACCACCGTCTCCTGATCCAGTTTCAAATCGCTGACTGTCTGCAGTAAACGATTCAGATTCTGATCAATACGTTCAATCATGGCGTAGATCCGTGCTTCCCGCAGTGGCAGCCCTTTCGCCAAGTATTTTTCAATCAGCTTGTCTCCTTCGGGCTGACCGAAATGAGATGTATCGAGCAGGAAAGGTGAATGCGGTGCGTTATACGCCAGATAACAGAAAAAAGGCTGCTGCTGATTTCGCTGGATAAAATCAATGGCGGCATCAGTAAACAGATCGGTCACATAACCCCGCGTCTCCACGGGAGTCCCGTTGACGACCACCTGATCGGGATTGGTATAGCGTTCTATGTGTCCGTGATAATGTCCGAAGAAATGGTCGAAGCCCCGTCGATGCGGCTGATACTGCGCGTAACGCCCCAGATGCCATTTGCCGAACAAACCCGTTTTGTAGCCCGCTTGCTGCAGGACCTGCGCGATCGTCGTTTCATTCGGACCGAGTGTGTCTCCGCCAAAGCGGGTATTATACAAACCGGTTCGCAGATAATGCCTGCCCGTCATCAACCCGGCCCGGGTCGGCGCACAAACCATGTTGGCATAGAACCGCGTAAAGGTGACTCCTTCGGCTGCCAGCTTTTTAATTGTCGGCGTTTCGATCTTGGGGTTACCGGATATCTCCGTATCCCAATACCCCTGATCGTCGGTCATGACCAGAATAATATTCGGCTGTCGAGCTTTTTCTTTCGCCTGAAGCGACTGGCTGTCCAGACTAAGCAGACT
Source organism: Gimesia algae (assembly GCF_007746795.1). Taxonomy (NCBI): domain Bacteria; kingdom Pseudomonadati; phylum Planctomycetota; class Planctomycetia; order Planctomycetales; family Planctomycetaceae; genus Gimesia; species Gimesia algae. The sequence continues at coordinate 4,748,799 of NZ_CP036343.1, forward strand.
AGAAACAAGTAGGAGAATCATACTCAGAAGAATACGTCGCGGGTTCATAAGTCAGATTACCTTCGCAGAGTCATTCTTAATGTTTCACTATTCAGACAGAGGATTCACAACAAAAGATCGCATCCTCTAACGAGTTCGCAGATAGATTAAGTAGCCGCCAATAACACCATGAAGCAACAGGACGAGACCGGCACACCAGGTTTTTCCCTTAAGGGACTCAGGCCAGACGAATACGACTACAGTTAACAAAGTGAACGTAAAGATTAAGGCTTCCCACTGAATCAAGACTGCGTCTGGCGATGCCATAAATGTAATCATGATGAACAATGCATAAATCAGGTCATTGCTGGAGACGCCGCGAACGAGAAAAGAATAGAGAACAAAACAAATCTCTGGGACCCAGACAGCGAGCACGTATAATGAAAGTAATACGATGGCCTGTAAGCCCCGATTATGATATTCGATCGCGTTGGTTTCGATGGTCAGATTCTCGGACATGAGCAGTCCCTCCTCATCGAAATCATATTCGCTAACCGAACTGTTCACCAGTTCTCTCTCATTTCTTTATCTGAATTAAGCCTGCTTCAGGCAATTTTCCAGATATTCACGGGAGCGATTAATCTCCGCGGTTACCTGTTCTGCTGTCGGCAGAATGGGAATGCCGCGCGGTACCGGGTGCATGAAGATTTCCGTCCGTCCCTGGTAATTGATCTTCTTCAGAGCCGCCAGGAGAGGCACGAAGTTTAAATCTCCCCGTCCGGGTAACTGTAACAATTCCTGTTCTTTCGGAAGTTTCTTGATACAACCCATGCCATGCTGCCAGGCCTGGAAGTGCAGCAGTCGATCATCCAGGTCGGTGATCAGTTTGCCGATCATTTCCGGATCCTGTTCCAGATGATACGGTGCGAGCGCCATGCCGAAGTTCTTCGCGGGCAACATTTCCATCAGCCAGCGTTGTGTGTCCGGATCGTTGATCAGTCCGCCGCCATGATTTTCCAGGCCGATCATCACCCCTTTTTCTTCGGCAGCAGCGACGTGCGGTTTAAGTTTTTCGGCGAACGCTTTGATCCCGGCTTTCAACTCGGCCCCTTTCAATCCTTTGGGACCGCCGCTGTTGCAGATCACCATGTCTCCGCCCAGTTGACTGACCAGATCCATTTCGCCCTGCATGTTAAACAGGCCGTACTTGAAGCAGGTGAAGCTCCCCAGCTTGATCTTGTACTTGTCGAGCAGCTGCTTTGTTTTTTCTACACCCAGTTCGTCAATCTGCTCGCGCTGGTCACCGTGACGTTTCGCCCAGATCTCAATGTATTCGGCGCCCGTTTTGGGAGTTTCCTGCAGAATGGTTTCCAAAGGCAGTGTGCCATACATACAGGAAGCGACAATATAATTCAGTTGGAAAGGTTTCTGTGAGGCTTCTGTCCCGGCTCCCAGCACCGTTCCCAGTAAACCCGCCGAACAGGCTGTCCCCAGAAGCTGTTTATTAAAATCGCGACGACTGAGCTGATCGTTCATGAATCTGAATCTTTCTGTTGCTGTGAAATCCGAAGCGGCTTAAGAAACAACCCGTTCCCCATCCTTCAGAAAGGGAACCACCAGATGTTTGGGCTGTTGTGTTTCGGGATCGATAATCGGCTCGGGAGAATACTGAGTCACATAGGCCCGCCGCATTTTGTCGGTGGTATTCGCACCACTGCGGTGAAACGTCAACGAGCTGAACACGGCCAGGCTGCCTGCGGGAACGACCGCTGTGACGCCCGGTTCTTTGCCGAAGTATCCGGTTTTGTCTCCCGTTTCGGGATCGCGAATGTGTTCCACCAGCGAACGAATGCCGACAGTAGAATACGGCAGGACGTCGACCGTCCCGTTTTCCAGTGTCATATCATCGACTGCCGCCCAGACCGTTACATAAGGACGATGCAGGAAACCAAGATAACCGGAGTCCTGATGCCAGGAAAACTTGATCCCTTTTTCTGCTGCTTTGACCACATACTGATCGTAAAACAGGTACGAGGTATCACCGATTGTGGCTTTACAGATCTCTGCCATCAGATCACTGAATACGTATTCATCCAGCCGCGGCGCCTGGTCATACTTCTTCGCGATATGATAGCGTTTGCCCCGATGGCTGATATGAATATGATCGGTACCCAGGCGATCCATTTCCTGATGCATCAGATCAATCAGATGATCGCAGGCATCGCGAACAATCTGCAGATGTTCTTCACAAATCGCCCGTTCCAGAATGAAGTAGCCTTCTTCCTGAAACTGTTTTTTATGTTCTTCGGTAATGATCCCGGTCGAGACAGTCATCGTTTCTCCTGAAAACAAAAGAAATGGTTAAGCAATCACGATCAATAAAATTCAAAGAACTTTAGGTATCTTTGATCTCATAACCGGCACGCTGTTCGCGTTTGAGCCATGTATTCGCTTCGGCATCACCGACGAACTGTTCCTGCTGTGGGTCCCAGGTCAGTTTACGGCCCAGACGCTGTGAGATATTACCAATATGACAGACGGTTACTGAGCGATGCTGATTCTGTACGCTGGAAATCGGAGTCGCCCGCGTCTCAATGCAGTCGAAGAAGTTCCCCATGTGATTCACAATCGCATCCAGTTTGCCCATGCGAGGCGGACGCGAAAGATTATCGTGGGCATAGACATTGAACGATTCTCGTGGTAAAGGATTCTTAGCCAGGTCTTCCACTGGTTTCCCGGCAATCGTGCCTCGGTTCACAAAGATGCGTCCCTCGTCTCCTTCGAACATGACACCGGTCCGTCCGGAATCATTCACTTCCAGAACGACGCCATTGGCATAGCGGGCTTTCAGATGGTAATCGAGGGCCACATTGTATCCGTTCTCGACATTCGGGAACGTCGCCGTCCCTTCGATATCAACGGGACCGGTTTCCTGCATGCCGGCCCCCCACTGGGCGATATCAATATGATGCGCGCCCCAGTCGGTCATCTGCCCCCCCGAATATTCATACCACCAGCGGAACGTATAATGGCAGCGTTCCTTGATATAGGGTACTTCGGGTGTCTGTCCCTGCCACAGATCCCAGTTCAAGACGGAAGGAACTGATTCTGGTTTAAAGGGCCCACCGGTTTTGTTTTTACTGAGAGTGACTGTCACTTTCTGCAGGTTACCAATCCGGCCATCCTTGATCATTTCGACCGCCTGACGAAAACGGTGATCGCTTCTCTGCCAGGTACCGACTTGAACGACGGCTTTGGTCTCATCAACAACTTTGTTAATGATTTTCCCTTCATCGACGGTCAACGATAATGGTTTCTCACAATAGACGTCCTTGCCGGCTTGACAGGCATCAATCAGCATTTTGGTATGCCAGTGATCGGGGGCACCAATCGTCACGACATCGATGTCCGCCTTATCCAACATCTCCCGATAATCTTCGAACAGAGTCGCTTTGCCGCCAAACTGCTTGCGGGCCTTCTCTGCAATTTCGCGGTCCACGTCTGCAATCGCGACGATGTCGCCATACTGCTGGGCTTTGTCCGCAATGACCGAACCCTGGTACCGCATCCCGATCGAACCGATTTTCAGCCGTTCATTCGGATTGCGGGCCTTTTCTGCAGCACGCGCCGTATTCACAAAAACTCCCGGTGCCAGACAGGCCATGGGCAGCCCGGCTGCTGCTGTTTTAACAAACGTTCGACGAGATAGTTTTTGTGAAGTCATCGCAGTCTCCTCTGATTGATCGAGTGATTTCAAAACAGTTTTTCAGTACTGATTTCGTGCCTCATCCAGCATTTTCATCCAGGGGCCGATGTATTGACCATGATCGTGATACGTACGCCCACTGACCATATTCCCGTCAATCACACAGGGTTCATTCACGAAAATGCCGCCGCAGACTTCCAGATCGAACTGGCATTTGGGAACGGTCGCCATACGACGCCCTTTCACACAACCGGCGCGTGCTGGGATTTCTACGCCATGACACACGGAAGCAATGGGTTTATTCTTCTCAAAGAAATGTTGAGTGATCCGAATCAGGTCTTCGTCATCGCGAATGTACTCGGGAGCACGGCCGCCGCTGAAAAAGATTCCCAGGTACTCTTCTTCTTTGATATCTTTAAAGGCAATATCTGCCTGGATCGTATAGCCTTCCCACTCTTTAGTAATCGTCCATCCCGGTTTTACTTCGTGAAGGACCATCTGATACAGACGTTTCTCAGGTGCAGCAACAACGGGCTCATACCCCCCTTCAATCAGTCGATAGTAGGGATAAAGTGTGTCAACAGTCTCGGTTGCATCACCAACGATGATTAAAACTTTGTTCATTCAAAACATTCCTTCTACGTTAAATTCAAGCATTGAATTGGATTCCATTCTACAGGAGAATCCAGGCCGGTCATTACGGAATCTCATAAACATTATCAGGTTTTGCGTAGATTATAAGACTTGTAATCGCAAAATGCCTCTGTTTTCAGGCATTTTCTGAAGAGCAGCTGTATGCCTGTGATCAATGCATTTTTGCCCGGAACTCGCCCGGAGTCTCGCCTGCTTTTTCTTTGAACAGCGTACTGAAGTGCTGCGTATGGCGAAAACCGATGCGTTGGGTGATCTGAGCGAGTGACAAATCGGTCGAGGCCAGCAGTTCCTTGGCCCGCTCCATCTGCGTGCGGATGATCTCCGCTTTGGGAGACCGGCCAATCGCGGATTTCATCTGGCGTTCCAGCGCGGTCCGCGACATGGGAACCGCTTTCAGAATATCAGTAACCTGAATTCCCTTACAGGCATTTTCGCGAATAAACCGTAATGCCAACGCCAGTTCGGGATCATCCACGGCAACCACATCGGAGGACTGTCGCGTGACGATTCCCAGCGGCTTGAGTAGATACGGCTCGTCAGGCACGGCCCCTCCTTTCATCATGCGGCTCAAGAGCGCTGCAGCTTCATAGCCGATACGCGTTGAATTAAAAGCCACACTCGACAAAGGCGGCCGCGCCATCATACACAGGATCTCATCGTTCTCGACTCCGACGACTGCAACTTCATCGGGTACGGAAATTCCCGCACGATCACAGGCATCCAGCAGCCAGAACCCCAGCTGGTCGGTACAGGCCATGATGCCTACAGGCTTGGGGAGTTCACGGACCCACTTTACCATCTGTTCCTGATGTTTTTCCCACTCGCGCGGCACTTCGGAGTCGTCGGGAGAAGAAAACACGCTGACTTCATAGCCTGCGTTTTTGATGGTTTGAATGTAGTTATCGCGGCGTTCTTCGAAGTAAACTTCACTACCGATCTCATAAACGCCAAAGTGACGAATCCCGCGTTCCAGAAAATGTTCCGCCACCATGCGACCCATCGCCCGGTTATCAATCCCCAGAAAGGGAAAGGCATGTTCTAGCTTGGTGGATCGTAATTCGACAGCAGGAATCCCCGAATTCGTAATGGCATCCGCCATTTCCTGACTGGTCGTACGACTGAGAATTCCGTCACCTTTCCAGCGGGATATCCAGCCCGGGACCTGGGAATCCAGCGAACGAGGCATCACGAATACCGACCATTCTTCTTTTTCTGTAATAAACTGACGAATGCCATTCAACAGACCCCGGCCGTGTGAGCGGGACGTTTCAATCAGTAAAGCCACGTGAGGTAGGGAAGTCTTGGCCATCGGTGTCGATTCAATCGAGATCTATTCTGCATCAGGAATGCAGGCGGGTGGGTCATTTCAATTCGATGATAGTAATCTTTTACAGCAAGTCCGATTTCTGTTCAATCATGATCGAAACAGATAGGCGGACTTCGTACAATACTCTCCACAAACTTTATTTACACTATGGCAGATAAGAATTGACTGTGAAAGGCTTTCGTGGACTATCAGATCAAACAGGCTCAGGCCAACGATTTTCTGGAAATTGCTGCGTTGGATCGTAACGCCTGGCCGATCGAACCGGACACATTTATCCCCGATGGCGAACATGCCTGGAGACTCTGGTGTGAATATGCAACCGTTTTAATCGCAGTTTCTTCACCTGAATCACAAGTACAGACACTCGCAGGTGCGCTGTTGATGTTTCCGACGAATACAGATGAAATCTTTCTGCATAAAATCATGGTCCATGCAGATTTCCGGGGACAGGGAATCGGCTCCGCTTTGATGAAACAGGCTTTGCAACGGGCAGATGAGGTTGTATTACTCACCGTGAACCCTGAAAATACACCTGCTGTGAAGCTGTATGAGAGCTTTGGTTTTCAAGTCAGGAAGAAAATCGAAGGCTATTATCGCCCCCATGAGCATCGGCTGTTAATGGAATTCCAACCTGCCACGTAATACGAAATATGGACTATTTATGAATCAGACTGAGCGGGTACTCATACTGGGAGCAGGCATCAACGGCGTCGCGGTTGCCCGTGAGTTACTGTCGAACGGAATTTCCGTCTGCATGATTGATCAGGGAGATCTCTCACAGGGAGCAACATCCAAATCATCCCGACTGGTTCACGGCGGTTTGCGCTACCTGGAATATGGTGATTTTTCGCTGGTGAAAGAATCCGTTCACGAACGCGGGATTCTGCTGGATCTGGCCCCGCATTTCGTGAAACCCCTGAGGTTCGCCATCCCGCTGGCACATCGCGCGACAGGCGTCATGTCGTCTGGTCTCCGTTTTCTCAGTGGTTTCCGCGTGCCCGGAGCACACTGGCTCAACAACCAGTTCTCCTTTTCGTCTGAGCGGGGCATGTATCTGGTTGACATGGGGCTCACCATGTATGACTGGTTTGCCTCGAAAGGCAATCTTCCCCGCCATTCGGTACACGATGTGGGTGAACCAGGATTACCCGCTATCAACAAAGAGAAATTCCGCTGGATCGCCTGCTATTCCGATGCACAAATGCGATATCCCGAGCGCTTCGTTGTCGCGTTATTACATGACTGTCGGAAAATTGCGCAGCAGAAAGGCCTCGAATTTGAACTCCTCACTTATCATCAGCTGTCGCTGAAAAACAGAAACGTACAACTGACATCCCTGCGGCATCCCAGTTTAAATCACGAACTGTTTGTCCCTAAAGTCATCATCAATGCATCAGGAGCCTGCGGTGATCTGACGCTCCAGCAGGTTGACGTTGCCTCTCCGCGACTGATGGGGGGCACCAAAGGCAGTCACATCATTACCTTCAATCAGACTCTCCGGGATGTGTTAGGAGAGCAGGCCATTTACTCCGAAGCCAGCGATGGACGACTCGTCTTCATTCTACCTTTTGGAGACTGCACACTGATTGGAACGACCGATGTCCGCGTCGAAGGCAATCCGCTCGACGTCGCCGCCAGCCCTGAAGAGTTAGACTATCTGGTCGGCATGGTCAACATGGTCTTCCCTCAGGTCGGACTTACCTCCGCAGATATCAACCTGCATTACAGCGGCGTTCGTCCCCTGCCTTATCAACCGGAGGGCAAAGCCGCTTCCATTTCGCGAGACCACTCGATCAAAGAATACGAAGGTCCCTCCGGCTGGATCGTCACACTCGTGGGTGGAAAGCTGACTTCGTGGCGCGCCTTTGCCGAGAACGTGACCGATCGTATCCTGAAGAAGCTGGGGAAAAGCTATCACTCAGAATCGAAAACCCGTCTGATCCCCGGCGCAGAGCATTATCCGCAAACCCCTGATATCCTCAAAGCCGAACAAGGTCGTCTCGCCGAGAAGTTTCAACTCTCGCTGGCAAGTATTCAGACACTCTGGATTCTACAGGGAACTTTAATCGAGGACATTCTCGACTCGCTGCCCGACTGTTCCTCAGAATTGCTCCCCGGAACCAATATTCCGCGCCAGTACGTGCTCTGGACCATCAACAACGAATGGGTCGAGACCATCGGCGATCTCGTCGAACGTCGCCTGATGCTGATCTTCGATGAAACATTAGATGCAGCCACTCTGCAGGCGCTCGCAGAATGTCTGGTCGAAACAGGCAGACTGGATGCTGCCCAGATCCCTGCGACACTCGAAAGTTACCAGACCCACCTCACAAAGTTTTACGGCAAAAAAGTCCACTAAAATACTTCCATTCAACCACAGGCCCCTCGCTCGGTCTTTGCAGGAACCAGCTTTTTCACGTTTCCGGTCATTTCACAATTCATAGCCCATCTCCCTGATTGCTTTGAAGTCATCTGCAAACAGCCTTGCCTTCCAATAACAGTCATGCTCTGACTGACTCAACTGATTATTTTCGACTTGACTCCTGCGCGCCACGAAACATGATAAGCGTTTCACTGAGTCGCGCGCGTGGTCCAGTATTTCTTCACCTGCAGAACAGGAATCAGTGAGAAGATCAACACTATAAAACCCTCTTAACCTCAGCTTGATTTAAGTAAAGCCTGCTCAAACGCCCTCTGTGGATCGACACACAACGCCGCGCAATCGCCCCGGCATCGCACGTGCTCGCCTTGACATCAGCACTTGTCAACATATATCGCCACACGATTTTAATCACAACCGCTTGACACCCCCGCGCCCCTGAAGAAAATCTTCTTCTTTGGCACGAAATATAAAAAAGAACATTCATCAAACAACATCACTGTGTAACAATAATCGATAAGACTGTGGCTGAGAGTATAGAAAGAACAGCGTGATGATCACGCTGGCACTGTGCACAACGATTCTATTCGAAATCGCCAGCTCCCCGCAGATGAACATTCCGCATCAGATCCTGCACTGACTGTTTTCACAACTCGGGAATCAATCGAGTTGCGTTTCACGAACGATCCGAAATGCCCCGCGGGATGGTGTTTCCGGCAAGCCATGTCCTCGAATATAGGAAGTCAGTTGTGCCGCCGGTTGTTGAAATCCCCCTCCCCGCCGGACACGTTCACGCCCTTGCGCGGGTCCCGTCGGATTCTCAACAGGTGAAACGGAATAGTAGCTGGCACTGTAATAATCCTGACACCACTCCCATTCATTCCCATAGACGTCATACAGCCCAAAGGCATTGGGACGTTTCTGTTTGACAGGATAAACCTGACCGTCAGAATTATTCAGAAACCAGGCATACTGATCCATTTCGCTGGGTTGATCTCCAAAAAACCACGCGGAATCTGTTCCGGCACGGCACGCGTATTCCCATTCAGCTTCTGTGGGGAGGCGATATCGATCACCTGTTTTATCGGAAAGCCACTCACAGAATGCAGTGGCATCATTCCAGCTGATACTGACAGCCGGCGCCTGATTCTGAACAGGTAAGTCACCCAGGTTTTTCCAGGAATAATCCATGGTCTTCACCCAACTGCCACCCGTCATTCCATACCCGCCACTCCGCTCTGCATCGGTCTGATATTTTGTCGCATTCACAAATTCACGAAACTGCTCGTTCGTGATTTCAGTAGCACTCATGTAATACGGTCGGGTAAGGCTGACTTGATGCTGAGGGGCATCTGACTCAGCCGAAGTCGCCGTCTGATCGCCCATCAGAAACTTTCCGGGAGGAATCAACATCAGTTCGATTTCTGATTCCCCAGCACCAAGGGGAACCTCTCTTTTGACAGGCAGATTCATTTTCGCAGCATAAGTCTGCTGGAAGGGAGCAAGCATCGAATGAGATGGATTTGTTTTCGACAAATTTGCTGCCACTTCGGAGTCAGCAACCGAGTGATCCGTCACCGCCGGTTTCCAGGTAAAGGCGCCAATCAGAATCGCCGCGGCAACAGCCAGCCCCCCCCACAACAGACCACGAACAGGGAGAGCACCAGATTTTGCCAATTCCTGCTGACTGGTACTTGCCAGCATGGTCAACTCGGGAACAGCAGGCTGAACTTCGGTCGGATCACTGGCCCAGTCAGCTTTGTGCGACTGCGGTTGTGAAAGTTCAACCTGAGGAATCAAAGCGGTCTGATCACCCGGACATTCCATTGAGAAACTTTCCAGATCGCAAATCAGTTCGGTGGCTGACTGGTAACGATCATCGGGAGACTTCGCCAGCATCTTTTCGAAAATAGGATCGAATTCGGGTGGGACCTGACAGAGCCGTTCAGACAGACGGGGAATCGGTTCGTCTCTGTGAGCCAGGATTCGTTCGACTGTCGTTTCCCCCTGATACACGGGCTGGGCCGTTAACAGAAAATAGAATGTGCAGCCCAGACTGTAAATGTCAGACCGGTGGTCCGCGAACTTCGTATTCCGCGCCTGTTCGGGAGCCATATAGTCAATGGTCCCCATAAAAAACTGGCTGGAAGTTAATTCGGTTTGCGCTTCCGCTCCCAGAATAACATCATCAGGCTGCTGCAGACGGGCCAGACCCATATCCAGGATTTTCAGATCTCCCTGATCATCGACCAGAATATTAGCAGGTTTAATATCACGATGGACAACTCCCTGACGGTGTGCGTACTCCAGTCCCTGTGCTACCTGCAGAATACAGTTCAAAGCATCGAAAAAGTCAAGCGGACCAGAATTGCGCACTAACTGTGTCAGACTCTCGCCGTCGATGTATTCACAGATCAGAAAATGAATCCCCTGGTCTTCTCCAGCGTCATATGCTGTCACAATGTGAGAATGCGAAAGTTTTGCTGCCGTCTGAACCTCGCGTTCAAAACGTTTTAAACGATCCGGAACATGCTGCAGATCAGCGCGAATGACTTTTAATGCAACAATGCGTTTCATCCGGCGGTGCAGCGCCTTATATACGATACCCATTCCACCGGAACCAATTGGTTCCAGGATCAGGTAATCAGCGATTAACAACCGTCGGTCGTCGTGGGACAGTAGCACGTCCGACTGGTAGTCCGTTATTTTGCCGGACTGCACTAGTAGTTCAGTCAGATCTTCAGACGTTTGACTGGATGGCTCTGCCTCTGATGCTAGTTGCAGTGCCGTTAGTTCTGCTTGCGAGAGGATGCCCTCTTTCACAATCCGCTGTTGACACCGCTCCAGCGAAGGTGGGGCGGTCAGGTTCTGTTGTTTGTGAGCTGAAGAATTCACTACAGCAGCGAGTTGGTCCGCTTGTGCCGCTTCGAGTACAGACGCCAACCAGTCCGGCTCAAGATCGGGAAACAGTTCCAGATAATCGGCAGACTTCAGAGTCTCACCCCGTTGGCAACGATGCTCGATTTCCAGAGGAATCAATTCTTTGAGAATGACTTCCCGGTATTCTAATGCGACATTTTCGAGATAGTCATCAATCGAAGGCAGTTCCCCGAGCCTCAACTCTGTTTCGTACTGATCACACAGTTGGTTGACTCTCAGCATCAGGTCTGAAGGCAGCTGTTCGAAATCAGTTTCATTTCGCGATTTCACAAATTGCAATCCTCATGCCACAGACGGGTAATCAACTGAAGTTTTCGTTCAACGGTTCGGCGGGCGCAACCTTGATTCTGCGCAATTTCAGTTGTAGTTTCCCCTTCCATTTTGGCCAATGCAACCTGTCTTAAGGCGGAATCACCTGTTTTGTCTAATAAATTTAACAGTCTTTCCAGTTCTTCGGCCATCTGTACCGCGAATTCGGGAGAGGGTTGCTGCTGGATAATCTCTTCAAAATCAACCTGCATGGACGTTTGCTTCCTGTGTGACCCTGTGTCTTCGCTATTTCCTGTGCCGCCGCGTTTCTGTCTGTTTTCCAGTCGAATCAGGTCCACTGATTTATGCGAAGTGATTGCCACCAGGAGCGGCCATAAATTTTGCCGATCGGTGATCTGTGAAAAACGGCCATTCTGGGCCCCCAGGCAGAAACTTTTAAAGGCACTCAGCGCCACATCTTCTTCGTCCGCCATGGCCCGGGGCGCACCTCGTAATTTCTTGCGGGCGACTTCCACCATTTCCAGAAAATACGATTCCCACAACCTCTGCGCAGCCTGAGCGTCACCCGATTTTATCTGATCGATCCACTGAGTGACGGTTTCTTCTATGACAGACATACAGACTTGCTTTCCTGAACGGCTTTTCTGAAATTCAGCCCACCATTATATCGTAGAGTCCAGCCATTCAACAGCTTCAGTCTCATTTCGCTCAAAGTATCTTTTTTCGCGAAATTTTTGTCGCATCTTAACATTCGCTGACGATTTCTCTGCAACAGCAGTTTAAACAGATCAGTCTGTGTACATCACCCGATTACAGCAAAGAAAATTCTTATGTTCCACATCCGCTTAAGTAAATGCAGAGCTTGCCTCTGCGTTGTTATCTCACTCACAGCCAGTTGCCTGATTACCGTTGATGCGCATGCACAGCAGACTGGAACACAGCGAGACGATCTCAAAAAACTGAGTGATGACTTTGATGATGCCTCTACTTTGAAACAGTGGTCGCGCATTTTTCAGACAGAACAGAGCAATGCCGACCAGCTCGAGCAGTTTGACATCGCTAACACGAAACCAGGATGGATGGTCATGATCCCTTACAGCAGCACGTGGTACAAGGACTACCGGGGAGTTCTGGTCTACAAAGAAATCAGAGGAGATTTTGTGGTCACTTCTAACATTCGCGTCGCGCGACGAAACGGCGATGGTGCACCACGCAGTAATTATTCACTGGCAGGTCTCATGATCCGTACGCCTCGCAATGTCACTCCGCAAACCTGGAAACCAGGCGGCGAGAATTATATCTTTCTCTCTCTCGGCGCTGCCAATCGACCTGGCTCGTTTCAGTTTGAAGTTAAAACCACCCTCAACAGTCGATCGACACTGGCGGTCACCAACGCAGGGACGCCTGCCGCGATGATCCAGATCGCGCGCATGGGAAATGACTTCATCCTGCTGAAAAAAACACCGGATGGTAGCTGGAATGTCCATCAACGCTATCGCCGCCCTGACATGCCTGAACAGCTGCAGGTGGGACTCACGGTTTATACCGACTACACCACTGCCTCGCGTTTGAAAGCACCTCAGCAGAATACACAGGTCATTCGAAACGGTCGTCCTGATCTGGTCGCCGGATTTGACTATGTTCATTTCCAACGTCCCGCCATGCCTGCCCAGTTCCAGGGAAAATCGCTCTCGAGCCCGGCAGAAGTCACAGATGCCCAGCTTTTACAGTTTCTAGGCGAACATGCTCAATAATTAAGAACATTATTTAACAGATCGCTCAAGCAATTCGCGCGACAGCCTGTTTGCAATTGATTCGAGCACGGGTTTATAATCTGATCTGAAAGTCTATTTCGGATCGAATCCGTTTTGATATGAGTGAGATGAATACTCAACGAATCAATGTCAGGAGTCTGTGAGAATGCGTTACCTGGTTAATACTCTCTCTGTATTCGCAGCAATTGCGATCACACTGTTTCCGGTCGAAGACTTGGCCGCTTCCCAGCCTGTGGAAGGAGTTCTGGTGGAAGCAGAAAGTTTCGACCAGCAGGGTGGCTGGAAACTGGATACCCAGTTTATCAACATCATGGGCTCTCCCTATCTGTTGGCGCATGGACTCGGCCAGCCAGTGGCAGACGCAGAAACGACCGTCCAGTTTCCCTCTACCGGAAAATATCGCGTTCTCGTTCGCACGAAAGACTGGGTTGCTCCCTGGAAAGCCAAGGGGGCTCCAGGCCGGTTCCAGTTGATGATTGATGGGAAACCCTTAAAGGAAACCTTTGGTACCAAGAGCGCCAAATGGTTCTGGCACGATGGTGGTACGGTCGAGATCACAAAACCGGAAGCGAAACTGGCGTTGCATGACCTGACAGGTTTTGAAGGGCGCTGCGATGCCATTCTGTTTACAAAAGATCTCAACTACCAGCCCCCCAACGACCTGTCTCCCATGGATCAGTGGCGCAAAGGCATGCTCGGCCTGCCGGATCAGCCGGAAAAAACGAAGAAATATGACCTGGTCGTTGTCGGTGGTGGATATTCCGGCATGGGAGCCGCGATCTCCGCTGCCCGCATGGGTTGTTCGGTCGCGCTCATCCAGGATCGTCCGGTTCTGGGTGGTAATGGCAGTTCAGAAGTTCGTGTCTGGGCACAGGGACTGGTACGTCGTGGGAAATATCCTCATCTCGGAGAGATCATCGCCGAATTCGCTGATTCGGCTGCTGCTTCTCCTGGTACTTATGAAGAGTACGGCGACAAATTGAAAGAAGATGTCGTCCGCGCCGAAAAAAATATCGACCTGTTTCTCAATACGCGTGCCTATGCGGTGAAAAAAGAGGGAGAAGCCATTCAGAGCGTGACCGCCTTCAATACCAAATCCAGCAAACGCACGGAATTTCTCGGTTCGCTCTTCGCGGACTGCACGGGTCATGGAGAAATCGGATACCTGGCGGGTGCCGACTATTACACACATGAAAAAGGCCACATGGGCATGAGCAACATGTGGACCTGGCAAGAAGCAGAAACAGAGAAATCATTTCCCGATGTCAGCTGGGCACTCAACCTGAATATGGATGACTTCCCGTACCCCAAACGTTTTCATGGCGAATGGTTCTGGGAAAGCGGCTTTGACAAAGATCCCATCAAAGATCTGGAATCCATGCGAGACTGGAATTTCCGTGCCGTCTATGGTGCCTGGAACGCCATGAAAAACAAAGGGGGCAAAGACAAGCACCCCAATGCGGAATTAACCTGGATGGCTTTTATCGGCGGACCACGCGAATCTCGTATGCTCCGCGGCGACGTCATTCTGCGTAAAAAAGATATTGTGAATAAAATCGCTTTTCCGGATGGCTGTGTGCCCAGCACCTGGTCCATCGATTTACACTATCCCAAAAAACAATACATGCAGAAATACCCGGAAGACCCCTTCATTTCACAAGCTGTTTTCGACAGTCGCGTCGACCGCAGATTCGGTTATCCCGTTCCCTATCGATGCTTTTACTCACGCAACATCCCGAACCTGTTTATGGCAGGGCGTTGTGTCAGTGTCACTCATGAAGCACTCGGAACAGTGCGTGTTATGAAAACGGGTGGCATGATGGGTGAAGTCGTCGGTAAGGCGGCCGCCGTTTGCACTGACAAAGACTGCAGTCCCCGTGAAGTCTATACGGATTACTATCAGGACCTCGAAAAACTGATGTCCCGAAAAGGCGTCGAACGCCGCGATACAATTGATGGTCAGTTCTATACGCCGAAAGATTCCAAAGAACTGCCCCCCATCATCGATGCCTACATCGACCCGACGACACTCCCGGGTCTGGTCATTGATGACGAAAACAACAACGTACAGTTCGTCGGTACCTGGACCAGAGGGGAAGGTCTGAAAGGCTTTATCGGCAACCACTACGTCTATCATGGCAAAGGGAAAAAAGCCGAGATTCACTTTAAATTCCAGGTTGATAAAACAGGAAAATATGAAGTCCGTCTGGCTTATGGTCACCATGAAAATCGTGCTACCAACACTCCGGTTACCGTTCGCTCTCCTCAGGAAACGAAAACGGTGAAAATCAATCAGAGAATCAAACCACCATTAAAGAACGGCTTTATTTCTCTTGGCACCTTTGAATTTGAGAAAGGGCAACAGATTGAGGTCGTCATGTCCAATGAGGGAGTGGACGGGAATGTGCACGCCGATGCAATTCAGGTCCTGCCTGCTGACTGAGCTCATTCTCTGAGTCAGACTGCCGTTGCACCATTGTTTGAAATCAACACCAGAGAATAAACGACTCAGGCAAAGCAGACTGCCTGAGTTGATGAGAACAGGATGACAGACTTACCGCAAGCCGTGAAGCCTCAACGATCGAAACGGCGCGCCAGTCTCTTAAAGTCACTTTCTCTCAAGTTCTACCGGATGGCTCTCCTGATTCTCATTCTCTGTCTGATCAGGGATTACTTTGTGCGGCTGCGCGTCCAGGGCAAGGCTCCCATTGAACTTCAAGAAGTCCAGAAGATTCTACCCGCCGCTCATTCACTGCAGGTTGATCATTCGGACCGGATGGGACTGTTTGTCCTGAACCAGAGTCAGAAGCAAATCGGGTATGCGATTCGTACTTCACCGGTCTCCGATGGCATTATCGGCTACTGTGGCCCTTCTGACACCTTAATCGTATTTAGCCCGCAGACAGACCGCATCGCCGGCATCTCCATCCGCAGCAGCGGTGACACCACCTCGCACGTCAATGATGTCCGTCAGAATGAGTACTGGATGAACCTCTGGCAGGAATATGGCTGGAATAGAATCGCTGAGCTGGATCTCCAGTCGGGGGAGATCGAAGGGGTTTCCGGCGCTACCATGACCAGTATGGGCATCGCCCATGCCATCG
The DNA here is from genome assembly GCF_007746795.1 of Gimesia algae. Classification (NCBI taxonomy): domain Bacteria; kingdom Pseudomonadati; phylum Planctomycetota; class Planctomycetia; order Planctomycetales; family Planctomycetaceae; genus Gimesia; species Gimesia algae. The sequence continues at coordinate 4,764,934 of NZ_CP036343.1, forward strand.
CGCATCGGATTCGCATCTCTGAACAGAAAGCACAGGAAGATCCCCCGTTTGTATTCCGAGTGAAAGACGCAACCATTATTGGCTTTTGTATTGCCGCATGCCTGATTACTTTTACGCGTCTCAAGCGGATTCACTGGTTGCGAAAATTTTTCAAACTCGTCGCATTGATTTATCTCGGCTTCTGGACGGGAGACCTGCTGGCGGAATCGCTGTTTGCCGGCTGGGCCCGGTATGCGGTTCCCTGGAGAACGGTCTCGGGACTTGTCGTATTGGCTGCAGTCGCTGTGCTGGTTCCCTGGACGACCCGTCGGAATGTTTATTGTCAGAACATCTGCCCGCATGGGACCGCACAGGAATTTCTGGGAAGACTGCTTCCCGCACGGTCAAAGTGGAAAATCAGACCGGATATCAAACGGGCATTACGCTGGATCCCGGCTTTATTAATCGGGCTGATTCTCATGATTCTTTTTTTAAGAATCCCCGTCGACCTGGCGGAACTGGAAGCCTTCGATGCTTACCTGCTGGCATCGGCAGGCATTGCTTCGATCATTATTGCAGTGGCAGGACTTGTCGCTTCCCTGTTTGTCCCACAGGCTTACTGTCACTATGGCTGCCCCACCGGAGCCATTTTTGAATTTGTCCGATCGCATGGCAGCGCGGATCATTTTAGCAGAAGCGATCTGGTGGCCGGCCTGTTTCTGATTCTGGCAATGGTCTTGAACCAATACGCTGAACAATTACAGCAGTTACTGCTGAACTGACTCTACTCGATATTGATGTTCGAAGCATCGTCTTGAATCTGTTGCCTGATCAACGCTTTGCTGATCACATTCACCAGTTTTTGAGGTTTGTAGGGTTTTTTCAGAAAATGGACGATTTCGGACCCCTGCATCTGTTCCGAAATATCAGTCTCACTCAGTCCACTTGTAAGAATCACAGGGATGTCTACTCCCTTCTTCCTCAGCAGTTCAAAGGTCTCAACACCACTTAAACCTGGCATAGTCATATCCAGAAGAATCACGCTGATCTCGTCACGATGATTCTCATAAAGGTCCAGGCCTTCATTACCTGAATAAGCAGTCATCACGGAAAACCCAAAGCGTTGCAACACGCGATTCACCACTTTACACACTGCCAGGTCATCATCAATCACCAGAATGGAACCGGATTCCACCGGTACTTGCGATTCGGCACTGCCATCATCATCGAGATCGACAGACGCTTCGACTGCCAGAGGTAAAATTACGCGAAAGCAGGAACCTCGATCCGTAATAGACTCAACGTGTAACCCCCCATGGTGCCCTCTGATAATCCCAGAGACACCAGCCAGCCCCAGTCCCCGACCAGTAAATTTGGTTGTAAAAAACGGGTCAAACATTTTTGACTGGCAGTCAGCATCCATACCGCTCCCGTTGTCCTCCACTTCGAGAAAGACAAATCGACCTGGGGTTCCATTTTCACAGAAATAATATTCTGAGAATTCATCCTTACCCAACTCGCTGACACCGGTGCGAATCTTGATCTTGCCTGCTTCTGCCTGGTTTTGAATCGCTTCAGAAGCATTGGTCAGTAAATTCAGAACCACCTGCTCTATCTGACCTGTATCACCATGGATCATTAGTTCTTCAGCAGACAGATCCAGGTCAATGGGTGCATTCGGAGAAACAATCGATTTCATGATCTCTACTGTTTCCTGAATTACGCGATTTAAATTAAAAGTCATTGAGGCAAAGGTACGACGCCCGGAATAGGCCAGGAGCCGCTCGCAGATTTTCGCAGCATGACGCGCGGCCATTTCAATGCTTTTCACGTAGGGAGCCACTGGAGACTCCTCATCCAGTTCCATTAATACGAGATTCGTATTCCCTAATATTGCCAGAAGTAAGTTATTAAAATCATGGGCAACTCCACCAGCGAGTACGCCCAGACTTTCCAGTTTCTGGGCATGCAGCATCTGTGCATGCAGGTGATCTTTTTCTTCCTCAATCTGAATTCGATCTGTGATATCCCGGATAACCTTGATATATCCGGTAATCTGGTTATCAGATCGTCTGAGGGGGGTAACGATCGTCTCCCCCTGAAAACGGGAACCATCGGCACGTCGATACTCAACAATAAACGGTTTTAAAACACGGGTGTTGGGAAAGGAAACCCGGTTGAACTGCTCTTCATACAGACTGGAAGAGACAATAAGTTCGCGAACCGGCCGGCCCAGCAGATCCGCTTCTTGACAACGGAAGTGGATCTGAATCGACTCGTTACACATGACGATATTATGGCTGCGGTCAGTCACAATCATCGCATCTGTCACGGAGTGAAATATGATCTGTAATAAAATCCGTTGCCGATTCAGTTGCTCAATGGTTTTCTTTCGAACCGTCACGTCAATCGCCAGCCCGATACATCCGATAATTTCATCATTCATATTTCGTAACGGCTCGATATGGATATCCAGGTAGGTATTCTCGAACTGTTGTTCGAACCGTACAGATTCCCCTTTCAAGGTTCGCTGATGCATCGCCGTCATATTGACAGAAACATCCTGCGATTTATGGAAATTATAGATGCCTTTCCCCACCGTTTCTGCCGGTTGAATCCCCAACTGGTTCAGCCCTGCTCCGACGATAGATGTATATTGATTATCAAGGTCAGTCGTCCACAGAATCGCAGGGATCTGATCCATAATGATGCGCAGGCGCGCTTCACTTTCCAGACGAATCTGCTGGGAACGTTTCAGATCATCAATATCAATATGGGTACCGATAATCTGCAGAGGAACTTTTTGCGGGCTGTAAGCAGAGATTCTGCCACGTGTAAATACCCATTTCCATGTACCATCTTTTTTCTTGATCCGAACCTCAACATCATAAGAACTCGACTTACCTGAAATATAATCGTTGAGCGCTTTCACTGATGTCACATAATCATCCGGGTGGATCATTTGAGTCCACGCCTGATTGATTGCAGGCTCTAATTCCGCTGGTTCCTTCAGATCCTGCAACCTGGCAAACGCTTCGGGAAATTCGCCGGGACCATAACCCAGCATCGCATACCAGTGCTCATCGAAATAGACCTGTCCTGTCGTCAGGTCATATTCCCAGAATCCGATGGACGAACCCCGGGCAGCCATGGTGATGCGCAATTCACTTTCCTGCAGCTTCTTTTCGGCCTGCGCGCGACTGAGTTCAGCAGCTGCCCGATAAGTATAATTCCTGATGACAGGAAGTTTACACAAATCTTCAAAGACAGGGCGATCTCCCAGCAGCATCAAATGGCCTTGAACCTCTCCATCCTTATCGATCATCGGGAGACTGAAATAAGATTCAATGCCATTTTTGATGAGAAATTCGTCTTGCGGATACTGCCCGGAGACTCCCTGATGTACTGAATAGGGATCCTTCCCAATAGCGTGCTCACAGGGAGAGCCAACGATATCGTATTCAAAATCGGGCCCTGGTTTTCCATCAACAGAAACGCCAAAGGTTTTACATTTAGTACTCTGGTCTCTTTGATGCTGAACCAGACAGACATACTTCATTTTTAAAGCATGAGATAATTCCTGCACCAGACGTTTAAAAAATTCATCGCCGGTGACATCACTTGTCGCTCGAGTCAATCTTTTCAGTAATCGCTCATTTTGCCGCTGCGCGGAAATGCTGTTCAACAACCAAAGCTCTTGTTCCGGGTTGTTCGGCAGCTTGACTTCACACAAATGCTGAATACCATCGGCATGTTGAAACCAGATTTCCGCCTGATCTGGTTCACTGGAATCTGTTTTTAATTCAGCTTCAGTCTGCAATTCAAACAGCCGCCCCAGATTCGCTTCAAATAATTCTGGAGTTTCAATTGAGTTCCCCAGTAACTCTTCGGATCGCTGGTTGATAATCAGCGTTTCGCCCGCGCGGAATACCACCCCCGCGGGAATACTTTCGATTATTAATTTAATAGATGCATTGTCGGATACTTGAGGATAGGATTGTTTTGTTGAATCCGTCCTATTTTGCGTAGTATCTATACGGAACTGTTTAATGTTCCCTCTGGTGGAAGCGAAGTGGAACTTCATTCACTGAGACTCCCTGGAATGTTACTGATGTTCATAATGCTAGGTCATTCCTTACAACCCCTGACTTTGATTTGACATAGGTAGGGGTATGCTACAAAATCATAGTTGTAATCGATATGCCAAACACGCAATCCTGAAGAATTGACTCACAAATTTGCCCTCAGGGTCTCCTGCCTTTAAAAGTTCTAAAAGAAAGCCAACAGCAGTGAAGAAATCTCTAAATATTTTCCTGTGCCTGATCACAGCGATCCTTGCTGTAATATCATCAAACCAGCTCAGAGCAAACGAGCAGAAACTTGAACTGAAACCACACGATCATATTGTTTTCATCGGCAATACCTTTCCGGAACGCATGCAGGACGCAGGTTATTTTGAAACACTGCTGCACAGTCGCTTCCCCGATAAGGAACTCGTTGTCAGGAACCTGGGCTGGTCGGCTGATGAACTGACATTGCGTCCCCGCTCCAAAGATTTTCAGGATCACGGGCATAATCTGGAAGATCACAAAGCAGATGTCATTATCGCCTGCTTTGGTTTCAATGAGTCCTTTGCCGGAAAAGCAGGACTCCCCCAATTCGAAACAGATCTGAAGAATTTCATCGACACAACCCTGGCAGCCAAATACAACGGTAAATCACATCCGCGGCTGGTTCTCTTTTCCCCCATTGCTACAGAAAATCTGAACCGCCCTGGCCTCACAGACGGAAAAGAAAACAACGAACGCATTAAGCTCTACACGGACGCGATGCAAAAAATCGCTAAAGAAAAGAACGTGATCTTCGTCGATCTTTTCACGCCCAGTAAAAAACTGATGGAAGCTGACGACCACGCTTTAACATTCAATGGCATCCACCTGACTGACTACGGCTACCAGCAGCTTGCTCCCGTCATCGACGAAGCACTGTTCGGACCACGAGATACGTCAGGTTCAACCGTGGACATGAAAAAACTCCGCGCCGAAGTTCTGGAAAAGAACAAACAATTCTGGTACGACTATCGCGCCGTCAATGGTTACTATATTTACGGCGGCCGCAAAGAACCTTTTGGCGTGGTTAACTTCCCGTCTGAATTTGCCAAGCTCCGTAAAATGATCGCCAATCGCGACAAACGCATCTGGGCCGTGGCACAAGGGAAAACGGTCCCGGTAAAAATTGATGACAGCAACACTGGTGACTTCGCCGACATCAAGACCAACGTCAAAGACCCGGCTTCCATTAAAATCACTTCGCCTGAAGAATCACAGAAACAGTTCGAATTGCCCGAAGGCTTCGAAATCAATCTGTTCGCTTCCGAAGTCGAATTCCCCGAACTGAAGAACCCTGTGCAGTTCGCCTTCGACAGTAAAGGCCGCCTCTGGGTCTGCACGATGGCATCCTACCCGATGTACCTGCCAGGCAAAGAAGTCGATGACAAAATCCTGATCCTGGAAGACACAAACGGCGACGGACGTGCCGACAAACAGACGGTCTTCGCTGACGGCCTGCATCTGCCCACTGGTATTGAACTGGGAGACGGCGGAGTCTATGTCGCTCAACAGCCGAACCTGGTCTTCCTGAAAGACACCGATGGCGACGACCACGCTGACTACAAAGAAATCGTCCTGCACGGATTCGATTCCGCAGACTCCCATCATTCTATCAGCGCCTTTACCTGGGGACCCGGTGGCGGCCTGTACTTCCAGGAAGGAACCTTCCACCACAGTCAGGTCGAAACCCCCTATGGTCCACAGCGCGTCAAGAACGCAGGCATCTTCCGCTATGAACCGCGTACCGAAAAAACAAGTATCTTTGTCTCGTACAGCTATGCCAACCCCTGGGGGCACGTCTTCGACCGCTGGGGACAGAACTTTGTCGCCGATGCGTCCGGCGGAGCCAATTACTTCGGTACCGCCTATTCCGGTGACCTGGATTATCCTCGCAAACACGCCGGCATGAAACACTTCCTCAAAAAACAATGGCGGCCGACCGCAGGTTGTGAGTTCGTTTCCAGCCGCCAGTTTCCCGATGAACTTCAGGGGAATTACCTGCTCAACAACTGCATCGGCTTTCACGGCGTACTGCAGTACAAAATGAAAGATGATGGTTCCGGTTTCGCAGCTGATCCTGTCGAACCATTGGTCAAATCGACCGATACGAACTTTCGCCCTGTCGACCTGCAGTTCGGCCCCGATGGAGCGCTGTACCTGATTGACTGGTTCAACCCGCTCGTAGGACACATGCAGCATTCGATTCGCGATCCCAACCGCGATGCACAGCATGGTCGTATCTGGCGTGTTACCTATTCGAAAAAACCATTGCTCAAAGATCCGAATATCGCAGACGCTTCAATCCCTGAATTGCTCGACCTGTTAAAAACCTATGAAGATCAGGTTCGTTACCGGGTTCGTCGTGAACTGCGTGTCCGTGACACAAATCAAGTCATCGACGCCTTGAATCAATGGGTTGCCGGCCTGGATCCCCAAGAGGAAAACTATCAGCACAACCTGCTGGAAGCGCTCTGGGTCCGCCAGAGCCTGGATGTCGTCGATGTCGACTTCCTGAAAAAGATGCTGCAATCTCCCGAACCCAAAGCGCGGGCCGCCGCCACGCGTGTCCTTTGCTACTGGCGTGATCGTGTTGACAACTCTCTGGACCTGCTGCAGGTTCAGATCAATGATGAAAACCCAAGGGTCAGACTGGAAGCCATTCGTGCACTCAGTTTTTACAATGATCCGCGTGCACTTGAGATCGCCGTTGAATCACTGATTCATCCGCAGGACTATTATCTTGAGTACGCATTAAAAGAAACGATGGATACCCTCGAAAAACGCATGGAAGCCAACTAGTTTTTCGAGTCACACCTGAAGGAATTAAAAACCATCCCGGAGTCAATCAGTAATCCGGGATGGTTTCCCTCACCCTGAATTCCTTTGATGCCGGGCCACCTGACGGCCTGTCTTATTTTCTTACCTTATGCAGAGTTAGTTCATAATGAGAATTCGATCCCGTATCTTTTCCGCCCTTAGCATTACAGTCATCGCGATGCTGTTGAGTTTATCCTGCTCCGGAGAATTATCAGCCCAGTCCCAGAGTAGTGTCTCTCACATGATGAGACTTCTCAAAAGCGGCCGCATTCCTGCCTCTCGCCAGGGTACGATTATTGAACTGATCTGCCGCAAAGGAAATCCGGAAGAACTCGGTTTTATCTGGGAGCAAATCGTCAACGATAAGTTCCAGGGAGAAGTCAAAGAAAAATCGCTGCTCGCGCTGAAAGAAGCATTTCAGAATCGAAAAATCAAACCCTCTGGTTCCCTGGCTGACATCAGTAAACTGATCGACGCCAAACCGCCCGTCAATCAGATTGCAATCGAGCTGGCAGGTTTATGGAAAGTCTCCGGGGCAGCAGACAAATTACAACAACTGGCTCTCTCTGCCAAAACCGATGAGAAACTACGAACGGCATCCATTGACGCCCTGGTTTCCATTGGAGGTCCAGAGAGCATCAAAGCCATGCAGAAACTGACGGAAGAGAATTCCCCGGCTGATATACGCTACCTGGGTGCAGCCGCCCTGGTCACCCTTGATCTCAAGCAGGCTATCACCGCAGGCATCAAAATCATGGCCTCATCGAAAGCCGGTGATCCAACCCCGTTCATTGAAGCAATCCTCGATACACAAGGAGCCCCCGATCAGCTGGCAGCCGCACTTTCAACTCAAAAAGTTCCGGAAGATGTCGCCAAAAAGCAACTGCGTTACATGTACTCTGTAGGTCGCAGTGATAAAGCTTTGAGCGATGCTCTCAGTAAAGCTGCCGGGATGTCAGGCGAAGATAAAAAACTCACTGAAGAAGAATTCAAACAACTGCTCGCTGATGTCATCGCGCATGGCAATGCCGAACGGGGCGAGCAGATTTTCCGACGCGCCGACTTGAGCTGCATGAAATGCCACTCTGTCAGTAAAGCAGGCGGCGAAGTTGGCCCAGACCTGAGCCCAATCGGCGCCAGTTCTCCCGTGGATTATCTCGTTCGATCGATACTCTATCCCAACCAGGCAGTCAAAGAAGCTTACCAGACCTATGTAATCGTCACGATCGAAGGCAAAATCATTCGCGGAATCATTGTTGATCGCAATGAAGAACGTGTCATTCTCAAAGACGCCAACGGCAAAGAAATCGTCATTCCCGTTGATGACATCGATGATGAAGCGGAAGGCGGATCCCTCATGCCACAGGGCCTCACCAAATTCCTGACACGTGATGAACTGATTGACCTGGTGAAATATCTGTCTGTGCTGGGCAAACCAGGTCCGTATGCGATCCGCTCCAAACCGACGATTCAACGCTGGCTGGCAATGCGGGAGATCCCCAACCTGTTATTGACGAATGAGAACCCGGACGAAGAACTGTTCGAAGAACAGGTTTTGCGAGCATCCACAACGGCATTCGTTCCACAGTATGCGATGGTGGCTGGTCTACTCCCCTTCGAAGAACTCAAAAGTCTGAGCACTGACTCGAAAGTACTGCTGCAGGCTGAACTGGATGTCACCGAAGCGGGCACCGTTGGCATTCGTATCAATTCCGCTCAGGACACCAGCATCTGGATCGATTCACAGCGTCTGAAATCTCAAACAGAAAATGAACTTCAGCTCTCGAAAGGCGTTCATAAACTGACACTGCTGATCGACCTTGCAAACAGGAGTGATCAGGAGGGCGTACAGGCAGAGTTCTTTAAACCTGCCGGCTCCAAAGCATCATTTACGGTAGTCGGCGGTAAGTAATCGCGGTTCGATGGGCCCTACAGCGTCGGCTTAGGGGCTTCGATTGCTTCGTCCTGTTCAGCAGTCACATCCGGGACATACGGATGCGTCTTCTGCCATTCCTTCCAGAAGGGAGCGGCATGAGTATTCCGCCAGAGGGCCAGTGCATTTCCGACGTGACTGTAAAACGTGTATTTCTGCAGAATTTCCGCTTCAGTGTGAGAAGTGGTATTATTAATCACCCACTTCGCAGCTTTCACAATCTGCTCGTGCGGTGGATGCAGTTCTTTCGGAGCGATCGCCAGCCATTCCAGATGATGTCCCGTCGCAATTACATTTTTGTATTCGGGAATCACTTCAGTACTGGTCAATGCGGCCTTGCCTTCCATCCAGTTGGCTGGCCAGTGTCCATCTTCGTACTGACACTCACTGATCAAGTCTCGCACGCGTTCCAGGTAGGAGTACGCTTCAGCCCGTGCAGAATCGGAGAGAATATCGAATTCGTCATCCAGGCGGACCAGCAACATCAGAGAATAAACCCGATGGGTGCCGACACAGACTCCATACTTCTTATGTCCGCGAATCAGTCTCCGTGTTAATTGATCAAACGAAACAGTCCGACCATCGGTCGTCTCCCACTCTTTTACTGGAGGAATCCACAAGCCAAACGCCATGGCCGACCATTCGACTTCACGTTCATCCAGACGAAAATCTCTTAATGACTGCTGAATCACATCATTGATATCCATATTACGTTGAGCGGGCGCAAACACGGGCGCATCCCGATGAATGCCTGCTTCTGTTAAGGAAGCCAACCAGTGATCGTGATGGACAGAACCTCCCACCTGACTCCCCCAGCGAATCGAAATCCCCTGCGGTTGATCAATCAGCAGCGGCGAAGCTTCATCACCCCACGATGCCAGGTAGCGACCGTGGTCGGTGAGAAAATCACACATTTCGGCCCCCGAGACTACACTCGGATCCTGAAACGTAGAATGAATACTCCACGTACGTAAGGCATGTTCGACATGGTTGGGCTTCAGATGTTGGCGCGGAAACTTAGGGCGAACCTGCTTGAGCACAGCCGCCAGTTCCTCATCGGTAACCACAGAAGGATCGTCATACAAGGCGGAAATCCGCAGTGGTTCTTCCCGATCGATTTTCACTTCCGGGTAGTATGTCTGATCCAGAAAGGTGCTGTTAAAAGCCTGGCGGGTATCGCGTGAGCCCAATGTATAGGCTCCGCAAAAAGCGACGACCACCAGAACCTGAACCGCAATCATGGTTTTCGATGACAACTTGCGTGATTTCATGACAGATCTCTATCAATATTAAAATAGGAACAATGTAATTTAGAGAAGCAGCTTTGATGTCGTTTACCGAATCGGGTTGTTTCGTATCAGCACGACGCTACGATCATCTTTGTAACCCACACGCCATGCTCCGTCTCGCTCCAGACGACGCGTCAGGGTATTCCGTCGGGGTAAATCAAGTACCACCGTATTCACTCCGTAACGTTCCAGCAGCTCTTCCGCATCACCTGACGAATTCGCGATTCTGAGGTAATGATCCCAGACTTCGCGAGGCAGCAGATGCACGTGAGAGTCAGCAAAAACAGAAGCGTTCTCCGGTCCATCCCAGAGCAGGTAGTCTCCCAGTTCCATTGAGTTAAACAGCTGGCCTTCAATATTTTTCTCTTTGAGATAATCCGTAGCGCCGATGGGAGTGGAGGCGGAGACGCTCTTTTCGAAATCGACCTGTTTACCGTGCAGGATTTGCGAGCCGATCGGAGTAATCGCAAAACAGATCCAGACCATCCCCACAGAAACAACGGTCCATTTCCCGGCACAATACACCTCTCCTGCATCAGGATCAGCCAGTTGTCTGCGTTTCTGTCCCCAGATTGCTGCACCATGCAACGCCAGGTAATAGGCGGCGACAGGTGCCCACCAGAGAACCATGCGCGAACTCCACATGGCGGCTGCTCCCAGTCCCACCAGCAGCAGAACTTCTGTAGTCCCAATACGTCGCGGAGTAAAACGACTGGCAATCACAATCAGCAATGCCAGTACAGCCGCTGTCTTCCCCTGGAACATACGCAGGGTCAGCGGATTCCACTCGATGAGGGCCTCCAGATTGGGATTGGAAGAAAAGCTGAAGACTTCAGAATATAATTGTATTCCGTAGGGATTGAACAGAACGGCAACTGCTGAAAGCTCCAGCAGCAGAAAATAGCGACGCGTGACACTGTCTCCGAACATGGCTTTCCAGGAACCGGCTTTCCGGCCTACATCCACTGCGCGACCAACCAGAAAACAACCAATCAATCCCAGTCCCACCGGGAATGAGCCATGCAGATTCGCCCACAACGCAAATACCGCGGGAATCAGAAACCAGTAGAAATTGCGCCATTGGCGGGCATTTAATAATGTAAATAATAGAACAAAACTGAGCAGCCCTGCCAGTTGAGGCCTTACGATTCCCAGTTGTTTCCAGTCGCAGACCAGAAAGGCAGACACACAAACCAGCCCCCACCAGAAACTGCTGGTCCGCTTTTGTACGCGAAACAGCAATAGACCCAGGCAGGCTGTAATCGCAGCGGCATACAACAGTTTAATTCCTGCGACACCGAAGATTTCATATGTCTGGAAGGCAAAGATCTGAGTCAGCCAGGCGGTATCAATGAACGGGACTCCTGAAGACAACGGAACCAGAGGCTCCAGCGCAGGAATGCTGCCGGTCTCCCAGATCAGCTGACCATAAGTCAAATGCCCCCAGATATCGGTATGCCAGAGAGGCATCGAACTGAATAACACAAAAGTCACGGAAAGAACACAGACCGTGAAGAAAGTAAATCGCGAAACACGCAGCGCTTCGGGAAAGCGATCGACCAGGACCGCATCTTCAGTCTGTTCTTCTTCAGGATTCTGATTCGTGGAGTCGTTTTGGTTTTCCAAAGCTGTAGCCATAATATACAGATCGATATGAAAAGAGAATTAATTACATCATATGTTGCCCGAAGAGCTCAATCGAGAGAGATCAACAGATTCAACGTTTCTCTCTGCGAAAATACCTGCGGCGCAGCATCACAACAGATTTGTTTACGTAAAGAGTAGGTCAGGCAAGCCGCAGGTAGAAAAATGTCTTGCAGGAATCAGTGATGTCGCCAAAAAACGACATTTCAACTTGACCTTAATGACGGATGTACCAGTTTTAATGATTTTAACAATCAATCAGATCACTGGCGCATTTCACATCAAATACTCGTTCCCACTGCCCTTTGAGACGCTCCAGTAAAACGGGACTCAGCCTAAAGTGTAACACCTTCCACCGCGCTCTGAGGAGAGCGCGGATCAACGGGAGGCGCAGTCAGATCGCGCGGCTGAGGTGCCCCCCGGCGCTCCGTTTCTTTCAAAAACAGAAACTCATTCCCGGATTGATCTGACTTGGGTAAAGACACATCTGCTGACGCCACTGCGGATTGATCCAGTTTAAATCGCTCCAGCCAGGCATCGGATTCATCGCCGAATACTTCTGTGACAATTCCAAGCGCTTTCTGCTTCTGCTGTTCAGAGTTGAACTGTTTCCAGATTAGTCGCGTAATCTCGATCCCTTTATCATAGGAACGATTGCGTTCCAGCGATCGCAGCATGATCTCCCAGGAATGAAACGGAACTCCTTCCGTGCGAAACAGACTGAGTGCCAGTTCTGCCCCGATCTTAGGTTCACCAGGCGACAGTTCCATCCCCTTCTGCAGATAGACAATCTTTTGATTGGGATCGGTTTCATGCCGCGCCAGGTACCAGTAATACTTACCATTCCAGACCGGATGACATACCAGATAAGTACCAGGGATAATCAAAACCTGAGATAAGACAAACAGGAACCGGAGCGTCCCTGCAAAACGGGATCGATTGATGATGACGGCACCCGCCAGGATTCCATAGACAAATCCGGAAAGATGTGCTGCATTCGCAATATTCAGAATACCGAAATGTGTTAATACAAAACACAGAATCAGCCAGCCCAGTCCCCAGTTGACTTCACGATCAGTAAACACTTCAGCGATTTCAGGATGAATGCGGCGGAGCATCATCAGTAACCCGAACATCGCAAATGCGCCCCCCGATAAACCCACGGGATAATGTTCCAGAAAATATTCCGGCAGGAAGGAAACATAGGTCGCCAGGATCAGAAACGCAGCATATATCCAGTGTTTCATTACGGGCTCTATCAGCCGCCCTAAAAACCCGATCGCCAGGCAGTTCATCAGCAGATGCAACACATCGCCATGATGAAAGCCGCTGATCAGAATTCGCCACCACTCCCCGGACCAAAGATCAAAGGGACCACCGGTCGGGTATTCTTTCTCTTCAACCAGGGGATGGTCATGCACAAAGACCAGGGGCTGAACAGCGCCCAGTTTCCATAACGCATCGTCGAAACTTCCCGCGTTGGAGATCCCATGATCGATTCTGTAAATCTGTACCGCTAGAAACAAACCAATCGCAAAGGCGATATAGGCTGCAGTGACAGGATACTTTGAACAGGCTCTTCGCAGTGATTGAAACATGGAAAACGATTGATTTAAACCGGGATAGGAATGAATGACACTGAGAGAATAGCTGATTTGAAGAGCTTTGACACCCGTAATTCAATTTCACTCGAGCGAACTTCATCAAAAAAAGATCGCTCTTTCCTGATCTGCTGATTTACGCTAAAAAACGCCTGTTCGTTTCAATACTCTGAGGTTAAACTCGCAATGATCCATACAGGTATTCGTAGAATTCCATGGTCGATCCTCTGCTGTATCCTGATTCTGATGGGGTGCGGCCTGGCGGGAATTGCGCGCGGAGACGAACTGGTCGGCCAGGGACACTATTTCCAGAAACAATGCATCTGGATCCTGATCTCGCTGACCGCCCTGTTTGGTACGATGCTGTTTCCCTATCGTAACCTGCGTGGCATCAGCTATCCCCTCTTTCTAGGCACACTTCTGTTCCTGATTGCGGTCTTTTTTATTCCCGCAGTCAACGGTTCCCGCCGTTGGATTCCATTGGGCTTTTTCAAATTTCAGCCTTCTGAACTCGCAAAAATCACCTACATCCTTGCCCTCGCACATTACCTGATGTATCGCAAGAACTATCGACGGATTCCGGGACTGATTGTCCCCTTCATTCTAACCTGCGTGCCTGTAGTTCTGATCCTGCGAGAACCAGACCTGGGCACATCGTTGCTCTTCTTTCCCATTCTGTTTGCGATGCTGTTTTCCGCAGGGGCGCGTCCCAGACATCTGATTACCATTGTGATTCTGGGAATCTGCACACTGCCTCTGCTCTGGCTGGAGATGAACGCAGAACAGAAATCGCGAATCGTCGCGTTGTTCACACAACAGGATGGAGGCGAATTACCCAAAGGTGATGGCTATCATCTCTATCAATCCAAGCAGATGCTGGCTCTGGGAGGTGTCTGGGGTAGCGAAATTGCCGGCATGCCCGTCGATGATCCCGCTGCCTATCATCTTCCCGCGGGCCGGACCGACTTTATCTTCTGTCTGGTCGGGGAACGTTTTGGCATGCTGGGCTGTCTGTTTACCGTCCTGGTGTTTGCTGCGCTGTATATTCGCGGGCTGCAGATCGCGACTGCCACGCGCGAGCCCTTCGGACGCCTTGTTGCCGTTGGCATTGTGACGCTACTGGCCTCACAGACGATTATCAATACCGGCATGACAGTCGGACTGATGCCAATCACGGGAATGACGCTCCCCCTGATGAGTTACGGGGGCACCAGTATGCTCAGTACCTGCCTGGCGCTGGGACTGCTGATTAATATCTGCATGCACCCCGGTTACGAAATGAACACCGAACCATTTCGCTTTTAGAGCTCGCTTCTGAATGACAGCTTCTGCAGATCTGCTCCGAACCGCCCGATTTCGTTTTGTACACATTCCCGCACGCTGAAAAACAACTACAATATTCACACAGATACGCAGATTTTTTCAGAGTACGACGACCTGCATTCGCTCTCAGTAAGAAACGCTTATGACCAAAGCAGCCCCCGATTTATCAGCAGCCCAGTCCCGAATCCAGGCGATTTATTCTCCTGAGTTACTGGAGACGGCCAGCCAGACCTTAAGTGAATTACTCACAAACCATGCGCGTACTCTGCAACTTGAGACAACAAACGTCCTCAACTGGGCGCACCCTGCCGATAACTTCAAAGCTGCCCTGCAGCAACTTAACCAGGCCCCTATGAATGATGCGGGGGAAAGGGACATCACTCAGACAGTTGACGCCTTTCGCCAGCTGGCTCAGACCATGCTGGACAAGGGACACAACCTGCAGAACCCCCGCTATATTGGTCATCAGGTCCCTGCATCCCTGCCGCTGGCCGGTCTGTTCGAAGCCATCGTCTCGGTCACGAATCAGGTGATGGCCGTCTACGAAATGGGCCCCTGGGCCACTGCCGTCGAACTGGCTCTGATTGAATCTCTGGGTCGCGAAATTGGATACGCTCCGGGTACATTCGCCGGTCTGGTGACACACGGAGGTTCGCTGGCAAATCTGACAGGATTGCTGGCGGCCCGCAATCTGAAATGCCCTGATCTCTGGTCGCAGGGACCGCAGGCAAAACTGGATGCAGTCCCCGTGATCCTGGTTTCCAGCGATGCCCACTACAGCGTGACCCGTTCCGCAGGCATATTAGGTATCGGAGCAGACAATATTATCAAGGTTCCCCTTGATGAGCGGCGGAAAATGAATCCTGCTGCGCTCCAGCAACTGATTTTCTCCTGCCAGGCAGAAAACAAAACCATCATCGCCGTCGTCGCCTGTGCCTGTGCCACTCCTATTGGTGCTTTTGATCCCCTGAATGACATTGCCGACCTCTGCGAACAGCATGATCTCTGGCTGCATGTCGATGCTGCACATGGTGGACCAACCTGTTTCTCAGAGCGACACAAACATTTAACGGCAGGGCTGCACCGGGCCGACAGTGTGGTCTTTGATGCCCACAAGATGATGTTTATGCCTGCGCTTTGCGCATTTCTGTTTTATAAAAACAAAGCGCATCAGTTCTCAGCCTTCCAGCAACAGGCCGCGTACCTCTTCGATCCTTCTGCTCCTGAAATTGCAGAATATGACATCGGTTTGCGTACCATCGAATGCACCAAACGTGCCAACTGCTACGCACTCTGGGGGATCTGGTCACTGTTTGGTAAAAGCCTGTTCTCCGACCTGGTGGACATCACCTTTACCACCGCCCGGACATTCTATAACCTGCTCCAGCAGGCATCTGATTTTGAACCAGTACATGAACCAGAATGCAATATCGTCGTATTTCGTTATCAGGCCGAATGGCTCAATGCCCTGTCGAGGGAACAACAGAATCTGTTCCATTTCAAGCTGCGACGGCAATTGATTGAATCGGGGGAATTTTATATTGTGCATTCCGTGATTAATGAACAGGCCGCATTCCGGATTACTGTGATGAATCCTTTGACGACAGAAGTGCATCTGAATCAGTTATTAAACACAATTCGACACCGTGCCAGCGAACTGCAAAAGACGTTTGATGCCCCGCCTCTGGTCGATCATTGTGAACAGACTTGACAATTCAGGTTCAGATCGAAAGAATCACCGCTCAGAAAAGACAAGAACACAGTCTCTTGTTATAATTCGACTAATAACCTTTGACGAAAATATATTGTGTTTGAAATCGCCACCGGGCGAATTTAGATTCGAAATGGAGAAGCAAGATTATGAGCGGCCCGATTGTTCGAACAGGTACGACTCCCAAATTCTGGGAAAATTATGACAAGATCTTCGGCGATCCAGCCAAAAAAGGCACCAAAAAGAAAGCGGCAGCAAAAAAAGGCGCAAAGAAGAAAACTGCAAAAAAAACAGCAGGCAAAGCCCCCGCTGCAAAATCTTCTGCTAAAAAAGTGACAGCCAAAAAAACCGCAACGAAAAAAACCGCAACAAAAAAAGCAGCCAAAAAGAAAACGCAGAAAAAATAATCTGATTCCGGAACAGACTCCCAGATACTGATCCGGCAGGCGCTATTCCGGTTGACGTCTGATGGCTAAACAAGGTGCTCAAGTTCAGTGAATCCTGAATCCACAGCGACTAAGATACCGTTTCCAGCCATACTCATGATATTATTGATTGGCGGATCATTTGCCGCCGATTCTTTCCTGCGATTCCCGGTTCCAGGCACAAACGAACCACATTACCTTACCAAGGCACGCCATTACTGGAATCCACAGTGGTGCGCCGATGATTTTTTTCTCGAATCATCCAACGCGCACCTCTTTTTTTTCCAGACTGTCGGCGCGATCACACAGGTACTGTCACTTGAGCAGACAGCAGTGCTGGGCAGAATCATTGGATTCCTGTTACTGGCTGTCGGCTGGTACCGCCTGATCAGCGTTTTATGCACCGGCTTCTGGTCTCCTTTAATCACGGCCTGGCTCTATCTTGCGCTGGCAGCGATCGGGAACTTCTCCGGGGAATGGATTATTGGCGGTATCGAATCCAAAGTCTTCGCATACGGTTTCCTGTTCCTGGCACTGGCAAACGCCTGTGAACAAAACTGGAACCGAGCAGGTATCTATGCCGGGCTAACCATAACGTGGCATCCTGTCGTCGGAATCTGGGCGCTGGCCTGCAGTCTGTTTGCCCTGCTGATCCTGGGATTCCTGAATCGAAAACACATCGATAGGGCTATGATCACAGGCAGCACTAAAACCGCGATTCCTGCCTGCGGATACCTTATTCTCTGTTCGCTGCCGGGGTTAGTCCCCTCCCTGGCATTGCTCACGCAGGGGAGCCCCCAAGACAGTTTCGCGGCAAATTTCATCCAGGTCTTTTATCGACTGAAGCACCACCTGGACCCCATGGATTTTAATCTTTTCAGTTACCTCTTGTATGCGCTACTGCTGGTAGCCTGGTTGTTTCTGGCTCGTAAGCAGAGCACTTCGTTTACCATTCGCTTCTTCCAGTTTTTTATCATCGGTACCATCGGTCTGGCCTGCATCGGAATTCTAATTGGTGCCGGCCCCAGACCTGCCAGCGAAATGCCATATTACGCATTTCGCATGTCGCTCCTCAAATTCTATCCCTTTCGTCTGTTTGACGCCTTACTCCCGCTGGCGTTTTCCGTTGCCATACTTCATCTGATCCAGCAATATTTGATTAACAGCGCAACAGAAAAACCCAAACCTGCCTGGCTCACGCTTTCCCTGCGTAAAGCGATTCTGGCTGTGCTCTGCCTGGGAATCTTTACCGGCACACTTTATTCAGCCTGGAACCATCGACCAGTCCACAAGATGTCTCCCGCTCAACGTGCTGACTGGATTGACGCCTGTGAGTGGATACGAAATCATACTCCCGATGATGCGCTCTTTCTGACGCCGGCGCATGCAACCGATTTCAAATGGTATGCCCAACGACCGGAATATGTGACCTTCAAAGACTGCCCCCAGGACGCCAGTGGCATCGTAGAATGGAATCGACGCCTCAAGTACCTTCGAAAATGGGGCCAGAAATACTATAATAAGGGCTTTGATGATCGTGCCTTACAGGCTTTGCAGCAGAAGACCGGCATTACGCATCTGCTGGTAAAACGTCTGGGCCCCTTTACAACCATCGACCCGATCTATCAAAATCGAACTTATAAAGTCTACCAACTTCCCTGACCTCCTGCCTTTGACTGGTTTACTGATGAAAGCAACAGACTCACTCATGAATCATCTCAACCGAAAAAACTGTTTCAGCGTCTGTCTGGGAATGGTGTTACTGCTGACCCTGTCGTTACCCACGCCCCAGACAGGCCAGCCAACGGCGTCTCTCTTTGCTCAGCCTCCTGCTGACAAAACAGGTGACTGGCCTTACTTTCTCGGTCCAGAACAGACGGGTGTCTCAGCAGAAACCAATCTGATCGATGACTTCCCCCAGTCAGGCCCTCCCCTGCTCTGGGAAAAAAGTATTGGCACCGGTTACAGTGCTCCTTCAGTTCTGGGCAACCGCCTGGTGATCCACCATCGCCCTGAAAAAGGTGCGGATGAGGGAAAGGAAGTCATTCAATGCCTGGCAGCAGACACCGGAAAAGAAATCTGGAAATACGCCTACGACTCTGATTTCCGTGACCCCTATGGATACAACAATGGTCCCCGCTGCTCTCCCCTGCTGACCGAACAATTCTGCTATACGTTTGGTGCACAGGGAAAGTTGTACTGTCTCAATATCAAAGATGGCACGCTGGTCTGGCATCATGACTGCCTGCAGGAGTTCGATGTGCCCCCCGGTTTCTTCGGCATCGGCGCCACCCCCATTCTGGAAGGCAATAAGCTCATCGTGATGGTTGGCGGCAAACCAGATTCCGGGATGGTCGCCTTCGATGCGAAGACGGGCAAAACACTCTGGCACAATGTTGGAAAAGAGGTCTGGAATGGTACGTCGACAGGTTGGGAGAGAATGCCGGTCTACAAATGGCGCGGCAATGAAAAAATATCCAGCTACTCCTCTCCCATCGCCGTTACCATTCACGGGAAACGACATCTGCTCTGCCTGATGCGGCAGGGGCTGGTCTCCCTCAATCCCGAAGATGGCTCACTCAATTTCAAATACTGGTTCCGGTCCATGATCAACGATTCGGTCAATGCCGCCCGACCGGTGGTCATCGATGATAAAATATTTCTCTCCGCCGCCTATCAGGTGGGCTCGGCGTTACTGCAGGTAGAACCGAACGGCAAAAGCTATAAAGAACTCTGGCGTAATCCTACTAATATGCTGACCCACTGGTCAACGACCATTCATCACGATGGATACCTGTATGGCTTCAGCGGTCGCCATGAGCGTGAAGCAACGATGCGGTGTGTCCGCCTGTCAGACGGCAAGGTGATGTGGGAAACTGATGGTGCTGCGCCAGTCGTCGACAAAATCAAACGCAACGCGCTCACCGGTCAGTTCCTGTGGATCGATTCCGGCAAAACAGCCCCCTGGCCTTTATATGGCCGCGGCTCCGCGATTCTGGTGGACAACAAATTTATTGTGCTGGGAGAAAAAGGCACTCTGGCGATTGTCAAAATCGATCCCAAAGAATTTCACGAAGTCTGCCGCACATCGTTTCCGCAAATCAATTACCCTGCCTGGGCAGCCCCGGTACTCGCTCATAAAAAGCTGTATCTCAGGAGTGAATCGCATCTGATTTGCCTGGACTTTGCCAAACAGCAGTCCGAAAAGAAAGAATAGCCGCTCAGACTGATTTCCCGGCAGAAGCGAAATCAGTCTTCGTCTGCGTGATCCTGTGAAGACGTCATGCTCTCAGAATTATGCTGACCGGTATTTTGATTCCAGTGCGGCCCGGTTAAAGCAGCAAGCAATTCTGAATGACTGGGACGACTTTCACCGTCTGTCAGTTTCAGACTGTCGGGCATGTTTTGTGGCTCGTCTCTGACACGCTCGACATGCGCGCCCAGCGAGATCAGTTTCTCTTCCAGACGTTCATAGCCACGATCCAGATGATAAATCCGGCGAATCACTGTCTCACCTTCGGCAGCCAGACCGGCTAAAACCAGCGCGGCACTGGCACGTAAATCAGAAGCCATCACACAGGCACCACTTAAACGAGACACACCATTCAGAATCGCACTGGCTGACTCACGGCGGATATTCGCCCCCATGCGTGCCAGTTCGGAAGCGTGCATAAATCGATCCGGAAAGACCTTGTCGGTGACGATGCTGATGCCAGGAATACACGCCAGCAATGACATTAGCTGCGCCTGCACGTCTGTCGGGATGCCTGGGTACGGTAACGCAATGCAGTCGATTGAGCGGAGAGGTTGAGTCACCTGCACAGTGACAGACTGTTTTTTTGCCGGCTGATCGGGAAATTCGAGTTGTACTGTCACACCAATTTCCCTGAGTTTTTCAATCACCGCTGTAATATGATCGGGTCTCACTTTGTTCAAACAGACATCGCCTCCGGTGATGGCAGCGGCAATCATTAACGTGGCCGCTTCAATGCGATCCGGGATCACTTCATGTTTCACGCCATTGAGTTGTTCAACACCCTCAATGGTCAGGAACGGTGTTCCCAACCCTTTGATTTTCGCACCCGCTGCATTCAGGAAGTTGCCGACATCGACAACCTCCGGTTCACAGGCTGCTGATTCGATGGTGGTCGTCCCTTCTGCCAGAGCGGCAGCGATCATCACATTGCAGGTTCCCGTGACCGTACTCCCGAAGGCGCCGCCCAGAAAGATATTGGCCCCGCGCAATCGATCCGCTCTCGCAATAACATAACCACGGTCAACACGGATCTGGGCTCCCAATGCTGAAAGTCCTTTCAGATGCAAATCAATTGGTCGATCACCAATATTACATCCGCCAGGCAATGAGACACATGCCATCCGACGTTTGGCCAGCAAAGGTCCCAGCACACACACACTGGCCCGCATGCGTCGCACCAGTTCATAATCGGCGATACAGGATGTCTCATCCACGGTCTTCAGACTCAGCGCGCCGTCTGGATCGCGGTTGACATCCATTCCGAGGGAACCCAGGACCTGCGACTGAGTTTTGACATCGACCAGATCAGGGATGGAGCAGAGGGTGGTCTCACCTTCACAGGCCATAGCGGCTGCCATCAGTGGTAATGCGGAATTTTTCGCACCACTGACAGAAACGCTACCCGAAAGCCGCTCGCCTCCGCGAACGATAAACATATCCATCCCTGGATCTCCTGATGTAGATTAAACGTAGATTTGCTGACGCAGTATAGAAAATCCGTTCATTTTAAGATAGGCAATTTTTGCCCGATTATCACCCGAGCCCGCCCCGCCAGATCCGCTTTTACCCTTACGTCTGTATATTTACCAGTCGCCTTAAACAGAGTCTGTAAATCCGTTTCCTGCTCTGGTGAAAACTCCAGCATCAGCAACCCGTTATCTTTTAAGTAGCCTCCCGCCTGCTGAATGATTCTGCGATAGAAATCCAGGCCATCTTTGCCACCTGACAAAGCCAGTCGCGGCTCATGCTGTTTGACATCGTTTTCCAGCTGTTCGATTTCCGCATCAGGTATATAAGGCGGATTACTTACGATAATATCGAATAATGTTCCCGCCGGGATCTGATCGAAACAGTCACTGAGCAGAAATTGAATCTGGTTTGACAGTCCATTTGAAGTGGCATTTTTTTGAGCAATTTCCAGCGCAGGTTTACTGATATCCGTTGCCAGAAATTTCGCATTATGACAATTTGCAGCGGCGGAAACTGCGATGCAGCCACTCCCGGTGCACAAATCCAGAATGGAAGGATTCGTGAGTTTCTGCGCTTCATCGACCAGTTCAATGACCAGGGTCTCCGTATCAGGGCGCGGAACCAGCACATTCTTATCGACATAAAAATCGAGCCCGAAAAATTCGCGATTCCCGACCAGATAGGCAACCGGTTCGGAATTCGCACGTCTTTGTACCAGTTGCCGCATCAGGGCGCGTTCCTGCTCTGTGACGACGTCTTCGTAATTCGTATAGAGGCGAATCCGTTCACAGTTCCGTGCATGAGCCAGCAGAACTTCGGTATCCAGACGCGGAGAATCGCTGCCGTGTTTCTCTAAATGGGCAGTCGTCCAGTCCAGTATACGTCGGACTGTCCAGGGTTCCGATGCAGTGTTAGAAGTGCGATCCGGTGATGGTGAGTTCTCATTCACGGCACGATCCATCGTAGTTACAGCTAACCGATTATCGGTAGATAGTCGAATTTATTTTTTTGAGCCGTCGCCCAGTAAACGCTCTTCTCGGTCAAACTGTAACAGGGCAGTGACCAGATCATCCAGGTCACCCTGCATGATCTGATCAATTTTGTAAAGTGAAAGGTTGATGCGATGGTCCGTCACGCGACCTTGCGGGAAGTTATATGTTCGAATTCGCTGGCTGCGGTCTCCCGAGCCAATTAAGGTCCGACGCTGGTCGGCACGTTCATCGGCTGCTTTCTGCTGCATCTGCTCCAGCACGCGACTTCGCAGCACACGCATGGCTTTGGCTTTATTCTTGTGCTGACTTTTTTCATCCTGGCACTGCACCACGGTGCCTGTCGGTAAGTGAGTGATCCGCACAGCGCTTTCTGTTTTATTCACTTTCTGACCACCGGGACCACTCGCATGGAATGTATCGAGGCGAATATCGTCCGGTTTGATATCCACTTCCACTTCACTGGCTTCAGGAAGTACGGCAACCGTAGCGGCACTCGTATGGACGCGGCCCTGTGTTTCTGTCTCAGGAACCCGCTGCACACGGTGTCCGCCGCTTTCAAACTGCAAGCGGTGATAGGCGCCTTCACCGGCAATCGAAAACGTGACTTCCTTCAAACCACCCAACTCGGTGGCACTCATGTTCAACACTTCTGTTTTCCACCCCTTTTGGGCTTCCACATAATGCATGTACATATCGAAGAGTTCGCGTGCAAACAGGGCGGCTTCATCACCGCCTGCTCCAGCACGAATTTCCATGATCAAACCGCCACGCGTGATGGAATCGCCGGCGACCACTAGATCTTCGAGCTCTTTGGTATGCTTCTCATGCTCTTCACAGAGGTCGTCCAGTTCCTTCTGCGCATATTCTTTAGCAGCAGGATCGGTTTCCTCTTCCAGCATCTCCCGGGCGACTTCAATGTCTTCGGCCCGGGTATTAAACTCGCGGACTGCTAACGCAACCTTCGCCAGGCCACCGTATTCACGCTGGATTTCAACCAGCTTACTGGTATTAGCCAGTATTTCCGGATCCTGGAGTTCTTTTTCCAACTCCTCATAACGATCCAGTTTTACCTGCAGGGTGGGAAACTTCATTTACCCAAATCCACGTAGAAGCCTGTCTGTGGTGTTTGGTTTGTATCTCAATTCAATGTTGAAATTCAAACCCAGACATAAAAATAGAAAAGTGACGACCATGCATTAAACGAGGCTCATACGGATCGTCCGTAGAGCCTCAGTTTTAGACAATAGAACATTGTGCTACTGGTCTTCTTTTTTGTCGCCTTCTTCTGCACCTTTGCGTTTGTCCCAGTTGTATTTCTTCTGGAATTTCTCCACGCGACCGGCGCTGTCAACAAACTTCATCTTACCGGTGTAGTAAGGATGAGATTTAGAGCTGATTTCCACGGCCACCAATGGGTAAGTGTTTCCATCTTCCCATTCTACTGTGGCTTTAGAAGTAGCTGTTGACTGGATGAGGAATGAATCACCTGTTGAAGTATCCTTGAATACAACAGGATGATAGTCGGGATGAATGTCTTTTTTCATTTTCTCAGCTTCTTTATTACCTGAAAACCTTAATCGATTTCACAGACTGTCCGCTGCCAGTCTTGTGGATCGGGACTCCGAAAGCACTTCTTGCCGTGTGCTGTCCCTGACTCTGCTTTATAACCGATGTTAACCACCGGACCGTTTTGCCGGAATGATCTCTCAAACAAAAGCGTCTGAGTCCTCAGATTCCTAAAATTAGAAAACAAAACAGCTTATAGAAATATCTGCTTCACGAAACATCACAGTTTACGTTCCTCTACACGAATGAGCAAGCGCAAAGGCCTGCAAAAACAATTAGACGCAACTCTTTATATAGATATCACATACAGCGTTTTGAGACCTTCTGAATTCAAACAATTCGAGCATTTTTTCATATTTTCCTGACCTGGGCTTCAATCTGCACGCACTCAATTGAAATCAGCTTGAGTATAACGGTCCATTTCAGGATGTCCGCCCGCACACGGAGTCCACTTTTTATCAATAGAGGGCAGCACTCTGTATCTGTTTTGAAAATCAAATGTTAAGTAACTTGGCCTGCCGCAGTCGACAGTTTAGAGTGAGATAAAAACAAAGGGCTATTGTCCCCATCACATATCAATTCGCTCAGGAACAACATCATGGATCATCCTTTAAACTGGAACAGTCAGAATCTGACGCACGGCTGGCAACGGGGCGTCACCGCATTCTACTACGGGTTGGGTTTTTCGGATGAAGATTTTGACAAGGCCCAGATCGGGATTGGTGTTCCGTTACTGGATGGCAACCTCTGTAATGTGCACGCCTATGAACTTGCGAAAGAAATTGCAGAGGGATGTCAATCCGCTGAGATGATTGGGCTTCCCTTCGGAGTTCCGGCCGTCAGTGACAACATCACCCAGGGACAGGAAGGAGGCAATGCCAGCCTTCCCTCTCGCAATATGATTGCGAACGCGGCGGAATGCGTCGTTAGTGCGCACTCGTACGATGCATTGATTGGCCTGCACAACTGTGACAAAAATGGACCAGGCTTTGCCATGGCATTGGCGCGGCTTAACTATCCGGGTCTGGTCGTCAGTGGTGGCAGTATTATGCCGGGCTGCCATAAAGGTCAGGACATCTCGATTCTGGATGTCTACGACTCTCAAGCAGCAGCAGCCGTCGGTGCCATGGAAGAAGAGGAAGCTGAACAGATTCTGAAAACCGCCTGCCCGGGCCCGGGGGGATGTGGGATCGCTGCTTCCTTCAATACCTGGGGCATCGCACTCGAAGCTATCGGCTTGATGCTCCCTTTCAGCAGTTCGACACCGGCCATTGATAACGCCAAAAAAACAGAATGCCTGAATGTCGCTTCCGCCGTCCGAAACCTTCTGCAGAAGAATATCCGGCCACGCGACATTCTGACTCGCAAAGCATTTGAAAATGCCGCTACTACCATTGCAGCCGTCGGCGGATCCACGAATGGGATCCTGCATCTTCTCGCGCTGGCTCGCGAGGCGGGAGTCGAGTTTCATCTACAGGATATTCAGGAAATACTCCGAAAAACGCCCGTCTATTGCAGTTTTGCACCTCGCGGTAAAAAAACTATGGTCGACCTTCATCATCTGGGTGGCACACCGGTTCTCATGAAACATCTGCTCAAAGCAGGCATCATTGATGGCAGTTGCCTGACTGTCACAGGAAAAACACTGGCTGAAAACCTGGCAGACATCGGCGATGTCCCCGCTAACCAGGAACTGATCGCCCCGCTCGATCAACCTTACAAAGATTATGCCGACATGCAGGTCTGCTTCGGTAACCTGGCGCCGGGGGGCATAGTCTTCAAAGTCTCCAGCATGCAGGAATCACATTTCACAGGAACTGCGTGTTGCTTTGATGAAGCAAAAGGGGTGGTCGATGCCGTTGAAGCCGGTAAGATTAAGCCAGGCAGTGTCATCGTATTACGAAACCTCGGACCGGTCGCGTCCGGCATGCCTGAAGTGCTTGTCGCGACAGCTGCCCTGACCGTGCCGGAACTCGACGGTAAAGTAGCTTTCATCTCGGATACACGCGTATCAGGCGTTTCACACGGCGCGATCGGCGTGCACTGTTCTCCGGAAGCTGCCGTCGGAGGTCCCATTGGCCTGGTACAGGATGGAGATCAAATCTCGTTCGACCTGCTCAAAGGAGAAATCCGTGTTGATGTCTCGGATCAGGAATTTCAGCAACGCCGAGAGAATCAGCCACTACAACCCGTCAGACACTCCCGCGGCTATCTGGCTGACTTTTCAGCCACGACCTCACAGGCTCATCATGGCTGTGTGAGTAATGCCCTGCTGCCGGATTGCGAATAACCCCGGAATCCCCAATCAATTATAAGGGAACCAGAAAATATGACAGCTCCCGCATCCTTTCCAGAGGATCTTTACCAGACGTTAGCAGGCTTTCAGCAAACCCATCTACTTACGTGGTGGAATGACCTGAGTGAACCGGATCAGTCCAAACTGTTAGCCCAAATCCAGGCAATCAACTTCGCGCAGATCCAGCGACTGTATGCCCCCGGAGAAGCAACCCAAAAGACAGAATCGGCAGCGCAAAAAGCAGAACGCGCCACTCGCCCTGCCACTGTTGTCCGACTGGAAGAGCGCAGCTCATCTCCCACAGAATCTGATAAAGCAACCGAGCAAGGCAGAAAGCTGCTGGAAGCAGGCAGAGTGGGTGCGATTCTTGTAGCGGGGGGACAGGGTTCACGACTGGGCTTCAGCCATCCTAAAGGCATGTATCCCATCGGACCTGTCAAACAAACTTCCCTGTTTCAGATTCTGGTGGAACAGTTGCGTGCCCGCGCACGCCAGGCTGGAAAACCAATCTGCTATTTCATCATGACCAGCGATGCCACTCACGATGAAACAGTAGAATATTTTCAACAGCATCAGAATTTTGGACTCGCGGATGACGAACTCTACTTCTTCAAACAAGGCACGATGCCCGCGGTCGATGCGGATTCAGGGCAAATTCTCCTGGAAGAAAAACACCGCATTGCTGTCAGCCCGGACGGACATGGGGGCATGCTGGCAGCCCTCAAGAACAACGGTATGTTTGAAGTGATGCAGAAAAAAGGGATCGATACACTCTATTACCATCAGGTCGACAACCCGACTGCCATCGTCTGCGATCCCGAGTTCCTGGGTTACCATGATCATGCCAATGCAGACGTATCGGTCAAAGTGGTCTCAAAACGTTCGCCCGATGAAAAAATGGGGATCGTCTGCGATGTCGATCAGAAAACTCAGATCATCGAATACAGTGACCTGCCAGATCATATCGCCGCACAGACGGACGATGATGGCAACCTGCTGCACTGGGCAGGCAGCACCGCGATTCATATCTTCAATCGTGATTTCCTGGAGCAGATCGCCAATGACGATGCGCGGCTCCCGTTTCATCAGGCGAATAAAAAAGTGCCGCATATCGATGCATCAGGCTCTCAGGTCGCTCCTGAAAAACCCAACGCGATTAAGTTTGAACGATTTATTTTTGATGTGCTGCCGGAAGCGGACACCGTACTCGTCTATGAAATCGATCGACAACGAGAATTTAATCCCGTCAAAAATGCGGAAGGCCAGGATTCTCCAGAGACCGCCCATGAGGCACTCATTCGAATCTTTTCCGGCTGGCTGAAGTCCTGTGGCGTTACGCTCCCCGCAGAAGCGACAGTGGAGATCAGTCCGTTATTCGCCGTCGATGAAACAGAGTTAAAACAGAAAATCTCAGCTGATGCGGAATTTACATCTCCCGTGTATCTGGGAGAATAGAAGTCGGCTGCGGATCAGACAGTTGCAAATACAGCTTTCATTCAGATGAAACAGAAACACATTTCCTTTCGGAGAAACAAGCTTCATGCTACATACAGTTGTCATGGCAGGTGGCAGCGGAACACGCTTCTGGCCTCAAAGCCGTAAAGCAATTCCCAAGCAGCTGCTGAAACTCGTGGGCCAACAGACCATGATTCAGGAGACGGTGGCGCGGTGTCGCGAACTTTCCGATGAGCAACATATCTGGATTGCCACGAACAGCACACTTTCACCTGAAGTCAAAATCCAACTGCCTCAGCTGAACCCGAAACACATGCTGGTTGAGCCAGTGCCACGCAATACCGCTCCCTGTATTGGACTGGCAGCGATCCACCTGCTCCACATTGATCCGGAAGCCATCATGCTTGTGGTCTCGTCTGATCACGTGATCCAGCCTGAATCGGGATTTGTGAATACCATCAGGCAGGCGGTCACACTGATTGAAGCCAAACCGGAAACCCTCGCGCTCATCGGCATTTCACCTGCTTATCCTGCCACTGGCTATGGCTATATTCAGACGGGAAATTCGGTCACAGCTGACCTGCCTGGTTTAAGCGTCCAGGAGTTTAAGGAAAAACCAGATCTGCCGACCGCGCAGCAGTATTGCGACAGCGGTGACTACCTCTGGAACTGCGGTATTTTTGCCTGGAAGGCGCAAACGATTCTGGACGCGATTGCTCAATATGAACCAGAAATGTATGAGCTACTGATGCAGGTTGCGGCCGTCATTGATAAACCGGAATATATGAACGTGCTGGAGCAGACTTTCCCCAAAATGAAATCGACTTCCATCGATTACGCAGTCCTTGAGCACTCTCGAGAACAGCTGGCGGTGATCCGTGCTGAGTTTGATTGGGACGATGTTGGTAACTGGAACACGCTGCAGAAATATTTTCCGACTGATGATGAGGGCAACACCGTGCTGGGACCGCATTGTGGCCTGGATACTTCCAACAGCATTATCCGCACGACGGACGACCATCTGATCGCCACGTTTGGGGTAGAGAACTGCCTGATCGTGCACACTCCTGATGCGACATTGATTGCTCCCAAAGACGATGAATCCGCCATCAAAAAACTGGTTACCCTGATCGAGGAGCGCGGCTATGAGCAATACCTCTGAAACAGGGCAACCCTTTGAAGCGGAATTCCCTCCTGAAGGGCGACTGCTGGGACTCGACTATGGCACAAAACGCGTCGGTATTGCGATTTCCACGTTTGAGCAGAATATCGCCAGCCCGCTCGATAACTATCACCGACAAAACCTGCAGCAGGACCAGAAGCACCTCTCCAAAATCATCACAGAATATCAATGTAAAGGACTGGTCGTAGGTCTCCCCGTGCATATGAGCGGCGATGAAGGACAGAAAGCCAAAGAGGCGCGTCAGTTCGGTAACTGGGTCAGTCAGTTTGCTGAGATTCCCGTCTCTTACTGGGACGAACGCTATTCTTCCGCGACGGCTGAAGAATTTCTGGCCAACCTGAATATGAGCCGTAACAAACGGAAAGCCTACCTGGATAAACTCGCGGCCCAGATTATTTTGCAGGCATTTCTGGACAGCCCGAACCGAAATCAGATTCCTGGTTCTTTTTGAATCGTTTTTGCGGCTCATGCTGTATAATGAGAACAGTGCGGCAGATAAGCATACTGCCATTTTCCGAACTCCCTGAATTCGAATCCAACTCAATGACACAAACGCCTCTGGATCGTGAAGAATATATCGAACAGACTTACTTCTTTCGCAATTACCGCGAGAGACTGGAAGATGCGATCCCCTCGCAGGTCGTACTATCAACGATCTATGAAGAAATTCTGGCCACGACCAAACTCCCGATGGCGATCGACTTCCTCAAAGGCGAATTAATGCTCACCGGTCGGATCTCCGACGGAATGCAAAAGCTCTCGCACTATTTCACGCCATTCCAGACTTACATTATGAAAAATGCGGAAGATGATAAGTCAAAATTTGACCAGAAAATTGCGTTAAAAATTCTGGAACGCGAAGCAAAATATCGTACCGAAAGTCCCAGCAGCGCAGGAATGTTCATTTATCAGTTTGAATGTATTTCACGCAACCGGCTGGGATATCATCATGGCCTGGAAGCCATCTCCCGCGATACTCAATATAACACAGACTGGTCAGAATGGATCCGCAAGCTGAAACAGCAACTGGGATCAGTTGATTTCTCGGACTTGATCTACCTGCGTTCTCAACATTTTGTCGATGAACAATGCAAAAAGCCCGGAAATGCTGAATTTCAGCCTCGATTTCCGGTTTTATTCAGCAGTCAGGATGGGCGCATCGCCAAAGCCAATCACAATCGTGATCCCCTTTACATGTTCGCAGCCCTGCAACGACAACTGGGCTACCCTGAAGTCCCAAGAAACCAGCCTCAAACGGGTAAATCAGTATTCCACCCAGCTCTGGAGGCCCGATTACATAAGATTGAAGCGCGACTGCAGTTGATTGACTCAGAACTCAAAGGGAATCTGGACCTGAACCAGTTCCTTGTGAAAGACACCAGGCTCGATAATCTTGACTCACATTAGTATTCGCATGTATCATTTTTCGGTAATTCTGGAAATCAGACTTGTCAATCCTGCTGTTAATCCCCTACCATATGTCTAGCAAAAGCCTGTTCTAACACAGGCCATGAATCATTCATTCTTCTCATCCAGAAAAGTCTGTTGATTCATTAAAAATTAACCTGTTGTCTTTGTGATATTCAAATTCAGGAGGTAACATCCCGCCAGTTAAACTTTACGTTCCCGCCTTACTTTAAAGATGAAACGCCTTATTTTCCCACCCCTTACCTACACCCACCTTAAGTAGGAACAACAGAAAGGCTCAAAGATGTCCACGATAACCATCGACGCGCCCGAATCGCGCTCCAATTATCCTTCCACACTCACTATCGAAACATATACACAGACCGTAATCAGAATGTTGACCTGGGTCCTGGGTTCAATCGTCTTCTGCCTGGCAATGGTTGACTTTTATGCCCAGACCTATGCTCATGAGACCGAACTGGCATTGCTGCAGGCTCAGACTGAAATGCTTGAGCAGAATAATGATCTGCGGATGTCTGATGTGAATCAATACATTGCAGGCACCCCGAGTGTTCTGACACGCCCTGCCGACAACCATACCCAGATGTGTAAAAAAATGAAGGAGTATACCTGGAAAGGTTTCTTCAGAGACTACACGATTCTGGTATACGTAGGCCTGGGGGAAAACCCCTCGATTGATTTTGTCCACGGACCAGGAGAGATGATTAAAGACTTACCGGCACATACTCTGGGAAAAACTCTGTAACAGATCGGCTTAAGCCAGAATCTTTCGCCACTGGTTGAACATCAGCCTTGAGCAGACTATAACGTCTGCTCAAGGCTTTTTTCTTTTGATATTTTGAATGTCATACTCCCGAGCATAATACGTACATCGGCAAGAAAGAAATATGGAAACGATCAAAGGGCACCTGTACGACTATCCCAAATATTACGATCTCATTTTTGGTGATGACTGGAAAGCAGAGTTCGATTTTCTACAAAGCTGCTTTAAGAAGCACGCTACCCGTAAAGTAAAACGTCTGTTTGAACCAGCCTGTGGAACCGGTCGCCTGCTGATCAAACTGGCTCAGGCAGGCTATCAGGTCTCGGGCAACGATCTCAATCAACATGCCATTAAATACTGCAACGACCGACTGGAACGTTTTAGTTTTCCCCGCTCCGCTGTCCTGGGAGACATGTCAGACTTCAAACTGAAAAAACCCGTCGATGCCGCTTTCAATACCATCAACAGTTTTCGTCATCTGCCTTCCGAAACTGCAGCAAAAAACCACTTGAAATGTGTGGCTGATGCGCTGGCTCCTGGCGGGTTGTACATTTTGGGACTGCACCTGACTCCCACTGTCGGTGAGCCGATGCAGAGTGAAAGCTGGTCAGCCCGGCGGGGAAACCTGCAGATCAACTCTCATATGCAGTCGATCTCAACAGATCTGAAGAAACGCAACGAACATCTGGAAATGACGTTCGACGTCTATACTCCCTCACGACAGTTTCAGCTGTTTGATACGATGGACTACCGCACTTATACGGCGCCTCAATTTAAAGCGCTGCTGAAAAAGGTCCCTGAATTCGAAGTTGTAGAGCTATACGACTTCATGTATGAAATGGATTTCACCATCGAGCTCGATGCGCAGACCGAAGATGTTGTCTTCATACTTCGCAAAAAATAATCGGGAAGTGGCTCAGTTCAGCTCTCTGTGCGCGATTCGACAGTTGGCAGCACGCGGGTACCAATGTTTTCACCAGCCACTGCTTTTTCAATATTTCCTGTTTTACGGAAATT
The DNA here is from genome assembly GCF_007746795.1 of Gimesia algae. Taxonomy (NCBI): domain Bacteria; kingdom Pseudomonadati; phylum Planctomycetota; class Planctomycetia; order Planctomycetales; family Planctomycetaceae; genus Gimesia; species Gimesia algae. The sequence goes on from NZ_CP036343.1 coordinate 4,797,191, forward strand.
GAAAACCAGAATTGGAATCCCGTGTTCCATACAATGATGCAGCGCCTGCGCATCCATTACCTGCAGATTCTTATGCAGGACATCCCGGTAACTGATCTCAGAAAACCGGACGGCATGTGGATTTTTCTCTGGATCATCAGAATAGATCCCATCTACTTTAGTTGCTTTGAGCAGAATATCCGCATCGATTTCACGCGAACGCAAGGCAGCAGCAGTATCTGTCGTCACAAAAGGACTCCCCGTTCCCGCAGCCAGAATGACCACGCGCCCCTTCTCCAGATGACGAACGCAACGTCGACGGATGAAGGGCTCTGCCACACCTTCCATGCGGATTGCCGTCTGCAGGCGAGTTGGTACACCCGCGTTTTCCAGGGCATCCTGTAAGGCAAGACCGTTGATGACTGTCGCCAGCATCCCCATATAATGTGCGGTAGCCGGATTGATAGAACCACTGGAAGAAGAGAACTGTTTGCCTCGCAGGATATTGCCACCGCCACAGACGATGGCCAGCTGAACTCCTGAATCAACCAGCCGTTTAATCTGAGCGGAAATCGACTCAAGCTCAGACATGCTGATGCCACCTTCACCATCTCGGCAGAAAACTTCGCCACTTAATTTGAGTAAAACACGCTCATAAGCAGGCTTAAGCAAAGGGGCAGGAGAATCGGTCATCCGTGGTATCCTCAATAGTCAGTCAGGAGTTGAATTAAAAACAGAGCACTCAGAGTCAATATAGAAAAAAACGCACGCGCACTGAATCAGTACGCATGCGTCACAGTTTACTATTACTTAACCGCCAATTGCACAACGGGTAAATGAAACTGCTTCCAGGCCTTTTTCGGCCAATGCCTGGCTGACAGTTTTGGAATCATCAACCGCATAAGGCTGATAATTCAGTACTCCCTGTTCTACAAAAAATGTTTTCATGCGGCCATCTACAATTTTTTCAATAATATTATCTGGCTTGCCTGTCGCTTTGGCTTCTGCAATCAGACGATCGCGTTCCTCCTGAACAACAGCAGGGTCCAGATCTGATTCATTGACGGCAACCGGTTTCAAAGCAGCGATGTGCATGGCCACGCCGCGAAGCAGTTCGGCATCAGCTGTCTCACCTTTTGCCTGAAGCAGCACGCCGGTTTTGCCATCATGGTGCACATAGCTGCCAGTTGGCCCCTGTGACCGGGCAATGCGGGTGACGACGATTTTTTCACGGATCTTGTTTAACATATCCATGAAATCATCATTCAGAGTTTTTCCCGGGGTCTTTTCGGAAGGCAGCGCCAACAGACCTTCTACCGTATCGACTCCTGGATTTGCGATCAGCTGCGCGACACAGGTGTTGGAAAAGTTAACCAGGTCTTCTCCACTGGCAACGGGGGCAGACTCACAGGCAATTTCCAGCATGACTGTTTCTGAACCATCTTCGCTGGACAGGACCGTAATTCGACCTTCTGAAGTGGCATTGTCGCTCCGCTTCAGCTGGATCTTGCCGGCTTCTTCCCGCAGAATATCGATTGCCTTTTCCTGATCGCCGCCTGCTTCCTGCAATGCTTTTTTGCAGGCCATCATGGGCAGGTCGGTAATTTCACGTAATGCTTTCACGGCTGCTGCTGTGATTTCAGCCATCTCAGTAATCTCCTTCGAAAGCAATTGCTTCATCAATCGCTTTAATTTGATATTCCGATTTGTTTATGTCTTGAAGTGACTCCGCTGACTGGCTGGATCACCAGTCGGCGAGAGACACTGTCGCCATCTCAATTTGCCATCTATCTCTTACAGTGAAGGGACGGGCTTGAATTCTTCTTCAGCACCAGCTTCACCACTGTCATCTTTTTTACCGGCATCAGGCAGTTTGCCTTTGCCTTCCATGATGGAAGAAGCCAGCTGGTTCATTACCAGACGAATCGAGCGGATGCTGTCATCATTACCGGGGATCGGCAGATCGACTTCATCAGGATCGGAGTCGGTATCAATCAGACCAACCACTTTAATTCCCAGAATGTGTGCTTCGTGAACCGCATTCTTTTCCTTGGTCGGGTCAACCACAACCAGTGCTTCGGGCAGACGGTTCATGGTACGAATACCGTTCAGGTTACGGAAGACTTTTCGCTTTTCACGCAGCAGTGTGGACTGCATCTTCTTGGAATAAGAATGAATTTCACCGGTTTCATCAAATGATTCCAGCTCTTCCAGACGTTTCAGGCGGTTACGTACGGTGCGGAAGTTGGTCAACGCACCACCCAGCCAGCGTTCTGTCACATAAGGCATACCACAGGCATTCGCTGCATCGCGAATCGGCCCTTGAGCCTGCTTCTTGGTACCTACGAACAGGATCAGACTTCCCTGTGAGGCGACCCGTTCCAGATAACGTTTTCCACGAATAATGCCGCGGACAGTCTCTTTCAGGTCGATAATATGAATCTGGTTACGACGACCATAAATGTAAGGTCGCATCTTAGGGTTCCAGCGGCTGGTCTTATGGCCGTAGTGAACACCCGCTTCAAGAATATCCTTGACTACCAATTCCGACATTTTTCACTCCTCTTTGTTAATGGGCACATGACCTGCCAGGGGCCACGTTCTTAAAGAATTACAATCAATAGACTTATCTATTGAAGGCGTCAAACAGCATCTACAAATTCTCTCTGCGCAACTTGAGCTGAGAACACTGCAAAGTGCGGCTGGGTGGATCGTATCTGAGTTAATTGCGCCCGTCAAACCTCGCGACCGTTAATTCAGAGAATTGGATCGAATTTGAAGCGTCTCTGATCCAAATTGGACTCATCCTGAGATCCCGGAATCGATATACTCAAACAGGGCGATTTTGTAATAAGAATGAGCCCTGACTGGCGAATCACAGACTGTAACATCATCCATTCCTGAACTCAAATATCCTATGTCCACCACGCTTCACAAATTTTCGCATACGATCCACCAGTTGCGGAACCATCTGCAGTCTCTGGCAGCACAAACCAGTCAGCTGGAAATTCCCAGCCTCAGTGGCCGGGAATGGTTTGATATTCTGGAACGTAAACTGATTCCCCAGCTGACAAATGAGATGTATCTGGTCGTCGCAGTCGTGGGGGGAACCAATATTGGCAAGAGCGTCATCTTCAATCATCTCGTTGATCAGCAGACCAGCGCCATCAGCCCCCTCGCCTCTCAGACACGCCATCCGGTTTGCCTGGTGCCACAGCACTTTGAACAGCAGCACGACTTACGCAAAGTTTTCCAGGGATTCGAGCTGATTCTCTGGTCATCGGCGGAAGACCCACTCCAACAGGACGAGCGGCATCTGCTCTTCTGGAAAAACTGTGATACCCTGGCTTCGAATCTCCTCGTGCTGGACACTCCCGATATCGACAGCGATGCCGAAGTCAACTGGGAACGCGCAGAACGGATCAGGCAATGCGCAGATGTGCTGGTCACCGTCTTAACACAACAGAAATACAACGACGCCGCGGTGAAAAAATTTTTCCGGGAAGCAGCCCGGGAAGACAAAGTCATTATCACCGTCTTCAATCAATGCCAGTTACCCGACGATGAAGCATACTGGCCTTTGTGGTTAAACACATTCTGTCAGGAGACCGGAGCACATCCGGAACTGGTGTTTATCGCCCCGAACGATCGGCGTGCGGCAACCAACCTGGAACTCCCTTTCTACCCGCGTCAATTTGAACCGGCTTCGGCAGATTCACATCCCGAGGTCAATGACAGTCCGCCTCAAACAGATTCCGCTGTGAATCTAATGGAAGTTCTGTCACAGATGCAGTTCGGCGAGATCAAAGTTCAGACGCTACGGGGCGCATTGAAGTATCTCATCCAGCAGGAGACAGGTGTGCCCTCTTATCTACGGGAAATCAAATCGCGCAGTCAGGAATTCCGTTCGGCGGCGGAGTTACTTTCAGAGCATGAACTGGCCGAGATCGAAAACTGGCCGCTGGTTCCCAATGCCGTGCTCGTCGCCGCCGTTCGTAAATGGTGGCAGGAACAACGGGAAGGCTGGTCAGCCCATGTGCACGGCTTCTACAACTCACTTGGCAAAGGAGTCCTCTGGCCGGTCCGTTACCTGCATTCGCTCACCACAGAAGAAAAACGACCACCGATGGAAGTTTACCGCGACCAGGAATGGACGGTAGTCCTGCAGACAGTCGAGGGGATCTACGATCGGCTGACACTCGTCAGTGAACTGGGTAACGAACTGCTGACCAATCGCCTGAAAACCCTGTTAAATGGAACATCACGTGAAGCCCTTCTGAAGACGTTGCATGAGGAGCACTCCCGCTTCGATTTCACGACTCAGTTTGAAGACCTGGTCAACAAAGAGATGACCAGTTTCAGATCGGAAAGTCCGCAGTATTATGCGTTGATTAAGCAGATCGACCGGGCCGCTGCCGTAGGACGCCCGGTCCTCAGCGTCGGATTATTCTTTGTCGGCTTTGGCGCCGTCGGTGATGTGGGAACACAAATCGTCACCGATACCATGATTCAGTCGGTCGTCAATGTAGCCGGTGATGTGGCCGGAGGTGCCGCCGCCACGACCGTCGGAGAGACAGCCGTCAGCAGTTCCGCTGCATCGGGCATGGGATACCTCGAAGCAAAAATCAGACGATTTCACGCCGTCTTTGCACAGAGACGAACCGAGTGGCTCGCGAATGCCGTTCGAACTCATTTATTGAAAACACTTCCGGAAGAACTGAAGTCGGCTGTCGCACTGCCAGACTCCGAACATTACCATGCGGTTCAACAGACCGTCAACGAGCTGGAACAACAGCTGAATCAACTGCAGATTACGCTCTAAACCCCTCCATAATATGGGGAACAGTGTCAAACCTTACCCGAGACATGAGACCAGAAACAAAGACAGAAACCATGCCTACATCCGAATTAGCACAAATTGAACTGCTGGCAGCTGTGGACAACCTGATTCATCAGCTCAAACACTGGGGTGAGCAGCAAACACACTGGAAGACTGCACAACAATGTCAGGCGGTAATCCAGCAGCTCCTGCCACGGCTGGGCATGCTCCGCGTACGCCTGGAATCTCCTCTGGTCATCGCCACCTTTGGCGGCACCGGAACAGGAAAAAGCAGCCTCGTCAATGCTCTGATTGGATCGTACTGCACCACATCTGGAAGACAGAGACCGACAACGACCAAGCCGGTCCTGATTGCACATCCGGAGACCGACCTCGATCGACTGGGGCTGGACCTGAGTCAGTTTCATGTTGAACAGAAAAAACTGGATCAGTTGCAGAACATCATTCTGATCGACTGCCCGGACCCGGACACGTCTGAATCCAACTTCGAAGAAAATAACCTGACCCGCCTGCAGCACATCATCCCACTGTGTGACATCTTGCTCTACACCTCGACCCAGCAGAAATACCGCTCCGCGCGGGTCTCCGAGGAACTGATTGAGGCAGCCATCGGCCGACGACTGATCTTTGTACAGACACATGCCGGCCTGGATGAAGACATTCGCGAAGACTGGAAACAGCAACTTTCACAACAGTTTGAAGTACCGGAAATCTACTTTGTCGATTCGGTCAAGGCGCTGGAAGATCAGCTGGCAGACCGCACTCCCGACCCGGAATTCGCTGCTTTACAGAATATTTTGAGTGCCCAGCTCGGCAAGTCAGAACGCCTCCAGGTCCGCCGCGCCAACCTGCTCGAGTTAATGCAAAATGCCATCGACCACTGCGCAGGCAAAATCGAAAACGGATTGCCTGCAGTCCATGAACTCGAAGCATTTTTGAAACAGCAACAGGTTGTACTCACCGGACAAATGTCACAAGAACTACGGTCGGAATTACTCGTCAGTCGCAATCTCTGGGAACGCAGACTCCTTTCCTGTGTTTCCGATTCCTGGGGCTCGAGTCCGTTTTCCATGATGCTCCGCCTGTATAACGGATTAGGAAATCTGGTCGCCTCAGCCAGTCTGTTTCGTGCCAGAAATTCAGCACAGGTCGCATTGATCGGTGCCTTGCAGGGCGCCCGCTGGCTGGGAAATCGCCATCAGGAACAGGCGGCGGATGACCGCATTAAACGCATTGGTTCATTTGGCCTGGATGATAATAAACTGCGCGAATCACAACTATTGATTGACGGCTATACACAGGCGGCAGGTCTCACCCCTCCGCCAGGACACCAGATCGGGTCACTGGAATATCTGCAAACCGAAGCAGCGCATGTCGAGGAACAGTTCCTGAATGATGCAGGCACAAAAATCGACAGCATCATTACCCGTCTCGCGCATAAAAACTCCGGCTGGTTTACACGCTGTGTGTATGAAACCCTGTTTCTGGCATTGGTCGTTTATGCACTGGTCCGTATTGGAAAAAACTTTTTCTACGACTCGTTCCTGGACGAATCAAATATCCTGGCGATTGATTTTTACGTCACTGCAGGAGTCATTTTTCTGATCTGGACCGGGTTCCTGGTGATGATGTTTACCCGCAAACTGAAGCGAGGACTGGAACAGGAGATCAATCAGCTGGCAGACCATCTGGCCAAGACCAGACTTTCACACGGACTGTTTCCACATCTGGAACGCGAGTGTCGCCAGGTCTACTCTCAACAGCATGCACTGGAACGCATGCGGGGAGAGGTACATCAACTCCGCTCAGAAATCGCAGGCTCCAGGATCTTGGGGTCCTGGAAAGTAAATGAGCCGACAAAGCACGTCGGCTCTCAAGCAAGGCAATAAGTCAGAACACTTCCCTGTTTCACCAGGGGACCTCTTACCTTACGAGACTCAAGGCTTAAAAAGCTGGGATTCTGCAGACAAGATGATCACAGACTATTTGCGATTGTAGAACATCTCAGCAATGCTGTAGGCATTCAATGAACCAGATCGACTGACTTCTTTGCCGTCGACAACCAGGATCAGCGTCGGCAAGGACTGCACGTGATATTTTTCTGTCAAATCTGCGTGCTGGTCGACATCAATCACTCGAATGTGACTTGATTCTGATTCACTGATTTCCCAGTTCTGCCTTTTGAGCGCGGGAAATTCATTGTTCTTCATCTGCACACAGGCAGGACACCAGCTTGCTGTAAACAGTAACAGTTGATGGCTGGAAACGTCTTCTTCCATTTTAAAGAGTTGAATGACGTTTTCGGGCAACGCAGGCACTTCCACTGACTGGGCTGGTGCTAAGGAAAGAGATAACACCAATGTTGCTGGGATGAGTGTATTCATTGTGATCCATTACAATTTAAAGACATTTAGAAATCTCATTTACAATAGGCAACAACCATAGCGACTCAAGCTAACCCGTTCAACCGTTAAACTCGACTCAAATTGACAAGATTCCGATTCCTCGTTATAGAGTCTCTGCAAGAGACTCTAATGATTTTCATCTAGATGCAACATGTATCACTATTTGTAATTCCAATCATTATTTGCACTTACATCACTTCAGACTCCACAGGATTGTAACTCCGAAAAATTGTCTTCATCAATCCACATTGATCAGTTCCTACGCTGGTCGAAGTCAATCGCTTCCCGTTTCCTTGAAAAGATGTCCCCATGACCTGGTTAAAAATGATACTGCTGTCCATCATTCAGGGTATCAGCGAATTCCTGCCGATCAGCTCTTCCGGGCACCTGGTAATCGTGGAGAGCCTGCTGAAGATCCAGGCAGATCAGACCGATGTGAATATCGTGTTGCATGCGGGAACACTGCTCTCGATCCTGATCTTTTATCACAAAACGATCTTTCGGCTATTAAGCCGGGACATGCGTGTCATTCCACTGATGATTGTGGGCACACTGCCAGTTGTCGTGATTGGACTGGCGGCCAAAAAATATGCAGAGCACTATCTGGAAAGCCCTCTGCTGGCAGGCTGCATGTTGCCTGTGACCGGCCTGCTCCTGCTGCTGATTCCTCGCATTCCACATCACGACCAGAGCTACACAAAAATCACTTACAAGCAGGCAATTCTGATTGGACTGGCGCAGGCAATTGCCATTCTGCCGGGAATCTCCCGCAGTGGAAGTACCATCGTTGCAGGACTGCTCACGGGGATGTCGCGGCAGTCGGCAGCCACCTTCTCTTTTCTACTTGCCATCCCGGCGATTTCCGGCGCCACCATACTGGAGACGGCGGAAATCATTTCGAGCCAGCACCTCAGCACGCCCCTGAGTCTGTTACTCATCGGCGCCCTGATCGCGGCAGTCGTAGGACTTGTGTCACTCTGGCTGCTCGTGCGCTGGCTGGAAAAAGGCAAGCTGCACTACTTCGCCTACTGGTGCATTCCACTGGGAATTGTAATCGTCATCATGCAGTTGATCTGATCATCAATCTGCTTATTTACGACCACTCCGACGGACATAGCAACGCAGTGAGCGTGGCGGCAGGACGGCAACACGAGGATACAACGTCGCTCCATCCCGTTTGGGGAAAATATCCATCGGAGAACGGGCTGAAGTATCGATAGTCAGGTTCCACTCCTTAGGTTTGATTCCAACAGGCAATTCAAATGCCTGCGGATCATGTGAGGAATTAACCAGAATCATCAAGTCAGAACCATCGCGCACCCTGCGTGAGGTGTGTCTTGCACCCAATATGCACAACAGGCAGTTCTTATCATGGCGCCAGTCGACAGATTGTCCCATGACGTTATACCAGCTGACATCGGGCAGTTTCTCAACACCATTTGATTGACCGGTGAGAAAATTCCGCTGTCTCAGGGTTGGCTCACAAAGCCGAAAATGGATCAGTTCTTTACAGAATCGATACAGACCTTTGTACTTATTGACCAGCGACCAGTCAAACCATGAAATGGCGTTATCCTGACAGTAGGTATTGTTGTTCCCCCGCTGAGTTCGGCGGCATTCATCACCAGCGAGCAGCATCGGGACACCCTGGCTCAAAAAGAGCGTCGCCAGCATATTCTTGATCTGTCGCTCACGCATCCCGATAATGGCAGGATCATCAGTAGGACCTTCAGCGCCGAAATTCATGCTGATGTTGTTATTTTCGCCATCCTGATTATCTTCGCGGTTGGCATAATTGTGCTTGTGTTCATAGCTCACCAGATCATTCAGCGTGAAACCATCATGTGCGGTAATAAAGTTCACGCCATGAAATGGTTCGCGTCCCGTCTCCTGATAGAGATCGCTCGACCCTGAAAGCCGGGTAGCATAATCGCCTAGCGTAGGAACATCACCTCGCCAGAATCGACGAATATCATCCCGGTAACGGCCATTCCACTCCGCCCAGCGAATGTGTGAAAAGGAGCCGACCTGATATGCGCCGGCAGCATCCCAGGCTTCTGCGATCAGCTTGGTATCTGCAAGCAAGGGATCTTCTGCGATCGCTTCCACCAGGGGAGGACTGGGGACGAGATTACCACTACGATCACGGCTCAGAATCGAAGCTAAATCAAAACGGAAACCATCAATATGATAATTGCAGGTCCAGTGCCGCAGACAATGGAAGATCATTTCCCGAACAACCGGATGGTTTCCATTAATTGCGTTTCCACAACCGGAATAGTTTTTATAGTATTTTCCACCTTGATCCAGATGGTAATAAACCTGGTTTTCCAGTCCACGGAATGAGAGGGTTGGACCATTCTCATTTCCTTCCGCAGTATGATTGAATACTACATCCAGAATCACTTCGATGCCGGCTTTATGCAGTGCTCGCACCATCTCTTTGAATTCGCGTACCTGCCCCCCTGGTTCTGAACTCGTCGCAAAACCACGGTGCGGTGCAAAGAAGGCCAATGTTTCATATCCCCAATAGTTTTGATGGTCTGTGAAAGTACCATCGGCCTCATTCATCGGGAATTCGTGAATGGGCATTAACTCGACCGCGGTGACGCCCAGGTCAATCAGATAAGGAATCTTTTCAATGACTCCCAGATAAGTGCCGGGATTCTCCACTCCACTGGAAGGTGAGTTGGTAAAACCACGCACATGCATTTCATATATGACAGTATCAGCCAGATGGTGACGGACATGCCGATCTCCCTGCCAGTCAAACTGATCATCAACAACCACACATTTAGGAGGCCGCACGATACCATCTAATGCAGGCTGAAAATTTCCTGCTAGCGCTTTCGCATAAGGGTCAATCAGTCGCGCCCGCTTATCAAATCGCTGGCCGATTTCCGGCTGAAAGGGACCATCTGCCTGAAAGTGATAAAGCTGGCCTGGACCAATGCCGGAGATGAATGCAGTCCAGATATCTCCGAGGCGTCCATATTCCTGATTGAAACGGATGACTTCCGAAGGCTCTGTATCATCAACATGATTATACAGTAAAAGCCACATTGATGTGGCTGATCGACTGTAAACGGAAAAAAGCACCCCGTTATCCTGCGGCACCGCGCCGTAGGAAAAAGTATGCATTGAATGAATCGGGGAGCTGAGAGAGTGTACCAATTCGCGACCCATTGCTGACCTGTTCCTCACAATGACTGCATCAAACGTTTAAATGTGAAAATAATTGAATCTTCTCCTGAGCGCCAAAAAAAGAAATCAGAACTTTCCGTCTAACACAGTTACATATCTTTAAATATTTCAAAACGGCTGTCAGCCTCATGCCACAGAACAGAGGCAACCGCCATTAAATTCTAACCATTATCCCTAATTCTATACTTCGACGTCCCTGCCAGTAATTGATCATTCTTTTTTTTTCTGAAATTGAGAACTTTAAAATCAGTATCTGATTGAAGCTATGACCGAGAGAAAGATCGCTGAGTACTTTATTCAATCAACACTCAGTTTATACATAAATTAACTGAGAGGTGTAGATAGTTTAACAAGTAAAACAACTTTACCCAGAACAATTTCCCAAAAATGACAACTGAGCTGCTGGAACGTTCCAGCAGCTCAGTGCTTGCATAACCACATTTTTCATCCTGTAGTTTTGAACCAGTTTTCCAGTGAAATATACTTTACTCTTAAGGGAAAAATGGATCATTTCGGATGGAATTAGTAGATGCTGGTACAGACGTCCGGTATACGGGCTGGGTTACCGGGCGGTAAGCCGGGTATTGCTGTACACCGTTAAACCCTGTTCCGCGGTACCCGGTATAGTTCTGGGTAGGATAACGGTATTGAGTCAAGTTACAGTTACCACCAGGGCAGTTGGCTGTACCGTAAGGCGTTCCGCAGTTCCCACCGGGGCAACTGGCAGAGCCATATCCGGTTCCACAATTACCCGAGGCACAGGGACTGGCGTAATTGCTGGTGAAGTTACTGGTGGGGGAACAGACACCATTAACACAATTCGTCCTGCCATAAGAAGCTTGGCCATAAGATGTCTGACCATAATAGGGACGATACGTCTGCTGTGCAGTCCGATAGCTGACAGGTCTGGTTAACGCACGAAAAGGCGAGGTAATCACATCGACCACACCACCGGGACGAGGTTGAAAGAAAGCTGTCTGAGTTTCAGCAGCTTGAGAGTCGTCAGACAGCATCACAACAGCCGCAGCGCAAATAGCTAAAGTTGTAAGGAAACGTTTCATTGAGATTTCTCCACATTTGAAAAAACGAGTTACTGTTATCATTTAAACCACATCGTGGCAAATAACAGCTAATGCACTCGCCGTGCCAAACTACAACAACCACCATCAACACATCACACTATACCATTACAATACAACAACTTATACACATACAACTAAAGCCAAATAGATCATTTTAGCAACACACCAGATCAATATTTGTAACAATTACGACATCATTTCTACAAACAGCCATCACTTAATCTGATTAATATTAAAACAGGTAGGATTTTCGGCTAACCTGTAGTGATCAGTTAAATTTAAACAACGTTTACAGGCATTCCACCCGCCCCAACATGTTATCAAATTGATTAGCTTGTTTTTCGTTCTGGCAGTCTGGTCTGGTTATTCTAAATAGACGCTATTGCCGATATCCCATATAACTCCTCCCCCCAGCTCAGCAGACCTTTTCATTGGGATGTATTTTTCACAGATCCCATTTGCAGTGATGAGAACCATGAATCGGTACACCAAAAAAATCGACCAGTTTGCAGCAGCCCCCATGTTCTGCTGTTCTATTCTGTTTCTCGCTTTTTTCGCGGGCACGCTACATCTCTTCAATCTGGAATCGCCGGGAATCGCACTGGATATCTGCAACTGGTGCCTGTTCCTGCTCTACCCCTGCTTCGTCGTTGAAGCCATCACACATATTGCACTGGGAAGTCCCCGCTGGAAATTTAATCTGCTGTACTGCCTGGCTCCCCCTCTCAGAATTTGCGCACGAGACCAAATGACGGGACGCGCGATCTGGTTTCCCATTCTGGCGTGGCGGGAAGTCAATAAAGCATTTCTGGAACGTGTGAGAAAATCCTTTTCCGTGCCTATGCTGGTGATCGCCCTGCTGGTGCTCCCACTGTTTGCGCTCGAACATTACTGGCAGAAACAGATTGAAGCCAGCCCCCTGATGGCGGATATCACTGCTTTAGCAACCGGGTTCATCTGGTTTGCATTCACGCTTGAGTTCATTGTAATGATCTCGATTGAACACAAACGCGTAGACTACTGTCGCAAACACTGGATCGACCTGGCCGTCATCTGCCTGCCGATGATTGCCTTCCTGCGGGCGTTTCGCATGGCTGGGCTGCTGAAGTCCGCGCGGGTGTTTCGCTTAAAGAGTCTGGTAATGAAGCTCTACCGTGCACTCCTCATGCTGGAGGTCATTAACCGATTACTACAACGAAATCCGGAAAAACGGATCACACGCCTGGAAGCCCAGCTCCTTGAGAAAGAACGCGAAATCAATGAGATCAAAACCGAAATCGCGATGCTGTCAGACAGGATTGCCTTGAAATCTCTGTCAATCTGCGAGGTTACCTGCCAGGATGAAACCCAACAAAAAAGAGCAGCCTGACAGTAATTACCCTCAAAACACGGTAGCGCGATTACTCATCCCGATCATAACGGGGACGGCGATCAGACCAGTCACCAGGCAGCTTTTTCAGGTGCTTATCCAGAAACTTCAGGATATCCAGTTCAAGCCCCAATCGCTTGCCGATCATATCAGTACCTCGCAATTTGCCTGGGTACTCCTTGAAGTACATGCGCTCTTTGGAATCCTGTGCGGAGGACAATAGCGTATAGAGCTTGTTGGCAGACCCGCGATCCAGGGAGTCGCTGGCACCAGTGCACACGAAAAAACTGACCCCTAATATTGGTTCCTTGACCTTGACTGCAGCGCGCGAGGCAGAGACTCCAGGAACACTCGCATCAGGTGAAATCAGTACCAGTGCTCTCACAGTCTGGCCTTTGGGGGTTTTGGCTGCCAGCACAGGCGCGTCATCATAGGGAATTTTACTCCAGTCATATAGAGCATAATTCAAGACAATCGGCACACTCATGTCCGACGCGATGACTGCTGTTTTCTGCATGTTTAGATGTTTTTTCTGATGTTCCTCGTACAGAAACTTCCAGACCGCTTCCATATCCAAACCGACCATCGCCCTGTAATCCAGAGCGGAAAGCTTATCCCGGGAACTTCCTTTCTGATTCTGATTGCCTCCTGCATCTGCGGCAGTCAACTGACTTTTGCCATGCTTTCGCAAATCAACAGAGACAACTGCATACCCATTCTGCTGCAGTATGGGCGCAAACTGCTGATCCCATACCCGTTTACTTCCTCCCTTACCATGCAACAGAACAACAACGGGCGACTCAGAAGCATTACTGGATTCAAAGTAGGTAATCGCAATCGGCCAACCACCCTGTGCCGTTAAGGTCATCTCCTGAGGTTTAGGCGGACCTTTAGTATCTTTAGCCTGTGCAAAGACAGCACTGCTACTTATCAACGAAATGGAAACCAACGTGAAGACCGAATAAATCAGGTGACTTGTTTTCGTACAGTGTAAAAGATTTCGCACGGAACCCCCTCAACGTTGGAATAAATTCTTTGTGGCTGTAAGCTTGATGATGCAAACGGTCTGGGATATGCAATATTTCTATTGAACTATACTTTTATTCTATGAGTTATTCATAGTGAGGTCAATTAGTGTCCTCGCTTTTCAGGATCTTCTCTCTCCCGATTACTGTATTTTTCAGTATATTTTATCATTCTTCAACGCGAGAACAGATTGTCAATGCAGGACCAGGAAACCAACGAAACCCCCTCACGACCATTTCTTGGTCTGCAACGGGATGATCAGTATTTCCTGGGGATCCTGTTCACCATCATCCTGCTCCTTGCGCTGATTCATTTAATTCAGTTGTCGCATTGGGGAACGAAATCCATTGTAATCGAACGGCTGCCACATCTCCCCTACGAATATCAGGTTGATATCAATCAGGCAACCTGGGTGGAGTTTGCTCAACTTGAGGGTATCGGCCCTTCTCTGGGAAAACGGATTGTAGCCTACCGGGAAGCCAATGGTCCCTTCGCTTCCCTCGATGACTTGAAAAACGTCAACGGAATCGGCGAAAAGAAACTGAACGCCAACCGGAAACACCTGATTTTGGATTCCACCTTGAAGACCTCAATCCATTGAGGTCTGGTTGCGTTCAGGCTTGTACAGCCTCTGAAAGCTGAAGACTGCTGATTCCCTGTTAAAAACAGCAGTTTTTCAATATCTTTGCCGCTCCCGTTCTGAAGTCAGTTGATTCCATACCCGAATCACGGTTGAATAGTCTGTTCAATCATTGATTCAGATCCAGTCTTTCTGGCTGATCTTGCCCGAAATAGCGTTTCATCTAAAGGGTTTACTTCTTATGGCAGGTTTTGATCATGGCTCCCATGAGCCAGATGAACAGGAGAGTCTTGAGACCATTTCGCGAAACACGCGTCTGGGTCTCAAACTCTTCGTAGTCTATCTGGTGTTGTATGGTGGATTTGTATTTCTAAATACGTTTTCGCCTGCCCAGATGGAAGTGGTCGTCTTTGCCGGCTTGAACCTGGCCATCGTCTATGGTTTCACCCTGATTATTGCCGCGTTTCTGCTGGCCCTGATTTATGGCTGGTTGTGCCGCAATGAGATTAACTCCCCGTCTGCAGATAATGGGGAGGCAAAATCATGATTTATGAACCATCACTAATGGCCGTTTTAATCTTCGGTGCCATCGTCGCTGTAACCCTCGGACTCAGTTTCTGGCTGGGCGCCAAAGCCAAATCGGCAAAAGGCTACTTCGCCGCTGGTGGAGGCATCCACTGGTTTGTGAACGGGGTTGCCTTTGCCGGCGACTACCTGTCAGCCGCTTCATTCCTGGGTATCTGCGGCATGATTGCCTTTTATGGATACGATGGGTTCCTGTATTCCATCGGATATCTGGCAGGCTGGATCGTGGCTTTGTTCGTGATTGCAGAACCACTCAAACGTATGGGCCGATTTACCTTCGCCGACGCGCTCGACAGTAAATTTCAATCTCGAGGTATCAAGCTGGCTGCTGCCATCAGTACTCTGGTAGTCAGTATTTTCTACTTGATTCCCCAGATGGTCGGCGCCGGCGCACTGATTACCCCTCTGCTTGGATTCCCGCACTACGTCGGCGTATTGATGGTCGGGACCATCGTCATTCTGATCGTCGTGACAGCAGGCATGGTCAGTACAACCTACGTGCAGTTTTTGAAAGGCTCATTGCTCGTCATCTTCAGCACTATTCTCACCGTTCTGATTCTGCAGCGTGGTCTTTCCACCGAACCAGTGAACGATGGTAAAACAACTCACCAGTTCCAGATCCTGGGCCCCGCTGCGGTGAATGATCTTCAGCAATGGAGATCAGAATTGAAACTCACCGATCAGGACAATCTGACTCCCCTCGATCAGGGAGCCTGGGCGAAAAAAGGATTCCTGCGACTGATACAGGACGGCAAAACATCTTATTGGAAGATTTCTGAAAATGAAGAACAGCAGTATTTTCTTTCCGAAACCCAATACAAACTGACCACATCCCAGGGCGCTGTCATCATCAATGGCTTGCCACAGGGTACAGGCGAAGGAGAAACCGATTTCTATCCCGTCGGTCGCGTCAGCAAACTGCCCGGCGATAAAACAGAGACGGGTCCGCTGGGACTGACCAGTTTTTTAAGTACCATTCGCGAAAGCGAAATCATCCTCTGGGGGTCTGAATCCATTAAAGAAGAGGATGGTTCAGCGTTGACGATTTATTTTCCTCAACCCACGTCGGGTGAAAAAGTTCTCAGTCCCGGTAACCATCCTAAATTTGCCGGTATCCGTGGTGATAAATTCTCCGAAAAACTCAACTTCCTCTCATTGATGCTGGCTCTCTTTTGTGGAACCGCATCGCTGCCACACATTCTGATCCGTTACTACACCGTGAAGGATCAGGCCAGTGCCCGGAAAAGTACAATCGTCGGCATCGGCAGTATTGGTTACTTCTATATCTTAACCCTGTTTATGGGGCTGGGAGCCATGACCAGTGGCGCCATGGACGTGACCAACTCTAATATGGCTGCTCCCCTGCTCGCAAAGAGTATCGGCGACTGGCTGTTCGCCATTATCTCCGCGATTGCCTTCACCACAGTACTCGGAACTGTCAGCGGTCTGATTATCGCTTCCAGTGGCGCAGTCGTGCACGATCTGATGTCGAGCTTTCTGAAAATCGAAATGAATGATTTCGCTAAAGTGCGCATCGCCAAGATTGCATCAGTCGTCGTAGGTGTGATTGCCATCATTCTGGGTATCCTGTTTGAAAAGTTTAATGTGAACTACCTGGTTGGCTGGGCCTTCAGCGTGGCCGCGTCCGCGAATCTGCCGGCACTGGTGATGCTGCTCTTCTGGCCTAAAACGACCAAGCAGGGAATTACCGTCGCGATCTTCACCGGGATGATCACTTCACTGGGTTGGATCCTGTTGAGTGCCGACTCGTATAAAGGCATCTATGGATGGGAACCTGCAGATGCGATCGTTCCCTTCAGTCAACCTGGACTGGTGACCATACCGCTGGGCTTCATTGTTCTGATCGTCGTCTCATTAATGACGCAGCCCAAATCACAGGAGTCAGTCAATTGACAGAACAACCACATGAACCAGAACAGGAATGGCTCACGGCAACTGCTATGGAGGATGAATACTCAGTCCTCTTTCGCCTCCTGCCGGAAATCCCACAGGATATCAGCACGGCTGATTTTCCCGCCCGGGTTGAAATCATCTGGTCGTACACATCGCCCAACGCTACAGGCATGCCAGGTCCGGAAGATCAGCAGCAGATGAATCAGTTTGAAGAACAACTGGTCGAGATCTGGCTGAAAACAGGCTTGGGACACCTTACCATGTTGATCACCGGAAACCAGATCTGTGAATGGCAGTGGTATCTGCGTGATGCGGAGCTGGCGCTGCAGGTATTGAACGAGGCACTTGCTGACGCAGCACCACTGCCGATCGAGTTCCATACGGAAGCCGATCCCGACTGGTACGCCTACTCAAACTTCATGGAACAGGTCACCGCCTGATCAGAATTCAGGCTCCCTTTTCTGTCTGATTACCGAAGCGATCCAGGATTTCGTTGACAGTTGAACGAATGGTGATACACAGACCATCCAGATCAAGGTCGTCTTCGTCCAGCCCGAACGGTTCTTCCACGGAGTGCGCAATTACTTCAATCCCGATCATGAAGTAAGCCATGATCACCGTCAAAGGCACTGTCCAGAATTCGAAGTCATCGACCAGTCCCCAGGGAAGTGTACACAGATAAAGCGTAATACAGTGTCGCACGAACAGACGATACGAAGGAGAAAGCCGCGTTCTGCGGATTCGCTCACATCCACCACAAATTTCCATCAACTCCCGTACCTCGGTATCAATGATTCGCATTTCGTCGCCGTCAATCAGACCGGATCGTTTCCAGCCAATCACGCGGCGATAAATCAGGTCAGCGATATAAGCCGGTATATGCCGTGGCGGAGGATCGATCTGTTCGAGTTCCGGGAACATATCGAAGTCATCATCTTCACGCAGGTGATCGCGTAATGCTTCTGGAAAAGCCACGATCATTCCTGCCAGTACCCGCAATTCTTCGCGGTCAAAATTGGTGAATTCCCGAAATTTAATTGCCATGTTACGAGTTACATTAACCAGGCGTCCCCACAACTTGCGGGCTTCCCACCAGCGGGAATAAGAACTGTTCGTCCGAAACACCAGCAAAAGTCCGAGTACCAGCCCGAGGATTCCGTGCAGACTCGATGACAGATCACCAAACTTGTGAATATCTTCACTCAGCGTCTCGGACAGACCAAAATCATGTAACCACCCCGGGTTCTCTTTGATCACAGGGATCAGACTGTAAACGCCGACCAGGCCGGCATAGAGAGAAATACGTCCAAGTGTTCCCAGTTTCTTCTCGATAAACGTGAGATTCAATTCTGGATCAGCTGCCATAAAACCAAAAACCCTGCATTAAAACCAGACAAACTTATCCTGTCAGTTCGCTTCAAATAATTACAGGGACTCTAGTTTTTTCGCTCTAATAATACAACTGAAGTATCATCATGCCTGCCAGATCCGTCTGTAAAAGCATTGGAATCTCGAAACAGATTTTCGAGCGACTGTTCCAGATTCACGCTCCGCGATGACTGCAATGATTGCATGATTCCGGGAATTCCAAATTCGCCAAATGACTCTTTTTCGCCGGGAAATGCTTCTGCCAGGCCATCCGTAAAAATCAGCAGGCGACTGTCAGGCGGGACAAAAGATGTGTGAATATCATATTCTGCATCAGCTACGATTCCCAGTGGCAGTCCCCCATCGTTGATGGTCCCCAATTCGTGAACCTGATTGGTTTCCAGTTCTTGAATCATCGGTATTGGTGCACCGGCGGAAGTCCATTGAAATTCATTGGTCTTGGAATTCAAGATCCCGTAGAGCAGCGTGATAAAACCTCCATCATCATTTACGATGGCCTGATTACATAATCGGTTATTCACATCCTTCACGAAGGCAGCCGTATCCAGATATTTGTTGGAACGAATCATTCCCACCAGCGTATGCATGGTCATGATCGACATGCAGGCTTTCATGCCATGCCCCGAAGCATCGCCAACCAGTAATACCAGATTATCATCATCCAGCATAAAGACATCGTAATAATCCCCTCCTGCCAATGTCACAGGCTGACCACCGAACACACGAATCTGTGAAGATTCATACCGCGCGGTGACATCAAACCGGTCGGGTGAGATCAGGTTCGTCGGGATAATTGATTCCTGCAGTTTACGTACGGACTCCACTTCTTCGCGCAGGCGTTCCGCCACAAAACGTTCGCGTTCCGCGCGGACTGAATCGACTACGCTCTGTAATGTGGTTTCCAGCAGGAACATGAAGTCCCCGCCTTCATCGCGGATAATGTAAGCCCGCATGCCCGCCGTTAAGAAGCGGGCGACGTGAAAGGTTCCCTGTGTGGGACACGCTCCTACAACGGGGGTATCCAGATGCTTCTGCCGTATCTGCTCAAAATGATCAAAGGCGGTTTGCGGATCCGGTGACATGATCGACATCAGAATGATGTCCCAGTCATGCTGCTCGAGCACCTGCGACATGAAGTCTTCAGGTGTCGCACAGATTATCAGTTCATTTTCACTCACTCCCAGATACAGAGATATGAGTTCGCATTCATCGGGATTATCCCACCCAATCAGAATTCGCATATGTGGCCCCATTAAAATCGAATTCATAATAAATTAACTGATCTATCATATAATTTTTATCATCAGATATCGACACAAATTACCGGCAACAATGTGTTTAGAGAGAGATAACTCATTCAAATCAACAGCTGTGTACATTCTCATATCAACAGAGATTCACTCACAATCTGCTCCCTCCGAATGCTGAAAATACTGAACTTGATCCTCCCGCGCCGTGGTGCAAACTACGACGTTGTGAGTCGCGCGCGTGTACCGCATTTGCAGGTGATCATCAGGAACCGGGCTCAGATCAACACGATCAAAGCCACTGGTTTCAGCACGATTTTCCCAGTCAGTGCTCAAAAGTCATCTGCGGGTCGACACAAGTCGGATTACTTCACCAGACTGTGGGCACAAATCAGCATGATACCATAGCACTTCACACTGGTCTCGCCACCTGCTTTTATGAGTCAGTCTTGACGGTCTGGTGTCTCTGACGAGAATGGCGACATTGAAACAATTGGAAGAATCATAAATCAGGGGAACACTCCAGCTTCTATTCAAAACGGTTCGTACAGGCGGACCTCCGCGCCCCCGTTTCCTGTTTCCTGCACAGTCCCGTTTCCCCTTGGATTTTACCTGAAGTCATTTCGAGTCGTGAGATGAACACGCTGCAGTGATACACTACGATCCCTTAGAGATAGTAAGCATTCATTTTGAATTTTTGAAAATTCCAACCTGCGGCGCGTCACTCTGAGCTGGATGCCGACGACCAGCGAATCGCCGAAACTCACAGGCAATATCAGAATCCTGACGAGCTGACATGAATAAATCAGTTTCACTAAAGAACTCAGAATTCTCCGAAAAGCCTGTCGGCTCATTGACTCTCTCCAAACCCGGAAGTGATAATTGATAACAGGAAAGCCTGTCAGAGAAAATCGCTCCTGCAAGCTTCCCTCATTCAATGACTTCCCCTTTCTACCAGTTAACTGCCATTTTTTTTCTGATTTATGAATCATGCAGCAATCACCGCATGCTGCCCCATCAGAGTCACTACCAGAATACGCTGACAGCTTGCTGCAGGAGACGGAAAGTAACAGAGTAAAAGACAATTAATGTACTTCGCATAACAGGCTCACCCTGATTGCCATAATACCGTTCCCAATGCGGACGCTCTCGCAAAGGACCAATCGAATCATCATGCACCAGAATCGAAAGTCACATCATGCAACCCGCCGCCGGAATCGGCCTGGTTTGCTGCTCCTGCTTGGCCTGCTTTTACCCTGTGTATGGGTAGCACCTTGTGCGGCTGAGCCCCCCAACATCGTCCTGATCATGGCCGACGACCTCGGATTTTCAGACCTGGGTTGCTACGGTTCGGAAATCCGGACTCCCCATCTGGACCAGTTGGCGAAAGACGGCCTGCGATTCTCTCAATTTTATAATGCCGGTCGCTGCTGCCCCACGCGTGCTTCCCTGATGACGGGCCTGTATCCACATCAGTCGGGTATGGGCTGGATGAACCGAAACGACAAACTGCCCGGCTATCAGGGTGAACTGAACGAACACTGTGCCAGCATTCCCCAGGTCCTTTCGCCAGCAGGCTACCAGTGCTATCACGTCGGCAAATGGCATTTGACGTATCGCATGAAAGAATCCAACGAAAACTGGCCGCTGGGACGAGGCTTCACCCGCGCCTATGGCACCGGGGGAGGTGGAAACTATTTTGCTCCCCGACCACTTTATGAAGACAATCAGCATATCAAGCCTCCGCAGCAGGACTACTACGTCACCGATGCCTTCAGCCAGCGCGCAGTCGATTGCCTGAAAGATCATGCACAAAAACAGCTGCAACAACCCTTCTTTATGTACCTCGCTTATACGGCTCCGCATTTTCCGCTCCATGCCTGGCCCGCAGATATCGCAGGCTATCGAGGAAACTATCTGAAAGGCTGGGATCAACTCCGCAAACAGCGCCATCAGAAAATGCAGGAGTTCGGACTAATCAACAGCCCGCTCTCCCCGCGCGACCCCGATGCCAAAGCGTGGGAATCACTCTCGAAAAAGGAACAGCAGGAATGGGATCTGCGGATGTCCGTCTACGCCGCCATGATCACCAGCATGGATCGAGGCATCGGACAGGTACTCAAACAGCTGGATGAGATGGATGCTGCGGACAATACCCTGGTGCTCTTTCTGTCTGATAACGGTGCCAGTGCCGAGTACATCGATCGCGGACACCAGCCAGGCGCAGTCACAGGCACACGCGAATCCTTCCGCTGTGCCGAAGTCGGCTGGGCCAATACCAGCAACACCCCGTTCCGCTTCCATAAAATGTGGATGCATGAAGGGGGCATTTCAACACCCCTGATTGCCCGCTGGCCTCTTCAAATCAAACAGACTGGTGATTGGACACGACAGACCGGACACGTCATTGATCTGCTGGCCACCTTTGTTGACATTACCAAAGCGGAATATCCCAGGACGCGCAACGGTAAACAGATTACTCCGCTGGCAGGCAAGAGTCTGTTGCCCACTTTTCAGCATCCGGAACAGACAAAACCACGCACACTCTTCTGGGAGCATGAAGGCAACCAAGCCATTCACCAGGGAAACTGGAAACTGGTTAAAGAACATCAGCATGACTGGGAACTTTACGATCTGAGCCAGGATCGCAGTGAACTGCATAATCTGGCAAAATCACAACCGGAGCGCGCTGCCTCCCTCGCAGATACCTGGCAGACCTGGGCTGAAAAAGTGGGAGTCGTCCCCTGGGAGCAACTGCCGGCTCCGGGATATCGTAGCAAGGGTCCCGATTTTTATCGTAAAAAGTAAACCACGCATCTCGTCGCTTTGGGAGGATCATTATATGAAGCTGAAATCACTGCACCAGAGTCTGTTATTCGCCGTGTGTTTGCTGTCAATTCCTGAAACCATATTGCAGGCAGAACAGAAGGCCTCTGCTTCCCGACCGAATATTGTGTTCATCCTGATTGATGACATGGGCTGGCCCGACCCTGTCAGTTACGGAAACCAGTTTCACGACACGCCCCATATCGATCAACTGGCCAGCGATGGCGTGCGCTTCACCGATTTTTATGCTGCCTGCCCGGTCTGCTCTCCCACGCGGGCCAGTATCCAGGCAGGTCAATATCAGGCACGACTGCATCTGACTGATTTCATCCCCGGACATTGGCGTCCGTTCGAAAAACTGATTGTCCCTGAAAATGCACCCCATCTGCCTCTGGACATCGTCACACCTGGCGAGCTTCTGCAATCGGCAGGCTACAATACCGCCTACTTCGGAAAATGGCATCTGGGGCCGGAATCACATAACCCGGACCAGCAGGGATACCAGACTTCACTGGTAACAGGCGGCCGTCATTTTGCGCCCCGCTTCCGTACGACACCTCCCACAGAGGTTCCCGACAAAGCCTATCTCGCCGATTTCCTGACCGATAAAACGATTGAGTTTATCAAACAAAACAAATCAGATCCTTTCTTCGTCCAGTTGTCGCATTATGCAGTTCACATCCCGCTGGAAGCCAAACAGCAAATGATCCGGAAATATCAGCAGAAACCCAAACCGGCTTCCGGCATTAATAACCCTGTTTACGCCGCCATGGTCGCCCATGTGGACGACAGTGTGGGCCGCATCGTCGCTGCACTGAGGGAACTGAATCTGACTGATAATACCGTGGTGATCTTCACCTCGGACAATGGTGGTCTGCGACAAAGTTTTTCTGGCGGTGATATCGTTTCCACAAACGCCCCACTCCGAGATGAGAAAGGCTCACTCTATGAAGGGGGCATTCGGGTGCCGTTGATTATCAAATGGCCGGGAGTTGCTGCCGCGGGTAAAACGTGTGCCGAGCCCACCATCAGCGTCGATTTCTGGCCTACTTTTGCAGAGATTGCACATGCAAACCCTTCCGGACACCAGACCATCGACGGGCTGAGTCTGGTTCCTCTCTTAAAAGATCCCGCCAACCATCTCAACCGCGATGCGATCTATTTTCATTATCCGCATTACCATCACTCGACCCCGGCAGGTGCCATTCGCGCAGGAGACTGGAAGCTGATTGAATTTTTCGCAGATGGCAACCTTGAACTCTATAACCTGAAACAGGACCTGTCCGAGACCACGAATCTGGCTGAAAAGAATCGGGAAAAAGCGGTGGAATTGCAGCAGAAACTGGCAGACTGGAGAGCCAGCACGGGCGCCGCCCTGCCTGTCATAAATCCTGAATACAATCCTGCGCGGGCCTCTGAATTCTGGAATCCTCGCACAAATCAACCGGTTCCCGCACGAAAAAAGACGCGTATTGACCAGGCAAACTGATGGATGACTGATCGCTCCCTTGATTCTGCAGTCACAAATCGAGATATTCTATGATAGGTCACCTGAACTTTTCAGAGTTCAGCAGGAAACAGTCCGGATCGTCATCTGAGTCAACTGCAAGTCCTTATTATCTCTCAATTAGATCGTTAAACGAATATGTCTGCCGTCGCCCACTCCCCGCTGTTAAAATTACATCCTGATGACAATATCGCCATCGCACGCAATGCGGTCGGCGAGAATCAGGAGTGTGAATTATCAGAAACGGAAAGCGTCACCACCCGGGAAGACATCGATCTGGGACATAAAGTCGCGATTAAACAGATCAACAAAGGGGAAGCGGTCCGCAAATTTGGTCAGGTGATCGGCTTTGCCACCTGTGATATTCAACCCGGCTACTGGATCCACAGCCATAACCTGGCAGCAGGTGAGTTGAGCCTGGACTATGCATACTCAACTGATGTCCCCGCGCCACCCGAGCCGATCACAGGCCGCACCTTTATGGGTTACCGGCGTCCGAATGGGAAAGCGGGGACCAGAAATTATCTGGCAATCGTCAGTACCGTGAACTGCTCTGCTACCGCTTCCAAGTACATCGCCCGGGAACTGGCACAAACTTCTCTCAAAGACTTCCCTAATATTGATGGCATTATTCCCCTGGTTCACAAAGGGGGATGTGCGATGCAGTATGACGGAGAAGATCATCATCAGCTGATGCGTACCCTGGGTGGTTTTGCGAAGCACCCCAATATAGGAGCTTACGTAATTCTGGGACTGGGCTGTGAAACAGGGCAAGGCGCGTTTCTCTCTGATTCTGAAGGACTGGTTCAGCTTCCTAACCTGAAAGAGCCACCTGCAAACGCGCCACTGGTACTTAACATTCAGGATATGGGGGGCATTGCTAAAACAGTCAAGCAGGTTTCGGCTCTGCTGAAGGAATATCTGCCTCAGGTCAATGATGTCACCCGCGTCCCCATTCCTGTCTCCGAATTGATTCTGGGCACCGAGTGCGGAGGCAGTGATGGTAATAGTGGTGTGACGGCCAACCCGGCACTCGGCATCGCCAGTGATCTGCTGGTCGCTCATGGTGCGACTTCCATTCTGGGGGAAACTTCCGAAATCTATGGCGGTGAACACCTTCTGACACGACGGGCCATCACACCGGAAATCGGAAAAAAACTCATCGAACGCATTCGCTGGTGGGAAGAATACACGGGAAAATTTGGAGTCGTCATTGATAACAACCCTTCTCCAGGTAACAAAAGAGGCGGCCTGACCACGATTTACGAGAAATCGCTGGGAGCCATCGCCAAAGGGGGCAGCACCGCGCTGCGTGAAGTCTACCGCTTCGCAGAACCGGTTACCGAAAAAGGCTTTGTCATCATGGATACCCCAGGCTATGACCCGGCTTCCGTCACCGGCATGGTCGCCGGCGGTGCGAATGTGGTCGCCTTCACTACAGGGCGAGGCAGCTGTTTTGGATGTAAACCGGTTCCCAGTATCAAAATCTCGACCAATACCCCCATGTTCGAACGCATGGAAGAGGATATGGATCTGGATGCCGGCCGCATCCTGCATGGCACTTCTGTCGAGCAGGTGGGGCAGGAAATCTTTGAGCTGATTATCGAAGTAGCCAGTGGTAAAAAAACAAAAAGCGAGGCTCAAGGCATCGGAGATGAAGAATTTTGCCCCTGGAGTATCGGCCCGGTCCTCTAATTTTGTCGTATTTACACAGATCCGGGTGACCTGAATTTTGATTGATGACCGGCCTGAATCTGATTCAGGGCTTCGTATAGCACGTCTCTTAATATCTCCTTATTTAACAATACATTACGTCTGCACCACCCTGTTTCATACCACCTCAGATGAATCCCGTCTTGAGGGATCGCAAGCCTATCGTATATACATGTGTTCGCACAGATGTCGTACCATTAAAACCGTCAAGACTATTGAAACAGGAAAATTCGGCATCTTCCGAATAATCGCTACAGTTTACCAGAAGCACTGTCCGATATAACCAGCAACAGACTCCGCGCTTTTCCGTATTAGACCGCGCGGATTGTTATCAAAGTTTCCGCTGTTTGTAAGGACGTATAGATGCGGCTTCTTCATTGGCTAGCACCGGTATTGAGCATCGTTCTCATCTCGCATGCACACTCTCAAGTACATGCGCAGGGATATCCGCCCTCATACCAGGGAGCCGGGATGGTACAACCTGTATCATACGATCCCGGGGCACACCCTTATGCACGAACCATGGTCCCACCGCCACCGCCCGGCTACTTTCAGCAGCCAGCGGGACCATATGGACCACCGACAGCACCGGGAGTTCCTATGAATATAGGTCCCGAGGCACCGGTTAGTGCATTCCCCCGGATGTCCCCCTTCGAACATCAGTTTCAACAACATCGTGTTGAAAAAGATGGTCTTTGGATGTTTCGATCAAGCAACCAGGGGAAAAGACATTTCTTCAGCATGGAGGCCCTGTTCGGTCGATATCGCCGACCGGGGAGTGCCGTACTCGGAAATAATGATTCCATTTCCTATCTGCATATGATGGAAGACGAACTGATCCTGGAAACAGATGAAGAATACTTCGATCAGTTCAACGATAATACGGGACTGAATTTCTTTGACCGTACCACTTACGATGTCGTCCCGAACATGAATGCCCCTGGTACAAGAATTCGCTGGGGTTGGATGAATGACGATGACAGCGGGTTTGAATTGACTGGCTGGTGGCTCGCACGAGCTGATTCCGGCTGGTCAGCTGATGAACGATCAACACACAAATCAAATCCGGCCAATCAGGCAGTCTTTGATATTCTGATGTCACCTCCAGACTACATTTTCAATGCGATTCCAGGCTACTCTGTCACAGATATTGCATCAATCCTGGAAGAGGAACTGAAAAACCTCGCTTCACTCCCTCTGGATGACGGTACCGTTGACGGGGTTTCTGTCCCTTATGACATAGACTTTCGGATTAAAACCGTCAGTCAGTCCTGGGGAACCAATGTAACCTGGATGTCAACACCCATTGTGGATAAGAAAAATCTGAAAATCCGTGGTCTGGCGGGTGCTCGCTACTTGAAGGTCCGGGAAGGATTCAGTTTCTACGGTCGTGACAGTGGTCTGATTTACGCCGAAGGAACAACGGCTGCCAGCACCCAACCTGACTTGAAACTGGTTTCACTCCCCACTGGTACCGACGAAAACCAGGATGGTATTATTGACAACACTGGTTTCTCTGAAGACGATTCTACCGGTACTACCAGCACCACCACTGCCGTCATTTTCCTCTTCCAGAATGACCCTGTGACTTCCTATGTCAACAACACAGTCGATACGAATCTGGCTGGTCCAGAAATCGGTTTTCAGTTTGATCTGGGAGGCGATAAGTTCAAGATCTGGGGTCAGACTAAACTCGGTATCATGGCTAATAGAGAAAAGATCAAACTCAATGGTGATAATATTGGTATGATTACCCGGGACGATCCGACCGACTTTGATCGTCCTCAGGCCCTGATCACACCAACCGCCGATGACCCCAATCCAAACCAGTTCAGCTCTTACCAGACACATACGCATGTTTCACCACTGTTTGAACAATCGATCTTTGCTGAAATGAACCTCTTCGACAAAGTACCAGTGCTGAAACGCATGAAACTGCTGGAAGAAGCCAAACTTAAAGTCGGCTATACCTACATTGTCGCCGGTGAAGTCACACGCCCTTACGAAAGTATTCTCTGGACAGGGATGCCAACACGAGGCCTGTTCCCTTCCATTGATGTGAAACGGGAAAAATGGAGTGTCGGAACCTGGAGTGTCGGTCTGGACTGGAACTATTAAAACATTCCGCTGACATTATCAAACAGCGTAACCGGCGGGGAACCAGATTTTCCCGCCGGTTTTTTATTTGATCTGAGTGAGAACAACATCACCCTGCGGACTGTTATCACCGGGGTAAATCCGATCCTCTCCTTCCACCTGAAACCAGATATCAAGCAGCCCGGTCCCGGCTGTCAGCTCGAACTCAGCAGCGGACTCCCCGACCTTCAGGAAATCATGCACTGTCCTGCCCTGCCAGTTCACACATAGTTTGCCAGGCCTTGTCGTTTCTTGATTGATTTTCACTCGATACAGACCCGGCCGGACGATTTCCACCATCCAGCCTTCTGAAATACCCCCTTGGAAGGATCCATCCTGATAACGGCACAGGATGCTGGACTTCTCCTGTTCCCGATCAATGACAATCAGACCAGGTTCAAAATTCCGTGTTGTTCTCATCTCTGAAAACCAGTCTTCATATTGTTTAAGCAAAATTTTTGCAGTCTCCGGATGTGAATCCAGCACATTCTTCTGCTCCACCGGGTCGACCGAAAGATCATACAATTCCAGAACGGGCTCTGCCTGCAGTATCAGATTTTCTTTTCCGAAAGTGCCCGGGTAACCTGCCAGTTTGAACCGATCTGTCACGACCGCGAAATTCTGATAACGTTGAGGTGTCAAGCCTCGATGCACCTGAAAAAACAGACTTCGTTCCGGCAATTTTTTTTTACTTCCCGTCAACAGCGGTGATAGATCCACTCCATCCAGCTTGAGAGCTTCCGGACGTAGTGTATCCGTCAGAGCCAACAACGTGGGCATCAGATCGATGTGTGCGGCGATCTGATCTATTTTTGTTCCCTCATGAAAATGACCAGGCCAATGCGCCAGGCAGGGAACTCGGATTCCCCCTTCATAGATCCAGGATTTCCGTCCCCGCAGGCCTCCAGTATTCCGCTTCTGTTGCGGGCCATTATCTCCCAGAAACAGAACCAGAGTCGTCTCAGTCAGTCCGGTTTGATCCAGATGTGATAACAGCTTTCCAATGTTTTCATCCAGGTTCGTAATCATTCCATATACGCGGGCCGTTGTTTCATCGAGTCCCTGCTGTTGATAAGGTTTCCAGTAGGACTCTGCAATTTCCAGAGGCGTATGAGGCGCGTTAGTCGAGAGATAAACAAAGAACGGATTATCTGCCTGTTTCTGTTGATCAATAAATTCCAGCGCCGCATCAAAAAAAACGTCCGTACAATATCCGGTGGACTGAAACGCTTCACCATTCTTCCACAGTTTCGGATTAAAATAACTGTTGGGTTGATCGGGACTCTGACCAATCCCCCCGCTCTTATGAATCAGCGATTCTGTAAATCCCTGATCCTGGGGCCGCATCGGATAATTATCCCCCAGATGCCATTTCCCGAAGATCCCGGTCTGATAACCGGACTGCTGTAATAACTCGGCAATGGTGACCTCTTCTCCATGCATCTTTGCGCCGCCACGCGAGGTATGAATGACTCCGGTACGATAATAGTTACGCCCCGTCAACAGACTGGCGCGCGTCGGTGCACAGACGGGACTGCAATAGAACCGGGTCAACTCGATACTCTTTTCCGCCATACGGTCCAGGTACGGCGTGTTAATTTTCGAATTCCCATGAAACCCGACATCACCATACCCCTGATCATCGGTCAAAATGACAATCACATTGGGATGGCTCGCAGCGCACGCTGTTTCTTCTCCACAGAGTACGCCTGTCACCAGAAACAGAATTCCCGTAAACCATTTTACGGTAGAGATATAAAACTCATTCATCATCGCTCCAGGTATTGAAAGAGGATATTCCCACAAAAAAAAGAGGCCTGCATCACAACCTTTGCTGAACCTCATCTGGAAAAACAGTTGTCGCTCCCTGTCTCATGCCTTACCATAGAGAGATCAACCAGAGGTATTCTCTAAGCGGAGACACCCATCATGAAATCCATTGCTGCCGGCTGCAGTATATTGATCTGCCTGATGGCAGTTTATGTCGAAACTGCGGAAGCACAGGCTGTCAGAATCCAGCAACCCATCGTACAACAATTTTCAGCCGGAACAACACTCACTATTCCCGATCGGGGTTCTGCGATGCTGGGAGGGATTCAATCAGGGGCCATTCATACCAGACAGAATGGCCCGTTTCGCAGCGGTTCCACATACGGTCACTCTTTCCAGAGTTCTACCAGCAGTGTCGGCGTCTATATCCATGATTTTGAAGCCATGGATCAGATGCTGCTCAATTCCGCGCCTCGGGTATTGCGCGACTCTCGGAATTTCCCCACAGCGCATCAACATTGGCGAAACCAGTTAATGAATCAGACCGTCGCGACCCAGCCTGCAGACAGTACGCCTGCCGGAACAATTTCCAATGCCCGTGAAATCAGGTTGTCGAAGGCAGCTCGATTTTATGAATTGGGACAGCAGGCGGAGAAAAAACACTCCACTCCCACTATCGCCATCCTGCATTATCGGAACGCGGAAAAATATGGCAGCAGCAAAGCGGCGGCTCGGCTGCAGGAACTTACGACGATCCGTACACAGAACACCCCAGACCGAAACAGAAGTGACGCAGAGTAATGCTGCGATCAGGCAGCTTCTTCTTCCGCGACAAAGATCCGATTGGGAAGATGCACCTTAGCATAGCGTTCTCCCCGTGCGTCGTAAAAGTAGACCATATTCGAATCAGAGGCCCAGATGGCTCCCAGGCGCACGCTACGCGGACCATTGATCGAGAACTGCAGTCCACAGCTGCGGCCCCGACGAATCAGGGACATTTCTGACATCGAGAACTGCTCTTCCAGCAGGTTCTCTTTCTCACACAGCGTTTTATGAATAAATAGTCGCAGTTCGTTAAGTGACTGGATGTTCTCTACACTGAAACTCATTCACTGTCCCTCTTTCAAATAATCCCGTTCACCTGTTTTTTCAGTGAAGTCAGCTGTTCGCTCACTTTCGTCCAATCCCGAACCAGCAGGTTGACCTGACGTGTATCGTCCAGCCAGACAGGCATCTGTCAGAAGAGTTGGATCGCCCGTCTCTTTGTTAAAATTTGAGAAGATGATGAATTTTCTGTATTCGTTACCTGGGTGAACTATTTCCCGGATTTCCACGAAATCCAAAAACAGGACTGAAGATCAATACAAAAACAGCACCAGAATCTCTGGTCGTCACTCCCTGTCCGGGTTGGATTGTTTTATCTAATCAGAACAGCTGGTTCACTTTACTGCCTCGAGGATTCAAATTCGCCTGCGCGAGGTATCGTTTTTTCTGATCAACAGGGAAAATCCTGATCTCCCCTAAATTTACCGAATATAAAATAGTTTGTATGATGGAAATCGATGCAAGCTGCAATTCCACCTTTTGTCCAGAATTGGCTCAACCATATTACTTATCTGAAGGATTTCCTGAAGTGCCCGTTATCTCTGCTCAGTCTCTGCAAAACTTTACTGAATCACTCCTGCTCCAGGGAGGCGCGAACGAAGAAGAAGCACGGATCGTTTCCCACAGCCTGGTCGATGCCAATTTACTGGGGCACGACTCACACGGCGTCATGCGGCTTCCCTTTTATCTGGGACGCGTGAAAGAAGGCATTCTGAAGGCAGGAGAGAAACTTCAGATTCTCAATGAAACTCCTGCTGCGATCACCGGTGACGGCTGCTGGGGATTTGGTCAGACTGTCATGCACGATCTGATGAATCGTTTAATTGAAAAAGCGGGCACCCTGGGCGTCTCCTGCGGGACACTGAAACGTGCTTCACATATCGGTCGCCTGGGAGAGTATGCAGAAATGGCTGCTGCCAAAGGGATGGCCTCTATCATCTGTGCCAATACACATGGCTCTGCCCCCCGCGTCGCTCCGGTAGGTGGAAAACGGCCTCGACTGGGAACTAACCCGATTTGTATCGGCATGCCCGGCGGTGCGGAAGGCCCCTTCGTGCTTGACTTCGGTACCTCCGCCACCGCAGAAGGTAAAGTTCGCATCAAAAAGATCGCAGGCGAACAGGTTCCTCCCGGACTGATTCTGGACCCCGACGGAAATCCCACCACTGACCCTAATATGCTCTACGGTGATCCCCCAGGCACGATTCTTCCGATGGGTGGAGACCAGGCTTACAAAGGCTTCGGACTCTCTTTTATGGTTGAGATGCTGTGTGGTGCGCTCTCTGGTGGACAATGTGCCTTCCCTGACCCACCACCACCACAGGGAAACTGTGTGTTCGTCGTGGTCATCGATCCCGGTCACCTGGGAGGTCAGAATCATCTGCTGAACGAAATCACCAATCTGGAGAAGTATGTCAGAAGCGTCCCCCTCAAAGAGGGAGCCAGTGAAATCTTTTTACCCGGAGATCCCGAAAAGAAAATCGCGGCCACCCGTAAATCAACAGGAATCTCTCTGGATAAAGGAAACTGGGAAGCCTTAACCAATCTCGCACAGGAACTGGGAGTTCCTGTACCTGAAGTAGAAGCTTAGTGTATATTCAATGATGGAAAACGAAACGGATCAGGATCAGGATTCCAGCGCACGGTTATATGTACCTGTCAACGAGACAGATAACATCAACCTCATCGTGAAACGCTCGTCTTCCAAAGAATATTGCTTTTCCAAATTTCCCGGGCAGGATCACTTCCACCTGTTAATGCATGGTGAAATCGTGGTGACGAACGGCCATGACCTGTACTGTGTCGACTGTGCCATCAGACACGGTTTCCTGACCCGGGACCGTTTGAACTGGCAGCATCGGAAAAGATAGGGCCGCTTCCACCAGCACTCTCAGCTTGAGCGCATTGCATTTAAACAGAGCGTCTCTCAATCGATTATACTCGGTCCAAATGGCCTTGGAGACGCTACAGTAAAACTGGATACAGTCGAATCAAAAACTCAGGCATTCACAGGCAGGATGGTTGTGGCCTTCATATAGTCTGATACGAACTCGGAGTCTGGTTCGTGCTGCACAAGCTGTTCTGCTTCAGACCACCAGGCAACCGCCTGCTCCTGTGTCCATTCTTCAATCTGCAGCGAGTTTAATGCGGCACTCAGTTCTTCTGCCCGCTGATATCGATCTTCTGGTTTCTTCTCCAGACACTTCATGACGATCGCTTCCAGCTCTTCCGGAATACGGGGGTTGATCGAAGTCGGTGTCATGACCGTCTGACTGGCATGCGCAAACATGACTTTCAACGCATTTTCACCTTCGAAGACAGGTTTGCCTGTCAGTAAATAGTAGATACTGGCTCCCAGGGAATAGATATCTGAACGGGGATCAGGGGTTCCATCTCCGGTCACGGCCTCAGGACTTGTATAAAGTGGTGATCCTACAACAGCCCCCTCCATGGTCAGATTCAGTGAATCTTCATTCGAACGATTATCCTTGACCAGTCCAAAATCCAGCAACTTGGCAACATCGTACAGTCCGCCACGCTCGGCTGAAAAGATATTTCCGGGCTTGATATCACGATGGATCAGACCTTTATGATGTGCTTCCGCCAAAGCAGAACAAACCTGCTTCAGCAGATAGACAACCCGTTCCGGAGGCAGAACGCCAAATCGTTCGACAATTTCCTGCAGATTCAAACCCGGCAGAAACTCCATCACATAATAGAACGTCCCCTCTTCGGTATGACCGTAATCATAGATTTCGATCGTATTGGGATGCGTTAACCCCGCCGTTGCCTGCACTTCGCTTTCAAACCGCAGCAGAACGTTCTCATCATCCACTTTATCCCGTCGAATCAGTTTAATCGCACACGGGCGCTTGAGCAGACGATGTTCTGCAAGATAGACTTCTCCCATCCCTCCACTGCCGACCTGCTTTCGTAATGTGTACATGCCGATGCTCTTCGCATCGAAGGCTTCGCGTCTCAAGCTGCCCACACGATGCGAACCATAGACGGCTGTACTGGCCGCGATCAACAGCAGGATGATCATTTCAGATAATCCACCTGAATAGAGCACTTCCGAAACCTGGGGGACCTGCGTCCCTGTCACCATCGCCCCGGCGATCGGACTGATTACCATCAGACTCACTACAGAAATCACCCCTCGCAGAGAGTTGGGAATGAAAAAACCGTATGTATAGATCAGAATCATCCAGGGGAACACCGTCCGCAACGGAAACGCAAACGCCACCTTGCCCAGCAGAATCGGATCGCAGGCGCATATCTCACAGAAATGCCACCAGATAAAGAAGGCGGCTGGCGCACCAAAAGTGATTGCTTCACAAATCCGCAGACGCCACAGGCACAGGCAGGGCTTCAACCACAGGACTCCCGATACGGCAAACAGTATTCCTGTCACAATGGAATCCAGAAACAGCATTTCCTGACCATGGGCGTCGTCAAACTCGCCCAGCCACAAGCCACGTATTAAAAACGCCAGAGAAGCCAGAGCCAGCAGCAGGGAGGCCATTCTCAGCCGATTGAGCAGCAGAACACGTCCCTGCTCCTGAAACATACCGGAGCCACGCGATACCACACCGGCATGCGGGCAAAACTTGCCTGCCTCTTTTTTGAATTCCTCAGGAATCAATGTAGCGATAGCCTGAGTGTTTGCCCCGGCATGTTGTTCTGAACCCATCCTCAAAGTCCCAGACATGATCAATTATTGTAAATGCAAACTGCGGATCAGAATTGGCGAGTCAATCTCACGCACTGCACTGACACAACCGACCCCGATGTGATTGTCTTACATGACACTTAAAACACAATCAGGATCTGCGTTTCAGGGGGAAAGAAAGTAAATAACTGACCACATCGCACAGATCATTTTGCTCTATTATACGTTGTTAAAGAAATGATTTATAGTACTTTTTGACAGCGTTCCACAAATAAGAAGGAGACACCTTAAGCTATTTATTAATATACACTTAATAAAACATGCCCCCCTGTAAAATCACTCATTTCTCGATCGGTTAAATTCGATTTAATGATTCAGAACAGACGGATGCAATGCTGAACAAGAGCTAATCGCCCTGTTTTTTCTGATAACATTCTCCCAGATGTACCATCATCTCCAGCGCCAGCAGATCGGCTCGACTCATCACATGTCGGGAACTGCGATTCCCCAGGCCTTTGATAATCAACTCGACGCATTGCAGATGGAATTCAAGAACCTGTGGTGGAGTTAAGTCGGCGGCCGCCAGTAATTCCGCGATCTGCACAATTTCATCCTTCAGGCTTCCCGCTCCCATGATCACATAAGTACGTAATAGTTCGTGATAATAATCCCGAACTTCAAACGGAATCTGTGGGAGTTCGGCCGGACGATCGGATTCGCGGAGATCGGATGTGACTGCTTGTGCTGAATCAGACTGCGGTTCACAGAATGCATCTGGATACACCAGGGACTGTAGTTCTTCCACCATCGAGCGCTGCTGATTCAGTAGACGTTCCGCTTCATCCCGTTCTCGAATCAGACGCCGATGTTTTTCTACCTGCAGTTGATGGTTTTCTTCGCTGAGTTGTTGAATCAGTAAAGCACGACGCATGACACTTAACAGTGCGGGAGACTCCCACAATGTTGAAGAAACGAGTATTTCCGCCTGGTTTTCACAGGCAGCCAGCGTGACCTGATCATCGGGAACGGACAGCAACAGCACGACAGGTTCATGGCAACCGCTGATTCGAATAGCGTTCAAAAGTTCCAATCGCGACTGTTTCAGTACGGCATCAACCTCGATCAACAAACAGTCATAGCTGTCATTTCGCAGTTGTGTTAACGCTTCCTCAGCTGTAGAAACCCATTCAAAGCGGGGTTCACTGCAGCCAATCGCATCCAGTCGTAATGCCAGCCCTACCCACACCGGTCGTTTTTCACTGATAAACAGGACTTTAAACCCGGAAGGGATCAGCTGTTGAAGAGCACTCTCTGCCTGTTGATCCACGCTGTCGCTCGATGCGGACCCTGCCTGTCTTTGCGTCAATTCGGCAAAAGGTTCGGTGTCAATCAGATTGTGTTGATCATGCTTCACACTCATTATCGGGCCTGTCTGCTGGCAGGACTATAGAGGTTTTGAATGGGAATTGTCAATATGAGCTCGCTGCAACCGCTGCCTTTAAAGGAAGTTATGCCTCTCTGGTACATCCTGGCTCACAGAATACCCCAGCCCCACATCAGCCACAGGTTCTAAGCCGGAAATCTTATGGAACGGGATTAAAAGATCAGCGTTTCCGCGTTGAAAACAGGACCTTCGACACAGGTGCGCCGATAATCCCACTCATCATCACTGATACGGACTTTCGCCACGCAACTGAAACAGGCACCAAAGCCACAAGCCATGGGAGTCTCCAGAGACAGCCAGCAGGAAATTCCCGCCTGCAAAGCAATCTTGCTGACCGCTTCCATCATTGGTTCCGGACCACAACAGAAAATGGTTGTCGGCGGCGTCTCACTTTCAATTCGCTGCTGTAACAACTCGGTCACAAAGCCCTGATGTCCGTACGACCCATCATCGGTTGCCACTGCGACATCCAGTCCCTCCAGTTGAAAATCGTCCAGACCAGCCAGATAGTCTTTTGATCGCGCGCCATATAACAGGCTCACATGATCCGGCAGCACAGGTAGTATTTGCTGGGGTTGACCGTATTTCCGCAGCCCCAATGCTTGCCGCGCCGTAGCCAGAAATGGTGTCTGCCCGATTCCGCCCGCGACCATGACCAGTGAACCGCTGCCCGGATGTGGAAACCCATTTCCCAGAGGCCCCCAGATCTCGACGCGATCCCCAGGTTGCCAGTGTGTCATCCGGGACGTCAGTTTTCCCACCACGACATAGCCAAAATCAAGGCCACTCGGCGTTCCATTTTCATCCAGACAGGTATCATACAACGCGAAAGGACGTCCCAGTAGAGGGTCATTCACTTCCGGTTCCCGTACCATGAAAAACTGGCCGGGTAAAATGACTTGAGCCACCTCGGGACATGCGAGACGCAATCGATAAGTGTCCTGCGCCATGCGTTCCTGCTCGACCACACGGGCAGAAAGATACTGGGGAGTTGCACAATTACTGAATTGTGAAGACTCTGTCATTTTCGCTTTCCTTGACGTGTCCCTTTGGCGGAAACATCGCCGATGATTCTACGTCCTGATGTTTTTGATTTCGAAGAGTCTGCTCCTGACTTCCGCCCCGTGGTGACAGACCGCTTTCCACCAGCCTTTTTACCGCCTGTGACTCTCTCTGAAACATTTTTGCCTGCGGCTGCCCCTCGCTCACCCGACCTCTTACCCACAGCTTTGCGAGGTGGCCGGGCCTTCGCAGGTGCAGCGTTTTTCTTCCCCTTCCGGTGACGGATGTCCGGGGAATGTTTTTCATTCATCAATTGTCGCACTTTTTTCAGCTCTGTGTCACTTAAACGTCGGAATTCCCCTGATTTGAGTTTTCCCAGATTCAGTGGACCAAAGCGGATCCGGACCAGTTGAATCACCTTGTGACCGATACGCGCCATCATGCGACGAATCTCTCGATTCTGCCCTTCATGCAGCGTTAATTCAAGAAATGCGCTCTTGCCCTGTTTTTTGAGATACTTGAGCCCTGTGACGCGAAATATGCCTTCCTTAAAACGAACCCCTTTCCGCAGCTCGTCCAGTTTTTCGCGTGGCGGATTCCCTACCACCTGCACATGGTACGTGCGGGTAACACGATACCTGGGATGCGCCAGCCGCTGGGCCAGTTCACCATCATTGGTTACCAGAATCAGCCCTTCGCTGTTTTCATCCAGTCGACCGACAGTAAAGAGCCGCTGACCATCATTCGGAAACAGATCGACCACTCGTCTCCTGCCGGCAGGATCATTGTTCGTACAGAGGAATCCGGAGGGTTTATTCAGCAGATAATACCGACGCGGCTGCAACCGAACCCGCTCGCCATCCACTTCGATGACCTGTGTCTCCGGATCAACCTTTGCACCTAACTCCGTGATGACATCGCCATCTATGCTCACGCGTCCGGTTTCGATATATTCTTCGCAATGACGGCGGGATCCCAGACCGGTGGCGGCCAGAAACTTCTGCAAACGGATCAGGTGACTGTCGTCATTGGCTGATGGTTCTTCAGGCTGGGTTTGCGGGTCGGAATCGGAACTCATGATATTTCAACTATGGTGAAAAGGAAAACGTAAGGAAAAGGCATTTACGCCTGTGTTTCTTATAACACAGCGTGCGCGCGATACCAATTATGCTGCAGGGTTTCTTTACAGGGAACTCAAATGATTTCCGGAATATCCGGTATTTCCAGCTTTTGTTCCTCAATCGCTTCCCGCATTCTCTGCAGTGATCGAATTGTCAACTGTCGAACCCGTTCGGTGCTCACCCCCAGGTCTTCCGCGATCTCACGAAATTTTTCCGGCGTATCTGATTTTGCAAGGCCGAAGCGACGCTTCAGAATGAGTTGCTCCCGCGCATCCAGGGTTTGCAGTACCTTTTGCAGAACATCATCAATGGTCTGGTGATAGGCTTCATGAGAACGCTGTGTCGAGCGGCTGTCACTCATCCCCAGCGCCAGAGTTTCCGCACCATTCAAAAATGTTTTGCGGTACTTTCGCCCTTTTTTTGTAGTTCGAAACAGGAAGTTACGTACTGCCCAGGTTCCATAGGTACTGAACCGATTGCCCCGCTCCACATCAAAAATCTCAACAGCGCGAATCAGCGGTAGATGACCATCACTGACAAGATCCTCGAACAGGTTGGCACGGTCAGTCAGATTTTTCGCGATCGAAACCACCAGACGCAGATTGGCTTGAATAATGTAATTTCGAAGACGCCGCGCATCTTTCAGTTTCTGTTCAATCCGGTCCAACAGACCGATGCAGGGAGACTTCAAATCAATCTGTGACTTCAGCGTCTCGGCACGAAATTTGAGATAATTCATCCCCCGAAACAGGATGACTTCCTGCTCCTTTTCCAGCAGTGGCACTGTATAAAGTTGCGCCTGCTGGAAATCAAATTCAGACAGTTCATAGTCTGAATCCGGATTTAAATCCGCACACAGCTTCTGAAGTGGGTGCAAAATGTCATCACTGGCTACAGCGTGTTCAAACCGCTCACTATAGACATACTCGATGTCAGTCGCATAGATCTGTTCCGCACGTTTCTGCAACTCACGCGAAACGCAAACCTTCTTCATACGAACTGCTTTTTTGACAGCCAGCAACTCACACTGACAGGATTTCGACTGATCCATAAGAATCGCCCGCTCACCCAGTTGGGAGAATGAATCTGCCTGCAGGTAATCAGCCGTCGATACACTATACATGAAATAGAAACTCGCTGAAGTTATACTTGCTCATATCGCGTCCTCTTTTCAGAGACACTGCGAACATACTAGGAAATCTATATCAATAAAACAATTTTAACAGGCAGAATTGTTAATATTGCCCGATAATTAATGATCTTAAGACGAGGTAAGAACTTGTAGACACTTCGAGCTATGATTTTCAGCGTGTAAATTTTGATCATTCAAAACACAACTGACTATTATTACACCGACAGGAATTTCCAGACGGACTCACGCCATATTCCACAACAGCCGATCAATAAAATAAGGGGTGAACTCGATCGTTTTCACCGGAAACAATTTCAGAATTCCTGTCCCATTTTCCTCAAAATTTCCCTCCCGAACCCTGTCTCAGTTCTGTTTGCCGTTTGCTATGTCTATTAAAGAGTTTAGACCTGCTGCTTTGACTCGCAAAACAGACTGAAATTAGTTAGCATTTCCCTAACTGAGATCCGTTGCAGCATTCTCAACGCTGAACCGGAAGCTGAACGATCTCAAAAAAGGACCGTGCCAGTTCCCTTACTCACGGTGCATCCCTAGAATTGTTGAGAACTCATCTGCGTGATTTCTTCCTGGATGACTACTGTCAGTGATCAAAGAGAAGTTACGCTCATCGAAAATACTTAAGCAGGTTGAAAGAACCATATCTCATGGTAGAACAGACAGTTACAGGTGCAGTGCCTGGAGTCGATCCAGCGGAACTCGAAGAATGGTTTGAATCGCTGGATGACCTTATCATCCGGTACGGTAAAGAAAGAGTCAAAAATGTGCTGGCGATCCTGCAGGAACGCGCCTATCGTCAAGGAGTGACGATGCCTTTCACAGCCAACACACCTTACATCAATACCATTTCCGTCGATGAGCAGACTCCCTTTCCCGGGAACCGTGAGATTGAACGCCGCATCAAAAGTATCATCCGCTGGAATGCGATGGCCATGGTCGTTCGTGCCAACAAATATCATGACGGCATCGGCGGACACATTTCAACTTATGCTTCCGCAGCCACACTCTGGGAAGTGGGATTCAATCACTTTTTCCATTCCCGCACGGAAGACCACTCAGGCGATGTCGTCTACTTTCAGGGACATGCTTCTCCTGGTGTTTACGCGCGTGCCTTTGTTGAAGGACGACTGACAGAAGAGAACCTGGAACGTTTCCGGCAGGAACTGCCCCGCGGTGGTGGACTCTCATCCTACCCGCACCCCTGGCTAATGCCTGAATTCTGGCAGTTCCCGACTGTCTCTATGGGTCTGGGCCCGATTATGTCCATTTACCATGCCCGCTTCCTGCGCTACCTGCATAACCGCGGTATCATGGATACCTCCAAATCCAAAGTCTGGTGTTTTGTCGGCGATGGTGAAACCGACGAACCCGAAACTCTGGGCGCCATTACGCTCGCTTCTCGCGAACACCTGGACAACCTGATCTTTGTCATCAACTGTAACCTGCAGCGTCTGGATGGACCCGTTCGAGGGAACGGCAAAATCATTCAGGAACTGGAAGCCGCCTTCCGTGGTGCCGGCTGGAACTGTATCAAAGTCGTCTGGGGAAGTGACTGGGATCCCCTGCTGGCGGAAGACGAAGATGGTCTCCTCGTAAAACGCATGGGTGAAGTCATTGACGGACAGTACCAGAAATATGTCGTTGAACCAGGCTCCTACATCCGCGAGCACTTCTTCGGTGACAATCCCGAACTGGCTAAAATGGCAGAGCACCTGTCTGATGACCAGCTCAAACGTATGAAACGTGGGGGTCATGATCCAGAAAAAGTCTATGCCGCTTTCAACTCTGCTGTGAACCACACTGGTTCCCCCACCGTAATCCTGGCGAAAACCATCAAAGGCTACGGCCTGGGTGAAGCTGGCGAAGGCCGAAATATCGCACATAATGTGAAAAAAGCCAATGAAGAAGAACTACGTGACTTTCGATCTCGCTTCGGGATTCCCATCCGCGATG
This sequence comes from Gimesia algae, assembly GCF_007746795.1. Lineage (NCBI taxonomy): Bacteria > Pseudomonadati > Planctomycetota > Planctomycetia > Planctomycetales > Planctomycetaceae > Gimesia > Gimesia algae. The sequence goes on from NZ_CP036343.1 coordinate 4,838,207, forward strand.
AAGACGTCAAGGATACCCCCTTCTATCGGCCGGATGAAAACAGTCCCGAAATGCAGTACCTGCAGAAAAAACGGGAGGAACTAGGCGGCTATCTTCCCAAACGAACACCCACCGAAGAACGGCTGGAAACCCCAACTCTGGAATCGCTCGATAAATTTCTGACGAGCATGGCAGGGAAAAAAGGTTCCACCACCGGTGCCTTCGGGATCCTGCTGGGCAACCTGTTAAGAGACAAAGTCATCGGCAAACGTATTGTCCCCATCATTCCTGACGAAGCCCGTACCTTCGGTATGGAAGGCCTCTTCAAACAATGTGGTATCTACGCCAGCCAGGGACAGTTATATGAGCCGGTCGACCGTGATCAGTTGATGTACTATAAAGAAGCAAAAGATGGTCAGATCCTGGAAGAAGGCATCAATGAAGCAGGAGCGATTTCCTCGTTCATCGCGGCAGGTACAGCCTACTCCAATCAGGGCGTCAACATGATTCCGTTCTACGTCTATTATTCCATGTTCGGCTTCCAGCGTGTGGGCGACCTGGTCTGGGCCGCTGCCGACTCGCGGACCAAAGGCTTCATGCTGGGCGGAACCTCTGGTAGAACCACTCTCAATGGAGAAGGTCTGCAGCATCAGGATGGACACAGTCACATTATGGCTTCCACTGTCCCAACCCTGCTCGCCTATGATCCGGCCTACGCTTATGAGTTGGCTGTCATCATCCAGGATGGCCTGCGACGCATGTATCAGGAAGGCGAAGAGATCTTCTATTACCTCTCCGTCTACAATGAAAACTACGAAATGGCCCCCATGCCTGAAGGCGATCACGTCGTCGAAGGCATCATTAACGGGATTTATAAATTCCGGGCCCAGGAAGTTGAAAAACCGGCTGTCTCGATGCGGCCACAACTGTTTGGCAGTGGTCCGATTCTGCGTGAAGTCCTGCGAGCCCAGGAAATTCTGGCGGAACAGTTTAACATTGCGACCGACGTCTGGAGTGTCACCAGCTATAACCAGTTGGCCCGTAATGTCAAAGACGTCGAACGGGAGAACCGGCTGCACCCTGATGCAGAGCCTCAGAAGTCCTATCTGGATACGATCTTTGAAGGTGTCACCGGGCCGTTCATCGCATCCAGTGATAACATCAAACTCGTTGCAGACCAGATCCGTGAAGACATCCCCGGAAATTACTGTGTACTGGGAACCGATGGTTTCGGTCGCAGTGAAACCCGTGAATCACTCAGACGTCATTTTGAAATTGATGCTGAAAATGTAGTCGTCGCCACGCTGGTCTCTTTAGCCGAAGAAGGTCAGTTCGATAAATCAAAGCTGCCTGCCATCATCAAGGAACTGGGAATCGATCCGGAAAAAGTGAATCCACGGCTCGCTTAAATCCCATTACAACAGGTTTCATTGAAGCATTACCAAAAGAAGATAGAACACAACTATGGCTACTGAATTTAAACTTCCTGAAGTGAGTGAGGGTGTCGAGACAGCGGATGTCGGACAAATCTCTGTCGCGGTAGGCGATACAGTGGAACAGGGACAGGTTCTGATGGACATCGAAACCGATAAGGCGGTGGTCCAACTGGAATCGCCTTACTCAGGGACCATTGAAGAGCTCAAAGTTTCTGAAGGCGATTCGGTTTCGATTGGTGCCGTTTTACTGTTGATCAATGAATCCAACGGTGACGCATCCGCTCCTGCCAAAGAAGAAAAATCAGCAGAAACCAAGGCTGAAGAACCGGAAGCAGAAGAGCCAGAGACGGCGCAGAAAGAACAGTCCGTCGAGGAAGAATCGAAGAAAAAGCCCAAGCAGGAAAGCAAGTCGGCCTCCCAGCCGGCAACGGCTCCTGTGCGACCAGCGGATACAGACTCATCGAGTAATAAAGCACCTGTTCCCGCCGGACCTGCGACCCGCAAACTGGCACGTAAACTGGGCGTCGATCTGTATCAGGTCACAGGCTCCGAACCCGGCGGTCGCGTTACTCAGGAAGACGTGGAAAATTACGTCAAAAACCTGATTGCCAATGGTGGACCTTCCAGCGGCGGCGGTGGTATCGCCGTACCTCCTCTGCCGGACTTCACCCAGTTTGGAGAAATCGAACGTAAGAAACTCAACAAACTGTCGCGTGTCTCCGCCAAAAACCTCAGCCTGTCCTGGCAGGTCATTCCGCATGTCACTCAACACGACCTGGCGGACATCACTGACCTGGAAACAGCGCGCAAGCTGTTCATCTCCAAGCCCAATTATTCGGGGCCCAAGGTGACCATGACCGCTCTGGCCATGAAAGCGATTGCCATCGCGTTGCACGAATACCCGAGCTTTAACTCCAGCTTCGATTCGCAGACCGATGAAATTGTCTTCAAAAACTACATCAACATCGGTGTCGCCGTTGATACTGAAAATGGACTGGTTGTTCCTGTCGTGAAAGATGTTGACAAGAAAAATATCATCACCATTGCCAACGAAATGAATGCACTGGCTATCAAAGCGCGCGATCGCAGACTGGAAATGAATGACATGCAGGGCGGGACTTTCACCATCACCAACCTGGGTGGACTCGGTGGGACGTCCTTTACGCCAATCGTCAATCATCCTGAAGTCGCCATCCTTGGTATGTCACGCTCGCGACATGAATTCCAACTGTTGAATGACAGTCCTGTTCCCCGCCTGATGCTGCCTTTGTCGTTGTCCTACGATCACCGGGTCATCAACGGTGCGGACGCTGCTCGATTCATTGTACGTCTTTCCAGTTTGCTCTCTGATCCGTTCAATCTGCTGGTTGACTGCTGAGATCGTTATCTACATTGAAGTAATACAATTAAAGGTTTATCGATATTATGTCTGGATCAGCTACCAGAGAAACGGATATTGTTGTCATCGGCGGTGGCCCCGGCGGTTATCCGGCAGCATTTGAAGCTGCCGACAAAGGCTACAAAGTCATTATGGTCAATGATGACGTTGCCCCCGGTGGTGTCTGTCTGAATCGGGGTTGTATTCCTTCCAAAGCACTGCTGCACGTTGCAAAACTGATCAATGAAACCAAAGAATCCGCCGAATGGGGCATCTCCTTCCAGAAACCAGAGATCAATCTCGATCAGCTGCGGGATTTCAAAAACAGGGTTGTCACACAGTTGACCGGCGGTATCGGACAACTGGCCGGCGCCCGCAATGTGGAAATCCTCAAAGGCTTCGGAAGGTTCAAGGATGCCAACTCGGTCGAAGTCTCAAAACAGGATGGCACCAAAGAAACCATTCAATTCAAATACGCGATTGTGGCCACCGGTTCCTCACCGGCAGTCCCTCCGGTCTTCGATCTGGATGATGATCGGATCATGGATTCCACCGGGGCACTGGAACTGGCCGACATTCCTAAAAAACTGCTCGTTGTTGGCGGCGGTTACATTGGTCTGGAAATGGGTAGTGTCTATGCCGCTCTGGGTTCGGAAGTGACTGTGGTAGAAATGACAGGCGGACTGCTTCCCGGTGCCGACCGCGATCTGGTTCGACCGCTGCAGAAACGACTTACCGAAAGCTTTGCCGCAATTCACCTGAATACCAAAGTTGAAAAGCTGACTCCCGCCGACAAGGGAATCACTGCCGACTTGAGCGGTGAAGGAGTCGAACCACAACAGGTCTTTGATCGTGTGCTGATTTCGATTGGTCGTCGTCCAAACAACAAAGGCATCGGCCTCGAAAACACAAAACTGGAACTCGACGAACGCGGTTTTATCAAACACGACGCGCAACAGAGAACTGCCGAGACTCACATCTATGCGATTGGTGATATCGCCGGCGAACCAATGCTGGCACATAAGGCAACCCGGGAAGCCAAAGTCGCCATCGAAAGTATTGCTGGTGAATTCGGCGAGTTTGATAATATCGCCATTCCAGCGGTCGTTTTTACCGATCCGGAAATCGCCTGGTGTGGAGTTACCGAACTGGAAGCCAAAGACCAGGGACTGGATGTAGAAATCACCCGCTTCCCCTGGGCCGCTTCAGGGCGAGCTCAGACTCTGGGCCGTACGGAAGGCATGACTAAAATGATCTTCGATAAAAAAACCGGACGTGTACTTGGTGTCGGGATCGTCGGACCGGGTGCCGGTGAGCTGATTGCCGAAGGCGTCCTGGCAGTCGAGATGGGAGCCGTCGCAGAAGACGTCGCCGAAAGTATTCACGCACATCCCACGCTGTCTGAGACCTTAATGGAAGCAGCAGAAAGCTTCAGCGGTCAGGCGACACACATGTATAAACCCAAGCGAAAATAACCGGGGTTCCGACCTGCAGTTGATTCAGACTGGAGCCGGGCTCGTTAAACACAGGGATCAGTATCAAAGGCGTTGTTGAATGCGATTTCATAAACGATCAACGACCCCTTCTTACTTTAGTCGTCGTGATCAGATCCGGCTGTTTCGACTGGTTGCCGCTCTGGGTGTCATTTTTCTCGCGATGCTTTACGCTTCACGCGAAGAAAACTGGTACTGGCTCACGGGACGCCCTGCAGGTGATCCTGCCCGACAACAGGCCAAAGAAGCTCCTCGCGAAATAGACTTCAATGTCAGGGAAGAACCAAAACTCAATCCGGATGAATTTCGTTCAGAGCCAGCGCCTGAAATCAAAGTACCTGAGCAGGTCATCTCCCAGCTGGAAAGTGGTGAATTTGATGTGCGTATTGATCCGCGACTTCTGAATCCGGTCTCTGACAGTACCCTGGGTATCAAATCTCATGAAGCGAACGCTCTGTATTATCTGCTCGCCAAAGCGGCTGCCATCCCGCAGAATGTCCTGGAACAGTCGGCAGAACCGGCGCCGCCTTTTGTCGTCGTTATGACAGAATCTCCCAAATACCGGGGGACACTCATGAAAGTCAAAGGGCAGCTGAAACGGCTCAAAGCTCTACCAGTTGAAGAAAACAAGTATGGAGTGCAATCCATTTACGAAGGCTGGTTTTTCTCCAAAGATTCCGGCACGCATCCCTGGCGAGTGATTTGTACGCAACTCCCGCCGGGGATTCCCATGGGTGATAACCTTAGCGACATGCCTGAGGTCCAGATCACTGGATATTACTTTAAAAAATACGGCTATGCATCAGCGGCCGGAAAGCTCCAGACAGCACCGCTGCTGATTGCCCGCCAGATCCGCTGGTTCCCACAGACGAAGCAGACTGCCCCCTCTTCCTCAGGAGCGGTCAAATATATTGTCAGTCTGTTTCTGGTCATCAGTATTGCGCTGGCCTTCCTGATCTGGAAATTCATGGTCAGCGATCAGAATTTTTCCCGCAGTCGAACCGCAAAACTGATGCAACGCCCTGACATGTCCATGGAAAGTCTGAATGACATTGAAACCGTGGACATCAATGATGTGCTCAAGCAAATGGGTCAGCAGAAACAAAATCCACCCGGCTCAGATCAGTCTGACCAGCAGAAATAGACCAGATATCCGGTCAGGCAACCTGCATCTGAATCGCTTCATCAATTGCGGCAAACACCGTATCACACAGCTGCTCAATCAGCTCAGTAGGCATTCCCGGAGCCGGCATGAGAATCATCACATCACCCAGCGGACGCACAATCACGCCGTTCTTTCTGGCAGCCAGGGTCACCTGATGCCCCATGCGTTGTTCTGCAGGAAACGCCGATCTGGTTTCGCGATTCGCGACCAGTTCAATCCCCACCATCAATCCTTTGTGACGAATTTCTCCCACATGCGGATGATCCTCAAGCTCAGATAGACGCTTCGCCAGAACTTCAGAAGTCTCACGGATATGATCCAGCGTTCTGTTTTCATCGAATAACTTCAATGTGGCCAGAGCCGCAGCACACGCGAGGGAGTTCCCGGTATAAGTGTGCCCATGATAGAATGCATTATAGTCTGTATGTGCTCCTTCGAAGGCAGCAGCAATTTCTTCGGTCGCCATCGTCACTGCTAACGGTAAATAACCACCGGTAATTCCTTTCGCCAGACACAGAAAATCGGGAGTGACCCCTTCCTGTTCACAGGCAAACATCGTCCCGGTCCGCCCCAGTCCCACGGCCACTTCATCGGCAATCAATGGAATTCCATACTGGCTCGTCAGCTCCCGCACCCGTTTCAGATATCCAGGCGGATGCATCAACATCCCCGCGGCTCCCTGTACCAGCGGTTCAATTACAAACGCTGCCAGCCGCTGATGATGCTCTGCAAGTAATCGCTCCAGTTCAGCAAAGCAGAATTCAAGGTAACTCTCTTCAGTGTATCCCTCTGGGCGATGATAGGTAGTAGGACATGGAATCTGGACCGATTCAAACAGCAGCTTGCCGAAGATCTGATGAAAAATCGAAATCCCGCCGACACTGACCGAACCGATCGTATCGCCGTGATACGCGTGCTGCATACACGCAAACAGATCGCGGGGCTGCGATTCAACAGGTGTCTTCTGTGAGTGATATTGAAACGCCATTTTCAACGCGATTTCCACTGCTGTCGAACCGCTGTCCGAATAAAAGACTTTGGTCAAGTCAGCGGGCGTCCGTTTCACCAGTTCATCCGCCAGTTCAATCGAGGGTACACTCGCCAGCCCGAGTAGCGTCGAATGCGCGATTCGGTCCAGTTGATCGCGGATCGCCTGATCCAGTTCAGGTACACGGTGACCATGGACATTGCACCATAGCGAGGAAACGCCATCCAGATACGAACGCCCCTCGGTATCGATCAGAAAGAAGCCATCGCCCGATTCGATGATCGGAACATTCTCAGCACGATGCCCCTGCATCTGGGTAAAGGGATGCCAGACATGATCATTATCGATGTTACGTAACTCGTCAGGCTGCATTGTTCTACTCGGTTCTGATTCGTGCGCAGTAATTAAAAACAGAAAGAGCCACGTCGATGGAGCGTGACTCTTTCACTGATACTTCAAAACTTGAAATGGGACTAACCAGGCAGCAGGTCGCGAACGACATCGCGTTCATCCCGCAGTTCCTGTAAAGTCGCTTCAAACTTGGCCTGAGCAAAATCGTCATGCTCCTGACCTTCGACGATTTTCCAGGTAGTGCCATCACTGGTCAGTGGGTAACCACAGATCAAGCCTTCATCAACTCCGTAACTGCCATCGCTGCAGACAGCAGCTGAGAAGCTTTCACCCAGCGGAGTCGGTGTGATAATACTCTTAATCGTACCCAAGGCGGCATTCGCTGCCGAGGCGGCGCTGGAAGCACCACGTGCCTGAATGACGGCGGCACCACGTTTCTGCACGGTTTCGATGAATTCGCCACGTAACCAGTCATGATCTTCAATGATTTCAGGAACTGGATTGCCGTGGATTGTTGCATGATAAAAATCAGGGAACTGGGTGGCTGAGTGATTTCCCCAGATGTTCATGTTCTTGACTGCAGAAACAGGCTGCCCTGCCTTCTTGGCGATCTGTGTCATGGCACGATTCTGATCGAGACGGGTCATGGCGTACCAGCGATCGCGGGGAACTTTGGGAGCATTGCTCATTGCGATCAGGCAGTTGGTGTTACAGGGATTACCGACGACCAGAACCCGCACATCGTCAGCGGCAGCCGCTTCAATTGCTTTTCCGGTGCTGGTGAAAATCGGGCCGTTAATCCGGATCAGGTCACCACGTTCCATGCCGGCTTTACGGGGAATACTTCCGACACATACGACAAAGTTACAATCCGCAAATGCGTCTTCCAGATGGTCGCTGTCTGCTTTGACGACACCTGCCAGAGTTGGGAAGGCGCAGTCTTCAAGTTCCATCTCAACCCCATCCAACGCTGACAGCATCGGAGGGATTTCCACAAGATGCAGAATGACGGGCTGATCAGGGCCAAATATTTCCCCGGAAGCCAGACGGAACAGCATAGCATAGCCAATCTGGCCAGCTGCCCCGGTTACCGCAACTCGAATCGGATGAGTCATCTCTAAAGCACTCCTTAACATTGAATATTACCAGTGTACCTGTCCCTGAACACAGGTCAGGATTAATGCGGAATCTTACGTTTTTTTACCTCCCTGCAGACAGATCGGCAACCGCTGTGAGGCATCTGTTTCTAATTTCTGGAGACTACTGCGCATTGCCCGTGATTACAGGTCAGAAACTTGAATAAATCCAGAGATTCCGGCAAATCTCACTCAAGCAGACAACATGGTCATCACTGATTGAACAGTACGGTTCCACCAATAGCTACTACAGCCGCGGCCAGTGATGCAAACATGATTTTCACCCAGCTGTAAGGACGCTCCCCATTCACTTCGCCGGTCGCTGCGTTCACGGCGACTTGATACAGCGTATCCTTATATTTGTAGCTCATCAGCCATAAAGGCAACAGCAGGTGCTTGTAGGTAATTGCATCGTAATGACTCTCGACCGAATCAACCCGCTGGGTATCGCCGCCGATCCGGCTGCAGACTTCGGAATAGAGGGCTGCATCGATCCGCTCTTTTCCCAGCACGAACCCGTCATCCAGTTCGATCTCATAAGTTCGCGCAGTAAAGCCCGCTAGATAAGCATGCTTAAACGGAACCATCAGATGCAATGGAAACGGTTCCAGTTCCCGTATCAACTGGCGAGGCAAGCCGTGTGAAGCCAGAATGATCACATCATCGAAGAAACGTTGAAAGGCACCCGAAGCAGGATACCACCGTGTGCGTCTTTCCTGGCGACGATTCTTCCCGCTCCCCACGGTGACATAATAATACTCACCCCGCTGCCCGGAATAGCGGGTACTGGTCATCGAATCGTAAGTGAAATAAGGCATATAAACGCCGTGAAATTTTCCTTCGACTCCCTTCTCCACAAACTCATTCGGCGCAAACCACAGCGACTTAACCCAGGCTTTTAACTGCTGCCGCGCGACAGGCTCCTCAATCAGAAATGGCAACACCGCATCTACGGGGACCCGCTTCTCAGACGTATGCGCATGCTCCAGTTGAATGGGAGACGCACAGTACGGGCACTCGGAACTGGTGACTGAATCCACAAACAGCAGCGTGGCACCACAACTCTCGCAGCGCACTTCCTGTTCCCGCTCATCACCTTCCTGATCCGGGTGCTCTCGTAGTTCTCGCAGGTGTGACAGCATGGCGTGGATGTCCTGCTCTTCTATTTCCCGGTTCGGGTCGATACCGATCTCTTTTTGATATCCACAATGTCCACAGCGGAGCTTCTGTGTTTTAATGTTGAAGACCAGATCGGCGCCACAGCTTTCACAGGGAAAAATGCGACCATTTTCATCGTCAATCCGTTCGCCCCCTCGATCAAATGAGTCTTCCAGAAAGATCGGCTCATCGGCATCATGCGGAGGTAAAGGCGGTGGTTGTTGACTCATCTTTCACTTTCCGGATTGAAGGTCACGAGCCCTTCAATCTCTCTGAATCCGAATGGAATTACTCCCGGTCCCTTAAGTACACTCGACTTACAGTAAACGTAATTTTTGCCGCATTGGATCAAACTTAATTTGCAGAATTCATTCCGGATAGTCAACCTGAACCAGATACAAACCACACGCCGGCGCAGTCGGCCCCGCCTGTGAACGGTCCATTCCTGCCAGAACTTTCTGTACATCGCTTAGGGTCCAGCGACCGACGCCTACTTCCAGCAGCGTCCCCACAATCGCGCGCACCATATTGTATAAAAATCCGTCTGCTACGATATCAACGGTAATAAAATCCATAGAAGTAGAACTCTCCGAGGCTGGAGCGGACTGCTCCAGTGCTCCCCAGATTGGCCAAACCCCGGTCCGCTGCACCGTCAGTTCTTTAATCGTCCGAATACTGGTTGCCTTGTTGGGAAAATGTGATTCAAAACAGCGAAAATCATGTTTTCCCAGTAACTCTTGCCCAGCGACATGCATGCGGTCAGAGTCCAGCGGACGGCCGAATTCGCTCACATATTTTTTCAGAAACGGATAGGAAACCGCGGAATTATGAATCACATACCGATACCGTTTCTGGATGGCCGAATAGGTAGCATGGAAGTCTGCAGATACTTCCCGGGCTTCTCGTACACAAATACTGTCTGGCAGAAATCGCTGCAGCCCTGTTTGCAGATTTTTACAGGGGATTTTAGAGTCCGTCTGAAAACTGGCGACCTGCCCTAAAGCGTGCACACCGGCATCCGTGCGACCTGCGACCAGCACGGGACTGCACTGCTGCGTCAGCTGTTCAATTGCCTTTTGCACACAAGCCTGGACTGACGGCCCATTGGGTTGCACCTGCCACCCCGCGTAGTCCGATCCGTCATAAGCTAATGTCAGTTTGATATTTCTCATGAACGATCAATCAGCAGAGTTCAACACAGACAGAAATTGAGATTGCCGGAAAATTCTCCTTACAAACCCAGCTTCTCTTTCCAGTACTGTGTCTGTTCTTGCACTGGTGCTTCTCCCCCCGAACCAAAACTACAGAGCGCTGCCATCGCATTTCGTGCCCCCAGGACCTGATAGATATCCTGCTCAATCTGCAGACAGGCCTGCTGCAGTTCTTCCAGAGACAAATCCACTAGACGAATGGACCGCGATTCACACAGCGAAACCAGTTTCCCCACGATGCCATGTCCGGTCCGCATCGGCGTTCCCTTTTTGATCAGGTACTCCATCAGCGCAGTCGCGTCGAGAAATCCGTCTTCCAGCTTATTTGCGATCGTTTCCTGTTGCAGCTCTGCCCCTTCCACCATTGCCGCCGCCAGTTCCAGACAGGCGGCTACCGTATCGTAGGCATCAAACAGCGCCAGCTTGTCTTCCTGCATGTCACGATTGTAAGCCATCGGCAGACCTTTGAGCAGCACCAGAATCTGCTGCACATCGGAGATCGGTCGGGCCGACTTGCCGCGTATCAACTCCAGCACATCCGGGTTCCGCTTTTGAGGCATAATCGACGAACCCGTAGTAAACGCATCAGGCAGTTTAATGAACCCGAATTCCGTCGAGAACCAGGCAATCCATTCTTCCGCCCAGTTACTGAGATGCGTCGCAATCATCGCCATACAGAAACAGAACTCCGCCAGGTAATCCCGGTCGCTGGAAATATCCAGGCTGTTACGGGCCACGTCGGTGAACTCCAACAGTTCCGCCGTATAATGCCGATCAATGGGTAACGACGTTCCCGCCAACGCGGCTCCTCCCAGGGGGGAGACATTCACCCGCTTCAGGCAGTCTGCCAGACGCTGTCGGTCGCGGTCGAATTTCTCACAGTAAGCCAGCCAGTAATGGGCGGCCTTCACTGGTTGCGCCCGCTGCAGATGTGTGAAGCCAGGCAGTACAAGATCCTGGTCTCGCTCGCAGCGCTCGACAAACGCAGTCTGCAGATCCTTGAGCAGTCCGTCCACTCGCTGAATCGCCTCGCGTGTGTAGAGCTTCAGATCAGTCGAAACCTGATCATTGCGGCTCCGCGCAGTATGCAGCTTGCGGCCCACATCGCCGACCCGTTCGATCAGCGCGCTTTCAATATGCATATGGATGTCTTCCAGTTCGAACCGAAACTCGAAGTTTCCTGCTTCAATTTCCTTGCCGATCTGGGTCAGCGTCTCGACAATCTGCGTGCATTCGTCATCGCTGATCAGTCCGACTTTGGCCAGCATGCGGGCATGCGCCTGTGAACCCTGAATATCCACCGCCGCCAGTCGGCTGTCAAAACTGATCGATTCCGTAAACGCTTCCACGCGGGCATCGGTCTGCTGTTGAAATCGTCCTCCCCAGGCTTTTGCGGCCACGGTGTTTCTCCACTGCATGTTGATTTTGAAAGTTGAACTCAGATCACTGTTATCGAAGACAACAGTCCCTGAACAGGAGATTAATCAGCAGGCCGCCATCCATCAAGCCGCCTGCCAGCCCGGAGTGAAAATGCAGCGATAATTTATGCTTTTTGGCCGGGTAATCTGGATTTTTGTTGGTAAATGGTCTCTTTCCCCCTCTACGATGGAATTCAGAGCGTTCCTTTTTTGCCACGCATCAAAACATTTATTAAGACCAAGATTTGAAGCTTGAAGTCACTGCCATGAAAAATCTGCTACCACTCCTGACCACCGTTGCCTGTCTGCTGGGAAGTTCTCATGCTCAGGCCGCCATTGAAGCACAGAAACCGGATTCCCACTCGGAAACCACAACCACTGAAACAACTCCTCAGTGGATTGTTCAGATTTCGCCAGCACCAGGAGTAAATTCATATGCCACACGGGAAACCCGCTTCCCGCTGATGCAAAGCCTGCAACCAGCCGATAAAAAGCCCGATTCAAAAGACCTGATTATCATCGCGCCGCGCGAGATCCCGGATGTCCAATCCACAGCGGTCTGTGAAAACTGCACCGCACGTCAGACCCCCATCAATCGCAGCTATTATCTGCGATCAATGCCCTGGTATCAGAACTCTACATTCGCACGCCTGCAAGGTTCCCCTGCCAATTACATGTACGGTGATCTCATCCGCTCCAACTGGTTCGGATCGCCTTATCAGGGAAACACATTCTACTACAACGGTTACCGACCCTCCTTCCGTTTCGGCTCTCTGCAGTTCCGTGGGTTTGGAAATTATGATCGCATGTATAATCCACGGATCATTCCCTTTGGATATCAGTTCGCCGGTCTGCAGGACTTTTACACCGCTCTGGCATGGACATCGATGTTTCCTTCTCTACCTTGATCTTCAGTTGCCATCCATCGATTGCAATCTGCCACACACTTCCTGCTCAAAACCGATCTAAGCCCCTCTCTTTGGGGGATTTGCCTAGCCTGTGCTAACCAGATCCGGTAAAATCATCTGCTCAATCTCTCCGATCATCTTCCACTTATTGAAGACGGGCCGAACGGATGACTGAAGTATTTAATCACGGGATGTGCGCACCTCATCTGCTGAATCGACGTCAGGCATTACAGGTCGGTGTCGGACTCTTCGGCTTAAACCTGCCACAGGTTCTGCAAGCGTCAGCCGGTCCAGACAAACCTGACCTCTCCTGCATCTTCATTTTCCTGGCAGGAGGCCCGAGCCATTTTGAAACGTTCGATCCCAAACCCAATGCACCAGTGGAAATCCGAGGCCCCTGGAGGCCGACGAGCACAAATGTGCCTGGCACACAGATATGTGAAAAACTCCCTCTGCTGGCAACCCGCATGGATAAAGTGGCACTCATTCGCTCCTGGCAAGGCAAGAGTGGTTCACACAGTACCGGTTCCCAACATGTCGCCAGTGGTTTCGCTCCGGTAGGCAAACAGTATTTCCCTAACTTTGGTTGCCTCGTCTCAGCATTATACGGTAGTCGTGTGCCCGGAGTTCCTCCTCACCTCGGCATACCAGTTGCCGCGCGCTACACTGACCCTCCCGGCTATCTGGGTACTGCTTTCTCCGCTTTCGACCTGAAAGGTGATCCGCAAAAACCAGAGATGGAACTGGGGGGATTGAATCTTTCACGAACACGATTCGAAAATCGGCTTTCGATGTTGGATCAGCTGGAAAACTTGAGTCGTCTGCAGGATGTAAAAAATTCGCAACTGGAATCGGTCGATAAGTTCACTGATGAAGCGATTGCCATGCTGACCAGTGGTGCAATGCAGAAAGCAGTGAATCTGAATGAAGAGCCGGTCAACACGCGCGAAAGGTACGGCGACAACCTGTATGGTCGCCGTGTTTTGCTGGCCCGCAGGCTGATCGAAGCCGGCGCGCGATTTGTAACAATCAACCAGGCTGTACAGGGGGGACTGTTTGGCAGTGCAAAGACAAACGGCACCTGGGATAATCATGGCTGGCTGTTCGACTCCATGATGTCTTTCGCCAGTCGCCCGGCCGGAATGCCTGAGAACAAAAGGTGGCACAGCTATACCGGCCCCGGCAATCTGCCTCAATTGGACATGTCTCTGTCTGCATTACTTGATGACCTTGATGATCGTGGCCTGTTGGACACCACCCTCGTCATCGCGATGGGAGAATTCGGTCGCACTCCCAAAATCAATGCGACTGCGGGACGTGATCACTACCCGAATGCAGGCAGTGTACTGATGGCCGGGGGCCCTGTTCAACGGGGGGTTGTCATTGGTGCCACCGACCGCAAAGGCAGCCTTCCCAGCACCCGCCCCTGGCGGCCCGAAGACTTTGCTACTTCAATTTACCATGCCCTGGGCATCAATTCACATCAAACCTACTTCCCCCGCCTGCCCCGTCCCACTCCTATTGCAAACGGAGAAATTATCGAGGGATTGTTTTAAGATCATGTAAGCTACACCATCGTATTTCCATTGAGTTCCAGAAAACTCAACTCGATCATTTCCAAGGGATTGCATCCGCAGTTCGCTCCTGCTAGTTTTCAGTTTTCAACCTGCACACAGGTTTTCTAATCGCGACTGATCCTCGAAGGAGTCTGTATATCAATGACGACTGAAGCTCCCAAAGCCGTCGTGCTCGTCAGTGGAGGCCTCGATTCGGCAACGACATTAGCCATTGCTGCCGACGCCGGTTTTGAATTGTATGCCCTGTCATTCGATTATGGTCAACGACATCGGCACGAACTGAAAGCTGCGGAAAAAGTCTGCCAGGCATTTGATGTCAAAAAATTCGTGACTTTTCCGTTGGATTTACGCGTCTTTGGTGGTTCCGCGTTGACAGCTGATATTGATGTCCCCAAAGATCGCTCCGAGCATGATCTGGAAACGGGAATTCCCATTACCTATGTTCCCGCGCGGAATACTGTATTTCTTTCACTCGCATTGGCCTGGGCAGAAACGCTGAATGCCTACGATCTGTTTATTGGTGTAAACGCCGTCGATTACAGCGGCTATCCCGACTGTCGCCCCGAGTTTATCAGTGCCTTTCAGACCGTCGCTTCACTGGCTACCAAAACTGGCGTCGAGCATTCTGGCCACTGGAAAATCCATACTCCGCTTATCTCGCTGAAGAAAGCTGACATTATCAAAACAGGCATGGAACTTGGCGTCGACTACGGACTGACACACAGTTGCTACGATCCACTGTCTGATGGTACACCTTGCGGACACTGTGACTCCTGCCAGCTTCGCGCCAAAGGTTTTCAGGAAGCCGGCTTTGCCGATCCTGCACTGAAAACAGACTGAAATACTCAACTGGACGGTTTCAATTCCCAACCAGGGACTGTCACCGGCGGCTCGGTCGGTGGTTCGACCAGTTTTCCATACAGGTCAGGTCGACGGGCACGTATATAGCGCCGTCCTCCGGCCTGATGCAGTTTTTCATCCGTGCACAATGCTATGGCAATATCATCACCCAGCTTTGTACATTCGGCAATGATTTCGCCAAACGGATCCACAATCATCGAGAGCCCCGGTTTGACTTCCTGATCATCCATGCCAACCGGATTCGTGAAAATCGCATACACGCCGTTGTCATAAGCTCGCGCGGGCAGCCACTTCATCAGCCAGCCTTTGCCTTTAGGCCCTTGAAACTCCTGTCGTAACCTGACCGGATCACGCTGGCGATTCTGCCAGAGCGCAGGATCGACCAGCCCACGTCCCGGCATCACGGACGGCAGACAGCAGGTCACATGAGGCATGAAAATAATGTCTGCCCCCAGCAGCGCTGTCATCCGCACGTTCTCAACCAGGTTATTATCGTAACAGATCAATATACCGCAGCGGCAGCCCCGCAGATCGAAAACCACATATTCACCGCCCGATGCCAGATGCGAATTCACAAATGCATGCAGTTTGCGGAATCTCGCTACCAGTTCACCACCATCAACACAGACATAAGTATTATAGACTTCGCCTTGATCGACTTCGAACAGTCCCGCCAGAATCGGCACACCGACTTCCTGTGAAATCTGCATCAGTTCCTGAGTACTCGGGCCATCGGGCACCTGTTCCGCCAGATCCAGCAGTTCCTCTTTCGAGAATGATTGCACAAACGTGTAAGCGGGGATACAACATTCATGGAAGCTGACAATTTCCGCTCCCTGTTCGACCGCCTGTTGTGAGAGTTCGCGAATCCGCTGCAGGTTAAAAGCTTTGTCCCCATTACGGTGTTCAAACTGGACGGCAGCG
The DNA here is from genome assembly GCF_007746795.1 of Gimesia algae. Taxonomy (NCBI): domain Bacteria; kingdom Pseudomonadati; phylum Planctomycetota; class Planctomycetia; order Planctomycetales; family Planctomycetaceae; genus Gimesia; species Gimesia algae. Next base: position 4,854,190 of record NZ_CP036343.1, read on the forward strand.
ATCCTGATGTCTCTCATTTGGCTTTTATTCCTGATCTGCTAAACTGTGGGACAACCAATCTGTGCAACAAACCTATCTTAATCTGATGATTTTCAACAATAAAGGGACTGATCGAACCGATGGCTATGCAATTCACAAATGAATCACTCTCCTCTCTCACTGCTGACTGGCTGGTTTTAGGGCTGGCCGAGTCGGCTCCACTGAGCGCCTCAATTACGGAACTGGACCAGACACTAGGCGGTCTCCTATCCCGTCTCATCGAAAGCGAAGATTTCACAGGCAAGGCGGGCACCACGACCACATTGCTGGGGATTACTGAAATCAAGACGCCACGCATTCTGCTAGTTGGGCTGGGGACGGCTGAAAGTATCAGTCTCGCATCGCTGGAAAAAGCAATGACAACCGCCGCTCGCTCAATTTCCAGTAAGCCGGACACCAGCATTGTCGTTGCCCTGCCTGAATTGGAAAAAAGTTCTCTCTCGACAGAGCAATTCGCTACAGTGATCAGCGCATCAATGATCGTGGGAGCCGTCGGCCAGGACCTGTACCGCAAAGAGGCAGCACGCTTCCCCTTTCAGCAGATCACGATCGCAGGCAGCGGTGAGGCAGCCGAATGCCAGCAGGCAGTGGATCGAGGCACGATTCTGGGAGAATCGATTAACCTCGCAAGAGAGATGGTCAACCGCCATGCCGGCGATATTTTCCCAATCAGCTTTGCTGACCGTGTGGTCGAAGTGGCGAAATCCACAGGGCTGGAAGCCGAAATCCTCGATGAAAATCAACTCAAACAGGAAAAGATGGGCTCCATGCTGGGCGTAGCACAAGGCAGTGATCAGCCGGCACGTCTTGCCATTTTGAAATATCAGGGTGCAGATCCCTCTGCTCCCACACTGGCCCTGGTGGGCAAAGGGGTCACCTTCGACAGCGGTGGACTTTCCCTGAAACCGAGCGATGGTATGAAAACGATGAAATGCGATATGGGGGGCGCTGCTGCAGTTCTCGGCGCCATGAATGCGATCGCTCAACTCAAACTGCCCGTGAATGTCATCGGCTATATGGGTCTGGTTGAAAACATGGTCAATGGATCGTCTTACAAACTGGGCGATGTCCTGACGGCTCGTAACGGGAAGACCATCGAAGTCCTCAATACCGATGCGGAAGGGCGACTGGTTCTGGCTGATGTTCTCTCTTTTGCCGTTGATCGTGGCGCATCAAATATAATTGACCTGGCAACATTAACGGGAGCCTGCGTAGTCGCGTTGGGTGAAGAAGTCACCGGGGTTTTTGCAAATCAAGCCGACTGGTCTAAAGCGGTTCAGGATGCAGCCAAGGCCAGCGGAGAAGATGTGTGGGAAATGCCCATGTTCCCGCAGTTTGCCGATCAACTGAAAAGCGATGTCGCCGACCTTAAGAACGTGGGAACCCGCTGGGGTGGCGCCATCACCGCGGCCAAATTCCTGGAAAACTTTGTCAGTGAAACGCCGTGGGTGCACCTGGATATCGCCGGACCGGCGTTCGCCTCAGCGAATGCCCCCCATCGTGAAGGGGGCGGAACCGGCTGTATGGTCAAAACACTGGTCCAAGTTGCCGCTCAGTATGGTTCAACCAAATAAAAAGAATCGATTACTCTTCTGATTCTCTGTCGAGCGCCCCCAGGTCTTTCAGCGAGGCTGCGGGGCGTTTTTTGATTCCTCGCGGACCTTTGAACTGCTGCGTTACCGGAAAGTTGTTCTGAATCGCAACCGGCAGCAGACCGGCTTTGTTTAGGCACGCTGATTTCGCAGTCAGAAAGAAGAGATTCTTCTCCAAGTCCTGAAAACCAGGATTATCACCAGAATGGATTTCTGCTTCTGATTTCACATTCCCATAACTACTCGAATGAGCGGCTTTCCAGCCCGCCTTGATCCAGTTATAGCTGAGCCCCGCAGTTCCCTTCTCATCCAGAATCGCTAAACTGCTGCCTGCGTGCGTGGTAAATAGGATGTTGTTGCGGCACTCGAGATGCTCGCTGTTCGTGGAGAGTCTGACCAGCGTTGTCGAGGCGCGTCTGGAAATCATCGTATTGTTATATAAAAACAACGTCCCCTTACGGTAAGCACTTTCATCACCACTATCGCCGCCATAATGAATCATCTGGCTGTTGGAATCCTTTTCCAGTTTGATCAGGACATTCCCATACACGTAGCTGCTGCGATAGCGAGGATCAAAGCGAATCGTATCGCCCCCTTCGGAATCCACGAGATCCAACTGGCGGTTTCCGCTCTCAATCCAGTTGTATCGCACAACCAGCCCCGCCGAACGGTCTTTGAGATTATTCCCCAGACAGTTTTTTCTTAAAGGCCCCAGGTAGTTTCCCTGAAATGTGATTCCCGCCGCTTCTGTGTAGACATTATGTTCATAATAACTGTTGGCAATCCCGTTATGGTAGATCGAACAGTTTTCCACCAGCAGATCTTTGGTGTCATACGCTACAAACAGCCCATTGCCACAGTCATGCAGGTAGCAGTTTCGAATTGTAATATGCTCCCCTTTTTCAACAAAAATGGCCGCCGCATTCTGAAAGTATTTCTGCAGTCCTTCCGAACTGAAATAGAAAAAGGAAGGTCGCGCACTGCGAATATCGAGGTTTTCAATTACAATGTAGGCGGGCATGGTATCAGCGGGGTCGCGGGCACCACCAATCTTGATGATGCTTCGCTGTTCTCCCCAGAAGCGTAGCTGAGGACGCGTCATCGCCCGGCGTCCATCAATCACAGGCAGCTCCCCTTTTTCCGAGGGAATACCTTTGACCACAATCGGCTTGTCTTTGGTGCCCCGCCGACAGAGAACCCACTTGGTATGGTAAGGTTGAGGTCGCCAATGGATCTGAACTTCATCCCCGGCAACCAGACTTTCCCAGGGAACTTTCTCGACCAGGGTGTATTTTTTGCCGGGGCCGACTTCGTAGATGGTCGCTTCGACTTTGGTTGTGAACAGACAAAACAGGCTACAGGTCAGGAGGATCAGCATTGAGGATGAACACAGGCATCGCAACCTGAGATTCCGTTGTGTCACACCATCACGTTGATTCACAGCACTTGGTCCTTTCTGAACAATCCCGTCTTTGTCGATCAAGAATGGGGATGCTCACCTCTCAGTACCCGCTGACATGAAACTTTAAGTTACAGCAGACTAATGAACCTGAGCTGGTACCCACTGCACTGGTCGTGCTCCCTGTCGCGGTTGAGCGGAACTGGGTATCATAGCTGGGGCATGTAATAATGCGGGAGGAACCGATGACATTGGTTCTTCCGCAGCTGGAGCCGGCGCTGGTTTGCCCATCACACCTTTTGATCCCTGAGCGGGGACCGGGGATACTTTTTGGGGAACCACGGTGGCAGGTCCTGTATGCGGAGCGCTCTCTGGGTGAACTGACTCCTGCATATAATTGCCTTCATAGGTTGGAGGGGCTTCGTAAGTTTGTGGGGATTCATAAGTTTGTGGCCCCTGATAGCCCTGCGGCCCACAGGTGGGACAGCTAGACTGCGGAGCATAGGTCGGCGTAGGGTAAGATTCCATAGAACCATCGTCACCACCATAACTGAATGTTCCTGAAGTGATCATGCCTGGAATCGTACCACCAAAACCGCCTCCACAGGGATCACAAGTATTGCACGGATCGCAGGTCGAACAGGGATTACAGCAATGCTTCATCATTCGCTGTGCACGGTGCTTTGAAAGCTTACATTTGATATCATCCATGAAATCTGTGGGGCCATACATGGGACCGCTACACACCATACCAGTTGCAGGGTCATAATATCCCGGGCCCGCACAACCAGTCATTGGCAGACAAAGTAAAATTCCTGCAATCAGTTTGAGCAACGATTTCATTTTGAAAATCCGGTTAATCTCTGTTCTTCTTAAGTAGTTTCAGTTCATTTCCAAGAGAGAGAACTTTGGATGCAAGTTTCCCTTATCACTGTCATCGACATTTCAAAATGTTAACCTTTAATGATTATAGGAATTATAACGAATTCACTTTCATTTAAGTTGAACCACTCCAGTCGCCGTAAAGTATTAAATAGCAACACATAAGAATGGACTGATATGACAGAACGGGAACAGATACAGCTGGGAAAAATTGGGTTCCGTGCCATGTGGAAATTTGGAGGACTGACTCCCTGGGACTTAATTATTCGAACGCTGAAAGGTTACGAAAAGCACCACCTCAGCGCCCATAGCGCGCAGTTTGCCTACTACTCCATCTTCACTTTCTTTCCTCTGCTGATCGTTATCATTGGCTGCCTGGCACAACTGCCGATTCGGGGCGTCATCCTAAGTGTGGAAAACGCCATCAATCAGGGATTACCCAGCAATGTCTCCAGTATGCTGTTTGCTCAGATAGAAGATATTCAGAATAAAACCACGCTCAGCCTGATTGGGGGGGGCGTGTTTCTGCTTGCCTGGGGAGGGGTTCGTTTGTTTATTACAATGGAAACGGGCCTGGACTCTGTATTTGAAGTTGAACATCGTAGATCATTTCTGCGCTCAGGTGGATTGGCACTGCTGCTGACATTTGGCGTATTGATTCTGCTGCTCACCGCATCCATTCTTCTGGTGGTGGGGCCTGAAATTGCCAGTCTGTTGATAGCAAATTTTCAATCTACCTGGCTGCATCTGTTATTTTCTGCGGGTGTTCGCTGGTCGGTGGCCTGCGGTTTCATGCTGATTTCCACTTCTGTGATCTATTGGGCCGTTCCCAGTATTACATTGCCTTGGAAGATCTTTACTCCCGGCAGCATGTTTGTCGTCATCAGTTGGGTCCTGATGCTGCTGGGTTTTCGCCTCTATGTCGAAAATTTTGCCCACTACAACGAAACCTATGGAACAATCGGGGGATTCATTGTGCTGCTGGCATGGCTCTATCTGACAGGAGCGATTCTGATGATCGGAGGCGAAATCAACGGTGTCATCTACCAGGCAGCGAAACTGAAATCGGAAGAAACTCCTTAAGTCCCCGGCCTCCCGGGTCAGCCAATCAGCATAAATCAATGCGGTTCCTTATTGACGAAACCAGATCGCGCTCAATAAAATACACGCATAAGAGAACTCTTATTTTTATTTCGCGCTAAGGATCGCAAAAATGTTCCGCGTTGAATTTGGTAAATCAGGGAAGTACTGTGATGGCATCAGTAGACGCCATTTTCTGCAAGCGGGAATCGCCGGGATGGGGTCGGCCAGCCTCTCACAAATTCTGCATGCAAAATCGCTGTCTGAACAGTCAGGAATCGAAAAGAAAGACACTTCGGTCATACTGCTCTGGCTGGACGGCGGGCCCAGTCACATGGATCTCTATGACCTGAAGCCCGAGGCCCCCAGTGAATATAAGGGGATCTGGAATCCCATCCACACAAATGTACCGGGCATGGATATTACCGAAATGTTCCCGCTGCAGGCAAAATGTGCTGACAAATTTTCGCTGATCCGCTCATTGCATCATAATACCGGCGATCACTTTACTGGAGGCCACTGGATGCTCACCGGTCGCGGTGGTGTGAGTGGCGGCAGCACACCTGGACGAAATCCTTCGATCTCTTCCATGGCGACCAAAGTTCTGGGACCGCGTAATCCCAGTATGCCTGCTTATGTTTCCGTCCCTTATGCATCCAGCATCGGCTTACGGCCTGGTTATTTTGGCGGAAACTTTCTGGGCGTTCAACATGATCCGTTTGAAACCGAATCGGATCCCAACAGCCCGAATTTTCAAGTCAAGAACCTGAATCCAACAACGGGGCTGTCGATTGATCGTCTGAAGGATCGCAAGAGTCTTTTGAAAAGCTTCGACCAGTTACGTCGCGAAGTGGATCAGTCCGGCATGCTCAATTCCATGGATCGACTGGATCAGAAGGCCTACGAAATGGTCACCGGCGAAAAGGCCCGGCAGGCATTCGATCTGAACACAGAAGATAATGAGCTACGTGAAAAATATGGCCGACACACCTGGGGACAAAGTGTACTCCTCGCTCGCCGTCTAGTCGAAGCGGGAACCACATTCGTCACTGTGCACTTTGGTGGCTGGGATCACCACTGGAATCTGCAGAGTGGCATGGACAGTTATCTCCCGCGCGTCGATCAGGCAGTGAGTGCCCTGTTTGAAGACCTGGCCCAGCGCGGATTGAGTGAGAAAGTGCTCGTCGTGCTCTGTGGCGAGTTCAGCCGAACTCCGCGCATGAATAATGGCGGTAACGGCGGTCCTCCCCTTAGCATGGGAACCCCGGGCCGCGATCACTGGGGGAACTCGATGACCTGCCTGATGGGCGGCGGAGGCGTCAAAGGCGGACGCATCATTGGTGCCACAAACCGACTGGGCGAAGCTCCTGCCGACCGACCGGTACGCCCCGGGCATATTCACCACACAATTTATCGCGTCCTGGGTATGGATCCAGAAACCTGGTTTACCGATCATTCCGGTAGACCAATTGCCGCCATTGACCATGGTGAAGTCATTCACGAACTTTTTTAAACCCTCCAACAGTCTGTAGATCAGCGTGCTTCCCACATCCCTTGACTCATGTTCTGGAGATTCACCGGCAAGGATGGCTCATTCCCGACAGCAATGGGTTCAATTCCTGTCACTGTTAACGGGGGTCTGCCTGCTCTGGCTGGTCATCTTGCCTCAGATCGCCTCCATCCCGAGCGTAAAGGCAGATATCGATTTTCTCGAAGAAAAAAAAATCGATCCCACAGCCATGTTTTACTCTGATCTGGAAACAATTGAAGACACGGTACAGAATATTTCGGACTTCCATAAAGCACATCCGGACGCGTTGTGGTAAGGTGGAGTGCATCACATTTTCCATAGCGTCAGTCATGGCTATTATACCTGGTTCAATTGCCCTTGGAGACGCTACAGTAAACCCGGACACAGGCTAAATAGAGACTAAAATTTCCAAACCGAAATGCTGAGTCAGTCTGAATAGAACAATTAATCTCAAACCGAAAGTTTCCCATGAACTCCGACCCGTTCCGGGAGGCCCTTTCCCGCTATCCTTCCAGTCAGGGACAAACGCTGACAGAACTGTCTGATGTAACTCCGGTACTGGTTGTGTTTCTGAGACACGGCGGCTGCCCGTTTTGTCGTCAGGTACTCGATCAACTGAAATCACTCTCTGCTCAACTGGCGGAACGCCATCTGCAACTGGCCATCGTGCATATGATGGATGACAAAGAGGCAATCAAATTATTGTCCCACTATTCGTTACAGAACGTTTCCAGTTTCAGCGACCCGGAACGCAAACTCTATGAACTCTTTCAGGTCAAACGAGGCAGCCTGGCCGAGACCGTGGGCCCTGCTGTCTGGTGGTCCGGCTTCAAAACGACAGTTCTCTCTGGTTATCTCCCCGGGATTCCAGGCAAGGACGTTCAACAACTGGGTGCCGCCGTGATTCTTGATCAAGGCAATGTCGTCGCCAGTTACTTCTCACAAAATTCAGCGGACCTGCCCGACTGGGATCAACTCCTGTCCTGCGAGCTTCCCCGGGAATAACTGAACCTTGATTTCCAATTCAATCACGAACCTGTCATAATGCGGTGACTCGGATCAAACCTCGCTTTTTTCAATTTCAACACTGACAGTTTCAGCCTTATCATGACTACCGATTTTCCAGAGACGATCAATCAGGTCGAACAACTCGACGAACTGTTAAGCCGCCCCACTCCCCAGGTGATTCAGGCGCTCCAGCAGACAACCGGCGATATCATTCTGCTGGGTATTGCCGGCAAAATGGGACCGACATTAGCCCGCATGATTCTACGCGGCGATGAAGCTGCCGGTATCAGCCGGCGCGTGATTGGTGTCAGCCGCTTTTCCGATGAAGCCAGCAGGCAACCTCTCGAAGACCTGGGAATTGAGACCATCAAAGGTGATCTGCTCGATTCCGACTTCATCAGCAGTTTGCCTGATGTCCCCAATGTGATCTACATGGCAGGGATGAAATTTGGCGCTACAGGAAACGAGTCGCTCACCTGGGCAATGAATACTTATCTACCTGCACTTGTCTGCAACAAATATTTAAACAGCCGCATCACCGCATTCTCGACCGGTAATATTTACGGTCTCGTCCCGGCAACCGGTCAGGGCTCGGTGGAAACTGATAAACCCAATCCTGTGGGCGAATATGCAATGAGCTGCCTGGGGCGCGAACGGATGTTCGAACACTTCAGCCGCACCCTGAACATACCGATGACCATCATCCGTCTCAACTATGCGACGGAATGCCGATATGGCGTACTCGTCGATCTGGCCTTGCAGGTCTATCACGAGCAGACCATTGACCTCTCTATGGGTTACGTGAATGTCATCTGGCAGGGGGACGCGAATGCGATGACACTTTGCTCGATGCCCGACACTGCTTCCCCGCCAGCCTATCTGAATGTCTCAGGACCTCAGCTACTCGAAGTCCGTGACATCTGCGAACAGTTTGGCAAACGGTTCAATAAACAGCTGCAATTCACGGGAACAGCGGCCGCTGATGCTTTACTCAATAACGGACAATTCGGTCACAAACGATACGGTGCCCCCCTGGTAAATGTGGACAAGATCTTCGACTGGACTGCTGACTGGATTCAAAACGAACGTCCTCTGCTGGGTAAACCCACACACTTTGAATCGCGCAGTGGCAAGTTTTAATTACAGTCTGTCAGGCACGAACGCTCGATAAATACAGGAAGCTTTTCTCGTGAACTCTTCACAAATCACAAAAATCCTGCAGCAGGGAACAGCTATCCCCGCCCACCCGCTGGCATTGACCGCATCACGAAAACTGGATGAACGACGACAGCGAGCACTCTCGCGGTATTATATCGCCAGTGGTGTCGGCGGCCTGGCAGTCGGCGTACATACGACGCAATTTGAAATTCGCGATCCCGGTATTGACCTGTTTCAACCGGTACTGGAACTGGCGGCTGAAGAAATGAACCGCGCCGACAACCAGAATGAAAAACCACTGCTGCGAGTCGCCGGGATTTGTGGTGACACGAAACAGGCCACCAGCGAAGCGGCCATCGCACGCGAAGCTGGTTATCATTTCGGGCTGCTCAGTCTGTCTGCTTTAAAAGACGCCGACGAATACAAGTTAATTCAACATTGTCAGGCCGTTTCAGAAGTGATCCCCGTATTCGGCTTCTACCTGCAACCCGATGTAGGCGGACGCCTGTTGCCTTATTCCTTCTGGCGTCGCTTATGTGAAATCGAAAATGTCGCTGCGATCAAGATGGCCCCCTTTAATCGCTATCACACACTGGATGTCATCCGGGCGGTCGCTGAATCGGGGCGTGGTGATATCGCCTTATATACAGGCAATGATGACAACATCGTGCTCGACCTGGTCACTCCTTTTCGCTTCAACTCTGATAAAAAGCAGCTCGAACGTCGAATCGCAGGAGGGCTGCTCGGCCACTGGGCTGTCTGGACCAGCAAAGCCGTAGAACTTCTCAAAGAATGCCAGCAGGTCGCATCAGCGCACTCGGATATCCCTCTTTCCATCCTGCATCGGAATACTGAAGTCACTGACTGCAATGCCGTGCTGTTTGATGTCGCCAATCACTTCCAGGGTTGTATCCCCGGCATCCACGAAATATTGCGTCGTCAGGGCCTGCTGGAAGGAACCTGGTGCCTGAATCCCAATGAAACTCTCGGTCTTGGTCAGTTGGAAGAGATTGACCGTATTTATGCTGCTTACCCACATCTGAATGATGATGAGTTTGTCGCAGCAAATCGGGACGACTGGCTCAGCGGCTGATTATTTCTCTCTATTCTGAAAGAGAAATGTCCCCAGCTTGGAGGCGGTGAGAATATCGATTCTCCCATCCTGGTTAACATCGGAGGCTTCGATCTGCACCCCGATTCCTGACCAGTCATCGACCAGATGGGGAATATATTGGACTTTATCATTCTCGTTGCGTTGCAGTTGAAACCAGTAAACCACAGGTGCTTCTGCGGGCTCAATATCTCTGTTCGGACCATGTGCCCAACGTCGTTTACCGGTCACGACATCCTGCAGACCATCGCCGTCAATGTCAGCCAGAGCGAGAGCATGTGGTTGAGTGAATGCAGCACCATACTGCTTCAATTCGCTGCGATCACCCATTATTGTATGCTGTTTAAAAGTGATCTTCGCATCCTTCTGCTGTTGTTCAAACCAGGCGAGTCCCCAGCCGTGCGCATCGATGCTGGAGATCACATCGTTGTCACCATCGCCGTCTACATCGTAAACCAGCATCTGTGCTCCGCCCTTCTCTTTTGCAAACAGAAAAGGATGAAACTTCCAGTCTACTGCTCGCTGCGCCGGATTTTCAAACCAGCCATCATTGATCACAATGTCTGTCGCTTCATCTCCATTCAGGTCACCCGCTCCCGTTCCATGATAGAAGCGATTCCATTCTCCATGTGGTCCGATAGCATGAAAATGCCAGGGCTTGTCCGGCGCACTCCAATCCGGTGCTAACCAGCCCCATTGGTTCTCCCAGTGACAGATCAGTTCCGGCTTTTCATCACTGGTCACATCGACCAGGAGCGGTGACTCGCCCTGAACGCGTTCGAAGACGAAATGCTTTTTCCATTCCCCGTTTACCGTTTGAGGATTTTCATACCAGAACGCTTTGTGAAGATGTACGCGTCCCAGCACCAGAATGTCATCCCAGCCGTCCGAATTGAAATCGTACACAAACACCAGCATGCAGTTACTGGGACTATCAGCGGGTGGCCAGGATACTGGCTCGTAAAAACTTTGCTTTTTCTCGAAAGCGGGCCCTGCATACCAGTAAGGGCCGGCAACAATATCGCGCTGTCCATCATGATTGAAATCACCGCTGGCGATACCATCCGCGAAGTATTTATCAGTCAGAATTTTTTTCTGAAACTCAGCGGCTTGCGCCACCAAAGTAAAGACAGTCAGAACAGTAAAAGCACTCAATACAAGAAACTGATTGACTCGTTTCATTGATTCATTTATCCGGACGCGAGGGATGTAGTCTGTCAGATACTTCAGATCGATCAAGTAAGTCGAAATCCGTATTCCAACTCTACAAAACTTTAGTCAAAAATCAATTCGTTGCTTCATAACCCAAGTTTCGAGCCGGGGTTGACGATAATGATCATAGCGAGTAATAAATGGCTCCTTCCCAGTATGCAAGCCGGCCTTAGCTCCACACTGTAAACCATTTCCCGATAAGCATTTATCGACGAAGGACCGTCATAATGTTTGATGAAAACACCAGCCAAATCCTCCAGGAAGCCGTTAACGAGATGTTAGTCTGGGTAGGTTTCGGAACCTTGGTCGGCCTGGCCGCCAAAGCCATCATGCCTGGAAAAGATCCGGGGGGCGCAGTGAGCACCCTGTTGATGGGCATCGGAGGCAGCGTGGTCGGGTGTGGTACTTTGATGTTTTTCTGGGATGGTGCCCGGGTGACTCCGATCAGCACGTTTGGTTTTATTGCGGCGACAGGTGGCGCATTTGTGCTCTTGTTTTTCTATCGACTGCTCTCCGGTTCCTTTTTCTCTGAAGCCGAAGATGGCGAACGCTGGCTGCACCGTCGTCGCCGACGTCGTCGTGCTCGCGGACTGGCTGACGAAACTTATTAAGCAGCATCTTTCTTATGCTTTTGATCCCCCACCAGAATAGAAACAGAAACCCTCTGCTGTCAGATCGAATTAAGGCCGATAATCAAATTCTTGAAAAACAATTTTCTCCTGACTTGTGAGCTATAAAATAACCAATCAGAAGGGGAATTGGCTGGGTTTTTCCTGGTAAACTGGGTTGAACTGCATAACTTAATACGCTATATAATCTTAAACAGCATGGCCGAGTGGCGGAATGGCAGACGCACGGGACTTAAAATCCCGGGTCCGTAAAGGGCGTGTGGGTTCGAGTCCCACCTCGGCTATCTTTTTCAAAGCCCCTCTCTCGCTAAATAATGCTTCCTGGAACAGATCGTTTGATTTTGTCTCTGTTTCTGCATTGCATTTTCTTATGCTCCCCAGACGTTCTATCAGGAAGATATTTCCCACTTATAAATTGCCAATCTGAACGATCCAGCTGGAAATGTAATTAGACTGTGTCCAGTTTTACTGTAGCGTCTCCAGGACTATTTGGACCGAGTATACTAGATTGAGAGACGCTATGGTTAAATGTGAAGCGATCTAATCTGGAATTCAGAATCTGACATAAACCGGGGTTTCTCTATTTTCAGATAAAACACATAATAGCATATCTCTGTCCTCTTTTCGGATCCTGAATAATTATCCGAATTTGAGACTCATGTTAATCAGATTTCTCAGACACCCATACAATGGTGGGGTGCGATACGCCTGACGCAATAGCATCAGGTCGTAGCAGCGCTTGCTCATTGAGCGGGAATTGTCTTGATGTGTCTGAAAACGGACGTCAAATTCGACTCAAGATCTGTTTCGACTCCAGCCTGCGTTATTTTTGTTTGAATTCCATAGTTGTTTGCTCTGAAGTTCAAAGACGAACACACTAGACTGGGTCCAGTTTTACGATAGCGTTTCCAGCGGCATTTGGATCGAGAATATTATTTCGAAAGACGCTTTCGTTAATTGTGATGCGCTCTAGTTACTCAAGCTAAGGCGTGCGAAAACCGGTATGGACACCCCAACTGACCAGCAGATATCACAAACATCAACTCACTTCGATTCCAGTCCTGCAGCCCACAGCGAGACTCATAAAGGCCGCAAGCAGGAACCTTTCAAACACGGGCAGTCCGAAAAACAACTGCGACGATCATCACAACATACTCAGAATATACTGGACAGCCTGTTTGTCTTTGTAGGTATCTTTTCAAATGAGGGCATCCTGCTTGAAATAAAACATCCCCCTCTGGAAAGAGATCATCTCAATACATCAGAAATGATTGGAAAACCATTCTGGGACACAGACTGGTGGTCACATTCTTCCGAAGCACTTCAGACTCTCAAGCAGGCTCTGCTGAGATCTGCACAGGGTGAAGTCATCCGCTTCGATACAAAAGTCCGATTGTCCAAAACTCGAATGATGGACCTGGACTTTACATTTGAACCACTCTATGACGATGAAGGACAGCTCTGCCAGATTATCGGCTCTGCAGTGGATATTACTGACCGAATGCTAGCAGAAAAAACAGTTATCAGAAAGAGAGCGCAAGTTGAAGCCTTGTTACAGGTCAACCCTGATCTGCTCTTTCATATGAGTATCGACGGAACCATTGTCGGCGTTGAAAGTGGAAAACTGAAAAACTTTCTACTCCCGACAGACACACTGCATCAAATGCAGATGCGTGAACTGTTTCCGGAAGCGGTTGTCTCCCAGTTTGAGCTGGCGATTGACCAGGTAATCCAAACACAGAATGCTGCTGCGTTTGAGTATACATTGCAATCCGAGTTACGTACGCACTGGTTTCAGGTGAGATTACTGCCTTATCTACCGGAAGAAGTTCTGGTCGTCATCCAGGATATTTCCAGACTCAAGGAGTCAAAAATTGAAGTGAACCGCGTTCATACAAGATTGTACGAAGCACAGAGGCTAGCACACTTCGGCAGTTGGGAATGGGATCCGCAGAATAACAACCTCTGGTGGTCGGAAGAAGTCTTTCGTATTCTGGATTTGACGGAAACAGAACTGCAGCCAGATTACCATTCCTTTCTCCAGATCATCCACGAGGAAGATCGGGAGTTAGTCTCACGGGTTATCATCAACACGTTAAAGAACAATTTACCATTCAGTATCGAACACCGGATTATCAGGCCGAACGGTGAAATCCGCTACGTCCATCAACAGGCGGCCCTCAAGATGCTGCCAGAGCACACAACTCCGTTAATGTATGGCACGATTCAGGATATCACAAAAAAATATGCAACGCACCGTATGGCTCATGAATATCGGGACGAACTTGCTCATGTGTCCCGCCTCTCTGTGATGGGAGAACTTGCGGCGGGTCTTTCACATGAGTTAAATCAGCCTTTGACTGCGATCGCCAATTACAGCGCTGCTATAAAAAATCTACTGGAACGGGGAGAAGATGCTTCTGAAGTGATTGATAAAGTGATCGAGCAGTCCCTGCGTTCCGGTGAGATCGTCCAGCGATTGCGTTCATTGGTCAAAAAACGAAAGCAACAACGGGCTCTGTTTAACATTCACTTTAGTATCCGTAGCGCCATACAATTAATTAGCTACCAGATCCGATTAAAACAAATTCAGGTTCAAACCTGGAACGAAAATAATTTCACTATGGTTTATGCAGATCAGATCCAGATTGAACAGGTACTGATCAATCTGTTCAAGAATGCGGTAGAGGCCATGGCAGACAGTGATTCTCCCAGAATTTTGACGATTTCAACAGCTGCTGGCCAAAACAATATGATTCATATCTCCGTTAAAGATACTGGCCTCGGGATCTCTGCTGACCTTGCTCGCCGCTTGTTCACACCGTTTACCACAACCAAAAAAGAGGGCATTGGTATCGGGCTTTCGCTCAGTCACTCACTCGTCGCTGCTTCTGGAGGAAAAATGTGGCATACCCCCAATCCGGAAGGAGGTGCGATTTTCCATTTGTTACTACCCGCATTTCAGCCCCAGCAGGATCACGCCGACTCCAATTCTTGTGGCGGTATTTCTTTCTGAAATAATCTTGAAGAAACAAGTTCAGGAATACTTCTGTAAATTCAGCGTGGCATTCAGGTAACGGGAGACCATTTCTGATAGCACATTATATTTGACGGGTTTTCCCAGATAGTCACTGCAACCTGCAGCTAAACATTTTTCCCGATCAGAAATCAGAGTATGAGCGGTAATCGCAATGACAGGAAGCTGATGATTCTGACTTCTGAGAAAGCGGGTCGCTTCATAACCATCCATGACCGGCATCTGCATGTCCATCAGGATCAGATCATAAGGCTCTTCCTGGCTTTCTGCCTCCTGAAACAGCTCAATCGCTTGTTTGCCATTAGAAGCAGTCACGACTTCCAACCCCATCTTTGACAACATAAAACTGAACAGTCTGCGAATTTCCAGTGTATCTTCTACCAGCAACACCCTGCCTCTCATACCGGTTGAAGGTCTCCCCCCGCTGACATCAGGTGGTGTATGAGAAGAAGTTTTTTTACTACTGTAATCCAGCCGTCTCCCTGATTGCCGAATCTGAGAAGTTTGAATCCCGACATTCAATGTAACAGAAAATACACTTCCCTGGTTCACCGTTGATTGCACAGACAGTTTTCCGCCCAGTAACTGCACCAGCTTATGGGTCAGTGTCAACCCCAGCCCCGTTCCACTGTAAGGTCGCGTCGCAGAACTGTCTGCCTGAGTAAAAGGATCATAAATCCGTTTCAGAATTTCCTGTGAAATTCCAATTCCTGTATCTGCAACATTAAACTGCAGCAGACGCTCGAAATTCGACTGAGTAATCTCTCTTATCTCAACATGAATAACGCCATTATCCGTAAATTTGATCGCATTACTCACCAGGTTATCCAGGACCTGCTTCAGCCGTGCTGCATCAGACTGAATTGTGACAGGAATCGTCTCCTGTATATTGGCAACCAGCTGCAATCCCTTTTCAGCTGCTTTGGGTTGATAAGCAGTCATCACTTCCTGCAGCACTTTTAGAGGAGAACAATCTTCTTTTCTCACTTCATACCGACCCAGCTCAATTTTTGAAATATCCAGAATATCGTTAATCACCTGAAGAAGATGGTCACCATTTCTTTGAATGATTTCAATCAGATCATGTTGCTCCGTTCGATTTGACGACTCTTTTAATGCTTCGGAATAACCAACAATCGCTGTCATCGGTGTACGAATCTCATGACTCATATTCGTCAAGAATTCACTCTTTGCCTGATTAGCCTGTTCAACCATGCTGAGTGCTGACTTGAGCTCAAATTCTTTTCGTTTCAGTTCCCGTCGAGTCTGTTTCAGACGTTCCAGGTATTCAGTCTGCTGGTCCTGAAACTTAAATCGTTCAGATATGTCGCGGAAGATGCCGATGAATTGAACGTCTTCGTATGATTTTTCAAGCGGATGAAGAGCCAATTCATACGGATTGCAGGAGTGGTCTTCGCGTTTGACAACAAGCTCACAGACGACAGAGTTCCCTGAGACCACACACTCTGAAAAACAATGCAGGCACGGTTCACAGGACGCTTCACTCAGCAGATCGCAAATGTTCTTTCCGAAACTCTCCTCTGTGCTCCATCCCCAGGCAGATTCAATGGAAGGGCTCGCCATCAGAATACGGCCAGCTTCGGTCATTGCAAGAACCACATCATTACTGAATTTCAGCATCTGTTCACAGAAGTGATTTTTACAATAACCGGTTTGTCTGGATTTCATACCTGGCCCTTATCTTACGGTCATACGACTGTTCTCTACCTTTGGATTTACCCCTTCGTTTTGAAAGATTCATTCCTGGATAAGTTTGTGCGTTCACCTCAGCGACCACTACTTGTGCATATCATCAGTTCATTATGTATCGACCTGTAAGACCTCCTCAATTGATGGGGGAATCCCCCCAATTCTGCCTCAACAAATTCGTATCACGTTTATTAATTACTCGAAGAGGAGGCGAAATAATGAGGGAGCAGTGACTAAAGAGTGAAGGAAGTTTAGCCGCAGGACGTTACAACCTATTGAGATGCATCAGGCGCACTATTTTTTCGATAGCCAGGCAGATCTTTAATCTTATAAAGAATATGTACGATATCTGTGGTGCTGGAAACACCTAATTTATTGAGTACATTTGCTTTATGTTTTTCCATGGTTCGATAACTGATCGACATGGAATTCGCAATCTGTTTCCCTGACTGGCCTTCTGCTATCAGATGAAACACCTGTTTTTCCCGACGGGTGAGACCATCATACAACTGCAGATATTGCATATCGTTATCAGTTGTCTCATGAGCTTTCTGATTCCAGATTACACGAGCTGTTTCTACTGCCTGAATGCACTTATCTTTGGCAAATGGCTTTTCCAGATATTCACACGCCCCCTGCTTTACAGCCGCAACTGCTTTTTCAATATCACCATAAGCACTCATCATGATCACCGGAAAACGAATCTGATGTTTTTCTAATAACTGCATTGCATCGATGCCAGAAATTTCCGGCATGATCAAATCGATAAGTACACAGCCCGGCTTTTCAAGATCGTTTGATTCCAGTAAAGAAAAAACACTGTTAAACGGTTTGACTGTATAGCCGGAAGTTCGTAGCAGATAGGCGATTGAATCTAAAACATCAGGGTCATCATCGATGATGTAAACAATAAATTCCGTCATTTGGCCCTCAAAAGCATTGCGATCTGATACAAAATGATCTAGCTCCTATGATTAGCAGAATCCATTGATACGATTCAAAGAGAATATCATTAGTTGAGAAACGTTTTATTACTTTCGCATCTCGATATCTTCTATTGATTCAACCTAATTTTTCTAAAATCACAACAACGCTAACCACTTTTACTAAAGGGAGTTAATCACTAAACCTTTTAGTTAGATCAAGAAGTACTGACTGTCAGCAGGCGTTGATTTGCACGAAATGATGGACACATACCAGCTAGTGCAAACAGGTTGTATCCACTAAGAGGGTATTCAGTGGAACGGTATTAACACTCAGTTCGAAAACAGGGAACCAACGATAAAACACGGCCTAAATCACTGTTTTCATTGATTCTTATTATTCTCAGACATACGGTTATTAAGCTTCCATTCATAAAGTCGTCCAAGTTTACAGACTATATTTATCGAGCAATTCCTTGCAATCGACTCTTTTATCTCTATTTACCCTTTTTATATTTCTGCGATACAGCAACAGGGTACAGTCTTTACCCATCACCCCTTTTCTACCTAAACCTAACACTTCATTCAACAGTGAGGCGAAAGCAGTACAAAGATTTGGGTAATTTCCCCCATTTTTATTTTTTTTCGAGAAGGCGATACAAGATTATGTGAACTTCTTTTAAATCAGATGGCTCTCGCAATCGATTCTTAAATTCACATCAGGACAAAACTATGAAAATACTGATAGTCGACGAAATCGGATTTATCCGTCAGAGTCTGAACCAGAAGCTGGGACTTCATCATTTCGAGACCGTCTCTGCAGAAAACGGTGAAGAAGCGCTTCTGACCTTAAAGACAGATTTCTCCATCGATGCAGTCCTGACGAGTCTATTTCTGCCGACAATGAATGCCATTGATTTATATAAATCGGCAGCCAAAATCGAACGGTTCAATGACGAAGGAATGATTCCCCCGCTGAATTTTTATCTGATGGTGACCAAAGAGCACGGCACCTCTTCACCAAAGATGAAGCAATTGACCCGTGAGGCGTTGGCACTGGGCTTCAAAGACCTCCTGGTCAAACCCATTGATACTGAGTTGCTCGTCAAAAAATTAAAAAGTTCAACAACGATGGAGAGTAAAGAACTTTGTTCAGACCATCCTGTAGAAGCTGCCTCACAGGCTGATAACACGAGTGAAAACGAACAGCGTTCTCGTCCCGTCAATTCAAATAATCGATTCGATCAACTCAAAGAAGTACAAAACAGTCTGTATGCGCTCAAAAAAGAAATGTGTGATTCAATTGATACATTACTGGAAGAAGTCAGTCGAAACTCGAGTCAGTAACCAACTCACTCTCTCAATTTGTTACTTAATTTTTCGGATGACTGGTGGCTGACTGACCAGACTCCGTAGCACTTCTTTTACCTGCACCGCCTGCAGGGGATTCATTTTCAGATAGCGATCGCGCCCCTGTTTTGCTGAATGAAAACTCATGAATCCGTCATCGTCCACGGTTACTTTTCCGGGTTCGGAAAGATCAAAATAGCCATCGTGTGGACGAACAGCATACAACACACTCGTCAAATCCCAGCTGGGACGATCGTGTTCCGGTCCACTGTGCAGCAGATAAGCCTCTCGAACGATGTGATGTTCCAGATAGTTAAAATCTCGGGCAATACTCTCGCGCGGATAGCGAACAGCAATACCGATTTCAAATCCGCTCCAGACGACAGGCGTACTAACAGGCCACTGGCGTACAAATCGCTGCATGGATTGAATTCCATTCCGCACGTTTGCTTCAAGAAAATGTGTATTTCCATCGATGGGTTCAAATGCGCCTGCCATCACAGAGACCAGCTTGACTTTTCGTCTGATTAATTCAGGACCAGAAAGCGGGCTGATTTCATCCGCTTTCGACTCAACCAGGTCTGCCAGATTTGCGGCTAAACCGACCTGGATAATCACAATGGAACCGTCGGCTGATGCGGCCAGCGTTTTCCGCAACAGCTTGACCGCATCCGGCAGTTGTTGATTCGAACTGATATCATGCGGGTAACGGCTCTGATTTCCCTGCGATTCTTTGATGAGCTTCAGATAGCGGCTCTCGCGTTTCTGTGCATCGCGAGTCACTCCGATGGGAATATCACCCCGTCCGTAAAATGTGTTTGTGGCGTCGGTGAAGGGGCCTGTGAGAGGATTGATTTTAGAAATGGTTACCGCCAGCAAATCACATTCTCGTCGATCCGCCAGTGTGTGTAACATCGCCAGAGCCAGTACATCATCGACATCTCCAGAGATATCCGTATCAAAAATCACCTGAGCCGGCTCCGCCGCTAATACGAGCCGGGTAGTCATTAACAATAGTAAGCAGATTCCACTCAAGCGCTTCCAGAACATAGAATGTGTCATCCTTTAATGTATTACTGATAGTCAAGTCGTGTGATTGCACCAGCTGATTCAATCGGAGTCAGCAAATAGCTCATTATTTTTTCTGCTGCTGCCGTGCCCGGCCTTCCATAATTCGCTGCAGTTTACGTTGTTCCGCAGCCATCGCTGTATCGCTAATTTCCGCGGGTTCTACTTTACTGCGTTTCAGTTTCTCTGTATCAGGGATACTCCGCATTTTTAATCCACGGTACCAGACCGGATCACCATGGTCCTGCAGAGACAGGTTTGCGCCGCGATCAGTCAGGTTTCCTCCCCGATTTGCTAATAGTTCTACATGCCAGGCATAGCGCGGGTCGGTATAATCCAGATCAATGACCTTTTCCCCATTCAACCAGTGCTGAATGACAGTCCCCTGACAGACGATGCGCCCTGTATTCCATTGCCCCACAGGGCGTGTTGCGTCGTGTGAGGGAGGCAGGCAAAAATAAATTGAAGCCGCGCTGGTGCGGGGATTCTTGCCATCCACGTGTTTCTGATTATCCAGAATCTGATACTCATATTGCCCTGGACGGTAATAGATGCCACTGTTACTTCCTTCCGCAACCTTCCATTCAAACTTCAGTTCAAAGTTGTCGGGCACAAGCTCTGGTTCATAAACCAGGCTTCCCCCCTTACCGGAACGGGTAAGCACCCCTTCTTCCACTTTCCAGTTGCCACTGTGCTGCCAGCCTGTCAGGTCCTTGCCATTAAACAACAGCGTGAATCCCTGCGTCTTTTCCTGTTCCGTCAATTGATTCGGTTCAGAAGTACAACCAGTCTGATTAGACTGTAATAAAACCAGACATCCCAGACAGAGAATCGCAAACTGCTTTTTCATACTTTGACCCCAGTTTTGCTTATGGATGATTTAATAAAATGTGTCAGTCTGAAATCTGATTCAGCATCTGAAATATCTGTTGATTGATTTTGACAGAGGCATCCGCTTCCAGATAACTCCAGCTCGATCTCCAGGTCTCGTACCCCTGCAGACCATGCTGTTCTGGAGTAGGAAGATAACCGTTATAACCGTTTGCCAGCGCGATCACAAAGGTTGGTTTAAGCGGGCTTTTCTGTTTTATCTCCAGACCGATTTCTGCAAAGACCTCACAGGGTATTGCTACCACTCCCAGTTCACCGATTCGCAATGCCTGCAACTTGATATTGACGGTAGCAGGCCCCTGATCGATGTTCACCGTTTCCCGGGCATAGACTTCGTTGGTGGTTAAACGGTCGGGATCTTTCGCCGCGGCTAACAGTTTTTTCGCATACACCAGTTCTTCCTCATTCGGTTTGCGAATCCCCAAATCCAGAGTCCGTTCCTGTATGACGATTTCTGTATCACGGCGATACTTCAGGTTTTTCACAGCCGCATAAGTTTTGTCTGCTATCACGGATGCCACCGCAATGACGCGTTCAAAAGCCGCCGCACGCGGACGAGGCTCTTTGAAATTATAGTTGTTGATATCTCCGCTCGTACCATTGGACATGATACCCACAAAGGTTTCATCTCCCCCCAGCCGCTTTTTGATCTGTCGGGCATATTCTCCAAAATAATCTGCGGAGAGTTGGTTCGGGGGAATTCCACCTACGTAATGCAGAGAATAATTTGCCAGTAACGCCAAAGGTCGTCCCTCGGCTGACTGAACCGAGAGAAATGAAATCGCCGGATCAATGGGACCAGCAGGCTTGATGAGAATTTCGCTACCGCGGGGTGGATTCGTACGAACTTTGTCGGACTTCCTCCCGAATGGATTAGTCGGTATTTCTCCTTCTCTGACATACCACCGCCGGTTATTCACTTCCGCTGGTTCCTGCGTCACTCCCCAGGCAATTTGTGCCGGTTCTAACCGGGCGTGAGCATTAATAATTGACTGCGCAATTCCTTCTGTCAGAAACTGCACATATTCCTGACTGGGATGACACTGCGCCAGGGGAACGGAAGTCGGAGCCGTATGCGTATGGGTGGCTGATGTCAGCATGTGACTTACAGGAATGCCGGTCTTGAGAGATGCCTGTTGTTTGGCGGCATCAAATATCTCGCGTGAAATCAGGCAGATGTCACAAACGACAAAGGCGATACTGGTATCACCACTCTTAAGAACCAGAGCGCGAGCATGAAGGGGATCGTGAGCAGACACCGCCTGTCGATCCTGAAAGCTGCCCGTCATCGAGACAGGAAATTTTCGCGGGGTAATATTGTATTTCGCTGCCCCCGCCTGCAGAGAAGCAGGCGCTGCATCTGCCGTCGGCAATGACATGGGAAACAGTAGAACTACCAAGATCGTGAGACGAAGCATCTTTGATTCTCCTGCCAACAGTTTACAGTTTATTTTTCAGGCTGAGGCGTTGCGGTCTGCTGCACCTCAGTTTTCCAGGCAGCGAACGCAGACTGCATTTGCTGAACACGTTGTGGCTGAGCCTCAACCAGATTTTTGGATTCTGACAAATCTTGACTGAGATTATATAACTCGACCGGGTCCTTGCGCGTCTGATTCAACAGCAACTTCCAGGGCCCCTGCCTTACAGCAGATTTACCGTTGTAAGCCCAGTAGATCTGTCGGGGCGCTAATGATTGCTGGTCTGTTAACAGAGTGACCAGACTGACTCCATCCAGCTTGCGTCCCGCAGGAACTTTCGCTTTCGTCAATTCCAGAATGGTAGGCATCAGATCGATACTAATGACGGTTTCATCACAAACGGTTCCAGAGGGAATCTGACCAGGCCAGCAGGCAATCGCCGGCACACGATGTCCCCCTTCCCAGAGGCTCCCTTTGAAACCACGCAGTTTTCCGTTCGAACCATTCTTGTTAGCACCATTATCAGACAGAAAGAAAATGAATGTCTTATCCGTCAGTTTCAGTTCATTTAAAACAGCAACTACTTTACCAATGCCCTTATCCATTTCATTATTCATCTCGCGGTAGGCATTCGCAATATCCTTTCGTTTGGCAGTTTTGATTTCACCGCCCCCCTCTTTCCGCATTGGCTGATCATGAGGTCCCTGATACGGATAATGCACGGCCTCATGTGCAATATAGACAAAAAATGGTTTCTCTCGCTGGTGGCGAATAAATTCCACGGCATGATCATTTATCAGATGCGTCACATATCCCTGTTCCTCACGGTTCAACTCCGCATTATGCCACCAGTCGAATACGCCGGTCCCGTCCAGATGAGCAAAATAATCGACATTTCCACTGACATATCCTGTAAACTGCTGAAACCCACGAAACGTCGGGTTGTACTGCCGTTGGTACCCCAGATGCCATTTGCCAAACATCCCTGTCTGGTAGCCCGCATCCTGCAGACATTGTGCCAGTGTGATTTCATTTTTCTGAAGACCATGATGTCGGTTCTTCTTCGGGTCCGCATAGACCACCCCATCGATGCCCGCTCTCTGCTGATAGCGACCAGTCAGCAAACCTGCCCGCGTGGGACTGCAGACAGCCCCACTGGAATGAAAATCGGTAAAGCGCATTCCATTTTCAGCGAGTCGATCCAGATGCGGAGTAGTGCATTCCTTACTCCCATAACAGCTCAGGTCCCCATAACCTAAATCGTCAGCCATAATCAATACGATATTAGGGTGCGGAATCGTGTCTGCGGCTGATAGCAGAGCAGGCAGTAATGTGTACACCGCTAGAACGATGATCTGAGTTCTTCTCACTGAGCAGCCTCGTTCCCGGAAGCAACTGATGCAAAATAGCAAGTTGTTCACATCAGTTTAAATTATCGAATTCGTATCACTTCACCATCATTCAATTAGACCGCAGGCTGTGACACAAATCAATCATAACCACTAACAGATAAGGAATTACCCCCGGCTCAGTGCGAACTCAGGCAAACAGTTCGTGCATAATTCGACCGTGGGGAACCAGCATCGTGGGGCGACCAGTATTAGTAAAGTATTCCATCACGGGATTGATCCCCAGACTGTGATATATCGTAGCGGCGATATCATCTGGTTTGATCTCGGTACTCTCATCTGGCGCATCTCCCGCTTTGGTCGTACCACCGATGAACTGACCGGGTTTGATTCCAGCCCCCGTCATCAGGCACCAGTTCACGCGCGGATAATGATCGCGTCCTGCATTGACGTTGATTTTGGGTGTGCGGCCGAACTCTCCCATAATCACAATTAGAGTACGATCCAGTAATCCTTTCTGCTTCAACATTTCCAACCCCGCCGTGATACCGCCATCCAATGCAGGCAGCAGTCGACGATGACCGGCAAAGTTTTCTGTATGCGTATCCCACCCATCATAGGTCACCGTGACAAAGGGAACACCATATTCAATCAGTCGACATCCCAGTAAGACAGACTGGTTGAATTCATCAGGCGTAAACAGATCACGAATCGGCTTTGATTCCTGTTCCACATCAAACGCCGCCCGCGCCCGCTTCGAAGTGATCATGTTATATGCCTGTAAGCCAAACTGATCCAGCGCTTCCAGCAGCTGGCTCTCAGTCGCTTCGTCTTTAAAACGCCGGTTCAATTTATCGAGCAGCTGCTGTCTCTGATTGACCTTTTCCAGTGTGAGGCCTTCAGGCAGCGAAATCCCGCGCACCTGAAAAGGCTGCCCTGGTCGCGGCACAGTATTCGTTTTGAAAGGCGCATAAGCATCCCCCATATAGCCGGCATTCCACTCGGTTTTGGGAATCGCGACATAGCCCGGCAGATCGGGCTTACTCGAAATTTCTTTACTGACTACCGAACCCAGTGAGGGATAAATCAGCGCGGGCACCGGTCGATTCCCTGTAGAAATCCAGGACTGTCCCTGAGGATGAGCACCCGCCGAATGCGAGATGCCGCGAATTAATGTAAACTGATCCGCTTTTGCTGCATACTTTGGCATGTGTTCACAGACATTAAATCCGGAAAGACACGTCTGAATCGATTTAAACTCTCCCTGAGTCTCAGTCGGCGCTTCAGGTTTCCTGTCCAGCGTGTCCAGATGCGAGACGCCTCCCGCCAGATTCAGAAACAAAACCGCATCTGCTTTCGTTTTCTTCGGAGCCTCTGAATCTGAATTGGCAGCAGACAGCTTCAGGAATCCAGGTAGAGATAATCCGAGCCCACTCAGAAAACCGATCTGTAAGGCACTGCGTCTGCTGATTAAATCGGGTTGATTCATCTTCTTTACTCTTTCCAGAAACGGTCATTTCCCGTCAGTCTGACTGGATCAATGGTTGGTAATGAATTCCTGAGTATTCAGTAAAACCCACATCAGATCATGCAGACCTTCCTGAATCTGTTCCGTTTTCTGTAGATGCTGCAGACTCTCTTTCAATTCCTGCTTTTCCGGAAATCTTGAAAGTGTCCGCAGGTACGCCTCGGTCACCAGTTTTTCCTGTTCCGCCTGTGTGAATGATTTCCCCTTCAATTCCATCAGCCAGCTGTCCGAACGTGTCAGGTGGCCCAGCATTTCTGAATCATTCCGCACATAAAGCGACTGCAGTAACGTGGGTTCATCCTGTCGTTCGCAATCACAGTTCGTCGTCCGCAGTGGTTTTCCGAATACCAGCAGAGAAAAATCAATCGCCCGGGTCTGATAGGAAAGCGGATGCTGTGTAATTTTACGGCGGTCGGTCTGAGTCGCCAGTTTTGCCAACTGTTTCTCACTGGCAGTGGCCTGCAGAATCGCATCAATGGCGACTTCCGCTGGTAAACGTCTCAAAACCGTGTGACTGAAATTACGGACATCCTTACGATTTGTCGGATGCGGTCGCCAGCTGAGCTGATAGGTACGGCTGTTGGCAATCGTCCGATGCAGCCACTTCATGTCATATCCACTCTTAATGAACCCATTCACCAGGTAATCGAGCAGAGCCTTGTTGCTGGGTGGATTGGCTTGATTCAGATCATCCGGTGGATTGATGATGCCCACATTAAAATAGTGAGCCCAGATCCGGTTTACGAACGCTTTGGCAAAATAATGATTCGGTTCGTTCAGCATCCACTGCATCAACAACTCTCGTGGATCACTGCTCTCACTGATATCAATTTCCTCTCCCCCCAGTAGTTTGGCAACCTGCTTTTCTGTTTTGGCAGGTTCGATATAAACTTCACGCCAGGGGATCGATCGTCCTTCCGCTGCGATTCGTAAATAACTCTGCCTCCGTAACGCAGCCGTATTCAACTTCACGGGAACCCCCAGCATATTCCGGGTCTGTTCATGCAGAACCGCAGCATCAGGAGGCACTCCAAATTTGACCCGGGTAAAGAATTCCGTAAAGAGTTCAAAATCCTGCTTGGACCATTCATCAAAAGGATGTTTATGGCATTGCGCACAATCCAGACGCATTCCCAGAAAGGTATAGCCAAAGGCCAGAGCTTTATCAGAAGGGACAGACATGTTACCCCGCGCCCAGTAGTGCGGCATGGTGTTATCCATCGCAGTAAAGTCGGCCCGGTCTTTAATACTGGTAAACTCACTCTGCTGGGCCATGAATTCTTCAAACGTCTGTCCTGGAAGACGGCTGGTTCCCAGAATAATACCAGATACGATTTTGTCCCAGCCAACATTGTCTGCCACACGTCTCTGAATCCAGGCATTCCACTGACCAGCAACCGGTTGCGCCATTTCTGTCGCTCCTAAATAGCCGGCATTGCTCCCCGTGAGATCGGACAGCTTCATACTCCACCAGGCCACATACGCAGGTCGCTCGAGCAGTTCCTCAATTTTCTGTGCCCGTTTTTCCGTAGTAGTATCTTTGAGAAACTCCCGAATTTCGTCAGGAGCAGGCAGCGTACCCGTCATATCCAGGCTGACGCGTCTTAAAAATTCCTCATCCGTGCACAATACTGATGGCTGGATTCCCAGTTGACGCAACTTGTTGACCACATGCTCATCGACTTTGGTCGGCGTCGGTACATCGGGATATCGATTGTCCTCATACTTCTTAACAGGCAGAATGACCTGAGTGGAAAAGATGCCGTTGTCATAATAGGAAATAACATAAGTATCTCCGGGACCTTTGACATGGATCGTTCCCTCCGGTGTGACTTCCGCGACACTGTCATCTTTTGATTCAAATCGGGTCAAGCAGGTCACGTCTTCACGTGTGCCGTCCGACCAGACAGCGATTGCGTTGAGGGAGAATGTATCTCCCTTCTCAGAAAAGACTACCTGCTGCGGCGTTACATCCAGGCGAACAAATCGGGGCGCTGTTTTAGTTGTTGATTTTGCGCCTGCTTTAATCCACTCACGTAACAGACTCTGCTCCCAGCCGCCGGGAGGCAGTCTCAATCCTCCTTCATGTTCGTCTTCCGAAGTTGGTTTATTCAGCACCAGACTTTTTTCAGGTTGTTCTTTGTCAATCCGTTTCAGCAGGTTGTCATGATCCTGCTTGAAATCATAGCCAAACATCGATAGCTGAAACCCGCCACGTCCCTGAAATGAGCCATGGCAGTTCCGGCTGTTACACCCTAGCCTGCCTAACAGAGGGATGACATGCTGTTGAAAATCAGGTATGAGTTTTTCACCGGCTGCAATCCGTTCCTGAATGGGTGGCAGGATTGCCTTCATTTTGGTTGAATCTGATTCAGCAAATAAAGCGGGTGCTGTTGAAGTAACTGACTTCTCACCAACAAAAACGTTCGTCTTTCCCAGTCTCTTTTTGAGTTGTTGTAACGAGGAAGAAGGTAACCCCGTATATTGGACCTCCAGACCTTTCAGTTGAATCAGACTGGATAATGCTTCCACAGCAACTGGTTCTAACTTCGTTCTGTTCAGCGAGAGATACTCAAGGCTCTTTAATGAATTGAGCGATGATAACTCAGTTCCGGTCACTTCTGTCCGTGCAAGATACAGAACTTTCAGTTGTTTCAGTTGCGCCAGCAGTTTCAAACCGGTATCACTGACTTTCGTTCCAGACAGAAACAACACTTCCAGATTATTCAGATCAGCCAGCGCCTGCATTCCCTGATCGGTTACATTCAAATTTCGTAAGGAAAGCACCTTGAGTTGCTTCAGGGAAGACAACTCCTGCAGACCAGCATCGGTGACTTTTGTGTTGTCCAGATACAGACGCTCCAGTTTGTTGAGTTTCTGTAAACAACTCAATCCGGAATCACCGACCGCGGATTCGGAGAGCATCAGAGTATCCAGGTTGGTCGACTCTCGAATATGCAGGAGTGCCTCATCACCAATGTGAGGGCAGACCAGCGCAAGATAATCGAGTTGGTGGAACTGTTCCAGTTGAGCCAACGCTTCAAGTGTAACATGCGGTTTGCTTAACCGGACGAGACGAACGCTGCCATCTTTATTTGTCTGCAGGTTCGTACAGAATCGCCGTAGTCCTTCCACTGCAAGCTGTTCGGGAGTTTTGGCTTCAACGGGAGCCTTAACCTCCGCTGCAAAAACCGGCTGCGCGAAAACCACCACAAGCAAGATCAGAATAGATCGCCATCGGACCTGCATCTCTCACCTCTTCGAATATCAATTCCAACAGGTATCTGATTGAGCCACTTAGATAAGCATACTTTAATACGTACACCCTATCTAAGCAATGTTAAATAAATAACTGCCCGCTGATTTTCGAGAATTCGGTAGTCCGCCTGGTGGTCACAAGACCGATTTATTGCGCTGTCCAGCCCCCATCTATAGTCCAACAGGCGCCGGTGATTGACTTCGCCTGGTCAGAACACAAATAAAGAACCATCGCAGCGACCTCCGCAGGCTCAATCATCTTTCCGGTTGCAGATGCTTTCAAAAAGACCTGGCTTTCGACCTCTTCTGTGCTGATCCCCAGCGTCCTTGCCTGCGCAGCGATCTGCTGTTCGACCAGCGGCGTCCTCACATAGGCAGGGCAAATCACATTCGCGGTAATCTGAAATGGTCCCCCTTCCAGAGCCGTCGATTTTGTCAGTCCCACCAGACCATGTTTCGCCGCGATATAACCAGCTTTGTTGAGCGACGCTACCTGGGAATGAATTGACCCCATATTAATAATGCGCCCCCAGCCCTGCTGCTTCATGCCCGGAAAGACATACCTGGTTAACAGAAACGGCGCTGTCAGCATCACCTGCAACATGTTTTCCCATGTTGATTCCGGAAATTCTTCCAACGGTGCCACATGCTGAAAACCTGCATTATTGACCAGAATGTCAATTGATCCAAACTCACTTAACGTCTGTTCGACCAGAGACTGACAGGCGGCCTGTTGGGAGAGATCAGTGGGAATAAACTGTGTACGCTGATGCTCGGCTAAAAGGTCCACAAGATAGCCCGGTTCGTTCCGGTCAGCGATCACGACATGACAACCTTCATGAAACAGTGCCTGGGCGATTTCAGCTCCAATGCCACTCGCGGCTCCTGTAATCAAAGCAGTTCGAGGTTTAGACATCAGGGTTCCTCATGTAAAATCTGTTGGATGCGGGCCAGTTTCTCATCTCTCCAGGCGGCCCATTCCCCGGGGCTTTTCTGATTCAGATAATCTTGTGTTCCGGAGACCGCCTTCTGTTTTGCCGATTCAGGAATACTCGACCAGCATTCCATATCTTCCCAGTATGCTTCAAAGGAAGCCCCGATCGTATCGATAAATTTCTGATAGCCGCCTGCGCCGCCGCCGAGTTCATAGATCAGATGCTGGCCCATCAGCGCCCACCGCAGACCTGGCCCCTGGCAGAGTGCGGCATCAATATCTTCCACACTGGCCACACCCGCATCCAGCAATGCCAGTGATTCCCTCCAGACCGCCGCTGCCAGACGATTGGCAATGTGCCCGGGTACTTCCTTGTTTAAGACCACCGGATGTTTTCCCAGTCCAAGAAAAAATGCTTTGACTGTTTCCATTGTCTCAACTGCGGTCTGCTCACCGGGAACCAGTTCCACGAGGGGGATCAGATGTGGCGGATTGAAGGGATGCGCAATCAGTGCCCGCTCGGGATGCTGCATCACCGCCTGCATCCGCGTCATCAACAGTCCTGATGAACTGCTGGCCAAAATTGCTCTTTCCGGTGCATGCTGCTCGAACTGCCGATAAACGTCTGCTTTGATTGCATAATCTTCGATCACCGACTCCTGCACATATTCGATGTCAGTCAGCAGTTCCGCCAGTGAAGCAGCGACCTTCAGCTTCCCCTCTGCTGTTGCGGCATCCTCGCGAGTCAGCAGTTCCAGATCTGCCAGACGTTGAAGATTTCGGACCGACTGCTCCCACGCCTGCTGTTTGACCGTATCGTCCACATCAAAGATACGGACCTTCAGCCCCTGCGCGGCAAAAAAAGTAGCCCAACTGGCACCGATGAGCCCTGCTCCCAGAATTCCAATTTCCTGCATCAGTCGTTCGCTTTCTTTTTATGACTCAACAAATCAAGCCGCTTCGAACAACATGGCAATTCCCATGCCGCCCCCGATGCATAGCGAAGCAATCCCCCGTTGCGCACTGCGTTTCTGCATCTCATGTATTAAACTCACCGCGATCCGCGCACCACTGGCTCCCAGGGGGTGTCCCAGAGCAATCGCCCCGCCATTCACATTGACTCGTTCCTCTTTCCAGCTCAGTGATTTCCCCACCGCCAGCGTCTGGGCGGCAAAAGCTTCGTTGACCTCCAGCAGATCAATGCCTGCCAGTGAAAGCTTTTCTTCCTTCAATAAAGCTTCGATCGCATAGGCGGGCCCCATCCCCATGAATTGGGGATCAAGGCCTACATTGGAAAACGCACGAATCCAGGCCAGCGGTTGCAAATCATGTTCTGTGACAAAACTTTCCTCAGCAATCAGCAGGGTAGCAGCACCGTCATTAATTCCTGAGGAATTAGCAGCAGTAACAGTCCCCTCCGGTTTAAAGGCTGGCCGTAAACAAGAGATCGTTTCATAACTGGTTCCCTTACGCGGATATTCATCCTGAGAAATCAGCGTTGTTTCTTTTTTCTTGTTCGTAACGGGGACACTCACGATCTCCTCAACGAATTTTCCAGCTTCGATGGCTGCCTGACAGCGTTCCTGACTCTGTACGGCATAGCAATCTTGCGTCTCACGTGAGATGTCATACTTTTCGGAAAGATTTTCAGCCGTAATCCCCATGTGACAGTCGTAAAAGGCATCCCACAAGGCATCGTGAATCATCGAATCCACCAACTGCTGATTTCCCATCCGGTAACCACTGCGGGCTCCCTGCAGCAGATAGGGAGCATTACTCATGCTTTCCATGCCCCCTGCCAGTACAACGCGTGCATTGCCACACAGAATCGACTGCACACCCAGTGCAACTGATTTTAACCCCGAACCACACACCATATTCACCGTGGTGGCTGGTACACCGAACGGCATCCCTGCGTTGAGCGCCACCTGCCGAGCCGGGTTCATGCCACACCCGGCAGTAAATACCTGTCCCAGGAAAACTTCATCGACCTGAGCGGCACTCAGTTGCCCACGTTTCAATGTTTCCTTTGCGGCAATCGTGCCGAGGTTGACTGCTGAAAGATCTTTAAAAACGCCATTAAATGAGCCGACCGGCGTGCGGGCGGCACTTAAAACGGCAACTCTTGTCTGTTTCTGCTGAGTCATGATTCCTCACTCTGATATAAATCGCGTAATTTCCGTCGCATCACCTTATTGGATGCTGTACGGGGCAGCAGTTCAATTTCTCGGACGGCATGTATTTTGAAAAGAGGGTTGAGCTGACTGCGAATGATCTGCTGCATCCTCTGCAGTAGCTCTTCTGAAACAAATGTGACTCCATCTTGCATAACCACAAAGATCACCAGTTGGCCTGGGCCTCCTCCGGGAGGCGAAACTGCGATGGCAGCGACTTCTCTCACTCCTGAAGTTTGAGTCAACAACTCTTCAATTTGAACAGAGCTAACCTTGATCCCTCCCAGATTCATGGCATCATCGACACGCCCGTGCGCCCGAAAGTAGCCGCCGGGCAATGCTTCAATCTGGTCCCCATGACGACGGAGTGTCTGTCCTTGTGGACCAGCAGAGAGATCAGCAAAATAGACTTCATGATGGTCCCGGTTGATCAATCGCGTCGAAAGGCCAATCACTGGAGGCACAAAGAAGACTTCGCCGTTGGTTGTTGCTTCACCAGATTCATTCAATAACAGCCATTCAAAACCGAGCGCCGGACAGGAGAACAGACCGGGAACTCCTGGCTTCATCACTGTTCCAGTAATGTAACCTCCGCCGGTCTCTGTTCCACCACAATATTCAATCACCGGTCGATAGCCAGCACGTGACATTAACCACAGCATATCCTCAGAATTAGAACACTCTCCGGTCGAGCTGAAGACCTTGATCTGCGACCAGTCCAGTCCCGCTGTCGCATCCTGACTTCGCCAGACGGAAACGATGCTCGGCACAAGCCCCAGCATATTGACACCTGCATTCTGTACGAATTCACAAAACCGACGGCTGGTGGGCACGGCGTCTGACAAAGCAATTGAGGCATCATTGATCAGCGAGGCATACACAAGCCAGGGGCCCATCATCCAACCCAGATTCGTCGGCCAGCAGACTACATCACCACAATGGATATCATGATGCAGATACCCGTCCCCCGCTGATTTAATCGGCGTGGTCTGATCCCAGGGGATTCCTTTCGGGTTACCCGTTGTTCCTGAAGAAAACAGAATCGTCGCCTCATCATGAGGTAGACGAGGCACACAAGTCAGCTCCGAATTTGTTGAGAGAAACTCCGACCACAGTTGGTCGCTTTCGCGTAGTGAGACTTCCAGTGATTCCGATTCCGATTCCGATAGCACGACCGCCGGTAACTCAGGTAAGGATTCCAACTTCGCATACAAAGGTAATTGACGTCCATTACGCGTGATCACATCTTGAATGAAGATCATCTGAGGCGTGGTGATTTTCAGTCGTACCTGCATTTCTTCGGCAGAGAAACTGTCGGCGATGGTGACGACCACACAACCGGCGGCAATGATACCCAGAAAAATGGCCACCGATTCCGGTGTCATCGGCAGCATCACCGCAACACGTTCGCCCGGTTCGATGCCTGCCTCTGTTAAACCGTTGGCTACCTGGGCCGTTAAATCTCTAAGCTCCCGATAGCTGAGTCGCTGTACTTCATCTGTAGTACGCTGAAACAGAATAGCCGTTTCTTCGGACTTATCCCGCAGACAGGATTCGACAATATTCAGAGTCGCGTCCCTGAGCCAATCTACCTGCTCGACACCAGCATTCAAATCCATGATTTTTTGAGGCCGTTTTTGAAATTGAATTCTCAGAGAATCAATCAACTTAGTAGTAAATTCTTCCCGGTTAGAAATCGACCAGTCGTAAACCGCATCAAAGCCGTCCAGCTTCAAATCAGCCGCCCATGCAGCAAGGTGTGAACCATCGCGTTCCCGTTCACCAGGAATCCAGGCCGGCGCTGGCTCTCCATGAGAGATGCGTTGCTCAAAGACTTGCTGATACAAATACTGATGGATGCTGAATGGGATCTCGGGTGTCAGTACTTCTTCAGCAAGAAAACGCCAGAGCTCCACATCCGACTGGACGGGGATCTGTCCTAGTAAATCAACCAGCTGGTTTGCTTCCTCTTCTGGTAGACCACAGTCGATGAGCGCTGCTGTGGGAATTTCCATTGATCGTTCCATTATCAATCGGGGTCTCAGATCTGCATGAAAATTTAAACTCTAACCATTCCGGTATCAAATCGCCAGTTCAGGCTTCTACTGCATAAATTCAACACCCCAAAAGGGTTGATAACCATTTTTGAATTTCCATTTAATCCTGTGTACTGACTTCCATTCCGACTGGCAAATGCGAAAATAGATTGTACGTCAACTCAATGACAGTCGAAACTGACGTGTCATTCCAACATCCGCCGCACAGTTGACGTAATATGTAATGACCTGTTTTACAGACAAATCGAAAGAGAAAGAGGTTTTATGTCTGTCTGGAATATCAAATCCGCTGTAATCCCCGTTTTATTCAGAGCCTGCTTATTCAGTCTGATCGGTTTGAGCCTGCTCTGTCCCCCAGGCTTCTCCCTCGTTTTCGGCGAGACACCTGCCAAATCAGCAAAGCCGGGAGTCGAAACGGAACCAGAATCGGATGCCGCCAGTGGCAAACGCATGCTGGATGCGATCAAATATCTGGCTTCCGATGAACTGGAAGGCCGTGGCGTGGACACTCAGGGTATCAACCTCGCTGCAGATTATATTGCCAAGGAGTTTCAGCAGGCCGGTTTGAATGTAAAGGTCATCGAAGAGGGTGCCTTCCAGAAATTTACGATCAATACGGGGAGTAAACTGGGGCCGGTCAATCAATTGGAACTGACAGGCCCGGATGGAAAAACGATTCCCCTGCAGTATGATCAGAACTTTCGCTCCTGCTCATTTGGAGGTTCGGGGAAATTCGATGCAGAACTGGTTTTCTGCGGATATGGAATTGATGCCAATGATCTGAAATACAATGACTACGCCAGTGTGGACGTCAAAGATAAGGTCGTGATCATCATGCGTCGGACTCCTCAACAGGGTGATAAAAAAAGCCCGTTTGCCGGCGCTCATGGAATCTCCCGTTATGCTGCCTTGCGGTACAAAGTCAGTACGGCATTTGGCAAAGGAGCCAAAGCGATCCTGTTCGTCAATGATGTCAATTCTACACAAGAAAATAAAAAAGAAGCGCAAGAACTCGAGCAGGATGCCATTGAAGAGCTGATCACGGCGTCGGAAAAGTGGGAGAAAGCGAACGATAAAAAACAGGAAGAAGCGGAACGTGAGCTCAAGAAAGCGTTACACGACGTACAGCAGGCGAGGCAGGTTTTAAAAGACGCGAAGTTCGATAAATTGATGGAGTTCGGTTACGCTGGCGGTGGAGACGGACGCTCGATACCAATCGCACATATTACCATCGATGCCTGCAACCAGTTGTTCAAAGCAGCCGGGAAACCCATGCTGCAGGAACTGGAACAGAATATTGATAAAGATCTCAAACCGGAAAGCTTTGTCCTGACGGACTGGAAAGCCAAGGGTGAGATATCCGTTGAGCAGATCCGTACTGAAATCAAAAATGTGATTGGTGTTCTCGAAGGGAAAGGCCCGCATGCTGATGAAACCATTGTAATTGGTGCCCACTACGATCACGTGGGATACGGTGGGGAAGGTTCACTGGCCCCCGGTTCGACCGATGTTCATAACGGAGCAGATGATAATGCGTCCGGCACTGTCGCTCTTATTGAACTGGCACGTAGGCTGTCAGCCCGTAAAACACCACTGCCACGCCGAATAGTCTTTATTGCATTTACCGGTGAAGAACGGGGACTGATTGGCTCTGCACATTATGTCAAAAATCCTGTTTTCGATATCAAAAACACAGTCGCCATGTTAAACATGGATATGGTGGGACGACTGACCGATGATAAATTGACGGTCTTCGGAACGGGGACGGCGCCCCGCTGGGAAAAACTCGTCCAGGAATCAGCGAAAGCATACGACTTGAAGCTGTCACTTAAACCAGAGGGTTTTGGTCCCAGTGATCACAGTTCCTTCTACGGGAAACTGATTCCCGTGCTCCATCTATTTACCGGGACACACAGCGACTACCATCGGCCTTCTGATGACTGGGACAAAATCAACATTCCAGGCATGCAGCGAGTCGTCGGTTTTCTGGAAGAGATTGCCATAGCGACTGCCGAAAATCCGAAGCGTCCTGAGTATGTGAAAATCGAACGCCCCGCCACCACCATGCGATCTGGTAATCGTCCTTATTTTGGCAGCATTCCGGATTTCGGTGGAGAAGGTCCCGGCTATCATATTTCCGGCGCTTCTCCCGGAAGCCCAGCTGATAAAGCGGGCCTGAAAGCCGGCGACACCATCATCAAAATGGGAAAAACAAAAATCGACGGACTCGACGATTTTGATCTGGCACTTCGCATGTTCTCTCCCGGGGAAGAAGTGGAAGTGACAGTTATGCGGGAGGGGAAACGGGAAAAGCTGACCGTCAAACTGGGAAAACCCAAATAAAGTCAGCCGTGATACTGGTAACTACTTGCGTGTATAGACCAGTGAAACACTTCCCGTGTAATCACTTTTCTTGCGACCAGCGTTCGGAAATGAGTTATAAACCTGCAGAAGTCCCATCCGCAGATTCCATCGATCTTGATTATCCAGCTTGAACAACAGTCCGGTTTCGGTCGTGACACGTAGAATCTGTGCTACATCCACACTGGGAGTCCAGGTCTGCTTATGTTCCAGCTTGATATGGTCGGAAAGCGGCCACTTAAACTCGAGTTCCGCAAACACATCGAACGTGGTTCGCTTCAATGTGGGGCTGTTATAAATTTCACGCGTTCCACCAGGACCGATACGAATAATCAGTCGTTTGTCACCTTCATTAATAAACCGATACCCCAAACCGGAGGAAATCGTTCCACGCCAGTCCAGGTTTTCGAATTCATCATACGTATTCTTATTCGTGACGAAGACGATCCAATTGGTCGTACGTGCAATATCTAACGTAGCATTTCCATACCAGCGATTTGCATCCCGAACTCCATTTGCCTGCCCCCAGCGACCACCAATTTCGAACTCGAACAAATTATCATTGTCCGATTTTTCGAGATTCAACCCTGTTGTAACGTAATCCCGATCGGTATTTCCTGACAGAAATGTCCCTCCCAGTTCGAACCGTTTCGTCCAGATTTCGACATACTCCCAGCATTGATCTGAATATTCGGAAATTTGTCCAAAAGCCGATTCGTCATCTACGCCCGCATCCAGATCGGGAGCGACTCCCAGTGGTTGCGGTACCGGAACCTGATTGATCATCGAAGGTAATGGTGGTAATTCCGCATTGTCATTACTGACCAGAAGTTGATCTCCTTCACCGGCTGCGTTACCAGTCCCCTTATATTCCAGACGATCCACATTCTCCAGTAGAATGGACTGCACTTGTCCGTCTGACAGCCGAAACAGAATGTTTCCATTCTCAAATCCAATACTTTCACCTGAGAAAAACTCGCCGCTCTTCAGATAAAGTGTTTCCATTTCGTAATCTTCGGCTGAATTCGCAATGCCCGTAAGCCCGCAGAGACACACAAATTGTATCAAGAGGATCTGCAGAAGATTATTTGATTGAATAAAGAGGCTGGAACAACCCATTTAACCATCCGTGGCTGGACAACTCAGTTGTGAGATTCAGGATATCGATGTGGAGTTCATAATTTCAGAACAGGAGAGGGGGTGCGAATAATAATAAGGATCCTGAGTTACTGCAATGTGAGTTTCTGCTCAATCTGGTAACCAGTTGCGACAGCTATCTATTATCAGGAATCAGATAGATATTTCCCCTAACCCATTGTTAAACAGACACTTATATATCATCCAATTGCAAAGGGCTCATTATTTTTTTTCTGACCCAGTACTATCGTAACGGTCACACGGAATACAGCAGTTCTGACCGTTTCTATCCCCCAAATCAGATCCGGTAACTTACCCGATCAGCATAACCGGACATTTTAACTGTCTGGAACTCTTTCTGTATCTCATCCTTCCGGCTTCCCCGTCTCATACTCAGCAAAAAAGCAGACAACATGCTGAGTACTTCAGACCTCGCCTTATTTTACGTGCTAAAGTTTTTTT
This sequence comes from Gimesia algae, assembly GCF_007746795.1. Classification (NCBI taxonomy): domain Bacteria; kingdom Pseudomonadati; phylum Planctomycetota; class Planctomycetia; order Planctomycetales; family Planctomycetaceae; genus Gimesia; species Gimesia algae. The sequence goes on from NZ_CP036343.1 coordinate 4,891,488, forward strand.
GATTGCAGTTCGTTCCGGGCCAGCAGCAGTGAACTTACTGACGAGTCAACCAACAAATCAAAACACTAAGCAATACATGGGCTGTTCTAGCCCGGTTGGCGACATGATTGTTGCCTGTCGTGAGGGGGAAAGATTTAATTATGGGATTCTTGAAACGATTCTTGAAGACGACTTATCGAGATAATGCCGCGGGCAAAGCGCGCAGCAGCTTCGAGAGTCTCTCAGAAGACCAGTTAGAAACACATTTGAGAATTGCAAAGTACGGCAACTTTATGCTGACTGATGCAATTCGACCTTCTTACGATCTGGAAGTCGTCCCTCAGGCTGGCTATCGTCATGATATCTACACCGACAAAGAAACCGGGATTAAAATTCCCGTCCTGATGGCTTCTGCTTCTCGGGAAATTCTATTTGATCTCTTTATCGATCTGTTGGATCCGCTGGGGTATGAAGTGGATGTTGTGCTGGAAACCAGCCACGACGGTGCCAATAACCAGCATCAGGACCTGTATCGCGAGCACATGGATCTGCCTGTTCTGAAAAGTACACTTTACGATTACGAAGATCTGCTCCTGAATGACGGCTGTGCAGGAATTGCTGTTTTGAACCCGCAGATCCCTCTGGAAGTTCAGTTCGATGAACACAAACTACTGATTATGTATGGCCAGGGAATTGAACAGTTCGAACAGACGCTGGAGGAATATGGGATCCCCCATATTAACGATCTGAAATTCATAACAGAAGCAGAGCATGTGCACTCATCCAGTGATGAATCCATTGAAGAACTGGAGCAGTTGAAGTACCGCCTGGGGATCGAATTCGAACATTCAGATTCGATCTGAATCCCAGTTCACTTCTACAGTCAACTCATTCGAAGATCCGTTTGACAACCGGTGTCGTCTGCCCTTCAATCAGTTGTATTTCCTGATCAATGGCAATCCCCTCGAACACCTGCTTCAGTCCTGAAGGCCAGCTGACTTCAAGCCGCACATCAGCCGTGCGTTCTCCTGTCCCCAAAAAAAGATTACGTTGATTACGAGCCTGATAACCATCGCCGGCAGTCAACTGCCGAAACAGTGTCTGATCTTTTGCCTTCAAACGCACTGTCGTACCAATGGCGTCGCGACTGGATTTTGTTCCTGTCAGAGTTACGACGAGCCGATGCCCGTGTGGTTCTGTCGTATTTTTGAGTAACGCCACAGGTTGATCCAGACTGGTCACCACCGCCTCTTCCCGGCCATCTCGATTCCAGTCGACACGAGCCAGCCCCCTTCCCAGCCGTTTCTGCTTAAAAAAGGAACCCATTCCAGGTGTCTGTAATTGAAGAAAAACTCCCTTACCCCGATTCAGCATCAACTGCGGCTGCATCTGCCAGGGTACATCTTCTGCCGACAGATCTTCGACATGCCCGTTAACGATCAGCAGATCCAGCAGGCCATCCAGGTCAGCATCCAGAAATTGTGTTCCGAATCCAAGTTGATAGCGCGTCGTATCGGACAATTTCGCAGACTGTGTTTCATCAATGAAAGCGTCAGGCGCCATCTGGCGGTACAGGGTGTTTGTTTCCCGGTAATAGTTGGTTACATAGAAATCCAGCAGCCCATCCGCATCGGCGTCTCCTGCCGCAATCCCCATACAGGCTTCTGTTCGCCCCTGCGCATTCAAAGCCAGGCCCGACAGCAGCGCCTCTTCCTGAAACGTTGTCTTTCGTGTCCCCTGATTCACCATAAAAAAATTGGCAACCGCATCGTTGGCGATGAACAGATCAGGAAACCCGTTTCCTTTCAGATCAGCAACAATGATCCCCAGCCCTTTTCCTTGTGCGACCTGAATGCCAGAGGATGAGGTAATATTTTCGAACTGACCGTTATTCAAATTCTCAAATAGCTGATCCTGTGCTCCCGGAAAATTTAATGGCATACAGGACCGCTCTGAGCCATCTGCATTTTGACAGACACGGTCAAAGACATCGTCTGCCGTAAGATAGTTGACGGCGTAGATCTCCGGCCCACCATCGCCGTTCAAATCGGCGATCAGACAACTGGTTGTCCAGTCTCTGTCTGATCCCTGTGCCTGATCTGATTTAGAATACGTCCCGTCTCCATTATTCAGATACAACTGATTTAACCCGATATTGCCAACGTAGATATCATCAAAGCCATCATTATTCAGATCACCGATTGTGACTCCCTGACTGAATTGGTTTTCGAAGATACCCGTTGAACTGGTCACATCACGAAATGTACCATTTCCCTGATTCGTAAACAGGCGATCATAATATTGTTTCTGCTCTCCGTTCACAGGCCAGGAGGTCCCCTGTGTCAGATAGATATCCGGCCAGCCATCCGCGTTAAAATCCAGAATGCCAACTCCTCCTCCGGTGAATTCATACATTTTATAAGCGGTATCAGGCCAGGCATGACCATTAAAATATTGAAATGAAATCCCCGCAGCTTCAGCAACTTCCTCAAACGAGATGGAAGAGACCACTTGGACATCTATACGCTGATTCAACTTCCCTGGCGTGTTCCCGCCTGAGACTGTTTTCTGCTGGGGAAGCTGAAAATATGAGACGGGATTCCTGTCTGCAATCATTCTGGTGAGCGACAAGTTTGCCAACACAGGTTTAATTTCACTTTCTGTTGCCTGTGCCCATGCCAGTTGCGGATCAAGCAGTCGTGACGCCCGACTCCAGCCATACGCTTCCCAGAGTAACCCCAATTCTTTCGCCAGCACAACCAGTTGCTTCGCGGCCTGAAGATCTTTATCGCCATAGACCACTTTGACGAGGCCTTCATACTCCTGCAGTTTCTTCGCGTATTCCAGCAGGAATTTTGCGTTTTCGTTTTCTGTCTGAAACAGCAGTTGCCCCAGTTGATAACAGGAAGTTGAATTTGTCGAATCCCTTTTGAGTGCTTCTGCAAAACAAAGGATGGCTGAATCACGTTGTCCCTGCTGCTGGTACCACTGTCCTTCGATACTCCAGATATCAGGATGCTTACGAACGTGATCTGATAACGATTCCTGCCATTTCTTGAAGCGACGTTCATCACCTTTCTGTAACAGGATCTGCCCCAGTAATACCTGCGCCTGGCTGAGTTCAGGTTGAGTCGAAACCAGTTGCAACAACCGTTTTTCCGCCGCCGTATATTCCTGTCTGTCGATTTCCAGCCGTCCCTGTACAAGTTGGACCAGTGGATCATCTGGTGCCGCTGCTGCATACTCGGAAATCAACTGTGGATTCTCCAGAGACCGATCACTCATCGCCAGCAGATAGAGAACCAGAGGATCAATCCGGTCCTGCTGCAGCAGTTTGAGTCTGACGGGAATCGCTTCCCAGGAACGCGCGGTCAGTCCATAGAGATAGGACAGTCTCTCGAGTACCAGGGGATCATCGGGAAACGACTTTTGCGCACGTAGAAATTCATCTTGTGATTTTGACAGTTGATTCAACTGAAACAGATACAGTTCGCCGGAACGGATTCTGGCCTTCAATGCTTCCCGACTGCCATTATCGGGAACATGCTCATAATACTGAATGGCTTCCACCGGATTGCGTTCTTTAATTGCAATCTCTGCGCCCAGCATTGCCGCCGGAACCTGATGAGATGGAGAATCGAGCAGTTGATCAACAAACTGTTTCGCTTCCTCGAATTTCTCCATTCGAAATGCATAAGAAGCCCGTTGAAAGACTGCGTCCGGGTCCTGCTCCAGCAGTCCTGAAAAATAAACGGCGACCCCCACTGCCAGGAATATCACACCGATCCAGATCACACGTACTAACGTCCTGATACTTTCACTCCGAAAAAGAATGATTCCATCCTGCGAGAGCCGAAACGGGATGCCTCAATTAAACTGCCTCTGACAGAATGCCACTTCCTTCAGTATAAAGTTGAGTACTCGACGCTCTCTTACACGCCGCCTGCCACAAATTGTATTACACGGCACGACCAGATAAGCGAGTCTTTACACAGTCACATTTTCCTTGGATTCAATCTCAACCTCACTGGGAGCAGCAGACTGCTTTGCCTGTTTCAATGTGCTGGGTCGTAACAAATTCAGCCCCCATGCTTTGGCGTCCATCGTCAGACTGAACAGCGTGGGAACCAGAATCAGTGTAAACAAAGTAGACACGATTAATCCTCCCAGCACCACACTTCCCAGCCCACGATAGAGTTCACTTCCGGAACCGGGAAACAATACCAGTGGCAACAGCCCCAACACAGTTGTGGTCGTCGTCATAAAGATCGGACGAATTCGAGTCCGGATACTTTCCAGAATCGCTTCCCGGGGAGTCATACCATCATCGTTAATATGATTCAGAGACTGGTGGATAATCAGAATCGGATTATTCACTACAGTTCCGATCAGGATCACAAAGCCCAGCATGGTGAGCACATCCAGTGTCTGGAGCATAAAGAGATTCAAAATACTGAGCCCTAGAATTCCACCGACCGCGCCGAGGGGCACACTGAAAATAATAACCAGCGGATACAGCCACGACTCGAACAATGCCGCCATCAACAGGTAGGTAATCATCAACGCCAGCAGTACATTAAACTGCAAAGCCGCCCAGGTATCGCGCAGCTTGTCTGCTGTACCGGAAAGCATAATCCGGTAACCGCCGTCTAGTTGACCACTGTCCCGCATGGGCTGTACGATTTTGTCCTGGATCTGCTGCATCGCATCTTCCAGCGCCATCGCTTCAGGAGGTGAGACTTCAATCGTAATCGCCCGCTGGCGTTCACGATGATTCACCTGTTCTGGCCCGCTGGCAATCTCGATATTTGCCAAAGCTTCCAGGGGAACGAGTTGACCAATGGGAGTCGCGACTGATATGGCTTTTACGTCTTGGGTGTTCTGAATATGACGCGATTCTCCGACAATCGATAAGTCAATTTTATCGCCCCCCAAATAATAATCACCGGCAAAAGCGCCGTCGATTAAAGCATTAGCCATATAACCCAGGTCGGCACTGCTCACGCCCATTTCGGCTGCCTGCACCAGTTTTGGTTTAATATGCACTTCAGGGCTGGAAAGGTCCAGACTGGGTACAGGACGCACCTGAGCATCGGGGATGATCCCCTCAAGGATTACTTTTTCCTTATCCCGAATCCCCTTGACTTTAACCAGAATCTGAGTTCCCATTCCGACCAGTTTTTCAAGGTCAGGACCAATGATTTCCACTTCCACAGTTCGTCCACCAGTCAGCCCCTGTTCGAACAGACTTGACTGTTTCGCCACGGCAAATGTTCCTTCAAGCTTTGCTCCAGCCTGCTGGATAAGTGGAATCAATTCACCCACACGCTGTGAATCATGCGCACGAATCCCCATGAAGACCATACGTCCCCGGGCCACGAAAAAGAAATCGCCAATCACGGGATAATCCAGATTTTTAGCTTCTTCACTTTCCGGGTTCATAATATCCCAGTAAGGGCGTAGATCAGATTCAACCGCTTCACCAAGCTCCATCAGTTGGTTCATATTATATCCAGGGGGGGGGAGTAGAATGCAGAATATCAGATTGCGGTTCCCTGTCGGTAGATACTCAACTTTCGGCCAAAGTTGCCAGCTGATACCGAAGGCAGCACCTACCAGAATACCTGTCACCACCAGTCGTCGCAGCAGCCCCTGCTGAATCCAGTGATTGGTACCAACCACTAATTTTACGAACAGAGCGCCCGCCGATTCAATCGGACCGATGATCAACCTGTGGAGTGTACCTTGCCGTCGAGATTCTTCCGGCTCTGGATGATCAACCACGCGCATATCTTCGATATCTTGACCTTCCCGCTTGTGTAACAGGCGGGCCGAAGCGGTCGAGATCAAGGTCATGGAGACCAGCAGCGACAGTCCAACTGCGGCACTGATCGCCAACGCAATATCCTGAAACAGCTGACCTGCTTCTTCCTGGATGAAGACGACTGGTAAAAAGACGGCAATCGTCGTCAGGGTCGAGGCCAGAACTGCACCCCAGACTTCCTGGGTCCCTTTGATCGCTGCCCGGAAGGGTGATTCGCCCAGCGAATAACGACGGAAGATATTTTCCAGAACTACCACCGCATTGTCAACAAGCATCCCGACAGCGAATGCCAGACCAGCCAGACTGATCACATTTAACGAACGTCCCATCAACCCCAGAATGAGAAATGTCCCGATGATACTGGTCGGAATCGCCAGGCCCACCACCACTGCCCCGCGAGCAAACCAGAAGCCGGCACCTATGATTAACGCCAGACAAACAGCGAAAAACCAGGGGGAGATATACACCGCTGCAATTGCAGTGAGGATAATAAACGGCACCACGATCAGCGTGCGAATTCCCAGATGCAAGAATGACATCAATACGATCATGGTCAGGGCGCCACCGATAAAGATATTGTTCTTTACCAGGTCGATCGAAGAATAGATATAATCTGTTTCATCATAAACCTGAACCAGCTGCAGCCCCCGCGGCTTGAGAATATTTTCATCAATATCTTCTGCGGCTTCCCGTAACCCGTCCATGATCTCCAGAACGTTGGCACCCGTTTCTCGGATACAATTCACCGCGATGCTCGATTCACCAAAACGCCGTACCAGGCCATCCGGTTTTTTGTACCCCAGTTTGACTTCCGCTACATCTCTGACATAAACCGGTGCGCTATCACGAATGGCCAGCAGTTGATTTTCGACTTCTTCTTTATTACGAAACTGCCCCAGTGTTCGCACGACCCAACGTCGTTTCCCTTCCCAGAAATCGCCGGCGGAGGTGTCTGCATTTTGACCACGGAGTACTCGACGTACATCCGCGATCGTCAACTGACGTGCCGCAAGTTGTTCCGAATCGACGACGACCTGCAACTCATCTTCCAGTCCTCCCAGCACATTTGACTGGGAAACCCCAGCAACGCGTTCAAAGCGGGCTTCGATTTCATCTTCTGCAAAACGCCGTAATTTGGTGACTTCAATATCTTCTTTGGGCAGAATCTCTCCGCGGACATCGGGATACTCATCCGACAACAGACGGAGACGCAACATCGCCAGTCCGGGATTGGGGGTGTTGCGAATTATCTCCAGACGATCTTTCAATTCGGGATGTTTTTCTGCAAACGCGATAATTTTATCTTCGGACGGGAGACGACTGCTGAGAATAAACCAGGCAATCGGTCGATCCGCGGCATTGGCTGTGCTGATAATCGGCTGATCGGCATCTTCCGGATATTCTGGAACCTGCTGCAGGCGCGAGTTTACCTTGAGCAGCGCTTCATCCATATTGGTACCCACCAGAAATTCCAGCGTGATGGTCCCTTTGGAGTCTGCGCTTTCGGAACTCAACTTGGTTATACCTTCCACACTCTTCAGTTGCTCTTCCTGCTCCAGAACAATTTCGCGCTCGACCTCCTGCGGACTGGCACCTGGCCAGCGTGTTTCAACAGTAATTGTAGGACGCTGAACCTCGGGGGTTAATTGCATCGGCATCCGGATCAGCGCAACCAGACCAAACAGCACCGTTAACAATACACCTACGGTCACCTTAACCGGATTATGGATAATGGCAGTAATCAGATTCATGATGGTTCCTCGTTACCCTTTTGTATTGATGGCTTTGGCCTTGGGTTCCGCGTCGGGAGCCAGGATTTCCGATACAATAACATCCTGACCAGGTCGTAGACGCTCATTCCCACGGATGACAACCTGTTGCCCTGGCATCAGATCTCCTTTTACCTGAATCAGCCGCCCCTCTGACACCCCCACCTGGACCGGAACAACACGGGCTTTCCCCTGCTTCTGTTCCCCTTTCTCATGATCCACAACATAAATCATCGGGGAAGGCCCCCCCAGTACCAATGCATCCTTGGAAACCAGCAATGCCGACTGCTTCGGCCCCGTAGGCAGTACTGCCCGGGCCAGCATTCCTGATTTCAACAGGGGACCATCCTTTGTAATCGTATTTTTGACTCGAACTTTGACAGGAAACGTCCGGGCACGGACATCTGCCTGTGGAACAATCAGTGCCACTTCGCCCGTAAAGACCTGATCAGGAATGGCAGGAATTTCCACTCTGACTTCCATACCCAAGCGGACATGAGGAATATGGTTTTCGAGTACCTGCACGTTGATATCCACCTGATCCAAAGCGATGACTTCGGCAACAAGTTCTCCGGAATTGACCCACTGACCGACTTCCGTGTGTTCGGCAACGACATAACCATTGAAGGGAGTGATGATCGTATGCTTGACCACCTTGCTTTCGAGTTCGTCAACAAGTGCTTGCTGGATTGCAACACGGGCACGTGCCTGGTCAATTTTCTCTTTTCGGGGCCCCTCGACGGCCAGTTGATAAGCGGCCTGCGCTTCTTCATACAATTCATCAGCACGAATGGATTCAGAGACGACAGACTGAATATCATCGTCGTTGACGGCTTTGCGGGCGTAGAGAGATTCCAGTCGCTTGCGGCGTTTGGTCTGGTACTCACTTTCCGCTCGGGCCGCCATCATCAGTGCTTTGGCACGCTTAATTTCATCTGGACGCGACCCGTTCTCCAGCTCTTCCAACTCATGTTGGCGCAGTTTCAGCTCAGCTTTTTCTGCATCCACTTCAAGATTGATTGTATTAGTCAACAGTTGGGCCAGCGGCTGTTTTGCTTTGACGTAATCTCCTTCATTGACAGGAAACTCCGCTACACGTCCGCCGACCGCGCTGCCGATCACACTCCGTTTGATAGGATGGACCGTGCCGACAAAGGTCTGCCCCGCAGCGACATCCTTTTGAACAATCTCTGCCACAGCGACAGGAGCAGGCCCCCGTTGTGCCTGAAGTGGTTTTACTGCCATGACCGTCATGCAAATCACTACAGCAAGACTGGTTGCTATTCTCATTTGATTCCTCAACGTTTTATCAAGTTTGTTGAATCTGCCTGAAGGAAGAATTTTTGTGTTTCAGGAACTTTCAAGTTCGGTTACCTGGGCTCCCAGGTTTTCCTGGACCTGGGCCAGTAATGATTTCAGTGTCTGTACCTGTTCGGGAGTCATGCCATCGGTTGCTTTCTTCCTGAGACGCTTTAGACAGGCCACCATCTTTGTCCAGACAGGTCTTGCTTCCGGTAGAACATTGATCACCTTGCGACGGCGGTCAGTTGGATCATTTTCGCGTTTGATCCATTCATCGCGTTCCATTCGATCCAGAATGCGCACGAGTGTGGGAGGTTCAATCATCATCCGGTCTGCCAGCTCAACCTGGGAAAGAGGACCTGAATAAACCAGCCAGCCAATCACCTGAAACTGACGGAATGTGATTCCATAGGGAATTAATTCCTGATTCAATGCACCATGATAGAAGTGCGAGGTCATGGTGATCCAGTATCCTACACTTTCTTCAAAGTCATATTGCAGCATCAGTCTCTCCTTGTGAAACGAGAACACCGGATTCATTAGCCTGGCTAATCATTAGCCCTGTTATACTAATGAAATCAACCCTGTGACAAGACCTGATTTCGCGATCTATCCCGCTTTGATGCTTTTATTTAAGCAGCCAGAGGAGATCTAGCGATTTTTCGATAGAGATTTCCAGATTCTTGCTGGAACTAGCAACCCTGAACAAAGAATGATGCCAAAAAACAACAGGAACCAAGGTTCAAAAAGTACTGCCTGATTTAGTTTTTTCCGGGGTAGCTGAGGCGGATTTCAGATTAAGCACACAGCGAAATCCTACATCGGCAGGTGGCGTTCTCATGTTTTCTCCAGTCCGTTTCCAGACTTCCCAGGATTTCTGATTCCCCCGTACCACTCGCATGCTCGGTTCAACAGCTCGTCGGGGTCCCATCCAGTCGCGAACGACACCTGCATCAGATAGAGCCAGAGCTGCCTGATACGCATTTTTCGAGTACCAGTCATCGCACCATTCGCGGGCATTTCCCGCCATATCATAAACCCCATAAGGGCTGCGGTCGCCGGAAAATGTTGCTACGGGGTCAATTTGTCCGGGCTGACGGGTTACCTGCCAGAGTGGTCTGCCACTCCCCCAGGGGTACGTAAAGCCCTGCTCTCCCCGCGCTGCTTTTTCCCATTGCGTCTCTCGTGGAAGCTGCTTATTCATGGAACGAGAATAATTGAGAGCATCCGTGTAGGAAATCCCCATCGCCGGCAAATTCGAGGGTTGAGAATCATTGCCTGCAGGTTCCGGGACTTTCCCTTTCTTTGCAATCATTTCTGAACGCCAGCGACGATATTGCTCCAGCGTCACTTCATGCACGTCGATATAAAAGGCATCCTGATAAACAGAAAACTGAGGTTTGGCATTCGCGTCGCCAGCAACGACTCCCTGTACAGAAACTCCTGCTGGAACCAGCACCATTTCACTATAGTCCAGATCGCAGCGAATTCGGTTGGGAAGCCCCTGCTGTGAATAACCAGCTTCTTTGATCGCAGTAAAGCCCTCCGGCAATTTGAACGAAGGGTCCGGTTGATGCGGCTCGGCTTCTGTACCAGATTTGACGATGGAAAAACTGGATGCGTTCACACCCGCTCCCGCAGGCAACAGAGCTACAAATTCATCTTCAGACTGACCCGCTGGATCCGGTTTCTGAATCTCAAAGTTATGAACGTAATCGACCACTTCGAACAGATCATCCGGATTCCCCTCTGGCACTGTCTGAGTTTTGTTCACAGTTTTTTTTGAAGTTGGTTTGACTCCAGTCGGCTTTAAAGTCGGCGCCCGCATATTAGTAGAAGAGCCAGCGGCCTGACGGGGCGGTTGTGACTGTTGCTTGACCGGATCACTGCCTCCACCGCATCCCACGAGGAACAACAGAGAAAATCCTGCAACAACAGCACAAACTTTTTCATTGAATTGACAATTTCGGATCATGTTAGAGACCAGCCATTTTTGAATAAAGGGTCTGACGGTACTAATGACATCCCAAGTCTATCATAGCGAGTTTATGAAAAACAGTGTTTTTTTATCTCAATAGAATCATTCTGCGACCGATGCAATCAACATGTTTTCAAAATCATCCATCTCCACACAAAGCCGGGCAATGTCGGGATGAGCGAAAACCCGCACTCGTTTCACAAAATCATCAAACTGCTTACGGGCCAGGGTATCGACCACCGGAGACACAACATGCAGCGGTTGATATTTTGCCTCGCGTGAGGAGTAAATTTCGACATTGAATTCCACTTCGCGATGCGTGGGAGGCGCGTCAATCAGAATATCCGTGGAGGCAACCGGTTGATGAAATTTCTTAGTAAGCCGTTTAGCCAGATTCTCACTCCAGCGTACCAGTGATGATACCGGCTGATGTGCAATCAATTCGAAAACCTCAGAAGATTCATAATAACTGAATTCTGCCACGCGCTTATACAACAGTCGCTTCGTACTGAAAACTCCTTCAACCAGACGTTCACATTCCGTTCCGCGCGCTTGCGCACGTAAGACGGTAATCGAATCGGCTTCCGTCAGCTGGAAGTAACTGGAGAGATCCAGATGCGGATACAGATGGTAGAAGGCCCGCGCAAACATAGTACTGGCTGAACGGACGGCATGATGCCAGTACACTTCGCTGAACATGACATAACGGGCAAATACCATCAGTTCGGCTGCCGTTTTTCCTTTAGAGCCGATCGCCAGTCCATCGCCGGCTGCATTGACCATTAACGAGTGAATCAGTCGATTTTTATCAAAATTACGGCCATAGGGAACACCGGCATGCAGGCTGTCCCGATCAAGGTAATCCATCTTGTCGATATCAATGGGACCGGACAGAATCGAACGTACCAGTCGCATTTCCGGTGTGTCGGAACTGGGCACTAAAATATCCAGAACTTCGGCTGGTTCAATTCCCCATTCTGATCGCAGAATCTCTGCCAGTTCACGAGCATCTGAAAGAAACTCTTTAGCAAATGCTTCATGCCGCGGAATCCCCTCCAGCGACATATCTTCAATCAAATGACAGAAAGGCCAGTGCCCCAGATCATGCAGTAAGGCCGCCGCGATCAGAACTTCTGCAGTATGAACATTAATCGTAGCAGTGAAACGCGGGTCTTTCCCTAACTGCCAGAGATACTGCAGCGCATTCTGATACACGCCCAGCGCGTGTTCGAACCGAGTATGAGTTGCCCCCGGGTAAACGAGCGCAGTAAACCCCAGTTGTGTGATATGCGACAGACGGCGAAATTCGGCGGTGTCAACCAGCGCCCGCACTCGTTTGGTAAAAGGTACATCCTGCTGGTAGGGAATTCGCACGAGGCCACTGCCCGACTGCAGACTCGATAACTCTGGGATCTCTACATAAGGATGGTTCATAGGACTTCAACAGTTTTTCCGGTCGCTTAAGCTTAAAGATCAGGCGAGGATTGCAGAGGGATCATTGGGAGCGAAGAGTTCTTCGACGACAGCGGCAATCCGCTCATTATCTTCCTGTGCCCCTTCAGAACAGAGTGCTTCCCACAAAACGTGCCCTGCTTTGATTGCCTGTTGAACCTTCGGGGGTAATTGATCAGTTGAGACAGGTGATTTGAGTCCCTGATTCTTGATCGCTTCAGAAAGTGTATTCGAAATGAGTTCGATCTCATCGACTGATTCAAAATTCACCATTCCCACCAGCAATGGATTAACTCTGCCCTGAATGAGCGAACGTACGTCATCCTGATAGGCGATCAATGGTTTGCCCAGCATCCAGGCCATTGCCGCTTCAGAAACCGCCCCTTCATCCGGCGTACGACCATTCAGGTTCCAGACCATCGCCTCACATTCTATTATCAGCTGATAAACATCGAGTGCAAAGATTGCCTCATGCAGAAACTGAGCAGCAGTCGGCTTGTCCCAGTTCCGTTCCACCAGGACATCCAATATCAGCCGAAACTCCATGCCATCACGGTGGGGCAGGTAAACCGTGTAACCGGACTCCATTAACTGATTGGCGATTGCTGTCATTTCTTCACGTTCACTGCGATTGAACAGCGGACCTGCACAGTAAACGCGAATCGGCTCATCAGAATGTTTCATGGTCTAACCTGTAATGCTTCCCTGCTGAATGAAAACCATTTAGAATGTTGATTGAGAGAGGTCGTGCCGAATATTGTAACAAGAGCCCGTTTTTTTTCACCCGAATCAGATTCTTTTCAGCCTGCTTCTCTAAAAAACTGGAATTTGAATCACCTGTCCTGTCACAATCTGCTGATGTGTACCTGAATCCAGATCGAAATTAATGAACCAGCGTCCTGCCACCAAATCATCTATCGACAGCCGACAGCTTACCTTTGCCCTGCTTTGCATTTTACTGGGCAGTGGTTCTGTCACACTGGCATTACAGACTATTTTCGGCACACAGGACATCGCGACTCTGTATGTGAGTGTCCCGCTCTGGCAGTCACTGCTCCAATCCTGGTCCGGTAAAATCGATCTCGCCAGTCAAACAGCCATCATCCCTTTTTTCCCTTTACTGCTCTATCTACTGATCTCTGCCTGCGGTTTCTGGTTCGCAGGTGCGTTACTGATCTCCAAAATCCATGGTCAACCCCTCACAACCGCGTTGACTGACTGGGGACACCGTGGATTTCGCTGGTGGCTACTACCCGCTGCATGGGAAATACTGCGGATCACGACTTTTATTCTGGGTTGGAACAGTGCCGAAGGGCTTCTGCTGGCAACTTCTCAATTCTGGTTTGCGATCAGTATCGCAGGCTGGATGGCGACTTTCGCAAGCATGATCATTCCTCTCCAGCACAATGATCCGAATCGCGACCCGGCTTTGCAATCTAAGGTATCCATCCCGTTTACCGCCTGGCTGATGATGGGAATTTTCACTTTCATTTTCACCTGGATGAACTGGCAATTGTACAACGGGCTGCTGATTCCGCACGGTGATTCGGCCATGTATGAAGAGCATCTCTGGAATCTTTCTCATGGCAAAGGTTTTCGCAGCTATCTGGATCAGGGACTGTTCTGGGGGGAACACATCCAGTTCATACATCTGTTTTTGCTCCCGCTCTATCTCATCTGGCCATCTCATCTAACCCTGGAACTTTGTGAAACTGTGGCACTGGCTGCAGGAGCGATCCCCCTGTATCGCATGGCAGTTCGACACAGCAGTTCCACCACTGCAGGAAAGGCAATGGTGGCTGCCTACCTCTGCTATTTCCCTCTACAGTTTCTGGATATTGCCATTGACCTGAAAACATTTCGCCCGATTTCCTTCGGTGTTCCAGTCCTTCTGTTTGCGCTGGAAGCCCTGGAGTTAAAACGCTGGAAGACCGCGGCGATCCTTCTCATGCTGACATTAACGGCGAAAGAAGATTTCGCTATTATCCTGGGACCGCTGGGACTCTGGATTGCCTGGCAGCAATGGTGTGAGAGAAAACAACTTCCAGACGAATCAAAACAGAGTTTATTACGTACCGTTGGACCGGGAACAGTCGTGTCTGTCTTCGCGGTTCTCTATCTGCTTTTCGTAGTCAAATACGCGATCCCCTGGTTTCGAAGTGGCGCGCAGGTCCATTATGTTGGCTACTTCAGCAATTTTGGCAGTACACTGGGTGAAGTCATTAAAAATATCCTCTTCAATCCGGGACTGCTGCTGGGCGAACTGTTTCGTCCTGATACCTTGATTTATTTTCTGGCATTACTCGTCCCCCTGGGATTGCTGCCGTTGCTGTCACCCAGTCGAATTCTGGTCGCGCTGCCTCTGTTTAGTCTACTCTGCCTGAATGAAATCGCGCATGATCCGCGACACCACTTCCATGCTCCCATCGTCCCAATTCTCTGCTGGGCGACTGCCTGTGCGATGGGAAACATTCCCAAGCTGTTAGAACGACACGCACCCCGGTTCAAAAAATCTCCCACTTCTGGACAGAATTTTGTCATACACTTTCTCTGGAGTTCGTCCCTCGCAACCGCAGTTTTTTTCAGCATCAGCCCGCTGGGGCTGGTTTTCTGGGATTCCGGTTCCAACTGGTATTGGAAGCGGCTCTATGTTCCGAGTGAGCGCGCAGAACAATTCCCGAAAATACTGGCGCAGATCCCACCTGACAGTCGCGTGGCTTCCACGGATTTTGTTCACCCCCGGTTCACACATTTTGACCGTTCTTATGATTATAGTAACTATCTGCGTAAGGTGAATGAGTACCAGTCGGGTGTCCCCGCTGACACAGATTTTATCGTGATCGATACACAACATCCTTACAGCCAAATTAAAACCCCCGACCAGATCCCCGAATACCATGATCACCCCGGACACTGGGAACTGCTGCCTGATCAGACCGAAGGATATTTCATCATTTTGAAGCGAAAGCCTGAATCGCCATCCTCTCAAAATCAGCCCCCCGTTCGTCCTTGAATTCCTCTTCAGGATGACTAAAATCAGCGCCAATTAACGGGATTTTAGACTATTTCCGAGAGTAGCCCCCGTTTCGAGTGACTTGCGGTGACCGCACAGCTATGGTATGCGGCAAGTCGAACACAAGCGTTCAAAACTAAATCTTCACTCTAGAGTATCCGTCCTGCAGGACAAGAGAATAAGTCATGGCACAACAATACATTATGCAACTGGAAGGCGTCACCAAAGTCTTTGAACAGAAAGAAGTTCTAAAAGACATTTGGCTGTCCTTTTTCCCAGGAGCAAAAATCGGTGTCCTGGGTACCAATGGCGCAGGTAAGAGTACGCTGCTGAAAATCATGGCAGGCGAGGACACCAGCTTCACCGGTGATGCCCGGCCTGCCAAGGGAATCAAAATTGGTTACTTCAAGCAGGAACCCGATTTAAATCCTGATCAGACGGTTGAGGAATGTATTGCCGAAGCGGTCGCAGAGTCTCAGGGAATTCTGGATCGTTACAATGAAGTCAATATGAAGTTTGGCGAGGACCCCAGTCCTGAAGAGATGGAAAAACTGATTGAGGAGCAGGCCACACTGCAGGACCAGATCGATGCCGCCAATCTCTGGGAACTGGACCGAACTCTTGAAATCGCCATGGACGCGATGCGGGTGCCCCCCGGTGATGCCGTGATCGGCACTTTGTCCGGTGGTGAGCAACGCCGCGTTGCCATGTGTAAAATCCTGCTGCAAAATCCGGATCTGTTACTGCTGGACGAACCGACCAACCACCTGGATGCAGAATCAGTCGCCTGGCTCGAACGCTATCTGCATACCTTTCAGGGTACCGTCGTCGCAATTACCCACGATCGCTACTTCCTGGATAACGTCGCCGGCTGGATTCTGGAACTCGAACGCGGGCGGGGCATTCCCTTTGAAGGCAATTATTCATCCTGGCTTGAACAGAAACAGGCACGCCTGGCTGTCGAAGAAAAACAGGAATCAAAGCGACAGAAATTCCTTAAGAAGGAACTCGAATGGGTCCGCATGTCACCCAAAGCCCAGGCAACCAAGAACAAAGCCCGCGTGCAACGCTATGAAGAACTCGCCGCGGAAGATTATGCGAATCGGGACGATGCATCAGATATTCAAATTCCGATTTCTCGACCGCTGGGCAGTCGGGTACTCGTCGCAGAAAATTTGACCAAAGGTTTTGGTGACAAACTGTTATTTGAAAATTTCAGTTTTGAATTACCCCGTGGCGGAATCGTCGGAGTGATCGGCCCGAACGGAGCCGGTAAAACAACACTCTTTAAAATGATCATGGGACAGGAAGAGCCTGACAGCGGCAAACTGGAGTTAGGGGAAACCGTAGAACTATCGTATGTCGATCAGAGCCGCGATTCTTTGAACCCGAAAAAAACTGTCTACGAGGAAATTTCTCAGGGACACGAACATCTGGTCGTAGGAAAATCGAGTATTCATGCCCGTACCTACGTAGGTCGTTTTAACTTCAAAGGCCCGGATCAGCAGAAACTGGTTGGTGAACTGTCTGGTGGAGAACGTAACCGGGTCCACATGGCAAAGCTTCTGAGGGCTGGTGGAAACCTGCTGTTACTGGACGAACCGACCAACGATCTTGATGTCGATACCCTGCGATCCCTCGAAGAAGGCCTCGAGCATTATACCGGCTGTGCCCTGGTTGTCAGCCACGACCGCTGGTTCCTGGATCGACTGGCGACACATATCATTGCCTTCGAAGGAGACAGCCAGGTTCGCTGGTTTGAAGGCAACTACAAGATGTACGAAGCCAAGCGGCATGAAGAACTCGGGAAAGATGCAGACTCGCCACACCGACTTCAGTTCAAACCACTTTCACGTTAATTCTCATTCAGATCACAATAGAGATCAAAGAGGGGACTTTCAAAGTCCCCTCTTTTTTTTATCGTCGTCCCTGGCGAACTCGACTCAATACGGGACGTGTATCTGAATTCACATTGGAATCAGGAAATGATTTCGCTTTCTGAGCGGCCAGTTTATGCGATTCAATCCTGGCAACTTCCACAACTTTTTTTGCTGCAATCAACTGCGCAGGTGTAAAAAACGGAACACCACCACCAACGATCTGATGTTTCTTTTTGCTGGCGAGTTCCTGCCAGCCCAGATGACTACTCAGATGCCAGGCGATGGCCTGCACCATTTCGAGATCATCATGTTTCGGATTAAACTTCTGCAGTACTAACACGAGCGCCTGATCCTGCACCTGGGATTCGATCGGCCTTAATTCGTAAGTTTTTAAACTGGAGGGACAAGGTTTACCATGTTCCAGACAAACTGAACTGAGTTTTAATTTCACCGTTTTTTCGGGGGGAATCGTAAACAACCCGTTGAAGTCAATTTTCTGATTATTTCCGACAGGATTCAGGTTGCCACCCACAGCCTGACTGTCTCCAACCTGGGTCTGCTGACCTCCCTGCAATCCCTGCAACAGTCCCGGATTTGGCCCCGCCTGAGCCAGTATATGAACCGAAGAAACGGCAGCAGGAACTTTGACCGTGAGAGGCGCCGTCGTCAGATTCGAAATGTAGACGGAAGAACTGTATGCACTCATCGGATACACGCGGGCTCCCAGTTGCTGTTTTTCAATCCCCTCAAACAACTCCACCTGGGGTGCATCCGATTTGAGACTCAATGTTGTCATAACACTCTTTTTGGGAGTGCCATTGACAGGTGCAATAGATGTACCACACAACAGCAGCACAATCCCCAGAACAGTTGGCAATTGTATTCGTTTGACCATTTTCAGCTCCTGTCTACCGCGTCACTCGAATGGCGACATGGCAATAGTGTTCAATGCGAACGCATTTTTAGAACGCATATGTACAAGGCCTGCACACAAGAAACGTGTATGCCTCGTCAAGCGCGATGAATATGAATAGTGATTTGAACGCGACTTAAAATCTGACACGTAAACTGAACGACGATCACTTTACAGAACTTTGTAAGTCTGTGATATTGAGCAGATGTTATGCGAAATTAAGAATTGAAAGTTAAAAAAAGACAGGCTGCTCGGTCTCTCAACAATAACGATTTGTCTTGATGATTTCAAATTTTTTTTCATAAATCTTATTTCATTTCGATTTGGAACAAATCTTATGAGAGACTCAAACCGAACTGTACGCTGGGGAATCTTGGGTACAGCTCGTATCGCAGAGAAAATTAGCGTTGCCATTCACCAAGCAGAAAATGCAGAATTAACCTGTGTCGCCAGCCGCAATCCTGTGAAAGCAGCAGACTGGGCAAAGAAACATCGAGTGAAGCGCAGTGTCGGCAGCTATGAAGCCCTGCTGCATGACCCCGAAATTGACGCTGTCTATATTCCCCTTCCCCCTTCACTACACGGCGAGTGGACTGTCCGCGCTGCAAAAGCCGGTAAACACGTGCTTTGTGAAAAACCACTGGCACTGAATGTGAACCAGGCACGCGAAATGAGACGTGTTTGTCTGGAAAATCAAGTGCAACTGATGGACGGGGTAATGTGGTATCATCATCCGCGCGCGAAACAGATCCTCGATCTCATTCGCAGTGATACTCTGGGAGAACACCGTCGCCTGACATCCGCGTTCACCTTCTGCTGGGAAACGATCCCGGAAAATGATCTCCGATTACAGCGAAATCTCGGAGGCGGCTCTCTGGGCGACCTGGGATGGTATTGCATCGGTGCCAGTCTGTGGGCATTCAATGAACTGCCACAAAAAGTTTTTGGAACAGCGCGACCTTATCACGATGTGGACTTCAACTTTTCTGGAATCATGTGGTTCAGCAAAGATCGCATCGCATCCTTTGACTGCGGCTTTGACGTCAGCATGCGAAAATGGTTCGAACTGGCCGGTACGAAAGGCTCCCTGGTCTGCGACGATTTCGCGCGCCCCTGGGAAAACAGGAAACCACAATTTCATGTCACTGATTCCTACGGGAATTCCACGAAGTATGAAACTGAGAACCCATTGCAGGAAACCTGCATGATCAACCATTTCTGCAAGATCATTCGCTCGGGGCATTTGGAACAGCAATGGCCCGATCTGGGGATTAACACACAACGCGTGCTGAATGCTCTGGACTATTCGGCGCGCACAGAAACCGTTGTGAGCCTTGCTGATTTCTTCCCGGCATAAGCGCATAAAAAAAGGCACTCTCACCAGTACGATGAGAGTGCCTGAGGTGGAGACCTCCGCCTCGATGCAAGCTTGCTTTCCTGTCGGGAAAGTTGGATGTTTCCGTCAGCCCTTTAAGGCCGACCATCAGTTGTAGTAGCCGTTACCTTCCTGCCGTGGTGAACGGTCGCAGACGATATCGTTCTCGCCATCACAGAAGTCAGCCTGATCATGGAAGCTGCTGCCGTCCGTGCAGGCTTTATGGCCGTGAGCACCCGCAACGTAGTAGCTCTGGTTAATTCGCCCGAAGGCACTCCCGACATCTTCCAGCTCCTGGTTGACGCCGTGGGCCACTTCACTCAGCCCGACAATCATGGCCAGCACGGCGATGGTGGAAATCAGGACCAGCTCGGACGAGACAATAAAGCCAGCCTCGTCGTTCATTAAACGGATCAGCATAGTTTTCATGGTGATGGACTCCAGAAAGAGAATTGGTTCATTTTTGTTTCGGGTATTTCGGAGCCTGCAGGGGTGGTGAAGCCCTGCAGGCGGTCGTCGTCGGAAAGAAAGCACGTTTCGGGGTTGTTGCAGAGTTCAGCGAAAGGATTACTGCACGTCCCATTGACCTGAGCAGAAGTCAGGGCAGTCATTGAATCTGCTGCCATCGGTGCAGGCTTTGTGGCCATGTGCGTTGCTCAGTTTGTAAGACTGGTCGATGCTGGCGAAGGCACTGCCCACATCTTCCAGTTCCTGGTTGACGTTGTTGGCGACTTCAGACAGTCCGACAATCATGGCCAGCACAGCAATGCTGGAAATCAGGACGAGTTCTGCAGAAACAATGAAGCCGGCTTCGTCGTTGATCAGTTGGTTGATAATGTTTTTCATCGTGGTGGTCTCCAAAGTTGTTATGAAAGTTTTGCATCGAGTTGTTTGCGTTTCAAAGTTGATAAAGGGATGTAAAGCAAGCTGAATACCAAAGGGGCCAAACCGTAAATTTTTTTTTACAAACTGTTCAGAACCGGAATCGTAAGTGGTTACTGTAAAGGGAGATAAAAAAAGCAATCCAGGCAGAGTTTTTCTGGCATCACCCTGAAATGGAACGCAGCCGCTTGAGGTAAAAAAACAACACACCTCAAGCCCCCGACCGCAGTTTACACGTAACCCGTTAATTGACATTCAGTTAACGCCAGGGATGCCTCAAAGCAACACGTGGGGAATCGGCAACGTGGGTACCAACGGTCAGCATTGAGCGGCGAAGTGAGTCCGTATATTTCATTCAATTGTCAGAGTCTGATTGAATGAACTGTGGAGAGTGTCGTTTCACCGCAAAAAATCAAAAAAGTGTCTGATATCCACGATTTACTTCCGCTCGTACTCTTGACCTCAGCGGATAACAAGACATAATCTGAGGCACAGGAAGCACGTACCGCTACTGATGGTGACAACTTCACCAAGGTACAGGCTGACTCGCGGGTGTAGCTCAGTGGTAGAGCACCACGTTGCCAACGTGGCTGTCGAGGGTTCAAATCCCTTCACCCGCTCTTTTTTTCGCATGCAGAATCTCAGGGACAGAAACCGAGCCCCCATCTTATTTGAATGCGGGGCTTTTAATACTTTAAGTATTATCACCCAATATGCAACGTCGCAGCTGGCTGCTGCCACTCTCAGATTGAGTGCCGATTTTAGGTAATGCCCCATTGCTGTTTCCAACACATAAGTAAAAGAAAAGGATTGGACCGTGTCTGACGAACTCGCAACAACAGAAGAAACCGTCTCAGCGGATGGCGAGTACAAGATGTCCGTGACCGCCAAAATCGATGAGGTTGGTCCCTGTAAGAAACATGTAACCGTAACGGTTCCCCGCAATGATATTGAGCATTTTTACTCTGAGTCTGTCTCTGAGTTAGGTGGTCAGGCGACGGTCCCCGGTTTCCGTGTAGGCCATGTGCCCACCAAGCTGATTGAAAAACGCTTTCGTCAGGAACTTTCTGACCAGGTTAAGCAACGCGTCTTAATGGAAAGCCTGGAACTGATCGCGGAAGATAACGATCTTGATCCGATCAATGAGCCTACAATTGATATTGAGAGTCTGGAAATCCCTGAAGATGGCGAATTTACATTCGAATTCGAAGTGGAAGTTCGCCCCAATTTCAAACTTCCGGAATACAAGGGTCTGAAACTGGAACGTCCTGCACGTGAGATCGCTGATAAAGACGTTGACGAATACCTGACTCGCTTTCTGGGCCAATACGGCGAAATGGAAGAGCGCAAAGGTGCCGCAGAAAAAGAAGACTACCTCGAACTATCCATCAAATTTGAACACGATGGCAAGTACCTCAGCGAAATCGCCGAACTGGTTGTTCCACTGCGTCCTGTATTACGTCTGCAAGATGCCGAAATCACTAACTTTGGTGAGCTGATGGCAGACGTCAAGACCGGCGACACCCGCGAAACGGAAGTGGAAGTTTCCGGCGAAGCAGATCAGATCGAGATGCGAGGCGAAAAAGTCAAAGCCCTGTTTACCGTTAAGAGTGTTAAGTACATTCAGACTCCGGAAATCAACGAAGAATTACTGGAACGGATTGGTGCCAACTCCGAAGAAGAGCTGCGGGAAGAAGTCAAGAATATTCTTGAACGCCAGCTGACTTACGAACAACGTCAGTCAACCCGTTCTCAGGTTCTGGACAAGATCACAGAATCTGCCGACTGGGATCTGCCGGAAACCCTCGTTGCCAAGCAGGTTGAAAACGCACTGCGTCGTGAAATCCTGGAAATGCAGCAGGCTGGATTTTCCCGCCAGGACATCCAGGCTCGCGAAAATGAATTGCGACAGAAAGCCATTTCTTCAACCCGTCAGGCTCTGAAAGAACATTTTGTACTCGACAAAATTGCGACCACAGAAAACCTGGAAGTACAGCCTTCTGAAATTGACATGGAAATTTACTACATGGCAATGCAGCAGGGTGAGAGCCCACGTCGGATTCGGGCCCGCATGGTCAAATCCGGTATGATCGAAAATCTGGAAGCACAGCTGCGTGAGCGTAAAGCCGTCGATGTCATTCTGGAAAAAGCAGAATACACCGACACCGAAATGAAACCACAGGAAGAAAATAAGATCTCCGCTGTGGCACGTGCGGTCTGCCCGAGCTTTGCCGGATCTGCTGCAGAAGAAGAAACTGAAGAAGCAGACGAAGAATAATTTCTTCGCCAGTTTTCTAAAAATTGATTTTATCGAAGCGACACTGTTAACTCAGTGTCGCTTTTTTTTATTGCTCCTGAATCTGCCTCGGTTTCTGCTCCATGAATCTGGTTGAGCCCCCAATTAAAGCAATCAGCCTATCCGAACGAACAGAATGTATTAAAATGACTATCTGACCTTGGAAATACAGATTTATTATGCATCACAGGTATCAACCGGAAATGCCCCTTTCTGAATTATGTGAGTCTACCCACACCAGCCCCCCCCTCATTTTACTTGGGGCAAGTAATCTGACTCGCGATTTCCCGCTCATCCTGCGACTGCTGCAATCTTCAATGCCTTCCCCACTGGATATCTACACGGCGATGGGACATGGGCGATCATATGGAAACTGGAGTCGTGTTCTTTACCGTGCTTTACCCGGTATCGCCCGCTGTGAACTCTGGGACGCATTCCCGCCCGCACTCACCGGCAATACCACTCCTCGGGCATTATTAACTGACATTGGCAACGATCTGATTTACGGCCAATCTACTGAAACAATTCTGGGTTGGGTTGAACAGAGTATTCAACGGCTAAAGCAACATCAGGCACAGATCACAATCACCCTGTTGCCGGAAGCGAGTCTCGCGCGGCTGTCCACCTGGCGTTTCGAACTGACGCGGCGTTTGTTTTTCCCCAACAATCCTGCATCACTAAGTGATCTGACAGGTAAAGTCCGAGATTTGAACCAGAGTCTGTTGGCACTTGCAGACCAGGACCAGATCTCAGTCGTAGCAGCCCCACTGGAATGGTATGGATTCGATCCGATCCATTATCGCTATTCTCAGCGAGTCAGTCTCTGGAAAACCATTCTCTCCCATTGGGATCTGCCTGAATTGAGTAGGATGACCGCCCATAACCACTGGCTCGACTCATTCTATGCGATTTCACAGTTAACCCCCTCTACCAGCCGACACTGGGGAAAACTGCGTCACAACCCCCAACCAGTTCGCATTTTGAATGAGGGGACACGGATTTCTGTTTTTTAATGCACGATTGTGAGCAACCACTCCTGCCAGCGATATTAATCCATAGTTTCAGCAGAATGAATTGATATTCGAAAGCAGTCTGGAATGACCTAATCTGTTTTCACTCTGGTAGTTAGTAAAACAAAGTTGATAATTTTCAGACAAAAACAGAGATAGAAAGTGATATATTGGAAATACTGACGCCTGTTTAAATATGTATCGCTTCGATTATTCCTGACGCTCATCAACTTTAGAAAGCAGCAGTATGGCTGGTATCGCCTACATTGGCATCTTTATCGGTTTGATGATCGTCCTGCTAATCATCACCATAGTAGGGCATGGTATCTGGGTCTTTGTCGCCACACTCATCAGAGCCTCTTCAGTCCTTAATTCTATAAGTGATGAAGCCAGGATAACACCATCTACAGAAAGCCCTCTCGAAAATACATTCAATCAAGACCGACAGATTGCACAACGTTATCTGCGACGCCTGTATTACGAAGGGAAAATACCCGAGCAGGAATTTCAGAAATTACTCCAATACACGACCGAAGAATTCATTTCCCCGCCCCCACTTCAGCCAGTCGAAGCACCTCAACAGACTGATTCCGTATCCAAAACCAAGACCGAAGCCCCTGCTCCCGCTCCTGTTGAACCAGACACCACACCTGCAGAAATCTCTGATTTCCTGGATGAGAGTGATTTTCTGGAAGAATCAACCATCCAGTCCCGACCGGAAAAATTCACTGCCCCGACAGCGGAGTCGCATCAGCCTAGTGGTATTTCTGAACCGCCGACAGAAAAAAGAGCCATTGGTTCTCTGTTGAACGCGTTCATGGAAGACAAAAACATTCGCTGGGGAGAACTGGTCAGTGGTCTGCTGATAGTAGGTAGTGCCATCGGTCTGGTCGTCAGCCTGTGGTCGACACTTAAAAATCAGATTCCCTATCTGCCGGCGTTACTCTTCCTGCTGGCAACGGCTGCCATTCATGGCGCAGGCCTGTATACATTCAAACGCTGGAAACTGGAATCAACGAGTCGCGGCCTGTTGTTAATAACCGTACTGCTCGTTCCGCTCAACTTTCTGGCCGGGATTCGCCTCTCGGATCATCGACCGGCAACAGACCCGCTTTTTATTCTGGCAATTGGTATCGGCTTTGCCGCGTTCGGCTGGATGGTCAGTTCCGCCAGTCGCATCCTCGTCAGTTTTGGTCGACTGCCTTTACTGGCGATGGTACTGGGAACATCGGCAGGACAGTTGATTATTTCGCGCGTTGCTTCCAGCAATCCTTCATTTCTGCAGACTAATCTACTAGCGCTCCTGCCTGCAGGATGTTTTATTATCGGCATGGCCCTGATCCTCAAGCAGACGTTGAAGTGGGAGGAGGTTACAGATTCCCGAGCTAGAGAACTGGTCACACTCGGAGGTCTGGCTGTGTTCGCCGTACTGGCCCCCTGCTGGCTGCTGGTCTGGAATACGACGAACCGCCTCGAAACGTTTTCCTGCCTGACCCCGCTGTTCAGCCTGATGGAAATTCTGCTGCTGGGCCTGGGTCTGGTCCTGCATCATAGAAAAAATGGAGACGAGACTCCCCACTGGGCGTTGACCGGCTCTTCAATCGCCATCCTTGCTGGTTTGATGATCCTGATCAATTTTGCGATCTCCTGGCCACGAGTTGACATCCTGATTGTACTGGGTATCGTCAATTGCATCAGCCTGTCGATTCTGGCCATTCAGGCTCGCTTCGCGCTCTGCCACATCCCTGCCTTGATTTCCGCAGCCATTGCCGGTCTGCTGGGTTTTCATCTTCTCACTGGCACCATCGCCTGGGAGGGAACCACACAGTCTGCATTGATCGAATCGCTACTACTGGGACGCAGCTCCATTGTATTTGCCGTCTTTACCATTCTGACGACTTCAGGAGCGTTATTTCTGAGACAAACGGGAAAACAGGAAGATGCCCGTTACTTCCTGTACACAGCGGGCTGTTTTTCAATCCTCTCGACAGTAATCGCGGCCTACGCCGGATTTGTTACGCAGACCGATTTAAACTGGACCACGCTCGCGTTACTGATGAATACGATTTTCTGCCTGCTGGCCAACTGGTACGTTAGAAAAATGTCTCTCTCCGGAATTGCTTCTTTCCTCGGCTTCCTGACTTTGCAGCATGCACTCTGTCTCAACAGCACTATTCGAGACGGACTTTCCCACATTAAACTTTTGCCTGATGGCCCCTTTGTCTGGGGCTGTTTCATCCATGCTACGACAGGCCTGCTGTTTCTGATGGGACTGCATTTCTGGTGTCGGAGCAGAAACCCCACTCAACCCGCCTGGTCTCTGATTCCAGTGAAGTCAAATCACTTTACCAGACCGATGATTGTGGGATCAGTATGTACATCGCTGCTCATGATACCTTACGTACTGCTACAGAACCTGTCTGCTGAAATGCACGCCTTTTATTCGTTCTGGCTGATGCTCATCTGGATTTCAGTAGCACTGATTCTAAAATCCGATCGCTGGTTTCTGTGTTCGCAGTTCGCAGGAACAGCCGGCAGTCTGTATTCTGCAACAGCCATCGGTATGCGATACCGCCTCTGGGAAGGCGATGGTTTTGAGCATCCCCGTTACTGGCTGATTCACATCCTGGCCGTCGTGATCTGGATTCTGGTGGGATCAGCGATCCATTCGAAAAAGTATTCCCGCAATATGCTGGGAGCACTCTCACGCAGCGCTCGTTTGAACTTGCAGCCGACATTGCTGGCTGGATCAATCATCGCTACGGGCTTCGTTCTTTGCGGCGCCCTGTTCCCGGCAATGCTAACTCAGTTGAAGGATTCCTACGCGATTTCAGCGATACATCGTCTTGCCATTCCTTTTCTGGCAGCATTCTTCATATACATCATGGTATTAATCGGTGTTGTCCTGGCCAGACCAAAACCGCAGCGACTGTACACGCTGCCCGGTTTAATGATGGCACTGCTACTACTGATCATTGTATCCAACATAAACGGCTTCGATCAGTATCTGCCACTCTTCAGCTTTCAGCTTAAATTTGCCTCCGAAGCCTTCAGTTACTGGAGCTGGATCTGCCTCGGTTTGCTGATCGTGGCCTGCCTGCCTTACCTTAACAGTCGCTTCCAGTCAGGGACGGCGCTGGGGGTCCTGTTTATCACCTACCTGATTCCTTTCTTGATCGCCGGATATTTTATTGAACAAAATCGTGCGGCGGATGTTTTGCGGTGGGGCTTAAGTCTGTATTCGCTCGCACTGATGCTGCTGATCATCAATTCGGAATCACTTCTGAATTATCTCAGAGCGAAGGAAATTCAATTACGATATTTGCCTCGACTGCTGGCCGACAAACCGACCTGGCGTAACCTGAGCATCCTGGGTGCCTGCCTGCCACTATTGGTACTCACAACCTTTCAGATTTTTGGCTACTGGCTGGAATTCTCCCGAGATCCGCATAGCGTTGCTTTCTCAGAGCGAATCATTCCCATGCTGGGATTCTGCATGCCCCTGGTGCTCTTGCTGGTTGCCATGATCTGCTATGCGATTCATTTTCGATCAGCTGGCTGGATGCAGATAGGTTCTCATCTCCTGGCGCTGGTTGTGATCACGGGAACCATCATGAGCTTCTCCGAATCGCTGACCGCATTCGAATCTGCTGCCTGGCTTCGAACATCGATCTTAACAGGTCTCGCGTTTTCATTGTATGGTCTCTGCTGGTTGAAACTGGAACCAAAAATCAACGCGGAATTTAAAGCGCATCAAGCACTGTCACCTGTTAACTGGCCTCTGATTCGCATACATGCTATCACCATGCTGTGCCTGATTGTCGGGCCTTATCTGCTCCCATTCCTGATGAACCTGGCAAACCCTCAACCAGAATGGGAAATTTACTTTCCGCAGATTCCGCGAACCGTTATTCTGTCGCTCAGCCTGGCAACCGGGTTCCTCTGGTGGTTTTCGCGACGCTATGCCAGCAGTCTGTTTACTAACGGCATGACTTTCCTCAGTTTTGCTTTGATTGGATTTGTCACAATTCTACTCCGACAGCACTCTGACACGCCTGCCTGGAGAATCAATTTTCTGATGGAAGCGGGGCTGATCCTGGTGGGAAGCTTCCACACTCTCTGCTTCCTGTTGAAACATCGGTTGATCAACCAGACCTCTGATTCACAGTCCAGCGCCAGTCGTCATTTCTACTGGAGTCAGATCCTGGTCGTGACACTGTTTCTGTTCGCGTTTCGGGGCGCCTGGACCGATGCGCTGAGACCGCTGCCTGCCATCACCATTGCCGGCTGTGGAACGCTGGTTTATTTCCTGCTGGGAATCTGTCTTCGCAAAGATTTCTTGAAATATACATCGCTGACAACCGCTTTAATGGGAACATTATTTTTCGTAACTGCTAACTGGAACATCCAGAGCAGTTCTGTCTCTGCGCAACAGGTCTTCGATCTAATCAAATGGCTGACGACGACTGCTGCTATCATTGCTGGTTGCTGGTTATCGATTGACCTTTATCTTCTGAAAAGTTCTGACTCCGAGAGCAAACCTGTCGAACACCCTGCCCTGCAACAGATCATTTCGCGAATTCTGACCTGCGTGATTCTGTTCTATACACTGCTGGTCGCAGTTACGAGAACATTACTCTCGCAGACAGACATCCCCCTGATTCGCGATACTGCAGGCTGGACGACATTACTGGCAGTGACGCTGCTGTTGATCGGTTTGCTCTGGGACCCGAAAAGCCGGTATGCTTTGCAGGGGTTATTTATCATTGGAATCTGTTATATCGGCACGTTTCTCAGTACTGCAACAGAACTACGTCTGCTGGCGCAACACTCGGGGCTGGCTGTTTCCTGTTATGCCTGTTTGATCGGAGTTCTGTGGAGGTTGCGCGGCGTATGGATGCAACTCACACACAACCTCAGAATGCCAGAGCAGCTTCAGCAGTCCTGGCGTTGGTTACCTTCCGCAATCACTGTACTATCTGTATATGCCATTCTGTCTCTTCTCCACAGTGTTCTTCGCTTTGAAGAAGTGAGTCTGCGATGGTGGTCTGTTGTGGGAACACTGATCACAGGCTTTGCTTTTTACGCTTTCAGTGACCACAATGAGTTTTCCCTGAAGTTTAAAAAGCGAACACTGTTGGCAACAGGGATCGGCTTTATCTATGCTGGTTGGGCATTGCTTCCAGTAAAAGATAACTTTTACTGGATCAACCATCTGATTAGACTGCTGGAAGTGGTCGCCATTTTGAGTCTGCTCCTGACAGTGATCCAGGTCCAATGGAAATCTCTCACAGCCGACTGGTCGGAAGCCGTACGAACCAATTCACGCACTTTTTTAACTGCAGCCGGATTCACACTTTTCTCCATTCTGATCACAGAAGTGAGATTTCATTACTATGGAATTTCCCTGCAACTCACCCCAGCCAGAATCGGAGTTGTTTCACTGACGCTGGTTGCTTTGTCCGCGGCTCTTGTTTTAATGGCAGCGATTCCCAAATACGACCCGTTTCAATTAACTCTGAAGCGACGGATGTGGTATGTGTATGCTGCAGAAATCGTATTGGCACTGCTGTTCCTGCATATTTATCTTACCATGCCCGAACTGTTCCGTGGTTACCTGCTCCCTTACTGGCCTTACATCGTCATTGCTATCGCATTCGCAGGTGCAGGAGTGGGAGAATTTTTCGATCGCATCGGATTGAATGTGCTCTCTGAACCGCTGCAGCGAACGGGCACATTTCTTCCCTTACTACCGGCACTCAGTTTCTGGATCCATGCCGTTGCTCATGAGCAGTCACCAATCGCGGGCGACTATTCGATGATCCTGCTGTTGATTGGAATCGTGTATGTCACAATGAGCTTATGGCGAAAGTCGTTTATTTATACCACGCTGGCAGCGCTTGCCGGCAATGGAGCCTTATGGGCTTTCTGGATGGAACAGGGGCAGGTCTTTTCTCATCACCCTCAACTCTGGCTGATTCCTCCTGCCCTCTCTGTATTAATTGCCACGCATCTGAATCGGGACAAATTGAATACAACGCAATTGACTGCCATCCGCTATTTTGCCACGATGTCCATCTATATCAGTTCAACCGGAGACATGTTCATCGCGGGTGTTGCCAACAGTCTGTGGCCTCCCGTGATACTCTGCAGTCTGTCTGTGCTCGGCGTATTCGCCGGAATGATGTTCCGGGTACGTGCATTTCTCTATGCCGGCTCGTCGTTTCTGGTACTCTCGATTGTGAGTATGATCTGGCATGCATCTCAGTCGCTGGGACACGTCTGGCCGTGGTGGGCATTTGGAATCGGCCTGGGGATCTGCATCCTGACTCTGTTCGGGATGTTTGAGAAACGCCGAAATGAAATGCTGGAACTGGTAGGTCAGCTCAAAACATGGGAGCGTTGATCAGCTGCTGTGAATCCCGACGATTCACAGCAGCACGTATCAATCGAGATTATTCAGCAGTCGTAGTCCGCTGGTTCCGCTTGCGTTCATTCTCGGTCAAATGAATCTTTCGCAGACGAATGATTTTGGGAGTAATTTCCACGTACTCATCGTACTCAATGTACTCCAGAGCCGCTTCCAGACTCATATCACGAGGTGGTTTGAGCACCATGTTCTCGTCGGAACCGGAAGCACGCACGTTGGTCAGCTTCTTGCCGCGAATCGGATTCACAACCAGATCGTTATTGCGGACATTCTCGCCGACAATCATACCTTCATAAACGTCTGCACCTGGTCCGACAAAGAACTCAGCCCGATCACGGAGTTTCCATAAGGCATAACCGACGGCCTGACCTTTGTCCTGCGAAACCAGTACGCCATTCGCACGGCGAGGAACCTCTCCTTCGGAAGCTTTATAAGCTTCAAAGCGGTGATTGATGATGGCTTCGCCACGGGTCGCATTCAGTAGACGAGTACGCAGACCAATCAGACCACGCGCGGGGATAGAAAACTTGAGATGCGACATGCCGGTTTCGCCGGAGGTCATATCGATCATCTGCCCACGACGGGCACAGACCAGTTCCATCACGGAACCGACCACTTCTGAAGGAGCGTCGACTTCCAGAGATTCAAATGGTTCATGCCATTTGCCATCGATCTTCTTACGAATCACTTCTGGCTTGCCGACAGACAGTTCATAACCTTCGCGTCGCATTTGCTCAATCAATACGGACAAATGCAGAATCCCACGCCCTGAGACAGAGAAGGAATCTTTATCTTCCCGTTCGGCAACACGGAGAGCCACATTTGATTCCAGTTCCCGCATCAGTCGATCACGCAGGTTGCGGCTCGTCACATACTTGCCATCCTGTCCAGCCAGAG
Source organism: Gimesia algae (assembly GCF_007746795.1). Lineage (NCBI taxonomy): Bacteria > Pseudomonadati > Planctomycetota > Planctomycetia > Planctomycetales > Planctomycetaceae > Gimesia > Gimesia algae. The sequence continues at coordinate 4,922,488 of NZ_CP036343.1, forward strand.
GCGAGCTGTTAATAGTAAACAGCATGGACAGAGTGGGTTCATCGACATCGATGCGAACGAGCGCCTGTGGCTTCTCTGCACAGGCAACGGTATCACCGATTTCCGGATTATCCAGACCCACCAGAGCGACAATATCGCCGGCGGAGGCTTCATCAACGGGAGCTCGTCCCAGATTATTAAACAGTTCTACTGAGTCGACTGTGCACTTGAGATGATCCCCATTGCGTTTGATAAGGGTTACGCGTTCGCCAGTGTGAACCTTTCCGCTACTGATACGACCGGTGGCAACACGTCCTACATATTCAGACCATTCCAGTGTGGTCACCATCATCGTCAGCGGTGCATCCTGATTCACATCGGGAGCAGGAACATTTTCCAGTACCATGTCCAGCAGCGGATGAATGCTGTCACCGAAATTATCCAGATCATGCGTCGCGAAACCTTCGCGGGCACTGGCGTAGATATAAGGGAAGTCGAGGGTCTCGTCGTCCGCTTCCAACTCGACGAACAGGTCAAACATCTCACTTAAGACATGATCGGGTCGACAGTCGGAACGGTCAATTTTGTTGATGACGACCAGAGGCTTCAGACCACATTCCAGCGCTTTTTTCAATACAAAGCGGGTCTGCGGGCGAGGCCCTTCAAACGCATCGACCAGAATCAAAACGCCGTCTGCCATTCGCAGCACGCGCTCGACTTCGCCGCCAAAATCGGCGTGGCCCGGCGTGTCGATAATATTGATTTTGACGCCCTTGTACATCAATGCGATGTTCTTGGCCAGAATCGTAATACCTCGTTCCCGTTCCAGATCGTTGGAATCCAGAATACAGTCGCCCTTCAATTGAGAATCACGAAAATGGCCACTTTGATGCAGCAAGGCATCGACCAGTGTCGTTTTCCCATGGTCCACGTGCGCGATAATCGCAATGTTCCGCACATCTTCTCGTTTCATGACTCTTAATTCTTCCCAAAATGAATCTCTCGGGAAACCGTCTTAATATTCAAACGTTCCTTACAGGGAACAGAGGGTTTCGCCAAAAAACCGCCTCACAGCGCATCAGGCAACTATAGAAGCCGCAAAATATATCAACAATAGATTAGTAACGCAAAGGCCAGAATTGTACATTCTTACTGGTAGTTGCGATCGGTTTTAGCGATACTTTTACCAATTACTACGTTCAATCTTCACAAACTGAGAGTTCTCAACATAAATTCGTTATTCACAAAGGGGTTATATCGCATGGACTGCCTTCGCCTGCAGATTTGCCTTTGTCTGTTTCTCTTCGCTTTCTCGCCATCAGAGGTTATTCTCGCCCAGAATCAGTCCTCGTTCGATATTCTGCTCAAAGGGGGAACGATCGTTGATGGCTCGGGAAAACCGGGGTTTACTGGCGATATCGCGATCAAAGACGATCGGATCGTACAAATCAACCCCGAGATCAAGGGAACTGCCAGAGAGACAATTCCCTGTCGTGGACTGACGATTGCTCCGGGTTTCATCGACCTGCATAACCACAGTGATCGCCAGATTATTTCGCCTTTAACCCGGGCAAACATGAATTATGTCACCCAGGGATGTTCCACAATTGTAACTGGTAATTGTGGCAGTGGCCCGGTCGATACAGAAGAATATTACCGTATCATCGACGCTACGGGAAGCGGAACGAATGTACTGCATCTGATTCCTCAAGGATCTCTGCGAGACGAAGTCATGGGCTCAGGACAGCGGAAGCCCACCGCCGCAGAACTACAGCAGATGAAAGCACTGGCTGAGAAAGCCATGCAGGATGGCGCCTGGGGAATATCTACCGGACTGATCTATGTCCCAAGCTCCTACGCAGAAACGGACGAACTGGTTGAACTGGCTCAAATCGTCTCTCGTTATCAGGGAATTTATGCCAGTCATATTCGCAATGAAAGTACCGAATTACTGGCAGCCGTCAACGAGGCCTTGAAAATCGGTCAGCAGGCAAAACTGCCGGTTCATATTTCCCACTTCAAATCCAGTGGTCAGGATGCCTGGGGCCTGGTCATCCGCGCTGCTGCCATGATTGAAGAGGCTCGAAAGCAGGGACAGAAAGTCACCGCCGATCAATATCCCTATATTGCTTCCAGCACCTCGCTGGGAGCCACATTGATCCCCGCCTGGGCCAGAGCTGGCAGTAACAAAGAACTCGTGGCCCGCCTGGAAGCTCCTGAGACCTCAGAAAAAATCATCAAAGCGATCAAAAACAATATTGAAAAACGCGAAGCAGGAAAAGCGGTCCGCATCGCCCGCTATTCAGAACGTCCCGACTGGGTGGGTAAAAATCTGCTGCAAATTGCGGAAAAAGAAAACAAGAGTGTATTGGACATTGTACTGGAGATCACTCGCCAGGGGGGTGCTTCTGTCGTGAACTTCAGCATGAATGAAGCCGATGTTCGGCAGATCATGAAAATCGACTGGGTGGCCACTGCATCTGACGGCCGGGCTTATCTGCCCGGATCGGATCGCCCCCATCCTCGCAATTATGGAACCTTTCCCCGCAAGCTGGGTTATTACGCGCTGCAGCAGAAAGTGATTTCCCCGGAACATGCCATTCGAAGTATGACCGGTCTGCCTGCTGATATCCTGGGACTCAAAGACAGAGGCTATCTGCGGAAGGGAGCGTATGCTGACATCGTCGTTTTTGACTCCAGTAACCTGATTGACAAAGCCACGTTTGACAATCCGCACCAGTATTCAGCTGGGATCCGTTATCTGTTTGTGAATGGCAGCCCTGCTATCAATGCCGGGTTTCCCACGGGCAGTCTGGCTGGCAAAGCACTCCGTCATCAGACTGCAGCGAAAACAGAGAAATAAACACCTTGAGTCATTTCAGAAAGACGCAGCATTGAATACGCAGGACACACAGCTACTGGTCAGTGTCAGGGACTGTAAAGAAATCGCACCTGCGATCGCAGGAGGTTGCGAAATTCTCGACTTCAAAGACCCCGCTCGTGGTGCACTGGGACGAATCGATGATGCAACGTTGAGCGCTGTGATGGAATACTGCCACCATAATTCCATGACCATTCCCCTCAGTATGGCGCTGGGAGAACTCTGTGAATGGAGCACAGAGCAGATCTCGCTGTATCTCCCCGCAGAGATTACTTATTTGAAGATCGGATTCTCTCACAGCAGTGGATCCCGAACCTGGGTTTCCGACTGGCAGAACCTGATCCACGGGATAGAAGAGAGTAGCGGACATCAACATCAATGGATCGCCGTTGCGTACGCAGACTGGAAACGTGCGGCTTCCTTCTCGCCACTCGAAGTCCTGAAGGCAGCCTGCGATAATCGGTGTGCTGGACTGCTGATTGACACTTTCTCAAAACAGAATGGCAGGCTCCTGGACCTGCTCACACCAGAAACCCTCAGCGAGATCATCGAACAGGCCAAGGCCAGACAACTGAAGCTTGCGCTGGCGGGTTCTCTGCGAATTCAGGATCTGGAGGTCCTGACAGACCTGGCACCTGACATTATTGGCATCCGCGGAGCTGCCTGTATCAGCCACAACAGAACCAGCGCAATCCAGGAATCTGCCATTAGAACCTTCCGGAAACAAATGCGTTTCCATGCGAATTCCATGTAATCAGGATGAGGTGGTAGCGGAAACGGTCTGCTGTTTGGAATCCTTCAATGGATTGTAAGGGGCATATTTTTTCAGCTTCAGCTTCTGGATCATGGGAACAACGTGATTGGCAGGTATGGCGAACGATTTGGTTCTGCCAGCCCGAGCAATGTTCAAACCAATCGCATTCCCCTGCAGATTGACGATCACGCCGCCGCAGTCTTCCGGTCGTAACACGGTATCGTGTTGTAAGACCTCGGTGAATCCAGTTTTCCGGCGGCTGAGTGCCCCGCCCATTTTTTTCTGCATTTCCCGCAGTCGATCATAAATCAGCATCTGAGGATCGGTCAGCACCACAACTGCGTTTACCTCTTCTTTATCCCTGAGGATCTTCACAAGAACCCGGTCACCAGGCAAAAACTTCTGGACAAATTTTGACAGGGCGCGGGCACTGTCGATCTCTTCGCCAGCGACGCTTAAGATCACATCTCCGGGCTTTAAACCTGCTTCTTCAGCACCACTTTCACTGATGACCTGTTTCACCAGGGCACCACCTTCGGCATCGTCAATCTGCACTCCCAGAACACCGGGAGCTGGATCGATTTTACGTCTGGCAACACTGAGCACTCCGACACTTACAGGAGACATGCTTAAACCGGGGGTGACCAGCCACTGTCCCACCAGAGGATCAGTATCGGATTTCCATTTGACAGTGGGAAGATTTTTGGCTTCAATTTTGATCAATGCCAGATCAAGCTTGCCATCCACACCAATGATCTCAGCCGGATAGCGTTCCGCCGTCGATAATTCGCAGGTGATTTCCCCCTCCAGTTGGCTGGCTTTGGTCAGGATCCACCCATCGGATTCGACAATGGCGCCTAGTGACGTTTCTTTTCCATTGGAGCGGACACGGACGGTCCATGAACGCGGAGTCGAAACGACAGAACGAAAAGCCCGACGCATCTGCGAGCCACTGGTCAACTGGCTGGGTTGGAGTTGATCCCAGGCATAGCTCTGTGAAGACAGCCCAACCAAAACAATCAATAGCAATAAAACAATCCGAACAGCAGTTGCCTTAAGCTTTCCCGTATTTTGATCCTGGTTCAAGTCTATCTCCTCACGCTTAGATTATTCCGGTGATCTTTTTTTCGGAGCAGAAACCAAGATCGAAATTTAGTTGTCTCTTGTCAGTCTCGTGCGGCGAGTTGAACCTCGAAAGTCATGTTCTTACCGGCACGAATGAGTGTAATCTGGACAGTCTGGCCGGGTTTATATTGCTGTACGACCTCAGCCAGTTGTTCGATTCCCGTAATCTTCTCATCATTGAGTTGTATAATGATATCGTTTGTATGCAAACCAGCAATTTCAGCAGGAAACCCGCGGGTGACTGCCGTCACTTTGCAGCCACGATCTGTGTCTTCGCCATTCACTCCCAGCACTGCGTTCTGCCCGAGGGGTTTTGCCCCCCACATATCGCCGGAAACGAGCTTTTCCCAGTCATCCTGAAACGCCGATACGGGAATATGAAAATTCCAACTGGTGGAGGGACCAATTCGACTGTGGATTCCCACAACCTGTCCCTGCATGTTAAACAGGGGGCCCCCTGAATCACCGCCGATGAGAGTACAATCGGTTTGTAGAAGGTGTTTTTTACGAGAGACAATTCTTCCCAGTCGCACAACAGGAGCACGTCCTGACTGATATCCATTCGGATGACCGGTTGCCATGACCCATTCGCCAGCTTCGATTTCAGAAATGTCTCCCATTTTCACAGCAGAGAGTTTGCTGATATCGATATGATCATCTTCTACCAACTTGACCAGACCGGCGTCGAGCCCACGGTTCAAACCCATGGTACGCCCTTTTAATGTTCTACCATCATGTAGAATGATCGTCGCATTTTTTTGTGCCAGGCCAATCACATGTGCTGCCGTTAAAATATAGCCAGCTTTATTATCGATAATCACGCCACTGCCCTGTGCTTCTCCTACACGAACTGAGACCGTACTCTCAATGGCAGTTCTGGTCAGTGATGTAACCTGCCTCTCAATTTCCTGAAGATCTTCAAGAGAATCGGGAACCGTTTTGAAGAAGACCTCTGACAGTTTTTCTGCAGGGACTACAGAAACTGGTTTCTGAACTTTGATGTCCTGGGCAACCAGCGGTATTGCCGAAACACTGATAGATAAAAGGAATACGCAGGTGAGAAGGGATCTCAGCATAGCATTAACCGCAGTTCTGGTGGTGATTTCAGGGGTTCTTCTCATAAGGCTTCACTTAACATCTGGTAAGGCTGTATCCCTCAGGTAAAATGTGTTGACTATAGAATACGCGATACAGGTCAGACTTTTCAAGAAAAAACAGGAAAAACTCAGAGGTAGTCTGTTATTCTAAATTCATTTAATATTAGGACTTGTGTATGTTTCAGGCACATGTAAAGATTTTAAGAACTCAGAGATCGGACTCTTAGCATTGCTTTTATCCAACAGAATATCCGCTATTATTAGCCCACGTCTTCTATTTTCAACATGCGTCTCGTGAATGCCAGTTTCCTCTCAAGAAAGAACTTGTTGTCATATGGATATACAACAGACTGAATTTCCCGGCTTATTGATCCTTACTCCCCGTGTGTTTGCTGATGATCGTGGTTTCTTTAAGGAGACCTTCCAGCAGGAACGCTACGAACAGGCGGGAATCACAGGTCCTTTTGTACAGGACAATCATTCCCGGTCATCCGCTGGTATCCTGCGAGGATTACATTTTCAAATCCAGCATCCCCAGGCAAAACTGGTGTTTGCTGTGGAAGGTGAAATCCTGGATGTCTGTGTTGACCTCAGAAAGAATTCTCCCACGTTCGGAAAATCAATCTCGGTCCTGCTTTCGGCAGAAAACCACAAACAACTGTTCGTACCAGCCGGATTTGCTCACGGCTTTTATGTCCTCAGCCCGCGCGCCGACTTCATGTATAAATGCACCGACTATTATTTTCCTGAATACGAGCGGACATTGCTCTGGAATGATCCTGCATTGGAAATCGAATGGCCTCTGCAAGGCGAACCAATCCTGTCTGAAAAAGACCGTAAAGGACTTCCACTGTCCGAGTGTGAAATATTTGAATCACTATGAAATTACCCCTCATTGCATTAACCATGGGCGACGTCTCAGGCATTGGCCCGCAATTGCTGGACGTGCTTTGCAGCGGATCTGAGATTTTTGAGAACTGTCGCCCCGTTGTTTACGGGAATGCTGCGGTTCTCAGGCGTGCTTCCCAACTATCCGGATCCGGACTGCAGATCCGCGAGATCGATTCCATTTCAGGCAGCCTGGATTTCCAGGTGGGAATCGCGAACTGTATTGATCGCGGAAAATCAGATGTCGCTGAAGCAGTCCCTTGCGAAATCGATGCTCGCTCAGGTCAGGGCGCCTTTGACTATCTGGTGAGTGCCATTGATGACTGCCTGTGCGGACAGATGGATGCCATCACTACAGCACCTCTGAATAAGGAATCGCTCCGACTGGCAGGTATCAATTACCCCGGCCATACCGAAATTCTGGCTGACCGCTGTGGAGTCGCTGACTTCGGTATGATGCTCTATTTGCCCCATAGTGCTGCAATCCAACCTCCCGCCGGCCTGGGTATCGTCCACACCACCTTGCACACATCAATTGCCAGCGTTCCCGGTTTACTCAACACCGATGCGATATTTGAAAAAATCAGATTAATCTCTGGACTGATGCAGAAAATGGGGGTAGATCAACCCAGAGTTGCCGTTTGCGCTTTGAATCCGCATGCCGGTGAGCATGGTCTGTTCGGAGATGAAGAAGCACGCATCATCGCTCCTGCGGTCGAACACGCGATTCAATCAGGCCTTGATGCGACCGGTCCGTTACCTGCAGATACCCTGATTCGACGTGCAGTCCATGGCGAGTTCGATGCGGTCGTCGCCATGTACCATGATCAGGGCCATATCCCGTTCAAGCTGCTCGGATTTGATCAGGCAGTCAACATTACACTCGGTCTGCCTATTGTCAGAACCAGTCCCAGCCATGGCACTGCCTTTGACATCGCCTGGAGCCACTCCGTCCCTGAAACCCGAGGCATCGTCGAAGCAATCAAAGCAGCAGCAAAGCTGTCTCACCATCAACCAGACCGATAAGAGTCCGCTATCATTATCTAGACAGGCCCCGACATGAAACCTCCCAAACTGGTACCTCAACCGGAAACGGATGCCACAAACCTGCTGCTGATCCGCCATGGTGCCACGCCTCCTAATGAACAGCGTCCCTACATCCTGCAGGGGTGTGGGATTAATCCCAGTCTGAGTGAAGCGGGACAAAAACAGGCGGCTGCGTTAGGCCAGTTTCTTTCTTCCACCAGCCCGATCCATCATGTCTACAGCAGCCCCATGATCCGTGCTCGGGAAACTGCTGAAGCAGTCTGCAAACCCCTGGGACTGACTCCAGGAGAAGTCGCTGAAATCCATGAATGTGATGTGGGGCTCTGGGAGGGAAAATCCTGGGACATTATCATGCAGGAATTTCCGGAAGCGTACGAAGCATTCATGCATGATCCCTACATGAATCGGTATGAAGGAGGAGAATCCTACGGCGATGTGCTCAACCGGGCGGAGCCTGCCATCCAGAGTTTACTGGACCGACATCTGGGAGAAACGATTGTCGTGGTCGCGCACAATGTCGTAAACCGGGTTTACCTGGCACGGGTTCTGGGTCTGGATATCAGTAAAGCCAAAGATATCGCGCAGACCAATACCGGGATCAACTTCATCCGCTACCAGCAAGGCGAAACGAAAGTCATTACGATGAACTCCATCTTTCACTTGAATGGCGTTCCTCATTGATTTCATCACCGTATAATCAGTCGGCTTTAAGCAATTCCAGATAAGCACTGAGCGTCTGAAGGTTCTCGCTGAAGACTTCACTGGCGATGTACTTGCTATTGACCGGAAACCTAGGCTGTCCCACCAGACGTTCTCCGGTACTGGTACTGATCCAGCGTGCTTGAGGGTCCAGATTGTTCAAGATCGTTTTGACCTGAGCCGACAGCTCACGCTGACCGGCTTTTGTAGATTGCTGCTTACCCGTTTTGAGCAAATTATATTCACGCTGCAATTGAGGCAGTTTCGATTCGATTTTCCAACCATAATGACGAGGCAGATCGGAATCATCATACGTCAGACTGTAGTTTTTTCCGCTCCGTGTCATATATAGCGGCCGATTCGTTTTGAGTTCATAGTAGCGGGCCAGTTGACCGTTTGGCAGTTGAGACTTTCTCAGCCAGGCCAACGCCTGCGGAATCGGTTTCAGGTATTTCTCATTACCACCACTGAATTGATAGATCTTCATCAGAGTTTCAATCACATCCTGAGTCTCGCCTCCCGTCACGGCAGGCGGCTCAAAGCGGCGGGCCCAGATGGGCTGCATTTCATAGTTGTACTGTTGCGCCCAGGCAGGCTGAGGTTGTGGCAGTTGTGATGCAATCAGAAAATCGCCCAGCTTTAAAACAGCCTGCTGATATCGAGGATCCTGATATATTTGATACGCTTCAATCAGCACTGTGGAAACATAACCTGCTGACCCGTCGTTCAAGGTATAATAATCCCAGTAATTCTTGATTCGGCCTTCAGTGCGCCAATCGTATTCTGGAAAGTTTCCTGCTTTCGGAGCAACTTCTTTTACCGGTTCCGTCCAGACCTGGGGAAACGCGCCGACAGGGAACTGGGCTGCGAGTAATGCCTTTAAGGCGATTTCAGTCGCTTGATGAATTTTCTGGTTACGAAACTGATGTGCCTGATCTACATGAATCAACAGGCGAATCGCAGACTGAGTGATGCCATCATCAAGGGTCGAATTGTTACGCCCTCTGCCTTTTCCATTACGATATTCAGCAGTCAACTTGCTCTTCGGATTAAACTCGACCGAATTGGTCCAGCCACCGGACTTCAATTGTCCATAAACCAGAGCCAGAGCCGCATCCGTGGCGGCATCAAGATAAAACTGATCCCCTGTGGCTTTGTAGGCAGCCAGATATGCCAGCCCGACTGTGGGAGTTCCCGGCGGCTGCACCCAGATCTGATCAGGTCCAGCTTTTCCTTCTCCCCAGCGTTCCCGCAGATCCAGACTGTAGTAATAAACATAGCCCCCATTGACGGCCAGTTTGCTGTGAAAATACTCACTCGACTTTCGCATGGCGAGGGAGACGTTCTCTTTCGAATCGATCTCAGCCGCTGAGATCTGCGGATCTTCAAAACTGATTAACATCACCAGAGTCAAAAACAACCGAAGCGGTAGACCTATGTTTTTCTTTGGCACTACGGACTCCTCGTCAGAGATTTTGAGGGGAGAATACAGATTGATTACTTGTTCACAGGAACCCACTGAACCGCATCGATAATCACATACCCATCGGATCCTGCATTTGAGACTTCGACAATTGCCGGTTGATCTGGAGTGAACTCAAATTTTCCCAGCGATATAAACAGACCCTGCAGCGGTGGCATTTTTTTCTGATTAATCGTGCGGGTTTCAGTTCCCTTCGCATGTTGCAATTTTATCTTAACCTGCGAGCTACGATTCCCATTCGGGGTATAGGCATAACGCACTTCATACCGTCCCGCCTCTGGAACTTTCGTTTCAAATCGGGCGGCCGCTTTTCCATCTCGGGTGTTGGATTCGTGACTATAACTGGAACCGATGTACTTTTTTGCGGAATGGCTGGTAGTCCAGGCACCGGTGAGCTTTGCTTTGCTATCATCTAAAACGATCCCTTTCAAGGTCGCCGGATTCACTCCATTCTTTCCGTATTTGACTTCGGGGGGTGCATCCAGAACCTGCCCTTCCTTGATCAGTTGTGCTCTCAAAGTTGCATAAGGTACATCTTGCACATCCAGACTCTGATCCAGGGCGATCCCTGCTGCGGTTGCTGCGGAATGTCCCAGAATCATAAAGACCGGTTCCATGCGAATCGAACCAAAGGCAATATGTGAACTGGAAACACATACCGGCACCAGCAGATTACGACATTCCCCTTTTTTAGGAACCAGACTACCGTAGGCAATTTCGTAGGGACCATGCGTCGAGACTCCGATATCACCTTCGTTCTGCACATAGCCTTCCGGAGTTACGTATCGCTGCACATTATGTGAATCCATGGTATAAGATCCCATGCCGACCGAATCGGGTGTAGGGCGTTTTTTTACAAGCTCATTTTCCGTCATCACAAACTGGCCGACCATGCGGCGGGCTTCGCGGATATACAATTGATGCGGCCAGTTGCCATTATCCGTAAATTCATCTTTCGCCAGACCCCATTTGCGCATTTTCTGCTGGACTTCTTTGGGAACGCGGGGATCATTGGCGATAAAATAGAGCCAGCCCTGCTGATAAGTGGTGTGCTCCTGGATGATTTCTTTCCGACGCTCGTAAGAGGCTTCCGGGTAATCATAATTGTAGCCGATATTATCCGTGCTCATCGGACCGTGATTATTCGTATCCGTTTTGAAATTCGGAATCGGATCGAACTTGGCAAAGGTGTCTCTCCAGCCGGCATTATAAATTCGCAGCATCAGTTCATACTGCGACGAATCGTACCCTGCGGGTTGAGGGAAGGGAACGCGGTTTTCCTCGTGATTGGTCAGACACATGCGAAAACAGTATGCCTGAATTTTGTCATCACCAGAACCGTATTTTCCAGGATCAGCGCCACTGATGCGCGGGAGTAAACCGCTGGCGGGATCGCCGGGGGTTTTATACGGACTGATTTTTTCTTTGACTGCATTTGGTCCGAAATGATGCCTGTGATGCAATACTCCTGTCTGGACGCCATTCCACTCTTCGCCATAGACACTGGTTGCTTCTCGTCCAACATGATAGCTCACCCCGGCAGTCGCCAGCAGATCCCCTTCGTAAGTGGCATCGATAAACATGCGGCCTGCGAAGGTTTTCCCGCTGAGCATCGTAATGGAAGTGATTTTGTCTGCTGATTTTTTGACACCCTGTTTACGATCCAGCCATTCGTCACGAAAAACGGGGATCTGGTACTCCTTTACAAAATCCTCAAAGACCTGTTCCGCAACATGCGGTTCGAAAATCCACATCGTCCGCTGTTTGCCGTCAATCGCGGGAGTCCCCTGCCCTTTATCACCATACTGCTCGCGTTTCTGCCACTGCCAGGCCTCTGGCGACTGATAATGCTCCCAGACACGATGATAAAATTCCCGAGCCAGACCTCCAATGACTGCTTTATTGCCGGTGTCCGTCCAGCCCAGGCCGCCACTGGATAAACCACCCAGATGCTGATCGGGACAGACAATCACAACAGACTTCCCCAGACGTTTCGCCTGAACTGCAGCCGTGACTGCTCCGGAAGTACCGCCGTAGATGACGATATCATATTCTTCTGCTGCAGAAATGGTTTGTGCGCTCAATGTCAGGCACAGGCAGCCTACTATGATTTGACGAACGAAATGCATTGGTCGTATTTCTCCAGGTTGATAAACTCACTAATTCTTTTTAAATAGGTTCAACTCAAATTGAAGCCTTCATTCTACAGCAGAGTCAAACCAATACAAAGCAAGAAACAGGTCTCACATCTTCGTTCCCGCCGGAATGTGATTTGAGAGGAAGACTAATAAACAGATCACCTGTTCCATATTTTTCCTGATTTCCTGGTTGCTCAGTACGGGGGTGTTTGATTTAATTCCCGGTCAAGACTAAGACATACTCTTTGCATCACTCATTTCATTTCAACATCCCGAACCAGCCATGACAGAAGAACTCACCGCTTACCACGAAGCCGGCCATGTCCTGATTGCCGTTTATGCAGGCGCCCGTGTGCATTCTGTAACCGTTGATCCCGATTGGGATGATGGTCCAGAACGTTTTGGCGACGCCCAGATTTCCTGGCCTGAAGGTGCACTCGATCTCAAAACCGGCCTTGAAAAAGCAGTCCTGGTTGCATTAGCAGGACCAGTTGCAGAAATGATCCATACGGGAGACCCGTTTCATCCGGCACTCGTATCAGAATGGTCGGGAGACTGGCAGCAGGCGTGGCAAGCAGCTGCTGGACTGGTACCACAACACAAGCCGCGTATGCAATATCTGGAAAAACAGACCATCAGCCTGTACCAGTTGCTAAGAGAAGATTCCTACTGGTCTGCGATTGGAGACCTGGTCGATCAGTTACTGGCACATGAGACCTTGGAAGAAGAAATGATTTACGAGATCATCGCTCACTGGTTGTGAGCATAATGTCTTACAGAAATTCAATCTTCCTGCTGCTCTTCAATCGACTTCCGGAGTTCCCTCAATAAAGCTTGTTGGTGTGCAGTTCGCTCTCTGTTCGGGTCTTTGATCATTTTGACAGCGTGAATCATTTCCTGATACTCAACAGGGAAGCCATGGTAACAGACTCCGTGAAACACGAATTCATGGTACCAGTCAAAAGGTTCTAGCCGAGGGTCAATGAATTCAGCCATTGCCTGATAGGTGTAAACGGAAAGAAGTTGATTGTCCGCTGACCTGACTTCTGTATTGAGAATCTGATACCCTTTTCCCAGCGACTCGCAGTGATCGAGCAACATTTTTTGTTCCGCAGTGATCTGGTAAACAACGCCCCAGACCGTTGAGTCAGACTGAGCCGGCAGCACGATGTCACATTTCCCCGAGTCATCCAGACCCACTTTGTGAAAACTGAGTTGCGCCCCTTCCAGTTGGGCAACAGATTGTATCTGACACGCACCGATCCTTGACTGCAGTCGCAGTGGGTGAAGGTTTGATCCGTAGGCAAAATAATTCAGAGTCTGCTTCATCAACGGGCCTTCTGGAATGCTCAATAACATATCACTGTTAACTGATAAGATGCAGCGATTCACAGCACATTTACTTCTTGTAATTTTAGTACACTGATCGCCCTGATGAACAGTCAGATTGAGGAGGGGAATACTTGACAAGTCAAACGTTATGTAACGTTTGACTCCTCTAATTAATTCAAGTGTTAAATCAGATTCGATTCCTGTTTTTTTTTGTCTGGATATCAAGTGGAATACCTCATGATATCTGCAAATTTAGAGTCGGATTCTCACCACAAAGAAACAAACCTGAGGTGATTACTTTTATTAAATCTCCTTTATTTGCTAACAACTTACGGAATTCAAAAAAGTCAAGATATCCCCAAGGTTACACCAGATTCCAGAGTGATACTAAAAATGTAACGCCCAAGTTTTATCAGGAATTTTACATGACATCTACCCCCACACCAGAGTTCGTTCAGAGCAGTGTTAATCAAAGTCTGCTGATCTGGACTTCGAATTCAGATCAACAGTTTGATCTGTTCAATCAGGCATGGCTTCTGTTCACAAACAGTACCCTTGAGCAGAACCTCAATGAGGGCTGGCAACAGTTCATTCATCCTAATGATTTGAATAGTTTTCTGAAGTCCTTTCAGGATGCGTACGCTGCTCAAGCAGGATTTCAATGCGAATATCGACTGAAACGGTCTGATGGACAATATCGCTGGTTCCAATGTCATGCCGAGTTACGACCTTCTGTCTCCACAGAGTTTTCCGGTTTTATCGCCACCAGTACCGATCTGCTGAAGCAGGATCAACAGGTCGAGTCTACTCGAAATATTGAAAAGCATCTTGAAGGGCTGCTGAACTGTTCCTCCCACGGCGTCTGGGACTGGCTTGATCTGAATTTGACAGAGCAATGGTGGTCCCCACGCTTTTATGAGCTGATTGGATACCAGAACCAGGAAATCGATTCAAGCATGGATACGCTGAAACTGCTCCTACATCCTGATGATGTTGAACATGCATTTCAGGCATTTGAAGATGCTTTGATTAAAAACACCCGCTTTGATCTGGAGTACCGTCTGCGAATCAAAGGGGGCGCTTATCACTGGTTTCGTTGTTACGCGAATGTCTTGCGTGATGAATCGGGGCAGGCAGTCAGAATGACAGGATCAATGACTGATATCCACCGACGTGTGCAGGCGGAAGAAGAATTAAAGCATTCAAGACAGGAAGCAAATCAGGCGAAAGCGGATAAAAAGAATTTTCTGATGATGATGAATCATGAAATTCGTACCCCACTCACGGCAATTCTGGGCTTCTCTGAAATGATACTCGAATCAGCTCAGGACCCATTTACACAGACTTCAGCCGAAACCATTCACATCAATGGGGAATATTTGCTGAATACGATCAATGATTTTCTGGATCTATCGAAAATCGAAGAAGGCCGTTTTGATATAGAGCTACTGGAATGTTCTCCAAACACTGTAATTCAAAATGTTCGAACACTGATGAGTCGAAAAGCAGAACTTAAGCAGTTAAATCTGAATGTAGCATTTGAGAATGAGTTGCCAGAAACAATCAAATCGGACCCGATTCGCCTGAAACAAATACTGTCAAATATTCTGGGACTGGCGATTAAAATTTCAGAAAGAGGAAGCATCGATCTGAATATCAGTACTGATTCAAATCCGGAGGGAAAAGAACTCCTGTTATTCAAAGTCAGCTTCGAAAATAAAGGACTGGATATAAATCAATTAGTGCAGCTCTTTTCCAGCGCCCAACAGAAAACGCACGCTTTGTCAGGTTTAGGTGGAGAAACGGGACTGGGACTGTTTGTCTCTAAGCAACTGGCAGAAATACTGGGAGGACAGATCTCAGTTTATCAGAAAGCAGGAGAAGCTTCACGGACCTCGATCTTATTATCGATTGCGACGGGTATGCACAGGCCGGGAAAAATGCATCCGTATAATTCTTCCCGCCTGATCCGCGAAATTAAAACCTCTAAAGTGAGTTATGATCTAGAGAACCGGAACAGTCGTATTCTTCTGGTCGAAGACGGCATCTATAATCAACGCCTGATCAACTTTCTATTGAGCAAAGCTGGAGCCAAAGTGAAGGTTGTCGAAGATGGTCAGCAGGCACTGGATGAACTACAGAAAAACGAAATGTTGGATGAGAAAATCGGTGCCGAGTATGATCTGATTCTGATGGACATTCAAATGCCGGTTCTGGATGGATATACGACAACGCGACGACTACGGTCCCTGGGTTTTACTAAACCTGTCATCGCGTTAACCGCCAATGTCATGCCGGGGGATCGTGAAAAATGTATGGCAGTCGGTTGTGATGAATATCTCAGCAAGCCCATTGACCGTTTGCGGCTCATTAAAGTAATCAATCGCTGTCTGAGGAAGGAAAGTCAGAAAAATCTGATTATGCAATAATTGCCCGGAAAGGGGCAGGCAACTTTTCTCCACTGAATCAATCTGTTAAAATTGACTAAAACATGTCTCTGTTGATCTAAATTTCAAAGGAGTTGATTCAGCGTGAGTGACCTGCAGGCTGCCGACGATCTACCGACTGCGTTTTCCATACCGGCAGCCTGGAAAGGCGATGAATTATTCAACCGGGACGACTGGCGAGTCACATTAACCCAGACTCATCTGGACGACCTTCAGCAGGCCTTGAATGCGATCTCACAGGAAAACTTGAAGCCGGAACAAATTAACCCGGCCCGCTTTCCTCTCCCACATCTCGGTCCTGTGTTACGACAGATTCAGCATCAACTGGAAACCGGTTCGGGGGCCTGCCAGTTGCAACGCCTGCCGGTAGAGAACTATTCTGCTTCCGAGTTAGAAAGCCTCTTCTGGCTGATCTCAGTCCACCTGGGTACTCCGGTATCACAAAGTGCCAGCGACGAAAAAATCTTCCATGTTCGGGATGAAGGCTATCAGGTCGGACAAAAAGAAGCACGCGGTCCCAACACACGCAAACGCTTAAGCTTCCACACAGATCGCTGTGATGTCATCGGTTTTCTCTGCCTGCAACAGGCACTTGCGGGGGGAAACAATCAGCTGGTCAGTTCTGTTTCACTGTTTAACGAAATGCGGGAGCATTTTCCGGAACTGACGAAAATACTGATGCAGCCTTTTTATTATCTCAGACATAATGTCGATGCAGGAAACCAGAAGCCGTTCTGCCAGCAACCTGTCTTTTCTGTTCAGGATGGACATTTCGCCGGCAGTTTTCTGCGAGTTCTCATCGAGCGTGCTTACGCTTCCCCGGAACTCCCCGATATGACTCCGCAACAACGGGAGGCGTTGGACCAGTTGGAAGCGGTAGCGGAATCTCCCGCACTGAATGTCACTTTTCGGCAGGAACCCGGGGACTTGCTCTTTCTGAATAACTGGGTCACTTTTCATCGACGTGATGACTTTGAAGACGCTGAGGAATCACATTTGAAACGGCATTTACTGCGCGTCTGGTTAGCCGTTCCCAACAGTCGTCCCCTGAACCCGCTATTTGCAGACAATTATGGTAACACAGCAGCGGGCGCCGTCCGTGGAGGCATGTTGCCTGCCCGCTGATTTGCTTCCACTGTTTTTGCGAGATCCACCTCAATTTATGTCCCGGTGTTTCGGGCTTGTGACAAACCGGGATTCAGTTAAAATTCAGAATCACTTACTGTTTCAAGTCCTATACAGATCTTGGATCACATGATTCGTAATTCGCAGCCGCAAGACGACTTCTCCAGTGAAGCCGAACACACGTTCGAGCGAATCGCTTTGGATAAGATTCATCCTGAATTTCTGGATACTCTGGATCAGACAGCCGTACCGACTGTCACCGGCATCAAAAAAATTATCTTCTTCATTCTGGCTGCCGTTTTTTTTGTGCTGGGTGTACTGGGAGTTGCCTTACCTGTTCTGCCGACCACACCTTTTCTCTTACTAACCAGTTATTTTCTGATCAGAACCTCCCCACGCTTAAATGCAGCACTGCTGAAGTCGCCTGTTCTCGGACAGGTTCTCAAAGAATGGCAACAGGATGGGGGCGTACGCCTGAGTGTTAAAATTCAGGCGATCTCGATCGTGGTCCTTGTCATTGCAGCCACATTACTGCTTTCTCCGCTTTCGATTCTGCTGAAATCCCTGCTGGTATTGCTGGCCTGCATCGGCATCGTGGTCGTAATTCGTCTGCCTGGCCTCGACTGAATAACACTCTCAGCAGTACACTGGAGTTCCTGTTTCTTCCCCTGATCGACTTTTGCATGTGACAGCCGATTCCTTATAAAATCGGGTGCATCCTCTTGCCGCATTGGCTAGAATCATTTCTGCGAATTACTTCCACTCGAATCCAGATTTTTATCCGCGTCTCAAAGCTTCTGAATTCGAATCTCATTATATCGATGTATGACATTATAGATTGAGACGCGTAGCAGCACTTAAATCCACATCAAGGAGTCCAGCAGATGCAACGTCGAGATTTTCTGAAGAGCAGTATAGCAGCGGGTGGTACAGCCATCTTAGCCCGGACTGCTGCGCAAGCCGCAGGAGGGGACGAGCCCAAACCGTTCCAGCTCAAATATGGTCCACACTTCGGGATGTTCAAAAATGCTGCCGGCAATGATCCCATTGATCAGTTGAAGTTTGCTGCCGACCAGGGTTTCACTGCCTGGGAAGACAACGGCATGAAAAAGAAACCCAAAGAACTGCAGCAGCAGATCGCAGATTCGATGGAAAAGCTCAACATGCAGATGGGTGTGTTTGTAGCCCATGGATCGATTGGCAAAACGACTTTTACCCGCAAGGATAAAGATGTCTGGGATTCCGTGCTGAAAGACATCAAAGAATCGGTCGAAGTCGCTAAACGGGTCAATGCGAAATGGATGACCGTCGTTCCGGGAAGTCTGGACGAAGGTCCCCGCAGTCGACTGGCTGAAGGTTACCAGACAGCCAACGTGATTGAATTACTCAGACGCTGTGCTGACATCTTTGAACCACATGGAATGGTGATGGTTCTGGAACCATTGAACTGGTTTGCCAATCATGGCGGGGTTTTCCTGCAGGGTTCTCCACAGGCGTATGCCCTCTGTAAAGCAGTTGACAGCCCCTCCTGTAAAATTCTGTTTGATATTTATCATCAGCAAATTACCGAAGGCAACCTGATTGTAAACATCGACAACAGCTGGGATGAAATTGGGTATTTTCAGTCCGGTGATAATCCGGGGCGCAAAGAACCGGGTACGGGTGAAATCAATTATCTGAATGTCTTCAAGCACATTCACTCTAAAGGCTTCGACGGAATTATTGGAATGGAACACGGCAATTCCAAACCCGGAAAAGAAGGCGACCTGGCCGTCATTGAAGCGTATAGAGAGGTGGACCGGTTCTAACATGACTCAGAGAAAAGCAAAAAATGTTCTTGGTACCGAATTAGAAACCTGCTCGATGGATCCCGTGACCGGATTTTATCGGGATGGCTGCTGCAATACAGGCGGATCCGACATGGGGCTGCATACGGTATGCATTGAAGCGACGGCGGAATTCCTGGAATTCTCAAAAGAGCGTGGAAATGATCTGAGTACCCCGCATCCCATGTACGACTTCCCAGGCTTGAAACCGGGTGATCGCTGGTGCCTGTGCGTCGAACGCTGGAAAGAAGCACTCGAAGCAGGGATGGCACCACGTGTCAAACTGGAAGCCTGCCACATTTCGACGCTTGAATTTGTCGATCTCGAAGATCTGCAGGAGTACGCCGTCAAAGTCTGATACTTCGCTAATGTAATTTCCAATAAAAAACACGGTGCCAGTCATCTGGTCTGCCGTGGTTTTTTATTGGAGGATGAATCCCAGGATTTCTCTACTTTGCTTTCAGCATGAAGATTTCACTGAAGGAAGAAGAGAGAAACATTTCGCCATTCTGATCGGTCCCGAAAGTCATCATCGGGATACTGGGAGATTCTATCACATGGTTAGCGGTTACCCTTTTATTCTCGGCATCATATTTCAACGCCCAGAATTTGCCGGAAACATAATCACCATAAATGTAAGAACCCACGATGGCGGGTATCGCTTTACCCCGATAAACTGAGCCCCCCGTGATCGATTTCCCTACCTCATGGTTGTATTCCCAGATCGGTTCAATCAGGTGCTTCCGGGGCTCAACACCATTCAGTCCAAACGGGTGTTTTCCTTCGCGGACTGACCATCCATAATTTCCACCTTTGACAATCAGATCGATTTCTTCCCAGATTCCTTGCCCGACATCACCGGCCCAAAGAACACCGGTCTTGGTATCGAAGGCAATTCGCCAGGGGTTGCGTAATCCATACGCCCAGATTTCTTTGCGGATGGTGGGAAAGGTTGCTTTTTTGCCATCTTCAAACGGGTTGTCTTTGGGAATCGCGTAGTTTAATCCTTCAGACTTATGGTCGACATCAATCCGACAGATACTGCCCAGCACGCTGGAAAGATTCTGTCCGTTATGAAAGGCATCCCCTCCCGCTCCTCCGTCACCAAAGGCAATATACAACATACCATCCGGCCCGAAGACGACAGTTCCGCCGTTATGATTCCAGGCGGGTTGTGCCACACGCATCAAAACTTCTTCAGAATCGGCAGCCGCTTTGTCCGGATCATCTTTGGAAACCCGAAAGCGGGAAATCACGGAATAATTATGCGATTTACCTGGCGTGCTGTAGTAGACGAAAAACTCACCATTGGTTTTGTAATCGGGATGAAAAGCCAGTCCCAGTAAACCTTCTTCATTTTTCTTGTCGTGGTAAGAAACATGTTCCGAAATATCGAGAAACAGTTTTCCTTCTTCCAGATCTTCATCTTCCGGCGTATTGGGAACAACAAAGATTTTCCCTTTTTGAGCGGCAATAAACAGACGGTTCGAATCATCGCCTGCATGGGTAATGACAATCGGCCGGTCAATTTTCAGATAGGGAAATACTTTCACGATTCTCACAGGGGCCGGTGACGTATCGACCTGCTCTTCAGCGAATAGCGAAGCAGAGAAACACAGCGTACAGAGTAACAGCAGCATAGAAAATAATTTCATTAGATGTCTTCTTTGTAATGGTTTGGAATTAACAGGTGGGACAATCATGCGAAGCTGTCAACCAGAATAGAAAAAACAGTTCGAGGATGCTACTGATTGACGAGTCAACTTGAGTGTGACATACAGAAAAACAGAATTACTGTTTCAGCAACAGAACCGGACGCAGCCAGTTCACATGATCATCCATGTCCGCATTCTTACCAAACTCGACCTTCAGAATCAGTTCCTGAGCACCAGTGAGTTCGATGCGCGGGACTTCAACCAGCCGCCGCTGATCATCTGAAATGGGCTGCTGAAAAACAACGCGCTGGTCGATTATAATCAGAACTTCCACATCTCCTCGCCCTGTCGTCGCATCATCCAGACCAACCAGCGTCTGAAAGCCGGCATATTTACCATCCAACTGGTATCGTAGTTCGCTTGCGCTGTGCATCCCCAGGCCAGAGCAATATTCTTTTCCCTCAGTGACCAGAGGCCCGCGGAGAACATTTTGGTTGCGTTGCCAATCCCACTTCAGGTTAAAATAAGGTGTGAACCGGTAGAAGGAAGGTTCCAGATCGGAGACCGGAACGGCCTTACCTCCCCGAGGTGTAATTGTTTCGATCAAGCTTAAAGGACAGGTCAAACTGGCACCAAATACAGTTTTTGCCGAGACCGTCTCCTGACTCAATGAAAGTTCGGAAACGGTAACACGAGTCCCATTCGTCAAGGTCAGCACATAGCGCAACTGATCCGGCTGTGGAAAATTAACCAGATCTGGATTAAAACAAAATAACTGAATGCCCCCGCGCGGAACGGAAGTTTCTCCTGCATTCGAGTCAAATCGAAATGAATTCTCGTCGAAGCTGATGAATTCCCCCTGCAGGTGATCTCCATTTTTCAGAAAGAAGAGGTCATGATTTTGCTTCGGTCTGTCTGCTTTATTCAGCAACTCGATCCGTGTGAAGCGAGACGCAGGCCAGTCAAAAAAAGCAGCCGTGACTGTCTCCAGCGGTACTCTCCATACCGGCTGCCCCGGAAACACATTCATTTGTACCAGCAGGAATTCCCCTTCAGAACGAATCAGATCGCCTAGAATTCGATCATTATTTGCCAATATCAGCATTCCCGTTTTTTTCCAGGAAAGACGGGCATGCCCCAGGTCGACACGAATGGTATCAGCGGCCGGTACAGTTTTGCTCCCCGACTTCCCCTGCATAGTCAACTGGTTCTGCTGTATTTCGATCAGTGTCCCGTCCAGTTTATCACCACTGATCTGCTCCAGTTCCGCAGCATGCACCTGCCCCGGAATCGTAAGGCCAACGAGAGAGAACAGAGAAAAGAGAACGACGGATCGCATATAGTCACCAGAGACAATTAAAGCAGAAGAGTTTTAGCGCTGAAAGATCGGAATATTATTCCGGGGAATCTGCAGTACGATACATGACATGGCCGTACTGTATTCGACACAGTTCGAACTGTCGGGTCTCCAGCTGCCACTGGACATCTGCCCGGAAAGAAGTTCTTCACGAATCGCCGAATACCAGCCTTCCCAGTAATTGCTGCCTGCCTGCCACATTGCCTGCACGGCATAATATTGGCCGTAATAGTAGTGACTGCCTCGAAAGTAACGCTGGTTCGGCAGGTGTCGCATCAGATACCCCAATCCGTTTTCGACTTCCGGACCTTCGTAGATGCCTGCACTGTATAAGGCGACCACGCCGGCAGCGGATCGAGGAAATTCACTCTCCGCCTGGCGCACCAGCTGATAGCGAAATCCGCCATCCGGGTTCTGGCTCTGTTTCACATAATCGATACAGCGATCAATGACATCTTTTGAAATAAAGATCCCACAGTTTCGCGCCGCCCGCAGTGCCATAATCTGGCAGACAGTCACTGAAAGATCCGCGTCTTTGCTTTCCGGAGTGTAACGCCAGCCCCCTTTGGCGTTCTGTGATTTCACAATCAGCTCAACTGCTTTTTCCAGTTTCGCACGCACATCTTTACTATGAGTCATCCCATAAACTTCTGCCAGAAATAACGTGGCAAACCCGTGTCCGTACATTGGCCCATGAGAAATACTTTCCGGGGAAATGATATATCCCGAAGGCTTACAGGATGCGAGGATAAAATCAACGGCTTTCTGTACCTGGATTCCATACTTGCCTCTTCCAGGAGTACTTCCATCCGCAAGAAATGCCATGCCACACAGTGCAGTCACCGCGACATTACTTTTGAAGGTAGAACCGGAACCAAAAGAGCCATTGGTGTGCTGGCGTTCGGCCAGAAACTGCAGGCCACGCTTGACGGCTGTCCGCGTTGGCAGGGTGTAATACTTTTTACCCTGGGAATCTATGGAACGGTTTATCTCCGTCTGTGCCATCAATCTTGCATGTCCAACTGCGATCATAAGACCTGAAACAAGAAGAAGTCTCGCGAAGATGAAACGCAAGTCTGGCAGTTGTTCTTTGTGAAAGAATCGATATCGCAAAATAGCCACTGACCCTGAACAGAGTTAAAAGCATCGTCTCATTTACTGCATTGTACGAAATGTCAGGGTAATGAAAAGCAGTAGTCAGGAAAAAGCAGACCGCGTGTCCAATTAAGGTCGGATCACTTCCGGATATTTTGAGTTCCCCCCCGATAATTGGGGCACAGGATGCAATGCTTCTCCCGGTCGTGGCTGAACATAAGGCCGTGTGCGAATGGATTGTTCAATAGCCAGTCGAGACTCCGTCCGCTGGGTACTGAATTCACGTGGACGCACGACGCCAGGCCCCAGCGCACTGGATGGCAAGGGATCTTCCAGTTCCAGCATTTTCCTTTCTTCCATTTTATCGCTGCGACTCATACTCTGACGTCCTGAAAAAACACGGGAAATCCGCGTATTTGAGGCATTAATGCAGCCCGTACACACAGGCAACAGCAATGAAATCAGCAATAATCGAAAACAGGGATACATAAAACAGGATACTCAGAAAAAATCAGGCTGGTCCCCACGTAAGGACGATCAAGCCGGAATGGGCTCTGGGATAAGAGTGGAACTATAACAGATGCGATTGAAACCGAATAGACCGGTTTTTCACTCATCGGTATTCGTTTCTTTGTTTTAACCTACTCGTATTTCTATATTTATGAATGTACAATCATGACCAAAACTGTAGGAATCAGGAAAACCGGCTTTTTCGAATGCTAAGCGGCTGTTGACGCTGGAACTAAAGCCGTTTTCGGAATAGCATCCTCAGTAACGAAGTAAAATGACTTCGCGAATCGAAATTGAATTGAAAAGGATGAATTCTGCTCTTATGTCTACTCCTCCCAAAGTTTGTGTGTTACGTGCCCCTGGCACCAACTGCGATATCGAGACAGCACATGCATTTGATTTGTGCGGAGCCGAGTCCACACGGATTCATCTGTTAAAACTGCTGGAAAACCCCAGCCAACTGAACGACTATCAGATCCTCTGTCTGCCCGGCGGTTTCAGCTATGGAGATGATGTGGGCGCAGGCGTCATCTTCGCCAGTCACCTCCAGGGGCAACTGGCTGATGTCATCGGAAACTTCCTCGCTGCAGATAAGCTGGTTCTGGGCATCTGTAACGGGTTTCAGGTATTGCTCAAAGCGGGTATCCTGCCCGGCGGTGCAGCAGGCTGGCCTCTTAAATCTGATCAGTCCCGCGATGCCACCCTGACCTGGAACACAAATGGAAAATACACTTCGCTCTGGGTCAATCTGGGAGCCATGGCGCCGCAAAATGTGTTTCTGAAGGGAATCGATCAGATCGAACTTCCCATCGCCCATGCCGAAGGTCGCATTGCCGTCAGTGATCCTGCCATCGTGCAAGGCTGGAAAGACAATCAACAGATCGCCATGTGTTACCGGGCCGCCGGTGATGCAGAAACCACACTTCAGGAAGAAATCCTACCCTACCCTGTGAACCCGAATGGCTCTGCCTGTAACATCGCAGCTCTGAGTGATCCTGCTGGTCGTGTATTAGGGCTGATGCCACACCCGGAACGTTTCCTGTTCGCGACTCAGCACCCACAGTGGACTCGCCTGGGGCTCACCGGTGAAGGTGCCGGAATACAACTCTTCCGCAATGCTGTTAACTATTTTGAATAGCCGCAAACGGCAAACCGCTCATAGCCCGTAACCACAAGCTTAGCCTGTCAGCTTCAACAGCAGATCATCATCGACGAGTTCTCCTTTAGGTAGCTCTTTGATCACTTGTAAAACCTGCTGCACTATCCGTTCGTCAGGCTCTTTCCCCAGTTCATGCAGCCGGTGTATGATCGCTTTCCGACCGCTGTGCCGTCCCAGTACCAGTCGAATCCCGGATTCCCCGACCGTCTCCGGCCGGTAAGGAAGATAAGTATCGGGGTTCTTCAACAGACCATCCTGATGAATGCCCGCTTCTGTCGCAAAGATATTACTGCCGGCCACCGGTTTCATAGGAGACAGAAGGATCCCGGTCAGTTCTGCTACCAGCTTGCAAAGAGGTGACAGACAAGAGACATCCAGATGATGGGGCCGCTGGAATTCTTCCTGATGCAGATGCAGCGCCATCGCCACTTCTTCCAGAGCAGCATTCCCGGCTCGCTCACCAATTCCATTCACCGTGCACTGTACTACATTTGCACCGGCATCAATACAGGCCAATGTGTTTGCGACCGCCAGCCCCAGATCATTATGAAAATGGACCGCCAGCAACACGTTTTCAATCCCGGGCACTTCATCCTGAATCCGACAGATGAAGTCCTGGGCTTTCCAGGGAGTCAAGATCCCCACGGTATCCGGAAAACCAATCGTAGTTGCACCGGCGGCGATTGCTTCCCGGTAAACTTCGCATAAAAAATCGACTTCCGTACGACTCGCATCCTCCGGACTGAACGCCACGATGTCAAACTTCTCTGCTGCATACTGAATGCTGTCTACAATCAGTTTCAGCACCTCCGATTTACTTTTCTCCAGCTTGAACTGACGATGTAACGGGCTCGTACCACAAAATAGACTCACGCCTCGTTTGTGAGGTGGATTCCCCGCCAGCGCTTCATCAGCCGCATCCACATCACCAGGCAGAGTCCGGCACAAAGCCGTTAAGACAGGTTTCTTGATTACCCCCACCATACTTTGAATCGCATCAATATCTGCCTGTGAGGAAGCAGGAAAACCGGCATCCAGAGAGTGGACTCCGGCCGCTTCGAGGGCTTTCGCGATCTGCAGTTTTTCAACCGGATCCAGCGTTGCCCCCGGCATCTGTTCGCCATCACGCAGTGTCGTGTCACTGAATAGTACGGCTCCCGAGCGACGATGATGCCTGATTACCGCCCTTTTGACATTGTTTTTAATCTGTTTCTTCGCGCCGGAGAAAAACTGAAACATCAACTGCATCCATACAAAAGTGAAAGTCCAGAAAACGGATTTACCACCGATTATAACTCCGTGTCCCGTTTTATACAGTATTAGTTTTCCTGTTCCAGACGGATTTCGATCCTGCCGATACCAGCGACTCAGATTACCCATCTGTTTCGAAAAGAAGTGCACTGGACTGATGACAGGCTCTGACCAGGTTCTTTATAATCCAACTCCTTATGCCAAAGATCCACAACATGAAGTTGATATTACAAAATTCATCTGTTGGCCCGCCTGATTGACGGGTCTACAATAACAGGCGCGGATTGATTACCAGACACGGATGTTGACAGAGTCCAAGGATATGCCAGCGATGTTTTATTTCCCCTGCTGCAGTTTACTGCCTGAATCATTTCCTGTTCTCGGCGTAGCAGATGGAACAATGTGGACATCACTGGCAGGCATTCTGCTGCTACTGGGCGCAGCGCTGCTTCTGGGAACGATCGCAGAACAACTGCGGCAAAGCGCGCTGCTGGGATATATTGCAGCGGGAACTCTGGTCGGACCGAACCTGCTCGGCTGGGTTTCAAATCAAAAGGACATCTTTGATCTCGCAGAACTGGGTGTGGCGCTTCTGCTGTTTGCCATAGGCCTCGAATTCTCACTCCCCCGCCTTCGTCGACTGGGACGCATACCACTGCTGGCTGGCACGCTGCAGGTTATTTTCACGCTGCTGGCAGGATTAACGGTCACAGCCCTGCTGGGGTTTTCGATTGCAGAATCCCTGGCGGTCGGAGCAATGATTGCGCTCAGCAGTACCGCCTGCGTGGTTCGTATGTTGAACGATCGGGCGGAACTCGATTCTCCCCATGGGCGTACTGCATTAGGTATCCTGCTGGTCCAGGATATCGCCGTCATCCCACTGATGCTGATTGTCACGGCTCTGCTCAACGGAGGAACTCCGGGAGAGGTCATCGTCCAACTGGGCCTCTCGTTGCTGCTGGCTGCTGTCTTTGTCGCCGTGTTTTATGGATTGTTCAATTTTGTTCTGCCGCGCGTGCTCGAGCTTTCTTCTCTGCGACGAAACCGTGATTTCCCGATCCTGCTCGCAATGCTGATGGCAGCAGGCTCTGCCTGGTCGGCACATCAGTTGGGGCTCAGCCCGGCCCTCGGTGCCTTTGTCGCCGGAGTCCTGCTGGCAATCTCTCCCTTTGCAACACAAATCCGGGCCGATATCCAACCGCTGAAAACCGTCCTCGTCACTTTGTTCTTCGCAGCGGTCGGTATGTTTGCTGACCTGGGCTGGATCGCCGGTCACCTGGGTCTCGTGCTGGCGGTGGTCGCGGCAATCGTCCTGGGTAAGCTGGTCATCACATTCGGACTGGCTTACCTGTGTGGTCAACCCTGGCAGTTTGCCTTGGGAACCGGCCTCTGCCTGGCACAGGTGGGAGAATTTTCGTTTGTGCTGGCGACAGTGGCCCGCGGTGAACCGGGAATCAGCAGCATCCTGTCCGAAAACACTTTCCGTGCGATGATCGCCGCAACGATCGCAACGTTGATTCTAACCCCCTATCTTATTCAGCTGGCACCAGGCGCAGCGGACCTGATACGCCGCCTCTCTCAACGCAAACCAAAGCAGGTAGACGAACAGGCAGCTTCAAATATAATCGTTGAAGACTCGGCCTCCAAAACCGAATCTGATTTCATCATCATTCTCGGCTTCGGTCCTGCCGGTCAACGCGTTGCCGGAGAGCTGCTGCAGGTAGGTTTGAAACATATCGTGGTCATCGATCTGAACCACGAAAATCTCCAGATCGCAAAACAATATGGGCTGCACGCCCAACTGGGAGATGCGACGCAAATCGAAGTCCTGGAGCATGCGGGACTCTACCGTGCGCGACTGGTGATTATCACCCTCCCCAGCCCCACGATAGGTCGACAGATCATTCACCTGGTGCGTCAAATGGCGCCAGGCACTTCCCTGTATGTTCGCTGCCGCTACCATCTGCATCACTGGCAACTTCTGGCAGCAGGTGCCGACGTGATAGTTGATGAAGAAGAACACGTAGGAGAACGACTCGCACAACAGTTCCTGGAATCATCACTGTATCAACAATTGAGCAGTTCTTCACGCGAGCCAGAGAAAAAACGGGAGCAACAGGACTCCTGAATTGCAGATTTCCGGATAAAAAAACAGGCTCCTCGATCACAAGGATAGAGGAGCCTGAAGATACTTATTCTCGTCAGCAAATCTTACAGATTGGCTGAGGTCGGAACCACGAATGGTTTACGATACTCGCGAGACAACATCGGATTTGCTTTGGAAGCCATGCCACCGGTGAAGGTTTCTGACTTGCTGTCCAGAGACAGCTTGGGACCCATGCTGATCACAGTGTCAGTTTTGTCGAGCTTGTTGTTACCCAGATGATCCTGGAAGCGACCCAGTGTTTCCAGAGCTTCACTGTCTCCCTTGAACTCGCCGGCGACTTCCTTCACAGGCATTTTTTCGCCAAGTTCATAAGAGATGTTACCCAGATGACACAGGGCACTCGAAACGTGACCTTCTTCGATATCCGCATTCAGATCACTGATCTTGCGGCTGCGAACCGCATCTACGAAGTTTGCAAAGTGGTCTGCTGATCCAGAGAACTTCTTGATCAGTTTTCCATCCAGGTCAAACGCCGATGCACTGTTGTAAGAAGGAATCACAACGTATCCGTCGGTACCGTAGAAGATCACTCCCACTTTGGCGCCACGGTAGGCATCTGTTTCCAGACCACGTACTTCGAAGACCAGTCGCTTATCACCAAACTGGTGAATGCTGACCTGGGTATTCGCAACATCGCCGGCATCGGTGTATCCCAGTCGGCCACCATATGCCTGTACGCTGGAACCCACGTTATCAACACCCAGACCCCAGCGGGCCACATCCATCTGGTGAATCCCCTGGTTACCCAGGTCACCGTTACCGGTTGGTGTCTGCCAGTGCCAGTCGTAATGGAATCGCTGACGCGTCAGAGGAGCCATCGGTGCTGGTCCGAGCCACAAATCGTAGTCAACACTGGCAGGAACATCGTAGTTGCCCTTAGGACCGATTGACTTACGGCGTTTGTAACAGGTACCACGGGCCAGTTTGACTTCGCCGATCCCACCCGCTTTGACAAATTTTATGGCGTCAATCAGACCGGGTTGTGAACGGCACTGTGTGCCTGTCTGGACGATTTTGTTGTGCTTGCGAGCGGCTTCTACGATGCGTCGGCCTTCACTCACATTGTGGCTGACAGGTTTTTCACAGTAAACATCTTTGCCAGCCTGAATGGCCCAGATCGCTCCCAGAGCATGCCAGTGGTTGGGAGTTGCAATGCTGACGATGTCGATATCCTGATCGTCAAATGCTTTTCGCAGGTCTTTGTAATAAGCTGGTTTTTTGTCTGTTTTCTTATAAACATTGCCCACACCTTTAGTCATCCCGACGCTCTCGTCTGGATCGACGATGGCAACGATCTCAGTATCTTTCCGCCCGGCGAAGGCATTCAGGTGAGACTGACCACGTCCATTCACACCTAGTAATGCGACCCGCAACTTTTCATTAGGGCTGCTGGACTGTGACTCGGCTGCTGACAGCTGAGGAATCGAAGTGCTCAAGGCAGCGGCACCGGCTGCAGCAAACATCGATTGTTCAAGAAATTCGCGACGTGATTGTTGAGACATCTTCTTTTTTCTCCTCAATATATATTGTCAGAAGGTAGGGTTGCAAAGTGCACATTCAAGGCGGGGTTGAAACAACAGCTTCAGTATTTCTGGAGAAGGTATTCAGATCATACGTATCTGAGAACACCCCTTCCACGCGCTGTGCTTCTAGAACGCGTCACATTAAAACATAGCGTCTCTCAATCTATTATACTCGTTCCAAATGGCCCTGGAGACGCTACAGTAAAACTGGACACAGTCTATTATATTCTTAACACTCTTCACCAAAGTGTAACCGATGAAAGTACGAACATTCAAGGTTGAACTGAAAATCAGCTACGAAACAGAGTTATTTTCCAATCGAAACAGGGGTGATAACTCGATTGTTGAAATCAGTAGATCTAACCCTCTCTACGCTCATTCCGCAGACGTTAATGGCAGAAAACTTTGAATTCCGATCTCTTCCCGACTGGCAAAAGGTTCACCATAAGCCCGGTGAATCGTCCAGCCCCAGTATCTGGCCCTATCTTTAATGTCGTCTAAAACGGTCGGATGCTCGGTCGGACGACCAGCGATCATCTGACTTTCATAACACTGCACTGCCTGCATTTTCTGATCAATATATTCAGATATATCGAAAACAAAGCTGGGTTTGGGATGAATCCGTAAATGAATGCTCCAGAAGTAATACATTTGAGGAGGCCAGAACCGCTCCCCTGGCATATCCGTTTTACTCAGCTTCGCCCAGAAGCGAGCCGCATCCACCAGCTGGCTGGCGGCCACATGATCGGGATGTACATCTTCCCAGTAGGGCGCCAGAATAATCCGCGGACGCTGTGTCCGAAAGACAATCGCCAGCTCACGCCGTGCTTCCAGGTTCGACTCCAGACTCCGGTTCGGCAGCCCCAGATTCTCACGCCAGTCCAGATCCAGCACCGCAGTCGAGGCTGCTGTCTCCTGTTCCCGGATCTCCGGACTGCCATAAGGCGTTGGTTCACCATTGGTTAACTCCACAACTCCCACTCGCATCCCTAATGCTTTGCTTGCCAGAATCGTACCTCCCACACTGATTTCCGCATCATCCGGATGAGGAGCCACCACAAGTACATCTAAAGCAGAATTCACATAAACTCCTTCATAGCAGGAATCAAAGGCACCTGAGCCCCTCGCCATAAACAGGGGTAGACTCAGTTTTCGAAATTACTAAAATGCTGTACTCTCTCTGACGGGGATCTCCCCCACTCAACTATTATCACATCTAATTAGGTGACCATCAATCTTAGCGGTTGAGGACCGGCTTGTCCTCATTCGACGTAGATTGTATGGAGGAACATCTCATGAAATCGTTGATTTTGACGTGTCTCGTCCTCTCTCCAGCGTTATTTCTTGCTACCAGCTGTAATGCGATCATGGAGCCCATCTCAGAACTGAACCGCGAAACAATGCGAGTCTTCAAACCCAAACCTTTCGATCCGGACTGGAGTGGTGAAAATGAAATCGACCAGTGGAGTTCGGTCGGCGATGAAGCCCGCGGCGATCGCCCTAAAGAATCAGACCCCGATGGCTGGTGGCAGAAATATGTCATGAGCAACAAAGCCCGTAACATCGAACGCAATCTGGGAATTGAATAGTCCTCAAGATTACCTCGATCGTTCCTGAGCGGCATCTCCCAGCAAAACGGGACATTTTCTTGCATCTACTCACTCCTCAAGTTAAAATAACAGGTGGCTTTAGAGCCTCCTACTTTATTTGAACTTACCTGCTGACCGTTTCTCAAACGATCAGCTACCGTTGCTCGTACAGACCGACGGACTGGTGTCACCAAACCTGAAATGGCAATAAGGTAATCAGGCGACACTCTGATGCGACTCTGCAAGAGTGTCGATTCACCTGCGCACCGGCATTGCATTCCTACCCGAAGGTGAATACCCATGTTTGATCTCTCCCTGAGACCAGTTTCTCAGGCAGGCCTCGCATTCCTGCTCATCACCGCTATCACTGCGGTCTTCGCGGAATCTCCCGCAGCAATATTACAAGACAAGAATACAGCCAGCAGCGACGTCGATTTCAATCGAGATATCCGTCCCATCCTGTCCAAAAATTGTTTTCACTGTCACGGTCCCGATGAAGGCACTCGCGAAGCCGAACTGCGACTCGACGAGCGTCCCGCCGCCATCGCGAAACTACCCAGCGACGCCCATGCAATTATCCCTGAGAAAGCCGACCAGAGCGAACTCGTCCGCCGCATCACTTCCACTGATGAATACGCCATCATGCCGCCCCCCGAAGTCGGAGAAAAACTGACCGACGCGCAGATCGCCAAAATCAAAGCCTGGATTAATCAGGGCGCCCCCTACTCAAAGCACTGGTCCTTCGTTCCACCCGAACGTCCCCCACTGCCAAACATCTCACAACAGAACTGGCCGACCAATCCCATCGACCACTTCATCCTCGCGAAACTGGAAGCCGCCGGCTTAAAACCAAGTCCCGAAACCAATCGTTATACACTCATTCGACGTCTCAGCTTTGATCTTCGCGGATTGCCTCCTACCCAGGCCGAAGTCGATCAGTTCCTCAAAGACAAATCTCCCGACGCTTACGAAAAACTTGTCGATCGTTTCCTGAAAGATCCTGCTTACGGCGAACGCTGGGCCCGAAAGTGGCTCGACCTCGCCCGCTATGCCGACTCCAAAGGTTATGGCTCCGACCCACTCCGCATGACC
The DNA here is from genome assembly GCF_007746795.1 of Gimesia algae. Lineage (NCBI taxonomy): Bacteria > Pseudomonadati > Planctomycetota > Planctomycetia > Planctomycetales > Planctomycetaceae > Gimesia > Gimesia algae. The sequence goes on from NZ_CP036343.1 coordinate 4,954,707, forward strand.
ATCTGGCGTTATCGTGACTGGGTGATATCCGCGCTGAATAATAACATGCCCTACGATCAGTTTACCCTCGAACAGCTCGCCGGCGATCTCCTCCCCGAAGCCACGCTCGAACAGCAGGTCGCTACCGCCTTCCATCGTAATTCCATGACCAATACCGAAGGCGGAACCGATGACGAAGAATTCCGCGTCGCCGCGGTCAGCGATCGCGTCGACACGACCATCCAGGTCTGGATGGGCCTCACCATGGGCTGTGCGAAATGCCACACTCATAAATACGATCCGATCTCGCAGAAGGAATACTATCAGCTCTACGCCTTCTTCAATCAGACCGCAGACAACGATCAACCCACCGATGCCCCCACGATCGCTGCTCCCACGACAGCGATGCTGCAGGAAACCGCACGCATTGAAACCGAAATCGCCGGCCTCAATAAATTACTACAGACGCCAACTCCGGAACTTGCCGCAGCTCAGCAGAAATGGGAATCTGCTCTGCACGCGAAACCTGACTGGCAGACGCTGACGCCACTGTCCGCGACTTCGTCTTCCAATAAAACAAAGCTGAAAATCCAGGACGATCAATCCCTGCTCGCCAGCGGACCTCCCTCCAACGAAACCTATACCATCGAAACCCAGGTCGATCTCAACACACTCAAAGCCCTGCGACTCGAAGTGCTCCCCGATCCCAGCCTGCCCGCTCAGGGGCCCGGTCGCGCCAAAGATGGAAACTTCGTCCTCTCGGAAATCAGTCTCACCAGCAAACCCGTTACAGCAGACACCCCCGTACAGGGACAGTTCCTCCGCATCGAACAGCAGGGAACCCAGAAGCAGATCCTTTCGCTCGCCGAAGTCCAGGTCTTCCAGCACGACAAGAACATCGCCGGCCAGGGAACCGCTACTCAATCCAGCACCACACATGACGGACCTGCCAGTCTCGCGATTGACGGCAATACCGACGGCCATTTCTTCAATGCGAAATCCACCACTCATACCAACACCGAAGTCGCACCCTGGTGGGAACTCAAGTGGAAAGAAAATACTCCCCTCGATCGCGTTGTCATCTGGAACCGCACCGATGGTAGCGGCGAACGACTCGCCAACTTCAAAGTCAGCCTGCTTGATGCCAAACGCAACGTCGTCTGGCAGACTATCGTGGCAGACTCCCCCAAACCATCGGCCACTCTGCCTGTTTCGAACGAACGTTCTATCCCGGTCCGCCGCGCCTTCGCTTCCTTCTCGCAGTCTGGTTTCCCGGTTACCGCCAGTATCAACCCCGCCAGTAAGAACCAGAAAGGCTGGGGCATCGCACCGCAGTCTGGCAAACCCAACTCTGCCTACTATATTCTGGAAAACAAACCCACCGCAGACACCGGCAAACAGAGTCTGCTCATCTCGCTGGCTCACAACTATAAAGATCCTCAATACGCCCTCGGTCATTTCCGCCTCTCCTATACCACAGAATCCAAACTCGAACCCCGACTCAAAGTCAGCGATGATCTCCTCGCCATCGTCGATACCAAACCCGCAGACCGCAGCCCCGCCGATCAGAACAAACTCGCCGCCTACTACCGCAGCATCGCTCCCGCTTTGAAAGCAACCCGCGATCAGATCGCGAAACTCCAGAAAGCCAAACCCGTTTACCCGCAGCTTCCCGTTATGCAGGAACTCCCGGCCGACAAACAGCGCGAAACCCATATCATGGTTCGAGGCAGCTTCCTCACTCCCGGCGATCGCGTTGAACCTGCTGTGCTCAGTTCCTTCAACTCGCCCCCCAAAAAAACACCCGCTAACCGAATCGCCGTCGCCAAATGGCTCACCGATCCCCAAAACCCGCTCACCGCCCGCGTCGCCGTCAATCGCCTCTGGTCTCAAATGTTCGGCAAAGGACTCGTCGTTACCGAAGAAGATTTCGGCACGCAAGGTGAACTCCCCAGTCATCCGCAACTCCTCGACTGGCTCGCCACCGAATTCGTCAGCAACGGCTGGGACCGAAAAGCCCTTCTCAAAACCATCGTCCTGTCCAGCGTCTATCGGCAGGATTCCACTACCCTGCCCGTGCATCTAAAAAAAGATCCCGATAACCGTCTGCTCTCGCGCGGCGCCCGCTATCGACTGGAAGCCGAAATGATCCGCGACCAGGCACTCGCCCTAAGTGGCCTGCTTAACCGAACCGTCGGCGGTCCCTCCGTCTACCCCGTTCAACCCGAAGGCATCTGGCGGGCCGCGTTCAACGGCCAACGAACGTGGGCTACCAGTAAAGATAATAACCGCTTTCGTCGCGGACTTTACACCTTCTGGCGCCGCACCGTCCCCTATCCGTCCATGGCCACCTTTGATGCGCCCAGTCGCGAAATCTGTACGATCCGACGCATCAGCACCAACACGCCACTGCAGGCGATGATCACCATGAACGACCCCGTCTTCATCGAAATCGCCCAGGCGCTCGGCGAACGGCTCTTCCTCGCGGCGGAGACACCCCGCGCCCGTATCGAATATGGTTTGCAACTCTGCCTGGTTCGTCCGCCTCAGCCCGAACAGATTGAACCGCTGCTGAAACTCTACGAATCCGAACTCGCGTTTTACAAAGCCCATCCCGAAGAAGCAGAGAAACTTCTGGAAAACCCACTGAAACCGATTTCCGCTCAATACGACAAAGCCGAGCTCGCTGCCTGGACAATCATCGCCAATGTACTGCTCAATATGGATGGTGTGCTCACCAAAGGATAAATCATGAATCTCAAACAACAACAGCTGCAGGCAGTCACCCGACGACATTTCCTCGCCCAGGGTTCCACCGGCATCGGTTCTCTCGCGCTGGGCGCTTTGCTCGCCGAGAACAATCCCACCGCCGCCAGCACACCCGCAAAACACGATGCCGAACTCCCCGCGTATCGGCTGCCGACCAAAGCCAAAAGCGTCATCTTTCTGCACATGGCCGGCTCGCCTCCGCAGCAGGAACTGTTCGACTATAAACCCGAACTCATCAAACGCAACATGCAGCCCTGTCCCGATTCGTTCCTCAAAGGGCGAGGCTTCCCCTTCATCAAAGGGCACCCCAAGATGCTGGGGACCCCCTACAAATTCAAACAGTACGGCGAGAGTGGAACCTGGATGAGCGAACTGCTCCCCCACTTCCAGCAGGTCGCCGACGAAATCACCGTCATCAAATCGATGCACACCGACCAGTTCAACCACGCGCCCGCCCAACTCTTCCTCTACACCGGCTCCCCCCGTTTCGGCGGCGCCTCGATGGGTTCCTGGATCACCTACGGACTCGGTTCTGAAAACAAGAACCTGCCCGGATTCATGGTCCTGCTCAGTGGCGGCAGCGATCCCAGTGGCGGAAAAAGTCTCTGGGGCAGCGGCTTCCTCCCCTCCGTCTATCAAGGCGTGCAATGCCGCACCACCGGCGACCCCATCCTCTACGTCTCCAATCCCAAAGGCATCAAACGCGAAGTCCGCAGACGCAGCCTGGATGCCCTCAAGTCGCTGAATGAATTCGAACTCAAACAGTTCGGCAACCCCGAAACCCTCACCCGCATCAACCAGTACGAACTCGCGTTCCGCATGCAGATGTCGGTCCCCGAAGCTGTTGACCTCGCCAGCGAAACCAAAGAGACCCACACACTGTATGGCACCACCGGCGCTGCCCCTTCGTTCGCCAACAACTGTCTGCTCGCCCGTCGCATGGTCGAACGCGGCGTTCGCTTCATCCAGCTCTTCGATTACGGCTGGGACATGCATGGCACGAGTAAAGGCAACGACCTGATCACCGGCGTCCCCAAGAAAACCAAAGACATCGACCAGCCGCTGTATGCGTTGATCTCCGATCTCAAACAGCGCGGACTGCTCGATGATACGCTGGTCGTCTGGAGTGGTGAGTTCGGCAGAACGTCCATGAACGAAGAACGCAACGGCTCCAAGTTCCTCGGACGCGACCATCACCCCCACTGCTACACCATCTGGATGGCCGGCGGAGGCATCAAAAAAGGCTTCACCTACGGCCAGACCGATGAACTCGGTTACTTCGTCGCCGAAAACAAAACCAGCGTCCGCGATCTGCAGTCCACCATCCTGCACCTCACCGGATTCGAAGCCCGCAAGTTCAATTTCCCCTACCAGGGACTCAACCAGCGTCTCATCGGCCCCGCCGACGAAGACCACCTGATCAAGGACATCCTCGCGTAAGCAGTCAACACGTTCTCTCGCTACAGGAGAATCAAGATGACGGTCACCGAAATCATCACGCAGCTGGAAGACCTGGGAAGTGAATCCACCAAAAGAGTCCTGATGAACCACGGTGCCCGCGAACCCGTGTTTGGTGTCAAAATCGCCGACCTGAAAGTCCTGCAGAAGCAGATCAAAACCGATTACCAACTGGCCCTCGATCTGTATGACACCGGCAATTACGACGCGCAATACCTCGCCGGTTTGATCGCCGACGCCGACCGCATGACAAAGAAAGACCTGCGCCGCTGGCTGAGCAAAGCCAACTGCATCACCCATTGTGGCACCGTTGTCGCGGGAGTGACCGCCGAAAGTCGATACGGTAACGAACTGGCACTGGAATGGATCACGGCCAGCAGAGAAGCCAAAGCCCAGACCGGCTGGACCACGCTCAGCAATCTGATCTCGATCAAAGACGACGCCGACCTCGACCTGCCCGAACTCAAGCGACTGCTCAAGCAGGTCGCCCAGACGATCCATGAACAACCCAACATGGTCCGCTACGCCATGAACGGCTTTGTGATTTCCACCGGCTGTTATGTCAGCGGCCTGACCGACGCCGCGTTGCGCACCGCTGAAAAGATCGGCACCGTCTCGGTCGACATGGGTCAGACCGCCTGCAAAGTCCCCGCCGCCGTCGACTACATTCATAAAGTTCAGCAGCGCGGCACCATCGGCAAAAAACGCAAGACAGCCCGCTGCTGAAAGGCAGACACTGCTTAACTGACGATTTAAGACGCGCATCTGGTCACTCCTCCCTGAGTTCACCTGATTCCATGTTGCTGTATAAAGTGAGTCGTTACTGAAAAGATTCCTCTTGACGCCTGGTTGTCGTTTGCCATCATTCCCGCTTATAAGTGTGTCGCGCGCGTGGTCCAGTATTTTTGCACCTGATCACCGCGAACCACTGACAAAACCTGTACTATAAAAGTCTCCTGTTTCGGAACCATTTTGACCAAAGGCTGCTCAAACATTCTCTGTGTATCGCCGCACTTCGCGCCACGATCACAACGGAACGCCCCGGCATCGCCCCCGTGTCGGCACAGGTCAGCCCATATCGCCACAAATTTTGTAGCATCAGCTCTTGACCTGCCCACGCCCTTCGAGAAAATCCCACCCACTGGCACAACATTTTTCCGTCCTCCAATAGTTTCAAAGAAAGAGTTCATTTTATCCAGGCCTTCCATTCAAAACAGGATCATTCAAAAACAGGAGCGGGAGCGTTTCACATTGAACCATAACGTTTCTTAATTCGAACTGTTGTTCCCCATGTGGGGCAACCGGAGCGAATGCCCTGCGGCTAATCAGTCATTAGAAGATCAGCCGCACGGCGTTAGCCGCGGTTAACACCGACAATGAAAAAGCTGACATAAAGTGAATCATAAATCAGAAGTTCAATTCAAAAGGATGATTAATGCAAAAGCAGGATCATCCAGTAACAGGAAGTGGAGCGTTTCACATTGAACCATAACGTTTCTTAATTCGCATTGTTGTTACCAATGTGGGACAACCGGGGCTGATGCCCTGCGGCTGATCAGTCATTAGAAAATCAGCCGCACGGCGTTAGCCGCGGTTAACACCGATAGTGAAAAAGCTGACATAAAGTGAATCATAAATCAGAAGTTCAATTCAAAAGGATGATTAATGCAAAAGCAGGATCATCCAGTAACAGGAAGTGGAGCGTTTCACATTGAACCATAACGTTTCTTAATTCGAATTGTTGTTACCCATGTGGGTCATCCGGAGCTGATGCCCTGCGGCTGATCAGTCATTAGAAAATCAGCCGCACGGCGTTAGCCGCGGTTAACACCGATATTGAAAAAGCTAACATAAAGTGAATCATAAATCAGAAGTTCAATTCAAAAGGATGATTAATGCAAAAGCAGGATCATCCAGTAACAAAAAGTGGAGCGTTTCACATTGAACCATAACGTTTCTTAATTCGCATTGTTGTTACCAATGTGGGACAACCGGGGCTAATGCCCTGCGGCGAATCAGTCATTAGAAGATCAGCCGCAAGGCGTTAGCCGCGGTTAACACCGACAATGAAAAAGCAGACATAAAGTGAATCATAAATCAGAAGTTCAATTCAAAAGGATGATTAATGCAAAAGCAGGATCATCCAGTAACAAAAAGTGGAGCGTTTCACATTGAACCATAACGTTTCTTAATTCGAATTGTTGTTACCAATGTGGGACAACCGGAGCGAATGACCTGCGGCGAATCAGTCATACCAACTGACGAATCACCCCAGAAAATCAGCCGCACGGCGTTAGCCGCGGTTAACATGGATATTGAAAAAACGGACATTAAGTAATTCACGCTCGGAAAGAAATAAAACGCTATCTGCCCCCACAATCAACTCCCCGTGTGGCTCTGTTGGCTCGCCAACAGTGATCGAGCAACCAGCCTCCACCAGTAATAAAAAGGTTGAGCCCCGAATAAAATTCGAGCAGGAAGCAGACAGAACAATAACCCGCCCATCATACAGAAGGGCACCAGCCAGGCGAGGTGAAGATCGGGAAGTAGAAATCGATCAGCATAATTTGGAGTCGAAGTTGTCACATTATTTATCTGCCACACTTCTCAGATATGATTCGACATCCGTCTTTCCACCTGATCCCAATTGAGAATAGTCAGAAATCATGATAGATTTAGAAAGAATCCTATTCTGTCTATCTATTGGTATGCATTACTATGAATCGTTCCAAAATAGTCCGCATTGCAATCATTCTTTTTCTCGGCGTTGTCTGGTTCATCGCCGTTGACTGGTCGTGGTTCGTCCACGACTGCCCGGATTGCTGGCACGGTGAAGATATTACGCAGTATCGCGTCTTCACGGTCCCCATTCATACGACGGTGTATGAGCACCCGTCCGTCAGACAGCAAGTGACCTCTGATCTGGGTAAGCCCTGCATGCACCCAAACATGGAAAGCTGGCACAAACACCGGCGATGGGGGCTTCTCTTCTGCAAATCACCGTGCATCAATGGCGTCTATCGTCTCAGCGGGAAATCATCCTGGTATGATCAAGCTGCGGCAACAAAGATCGTTGCATTGGGAAAACGTGCGCCATCGCTGAAAGAAGAGTTCCACGATCGCGTCTTCACTCAACACGATTACCAGTTTCTGCGTGTGGTCCTTGATCAAGCAGGAGTTGATCACCCGATTCAAGACTAACGCATCACAAAACAGGAGAACTAGAGGGGCATTCCTCTTTTTTAGATTCATGAATTTTAAACGCGTCGAAATCACACTCAACGACGGCCGCAGGATATCCTGCATTTGCTACATTGTTTCATCTTCGGATCGTGGAGCATTGATTTATACACCGTCTGACCGAGCCACTCGTAACTTCATCAGGGTTGCCGAGAACGAAGGCAGAAAACTATTTGGTGATCACCCCGTCATTGTCGTCCCCCCCACCATCACCTATGACGCTGAAGAACGACCAAATCTACCGCCATACCGATTCGTGGGCGAATTTACTTCTGCTCCATTTGATGAGACAAAATGCTGGTCAACGGCTATTATTGTCTGGTACCAGGGTGCTCCGTATCCTGTGATCGGCGAAGATGTCGAAACGGCATTCCGCCAAATCGAATGGAATACGATTGCTAATGATGAGATCGTTGATTTGTGACACAACGTAATCGCGATCTCATCTACTTCCATTGAGTTGCTCATTAAGGAAAATTTTCTCATCACTTCAGAAATCGACAAGAAGGGTTAAAGCAGTCAAGCCATTTTTTTGGTTCCTGACACCTTTTCTCATCTGAGACTCAAACCTGAGGCAAGAACTTTCGCAAAAACATTCTCAGTTGTTAAGGCGAATGCATCCAGCAAAATAATGAGACTAAAAAACTCATTGTGGCTCCTGGAAGCTCAGAGACCATATTCGAAAAGAAAATGGTTCTGAATTCACTACCGAGAGTATTTAGAATAGGCTTCAGAGAATTAAAGAATACCTTAGTTTTTTAAGGCAGATAGCCCTTGAGATGAATAGGAACATCGAATCATACAATGAGAAATTACAAAATGAATTTCTCTACGGTCAGAGCTTCAAAGTGCTGACCCAATGATGAAGAAAAGTTTATAATTTTTTAGACGATAGTCCCCTATATCCAAAACAAATATATTTTGATTGGTTAATATTTAGGTTTCAAAAGTGGCCTATTCTTTTATGGTGTAATTAGTGTCAGGTTGTTTTTCAATAGAAGGTGCTTCATTTGAATTTTCAGTTACCATAGTATTTTCAGTTGCCATACTTATAGAAAACCACTTTGTTCTGATCTGTTGAATATTTGCTTTCTTAATCACCATAATAAAGAAAATGAATACCAAAATGGCTACAGCGACTGGAGTACTGATTGCAATTCCGATGCCATCAATCATATAACCTCCTGAATGTCTATCAGCGGCTTGATAGGATGAATGAAAAGAAGAGGTATTACCTTAGGGTAATGTTGCTTCCTTAATCGTCCACTTTATTACTCTCATAATTTGCGGAATAAAGTATCAAGCCTAGAAATAAAAAAGCCACTCACTGATCAATGTGAGTGGCTGCTTGACTCAGACATCCATTTATGTATACTGCATCCGTCGCATAAGCCGAGTAAGCAGCTTGCGTGACAGCGAGACCAAGCAGCACCTTGGTCTCGCATTCTTCAAGGCGGGGAGAATGTTACCCCTGAATGATTAAGAAATAGTGACGTAATAATGAAGGTATTGTGAATCGCTTTTCCATGTGACACAAGTGTTTTTAAATTAGCTGTTTAGCGATCGACTTATTTCGAACTCTTCTAAAAAATATCAAGCAGTTAGGTTATTTCTCTTATATCCAGCTTACTTAGCCTGGATATCTGAATAGTATATCGGGCTAGTTTATTGTGTATGAATGATCTGTAGTATCCAGATTTACTAATTCCGTTCGCATCTAGTCGGATAGACTTTAGTAGGTACATTTGTTCATGTTTCAGGCGATATCTGAATTTTATTGATTCTGTAGATAAAATCTTAATGAAGAACTTCATTACCCGTTGTCTAGACATAATTATAGGATTGGTCCTATTGGTCTGCTTTTCAAAAACTGGTCCAATTGTTATGAAGGTTCTTAGCGTCCTTTTGACGAGGAGAACTTTTGATGAACAAGCGAAGAAAACGTCACAACCCCGAGCAGATTGTCCGCAAGTTGCGTGATGCGGATGCGATGCTGAATGCCGGTAAAGACCTGGCATCCGTGCTGCAGACCCTGGAGGTCAGTGAATCGACTTACTTGCGCTGGCGGAATCAGTACGGCGGCATGAAATCGGAAGAAGCCAAGCGTCTCAAACAACTGGAAGACGAGAACAAGCGACTGAAAGAACTGGTCGCCGATCTGTCTCTGGATAACAAAATGCTGAAATATATCTCGGAGGGAAACTGGTAAGCCCTTCCCGAAAACGAGCCGCCGTCAACGCGATCCAGGGTGAGTTCCATGTTTCTGAGCGGAGAGCGTGTCTGGTTCTGGATCAGCCCCGGGCCACTCAGCGTTACCAGTCGAGCCCACGCAGTGATGAGCCGTCCCTGGTCAAGCGCATGTATGAGCTGGTACGGTCACGGCCTCGATTCGGCTATCGCCGCATTGCCAGGCTGCTACAACGGGAAGGCTGGCAGGCCAGTTTTACCCGCGTGTATCGTTTGTGGCGTCGGGAAGGGCTGAAAGTACCTCAAAAGAAGAGAAAACGGCGCAGGCTTGGTGATTCCCGGAATGGTTGTCACCTGCTGCGGCCAGAACAGAAAGATCATGTCTGGTGCTGGGACTTTGTGTTTGACCGGACCACATCGGGCAGTTCCCTGAAATGGTTTTCCATTGTTGATGAATTCACCCGGGAATGTTTATCATTGAAGGTTGATCGAAGTATTCGGAGCGAAGATGTGATCGATACACTGGCCGAACTGTTTTCTTCCAGGGGAGTGCCAGACGCCATCTGGTGTGACCACGGCACCGACCGAAACGTCATTTGAAATATCATTGCGCAAGCGATCCACGCGGGAAACATACCCCCTGTAATCGTGCATCTCTGCGGGAAGTTCGGCATCGGTTTCCTCGCAGCATAAAGTCGCGTCGAACAGACACAGATAATCAAATCGCCAGTTCGACTGGATGGTATCATCATTTCTCAACCTGTGTGGCGAGAGAAGTGCGTTCATGGCTTCGACAATGACAGACAGTGTCGTTGACGCAGGAACAAGGACGTACAGGTGTGTCTTCATTTATGCCAAAGATTCAAGAGGATCGAATAACCATTATATAGACAAAACCAGACTGTGCCTCTTTTGACGGTAACGTCTCTAAGCCTGTTTGAGACCGGTCTAATAGATAACTCCAGCCTATGGTTAAATGTGATTCGTTTCAGGTACAGACTTAATCTATCATCTAACTGATTTTTTGTCTATTATCATGTAAAATCCAGCAGAGGTTGTACTCACCGTCTGCCGGGATGGTTCATTCGGTTGAGCCTGAAGATAGCCTTGATGCAGACACTTATCGCCGCTGATAACCTGTTACACTGCGAGATCAAATTAACCTGTTCAAGCTACTATTCCCCGTTTTCACAACCATTGAGTAAGTGAGAGTGCCAGACTCGTATCACCACATCTGCAGGGAGGCTGTTTATGTGACTGAAAAAAAGCGTATCAGATTCATCAGCATTGCAGGTTATACCATTCTCTTTCTGCTGGTCTTTTATGTATCGAGCATAGGCCCCTTTAATGCAAAAATGATGCACTCAGTCAGGGAATCACTGGATAGCGGCAAAATTGACCCGATTTTCACTTTCGACAATTTTGATGCCGTTTATGCCCCCTTAACAGGGGCTGCCAATAAAATTCCCTTTCTGGAAGACCTGCTTTACGATTACCTGATTTTTTGCTCTGAATCGATCTATCCACTGGACCATGCAGGAGACTTTGAACTACTCCCGGTCCCGGAATAACAGGCGTGTCATCCAGATTCGTAACACTGCGGTGCAGGCCACAAGACCCATTCATCATCTTGAAAACATTACCCGTCTTCGTAATCGACCAGATGGGTTTCATGCTGAATAGGATGCAGTCGTCACATCAGCCGTATGGGGTGAGCCGCGGTTCTGCTGCTTCACGTTAAACCGGGACGAATACCCTGTGGCTCACCAGGAATGCCGCTTTGAACCATACTAACCTACTCACGTTTGACTGGCTCAACAAAAAGATCCGAATCAGAATTGTCAGACTCCTGATTTTCAGGGGGGGCGCTGCCGATAAAGCATGGTCCCGAGGGATCGGGCGCGACACGGGGTTGCCTGTCGAACGAGTCGACGTTCCCGATTTCCAGCAACCAGTAATTTTCGCCTCGACTCACGCCTAACGAATATTCATGCAGCCTGCCCTCCACTGCTGTGCCATACCAGCTGATTGAGTCAAAGCCGGTTGGTTCATTTTCGTAAAGCGTTCCCTCCCAGGTCACGCCGACGTCTGTCACCAGATTTTGGCAGGTCGGGTTGTGGCGGCGTTCCGGAACACAATAAGTTTTGATGTCATCCAGCGACCAGCGGGCTTCCAGGGCAGCGGTGACTTCTGCGGCGGAAGCGAACTTTGACTGGGTCTCCGTTGTGACTTCCGAGGAATTTCCACTCGGCGTATCGGGAACCGAAGGAGTGCAGCCCCACATCGTCATCAGGATTGCCAGGTTGAGTATCTGTAGACACAGCTTTCGTTGAGAGCACATAGGATTCCCCGGAGACTTCACACCATGTAGCGATGTGATTGATGATTCGAGCAGACACTCCATGATACCAGCCAGAACTCGCAACACAAATGCATAATTTCCGGTGGAATCCCTTAAGAGAATGCTTGGAATGTCTCAGTGATTCACTTAGGATAGGGACTGTATTTCTGTCTATTTCACACAGGCGTTCGAAAAAAACACGCGATCGGATTGAGTCATGTTACCGCAGAGACGTCAGTTTTATATTCACACATTTATGATCTTATCTGCCCTGCTCCTTTCAGGCGGGAATCAGCTTCTGCAGGCGTTACCCCCTGCCGGAAACATCGATTTCAATGAGAAATACAAACAATTGTTACAGGAAGCGAAATCCGCTCCTTCCAAAAACACCTTGAAAGAAATCGCGTTTGACGCGATCAACGCCAGCCAGTCTGCGATCCAATCAGGCGATTATACGTCCGCTGTGAAGATCGCTACTTTCGCCATTAAAGTCGGGAAAACTGCCGGCAGCAACCACGCCTTTACGCTGGCGAACAGTGTAAGACAACGCAGTGTAATGCTGTCGCTCGAATATCGTGATGTGGAAAAAGCGCATCAAACACTGCAGGAAAATCCCAACGACGCGAGCTCGGCATTCTTATATGGAAAGTTTGCCGCCTTAAAGTTGAACAACTGGAAAGAGGGACTATTCTGGCTTGCCAAAGGGGATGATGCGGAATATCAAACCCTGGCAAAGCAGGAAATCGCAAACTCAAATGATGCAGATGCGCTGCTGACAGTCGCCAATGGCTGGTATCAGTTAGCTGATCAAGAGAAAGGCTCAACAAAACAGGAACTGGAAATGCACGCGTATGACCTGTATAGTCAGGCATGGTCGCGCACTCTTGGCCCTGATCGAGCAGCACTGAATACCAGGTTAAACGAAATGCCCCTGCGGTATCTGAATCACATGCAGGAAGAAGATGTGGTTCATGGTGGATGGCCTTTCGGAAAAAATGGTGACGCGGGAAATGGCAAGGGACTGTTTACCGTCAATCAGCTTGAATTTCCCAATGGTCTGGGCATGGTTCCAGCAAGTAGAGGTTCCGCAAGCGTGTCTTACCAATTGGACGGTCAATTCAAAACTTTTGTGACCGGTGTAGCCCTCACGGACGATAATTATCAATTTGGCGGTACAGTTACATTTACGGTGCTGGGAGATAACCGGGTTCTCTGGAAATTCCCTCTGAAAGATCAAAAGGACGTGCAGTTCTGCAAAATTTCGGTCAGGAACATTAACAGACTGGAAATTCGAACTGAAACGAAATCGATTAATCGGGGTGCACACGCCGTCTGGCTTGATCCACACGTTCTGAAATAGAACCGAATTCAGTTTGAAAAGGAAATGATGAGTGGGAGCAGCCCCCGATACTCTCTCCGAAAACGAACCGCCTCCAGACTGGACTGCCAGTCTGGAGGGAACCTGGAAATCAGACTGGCCGTTAACGAAGCAGCATCTGGAGGCGGAGTGCAATCTGCCTGCAGAAGCAATCCTCGGGCTGGAACGATTGCTGGGCAAGATGACGGTGCAATACGACGGGCATCGTGCCTTCTATACGATGCCCGAAATTCGATATATCAAAGCGGGCAAAGAACACATTCTCGCAGGCTGGACACGGCAAGAGCCCCTGCATGTGCTCGGCCGCACAACGTCGCAGATTGCTCTGCTGACGAAAGCCGTCGCACCCCCCGTCGACCAGGACGCGATTACCCTGCTCACCTTTGAGACTGCGGATATCTACTGGCTCTATTTGGGCCATTCTTCCCTCGTCGGTCTGCATGTCCGAGAATACTTCTGCAGGATCGTATCGAAGTAAAACTCGGTGAGAACTTACTTCTGCTTCGCATCGGGGCCGACGTCTTCCGGTTTCAATTGTTTGAGCAGCCTCTTACCGCTGCGGCGGGTGTTTTTGATCGTGATATTCTCCGGCAGCAGCGTCCGCGAGCGGCTGCCCAGGCCGTGGCCTGTGACGATTTCTTCGCCTGCGTTGTCGATCAGTGTGTTGCCGTCGATGAGTACGTTTTGGACCTGCGCGTGTTGATGCAGTTCCGGGTCTGGCACACCCGCGCTCAAGGCAATCGCACCGTCGATCCGGTCGCCAACTCCTTCGATATGATTGCCGATGATCTGATGCCCTGCACCGACAACGCGAATGCCGCCGGAATGCCGGTCGCCGTCACCCAGGATCAGGTTTTCGCGAACGATGCAGTTATTTCCGTGCCGCAGTGTCAGAGCGCCGGCGCAGCCGAAGATGGTATTGCGTTCGTAAATATTGTCGCACGACTTGTTGGAGATGAGTTCCACTTCGCCGTCACAGTTTTCGAACAGGTTCTCAGTAACCACACATCGGGCTGATTTCATGGACGTTTCACTGGTGCCAATCCGCAGCGTTTCAAAACCGTTGCCGTCTCCCCGTGCCATATCGACGAAGTGATTGCCAGTGATGCGATGCGAGCCGACCTCCCCTTCTCCCACCAGCCAGACGACCAGCATGTTTCCCGAATGGTTCTTGCCGGCTAAGCGGCAGTGATCGACGCGGTGATGGTGTCCGTACAGGCTGAGCCAGGGATAGCGGACATCGATGTCTGCCGGATTATAGTCCGCAATCGTGCAGCCGGTCACCCGGTGATGCGAACCGGACACGCGGATGACGTGCCCCGACTTCAGGCTCCCGTTCTTAAAAGTGAATCCATCAAGCACACCATGCGCGCCGTACAGTCTGAGCGAAGACTCACCCGTCCACGCGACCTGGGAACGCACGGTGACCGGTTTCTCAGGCGTTCCCTTGAGGGTCAGTTTCAATGCGACGTGATGCCAGTCAGCGCCGACGATGGTGATGACATCCCCCGGCTGGGCCGACTCCGCAGCGGCCTTTAACCCGGACGGCGTTTCCACACGAAGCTCTTCCGCATTCGCGATGCCAGCCCAGGCTGTCATAACTAAAACGAGAGACACCAACACGCTCCGGATTGAGTGAAGAAAGAACGCTGGTTCCATCTCTGCCGAACGAGTCGACACTGGTACTCGATCTTTTTTTTTCACTGGTTCAATTTCTGGTTAATGAATGCGCTTATCGGGGCGAGATTTCTTACTTCCCCTTCTCTCTCTCAAACTTCACCAGAATATGTTGGTTCTCAGCGGTTGAAGAAAATTCAGTCGGACGATTCCGACCAGCAGGTGCGAAACACAACTTACGGGTATTCTTTTTGAGTTCGTAGATACCCCGCATCGTTTGTCCCTGGTCCTGCCCCGAAGTTGGTGTGAAATCAATCGTTTTGGGTTTCTGTGTCGGATCAATAGTGCTGGTTCCCTTGGCGACCTCGTTCCCTTCCGAGTGCAGGCTCCAGGTTCCATCAGATCCGTTGACCACCGTAAACTTAGTGGCGTCTGCAGCATCTGCTTTGTTACCATTGACTTCCAGGGTCTTGATCCTCCAGGTTCCTTCAATCAGCTTGTGGTCTTTTTTGATCGCGGCCTCTTTGGCATCGTCGGCAGAAGCAAGCGTAGTCATGGACATGAGCAGAGCGAGTGCTCCGCGAAACAGATATCCGAAATGAGCGCGTTTCATGATATTCCCCTGGGTAGAAGTCTAAATTAGCAGTCAACACACTTTGTACAACTCTCTATCCTAGAAGACCTGCAGGTGATCTACAATGTTTTTCATCACAGAAACCCAAAAGGGGGAGCCTTCAGAATCATGCCAGGGAACACAACATGACTGAGAAGAGTCCAGATGATTATCGCGAACCGCTGTCGAGCGAGGCCATCGCAGCATTAAGCGAAGAAGTCGCGGAACTGGTTGAATCTTGCCGGGGGATATTCGACCAGGATGAACTCGCGGGAGTCGATCATTACCTTAACCATAATGAGCCGGAAATGGCGTTCGAAGGACTGTTAATTGATCTGATCAATGCCAACAGAGTTCCAGATTCTTTCGATTCAGATCAATGGAAGAGGATCGCACAAACCGCCGGGTTACCTGCTGGCGGTGTATTTGATGAAGACATCTGGAACAAGTTTTGTATCTGGCTCGAAGAAAAACAATAACGGATTCATAATCTAAAGGTATCAGTTGCCTCAAACATCTGAACTTTCCCGAAATTAATGAAAGCACTTAACATGCAGAGACTTTCTTCCCACCAGCTGACCCGCTGTAGCGTGTTGATCGTTATTTCAGTGGTCTGCCAGGTCTCATCAGGCCAGGAACCAACTTCCCCCGACACACTTGACCGTCCGCTGCGGGTTCTGACGGCGAACATCTGGAACTATGCAGAGCCGTACGAACTTCGCATGAAACTACTGCGCGAGCAGATCACCGCACTGCAGCCTGATGTGATCGGCTTTCAGGAAGCGGGCTGGAAACCAAAAGAAGAACACCAGGTCAAACAGTTGCTGCGGGGCATGAACTACTTTATTGAACATGAATCCGATGGAGCCGATTCCAAAGAACGCCGCCTGCTGGATGTGGCGGTCGCGTCCCGCTGGCCTTTGAAACGCAAAGCATTTCATAGTCTGCCTGGCAGCGGGAAAGCGCTGGCAGTTGAGATCGCAGCACCACAGCCCATCGGGCGCCTGTTGTTTGTTTCCACATTCGGGACAGCGCGCTGGCAGTTCGACCGCGAACTCCAGCGCGAACGCGATGCCGTAGCGCTGGACCGTTTCGTTCGTGAAATCAGCGATCCCAACGGCTTCCCGCCGATCATTGCCGGCGACTTTGACGCCACACCGGACTCTGCCAGTATTCGTTATCTCACCGGACTTCAGAGTCTGGATGGACACAGCACGCATTACTATGATGCGTGGAAAGCAGCCGGAAACAGGGACGAAGGGAATACCTGGTCCACGCAGAATCACTATGCGAAAAAGACCACCGAACAGTTCTGGCGTCGCTCCGACCATCATCGCCGCATCGATTATATCTTTCTCGGTTCCCCTCACCATTATCGCGGATATGCACGTGTTGTCTCAACGCGCGTCGTACTCAATCAACCTGTCGGAAAAGACTGGCCCAGCGACCATTTCGGCGTTCTGGCAGAGATCGCGACGACACCAAAAGGCTCTGAAGCGACAGGCATCGACAAATAGCAATCATACAATTAACGCATTTTTCATGAGCCATGAACCAGCATCGTGCTTCCGTGGTCATTACAATTACTGATCAGTTCGATCATCTATAGTTCGTGAAAACTCCATCGACACGAAGAGATCAACCAGTGATTTCGTTTCAAATTAAAAAGTAAGGTTCATTTCAATCATGCGTTGGCATCTGATTTCAGGAATTGTGACTTCACTGTTCGGCCTGTTTTTAATCGCGGGCGGCCTGTTGATGCTCGGTTCGCTGGCGTACTACAATATTAAGCATGGGCCCATCGAATTCAGCAACGGTGAATACGCGGCGCTCGACAGCGTCGCCCTCACCTGGAAAAACATATTACGAGGCAGTGCCTCACTGCTTACAGGCATCGGCCTATCCATCGCGGGAGTCTGCTGGTTAAAACAAAAAATCCGCTACGGGCTGGTCCTGTTTATACTCTCAATGGCTTTTTCGGGAATCACGAGCGCAGTCATTCGCAATATGTAAAGCCATTCAGCCTATGCTTGGGAGCATCAGCGACGCCCCATGTAATAGAGACCGAGTTGAATGCCATGGCCAGCGGTTCAGACCACCGTCAGCAGGACTGGCTTGCCCTTCGTAATGACCAGGGTATGCTCGAACTGGGCTGACAAGTTTCCTGCCTCCCCTGCCAGGGTCCAGCCATCATTGCCTTCCGTGACGATTCTGCTTTTCGTTGACAGGAAAGGCTCGATGGTAATGACGAGCCCTTCATGCAAAACCCTGGTATCTCCTGGTACAAAATAACCGGGAATCTCACCAGGTTCTTCGTGCAGACCTCGCCCGACACCATGGCTACACAGATTGCGAATGATGCGAAAACCGGTTTGATTCGCGACTCTCTGAATCGATTTCCCGATCCCATTCAGCGGACGACCTGCCCTTGCAGCGTGACAGGCCTCGGTTAAAGCCATCTGAGTAGAAGCGATTAATTTGTCTTTGAGAGGATTACCCGGAGGCACTACGAAGGTGCCGCCCGTGTCTGCAAAATAGCCGTTCTTCTCGGCTGAGACATCAATGTTGACAACATCGCCTGGTTGAATCACCCGATTGCCGGGAATCCCGTGTGCCGCTTCCTCATTGATACTGATACAGGTATAACCGGGAAAATTGTATGTCAGTTTCGGAGCGGACCTGGCCCCGTGAGATTCCAGCAAGACTTTCCCCACCAGATCCAACTCTCCTGTGGTCATTCCCGGCTCTGCCTGTTCCATCATTTCCTGCAGGGTGACCGCGACGATTCTACCAATTTTCCTCAGTTCCCTCAGGTCTTTTGCAGTTTCGATTGTCACGAAATACTCCTCATTCGTTTTTAAACCAGTAATCCAGTGCACGACTTTAGCATAAACAGATCAAGTCGCAAACAGCTGCGTTTCGATATCTTTGAAGGCTTTGAACTCCAGGGCATTGCCGCTGGGATCCAGAAAAAACATCGTCGCCTGTTCCCCCGGCTGACCGGCAAAGCGAATGTAGGGTTCGATCACGAATTCTATATCCTGTTCGCGCAGTCGATCCGCCAGCGAATTCCAGCGATCCATCGTCAGCACCACCCCGAAATGGGGAACAGGCACACCATGACCGTCAACGGGGTTGGCGTGAGAAGCGATTTTGCCCTCGGGTCCCAAAGTCGGATTCAGGTGACAGACGACCTGGTGACCGAAGAAATTGAAATCGACCCACGTCTCGGCACTGCGACCTTCACTACAGCCCAGCAGTCCGCCATAAAAGGCTCTGGCTTCAGCAATGTCACGCACATGAAAGGCAAGATGAAACGGATCAACGGGCATAAGAATTCTCGGCTGCTGGAGTAAGTGGAAAGAAAACCTGTAACATCAATTTAACAGGCACATGCGGCAGCAGCAAGAAAAAGAGACAATCGTCACTCCCCTGCCTGGATCCCTTTTGCCTTGGTAATCAAAAAGTCTTCCAGTGAATCATACGGACTCTTTTCGGCAGGTATGTCAGGCGACGTCACCGTGCATTCCAGACCGAGCGCGTCCATCGCTGCCTTCAACTTGAGTCCCAGCAGCACATGGTGGACCCAGATCGCCGATTCCGTATCGCGTGTGACTTTGGACGCAGGGCGGCTATACGTCATAAAAACACTCACACGATCATCACTGTCGAGATGACTAATTGGTGACGCGTCCTGCATCAACGCTTTGACAGCAGGTTTATTAATGTCCGCCTCACCTTCAATATGATAGAAGGCCGGCATCGCAGGTCCCATCGCCAGATCGGGAACGCCAAACCATTTCCGAAAGGTATGAATATCATAGGTGGGCTGGCCATTCATTGCCCCCGCTGCCAGGACGCGTGTTGATTGACGGGCGATCGGATCGTCGCTATCCGGATCAGCCAGGTCATCATGAAAGGCGAGCCACAGACTGATGCCGGCTCCCGCGGAACCACCAAAGCAGACTACGCGCTCCGGGTCGAGATTCCATTCTTTCGCGCGATTTCGAATGGTTTGCAAGCCGCGGGCAGCATCGTGCATCTGCATGGGATACGGGCCCGTATCTGTCAGGCGATAATTCATCGCTGCGACAGCCACGCCCGCTTTGTGACAGGTTTCCACCAGCCCCCGTTTCAACAGCGATTTATCTCCCCCGCGAAATCCACCGCCATGAATAAACAGGACCAGCGGAGTCGGTTTCCTGGCATCGGGAACCGGCCACAGATCAAACCGCTGCAATGGATGATCGCCATAAGCGACATCAGGCACGGTCGCGACGACCCTGGGCGCATTATTACGTCGTGAGCGCGGCGTCCCTTTGTTCTGGTTGCCTGCCCGATATTTTCGCAGTTCTTCCCCACTTAATTTGCCATCTTTGTTCTCGTCGGCTTCGGGAAATCGCTGCAGCATGCGTTTAAGTCGCGCCTGCATTTCCGGACTGTTCTGTTGTTTTTTCACATGCGCCGCCAATTCACGGGCAGACAGAACTCCGTCTTTATTGGTATCGCTTTCAGGAAACCGTTTTAACAGCGCTGCGCGACGTGAGTCTCTATCACCGGCTACCTGTTTCGGCTCTTGACTGAATGTGGTTGTACATGAAAATAAACAAATTGAAATGATGATGTAATGTTTCATGCTGTTATTAACCCCAAACGACTCTTCTGGTTTCGTGATTCATTCACATTTTTCAAATCAAAGATGTCTGTTCCCGTGACCAGACGGACAATGTCTGCTAATTTTAATCAGCAATCATACCTGGATAATACATTCTTCACCGGACTTAAGAGCTTGTTGTCTTCTAACAATCCTGTTTTTTTTGCAATATTATTTCAGTGTGAGATAGAATATACTATACACCAGTGTTGAGGACTCAATCATCAGAAGTCCTGTTGATCAAGCTTGTGTCTATTCCGCTCCAGGGTTAAAGCATGTCAGAACAGAATCTCGATTCTGATTTCCAGCAAAAGTCTTCGCTGCCAGTCGACTTTCTGAGATTGCTGATGGTTCTGGCACTCATACTTCTGGCTGGAGCGCTCTCGCAATATTGGCAGGGTGCCATAATTTGCGTGGGCGCCTCCGTCGGCATGTTTCTGGCAGAACGATCTGGTTCCAGTCGCAGGCGGGAATTTCTGTTCCTGCTGGGTATCCCGCTACTGTCTTACTGGCTGGTGCTCATGTCCTCATTCCTGTTGCATTCGGACAGCGTCACTGCAGGCCAGATCAGCCTGTGGGCAGTGATTGGTCTCTGTACCGGGATTGTTCCAGCGGCCCTATCCGTGGTGGTTCTCTGTATTGCTTCCGCTCTGATTGATAAACTGACGGGACTGCGTCTCTTGAAATATAACTGGAATCATAATCATTAACGGACAATTAAGAGACTACTCAATCTTAATACCTTGAACCTCACCGCCTGACTCCTAAGAAGACTGCTGCTCACTTTCAATTTCGAAATGCCGCACCGCGGTATCATTTAGCGCACGTGTGGCAATCGCTACAGAAAGGCCCACCGCCAGCATACCAACCAGGCCAATTCCGACACTCACGATTTTTCCGATGGCCGTCTCAGGAGTGATATCACCATAGCCGATGGTCAAACCGGTGATGCAGGTAAAGTAAATCGCATCCCCAAAATCGATATTCTCATATCTCCAGATCAGAATCGCTCCCAGGAAAAGAATCAGGAGCAACCCGTAGATAATTTCCTGGATGTAAGACGCATAACGCTTGAAAGCAGAGAGAAATTCAAGAAACAGAGGCAGACGCTTTTCTATCACGTGTCGTAACATGGGTTGCATTTCATTTTGCTAAATGATTGAGAGAATAAGTGAATCACAGACAGGCGAAAGTCTGGCTGTGGCTGATGTGAACTTGAACTGAATGACGTGTTGTAGAAGTAAGACAGATTCCTGCCCCCTCTCCGGCAAGCTCATTCAAACAACTCAAGTTCAGAATAAGTTCGTTGAGTTCTCAGCATCAATCAGTGCTGCGACCTGCCTTCACGTATTGTTTCAACAGCGCGTGCATCTGCATAACTTTCTCGGGGTGTTTACCTGAAATGTCGGTCGACTCGGCGATATCCTGATCCAGGTCATACAGTTGATATTTCACCGGGACACTATTATCCAGAACCTCGTTGATGGTTTTCGGTCCCTTGACCATCAGCTTATACGGTCCCTGGCGGACGGCGAACGTACCATTGTGATGATTGTGGATAATCGCTTTGTGAAACGAAACAGGCCGCGATTCACCAGTTAATGCCGAATAAAAACTGACGCCGTCTTCAGCAGTGTTGCTGTCTAAATTGACGTTCAACATCTCCGCCAGCGTGGGCAGGACATCGTTAAACACAATCGTCGTCGCACACTGTTCGCCCGGCTTGATTTTATCAGGCCAGCGCACAATAAACGGCACACGGTGTCCCCCTTCTTCGAGGCCCCCCTTCCAGCCGCTGCAGTCGCCGGTACTGTCATGTCCATAAATCTGTGTATCCCCCCGCACCCAGCGCTGCGGATAGCCGCGCGTCCGATCAACGGGTCCGTTATCGCTGGTGAAGAATAACAGCGTGTTGTCTGCGATGCCCAGTTCGTCGAGTTTACTGAGCAGTCTGCCGACATGGTGATCTAGTTCGACGACGAAATCTCCGTACGTACCTGCCTTGCTCTTCCCGACGAATTCCTCGTTGGGAACAATCGGATTGTGAGGCGTCGTCATGGCATAATACAGGAAGAAAGGCTGATCGGGTTTCGCGCGGACCGAAGTCTCGACGAACTCACACGCCTTGTTCGAAAGCGTCGGCACCAGGCGATCCATCGTGTAACCCTCGGCGATGATGTTATCATCCCGGCCAAACCATTCGCCGTGTATTTTCTTCGCCTGCTCCGTCGTCAGCGTGGGAATCACGGTCACGCGATTGTTCTCGATGAACGCCGCCGGGTTCATCTCCGCAGAACCGGCAGTGCCGAAGGAGTAGGCGAATCCATAGTCTTTCGGCCCCTTTAATGCGGGAGCAGCGAAGTCGATGTTTTTGAAGTTCTGGTAATTGGGATCGACGCGAATCTGTTCCCGCTCGCTTTCGTCGTGCAGCTTCCAGTCAATCCCCTGATGCCATTTCCCCACCAGCCCGGTCTGATAACCGGCGTCCTGCATCAGATTCGCAATTGTCCTGCGTCCCGGTTCAATCAACGTGCCGGCGAAGTTAGCGAGATTGCCCCCCGATCCCAGTCGCGTGCGCCACATGTAGCGACCGGTAAGCAGGCCATAGCGGGAAGGCACACAATACGATCCCGCGGCATGCGCGTCGGTAAACACCAGACCCTGCCGCGCGAGTTGGTCCAGATGCGGAGTCGGTATGCGGCTCTGTCTGTTGAGCGCCGTCACATCCCCCAGTCCCATGTCATCCGCGAGAATGATGACGACGTTGGGTCGAGGTGACTGATCCGCCGCTGATAATTCTGTTGATTCAATAAACGACATCAGCATGAAACAGCAGACCAGAGTGATAATAAGCCTTCGCATGGTGTATTCCTCAACAGTGCGTCTTTAATAACAGACGCAGAGTGCGATGATAAGTTCTACTAATAAACTACACAAAAAGAAGGCGGAAGGGAATATTCAAGACACCTGCACCGCCATACCTTGATTGGTTCATAATACACTGCACTGATACCAAATATCATATTTTCAAATAAAAGCAGTTGCCTTAGTGTGTCATCCACACTACCATATGTGTATTACAAACACTATCAATAAAGAATTTAATTCGGCGACAGCGAACCAGTTCTAAAACAAGTCAGGATCGGGAGAAACACAAAGACTGATCCAAAATGGATTTACATTCAATATTTGACGATGAAGCACAGTTCGTAACGGGGAGAAGTTCCATGATCAGTATTAAAACAGTTCGACAGGGGGAGCGGGTTGCGATCTGGGATTATAAAGGGCGGGTGGAGTATGTCGATGGTCCTCGGCGGTTGATCCTGTTTCGCAAGTCGATTGAACCGTTGCGGCAGTATTGTGCCGGTGCAGACCAGTATCTTTCTATTGAATTTGTCGACGGGCACTGCGAACATCAGCGGGGACCGATCTCGATCTGGTATGACCCGGTTCAGCATTTATCGATTGACGTCATAACTGCGCTGGAACTGGATTCGCACGAAGCGATCGTGGTCTATCGCCGTATCGGAAATGAAGTCCACAGACGCGTGGAACGTGGCCCCATGCTATTCGTTCCCGAGGAAAATGAATGGCTGCATGACTTTCGGTGGCATGGTGCAGACCCGAAAGATCCAGCCCACAAGGTTCCCCGGGCGTTAAACTTTAATAAACTGCGGGTCATTCCAGACCAGACGTACTATCTGGTAGACGAAGTGCGAACTGCCGATGATGCGTTACTGACCGTCAAACTGATGATCTTTTTTGAATTGTCTGACATTGAAAAGATGCTGGATCAGACGCACGATCCCATTGCCGACTTTATCAATGCGGTCACGGCCGACGTCGTCGATTTTACCGGAACGCGTTCCTTCGAAGCGTTCAAGCAGGACACCGAGCAGTTGAACGAACTGGAGTCGTACCAGAATCTGCTGGCACGGGCAGCCCGGATTGGCTACCAGGTCAATAAGGTTGTGTACCGCGGTTACACGGCGGGCGAGACACTGCAGACGATGCACGACAGTGCGATCGAAGCCCGGACACGACTGAAGCTGGATGCGGAGACCGAAATTCAGGCCCAGGAACTGGCCGACGTGCAACTGGCGCGGGAAGCCATCCGGGCCGAAAAACGCCAGGAGATGGAGTCGAAACAAACCGAACACGACATTCACCTGCAGCGATTGCAGCACGACGAGCAGATTCATCAGCAGGCAGAATTACAACTTGCCGACGAAGAGACCAGTCGCCGCGTCAATCAGATCGAGTTGGAACATCAGCGAGCGAAAAATGAAGAACAGGGTCGTTATCTGGCAGCGATGCGCGAAATGCAGATCGACCTGACCCGGTACCTGGTCGCCCAGTACCAGAACCCGGACCGTCTGATTCGCATCAGCGGCGATCATGACGCGAACCTGCATTTGCACGAAGAGAATTAATAAATCTGAAAAGGAACTTTCATGACAATCTATTTTTATTCGACGAAAGATGCTTACGGCGAGTTTTCGAACTTCAAAGCGTATCCTTTCGAATTGAAGGGGAAGACCTGGCGAACCGTGGAGCACTATTTCCAGGCACAGAAATTCGCAGGAACAGAGCACGAAGAAGAATTACGCGAAACTCCCAGCCCGATGGTCGTGGCCCGGAAAGGACGTTCGCGAAAGCGACCACTGCGAACAGACTGGGAAGAAGTAAAAGACCAGATTATGC
The DNA here is from genome assembly GCF_007746795.1 of Gimesia algae. Lineage (NCBI taxonomy): Bacteria > Pseudomonadati > Planctomycetota > Planctomycetia > Planctomycetales > Planctomycetaceae > Gimesia > Gimesia algae. Next base: position 4,979,647 of record NZ_CP036343.1, read on the forward strand.
GAGAAGCAGTATATGCAAAATTTGAGCAACACGCGGAACTTGAAGAAATGTTGTTGAACACAGGAGACAATGAGATCGTGGAACAGACAACGCGCGACTACTACTGGGGCTGCGGCTCAGAAGGCACCGGAAAAAACATGCTGGGAATCATTCTCATGGAAACACGAGAACGTTTGCTAAGCCGCCAAACGGCTGATCCGAAAGAATAGAAACCAGCTGAAAAATACAACACCAGGGAAGAACATTGGGGGGCAGGTCTAGACCTTTTGAGATCAACGCCTTAATTTTCACCAGTCAGAATATCCCTCGCATGGCCCAGGCAGCAGCATTGTGTTTCGTATTGTTCGTCCCTGCTTGCATTGGTGTCGTTGCAGTAATATAAGTCAAGGTAAGTACGTGCGGCGGTGTTGCGTTCCGGAAGCCGCACTCGACCTTTCCTCTCTTTCACAACAAGGACCAACACTATGGCCGCCACCAATGGAATGCTCGACCCGGAAGACACCGTCATGCTGCTGATTGATCATCAGAGTGGTCTGTTCAATACGGTCAGGGATATACCCATTCCCGATCTGCGGAATTATGTGATTGCCCTGGCGAAGACTGCTTCGCTTTTGAAGATCCCGGTCATCACAACCGCCTCCGTGCCAGACGGCCCCAATGGGCCCCTGATTCCGGAAATCGACAAGTACGCTCCCCATGCGCAATATGTTCCGAGAACGGGGCAGATCAATGCGTGGGACAATCCTCCGTTTGTGGAAGCGATCGAACAGACCGGATGAAAGACACTGATCATTGCGGGCACATTAACGAGTGTCTGTATGGCGTTTCCTGCCGTCAGCGCAGTGCAGGCGGGCTATAAGGCGTACTGTGTCGTCGATGCTTCCGGCAACTGGAGCAAAATGGCAACCGATATCACCATCGCACGCGTCGCCCAGGCGGGAGCAATCCCGACAGATACCTTCGCCATCGTCGGCGAACTGATGCGAACCTGGAACCGCGCGGAAGGCTCGCAGTTTGCCGAAATTCTTTCAGATCATATTTCACCGGAATACAAATGCCTGATCGAAAGCTTCACAAAAGCGCAGGCAGTGGTCAACGAAGGTCCGGAGACGAAGATGGACAAGTTCCAATAGGCGAAAACTAAGGGCTAAGTGGTCTGGTCTCGTTCTTTCTCGATCCGACCACTTATATTTTTACTGGAGTCCGCTTCATCCTGCTGGGGTTCAACCACAATTGGATCTGTTGCTGAATCAATGTTTTTGGTCTTATGCATTTGCTGGCCCAGTTCTTTGAGCTCTTCGACCGTTTTTGCGCGCCGGGCCTGTTCGGCTTTTTGCTGTTTGACGGCGGGGTCAATGCATCCAAGACACAGGATAATCATCAAAAAGATGAGAGAAGTGTGATGCATTTGGTTTCGTCTTTCATGACAAAGTGGAAGTAGATGAGGCGATTTGTTGATCACATTGACAAGGGTCCGCCATCAATGAATCGACGTTTTTATCGTGATTCGTCAGGAATCTTTCTATTTATACGTCATGCTGGGACAGTGTCCTGTGTAAATATAGTATCACAATTGAGAAGATCATAGTGGAGCAGGTTCATAAAATTATCGAGACCAACTTTCTTAATGCCTTTCAAAACCAGGCTGTTCGCGAATGCTCAAAAATCTCCAGTTTCGTCAAGTGCGGTCCGCCATGCAAGGAAGTTACCGGCTGGCCACGGTTGAGCCAAATCACAGCACCATTGCCTGTTGCCTCTCGCGGATTACAGATTGATGGAAATCAGTCCGATATTGTATTACGTATGGATGTGTCGTTTTCGTTAAGCAGGAAAAAGGACGGATTGAACTCCTGAAGTCGAGAAATTGCTTCCCGTATCAGTGTTTCATTCCGTTTGGAGTACACAGACTTTGGCACAAACAACATGGCAATCGCATTCCGTGACTCTTTGAGTTCTGTCAGGCTGGAATAGATACTGAAGTGTTCTGACAGATTCCTTTGTACGAGCGAAGATCCGCCACAATGGGGGCAGCGAAGGAACCAAACCTGTGGCCCTGAAGGTTCGTGTACGGCACACCGATCACACGACTCGCGCCCGCAATCTGTGCAGGCAAACAGACGATCCTCGCCAGCGCGTTGAAGCTCGCCGTAAGGGGTATCGCATTGCTCACAATGCTGTCGGGACATGATAATTTAGTCCAGATTTATCGAGACCAGACCCTTTATACTAATTTGGGAACCTATTTCAATTCATCCCAATTGATGTCGTTTCCATCGTCTATCTGGATTAGATGTTTCAATGTTTCTGGAGTAATGGATGAAGGAATTCGTTTCACACTACCATCAGCTAGAAGGATTTGTAGAAAATCGTCTGATTGTATACCGATTACTTTCGCTGGATTTTGGGGTACAAGTGGAAGGTCAACTGGTCTTGTCCAGGGAACGGCTTTAGACGGCCCTGCAGAAACGAACAGAATGGTTTTTGATAATCCATCTTTGAAATCTTCAAGTTTGGGACCTAGTCCTCCTGAAAAGGGAGTTCCTTTTCCGGTAAAGGTCATATAAGTTGTATAGCCATCCTGTTTGACTCCGTCACTTTTAAAGACCTTCGGCATTTTGTTGAGGAGTGTTTTATTATGCGGGCTATCCCAAGGCTCATTTGTGTGAAATTCTTTGTAGAGTTCCTGTTCTCCCAGAAAGGGTAGAATGTGAACACGCCAGCTTAACAAAGCTTTACCATCGACCAGTTGATTCTCTGTTGGCGAAATGCGGCCATACACAGATTCAAATTGAATCATTGCCAGCCCGATAATTCTCAGATCGTTAACCTTTAACATGCGTCGGCGGCTGTCCTGTTGGAATTTTTTTTGTTTCATCGTGAGCGTGCGGGGCTTGGGAGCTGGTCTAATATATCGAAGAGCAGTCTTGTTAAGATCCGGATCCGATCCATCAGCAGGTTGAATCAGTTTTTGCCAAATTTCATCGCCCATATTTGGATTCATAAGACGAACCGTCCCATCACAGAAAAGAGCCATTCGTTCGGTAGAAGGCGGCCCAGATGCTTTAACTGGGTTTGTGAATGATAACTCTTCCGGATTGGTCCATACCACGGCCTGGTCAGGCCCCGTTTCCAGAATCAGCAATGTATTACTCATGCCATCAGTAATATCACGGGGTTGTGTCGTCTGACCTGCAGCAAAGATGGATGTAGGAACTTTGTTTCCCTCCGTATTCGTTATCCAGGAACCCTGGAAGCCACGAAAACGCGTTCGGTTGGTCGCAAGAGGGCTATCGGGGGAACGGTAGACATCTGGCATCTGTTTTGCGAGCGGCGCATTCGCAGGGCTGTCCCATGATTCATCTAGCTTAAATCGATCATAGAGATTCTGTTTGCCAAGATAAGGCAGGAGGTGAACTCGCCAACTTAGCTTCAAATCACCTTGTTGATCATAATACTCCGGATGCTTCTTGATATCTGGAAGGTAATATGGATTTTGGAATTTTACAAAAGCAAGATTCAGTTGCCAAAGTGACTGTTGTACCTTGGCCTGCCGTTTGATTAGGGCATCTGTTGAAGTTGACTGAGCATGAGTGGTGTAACAGTATCGACAGACTACTAGAAGACAGATGGCCAAAATAAGAAGTCGTGGTAGACTGATTTCTCTGAGACGATTCATGGAAACATTACAGACTTTTAATTTTTTTGTGAATGGGGATAAATGGTATATTTTGCCATTTATTTTAGTATAACTCTAAAATAATTGAAAATGTGCTTGGACTCTTAAAACCAACTTAATGTTTCTTTTGTTGGCGTCTGAGGACTGGAAAATGATTTGCTTCAAGCAGGCAATAGACTGTCAGTGCGATTTCCCATTTGGGTTGAGCCTGGAACCCCTCAATTCATATTTCTTTTACTATTCCAAATCACCCTCTCCCCAATTTGGAGAGAGGCCAAAAGAAAGTAAAAACACAACAGTCACACCTCATCACCAGGTTTTTCTTCCAGTGACGGAAGCAACTCTTCCTCCGGCGGCGTTTCTTTCCTGGTAATTAACCAGGCATACTCGGGCAGCCAGCGGGCTTTGTGGGCGCTGATCAGGAATGCGAGCAATAATGCGCCTACTGACCAGAGGAACGCAATCACCGCCGATTGATCCAGCATGCGCGTTGCCAGCCGAAATCCGTAGGTCGCGCTGGTGTAGAGCAGAATACTCAACGTCGCGGCGAACGAATACGTAAACCAGCGATTCGACCAGAGCCGGGCAATCAGCAGACAGCCCGCGGCCCACGTGGCGACATATGTCAGTCGCCAGGCCAGCGGGATTTCCATGGCACGCTCATTCAGAATCACAACAACCGCGACCAGGGGGACCAGCAGCGCACTGGCACATTGCAGCACGCGACTGAAGTCATCCTTCATCGCCAGCCCCAACACAAGTGTTGAGATCCACAACAGATGAAAACAGGTCGTGAACCGGTACTCGAACAGCACCGTGTCCGGAATCACCAGCCAGATCCCGGCTGTCGCCGCCAGCACACCCACGGTACAGAGACCGGAGGAACGTCTATGGAGTCCCAGCATCAGCAGCACGATTCCATCCAGGAGCAACGGCCAGGCAGTCGGTTCAATCAGCGTCCGCGAACCCAGCGTCTGCGGCCCCACAATCGAGAGCAACGCCACAGCTCCCAGGCCGGCTGCCATCGCGCCCGGCACACGTCGCACCGCTGCCAGCAGATAAAAGCCGATTAACAACCAGATGGTCAGCCAGATCGGTCCGCCCAGCACGTCCGTCACTTTGAAAAGAAAACCCGTATGAACCCGCCCCGTCGTCGCCGGCATCGCCAGCAACAGTAATAACGGCGAAAAGCGGATCACGCCTGCCTGAAAGGTTTTATTCTTCGTCACCAGACTGCCTTCCAGCAACAGCAGGAGCAGGACAAAGCCGAGCGGTATCAGAAAATAGAAGCCCCACAACGTATCAAAGGAAATGAGTCGGGGTCCGCTTCCCGAGGTAATCCACATGGGACCGGCTGGCCCGAAGGTAAGACACAGCGCAAACGAGCGCAGACTGACACAGGCGGCAAACATGCCAAACGCAATCCAGGGAAACCACGGCCAGCCCCAGGGAGTCCCGTTTCCTCTGACATACGAGACACCGCCGCGGATGGCTGGCAGCAGAAACAAAAACAGAATCGAACCGACCACAGGGAACAGAAACAGCGTCCATTCAAGTTCGGCAGCCGAACGCGGATGCATTTCCGGGGAACACCACCAGGGAGCGAAATAAAACAACGCCAGGAACAGGTGATAAGGAATCCGATAGCGGGCGCCCAGGCGAATGCCGGCTCCCCACAGAACGGCTTCGGAAACCAGCGCCGAAAACAGAAAGCCGCCGATCATTAACGTCATTCCCTGATCGGGAGTAATCCGCGAAAACAGATCATCCATACTCACAGAAACGCCGAGAAACAGCAGCAGCAACAGCAGCAGAATCGAGCGGGCATCTTCCCAGACCTTGCCCCAGCGGACAATCAACACGCCGATTCCTGCCAGTAGCAGGGTATAGCCGGCGAGGACTCCCATCATGATCCAACAGTTGATCGAACCGATCTCAATGATTCCGTAAGCAGACCGCACGGCGAACAACATCAATACCGCACTTATGACATAGAACGGATTATGGTTGTAGAGGTAACGCAGGACCGAGCGGTGAGAAGCAGACGCAGACATGACAGCCTCCTCTCAAGAAATGAAAATAAATAAGACCCCAAGAACAGGGGATAAAAAGACAGGTTCACTTCTTATAGAAACTGCAGTGTAACAGATTTGTTTGAACAGTGACAGAAAATTCTGAAAGGGCAGGCTGCAGGCAGGGCTGATCAAGTCAAGGATCACCAAAGAAAAAAGGACCATCTTTGCATGAGATGATCCCGTGAGACAGTTGTCGTTCTTGAAAGTGAACCTGGTGATTCAGCATTTAAACAGATGAAACAGGGAATAACAGTGGACCATCCCTTCAGGACCGAACAGCGCGAGGAAGAGGACCCCCGGATGTTCGAACTGGATCTGGCCGGTCGTGCCTTCACTTTTCCAGTAGACTCCCCCCTGCCTGGTAAAGTCGTCCTGATCGGTAATCGCGCGAAAGACCCGCATTGTGGACGGCGACAGTCTCTCCTCCCGGGACTTTCTCTCCTCCTGGAACTCTCTTTCCGGATTGCCATAAGCAGAAGTAAAAAACACGGCACGATTGGTCTTCGGTGCCTGAAACGATACCTTCTCCAGGAAGTAGTATTGAAATGGATTTTCAATCGCCCGTTTCAGCTCCTTATCGATCTGATTTGCATCCGCTTCCGATTGCTGATCGGGAGCCGGTGGATGGTTTGATGCCTGATTGGGTTTCGCGGCTGCTTCGCTGTCCGATCCCCTGGTTGCGATGACTCCGGCACCAGTGGCAACAATGCCAAGCCCCGCCACCATTTTCACAGCATCTCTTCGACTCAGATTACTCATGAACGCCTCCCGCAGGCACGTGTCGGCACGCAAAAGATCAATGTGCCCTGTACTGCCTGGTCAATGTAAAAGAAGAAAAACAATAATATAAAGTCTGAATAAAGAAATCATATCAGGCTGCTGGCGCAGATCAACGGGAGTTTCCCCCCAGGATGAGTCCCGCGGACGAGGCATGACACGATCAGAAGACCCACGCACGCGTTACGTTTTCAGTCCCGATCACAGCAATCTCCTCAGGATCCCTGAATCTTGTGTTGCATCCCTGAAGAAAATGATATAATCCACACATCAACTCCAGTTTATGCGAATCACAGCGAGGTTGAGGATGGACGAATTCCAGATGAACCGCAGGCAGGCCCTGATTGCGAGTGGCTTAGGGACCCTCAGTCTCGGCATGCCGGGCATGGTCATGGGGAGCGACAAAGTTGACGCGTCGGGCAAAGCGGTCGCCGCGGAAAAGTCCTGCATCTTCGTCCTGCTGTGTGGCGGGCCGAGTCACCTCGATACCTGGGATATGAAACCCGAGGCCCCGCTGGAATACCGCGGGCCGTACATGCCCATCGACACCAAAGTGCCGGGCATGCGGATCAATGAGATGCACACGGAACTGGCCAAGCTGACCGACGAGTTCACGCTGATCAATTCCATGTCGCATCCGGGAGCGATCAGTAACCATTTCGACGCGATGCACAACCTGCTCAGCGGGCAGTCGGACAAACGCGTACAGCAGGGCATGTCAAACGAACAACCTTACCTGGGCTCGCATATCGCCCGTCACAAACCGAGCAAACGCAATTTCGTCTCCAATGCCTGGCTCATCAAATGTGTAGGGCCGCCTGTCTTTTGCGCACCCAATATCGGTATTGGCGGCTACCTGGGTTCCGCCTATGCACCCGTGTTTGTCGGCTCAGCGAATAATCACCCGGCGATGAAAGATTTCAAGCCACCTGAAATTTACGCCCCCTACGACGAACCGCGATTCGAAAAGCGAAAGGAAGTCCTCAGCAAACTGGAATCCAATCGACTCGACCGGGACCAGACCGTCAAAGACTGGTCTGACTTGCGCGAGAAAACCTACGAAGCGTTAACGCGCGCCGAAGGCCGCAAGGCGTTTGACATGCAGGAAGAACCCGATCAAGTCCGCAACCGTTATGGCATGCATCCCCTGGGACAGAATCTGCTGCTCGCCCGACGCATGGTAGAATCGGGGGTTCGCTTTGTCACCGTCAATGGCTGGACCGGCCAGGCAGACCATGACAAGAAAGGTCCGCCCAGCAGCAGTTGGGATATGCACGGCGGCAATATGGGGATGGGCAACGCCTTTGGAAACGGTTCCTATGGCATGGGATTCTGTCTGCCTCGTCTCGATCAGGCGCTGGCTGCGCTGCTCTCCGACCTGAAAGAACGCGGCATGCTGGAAAATACACTCGTCGTCGTGACCGGTGAATTCGGTCGCACGCCGAATGTGCTCAAACAGAATCCTCCCGGTCGCCAGCACTGGCCCCGCTGTTTCTCATCGATTCTCGCCGGCGCTGGAATTGCGGGTGGACAGGTCTACGGCAAATCGAACAAGTACGGCCAATATCCAACCGACAATCCCGTGCGTCCCGAAGAACTGGCCGCGACGATCTATCACGCATTGGATATTCCCATCAACGATCCCAAAGACCCCACTGGCATCCTGCGCACCCTGACCACAGGGAAACCGATCATGGAACTATTTGGTTGAGCTCTGGGTGAGGCGACAGTAAAAATGGACACAGTCTCAACGCATAGATCTCGCGTTCTTAAGAAGTTCAGACGCGAAAGCCCTCCTCGATCATCCCGCACACCCTCTCTTCGGTTGATCCTCTCGTAGCGACAACTGCGTGATCGCTCCCTCTGAAATACAGGTGTCTGCCATTTTTCGCTTTTTATTGAATTTTCGATTGACGGCTCCGAACCAGTGTATTAGTGTAGTAATACACATGAGGTTTAATTAATGACAATCAAAGCCACACAATTTGAAGTGCACCCCTCTGCAGGCGTGCCGATCTACCTGCAGATCATCGGTCAGATTAATGCGATGATTGCAGGCGGTCATTTGAACGTAGGAGATATGCTCCCCAGTGTGCGTCAAATGGCGACAGAACTCGGCGTGAATGCGATGACGATCTCGAAAGCCTATTCCAAACTGGAAGCGGACGAAATCGTGGAGCGGGTAAGGGGCAAGGGAATGCAGGTACGAAAGTCGGTTCCTGCGGGAAGCTCAAAGGAGCGTATGCAGGACCTCAAGCCGCTGATGGAGCAGGCTGTTGTACAGGGACGTCAACTCGGGCTCAGCAATGAGCAGATTCTGGCAGTCGCCAACAAGCTGTTACAGGAATATCAACCATGAGCAATGTAATCATACAAACCGAGAATCTGTGCAAGCAGTTTCAGAAAAAGCGAGTCCTGTCTGATCTCGATTTCCAGGTCCGGGCGGGAGAAGTGGTGGGACTGCTCGGCTCGAATGGATCCGGGAAAACGACCCTGCTGAAATGTATTCTAGGGTTACTCAAAACCACTTCCGGCAGCAGTTCGGTTTTTGATCAGGACTCGTGGGACCTGGATGCGTCAGCCAAAGCACGCATCGGCTATGTGTCACAGGATTTCGCCTTACTCCCCTGGATGACAGTACTGGGACTGACAGAATATACGGGCGCGTTCTACGATCGCTGGGATCAGGAATTTGTGAACCTGCTCATAAACGAATGGAAGCTGGATCAAAAACAACGTGTGGGAACACTTTCCGCCGGACAACGCCAGAAACTGGCGGTGATTGTCGCACTGGGGCATCGACCGGATTTACTGGTGCTGGATGAACCGGTTGCCAGCCTCGATCCCGCTGCCCGTCGACAGTTTCTGCAGTCCCTGATTGAATTCACCGAAAATGAAGCACATACGATACTGTTTTCGACGCACATCACCTCCGACCTGGAGCGAATTGCATCGCATGTGGCCTTCCTGGTGGACGGCAACATCCGCTTCAACAGCGAACTGGATTCTCTGAAAAACCAGGTAAAACGGATCCGCATTACCGCAGCGGAGAACCTGCCACCAAGTCTGGGTCTTCCGGGCACGCTCCGCGAACAGATTGACGGAAACCACGGACTGCTGGCGGTCAACGATTTTGAAGCACTGAACCTGGAATTTCTTTCCCGGGAATTTCAGGCCACCGCGACGGTCGAGGATCTGAACCTGGAAGAAATCTTTCTGGAAGTTTCAGGAGCTCCCATTCAGCCGGAAGTGGAGGCTGTCTCATGAAAATTCGCTTTGGCTTATATCGGCAGATTCTGAAAACCTACTGGCAACGCCCCCTGTTACTGCTGCTGTCCGCTTTGTTTCTCTCCGGCTGGTTGACGCTGGTCTGGGGGCCAACGAGCGGAAACGTGATGCGGGTGGGGGCACGACCGCGCAAGCCGGGACCATCTGCTACGGTCATCACAGGTGCAGTGCCTCCTCGTGCCGATCGTGCGCGCTCGATCGAAACGTTTGCGGATCTGCTGGAACGTACTGATCCTGCCGAGATACGTTCCCTCTATCTCACTCGGGTGAAACCGGATGATCCTTTGCCGGACCTGCGTCCGTTTCGAAACCTGGTTTTCCTCAACCTGAGCGGATTCGAACTGACGGCTGACGAAGCAGAGCAGATCTGCCAGCTTCCCCGCCTGGATGGCCTGGAATTGTTGGAACCCATGCTCCACCCGGGCGTTCTGGAGCGTGTGGGCAGGAAAGTTTCCCAGTTGGAACTCCTGTCGCCTGCCCTGGAGTCTCATGCAGATGAAATCCCACAGATGACACAGGTCAAACTGCTGACGGTTCATCTGCTGAATGCATCTCCTGCCTTCCTGGAGCAGGTCACCCGACTGCCCGCGCTCAAGCAACTCACACTGTTGACAAGCGAAGGTGCTGTCATCAATGGTCCCCTCCCCCAGAGACCACAGACGCTGGATCAGATCGACCTGTCTCCCGAACAGCTGGCCCTGCTCCGCGATAAACCCACGTTAAAAGAGGTCTACGCCAACTGGTTCTTAATGCGGCGTCTTCGCGGATTCACTGATGCCACGCTGCTACCGGTGCGCGCCCTGCCGACCACTTATTCCAAGTACAGAGTGAACGCGTTCCGCGGGGCCGTGTTTCTGTCAGCGATCCTGTTTGGTGCGCTCGCGCTGCAGTTGTGGGCGCACTTCATTACACCGACGGCCCGCCTGACTCCAGATTATCTTGCCCCCCACCGACGCCTGGCTGTAGGAATTCTGGTCGCGGGAACGTTGCTGATCTCCCTCCCGCTGTTACGCCAGGAGATCGGCGTGCTGCCGGCGTTGAGCCTGACACTGTTGCTGCCCGCGCTGGGCAGTCTGTTCCTGATGGCCCAACTTTCCCGGAAACCGTTCTGGCAATGGGCTTCGGTACCGCTCGTGTTGCTTGTCGTTCCATTCCTGACAGTATTCTCAAATCCGCTCCTGAAAGTTAATACGGTAGAAGTCATCTGGTATCTGCGCGGTCACCTACCCTGGCAGGCACTCATGATCATCACCGGCGAGGTCCTCTGTATTGCCTGGCTGCTGATCAGATTCCCCGTGATTACAGAACAGGTACATGAAGCCAGCGACCGTCTGCCCGCATTTTCTCCCTGGAATCAAGCCAACTCTCCAGAGCGACAGGGACAACAAGCGGGCCAGTCCCTACTCAAGTTGTTCGACCCCAGCCCAGACAAATTACAACTCTCGCACCGATCGATCTGGCAGATGGCCCGCCTGTGGCAACTGGGGAATGCTTATCGGCCCCGCGCCCTGCTGTTGGCTATGGCATACGTCCTGGTTTTCGGACTTCTGATTCAGGGGCTCAAATATCTGCTGACAGGAGAACCATTATTTTCTCAGCCCCGCCCCCTGGTCGCTGTCCTGTTTTCCAGTTTCTGCGGTATCGGAATCTTCCTCCCCCCTCTCATCTGGTGGCAAAGACGCAGGAGCATGGCGTCGGAAGCATTACATCCCGTCAACCGTAACTCTCTGGTGAAACAGTTGTACCTAGCGCTGGCGTTGGATCACGGTATCCTTGTGACAGGATTGCTGATCATGCTGGCCTTGCAGGGATTCGTCTTAACATCGCACATTTCAGAATTCTGCAGCCTGCTGTTACTGGTCGGCCTGGCTGCGCCGCTGTGGATTATTGGCACCAATGCTGCCGTCATAGTCTTCGAGCGTGCCTGGATTATCGTGGGCAGCATGTTTGGACTGTATCTGTTGGGCATCCTGTCGGTTGCGGCAGTGCTGACCTGGTATCTCCGTTCTCAAGTCGACACTGTGCACGCGGGACTGTTCCTGATCATTGTGACGTTTACAGCAGTTACGGTAGCTCTGGGGCTGAACGTGCTGATGTACCGTGCCGCACTCAAACGCGAGTGGGGCTAGGCAGGCACCCCCGCCCCTTCTGCATCAGATCAGCGTTCATTCAAGACCAGAAATGTCTGCTGACGTTCCCCTTGTTGTTACTTGCCTGTTTACATTGAATTCGGTTATACCAGAATAGTGCAGTCTTTGCCTGGACTGCCGGGTTCCTTGCTGCCAGACCACTTAAGGAGTTACTACATGCACGCCAGAATCAATGGAACGGAAATCTATTTTGATGTAGACGGGATGGGATTGGTCCCGGAAGGAGACCAGATAGTCGAACGCCCGGTGCTGTTCCTGCTGCATGGAGGTCCAGGCAGCGATCACTCCAGCTTCAAGTCGAATTCGGCAGCACTCCGCGATACCGCGCAGCTGGTCTTCGTCGACCATCGCGGTTCTGGCCGCAGTGCCCCCGCCGATCCTGAAACTTACACGCTCGATCAGAACATTGATGATGTCGACGCACTCCGCGAACATCTGGGGCTGGAGCGGATTTCTGTCCTCGGTTCTTCCTACGGCGGCATGGTCGCCCAGGGATATGCGATCCGTTACCCGGAGCGTGTCGCGAACCTGATTCTGGTAGCCACGACTCCCAGTTATCGTTTTCTGGAAGATGCTCAACGTATCGTCAGTGAACGCGGCACCCCGGACCAGCAGCGCGTCTGCGAGTGGTTGTGGGAGGGCAAATTCGAATCACAACAGCAGGTTTACGAATATTACAAAGCGATGGGGCCCATGTATTCCACCAGATTCGATCCGGAAAAAATGGAAAAGGGTTGGCCTCGTAGCATTCGAAATTTCGAACAGCTCAATCTCGGCTTCAGTACATTTCTCAGGGAATTTGACTGGACCGGACAGTTGCCTTCCATCAGCTGTCCCACACTGGTACTGGGGGGCGCGCATGACTGGATCTGTCCCCCCCAGCATTCCGAACTGATCGCTGAGAAGATTCCCCGCGCCCATTTGAAGATCTTCGCCGACAGCTCCCATTCCATCGCGGATGACGAGCCGGAAGCGTATCTGGCCGCCATCAGGGGTTTTTTGACCTACTGCAGCAAATAGAAATCGCCCTACAATACATTTAGATACACTTATGCGTTGATCTATCCGATGTCTGTGATATAAACTATCTTAAGTAATTCGTACGGTTCTGACCGAACCCGGAGTCTGTCTCGCTGAAATCATCTGCTTTGTGCAAGATTGTGAGGGGCGAATTGACAAATCTACTTGAAGTATCACAGGAATTGCGTCACAGGAACTATGATCCTGGTCGGCGCAGCATGCTACGTTCGGTTTCAGCCGGGATGATGGGCGCCGGTCTGGCAGAAATACTGACCCTGGAAGCGATCGCCAAAAGTGAAGCCAGACAACCGGGTCGGGCTAAACGGGTGCTGGTCGTCTACGAAGAGGGCGGTATCAGCCAGATGGATACCTGGGATCCCAAACCGGAAGCGCCCTATGATCATCGCACGCCATACAAATCAATTGCGACCAATGTGCCCGGAATCAATTTTTCATCGCTGATGCCGATGACCGCACAGCAGGCAGATAAGTTATCCGTGATTCGCTCGATGACCTCGGCCCGCGTGGCCGGACATAAGGAAGGTTGCCAGGAGTTCTTTAAAGGCTACCGCTTTGATTCCTCGTTTGACTTTCCCGATATCGGCTCGGTCGTCACAGATCAAATTGGAACCGACTGCCCGCAATTGCCGGGATACATTTTCTGTCCGGGAATCAATATGCCCAATCACGTGACCAGTACCGGATTCCTGCCCGCAAGCCGGGCACCGTGGAAACTGGGAACGAAAAATTTGGGTGAAAATCTGTCTGATCCGAACTGGGAAGTGAAATCGTTGCAGTTGAATCCCAAATTAAGCTCCGAACGATTTAACCATCGACGCGAATTGCTTGCTCAGTTGGATCGGTCAGCAGTTGCGAAAACAGAATCAGCCGAGACGCTACAGGCATATTACGAAAACGCTGTGGATCTGTTGACCAGTCCGCAGGTGCAGGCTTCACTTAATCTCTCCACAGAAAGCGACAAAACACGTGATCGCTACGGACGTGATCACCGCGGCTGTTGTTATCTGCTGGGGCGTAAGCTCATTGAAGCCGGCGTGAGGTTTGTCAGTGTGACGGTGATTCAACCCCCGGAGCATGTCAACCGCCCCGGTTACGGACAACCTAAAGGTGTCTTTTTAAACTGGGATCACCACGAAGGTATTTACCGGAATGGACCTTGTGGTGGCCCGCAGGGAACGGGCAATCAGGAACGCTTTGGCTTACCGCACCCGGTGATGATGCCCAGCCTCGACCGTTCCTTCAGCGCACTAATTGAGGATATGCATGCCCGTGGTTTACTGGAAGAGACACTCGTCTGTTTCATCACTGAAATGGGGCGGACCCCGCGCGTCAACAAATGGGGAGGTCGCGATCACTGGGGACGTGCGATGTCAGTCGCGCTGGCCGGTGCCGGCGTACCAGGCGGACAACTGATCGGCGCGACAAATAAAGAGGGAGGCGATGTCACCGACCAACTCTACACCCCCTATGATTACGCTGAGACAATTTACCGTAAGCTCGGCATCAATACAGCTGCGCGAATCAGAAGACCTGATGGTCTGCCGATTGAATTCACTGATGGCGGTCACCCCATCGCCGAAGTTTTTTGACGGTCACCGTTGTGAAACAGAATCAGAAAACAGTATAAAAGAGACAACAGACCAGGAAATCATCACCGATCTCCCCTGCCTCGACTTTCCCCAGCCTGAACCAGTCACTCTGATCCAGTCAGAGTTGAAACATCAACCAGAAATATTGACGCCGATTTCAAAACAGACGCACATACAAGAGAAACAACTATGAAATATTTTCCAATTTGCTACCTGATGATCAGTTTGATTTTCGCCATCGGTTCACTCTCCGCTGACGAACGGGAACCGCAGGTCAAAACACTGCAGCCTGGCGTGAAACTGACGCTCGTCGCCGAACATCCCGAGCTGGCAACTCCCACGGGCATTGATGTGGACGCACAAGGTCGTATCTGGGTCGTCGCCACACATACCCACTTTCGACCCGACGATTACGTTGGTCCCGAGCATGATGAAATCCTGATCTTTTCTGACCTCAACAAAGAAGGACGTGCCCAGAAACGACAGGTCTTCTATAATGCCACCGATGCGACCATGGACCTGGAACTGGGACCGGATGGCTGGGTCTATCTGGCCGAACGGGACCGAATTCTGCGCATCAAAGATACCAACGGCGACGGCAAAGCCGATATCGAAGAGAACATCGCCGTGCTGAAGAGTGAAGCCGACTATCCTCATAACGGTCTGGAAGGGCTGGCGTGGGATCCAAATGGCGACCTGGTGTTTGCGCTCGGTGAGAATTATGCCAAACCCTGGTCGCTGACGGGAACCGATGGAGTCACTGTGAAGGGAGCGGGCGAAGGAGGCGTCTTTCGGTGTACCGCTGACGGCAAAAAGCTGAGGCGTATCGCAGAGGGATTCTGGAATCCATTCGGCATCTGTGTTCGCGCGGATGGTGAAATCTTCGCTGCCGAAAATGATCCCGGCGAACGCCCTCCCTGTCGAGTACTCCATATTATTGAAGGGGGTGACTACGGCTATGAGCGTAGTTATGGCTCGGAAGCCCACCATCCCTTCGTCAGCTGGAATGGTGAATTGCGGGGCACACTACCGATGATTCATCCCTCGGGGGAAGCTCCCTGTGGAATCCTGCCGCTGGGACGCGGATTGCTGGTCCCCTCCTGGAGTGATCACAGCATTGACTTTTTCCCACTCACTCCTCAAGGAGCCTCTTACACATCCAAACCCATCACATTAGTCAAAGGGAGCCGCTACTTCCGTCCCAGTTGTATTGCCGCAGATCCTGCCTCCGCAAAACAAAAACGCATTTATTATCTCTGTGACTGGGTCGACGGTCGTTATCAGGCGCATGGCTATGGACGCGTGTGGAAACTGGAAATCGATCTGAAAAAAGCCACTTGGGTCGGAAAAATGGAGCTGGAACCACCCACCCCTGAAGCAAAACTCGCGGCTCTCCTGCGAAGTGGTAAATCAACACACACCCTCAAAGAGTTATTGAAGTTCTCGCATGATGCAGACCCGTTCCTGGCGCAGTCTGCCCTGCAGGCACTGTCACACAAAGCCTCGAACTGGACTCCGCAAGAGGTCTCATCCTGGTCGGCAGCAGATCGTATTTCTGCCGTGATGGCGTTGAAACTGGCGCAGGCTGATCCGCAGAAATGGATTCCCGTTTTACTGGCGGACAACAGCCCCGACGTGCAGTTCGAGACGCTCCGCTGGATATCCGATTACCGATTGAAAGCATTTCTGCCATTAGTCGAAGCGAAATTATCCGAAAGTGACCTCGACTATCAACGATTCGAAGCCGCCATCGCCACCTGGAATACGCTGCAGGGGAAACCCGAAGCGGGTATCCGCAACCCGGAGTTACTGTTAGCCAAGGTCCAGGATGTCAACAGTCCACCACGCATCCGGGCTTATGCACTACGGTTGCTGCCCACACAGTCACGTTCTGCTCCCAAAGCAGGAACTCAGCCAGTTAAAAACTTTCCCAAAGGACTGACGCTGGAAATGCTCCAGCAACTGCTGGCTGTAAACGATGAGACACTGTCACTGGAAGTGGTCCGTACACTTGCGGGAAACCCCATTGCAGCTCAAAAGATTCTGGCCAGTATCGCCGCTGATCCGAAGCAAAACGAGTTGCTGCGTGCAGAAGCAATTGCCGGGCTGGCCACTGTCGCAGAGCAGAATTCTGCACTGTTATTAAAACTGGCAGGAGCCAGTGAACTCCCGGTGCGCGAAGAAGCTTTGCGTGCGCTCCGCTCGATTCCGCTCACACCTCCCCAACAGCAGTCCCTGAAAATCCTGGCCGGACAGTATCCGGACTCAGCAGACCTGTTTGCAGCCGCGATCAATCCGAAATCACTCAGCGTCGGTCGTCCTGCTCTGACTGACACCAAGGCCTGGTTACAGGCGTTGGAAGCAGTGTCGGTTCCCGCAGACCCGGAAAGCGGTCGTCGTATTTTTCATCATGGACGACTGGCGAATTGTGCGCACTGCCATCGGCACGGTGGTCGTGGCAATGTCGTTGGTCCGGACTTAAGCAGCCTGGGTAACAAGCAGGACCACGTCTGGCTGTTGAAATCCATTCTGGAACCAAGTCGGGAGATGGCTCCTGAATACCAGCCTCGAACGATCATTCTGAATGACGGTCGCACCTTTACAGGAATTCGTCTGCGATCCTACGTGAAAGAAACCATCCGCGATGCCAATGGCCAGAATCGTACCTTTGACCGCAACGATGTCGATATGATGGTCGAATCACCGGTCTCCTTCATGCCCTCCGGCCTGGTTAATTCTTTAACCGACCGCGAGATTAAAGACCTGCTCGCGTTCTTGGAAAGCAGTTCGCCTCAGAAATGATGCGACTGCTGACAGGCGGCTGCAGTCACTATTTCCGCTGCAGCTTCTGCAATCGTTTGCCGCCAATCTCTGTCACGAAAATATCTCCTGCAGCATCAGTCGCCAGCATGTGAGGCAGATTATATTCCCCAGGTCCCTTCCCTTTCTTACCCCAGGAGTTGATGACTTTACCACCGGCATTCAGTTGCAGCACTTTGTTGGCACGACCATCTGCGACAAACAGCGTTCCCTTTGAATCGAGCTCTATACCATAAGGAGCAAACCCGGTCCAGACCTCCAGCAGGTTCCCTTCCGTGTCGAAGATCTGCACGCGATCATTCTCCCGGTCGCCCACCAGCACACGGCCTTTCGCATCAACAATGATCGAATGCGGCAGATTGAATTCACCAGGTCCCTTGCCGGGGGTCCCCCACTGGCCCAAATATTTTCCGTTCGCCGCAAACTTCAGCACGCGACTGTTGCCGTAGCCGTCTGAAATGAAAATGTTCCCCTGCGGTCCGAATGCGATATCGGTCGGCTTGTTGAACCGGTCCCGGCTGTCACCCGGCTTGCCTGCCTGCCCCAGCGCCAGCAGCAGTTTTCCTTCCGGGTTGAACTGAAACACCATGTGATTGCCGATATCAGTCACCCAGATAGTGTCATCCGGGGCAACACGCAGGCCATGCGCCTGACCGATCAGTTTGTCCCCCCATGAGCGCACAAACTTGCCACTCTGGTCAAAACAGAGAATCGGCTGTGCCCCCCGGTGAAACAGATACATGCGCCCTTTGCTGTCGAAATCCACAGCCGAACAGGGTCCCAGTGCAAGGCCTTCCGGCAGCTCAATATTGATTGCCGCGGGTTCAAAGTTGATTTTGTCCGCTGCAAAAGTAAACTCGGCCGTCAGTATCAGACAGATTATTGGGAAACTCAAAAGACAGAAACGGCGAGGCAGATTCATGCGGGTGACTCCAGAGAGTATTCAAATTGTTGACTGTTTCAGGAACAGTTCACTTCAGCTTTTCTTTTAATGAGTGTACGCGGCTCAGACATCTGTGTCGAGTTTCAAACTACAAACAGGAAACCGCCTTGGATTGACAACTTCCCGGAAACCCTTTATTGATAAGTTTTTCGGACGGGCACATCAGTGTACCGCTACCGCCCCACCACCTGATCCGTATGTATCAAGTCGTGTGTTGAATATCAGGTATCATCCATGGACCCCCGTATCAAGTTACTCTTCAGTGGCCTGGCGATCATAATCACCTTCACCGCTTTTATTCCCTATATACGGGGGATTCTGGCAGGACGAATCAGACCTCATCTGTTCTCCTGGCTGATCTGGGGCACGACCACACTGATTGTGTTTTTCGCCCAACTCGAAGCAAACGGGGGAATCGGCGCCTGGCCGATTGGCATTTCAGGAACAATCACCGTCTACATCGCTTTTCTGTCTTATATTAAGCGCGGAGATATTTCCGTCACGCGACTGGATCGACTGTTTTTCAGCGCCGCCCTGCTCTCGATCCCCTGCTGGTATTTCACATCCAACCCGATGTGGGCCGTCATCCTGCTGACGGTCATTGATCTGCTGGGCTTCGGGCCGACCATCCGCAAAGCCTACGATCATCCGTTTGAAGAAAGCATTCTGTTTATTTTTTTATTCTTCATCAGAAACACCTTCGCGCTGCTGGCGCTGGAATCGTATTCCCTGACCACCGTGCTGTTTCCGCTGTCCATCAGCTGCGTCTGCCTGTTCTTAACTCTGCTGATCAGTTATCGACGCCGGGTTGTACTGGCAGACCGTTAGCACGTTAATGCTACACACGGGCTTTTATTCCAACGTTTCGCTGGCCGCGTCCATCTCTTTCCCTGGTTCTGCTATTGAAAATTGAATCTCTCCCGTCTTAAATGGGGGCGCATTCTTATCAGCGTAATTTGGTAAGGTAAAGCGGACACGCACCGACTGCCCGGGTTTCGACTGAATCACAGTTTCTGCCTGCCCCCGCTCCACTTCTCCCAGGCGAATCGGCAGACCTCGGATTTCATGCTGAGCACCAAAACCAAAGGGCAGTAACCACCAGCCTACCGGTCCTGCCGGTTTTCTGTCCTGATCAATGCTGATCGATTTGCCAGTTTCATCCAGGGCAGAGAGTTTCGTGTAGTAATTGTGAGTCAATAAACGGGGAAGCATAATTTCGACGAATTGATTCCCTGTGTTACGATAATAAAATCGAGGCAGTACCTGCTGCCCGATCGCGTATTGTTCATTATCGGGCTCGAAACGGACTCCTGCCTGTAATCCGTTTTTGGCAACTGGCCCCCATGCAATCTTCCCGTTATCGATCGCCTGTGAGCGAATAAACTGTTTTCTGAGAATGATTGTATAACGGGGATAGGGAACATTATTCTCAATGCGAGGTAATGTCAGCCGAATCGACCAGATCAGATACTCATAACCATCACCTGGTTGAAACAGTGTCAGAAGTTCAAAGCCGACATCTTCCGGTAGCTGACGCTGATCGGCAATTTTCTGCAACATCGAGAATTCCGCATTGGTTACGTCCAGCTCATTGCGTCTGATTTTCATTCGGCGGATCGCTGCGACAACTTCCTCTTCCGTTAAAGGCGGTTGATCCATTCCTCCCAGGCTCCGATGTGCGGAATTGAAACCATGGATTGCCGCAGCCAGTGGCGTGTCATCTGGCATTTTGGGTCCCGGTTCGTTGAGTTTGACAGCCTGTCCTGCCGCATCCAGTTGATTGAACAGTCGCGTCCGCACCTCGTGTCTGAACGGTGCCCCCTGGGATTGATCAAGAACCAGTTGAACCTGCCAGCCCTGAAAACGTTCCTCGTCCGCGCCGTCGACTTCAGATACGAATTCCAATCGCCAGTCAGCAGCGAGTCTACGCAGCTCTGCGATTTCACGAAATTGTTGTAGCTGTTCCGCGGAAAGTCCGGGAATCTTCTTGTCCAGCAAAGCCCAGCGAACCGACGCCACCACTTCGTCATCGGTCAGAAGCGGCTGCCCTTTGTCGACGGGATCCAACTGCTGTTGCTGGTTAAATTCCTGGACGACATCGGAAAGTTGCCTGCTGCCTGCCGGAACGATTTTCAAATCGCGACAGAACGCCGCTATCTTCTCTACCGGAACCATATACGATTTATTCGCATTCTCTCCCAGAAAGCGGGTCCCCAGTAATGTCAGTCCCGCCAGTTGCCCCTCCTTGAACAGAGGAGTTCCTTCGGGAAGACTGCGATCCAGTTGAATGAGGCCTTCATACCGATGTTCTTTCTTTAAAGGAGGCAACGCCAGTTCCGCTTGATTGTCAAAGGACACGATGCGTGCTGCCTGCGGAGTTAAAGTCAAGTGCGGGGAACTCCCGGGATACATGGCCGCGAGTTCATCGTCTACCGCCAGTAAAACATAATCTGACGGCTGATAGTCGGTCAACTTCTGCTGTGTCCGATACACGAACAGTTCTTTCGTACTCTGCGGCAGATAGACCGCATCGATGGGTGGACGATTCGGAATTTCAAGAAACGTCCGATCAACGGCATGGGGAGCCCCCTCGGGAATAATCCCTGCTGTCCCCGCGGTGACCACGCATGTTTCAGAACCGGCATCGACCAGAATTCCAGGTATCGCACGGCGGGACTGATCCCGAAAGTAGACCAGCACCAGTCTGGCTATTGCCTTTTCAGAGACTGTTTTCGGTGGTAACCCCTTCGAAGCGATACTTACCGATTGTTTGATCGCTGGTTTGATTGAAGTAGACCTGGATTCAGGAGAGAGTTTCAACTGGTCGCATAATTCGACCATTTTTCCCACTGGGACAACAAAGGTCCCCTGGGGATTATCATTCATATATCGGGGTCGGCTCCGAGTGATTCCCACAAGTTTTCCCTCTTTGAAGAGGGGAACTCCCGAAGGCAGCTGACGATCGATTCCGAATTCCACCAGCCGCGAAGTCTCTTTTTTCTTTCCGGTCGCGTCAGTTTTCGTTTTATGTTTCAGAGTGGTAATGCGCGTGGCATGAGGAGTCACATATAATTCGCTGGTCCCCCCCAACAGAATCGCCGATAACTGATCTCCGACAGCCAGCTGAATCTCATCCACCGGTCGATAGTCGGTTAGCTTTCGCTCCGTACGGTAAAGGAATAAATCTTTCGTACTCTCTTTCTGATATTCGAGCCCAATCTTTCCCCGTCCCGGGATGTCGAGGTACATTTGCGCGGCAATCGGCGGTTTCCCCTCGGGGCCCAGGCCGGCTGTGATCACATAGGTTTCAGCGCCGGCGTTCACCATGACGCCACGCACGGCCCGATGCGTTCGATTCTGAAACGAAATCAGAGTCAGTTGGGCAATCGCTTTTTCCGCAGCCGTTTTTGGTCGGACCTTGATCGATTCTTCCGTACTTCCAAAAAATTCGGGGTGGAGCTGACGGATTGCATTACCTGCACTCTCTGAAGGTGGAGCAGGACGACTTTTCAAATAGGAATTCAGCGCAGTCAGAGTGCCCG
The DNA here is from genome assembly GCF_007746795.1 of Gimesia algae. Taxonomy (NCBI): domain Bacteria; kingdom Pseudomonadati; phylum Planctomycetota; class Planctomycetia; order Planctomycetales; family Planctomycetaceae; genus Gimesia; species Gimesia algae. The sequence goes on from NZ_CP036343.1 coordinate 5,001,548, forward strand.
GCTTCAGACTTTCGACCAGGTTACCGACCTCGGCCGGCGTGTCATGCGGATTCTCATGAATTCGTCCGATCGATTGATTCTCTTCTACTTTGATGATGTCAATCTTACCTCTCACAAGCCCCTGATCCAGGGCAATCAGTTTCATCCCGACTTTGATTCCGTCTTTCTTTCCTATCGAAAGGACCGCTTTCCCACCAGCGACAGAGATCACCTGTCCCTTTATGGATATGTTGTCTGTAGGGACATTTGCTTCAGGCGAACGAACCCATAACAGATCGGCCAATTCCGGTGTCCCCGGATTCACACGCGACTGGCGACTGGTGGTCCAGGCACCGCGAATTTCATCATCGGCGAGTCGAATGGAAAGTTTACCGAAACGTGCCTCACCCTCACGCCAGGTTCCGTTAAAGCGACGTTCGATGCGCGACCATTTTAAATCGACCGTGCCCGAGGCAACATTGTCCGGCTGTTTGTAGGTCCCTGCATAAAGTCCTGCTTCCTCGCGGTTCAATATGACTGTCCCCCAGCCTTCACTCTTCCATTCACCGGCAATGTCAGGCGGTTCGGTGGCCTGCCAGAAACACATTCCCAGTACCACAGCGGACAGAGCAGCGAGCATGAGAAGCACTCCCGTTTTACGACCTGAGTTCGAAAAGAACCCACCGGGTTCTGTCTGACTTTCGAGAGAAGAAGGTAAAGGAACTTCCGTCGGTTGCTGCACGTGGGCCAGACATTCTTCCAGTACCCCTGAGACTTCACTGGCGGTCGCGAAACGAGCGGCGGGTTCTTTTTCTATCAGTCGGTTGACGATCTGACAGAGCCATTCCGGAATCTCGGGATTGATTTCACGAATGGGTCGCGGCTCTTCATCCGTGATCCGTCGCAGTACGCCATAACTGGTTTCCGAACGGAACGGAGGCCGACCGGTACACATCGTGTAGAGCACGCTGCCCAGGCTGAACAGGTCACTAGCCTGATCGACCGTCTCGCCGCGTGCCTGTTCGGGTGACATGTATTGAGGCGTTCCTGCGATGATGCCGGTCCGCGTCAGACTGGCATCATCTGCGGCGCGGGCCAGACCAAAGTCCGTCAGCTTGACCCGTTCGACCCCATCCGCCAGCAGAATGTTCGCCGGTTTAACATCGCGGTGTACCAGTCCCTGCGCGTGAGCTGCCGCCAGTCCGTTGGCAGCCTGCATACCAATCCGCAGAATCTCCACCAGAGCCAGTGGTCCGGTATCATCCAGTCGACGCTGTAAAGAGGGTCCTCGTACATAAGACATCACCAGATAAGGTAGCCCCTCGGTTTCCGCCACGCCATGAATTTCAATCACACTGTCATGCACGACCGCAGCGGCAGCTTGCGCTTCTCGTGAAAACCGTTTACGCGCGGCTCCACTGCTGCCCAGATGCGGTGCCAGAATTTTGATAGCGACATATCGATTTAATGCGGGGTCGAAGGCTTTCAAGACTACGCCCATCCCTCCCGCGCCGATGACCCCCACAATCTCATACGTTCCCAGGCGGCCCAGCATCCGCTCATCATCCGAGGGGGCCAGCAGGTTCATGACGGAACTGTGAGAGAATGATGCTTCATTTACTCTAACCGCATCCAGAGCAGAATCCTTCCCACCCGGATATTCCAGCGTGAGCGTCTCGTCCTGAAGCGAATCCCGGAGTGACACCCAGATATCGTCGCTGGCTGCGCCCGCTTCCAGTTGCTGGCGGCAATCGCTGCATTCATCCAGATGGAGTTCAAAATCAGCCTGTTCCCCTGCGCTCATTTTCTGCTGCAGGAACAGTTCGATCGATTCGGGATGACATGTCGTTGATTTGTTTTTCATTCTGTTATCTCCTGACAACTGATACACACAGCCCTCTCGCTTCTAACAGGTGTGTGTTACATTTCCCGTTCATACTCCGCCGCCTTCTCCTGGATTCTGCGCACCACGCGACTGCGGGCAGCATAAATGGCACCTCGATTTTTGCCATACTCTTGCGCGACAACTTCGATCTCGCGTCCCTCAACTGCGGTCAACCAGAACAGATTCCAGGTATCCTCATGAAATTCCTGACGCACGTGCCGGGCAGCCCAGCGAAAGACTTCCCGCCGATACTCTAACCGCAACAGGCTCGAATCGGGTCCGTTATGCGAAGCGTGTTCATTCAGTAATGCCTGCAATTCCGATTTGCCTGAACCCCGATCAGGCTTGCCGCGCATCAGCGCATTGAGAATGGCGTTATGCGCCACACGATGCAGCCACGTGCGGAATTTTGCCCGCTCTGGATCATGGGGACGCTGCTCGACCGCTTTGGAAATGGCTACCAGAACCAGTTGCGCCACATCATCGGCATCCGCTTCCTGCATTCCTTTTTGACGCGCCATTCTCAAAATCACCGGCCGATAGATTTCCACGAACTCATGCCACGCCGCCTGATCCGCAGGATCGCGGACGCGAATCAGCAAACTGGCTCGTGTATCAGGAGTTGCGTTCATAATTGTGTACTTTCTTTATCCTGTTATACACAGTACGATCCCGCATCTGACAGCCAAATCAGTATTCTTCAGAATTCTTTCGAAAGTCAACTTAAGTGGTGTCACGTCGCCAGGTTTCGGGAGCCAGTGCAGAATTCCAGTCTGATTCAACGACAAACTTAAGAAACGCTCGATATATCTGATACCGGAGAAATCCATTGCCCAATCATATAACCGGCGATACTAGCCAGTAAACCGGTCAGTTCCGGAGGAACGACTGTCAGAGCCGTCGCCAGTGTCCCGGTAGGAAGTGATTCTGCAGAAAGCAGCGAGACTGCGACCTGCTGGCACATCCAGAACAGATAGCCCAGCGCCTGCACCACGCTGGAAACCAGTTCGGTTTTACACCCGTATTTCTGCGCGAACAGATCCCCCACCGTCAATAGTTACATCTCCCACACACGTCGGGCAAAGAAGAGTCCAGCGACAATCAGCGCCAGCCCGGACGCGAACGGATCAAGAATCGTTCCCCGCACGCCCTCTTCGCGTGCCGCTTCACTGGAACCCAATACCGTCGCCGCCCCAAACCAGGTCGCCAGCAGCGTCCCCCACGCCAGCTATAAAGGCAGACGTCGCCCAGCCACGAGATAATCTTCTTCATTATTGACTTTGCTGCCGGCGTACATCCCCAGCCACCATTATCAGGATATACAAACCAAGTAGAATGCCAAGCCAGAACGTCATCATCAGTCTCATTGCTATCATAATATAATCATTTTGAACTATATAATCATCTCGATTTTCGGGCACTGCTCCTCACAAACACAGCGCGGCCTCAACCAGAACAGCAATCGAATGGTACCGAGATCGTTTACTTTCTGCCCACGTTGATCAACGGCAACATGGAATTTTCTGAAAAATCCGTCTATCCGGCTGAATCTTTTTCCTCTTTTCAGAACCCCTCTGCCCTGGCCTCACATTTCCTGGAGCTCTTGATCTGATGTGATAAGTTTGTGAAGCAAAAGAAACCGTTCTGAATCCGTCTTAATCTAATGTCACTGAAACCTGCCTGTCGGGAAGAAACATGAAGACCTCCACCAATCCTACACGTCCTGTCACTCTTTGTTCCTGTTTTCTGGCAGGGAGCTTTGCATTATTTTTCACCGTTCTCCCATTGGCTGCTGCGAACCCAACAGACTATCAGCAGAAACTTCCCGCTATTCGCAAGCTGGTCACCGAGACCATGACAAAAGAAAAGTTGAAGGCAGTTCTGCTCGGGGTGACTGTTAAAGGAAAAGAACTCCTGATCCTGGCGGAAGGAGAAACGATGACGGGAATCCCCGCGACGGCTGACATGCATTTTCGCAATGGTAACGTCGCAGTAGCTTATATGGGCAATCTGTTCTATCAGCTCGTGGATGCCGGCATCGTGAAAGCCGACGATCCGGTAGGGAAATGGCTGCCCGACCTGCCTGAGTCGCAGACGGTCACACTCGAAATGCTTGTTAACGGCACTGCCGGCTACCCCGATTTCATGCCCATGGATCTGTTTCAGAAAAAACTCTACGCCAACCCCTTCCATCAGTGGACGCCGCAGGAACTGAGCAGACTGGCTTTCACCAAGCAGCCTCTATTCAACGCGGGCAGCGATTGGAACTACGCCCACACCAACTTCGTCATTCTGGGTCTCGCGCTGGAAAAGGCAGCTGGCAAACCTTTCGGCGAACTGATGCAGGAGCGCGTCCTTACTCCTTTTAGCATGCAGGAGACAGCCGCGCCAGGCACCCCTTACATTCCAGAGCCCGTCCTGCATTCCTATACTGATGAACGCGGCTTCTATGAAGACGCGACCTTCTGGAATCCTTCCTGGACGCTGGCACGCGGTGCGGTTCAATATTCGACCATCGGCGACACCCTCGCCGGCTTCCGCGCTGTCGGACAGGGAGAGCGACTGAAACCGGAAACCTTCCAGGCCATGCTCGCTCCCCAGACGCCCGGCATGAAGTTCTGGACGAAAGACATGTACTATGCCCAGGGGATCGTGGTCAATAAAGGCTGGCTCACCCAGGCCCCCAGTTTCGCCGGTCTCTTCGGCACAGCCGGCTATCACCCGGCCAAAGACATTACCATCGCCCTCTGGTGCACCCGCTCCATCGACGCGAGTTCAGAAGGCAACCCGATTTCCGGACTGTATCAACGGCTCACCAAAATCCTGACGTCGGAAAATTGAACCGGTTGAGTATCAGTGAGAGGTTTTTTCAGCCGACATCTAAAAAGTGTTGTTGCCCTGTAGCCATCTCCTGATTAACAGTTTAGAACGCTGTCGCCTGTCACACCATTTTCCAAACGCTTTTGTATCCTGAAGTCCTGCTCCCAACATCATCAGCGGGAAATCGGGTTTGTGATTTCGCATTCGATCTCTGTTCGTAATTCTCATCACATCACAACCCGAGAGAATTACTATCCAGTAACGATTCCCCGTCTTTTGAAAATACTTCGATATCGCCTTGACAGTAGCACGCCACAGTGTTACATTTTGTAGCGTTACACATTGTAACACTTCTCGTTTATCAATGTCATCGTGACGTAATGGAATCTCTGTCATGGCAAAGTCAAACAGCAAACGGCCGGCACTGAGCCCTCTTGAACATGCTGTCATGCAGATTGTCTGGAGCGATCAGCCTTTGACGGGCGAAGATGTCCGCGAGCGCATGGATGAAACTCATGGCCTGAAAACGTCGACCGTGCGCACTTTGCTGCGGCGACTCGAAGCAAAAGGCTATGTCACACACGACATCGAAGGACGAACTTTCATTTACCGAGCGACGGTGGAACAAACCAATGTTGCGGCTTCCGCCGTCCGGTCTATTGTCGACAAGTTCTGTTCAGGATCTGTCGAAAACCTGCTGGTCGGACTGGTGGATGACAAGTTAATCTCTTCAGAACGCCTGCAGGAACTGGCACAGCAGATTGCGTCGGCGGAAGAAGAACAGGCAAAACACAACAAACCCAAACGCACGAAGCGTTCTTAAGATATGAATGAACCAACGAATTCTTTCGTTAGCAGAGTTTGATCCCCGTCTGACCGGAGATACCCGATGTATCAGATCTCAAACCAATGGATACTGTTCCTGCTGGATGTATCTACCAAAGCCCTGCTTCTGGCAGCGATTGCCGGGATTGCTTTGAAATTGTTCAAACTGCAGGACTCCAACCTGCGGCATCGCATCTGGTCTGGCGTCCTGGCGGGTATGTTGCTCCTGCCTTTGCTGACGCTGGCACTTCCTACCATTTCACTCTCGTTGCCTGCCAGTTGGACGAACTTCCAATCAAACGTGAAGCGTACACCTGCCCACCCCACACCGGTTGTCAGTAACAATATGAATCCCAGCGGTCCTGTAGTTATTGATAGCGTTCCACTTGAAAATCGTGAAATGCAAGTCAGTCAGACTGAAAACGTGCCGCATCCGAAATCTCAGTATCTGGAAGCCACAGACGCATCAACGCCTGTTGCAGACTGGTCCTTCCCACAATTGACACAGCTGATTCCCGGCGCACTCCTGATCTTCTGGAGCGCCGTGAGCCTGCTGTTTGCATCCAGACTGATTGCAGGACTCTGGTCGTCCTCACGTATCTTACGCCGCGCAACGATGATAGACGGACCACAACTCCTGAACTGTCTCGTTGAACTGCCGCCCGCGATCTTAAAACATATCCCTGCCATCCGCGAAAGCCAGGAAGTGCTCGTACCCGTTACCGTCGGATGGGTACGCCCCACAGTACTGCTGCCGGAAGAATGGCAAACATGGTCGGACGAAAAACTGACCGCCATCGTAGCGCATGAATTCACACATGTGGCCCGACGTGACTTCTTTGTGACACTGGCCGCTGAACTGAATCGCTGCCTGTACTGGTTTCATCCGGTCTCCTGGTGGTTACGCACGCGTTTATCAGATCTGGCTGAGGAAGCCTGCGATGACGCCGCTATCAGCCACACGGGAGATCGTACCGGATATGCGCGACACCTGTTGGAAGTAGCAACATCGCTGAGAACGGGCAGTGGTCAGCGCGTGACTCCAGGAGTTTCCATGGCGCGCACCTCCAATGTGGAATCGCGTATTACCACCATTCTTGACTTCAAAAGACCCCTTTCACAGCACCTGACCTGGCGGAGTACCACAGCCATCGCGGTCATCGCCACCTTCGTCATCATCGTCGCTGCAGCAATTCACCCCACCTCTGTAGCCGCCACGCCCGCAGAACAACCAGTGGCAACCGAGAGTACCACTGATTCGACCGACACAGAAACAGTCCACATTCAGGGACAGGTCACTGACACCAGCGACAATCCGATTCCGGGTACAAGAGTTCGTCTCTATCGAATGCAACGACCGAAGTGGCACTCCGGAAGTAATACCGCAACGTTACTCACCGAATTAAAAGTGGACAGAGAAGGTCGCTTCGATCAAACCGTTGCCAAAAATATAATCATACAGGAAAGGAAAAACCATGAGAGTGGGCAGCATCTTTCTGTCCGTCATATGTGGTGGACGGTCCTTGTTGTCTCAGCACCGAATTACGCCTACTCAACCTTCCGAGCCGAACAGTCGGGTCCCATCATCAATGGTAAGAGTTACCTTTCGCCTGGTTTTCTAAATCAACCGTTTACTGTCCAACTTCGTCCCGCTGTGACTATTCACGGGAGATTACTCTCCATCGAAGGCCAGCCTGTTGAGGGCGTAAATGTATCCGTTTTCCAGCTCAGGCGCCCGCATGCATCAAGGTTTGACGCATGGCTTCAGCAGACATCCAAAGCTCCACTCCCCAAGTCAGATAACCGTGCCATAATGCTGGGAGGCTCTGCTTCTCAATACACTGCCTTCCCGTGCAGCGAATTTCATCTGCCTCTCCAATGTGTTCCGCCTGTCGTGACAAACAGTTCAGGCAGTTTCGAACTGTCGGGTTTGGCCGCGAAAGACGATCTTGTGATCCTGAGAATCAATGGTCAGGGTATTACAGACACAGTCATTCACGTACTTGCCTGCGATATGAAACCGGTTTATGGACGTCCTTATGCAATAAGAAGTGAATCGGGGGCCTACTATGGTCGAACGTTCGATTTTATCACCCAGCCCAGTGTGCCCGTCTATGGCGTCGTCCGGGATATCGAAACCAGACAACCTCTTGCCGGCATCCCGGTTGCTGTGTCGGTGATGTATGGATCAACAATATACCAGAAAGGCTATATCTCAACAAAGACAGACCAACAGGGGCGTTATCGTATTGAGGGGCTTCCCATTCCCCCCGTAGGAACGGGAAGATATGATCGCAACAGACTTGCGGTTCGCCCGGGTAAGCTGCCTTACATTGAAACCGATTCACTCTCCGTACCCCGTGGAGATGGAGTCAACCCGGTCGAGTTTAATATTGAATTTCGACGAGCCGTGATCGCCAGAGGCAGAATCACTGACAAAACTACCGGCGAACCAATTGCAGCAGCAGAAATCTACTACTCGCCGTATGCTAAAAACGAGAATTGCGATCAATATCTTCGCTATTCCGATGGTTCTCGCAGGTTGCTGGGCAATCACGATACCAGATACCTGAGCGACGCACATGGCTACTTTGAGATCCCGGTGATTCCCGGTCGCGGCGTGATAGGCGCGACAATTAATGAGGGAGAATATATTCCGGGTTTTGGCGCCCAAAAGATTGAGGCATACCGGGGAAAAGACCCGAGTCAACTGCCAAATATGCTTTCGGATTCCCTGGTACCTTCCCTGTTCCACTCGCTCAAAGAAATTGATGCACCGGTTGACAAACCTGAGTTTGAACTATCGATGTATGTTGATCCCGGTATAACATTGACTATCAACTTCGTGGATCCACAGGGAAAACCCGTCAAAGGAGTCTGGGGAAATGGACTCAACGGCTCTTCCCAGGGGAAGGCAATTCAGGATGACCATGCCCAGGCAACAGGTCTGGCAATTGGTAAGATTCGCGCTATGGACTTCACAGACAATACCAACAATCTCACCCGTCTCCTGCGTCTGATTCCTGAAAAAGGACAGACGCATTTCACTTTTAAATTATTCCCCCCCAGTCGGCTCACAGGGCGGCTCATCGCCCCCGAAGGCCGGCCCCTGACAAATACCTTCCTGGAAACGCGCCACCAGAATGACCCGTATATGATTGGATCACTGCCTGAGACTCAGACCGACAACGAGGGTCGATTCGATTACACTTTGCCTACAGGCACAAACTTTAAAATTCTTGCTCGCACGGACAACAACTACTTTATCATCGTGAAAGACCTCGAAAACCCAATGCCCAAAAACATTGATTTGGGTGACCTGATCATTGATCCGGAAGCGAAATCCTGGTCGCAAGCGAAAGCCAAAAGAGAACCGATCATCACAGAACTGATTTCCAAAGTCGTTGACGATCAAGCACCGGAATCAGGTACGCAAGAGTAAGTTCCCCTGGAGTCATACCGGCAAGAACAGAAAACCGACATTTCAGCAGAAGACGAATATGAGTGCCTGGCATCGCTATCAACCGACCGCGCAGCAACCCTGGAACCCGGGCCGTGTCGTCCACCTTTATCGCCGCTGCATTTTTGGGGCAACATGGAATGAACTGCAGCGTGATGTCAGCGGTAAGCCACAGGATGCAGTTTCTCGGGTGCTCTCTGACGAAGCTCGCGTCGACGGTATTCCGGCTGACTTCACGCGTCTCGCTGACCTCATCGGCAATGCCGCGACACAGCAGCCCAATCCGGAGCGACTCAAAGCCTGGTGGATTTATCGCGTCCTCTTTAGCCCTGCCCCGTTACAGGAACGACTGACATTCATGTGGCATAACCACTTCGCCACCAGCAATTTAAAAGTCAAAAGTCTGCCGTATATGCAACGGCAAAACGAAACATTACGAAAACATGCGACCGCCCCCTTTGGTGACCTGCTGCACGCCATGCTGCAAGATCCGGCTCTCCTGATCTGGTTGGATGCACCAGCAAACCGTCGCGGACATGCGAATGAAAATCTGAGCCGCGAGCTGCTGGAACTGTTCACACTCGGTATCGGCAACTACTCCGAAGCTGATGTGAAGCACATAGCCCGCGCGCTCACCGGCATGACCGTAAAGGAAGGACACTTCCATTTTAATCCCCGTCGACATGATGACGGCGAGCAGACGATTCTCGGTAAGACTGGACACTTCGATGCGGATCAACTGACGGAGATTCTGCTGCACCAGCCTGCCATCGCCAGACGCCTGTCTGATCGACTGATTACCGAATTCTGCGGCGAAGGCGTCGTCAACGACACAGCACGCAACGAACTGGCTTTACAACTTCGCACAACAAATCTCGACATTGGAAAAGCAGTTGAGACTATCCTGCGTTCTGAGTTGTTCTTCTCCGACGCGAATATCAACTCGCGGATTTGTGATCCACTCTCGTTCCTGATCACACCGCTCCGCGCACTCGAATTATTTGATCCGCCACCCAGTACACTTGCGTTGAGTGAATGGTTAGGACGCATGGGGCTGGATCTGTTCTACCCACCCAATGTCGCCGGCTGGCCAGGTGGTCGCTCGTGGCTGACGACACGCACCGTCGTCGCCCGCGCGAATTATGCAACTGCGATGATTTCAGGAGACGTCTATCGACCGGCCGATGCTCCCGATCTGCACGCATTGGCAAAAAAACACTCCGCCACTAATAGTGACGAATTCGAGAAGATGATGAACACCCTGTTGCTCGGTGACGTAAATACAAAACAGACAACTGAATCAATTACTCCAGCCGGGTATTCGCCTGAAATGAATAGCGTATTGGCGCTGCTCACCGGATTCCATGCCCATCTGAACTGAAAACAAAATGGAGACTGCCATGTTAAATCGACGAAGCTTCCTGAACCAGTCGTCATTATTGTCTCTGTCTCCTTTCATCCCCGCGTTCCTGACGCAGACGGCACAAGCATCTGCAGCGCGCAAGGGTGATCGTATTCTGGTAGTCATTCAACTGGATGGCGGCAACGACGGCTTAAATACCGTCATCCCTTTTGCCGATGAGAATTACAGTAAATACCGTGACAAGTTACGGATTGACAAAAAAGACATCATCACACTCAACGATTCACTGGGTCTCCCTCCTTCCATGAAGGCCGCCGGAGAATTATTCGACGACAATCAACTGGCCATTATCCCCGGTGTGGGTTACCCCAACCCGAACCGATCACATTTTCGCAGTATGGCGATCTGGCATTCTGCCCGTTTGCAATCCGCCGATCACACTGGGCAGGGCTGGCTCGGTCGCGCCTCTGATCAGCTGAAGCAACCCGGTAGCACGGCACCTGACGCTGTTTTCGTAGGTGATAGCGCCATTCCTGCCGCCATCATCGGACGCCGAACCAACGCCATCGCGTTAAACAATGAAAAGGAACTCATGTTAGCCTCAAAATTAGTGGCACCTGATAATCCGATGTCTGGCGACGATCTGCAGAACTTCGTACAAAGCACCGTCAGTTCTTCCTACGTAGCCGCAAAACAATTCGCAGCATCAGTAAAGAACCCGTCGATCGATAATAGTCGCTTTCCAAACTACCGACTGGCGCGCAAGCTGCAACTGATTGCCCGCATGATTCGCCTGGATGGTGGCACGCGCATCTTTTATGTCTCACAACCTGGCTACGACACACACTCTACACAGAAGAATTCTCACGAACGTCTGCTGACCGAATTCAGTCGCTCGCTGAAAGCATTTCTGGTTGATATCAGGCAAGCGGGCCTCAGCGATCGCATCCTGGTGATGGCATTCAGCGAATTCGGTCGTTGTGTTCAGGAAAACGCTTCTGCAGGAACCGACCATGGCACCTCCGGCCCGGTTTTCGTCGCCGGTGAATCGGTCAGATCCGGAATACTGAGCAATTACCCTTCGCTTGTCGACCTCGATGACGGCGACCTGAAATCAACGATCGACTTCCGCAGCATATACTCATCACTGCTGACCAACTGGCTCAACATCGATGCCACTGCCCCCCTGGGCGGGAATTTCAAACCTCTGAAAGTGGTCGCCTGATTACAGAAACCAGTTGATCTGGGTTTCCGCTCTGAATCAACAGGAAACATCAATTCTGACGCGCACTGTAGACGATGATTCACAAGCATCTCGGCAAACCCTCTTATCAACGCCATTAATTAACGGGAGATCGAGATTATGATATCGCATATGCCAAGCCTCTATCCACGCCGACCACTTGAGAATGAGCGTTGAGTCATTGAATAGAAATTGGAGAAATCAAATCTGAACGAGATCATTGCAGGCGACCGCCAAGACCATATATGACCGCGAACCCATACTTGATTTGAAAATCCTGTCTGGAAGGGTTTTAGTGTGAACGATTTCATCAGCGTACGCTTGCACGGACTTGTAAAGTACTCTTTCTCGGTTTTATAATCGTGATGGGAACGGTTCTTGTTGACGCAAGGTGTAGGAAAAGGTGAAGAGTTGAAGCCTCTCTCATTGGTACGTAGTTCATTAGGACTTTTATTCGCATCATTGTTGTTCAGCCCCGTCAATGCCGCTGATGTAGCTGGTACTAAAGTCAACTTTGTTGATTATTCGGGGGTAGCGACACTCTCTGTCAGTTCAATCGATCAGTTTAAGTTACAAATCAATGTTGAACCCCAATCAGAACGAAATCCATTGACGCTCCTGGTCGAGCTTCCGACGACGGGCTCCAATGCCTGGCCATTCATTGATGTCCAGGTGCTTGATTCAAAGGAACTCCCCGTATCTGTAAGGCGTAGTGGTATCGAATGGCACAAGCTGCTGATCTCAGTGCCGCCTGAGCAAATCTCGTTTGTGGTTCAAGTCGTCGACTCAGCGGACAATAGGCCACCATTTCCATTAGAGAAAGAACGTTATGCCACGGACCCCAAAACGCGTATGAGTGCAAAGATCTGCAGTTGGTACGATGGGCGGCGTGCTGCGTTCAGCATTCGCTTCGATGATTCACATCCCACTCATTTGAGTAAGGCCATCCCCCTACTGAATGAATACGGATTCCGCGGAACATTCATGGTGAATCCGGGCGGGCATCCGCCTGATCGTCGGCAGCGATCAGCTTTTGAGGACCACCGCGCCGAGTGGGAAGCTGTTGCAAAACGCGGAAATCACGAATTTGCAAACCATACAATGAACCATCGAGGTGCAGCCGATGATGAGTCAATGGAACATGAAATTGGCGACGCAGCGAAAGCCATCTGGAAGCTGTTCCCTGAGAAAAGCAAGTTGTCAGCATTGAATCTGGGCGGCGGAACGCAGTGGGTCACAACGCGACCATTGCAGTACTATCTCGATAAATACCATCACTTTGATGCATCGTCAAATTCAACAGGCATGGATGACTCGTACGGAAATCGGATTGCGACGTTTCGAAGATTGCTTGATGCTCATATTGAACGCGGGCTGTGGTACAAGGTGCACTATCACTACATCGGAGATGGACTCAGTACAAGCGAGGCCAACTTCCGGGCTGCTTTGGACATCGCGAAGAATCATCAGAGTCAACTGTGGATCGCCGGCATGGCGGACATCTATAAGTACCAGACCGAACGCCGGGGAGCCAGGCTGAGCATAAAGAACAATATTCTTAAGCTTTCATGCGCGACGGACCCAGAACTTTACGACCAATTGTTGACGATCGATGTTATGCCCCCCAAGTCCTGGATGACGGAGCCTGTCATGGTCACGAATCTCAAGGGTCAGAAAATCGACGTTCGAAAAGTGACTACGTCTGACGGAGTCGTCCTGCGGTTCGACGTACCGCCAACCGATTCCATGTATAAAATCGAAAAAACGCCTCATCCGAATTAACTTGGATTAGACTGTGTCCAGTTTTACTGTAGCGTCTCGAGGGCCATTTGGACCGAGTATACTAGATTGAGAGACGCTATGGTTAAATGAGATGCGCTCTAGATGTCTAGAAAAACCACCGTTAAAGGGTTCACTTCACATTGATCTGAAATTGATCCATCTCAGTCCGACCGTGTAAGTTTGTCCGCGATATTCTTCGTTTGCGGTATAGCAATCTTTAACATAGGTTTTTTGCCACCATGCCCGCCCGGTTAACTTGGTTGTCCTGCCGCTAAACTCGGCAAGAGCAAGTCGCACAAGATTATTGCCAACTGGACTGTAAGCAGGAACCAATCTGTCCGATAGAAACACCTCAAATATCAGTCGCCGTATTTCATTTGATTAACTGATACCCCGTGCGCGAAGTCCGGTACTTAATCTCATGCGCGCTCTTAAGTCCGCGGCCTTTTCCGTCACCAGTCATCGTGCCGTTGTCGCAACAAGCGACGACTTTCAACACCCCTTTCGCCTGCACGCTCACCGGCTCGCTAATCGTGATATCGAAAGTCCCGTCTTGATCTACACGGGCCACGTATGGTTTTTGGAAATATTGGGTATGTACGTCAGGTGCCGTGTCGTAAACAATAATGCTATGCGCCGGGACATTCGAAGTAATACGTCCGGTCAGATGTGCCACCCGTTTCTGGCGATCATTCTTAACGACGATGTCATGCCATACAACCTTGGGAATAAGATAGCGGCGATCTGCTGTCCCCATAAATAACGGATGCTTCCACAAAATCGCTGCCGAGGCTTCCGTAACATAACCCCGCTCTTCCTGATTTTTCATGACTCTGCGATAGTTGGCAATCGTTGCTCCCATCAAAGGCATCCCTAGATCTCGTTTTATGAGGGGGCCATTGTGCGGAAGCCCGAGTGCATGACCGAATTCGTGGATAGTGCCCTTCAAAGTCAATTCTTTCAGAAATGGTTTCGCCAACTTGTCCTCCGGGAATATTTCACCCGGCAGATTCGTATAGTTGACCTGTGACAACCCTCCCGCTGCCGCGCTACCTGAACCCAGATAACTGCTGTACTTCAGCGGAGGATCGCCCACGTAAACCCAAACCCACCAGACATCTAAAGTTTTGGGAATCTTAAATTTCTGCATTGCCAACAGCTTACCCTTACGCGACAGGTTTCCGTCCTTCAACGGAAATTTTCCACTCGCAAGAGTCTCAGGCGATTTGACGAATAAAATCTTCACACTACCATCGGCGTTTCGCTGGAAGATTTGTTCGCGAATTGGCGGGTAGTCCCACACTTTCATCCACTTCACCAGCATCGCTTCCGTGTAATCCGCCACTTGTGTCAGTCGCCTGGAGACACCAGTCGGAGCATCGACGTCAGCCGGGGTCAGGAAGACAATCTGAACCTTGGGCATTTTTGCCTGGCCAAAGACCGAAATGGGGAAAGAAAGTAATAGAACAGATAATAAAAGCGCGCGCATCGTTCTTTACCTTTGGAACAGAACGAGGTTTACATCTGCCAAGGGAACTGTCTATTAATATTACCCAGTAAAAACAAGGTATCAAGCACAAAAACTCGTATGGAGACCTTTTCAGGCATGTCGAAAACGACCCGCTTCGCGGATTCCCCACGCGCAAACTGAACCCATACCTTTTCGCGAACTCAGGCAGGTGCACCAGGCATTCTGTATCGTTCTCATTTGCTGTGACATAGATTTAATGAGTTTCTATCGTCATTCATAATACCATTTTCCTCAATGCATGGCATTTAATCTGAATACTTTGATTATTTCATCTACCTCAATATTTTCTTGACAATCACACTGCGATAATACAAAGTCACTCTAACTCTTCCGTGAATAGCTCACACCATATTTATCAGTCTGAATCATCTTAGACTGTGTCCAGTTTTACTGTAGCGTCTCCAAGGCCATTTAGATCGAGTATAATTGATCGGGAGACGCTATGGTTAAATGAGATGCGCTCTAGTTGCTGATAAGGATCATCTACCGTGACCGAACCAGTTCAGCTGTCAGAACCTGAGAAGGCATCACTCCAGCGGATTCTATCCATCGATAACCTGGAATCACAAAAGCGAATTGCGTATCCGTTTTGGGCACTCGCTGGCTTCACGTTTGTGATATCCCAGGTTGCACTTTTATGGAATCCGCTCTTCTGCATTACATTACTTCCGATAGCATTTGCGATGCTAATGATCGGGATGGCACGAATCGGCTACTATCGACTTTACCGACTGATTCACTATCAAAACGCAGTGACTGATAAATCAGTGAATAAATTGAGTTAAGACAACCAATGGATGAAAGCAGATTACCGCATACGCTTTATCATTTTAATAGTCACTCACAGCACTTGGGTTGGCCAAATCGTTCTGCTCATTTGTCGAATCAATACAGTACAAGTTCGAAAGAAGTAACATCCGAAAAACGAATACTCATGCCACACAATAAGAACAATATTCTCGTAGAACTTACCGACGTTTCGAAATACTACGGGAATTTACAGCCGGCTGTAAATGCAGTCCGTAATGTTTCATTTGTAGTCCGCCGTGGCGAACGCGTGGCTCTGCTGGGAAAATCCGGATCAGGTAAATCGACGCTGCTGAATATGATTGCCGGGCTGGATCGACCGACCAGTGGAAGCATTTGTGTCGCCGGAAAGATTCTTTCAGAACTTTCGCCGGCGGCCATTGCCGACTATCGGCGAGTGAGTGTAGGTATGATCTATCAGGCCTATAATCTCGTCCCCTGGCGGACGGCATTACAGAATGTGGAGTTACCGATGGTATTCGCCCGTCGTGGCAAGGCAGAACGGATGGCAGCCTCGAAGGAGGCATTGGCGGCTGTGGGGTTAACAGGTCGAATGGAACATCGACCCAGCGAACTCTCGGGCGGCGAACAGCAGCGGGTCGCTATTGCGCGGGCTCTGATCAACAGTCCCGAACTGCTGCTCGCAGATGAACCGACGGGCAATCTCGATTCATCCACAGCCGCGGAAATCCTGGAATCTCTCAGACAATTCACCGATAATTCCCAAACAGCAACACTCCTTGTCACACACGACGAAGAACTGGCCTATCGCTTTTCTACCCGTGTACTGCATATGCTGGATGGCCGACTGGATCACGATTCAGGAGCGGACAACTAATGAAGTTTACTGACATCGTCTCCATGTCATTTCTTGCCATTCGGCGACAGAAATCCCGCACGGTCCTCTCGCTGATTGGAGTGGTCATCGGTTCCTTGATGTTACTCTTCGCGCTGGCCTCGCGCAGCGGCGTTCAGGATGCGATCACGCGGGTCTTCAGCATGAGCAAACAGTTGCGGCAGATCCACGTCTCTCCGAATTGGAGTGTCGACGAAAGTGAGATACCTGAAGCGGAACTGGAAGTGGATCGCGATTTAGACGAATCACTGCGAGCGCGTCTTCGTAAAATGCTCATACGCCACTGGCGATTTGAACATGGCAGCGAGAGAGTCGGACTGACGCGCGAACGGATTGAAATAATCGAAGCACTCGAGCATGTGCAAAATATCCACCCTCAAATGTCCGCCTACGTCACACTCATCCAGGGTGATAAGGAACTGCAGGGAATGGGAGCCTCGGTCGCAGCCGGTGATGAAGTGTTGCGTGCACGTATTCTGGTGGGTAAAGCATTTGAGACGGACAGTGAACCGGTGATTCTGCTCAACGAGTTTGTCGCCTGGAAGTGGGGTTATATTACTCCTTCCCAGATGCAAAAACTGATCGGCACCAAAGTCAGAATTGAATACTGCGTTGAAGAGGATAGCGTGGCGTATTCTCTCTCGCGTCGCAATGGAGGCGATGTGGAGTTCAGCAAGGAAGAATTATCCGCCTTAAATAGTGCACTGGATCGTATACCGACGCTAATCGATGATTTGAATTTTCCTGAACCAGAGCGTGCCGCTTTGCAGAAAGCGTTTCAGCCAACACCCGCTGATCCATCCCAGTTGGCTGAATCTTTTGAACGAATTATCGCCCAGGAATTTACGGTGGCCGGAATTTATCGCTGCCCTACCGAGAGTGAAACGAACGACCATGTGCGGATCGCTCAAGCCGATGATTTTGCTGATTTCCTGCTGCCTGTCAAAACGGCCACCCAATTTGCGCTGCGTATCCCGAACATTAAGAAATCAGGTTTCTATCAAGCGACAGTATTAGTTGATCATGAATCGAACCTCAAAGCCGTCTCGGAACAGATTCGCAAAATGGGTCTGCAAGAATACTCGTTGATCTCGATGGTCGAGTTCATTCAGGAACAGGTACGCCAGGTCACTCTTATCGTCTCTCTGGTTGCCATTTTCGCGTTAGTCATCTCCGCCGTGGGCATCGCCAATACAATGGTCATGAGCGTCGTCGAACGCACGCGGGAAATAGGTATTATGAAAGCGTTGGGCGCACGTGAGGGACAAATTCAAATGCTGTTTCTGATTGAAGGGGCGTTGATTGGTTTGATCGGCGGACTCTGCGCGCTGGCAATCGGTCTGGCGATCAAAATACCGATCGAATCATACACCATTTCCCTACTGGAAAAACAATTGAATAAAACATTCGAGCAGCAGCACGTAATTGAGTTCCCGCTGTGGCTGCTGGCGCTGGTACTGGCCTTCAGCATGTTCGTCACCACCCTGGCAACGATCCTGCCCGCGCGCAGGGCCGCCCGCATTGATCCGATCACCGCCTTGCGACACGACTAAGAAAGGCTCCACAAGGCCACGAAATGAATAACATGTCGAGAAATGCGTATTCGCGCCGATCTGCTCGGTCCCTGCAAATTTGTGTAATGGTGTGAAATACGCTTATTCTAGCGACGGCAGCACCTCATCACCCTGTTTGATTTTGGCTTTATCATTCTCGTCCATGATCTGACCGACCGAATGATTCTTCTGTACAAAGACGATTCGGAACTGTACTCGGCGTTCATCTCGTATTGCATTGAATAATTGTCCTTTCTGTACGCCATCCGCCTCGCCCAGCGAAACCGCAACAAGACCTTGTTTTGACTGAGTCCCTAATACAACGCCCCTTGTATTAGTCGGGAGTTGAACCTTTGATACGACCTCAGTATCTGCGCCGAAAATCTCGTGCAGTGTTCCGTGCCTGGCAACATTACCCTCTTCGTCGACCTCAACACAGTACGGAAAAAGCTTCACGGGATATCCGAAGATATCCTTCGATCCGGGAGGAGCGACGACCGTGGAATAGGACATCTTAGTATCTTTGATTGTCTTGCGAATCTGTTCCATCTCGGTGCCGCTGGGATGAAGGCCGATCACAGTTCTGTTCTTCGTGAGGGAGTTAAGCAGCGGTACATCGTTCTTGCACGGTGCACACCACGCGGCCCAGAAATGTATCAGATATCGCTTGCCCTTCAGATCGGGTTGCGTTCCGATCCACCGGTCCGCAGAAAGGGCTGGCGCTGGTTTGCCGATCATCTTGCTGATGGGGCCTGTCCGCTCTGTAATCAACATAGCCGAACGAGCATATTTAAAAAGTTGCTCATTCACCAGACGCTGTAGTTCGTCAGCGGTTCGATCCGCTTGATACTCATAATCCACAGGCACTCCATAGCGCTGATCCTGAACGTTCTCACCCTTATTCGGTAATACGGCAGCCCAGTATTTTTTGAGATCGTCGCGGTCAACTGCAATTTCGGTTACAACGCTCTCGGAGCTGTAGAAATCGTAATGCCCCTGGTTCTGTTTGTTGTGATGCCAACCAGCGTTCTGCACGCGGAAGGAGAACCAGCGGCCCGGTGTAATCTCGCGATAGTCACTGAATACGTGTAACCGGCCGGGGATTGCGTGGTGAAAATGGTACTCTGCCCAGGCTATGCTCAACTGGTGTTGCTTTTCTGTGGGCAAGGCTTCTTCGCCATCTCCCACCAGAGTGCGGTATTCGTCGAGTGAGGTGATAGTGCGCCCCGCGATTTTCGTAACGATATCCTGCTGATAGAATGGGATAAAGTAACCCTGATGAATATAACTCAGACTACCACGTAAGCGGCCTGTTTTTTTACTGATCCACAATCGTTCGCTGCGTCCCGCCGATTCAAGAACTCGACAAGTTTCACCGGCAAATTCCACAGAAGGAAGCTCATTGTAGGTGGCTTGCTGTGGTGGGACCGAGCTCGTCGCGATGTTGTGATGAGTCCCCACACCCCACCAGTAAGTCTGCTGCGAGACCTGAAGTTGAGCTGGAATGTAGAAAAGTGAGTCCGCAAATTCTGCAATACCATTCCGGATGACATGTCTGGGCAGTTCTTCGGGGCTCCCTTCGCGCGACCAGGCGACTTTCGCGTCCCCATATTTGATTTGCTCCCAAATCAATTTACCATTTTCGGAAGTCTGATTAACAGTGTAAAACTGATGCGGAGACCATGCCATGATTGTATCCTGGGAATACGGCCGCCGGACATGATTCTCTGTCAGTGTCTTCTTCAATCGATGAACAGTCCGAATGGGTTCTGCTTTCATCGAAGGTACTTCACTGGAATATGTGAGCCGACGAACCCAGAAGGCTGGATAATGTTTCGCTACGTTGAGATCGTCATGCACCTGTCTTGCCAGCCTGGTCGCTTCATTGACAGGCGACGAAGTTCGTGTGAGCAGGTCTGTTCCAGCCTGACGCGTTTGATCAACAACCTCAATTCCCGCTTCCGCAAGAGCGGCCTGCACATCCCCCTGTGTTTCGTCCCGAAAATCGCAGTTGTCGAGTATCAGCCTGTTCAATTGAGTCAGCTGTTTGAATGATCGAGATGCTTCAACTCCTCCACAACGCCGAAGAGTCAGTTGCTTCAGCGATTTGATTTCCTTTAAGGCAATCAGACGAGTGTATGCAGTCGAGTCGATTTCCAGTTCCTCAAGCGAGCTGAGCTTTCCAATCGCAGCCATTCGTTGATCTGCACCGTCCCGGCTTGAACCAGCAGGATGCCGACGCAGCACGAGACTCTTCAATTGTGAACATGCCTGGAGGTGTTTCAAGCCTGCGACTTCAATCGGCGTTGCGTCCAATACCAACTTGCTTAATGAAGGTATTTTCTCAATATCTGCGAATCCATCATCAGTAATCAGTTCTTCCTCGACCAGCTCCAGGTCAGTCAGCGAGGAGCTGCGCAGCGACTGTAGCCCGCTACTGGTGAGTCCGGTGTGCTGGAATGTCACTGATTTGATTTTCGGGAGCTTTGTGAGTTGGGCTGCCGCCATGTCGGCCAGCTTTGACTCCAAAGAAAAGTCTTCCGCCCGGAATGAGGTCAGCTGCTTCAATTCACTGAACTGGATGGACTGAAGATTCTCTCGGGTAGGCTGGCGGATCGTCAGCTTCTGCACATTCGGCATTGATTTGAGGCGGTCAGACCAGTCCGCTGCCGCGTCACCCGTCAGCGTCAGTTCTATCGCTGAAATATCAGACTTTGATTCAGGTGAAGTGTTCCCCAGCGTCGTCGCAATCGACGGAGCCCCGATCGCCAGTAAGACAAGAAATACACTTGCCAATGCAATCAGCGAAGACGAGGTACGCTTCGATACCGAACGACGATCTAAGTTATGCTGGAAGAGGTGTCGGACACGGGTTTGCAGATTCGTACGTGTTGCCATAGCTGAAGCAGTATGCGGCACTTGCCAGCGATCCATGATAGCAGCAGCGATTTCAACCAGATGATCGGCATAGTTGCTGGCATTTTCACCCGAACAAAGTACGGCATCGTCGCAGGCCAGTTCGCGTTCCAGTCGCATACGCCGAGCGGCCAGCCAAATGAGTGGATTGAACCAGTAAAAAATGCAGGCGAATTGAGCGATTGACTGTGCAAAAACATCGCATCGCTCGATGTGAGCCTGCTCGTGTAACAACACAATACGCAGACGATCCTCCGACCACTTTCCATAGCCAGTCGGCAACACGATCGCTGGTCGAAGGATGCCAACGGCAACAGGCACCGGTGTCGAATCGCTGCATAGCAGTGTTACAAACCTGTTTGATCGATTGACTGAGTCCAGTATAGCAAGTGTTTTCACATCCTTGACCGGTATCGCGGTTCGTACAATCTTCCCGATTAACAGTTGCTGCGTGACGAGTCGAAACACCAACAAGAATGCCACGATCCCCCAGACTGTAAAGAGCAGAATCTCGATGCTGATATTCGTACTGCCTGGCGAAGCCGTTTTTCGAAAGCCTGTTGTCGGATCAGTTGCACTCTCATTTGAACCGATCGTCTGACTTGGTTCACGAGAATCAAGCGATACCGACGTCTCTTCAAATATCTCAGCCTGCGGCACCAGATAATCCGAGGGCAACAACCCGTTTTGTGACCGGCGATCAATGAACGGACTTATCTCGTGTTCAACGAATGATTCGACCGGCGCTGGCGGAATCAGTTCTTTCTCCGACTCAGAAAGGAGTCGGATCGTCGGGTTCCACCCCTGTGTTAATGGAATCACCACAGGCAGGAACAACACTCCTGCTAATCCCAGCAGCAGAATCCGATGCCTGAGCGCGGCAGAACTTCGATGCTGACAACAGACAGCGAGCCATATTCCGATGAGCAAAATAAAACTGCACAGGCAACAACGCACCGCGATTGACTCGATACTGTCTGCCCCAGTCAGCCCTGTAAGAATTCGACTTGTGATGTTCATAACGAGTCTCCTTCACGAATCTGGCGACGTCGTTCGTCAACCAGCTGTTTGATTTCACGAAGTTCTTCATCAGAAAGCTCATTACCTGAAACATCAAGCAACGCAGCAAAGGCATCCGAAGTTCGGCCTGCGAAAAATGTTGCAAGCACATTTTCCAAAGCAGACTTCCGGGCTAATTCCGCAGCGACCGCCGGTCGATAGAGATACCTTTTTCCATCTCTCCGGAACCGTAGCACCTTCTTATCGACTAATGAGCCGAGCATGGCACGTACCGTCGAATAGCTTGGGGGCTCTGGCAGTTCGTTTAATACTTCACTCACCGAAGCTTCACCAAGACGATAGACCGCTTCCACGATCTGTCGTTCACGATGCCCTAACGCGGGTCTTTTCTTCGCCATCGTTATTTCGCCTCCGAAACAAGTGAGATAATGCTACTGCAGTAGCACATGCGACTACAGTAGCAGTTGGGAGACGGTGAGTCAACCAATTAATGACGAATAGCGCCACATGATAATCCTCTCTGAAGGAATTCTGATTCACCGTGAATGACGATACTGCTCCAAAGTCTCTGACACTGTTGTTCTTAGACTGTGTTCAGTTTTATTGTCGCGTCTCCACGGCCATTGGGACCGAATATCATAGATTGAGACGCGATGGTTAAATGTGATAGCTCTGGAATTCGGTTGACCACCGATCTCCTTGCAGCTGATCGAGGGCGAAGATCCCAATTGCTGAAAACCACTTACCTCCATAAAACGAAACCTTGCAAAGCCAGTCATACCTGATAGCATAATTACACTACGTTCTCCCATTCAGAATCCAGATGGGAGTTGAAGCCATTGTGTCATGAGAGATGACCAATGGCGTGGAACCGTATCGGAATTACATGAGAAAGAATATGACATGTCTCACATCGTCACTCCAGCCGGTATTTCTTCTTCTCGCGTTGACGACTCGCGAATCCGTAGATTACCTCTGCTCTTGATATTCTTTCTGTCTCTTTGGAGTCAAATGGCGTCCCCGTTGTCGGGCGAGTTAATTGATCAGAGCGGAACGAGCTTGCGTATTCTGGCCAATATTGACGGGACAGATCAATTACATATTTCGCACCGCGCTGCCCGCTGGGTACACGGCTCATGGGGCTGGCCTGCTCATGTAGAGATCAATGGGCAGTCCTGGACTCCTCGACAACAACCTGCCTTACAGGTTGGTCCTGACTCGCCATTTCTGCGAAGTCATATCAGACTTGCGGGTGCCACCATACGCAAGCTTCGAGGTCGTGGTCAGGTCAACCTGGCTTACGGTGCCAACGGCTTGATCGTCCGTTTCGATGACGAGGGTCACAATGGATCCGCAACATACGAAGTGCTAATCACGTTTGCTGATCAGATTTGCGAGCAATCACGACGCGAGATCGAGAGCCTCAAATCCGAGTCTGGTCAACCGCTGCAGCCAATCGAATTAAACATCCAGACAAAAATCGACGGCGCCGACGCCATTCAGATTGATTCAGACAAAGTCAAATGGGCACACTATGAATCAAGTTGGCCACGAAAGGTGTCGTTGAACGATCGAAATTGGGACCCCTATACGGAACGGGAATTCAAACCCGAATCGAAAGGCTTTTTTATCCCTGCCGGGCTGAATTTGTCGGGCGCCGAGTTGGTGGAGAAAAAAGGGAGAGGAGCGGTACAGTTGCTTAAGTCTGACGATCGCTTAACAATTCGTTTTGACGACCGACACGCCCCAGGGGCCGACAACTACGCTGCACGAATTCGTATCCCGATCTCTCAGCTTTGGCCTGTTGTGATTCAATGTGATCTGCCCGAACATGTTGTCAACGCCCCACTGACAATCCTGCGTTATGAAAAAAATGAGAAACGTCCCACGATCGTTACAGAACAGCATGTGTTTGATCATCTCGGTCGCACGATTGTTGCGTTACCTGCAGGCTCATATCAGTTTGAAGTGCAGCATCAACCTCGCCCCGATGTTCTCGTGGCGTTAAAGAGCAGTCGCGTGGAAGTAGGATCTGCTACGACCGTCAGGCTACAGTCGATTCAAATTCCCACACCAAAGCTGGTCGTGAGCGGCCACCGGGGACTGGATTTGACGCAGCTGGGAATTCGATCCATCCTGCCAACCGGTGCAGTGGCATGGAAACGAAACTCGCGGGCCAATCATGTCTCATTAGTGCTTTCACAAGACCAGACCTATCGCATACGAGTCTTCGGCAGCAATAATTATGCGCAAGTCGCCTTATGGAAAGAGCTGAAAACGAATGAAATTCGTCGGATCAGGGAAACAGAAGAGAACATGGTCCGGTGCTCTTTTGGCTGGCAATCAGAATCATTACCACCCCTCGCAGCTGGAGTGGAGCTGGATTTCCCCGACTCTCACTGCGAGTTCCGCGTCACGAATAACACATTGTTTTTGACGAATCGTCGTTTTCTTGAGCTTGGGTACTGGTTCCAACTTAAGAATGGTCGCAAAGTGGTTTTTCACCCTCGAGGTTATGCGCTCCCGAAGGGCGAGTCCGATCATCAATTCGAACTGGGCGGCCCACTTACAGGTCGCGCCAGCGCAGCAATCTTGACCAACGAAAATTTAGGGAGCCCTCACGCACGGCAATTATGGACCGATATTTGCCTCGTTGATCCCCATGGTCATATTCTGGATCATCAGAAGTCAACCATCGACTGGAAATGGGAAGTGCAAATGCGCGACGGCGCCGCACCGCCAAAGCCCCCCCTGACACCAGAGGCCGTTATGAGATTGGGAAATGTCGCTGAGACAGTTGTCCTTAAGGCCCGTTATCAATTAGATCAGCCCGTGGAACTGACGCTGCCTCCGGAACGTTTTGTATCCCGAAGATCAAAACGCGTATCGACAACTTCGCCTCCGTATATGAACTGGCGAACGGCTGCCTACCTGGCTAAGGCCGAGCGAAGTCTGAGTGAAATTGCCTCAGAACGAGAAATACCGCTCAACCCCTCGTATCGCGTCAAGTTGACCTGGTGGTTAAATGGAGGCGCCGTTGGTGGTCACGGCGGAACGACGATGCCTCTCAGAGGAATGACAGGAGACTTTAACTGGTTTAAGCATCCGTGGGCGATCTCGCACGAATTACTGCACGGGTTCGGGTATGGGCACGATGACGACATGAATCGGACTGATAGAGTAGTGCAAAGACGATTCCTGGAGCACAAATGGTTCGTTGCGGATCATCCGGATCATGCCCCGGAATTGTTGATTGAGCCGAAAGCAATGCCCACAAAATTTGTTTACGGGGAGCCGGTCGACTTGCTTAAGTTGATCGATCTAGAACGCGATACATTGCTCGGGGAGTGGAAGTGGGAAGACGACGTGTTGCTCACACCTGTATCGAGTGGCGGTCGTCTCAAGCTGCCAGTCGAGGCCCCCTCATCCTATGAGTTATTAATGGTCGTCACACGTCTTAAAGGTCGTGATACACTGGGCATCGATATCATCGTAGGCGAAGACGATATCGGCACGATGCTGGCACTCGATGGTTGGCTGGGACAGGCGTGTGGATTGCATTATCTCGATGGACGCGGTGGCGACCAGAATGAAAGCACTTATAAAAGAGGTGTCTTTCCCGATCAGAAGGAGCATACCATCCTGTGCCGCGTCACTCCTGAGAGCGTTTTCGTCGAAGTCGATGACAATCGGATCATAGACTGGCACGGTGATCCGAAACGGTTCCGGATTTCTTCTGATTCGGCAGCGACCAGAGGGCGAGAATTGTTCCTTGCTGAAACAAAGAATGTATCGTACCGGATCTCCAAAATTCAGCTGCGAACGATCAAATCACCAGAGTGAGTTGCATTCGATTTTGACCCCAATACACTGCATTCACCTTGCTTCGGTGCTAAAGGAGAATGTCAATTTCCCAATTCATCCAGGAAGAGCAGGCGGACTTCGCGATTCTCCTCGTGGAACGTCAAGCCGGTTTGTTCGGATACGTGCTTGAGGACCAGTTGAGGGTTCTTGGCAAATTGTCTGGGAAAATCTTTCCATGTGGTGCGTTCGGACTGATCGAAATAGGTTCGCCAGCCAATGGACCCTTGGGGCGGATTTTTGATGTCACTCAGGACAGGGCGGCCGACACGGGAGCCGATGGCTTTGAGGAAGTCTGGGAACTTCCCGGCATTCTCTTCGCCATGTTGTTTATCAGGACCGGGACCTTCCTTGCCGTAGATCAAATAGGATTTATCCTCGGGTCGTCTCCATGCAGGGCCTGGAGGGGCCGCCTGAAATGTTCCTCGTGCCACGTAGACTTCTCGGTCGACTTTTTTGAATTCGAGGGAGGCCTGCAGCTTCAGATCCTGGTTCAGCACAGAGCCGAGGCCCTCAATGATGTCTTCTCTTGATGTCCCCTTGCGGATGATAAAATCTCCGCCCAGTTTCGTGTTCACCCAGAGCTGGGAATTCCCCCCCAGGTCGACATTCTGGAGGTCTGTGAGAATCCTGACCACGCTGAAGAGAGAAGAAGATTCATCGCCAAACCCTTGTGATTTCAGCTTCAGATTTCCTGCGTCCCAGATATAAACATTCAAACCTGTTCCGGAGATATACTTGAAGCGTTCCTCTTTTGAGAGCGTGTGTGTTTTTTCCCGTGGTTGATTTGTCACGGGAGGAGCGAATGCGACCTTTCGGGGGATGGATTCAGGCTGAGTTGTTTTTTCTTCAGCCACAAGCTGGAAATCAAGAAGATTGATTGCAAGTAGCAGCATGGGGACGACAAGCAGCAAAGTGCGTTTCATCATGGACCTTTCCGGGGGGGCAGGAGAGAGGATTCGTCGAATGCGGTGATACAATTTTCCTCCCCGGGCGGCGGATGAGGGGGAGTGAATCTGACGGGGATCACTGCCGATGCGAAACAACGCACGTGCATAATCGGCGACGGCATCCGGATTGTTGTAGAGGACTTCATCATCGCAGAGCAACTCGGCACACTCATCGAGCTTGTTGAGAGTCCACCATGCCAGAGGATTGAACCAGTGCAGGCAAACCACAAGCCGTGCGAGGAATCCTTTCCAGATATCCCCATGTCGGAGATGGGCCAGTTCATGATGCAAAATAGCCATGCGCTCTTTTTCGGTCAGGCTGGACCAGAGTTGTTGGGGAACGAAAACGCGAAATCCCCGCAGCAACAAACCGAGCATGGGACCAGCATCATGTGTGATGTGCAGTGGAATTGATTTTCGGATACCGTACTGTTTTAAGACGGCCTGCCACTCCATGGCCCATGTTTCGGTGGCTGGTACACTGTTGCGAAGACGTTTTGCCGAGACGATGCAGGCAGTGATCCACCAGAGCAAAACCAGCCCGCATCCTGTTATCCAGATCGAGGCGGCAAAAGAGAACCAGTTGAAGCTGGTTAAAAGATCACGATCCGAATTGGTAAGCATCACTGGTAATGGATTTGCAGTGGGATTGACGACTGTAGCATCCAGCTTCCCGGGAGGTACGGATTCGAAAGAAATGCTTTTATTAATTTCACTAGGATACCAGGGAATAGCCACCGAATATTGCAGAAAAATGATGCCCTGTAGCATAACCAGTGCCCATGCTGCCTGATGCCAGCGAGGCGAGGACGGTTTGAGCCAGAGAAGCAGTCCTCTGACGATCAAAGCGGTAATGCCGAGAGCCAGGGTCGCTCTCAATACCGCATCGAATAAATAATGGAACGCTGAATGCATCCGTTAATTCCCTTTTCGGCTATTCTGTTCTGCAACGTCTAAAAGTTTTTTGAGTTCCTGGACTTCATCGTTTGTCAGCGATCGTTCTGTGATCAAGTGCTTCATGAGCGGAACCACTTTTCCGGATGTGAGCTTTTCGAGAACCTGCCCGAGGTATCCTTTGGTGGCCTGGCTCTGTGTTGCGACCGCCTGGTAGAGAGCCGGTCGCTGCTCGCTTTTTGTTACCAGCCCCTTAGCGGCTAACCGATTCAGACGGGTTTGCATCGTGGGATAGGCAATGGGCTTTCCGAATTCACGGAAGGCCTGGTGTGCTTCAGCGAGAGTAAGCGGACCTTTATCCCAGAACATACTCATCAATTCCATTTCTCCCGGGGATAAACGGACAGCTTTTTTGCTTTTAGTCATCGGGAACTCCATTTTATTACATGTGTAATATTCAAGATTATATTACCTGTGTAATAAAACACAAGAGCAAGCCGGATTTTTATTGTTCAGAGCAACTCTATCGTTTTTCAACCTCGTCAGTGCCAAGAACAGCAGACCCCTGTCTGCATGGTGATTTGGCACTTGCGCCTCGTTCGATTATCTCATCCTGGCTGTGATGTTGACCTTCCCTCAATCCCTTGACTGCGGCAAAGGTCTAGATGTTTTTAATTGATAATCGATAGTAATTCTGATAGGTTAAAACAGAATTTAATTCTGTGTTTTTTTAGTTATCTGCCAATGAAACAGTACCTCACGACATTCGCTCTACTCTTCGCCATTGGTTGCAACGGCGAGCCCCCTACGAAGTCGCGACAGACATCAGATAACGCCTTCACCGCCCGGACCGAAGCCATGCCACCGCGACTCGCTGCCAGTGTTGTAACTAAGGAAACGCTTACCGTCGGCGTCGAAACAGTCGTCCAATCCGACTCTTTAATGGGGCGGTATCAGGTAGTTTTTGAAGATGATGGCGACACGGGCTACTTTTACGCCCTCGACACAGACAAACCAGAAAATCCAATCATCGACGCGTTGCACATCTACAACGTTCAGTCTGTGACCGATAGAGACAAACCCTCCGAGATGCATATCATCTGGTCAGGCGATGGAATGAAAGCAGCACTCTTCATTAACTCCTATCCGCATGCTGTTTACAATTTCTCTGAAGGGCTGGGGTGTTGTCGCACTGGATTCCCACCACCAGCCGACGCATCCGCGACGCACGATTGGGATGAATCACAGCTGGCACATTTTTTCGCTGACGAAGACAAATAACCAGCCAATGCACTGGGGTCGCAGGCCGTGGGGTTCTGAAAATCAACTTCGTTTACTGCGGTCAGCTAATCAATGGCAACCGGTGTGACCATAAACAGCGTGACGGTATCTTCCGAAGAGGTGGTATCTGATTTCGCATTCACCACCTGACTTTGGCCACCCGCAGGCGAAACGGTTCTGACCACAAGCGTTTCCCCGAGGTTCATTTCCGCCTGTGTGTAGATGCGCCGCACCGTCAGACCGGGAACTGTAAGACCATTCACTTTGACCGCGTTCGCGTAGTCGCGGTGCGAGATCTCCGGGTTAAATTCGAGCTGGATTCTTCCATTGTCAAGCAAACGCGGCTCCACCTTACAGAACACGCCGAACCGCTTCCACTCGACCGAAGTTTGATTGTCCCCTGCAGGAATCAAGATAGGATATTTACCGCCGCTCACTGACGTTGCCGATTGGCCAGAAACAGTGACAATTTGCGGACTTCCATGCACCACCGTCACTCTGCCCGCTTTCTTCAGTTGCTCGATGGCTTCTTCTGCATTCTTAAAAATCGAGACGGTGGGATCAGGATGACTTCGCCGGCCGTTTGTAAATTTCACTGGCTCTGCTGACGCTGCAAATTCTGCTGCTGCTTTGCTGGATAACTCGAGAAAGCTACAGCGACAGAGAATTTTGTCCGGCCTTCCCGTCAGCCGTCGCAGTTGTTCCGATTGCTTCTGAAGCTCTGTAATCTGTTTCGATAACTCAGCGCGCTCTCGGCGGATGCGCTGGTTGAGCTGGTCTGTTTGTTCGCGCAGCTGCTCTGCTTCTTCACTCAGACCCGCAGCTTTCAATTGCTCCGTCGCGACGCGGAGATGATCCAGGGCCGACAGACTGTGGCTCTTGCCTGTCGCTGATGGGGAGAGTCTCTGAGGTTCAGGGCACTTTTCCGGTTCGGCACCGAGACTGATTGTCACAAGAGATAACAATAAAGCGAAAAAACTGATATAGCGTGCTAACATGCTTAGGCTCCTTTGACGCGAATTCTATTGGAACTGGTCAAATTGAGTCAATCTGAGTAAATTGAGGCTATCGGATCAGCGTCTGCCTGCGTTCCGTGTTGTTTTTGTTACACTATGACACGATTTACGTTACTTGAATTAGATGTTGCTATAAGAATGGGAAGCTGATGAATAGTAAAGATATAAAAAAAGGGTTTCCCCCCAATATCCCTTTCCCCAGAGAACTCGAACAATTAATTGACTGGACCAATCAAAATGGTTATCCAATCAGCGGTTTCTTTGAACTGCGTGCAGGTGACAAAGATACGATGTTCTACTGGTTTGGATTCAGGCATGTCGATGAGAAACTCGCTCAATTTGGCGCGGGCGCGGATGGCTCTCTGTATTGCATCTGGGATGCCGGCGATCAGAGTTTCCCCGTTGTGCATTTAGGTTCGGAAGGGGACGGCATCAAAGTTCTTGCTGCTAATTTTACCGATTTTCTGCGACTGCTTGCCATTGGATATGGCGAACTCGGTTTTGAAGATTTATCCAAACCACCTGAAGAAAATGAACCGAATTCCAAATTTCAAGAATGGGTAAAGGTTCAATTCAATACAAATATTCCCACGAATGGTTCCGAATTCATTGCACTTGAAGAAAATGGAAAATGTCGATTTGCGAACTGGGTAGATCACGTATGCGTGAAATATAACTAATCCAGATAACGGCAAGCAAGAATGACTATCATCAGGTCAGTCATGTAATCAGACGCCGTTGCTGCCCCTTTCGCCTCGGTCTCCTTATCGGTTGTTTTTTTCTGGTACTTTCTGCTAAAACTACGCGATGAAACATATACGAAACTTCTGCATTATCGCCCATATTGACCATGGCAAGTCCACGCTCGCCGACCGGCTCATTCAAACCTGTGGTGGCGTGACACTCCGTGAACTGCATGAACAAATGCTCGACTCGATGGATATCGAGCGTGAACGGGGCATCACGATCAAGAGCAATTCGATTACGCTCAATTTCCGGGCTCAGGATGGTGAAGACTATTTATTGAATCTGATCGATACGCCGGGCCACGTCGATTTTTCGCATGAAGTCAGGCGTTCATTGATGGCCTGTGAAGGCGCCCTGATCATTGTCGATGCCTCTCAGGGAGTCGAAGCTCAGACGGTCGCGAACCTCTATCTGGCTCTGGAACATAATCTGACCCTGCTGCCTGTGATCAACAAGATCGACCTTCCGGCCGCGGACATCGAACGGGCGCAAGAGTCGATTGATGAAGAACTGGGGCTCGATCCGTTCGAGGCAATCCCGATTTCCGCCAAAAATGGCATTGGCATTGAGGACGTGCTGCAGGGCATCGTCGAGAAGTTGCCGCCTCCCCAGGGCGATGCGGAGGCGCCGCTGAAGGCACTTGTGTTTGACGCGAACTACGATAAGTTTCGCGGCGTGATTCTGCAATGCCGCATCATGGAAGGTACGCTCAAGCCGCGCGATACGATCCACTTCATGCACGCCGGTCGCGACTTCACAGTGGATGAAGTGGGCTATAATCAGATGAAACTTATTCCCAAAACTCAGCTCAGCGCCGGGGAAGTGGGTTATGTTGTCGCGGGTGTCAAGAGTGTGCAGGACATTGAGATCGGCGATACGATTACCCTGCTGAATCGACAGGCTGCAGAGCCGATTCCCGGTTATCAGCCAGCCAGGCAGGTCGTCTTTTCTTCCATCTACCCCATGGATACCGGCGACTACGTGGAACTCACCAAGGCTTTGGAGAAGTTGGCGATCAACGACGCGGCACTAACGTTTGAAAAAGACAGTTCCGCGGCACTCGGCTTTGGCTTTCGCTGTGGATTTCTGGGACTGCTGCATCTGGATGTGATTCAGGAGCGTATCCAGCGCGAATTTGACATCGGCCTGGTGATCTCTGCCCCGTCTGTGAAATATAATTTAACCTTAAAAGACGGTTCCACGCTCGAAGTCGACAACCCCTCTTACTGGCCCGACCCCACGATGATCGAGTCGGCCAGCGAGCCCTACATTAAAGCCTCGATTCTGACTCCCGAGACGTACGTCGGCCCTGTCATGGAACTCTGCCGGGAACATCGCTCGGAAAGCCAGACGATGAATTACCTGTCCGCCAGTCGGATCGAAGTCACCAGCGTGATGCCACTGGGAGAGGTCCTGTTCGACTTCTACGGCAAACTGAAGATGATTACGCGCGGTTACGGATCGTTTGATTATGAACCAATTGAATATCGAGTCACCGATATCGTGAAGGTCGATATTCTCGTCAACAAGGAACCGGTCGACACGCTGTCCTACCTCGTGCATCGAGAAAAAGCCCGCACGCGGGCGCTGCACTACTGTGAACAACTCGCCAAAGAAATCCCCCGGCATCAGTTCAAGATCCCCATCCAGGGAGCCATCGGAGGCGAAGTCATCGCCCGCACCACGATCGCACCGTTCCGCAAAGACGTCACCGAGAAACTGTACGGCGGCGATGTCACGCGCAAGAAAAAACTGCTCGAAAAGCAGAAAAAAGGCAAAGCCAAAATGAAGCAGTTCGGCAGCGTCAATATTCCCCAGAAAGCGTTTGTCTCAGTCCTGCGCACCGATAAGGATTAGGGAGGCAAGCGTGGCCGGTTCAATGTTTCGTCCAGAATACTGCCTTTTCCAATTCGAATCATGCAACATAACTTCTTATTCATTGAACCTTCATCACTACCATATTGACAATCGATTTTAGTTCATACAAAATCCCTCTATGATCGACGTTAATGGGTTTTACCGGAATACTTCATTTGAATTCAAGTTATGCATCAAAACTGCCACCGCAGTGAAATAGAGGCTTCATGGGATTATTCTCTGGCATAAAAAGTCGCCTTTTTCCGCCTGAACTAAGTCGTGTTGCAAAGACTGATGACGCTTCAACAATAGCAGAGCGTATTTCAAGGACATCGATTGTAGTTATTGCCGCGGATTTAGGAGATTCGATTTCGTTCGACACTGATCAACAATCCGTTATCGCACTGGTTGAAGCCGCCACACAGAAAAAAACATTTGACGGCAGCGTTCACAAATATGAGATAGATGGTGCTACTTTTCTACCGATCTTCACTGACGTTCCAACTGCCGAGGCTTTCTGCGGTGCATATTGCGGATTGCTAAACCACATTCATGCATTCCGACTATTTACCGCTCCCGGTGCATACCTTCGTGACTGGATAGCTGAGCAAGATTTCATCGTCGTAAATCCTCAAAGCCACAACGAAGTGGAAATTGATCGCAGTAATTCACTCATGATTCGTGAACAGCTTCCCAATCCTGATCAAATAAACGAAATACAATTCACATCATTGGTCATCCCCATGATCGGTATTTCACAGACTGTTGAATTCGCACCTGATACGTAACGGTATCACAAGGAATTATGCTACTCCGATCGACAACACCAAGATAGAAACATCTACTCGTGCCTTCAGAAAAGACAGAAGGATAATAAAACACTTCACGGCACAGTCGATCCTGCACCGCAAAGCGTCTGTGTTATCGATTTCAGGATTGTGTCTTCAAACCAAACACGCGGTCCATGTTGGCGGAGATTTCTTTCAGGCGTTCCAGATCACCGCCGACGACTTCGGCTGCAGCCCAGCCGGTGTACTTGATTTCGGCCAGCGCCTTGCGGACGTCGGCCCAGTCCAGATCGCCTGCGCCGATCTTGGTGAACTTGCCCATTTCGCGTGAGAAGCCTTTCAGGTCCAGCTTGATGATCCGTTTGTTGAGCTGACGAATCCAGTCGCCCATGCTGCCGTATTTCCAGTGATTGCCAATATCGAACTGCATGCCAACCCAGGGAGATTCGAATTCGTCGATGTATTTCACAAACTTGTCCGCGGTCTGATTGTGGTCCCCTTCGTGGTCGTAACAGAACTGGTTCCAGACATTCTCGACGGCAATGGGAACGCCCAGTTCTGCCGCCAGGGGGATTGCTTTTGAAATATTCTCAATCGATCGTTTCCAGATTTCCTCTTCGGGGCCGTCGCTCCCCTTGCCTACTACCAGCAGGACCGTGTTTCCGCCGACCGCATGTGTCTGGCGCAACGCTTCTTTCAGACTCTCCAACGCTTTCGCACGTACTGCCGAATCCGGATCGGTGTGACGCACATTCCAGTGGCTGGAGTTAACAGACCCGTCTACAGGCAGCCCCGTCGCTTTGATGGCAGCGTTCACTTCTTCGACGTTGATGCCCGGCGTATTCAATTCGATGCCGTCAAACCCTGCTTCCTTCGCCAGCGCGAACTTTTCTTCCAGCGACTTACCCGCTTTGACCATCCCGATCTTCAGCGTCTTATACAGGCGCCCTTTAAGATAACCATCCTGGCTCGCTGCGCCCTGAGCAACAAACGGAGAAGAAGCAGCAGCGGCAGCCGCTAACAGCATAAAATGACGACGAGAAAGTGAATCCGATGTGAGCATGTCAACTCCTTGATGTCTGGACGTGTGGCGGACAATTTCCGTTTGGTTATTTCAATTCAATAAGTCACAAGTATCCATCTTGACGATATTGTAACATTCTTTACTAAAACATGGCACTCAGAATGCAGCCGGTTTTCACGCCGGAGCCTAAAATTCCTGAGGGGAGATTTTGCCTGTTGGATATCCCAATGCTGCCTTCTCCGGCCTCAATCATATTCACAATGAAAGCGTAAGATTCTCTCGATCGATATTACGTAAACCTGCTCGGTTTTCCCAGACAATCTGAACGTCATAAATGATTTACAGGGTACCCATTGATAATCTATAGTTACACTGATCGCTTTAGATTGCATTATTGTCTGTCTCTCAATAGTTCGTCAGAGCAGTATTGACGACGCATTTGCTGGAGAGACTTTTTCGCGAAGCAGATGCGACACTGAAATACAACCAGTAGCAGGAATATGGCAGGATGAACACCAAACCCGACCACGATGAACGCATGGCAAAACTGACGTTTGCTGAAGTGTATCCACACTATGTGACAAAGGTCGAAAAGAAAGACCGGACCAAAGCGGAATTGCATCAGGTCATCACCTGGCTGACGGGCTTCAATGAAAAGACGATGCAGAAACACATCAAAGACAAAACCACGTTTCAACAATTTTTTCAGAAAGCGAAATTAAATCCCAATGCACACCTGATTACAGGGGTGATTTGCGGCTATCGGATAGAAGAGATTGAGAATCCACTCACGCAGCAGGTCAGGTACCTCGATAAGCTGGTCGACGAACTGGCAAAAGGGCGGAAGATGGAAAAAATATTGAGAACAGAATAACAATCAACGGGAAGCCCTGTTAGCCAGGAGAGATTATGACAGTCAAACGCATGGACAACGTCGGCATCGTGGTGGAAGACCTCGACGCCGCGATTGAATTCTTCGCCGAACTGGGTCTCGAACTTGAGGGACGTGCCCCCATCGAAGGAGACTGGGCAGATGGCGTCACGGGATTGCGTAACATGCGCGTTGAGATCGCCATGCTGCGTACCCCGGACGGCCACAGCCGTCTCGAGCTCTCCCGCTTCCTTGCCCCGCCTGTGGTCGTCGATCACCGCAGCGCTCCGGTGAACGCAAGCATGTCAGTCAGAATGTCTGCTGTTTTCTGACTGTTGTTTTGAATGGGATTGATGAGTCACGAGACAAAGATGAAGACTTCCCTACTTCAATTCACCCAGACATTCTTATTATAAAATCAATATTTAACAGACAAATCCTCCCGTATGTCTGATCAGATTCAGTACTTCAGTGCACTTTAACAGTTGTATCTAAAACTTGACCAGCAAAATCACAGTGAGTCTCTCATGTTAAGATGTATCGCATCTGTGGTCGTTTTCGCAGCCCTGGGTTCAGGGTCCAGCTCCCAGGCAGATGACTTTCACCCCCGCAAACTGGAACCGGTAGAAACGGAACTGGTGGATCTCATCCAGAAGATGTATGCAGAATACGACAACTACTATACTCAGGCTGAGAAAATCAAAGACAAACAGCAGCGAGACAAATATTTTGCAGACCATGATCCGGCCACGAAATATGTTCCTCTGCTTACCGAATTTGAACGTACTCATCACGGCACACACGCCGGCCTGATGGCAGTGCGTAAATTAATTCATCTAGGTGGTGGAGGGGGGGAATTCGAGAACGCCCGCGATGTCGGTCGGCGACAAACTTTGCAAGTTCTCAAAGACTACGGCCAGACCCGTGAGTTTCCTGAAATCATTCGCTCTCTTGATACCGGAAACTTCGAACCGCAAGTCGAAGTCACCTTGAATCAGATCATCAAAGATCCGCAGGTATCAGAGGATAATCGCCTGTATGCCAGTTTTGTGTTAGCGCGCCTGTCTTTGAAGTTAAGAAACTGGCAGCAGAGCTGGGAACGTCGACTCAAGGAACTGCAGAATGGAAGCGATGTATCTTATCCTAGAGAAAAAGAATCTCTTTTGAGCTGGAAGGCATTGGCCAAGTCAGAAAATAAGCTGGACGAGGTCGAACAGGAAGCAATCCAGATTCTCGAAACGCTGAGTTCCAGTAATTCGGAAGTGCGCCAACCAGGTGTTACCAACATCGATGACAATTGGCATATCATTGAATTCGATTCTGAAAAGACGAAATCAAAGCCGACGCTGAAAGAAATGGCAGCGGGCCTGCTGTTTAAAGAACGTCACTTAAAGGAAGGCCAACCAGCTCCCGATTTGAAACTTAAACTCGTATCCGGCGAAAACTGGTCGCTCGCAGACCAGTTGGGAAAAACGGTGATCATCCAGTTTTCATTCAAAGGCTGTGGTCCCTGTGAAGCAATGTACCCCGACCTTCGGGAACTTGCGGCAAAACACAATGAGAAGCTGACCATTCTCAGCATCATGGCAGATGAAAAGCAAGAGGACACCACTGATGCCGTTAAATCGGGAAAGATAACATGGAACGTGTATTGGGACGACTTCGGAGGTCCCGTCGCCACCCAATGGGCCGTAACGGGTTTTCCAACAGTTTACGTGATAGGGCCGGATGGGAAGATTGTGACCTATCGTCTCCGAGGTGAGAAACTGAAAGCAAAAATCGCCGAATTGACACGATGCTAATTGGGTGATCCAGATGTCAGCAAAAAAACGACTCGGCATTGTATTGGTCGCCGCTGGTCTCTGCGTGATCTGGAGATCCTCGATTGCAGTACCGTTTGAAGCGGAACCCCTTCATTGTTCAAGACGTTGCAATGTGGCCCCATTTGTGACATAGTCGGCGCAGGAATACTTTCTTACCAGATTCTTCTTGCGTGGGATGTGAGTTCATGGTTTGGCTTTTCGTTTCAATCATCGTGTTTATCGCCTTGTCCGGTTTGATGGCCGCGGTTGATGCAGCTGTTCTGAGCGTTTCGCATCCGGAGATTGATGAACTGATTCAACGTGGCAAATACGGTGCGAGACGACTGCGGAAAGTAAAGCAGAAACTGACTCATTCCCTGGCCGTGATCGTGATTCTCACTAATCTGATCAATGTACTCGGGCCGATTCTCGTCAGCCAGCAGGCATTCAGACTTTACGGAGCACAGGTCCTGGTTCCCATCACGATTGTGCTTATGCTCGGAACGATCGTGTTCTCGGAAGTCATTCCCAAAGCTCTGGGATCACATTATGCACCGCAATTGGCACGGTGGTCAGCCCCCGTAATTCGCACACTGGGAATCGTCATCTATCCACTCAGTGTTACGCTTGCCTGGTTTTCAGACAAGGTGAAACGGGGACAAAGGAGAATCGGAACAGAAACACAGATCCGCGCGCTCGTCAAACTGGGTCAAAAAGGGGGCCACATCGAACCGACCGAAGGCCACATGATCTTCCGGACCTTTCGCCTCAATGATCGAACGGCTCAAGACATCATGACACCGCTAGGAAAGGTCGCTTCCATTCCTGCATCAGCCACGGTCAACGAAGCGGCAGAGATCATTCGCACGAATGCGTTTTCGCGCTACCCGGTATTCCGAAAATCCCCTGACGATATTCAGGGCATGCTGATCGCCCGCGATGTATTGAGGTCGCTTGCCGATGGTGAGGGAGAGACATCCGTCACCGCGATCATGCTCGCGCCGTTTGTCGTTAACGCCGAAACGCACGCTGACGAACTGTTGCTGGAGTTCCGCACACGCCACCAGCATCTGGCCGTCGTTCAGCAAAGGGCTCAAACAATCGGCATTGTGACATTGGAAGACGTCCTGGAAGAAATCGTAGGTGAAATTGAAGATGAGAAGGATGTGGTAGCGAGACAGTAATGCCGAAAGGGTCTGTTTTGAATTGAAGCTGCTACATCTTAGTCGACCGCCAAATAGATCAGAGATTACTCGATATTCGTTCTTTCCATCTGATGGGGATACATCGACTGGCACCGATTACTTACACGACGAATATTACATATATCTATCGATTGACACACTTAAGACTGCTCGGTCGTCTCTGAATCATTCTGTTGTGAACTCAAATCCAGATAGCTTACTATTGATTAGAGACAAAAATCCTGATAGCATGCGATAGAAGCAAATTCTGTCTATCAATGATTATACGCCCCAGTCGATCATATGAATCTCCCTGCAAAGTCCATAGTACTTGGAACGCTCCTTGGTGGTGCCGTCGGCGACGCGATTGGGGCGCCTTTCGAGGGACTGTGGACCGACTCAATTCCATCGGCTGACTCTTTGGCTGCCTCTTTCCATGAGTATCACGGTTATCCGAATGGACAATACACCGACGACACTCAACTGACGCTTGCGACGATTCAGTCTATCATTGAGCAAGATGACATCATTGTTGCTGATGTTGCCCGTCATATCGCGGAGCTATGGCGGCATCATTCTGTCATCGGTCCCGGCGGTGCCTGTACCCAGGCCGCCGAGCGGTACCTTGCCACCGGTGACCATCGCAACATGGGGGCCCCAGTTGGTCAAGCTGGCAATGGCACCGCAATGCGTACCGCTGCACTGGGGCTATGGTTCGACAGTGACGAGTCACTGATTCCGGTGGTCGCTGAAGTCTCGCGTATCACACATCAGGATTCACGAAGCGTCGCCGGGGGTATCGTAATCGCTATGGCAGCAAATCTACTGTCTTCAGACAGCGACATCGTTCCACACTCTTTCTGCAGGAGACTTGCGGACTCTTGCCGTGACATCAATTCCGAGATGGCTGACCTGCTCCAACGATTGCCGAATTACCTCAATGATGAAGGTGTGATGGATTTCATCGCCCATGCCGGGCAACGCACACCGGAATTCGATAAACCGATCATCACGCCATTCATCATTCCAACGGTATTGGCCTCAATCTATAGCATCCTTGCTCAACCGGATTCATGGGTCGGAGCTGTCACTTTCGCCGTACGCCTAGGCGGCGATGTCGATACGCTGGGTGCCATCGTGGGCGCACTGGCTGGTGCACGGCACGGCATTGATACGATACCGCAGAATCTGATTGACTGCTTGCAGGATGCAAGAGACATTCAAGTGCTGGCAACCCGATACCATTTGGCAATTCACGCTCAAGCAGGAGAATCCGGCAGATAACCATTGCGTAAACCCGAGTTGCAGCATACCCATTCCCTGAACCCTGACTCTCTCATCAAAACGGGTTATGGGTTATGCTGATTGTCTTACTCGTCCGGTCGCCAAAACCGACTGCAATTGGCATCCACTCCAACGTCGCTATTAAGTTTGAAATTTACAACAGCACACCTGCTACTGCTCGAGAAAACTGACTTTACCGGAGTCCATGTTATAAATGCCGCCGATGATTTTGATCTCGCCCTTGGCTTCCATTTCTTTCAACACCGGGCTGTTCATACGGATGCGGTCGATGGTACCTAAGACGTTCTGCTTGGTGACCATTTCGACGAATTTCACATTCTGGCTCGTTTTGTCGCCATCGTAGTCTTTAAAATGGTCGATGGCTGGCTTGATGTTGGTCAGCATCGCTGTGATGTTACCCAGTTTGGCCCCGTCGATGGCTCCTCGGATAGCGCCACAATGTTCGTGCCCCAGAACAAAGACCAGCTTCGCTCCAGATAAATTACAGGCGAACTCCATGCTGCCCAGGATATCGGTATTTTCAAAGTTGCCGGCGACCCGCGCGACGAAGATGTCGCCGATGCCACGATCAAAAACATCCTCAACCGGAATTCGTGAATCCACGCAGGAAAGAATGATCGCTTTGGGATACTGGCCGAGAGACGACTCACGAACCTGTTTGGAATGATCGCGTTCTGTCAGTGTTCCTGCGACAAAACGTTGATTTCCTTCTTTGAGCAGCGTAATGACCTGATCCGGAGTCAGCGCGTCTTGCTCTGCTTGTGTTAAAACACGATTTACCAGCGGTTTGACATCGGCTTCCGTTTCGGAACCTTCAGTGTCCCCTTTCTTGTCCACAGCGACCGTAGCCGCCGGTTGATTCTGTGCGCATCCCGCCACAATCATCACAAACAGACAACAGGTCAGCAGCAGATTTGAATTCATTTTGATCATCTTGGTTTTTCCTTATGGCATCTCATTTATCGTGGCGGTCAGTCTATCTAGAGCGCATCAAATTTAACCATAGCGTCTCTCAATCTAGTATACTCGGTCCAAATGGCCCTGGAGACGCTACAGTAAAACTGGACACAGTCTATCTGTTGGGAACTCTACCTCACAACAGGAAGTCGCGTAGTAAACAGACACTGAATATGAGTAAATATCTTTAATCCGATCCCGAACGAAGAGCACAGGCACTACAGATGGACCCGATCTGCTTCCCTCAGTAAACTTCTACCTAGCTTGACAAATTCAGACATGCATACCCACTATGAACCATTGTTTGAGCAGAAAACCAGTTGAGAGATCGAAATGGAACAGGAAGGAACCCGCATGCGAAAGACCATCTATGCGCTCGCCACGATGGATACCAAAGCTGATGAACTCTGCTTTGTAGCGGATTCCATTCGTAATGCAGGGCTCGACGTCGTGCTGGTTGACTTGAGTACCCGCGGCCATTCGGACCAGACCGACATTTCTGCGCAGTCGATTCTCGCGTCACATCCCGACGGTCCCGATCTGTTGCTCAAACATACCGACAGGGGACAGGCGGTAACTGCGATGGCAGCAGCGCTGCGAGCCTGGCTGCCCGATCAGATCAATAAAAAACAGGTGGCTGGTGTGATCGCGATTGGCGGGAGCGGGGGTACTGCAATTGTCGCGTCCGCGTTTCAGGCACTGCCCATCGGCTTTCCCAAGTTGATTGTCTCAACGGTCGCCAGCGGAAACACACAGCCTTATGTGGGACACAGT
The DNA here is from genome assembly GCF_007746795.1 of Gimesia algae. NCBI lineage: Bacteria > Pseudomonadati > Planctomycetota > Planctomycetia > Planctomycetales > Planctomycetaceae > Gimesia > Gimesia algae. The sequence continues at coordinate 5,042,899 of NZ_CP036343.1, forward strand.
GACATCACAATGATGTATTCGGTCGTCGATGTCGCGGGGCTCAACTCGGTATCGCGGCGGGTACTGAGTAACTCAGCCCATGCAATCGCAGGGATGGCGATTCACTCACAAGAAATCACAGAAGAACGGCCTGCCCTTGGCATGACAATGTTTGGCGTCACGACTCCCTGTGTCGACATGGTACGCGAGAACCTGGAAAAAAAAGGCTTCGATCCCCTGGTCTTTCACGCGACCGGCACGGGAGGTCAGGCGATGGAGAAACTGGTCGCCGATGGTCTGATTCGCGGCGTACTGGATATCACAACGACCGAAGTGGCCGACGAAGTCGTGGGAGGTATCATGCCCGGCGGTCCCCAGCGGTTCGATACGATCATCAAATGCGGCATCCCCTACGTGTTGAGTCTGGGAGCCCTCGATATGGTCAACTTCGGTGCCCCTGAGACTGTTCCGGAACGGTTTGCCGACCGCCAGTTTCTCGTACACAATCCACAAGTCACGCTGATGCGGACGACTGCGGAAGAGAATCGACAGTTTGCAAAATGGATTGCTGCTAAAATCAACCGATCAATCGCTCCCGTCGAAATGCTGATTCCCGAACAGGGAGTTTCCATGCTGGATAAACAGGGAGAACCCTTCTATGATCCGGAGGCTGACCAGTGTCTGTTCGAGACTCTGGAACAGGAAATCCAGCAGACCGACGAACGACGCATTACCCGTCATGCTAGCCACATCAACGACGCTGCGTTTGCAGCAGCACTGGTCGCAGCATTCGAACGGGTGAGCGGAAATCAATTCCAATAGAGATACGAAACACGAGGAAACAGCTCATGCCGGAATCCAGACAGGCCATTCTCAAGCGACTGCGTATGAAAATCGCGGCGGGGAAACCAATCATCGGCGGCGGCGCGGGCACCGGTCTGAGTGCCAAATGCGAAGAGGCAGGTGGCATCGACCTGATAGTGATCTACAATTCAGGCCGTTATCGTATGGCTGGTCGCGGATCACTCGCGGGACTGATGCCCTACGGCAACGCGAATGAAATTGTCAAAGAGCTGGGACGTGAAGTCCTGCCCGTCGTGGAAAAAACTCCCGTACTGGCAGGTGTCTGTGGCACCGACCCGTTCCTGCTGCGTGATCTGTTCCTGCAGGAATTGCAGGCGATGGGCTTTGCCGGCATACAAAACTTCCCCACTGTAGGGTTAATTGACGGGCAGTTCCGGGCCAATCTGGAAGAGACCGGCATGGGCTTCGATCTGGAAATTGACTGCATCCGCGCAGCACACGATCTCGATCTAATCACCACTCCTTACGCCTTCGACGCAGAACAGGCACGCCTGCTGACGGCCGCCGGTGCAGATATCATCGTTGCTCACATGGGACTGACGACCGGCGGATCCATCGGCGCCGCAACTGGCAAAACGCTGGATGATTCGGTGGACGCGATTCGACAGATGATTGACGCCGCGAAAAACGAGCGGGACGATGTGCTGCTGCTCTGTCATGGCGGCCCGATTGCGATGCCCGACGATGCTCAGTATATTTTCGACCGTGTGCCAGGCATTGACGGATTCTACGGCGCCAGTTCCATGGAACGTCTTCCCACCGAAATCGCTGTGACCGCACAGGTTCGTCAGTTCGGAGAACTTTCCCTGTCAAAGACGTAACCGCGTCTCCTCGATCCTTAACTACCTGACCACAGGAATTCAAAATGTATCGCTTAACCGTACTGTATGGACATCCGGATGACCCCGCTGAATTTGATCGCTATTATCACGAAGTTCACGTTCCGCTGGCGAAACAAATGAAAGGCTTAACCGGCTGGACCATCGGAAAATGCATCTCTGCCGAAGCAGGCAGTCCTCCGCCATATTACCTGATTGCCAGTCTGTATGCGGAATCGGCAGCCGGGATGCAGGCGGTTCTGGAAAGCCCGGAAGGCCAGGCCACCATCGCGGATGTCTCGAACTTTGCCACCGGCGGAGTGATGTTTATGTATGATGAGGAAGAGGTTTTGATTCCCCTTCATTTGCAGGGATCTTGAGACCGAATATTCCTGCCCCTGTTGCATTCTCACTTTAATTGTCCTTATAGTGAATTGATCTCATTTGATCATTCATCCCCTCAACAAGGTCACTACAAGATGAAGTCATTCGTGAAACACACTCGTCCGATTATGATGCCCCCCTGCCTGCTTTTCATACTGTTTCTGCAAACAGCTGCATTTGCCGGCGAGCGACCGAATATCGTTTATATACTTGCCGATGATCTCGGCTATGGGGATGTGAGTTGCTATAACGCAGAATCGAAAATCAAAACGCCGCACATCGATCGTCTGGCATCGGAAGGGATGAAGTTTACCGACGCCCATACGCCCTCGGCTGTCTGTACGCCGACCCGATACGGGATTCTGACAGGACGTTACTGCTGGCGAACCCGTTTGAAATATCGCGTGCTGGACGGCTTCGATCCGCCACTCATCGAGCAGGATCAGGTCACCGTACCTTCGCTGCTGAAAAAAGCGGGTTACGATACGGCCTGCGTGGGTAAATGGCACCTGGGGATGCAGTGGACCGACAAAAACGGACAGCCTGTCCCTGCGGTTCCCATTGATCGTCGACAGCGTCCTCGTGTGGGTGATGATGTTGATTATACCAAGACGGTCACAGGTGGACCATTGGCGAACGGCTTTGACTTTTATTTCGGCATCTCGGCCTCATTAAATATGTCCCCGTTTTGTTTTATCAAAAATGATCGGCCCGTCGTACTGCCCACGATTCCCAGTGAGCGGATTCAGACCGAGTTCCTGTCGGTTGATCAGGGAATGCGTTCACCCGATTTTACGATCCGAAGTGTAATGCCCACTCTGACGGGAGAAGCCGTCAAATACATTGAACGGCACGGGAAAGAGACTCCTGAGCGCCCCTTCTTTCTGTATTTCCCGCTGACCGCTCCCCATCTACCACTGGTGCCCAACGACGAATTCAAAGGCAAAAGCCCCGCCGGAGAGTATGGCGATTTTGTCCTCGAAGTTGATGCGACCGTCGGAGCGATCATGGAAGCCCTGCAGCGATCCGGCGTCGCAGAGAACACACTGTTCATCTTCACTTCTGACAACGGCGGTCTGTATCACTGGTGGACGCCTCAGGAAACCGATGACCTCAAACATTACAAACCCAATCACCGCGGGCAATATGTCAAAGATCGTGGCCATCAGGGCAACGCTCATCTGCGTGGCACGAAAGCCGACATCTGGGAAGGCGGGCATCGCGTGCCTTTCATCGTCCGCTGGCCCGAGCATACTCCCACGGATTCTACCAGCGATGAACTGGTAGAACTCACCGATCTACTGGCGACCTGCGCCGCAATCACAGATACAAAGCTGCCTGCCGGAGCCGGACCAGACAGCGTCAATATTCTGCCCGCGCTGCTTGGTGAGAAAAGCGATAAGCCACTCCGTGATTATGCCATTCACCATTCATTATGGGGTCATTTCTCCGTGCGACAGGGACCGTGGAAAATGGTTCCCAAACGGGGTTCTGGTGGTTTTACCCGCGCACGCGAAGTCAAGCCGGCGGAAGGTGAACCAACGGGACAGCTTTACAACCTGGAACAGGATCCCTCAGAAATGAAGAACGTCTGGAACGACCACCCCGAGATCGTGCAGCGACTTTCAGCCATATTGGAAAAAGTTCAAAAACAGGATCAGTAAGATAACCAGAATCTATTACTGAATCGCTCCATTGAATAAGGGATACAGGACATTCTTAGTTCATATGGATTTTCAATACTAAAGCCCTTATCTATGGTTTTGCCGGGTTTATCGTTTTTTTGTTGCTGCCAAATTCAGTGACAGTCGAGAGTTGTTGGCAATCATCTTCGCAACTCTGTCTGCAAGGCTGTTTGATCTGTTTCTGTGTTTCACCAACGATGAACTAGACAGTGTCCAGTTTAGAGATCCAGATTAACTGGGATACCAGATTATATACTGGAACGGACACCATGATTCTGGCAGAATAGGTTGAGAGCAGGTGACCACAGCGATCTTCAGTAAACTCACTTTCAGCTATCAGTCAGGTACCACCGCGATGCAGCAACTATCTTTGAGATTCATTTGGCTTCCCTGGTTCCCGATATTGCTCATCGGATTATTTTATTCACCCGCAGTTACTGCGAAGCCGCCCAATATTTTGTTGATTGTTTCTGAAGATAATGGTCCGGAACTGGGCTGTTATGGCGATCCCTATGCCCGGACGCCGCACCTGGATCAACTGGCTGAAAAAGGAGTCCGATTCGAAAATGCGTTTGTGCCTTATTCGGTCTGCTCGCCTTCACGAGCCTGTTTTCTGACCGGGAAGTATCCTCATCAGAACGGGCAGATCGGTCTGGCGACACATAAATTTGCCTTGTATTCAAAGGAGACTCCCAATTTTGTCACGCTGCTCAAGAAACAGGGTTATCACACGGGCCTGATCGGAAAACTGCATGTGAACCCCGAAACAGCGTTTCCCTTTGACTATCGTGCTATCCGTGCGGCGAATTTTAATCGCCGGGAACCGGTGACCGCCTATGCGAGCCACGCCGCGAAATTCTTTACACAGGCGAAAGACCAGCCTTGGTTCTTATCCGTCAACTTTCCCGATGCGCATCTGCCTTTCATTAAAAAAGTTAATGGACGACCAGCACAACCGCTGTCTGCCGACGATGTGAAACCGTTGCCCTGGGTCGGGGTAAGTACACCGCGCCTGCGGGAACAGGTAGCCAACTATTACAACTGTCTGGCTCGACTTGATACCGGAGTTGGTTTACTGCTGAATGAACTCGATCAAGCGGGAGAAACCGAGAACACACTCATATTCTATATCGGCGATCATGGAGCCCAGTTTCCGCGTGGCAAAGGAAGCGTGTATGAAGGAGGACTTCGCGTCCCGTTGATCGTCTCCTGGCGGGGCAATACACAACCGGGACTGGTGCGAAAGGAACTGACTTCGACCCTGGACTTGCTGCCGACAGCCCTCGCGGCTGCGGGAATGCAGATTCCAGAAGATCTGCCAGGGCGAGATTTGAAACCATTGTTCACAGACGAACGTGTGACGAACTGGCGCGAGTACATTTTCGGATTCACCACCGGCTCTTTTCCGCGGAACTGTTACATTCAACATTCACTCCGCGATACGCGCTTTAAACTGATTTCTAATCCACGGCCGGGAACCGACAATCTGATCGCCGACAGCTACCTCGATCAATCGCATCCCCATTTCGTCATCTCCGGTGCGACCGCTGCCGACCAGAAAACGATTTCACCACAAGTCAAACAGGCATTTACACGCTGGTCACAACCACCACGCTATGAACTATATGACCTGCAGCAGGATCCCTATGAATGGAATAACCTGGCAGATGATCCCATGTTCGCTGCGACAAAATCGCGACTGATCAACACATTGACCGATTGGCAGCAGCAGACCCGCGACCCGTTTCTCGACCCGGTGAATCTCGAAGCATTCGTCAAGGAACAACTTGACCACCGCGATATGAAATACCGTAAGCAGAAGGATTTTCGCTGGTCCTATCTCGATTCTTTTGCCAACTGGCGGGCGGAGGAGTAATTCTGGTACCCGGATATTAAAACCAATTCAAGACCGTTCGGTTGATGACTAGACTCTAGACTGTGTCCAGCTTTACTGTAGCGTCTCCAGGGCTATTTGGACTGAGTATAATAGATTGTGAGACGCTATGGTTAAATGTGATGCGCTCTAGACACGTAATTCAACGCGGAATCTGATATCCTTTATTCGCTGCGATTAGGTATCAACGCGTGGTCTTCAAATAATTCAACATTAAGCAATAAGTAAAAGGCGTTTCAGATGTCAGATAAAGTTGCAGTCATAACAGCGGCGGGAAGCGGAATGGGGGCTGCGATTGCTCGAAAACTCGCTGAACGGGAATTTAAAGTTGTGATCCTCTCTTCCTCAGGTCGCGGTGAAGCGCTGGCTGAAGAACTGGGCGGTATTGGTGTTACAGGCTCAAATCAAAACCCGAATGATCTAAAACGACTCATAGAGACTGCCGTAGATTCCTTTGGCGGAATTGATGTGGTCGTTAACAGCGCTGGACATGGTCCTAAAGGACAGATTCTCGAAATCAGTGATGACGACTGGCATCAGGCGCTGGATGTGTATTTTCTCAATGTCGTGCGCATCGCGCGGCTGGTCACTCCGATCCTGCAGTCCCGTGGAGGGGGGCCGATCGTCAATATATCCACATTTGCAGCATTCGAACCGGATCCACTGTTCCCCACCTCAGGCGCGTTTCGTGCCAGTCTCGCCGCGTTTACCAAGCTGTTTGCTGATCAATACGCGTCTGACAATATTCGCATGAATAATATTCTTCCTGGATTTATTGACAGCCTGCCCGAAACGGAAGACCGGCGGCGGCGCATCCCGATGGGACGCTATGGAACGATGGACGAAATCTCGGAAACCGTGGCCTTTCTGGTTTCAGACGGTGCCAAATACATCACCGGCCAAAATCTCCGCATTGATGGCGGCTTGACTCGGTCGGTATGACAGTTCGAACTGTCTCATTCAGGATCTGTTTCAAGTTGATCTCATTGCAAAATTTGAAAAATCCCACACAGTTAGATTTACTGGCAGTCGGAGCCAGAGCGGAGGGATTTCGCATGGTCGATCGTCTGCAACAGGAATGGCGTGAGGGAACAAATCGTTTTGAGCAGGCTGGCGAAATGTTATTGCTGGCAGTGCAGAACCAGCGCGTTGTGGGTGTATGTGGTCTGAACCGTGATCCGTACAGTGACAACGACCGCGTGGGTCGAGTCAGACGATTATATGTCTCAGTAGACAGTCGACGCAGAGGAATCGGACGCCTGCTTGTCACAGAAATTCAGAACCACTGCCAGGGTGTGTTCGATCAACTGCGCCTGCGTGCTGACACTCCGGAAGCCGATGCCTTTTATCATTCCCTGGGTTTCCATCGTATTAAAGGCGATCCTGAATGTACCCATTTGCGAGAAATTTGTCTGTGATCGTTTTTGTAGAGCCACAAGACACTTTAGAATGATAAGCAATGCATATTGAAGAAAAAATAGAACACGATATCGATCCTCAACTTTACCTGGAATCATCAAAGACTGTATCAGTAGAAAGCAGCAACACATGTCGTTGTTTAACTTCAATACCCTGATCTGCGGCATAGGCGGACTCGCGGGGCTGTTTATCGCTCTTAAATGGAGTGACAGTTGCGAAGTGGCGCTGACTGCCGCAATCGGGTCAGCAATGCTGATTGACCTCATCATGCGTCTCACCAACGATGAAGTCACCGACCAGATGCTCAACCCCGAGGCGGGAGGATTTATCAGAATCCCGGTCGGCGGACCACTGAAATTCATTCCCGTCTGGGTGATCTGCATCAGTCTCCTGATTCTGGTCGGGCTGGTTTACTTTCAGATTATTTAGCTTTTGTTGCAGTGATTCGAATTCTATCGATCTCAAAAAGGGTCTCTTCACAGTCCCACACTATAATTTCGCCACATCTCTGAAAAAACGTTAAATTCTCATCTTTTTTTGTGTGATTCCATTCAGGTCCGGATACTACATTGATAGAGAAAGGATCAGCATGGACCTGACACAACTTATTGAACTCTATCGTGGACCGCTGGTAGGCCTGATCGCTGCCTGGGGGGCTCCCTGGAACGACGCTGCGGAAATTGCCCAGGACAGCTTTGCCGAGGCGTACCTGAGTCGAGAATCCTGTCGCGGACTCTGGTCGGAGCCTGAGGTTTTTGGGCCCTGGCTGAGTGGTGTGGCCCGCAACCGCTATCGCAACTGGGCCCGCAGTCGCAAACGACGTCGAAACCATGTTGTGTCTGTGGAAGCCACGACCCTCGAATCGGTCGCCGCTCCTGCTGATCCGGAACCAGCGCCCCAACTGGAAAAACTACGCAGCGCCATTGATCAACTGCCTCTCAAACAGCGTCAGGTGGTGCTGATGCATTATCTGGAAGAGACCAGCATCAAAGAAGTTGCAGTGTTGCTGTCGCTCAGAGAAAAGACGGTAGAAGGCCGCCTCTATCAGGCACGCAAGGCTTTGCGTCGGATGCTCGACGGGAAAGTTTCCACGACTCAAATTGGAAGGATGTTGCTATGTCTGTAGAACTTGTTTCCGAAACCGATTTGAGAGCAGCACTTCGTCCCCATCAAGTTGACGCAGCCGAATTCAAAGCCGGCATCCGCGCCCGAATCGAAGCGGGTGTGGTACCACTCCAGCATGAATCTCAGAAATTAGATGACCCACTACTGACAGTCGCCGCCACATTCATTCCCTGGCCATTGATCACCAGCGGTAAGATTGCCGGCGGAGGGGTCAAGCTCTCGTCACTAACGCTGGCGCAGAAGCTGCTGGGTTATGCGGCGCTCCCCGCGATCAGCTTATTTCTATTAGTCGGGGCAACTTTTTTCAGTACCAGAAAAATTCACAAAGTACAGCAAGAGAATCAATCTGACATCAGCGATGCCAGGGAAATCCAGGCAGCCGTTCGGCAATGGTGGAGATCCCACAGGTTCGCTGCGATCATGGTATTTGCAGCCGTCCTCATCCTGCCGATGATCGGAGCGACGTGGCTTCTCTTCCTGATTCTGCTGGCTTCCTTCGGCTTATTGCTGTATTTCCTCTCCAGCTTTGCCCGACACGGGATCGGTAATCGACTGCTGATCGCACAGTCCTGTCTGTCAGGCTTAATCTTACTTAGTATGACAATGCAGAATACTTATGGAGCCCTAAGCGGGATTCATTTCGTCGATCAAAAACTGATCGCCGCAGTCCTTCTTTCAGGCACCTTGATCCTGCTACCGATTGTGATCACCAGTATGGCACGCATGGGAGGGAGAACGGCATTCGAGTCTAAACAGAAATCCCCTCATTGGCTCGTTATTCTCTGTACGTTTCTTATCCCTAATGTCCTCTTACTGATTGTTCTTTCCCCGTTTCGCAAACCGGTCTATAACCAGCCTGCTATTTTTGGCGGCTATGGCTGGTTGATTTTTGCGATCATGATTGCCGTTCAAGTTTCTGCTGTGATTTGGGCGATTCTTCGTCGTTTCAGAAAAGCACCTGTTGCGCAACACGTGGCACGTCCTGAATGGATACCGGGAGTACTCTATGTCTGCATCACCGTTCCGTTACTGCTGTGGCTCACCAATCAGATCTGGTGGCCCGCCACACCAGCACGAATTTTGCACTACGTGGAAGCATTTGAGCAAGGACCTTACCCCTCGATTACTTTTCGTAACTGGGAGATCCCGGCGCGCTGGACGATCGAACAAGGACTTCATCCAGATTTGTCCCGCGCCCGCAAAGTATTAGACTACGAAATCGCCACTGATCAAGATCTTTTAGCCTTTATTCTGGGCAGTGCGTTCCGGGTAGGACTCGTGCGCCCCGACCAGATTGATACACTTCCCGATCTGGAAGAAGAACGACGATCACTACTGCCTGAAGCCAACTCACGAAAACCACGTAGAATCTATGGCCTGAATCAGAACGCCTGGGTCTTCTATGCCCTGGCTAATAGTAATCAACTCTCATCTGAGCATCGGGACTTTCTAGAGCAGCGGTTACTGGTCACTCTTGAAAACCCTGTCGTCAAAACGTCCGATATGCTGGAGACTGCCCTCCGCGTGACACAGTTATTAGAGGTGATCGACCGCCCCATCGACCGTGAGAAATACCGCAAGCAAGTCCATCAGTGGCTACGCGAGTTTCACAGCACACAGACCCACTCTTTCCAGATCGCTGGAGGATTCGAAAAGAATCAAGGCGTGTCAGCATCAATGCTGGCAACTTCAGATGCGGTCGAACTGATGCAGATCTATGGTATTCCCGAGGGGCTCGATTTAAACTGGGTCCGATCTTACCTGCGTCCGCTCAATTTCCGACCTTCCAGCGATAAATGGATCGCCGCGGTGACGCTCGATCGCCTGAATCGTCTGCCCGGAGTGACTCAACCGACGTTATTCGAATGGCTCTACTACGAACGCAGCCTGCTCGCGGCAATGCTGCTGGTCGCTTTGTGTCTCTATGCGACTCTGTCGTCCCCCCTGCCTCGTAAAGATAATTCTGGTACCAGGGAAGATTCTGCGTTAGGATGAAGCTGCTGATCCTATATTCATTTCGGGGTTACCGTTATGCTCGTACAATTCGCGCGATTCTTCTTACTCCTGGTCGTCGTCGGAATCCCTTCCAACACCGCTTCGACTGTAGCGCAGACTGCTCCTGCAGTGGGTACCAGTCTCATCCAGCCATGCCAGTTTGGAGCACAACTACAAGGAGAAGAAGCCTTGATTGTGGTCCCCGAAAACCGGACCGCTACCAGCAGTCGTAACATCACTGTGCATTATTTTCGGTTCCCCGCCCGAAAGCCCACCGGGCAGCCACCGGTTTTCTTCCTGCCCGGCGGACCGGGAGAAGCAGTGACGGCCAAACAGATTACAGCAGGATTACAGCAGAAACATTATAACAAATATGCTGAGATGCTCGCCTTCAACCAGACGCGTGATGTTGTCATTGTGAATCAGCGTGGGAACAGCCATGTGCCGGGAATTCACCAACTGCCTGAACTGTGTTTTGCGCAACCGGGTCAACGCCTGGAAGCATTGTCATTTGACAAGGCAGGCGCACGCTTGAAGGCAGGTTTACAAAATTCGATTCTCACTTGCCAGAAACTGCAGTTCGATCTCCGGGGATATGATATTCTGCATCTGGTTGAAGACGTCGATGCGATTCGGCGTTCCTGCGGTTACAAACAGATTGCCTTGCGTGGCAGCAGTTTTGGATCGCAGTGGGCACTGGCCTACCTGAAGCAGCATCCCGAACAGGTCGAACGCATGATGCTGTCGGGGGTAGAACCGCTCAATCATACCTATGACAGTGCCAACGGGATCTGGAACGTCTTCCAGCGAGTCGAAAACGAACTCCGAGCCTCCGGAACGATCAAACTGCCAGAAGCAGGATTACTGGGCGCTTTAAAGACCGTGCTGACACGGCTGGAGAATCAGCCGGTACGCGTGCGCGGCAAACACCCGCGTCGAGGTGGAACAACTGAGGTTGTCATCGGCGTCGATGACGTTCGCTATTATCTGACGAAACCGATACTGAATTCACGCGTCCATTCCCGCAGCATGCTCGAATTGTGGCCCAAAATGGTACTGGAACTTTATCACCAGGATTACCAGTACCTGGCAGCAAAGATTATCGATGATCGACCTGAAGTGATGCGTTACAACCTGCTACTGACATTGATCGATAACAGCCTGGGAATTACCGACAAACGATTACACGAGCTGAAACAGGAAGAAGCCCGCCGCTGGCTGGGAGATATCAACTGGTTCTATACAGCGACACGGAAAGTGACTCCCACACCTGTGGTAAATGATGCATTTCGTCAGTTTGAAACCTGTCAGACGCCAGTCCTGCTCATACATGGTACTCTGGATCTAGCGACGCCTGTGGAGAATGCGGAAGAGTTATTGAAGTACTTTCCGCGCGGACATCTGATTAAGGTCAAAGGGGGAACCCATGCAGCCAGTCAATACGCAGCAAGTGTCGATCCCCGGTTCCTGGAATACCTCACTGACTTCTTCAACGAAGCAAATCCGACAGACGCCTTTCAACATATCCCTGCTGAAATCACTTTACCGCCGCTTCAATTTCGAGAAACGGGAGATCCCACCCTGTTCACCCAACTGATTGAAAGCCCCCGGTAAAAACTTCATAAAATGGACCACTTGCTGTTGCAGAACAGCTCTTCCCCAGGAATTCTTCAAACATACTTGAGCGCATCACATTGAACCATAGCGTCTCTCAATCAATGAAACTCGGTCCAAATAACTCTGGAGACGCTACAGTTAAACTGGACACAGTCCAGTTGCCGCAAACGACAATCAGGGCATTCGTGGTTTCAAAGCTTTATTCGTCCCTTTTTCGACGGGATACTGAGCATCGTGTTGTTCCATACTGGCAATCAAAGCACGCATCAGCCGTTTGAGTTTCTTCGGTTCCGATTGTGCGAGGTTGTTCTGCTCAAACGGATCTTCAGCCAGATTATAGAGCTGGTAGTGTGAGTTTTCAGAATCTTTTGAAGGCACATAATGATAAATCACTTTCCAGTCACCGTTGCGATACGTGGTGAAGTAATTGCTGCGGTGTGGTGAATGAGGATAGTGCATCAGAAACTCTTCGGGCCGCGATTGGTCCGCCTGGCCTAGCAACAGTTTGTTGAGGCGTTTTCCGTCTACTTTGTATTTCGCAGGAGCTTTGACGTCGGTGATATCTAAAATGGTGGGAAACAGATCCTGCACGGCAGCAACCTGCGGTTGAATCACATCGGCGGGAATCGGCAGCTGTTTCTGAAACCGATTGTTGGGATTCGGTTTGGCCCAGGCGGCGATGAAGGGCACACGCATGCCCCCTTCGTAGTGGGCCCCTTTTTTGCCGCGCAGTGGTGCAGCACAGGCTACATCGTGCTGATGTCCCAACGGTGCATCCGAGCCGTTATCTCCCAGGAAAAAGATCAGCGTATTTTCGGCGACACCCAACGCATCGAGCTGATTCATAATATCGCCCAGCGATTTGTCCATGCCTTCAATTAACGTCGCGAAAGCTTGTGCATTTTTGGGCTTGCCCGAGTCCTTGTAATGCTCGGCGAAGCGGGGATCGGAATCAAAGGGGGCATGCACCGCGTACTGTGCCATATAAAGGTAAAACGGTTTGCCTGTTTTAACAGCAGACGCCAGAGCAGCATTGGCTTCAATTGTGATTGCTTCCGTTAGAAAGATATCAGTGCCATGGTATTTTTCCAGATGAGGCACCGCATGATGGGCCCGCCTGGTACCCAGACCAAATTTCTGCATGCCATAGTAACTGCCCGGTGCCCCAAACGAGGCGCCTGCGATGTTGACGTCGAATCCAAGATTGAGCGGCTCCGCTCCTGGAAATCCGTCAGCACCAAAGTGCCCTTTCCCTACATGAATCGTGTGGTAGCCTGCTTTTTGCAACAGGCGCGCCAACGTGACATCGTCTTTCTTCAAGCCTTCCCAGTTCCAGTCGGGCGGCCCCTGCGGTCCTGCATTATTTTTTCTGGGATTGATCCAGTTTGTCGCATGGTGCCGGGCGGCATTCTGACCGGTCATAATTGAAATGCGTGTCGGCGAGCAGACACTCATGGCATAGAAATGATTGAAGCGGATTCCCTGCTGCGCCAGCCGTTCCATACTGGGTGTAATATAATGATCGTTCAACGGATAACGCTTTGGTTTTCCCGCGGCGTCGGTCAAAAAGGGAACCGAAGTATCCATGATGCCCATGTCATCCACCAGAAAGACCACGATATTCGGATGCGCCTGCGTTTCGTTTTGAAAATTCGCAGCTTGCACAGAGGCAGCCAACAGAAACGGAATCAGACAGATAACAGCAACTCGTTGAAAAACGCGTGAGAAATGTTGACTCATGATGTGATGCACTTCCTTTAACCGAGATCGCTAAGTTAAAACAGGATTCAAACCGAAGCCGGTCTGCTTTCAATTGAATATAACAAGCCGAACATGGACATGTCTAATGCAGCCGGAAAAGTTCTCCCTTCCTTAAAGATGTTAACCAAAGTCAAGACACTGCTTCTCTTTAATCAAATCCGCGGCACGGCTTTCGGACTCTGTTCCACGACGAATTTCATAAAATGTTTTTTTTGCATTTGACAAAGATGTTTTACTCGAGTAAATTCACTCCAGTAAACGACAAACACAATCAGGAGACACGGATGAATTCGAAACAACTGGGGCGTGTGCAACTGCAGATCATGCAGGTCCTCTGGGATCGGGGCCGCGCTAATGCGCGTGAGATTACCGATGCGCTCAACGAAAAGAGTGAAATCGCACATAGCACCGTACAGACACTGCTGCGACAACTGGAAGTCAAGCAAGCGATCGCACACGATGTCGAGGAACGCACGTTTGTGTTTTATCCTCTGATCAAAGAAAACAAAGTCACGCGGCAGGCCACGCGCGAACTGATTAATAAGATCTTCGACGGCTCCGCTGCCGGCCTGGTCGCGTATCTGATCGAAAATGAGAAAATCCCCAAGTCGGAATTACAGCGGCTTCGCAAACTGATCAACGACGAGTCATAACGAGGTACTTCACCACGGCAGGAGATCTACTCATGTTTGATACACTGATTGCTGATTTTGCTGTTCACATTCTGCTTCAATCTTTGGTTCTGATTACGATCGGCCTGCTCGCTGTGCGTGTCTGTGGACGACATAAACCGGCCGTCCAGTCGACCATCCTGCGAGTCACACTGATCGCCGTCCTGTTCTGCCCACTCGCCTCTCTGACATTGAGCAAAGTCGGCATCACCGGCTACGCTTTGCTGCCTGCCTGGGAATCAGATCAGATCGTGCAATCAGATAGTCCCACGATTCTCCAACTTACAAATTCGCTGCCGCCTGTTGCTGATGAAAATACAGTGAGACGGATCAAGGATCCAAACGGGATAGCTGATACGAATCGTCTTCCCGGAACGGACTTTGATTCGACGAGTCTACCCCACACCGGGAATCCGGAGACCGGACTGACTGCCCAAACCGTTCCAAAAGAGGAGTCATTTTCAGATCCAGTGACTTCAAATCGTTCTCTACCAGTCGTGGGTTGGATCGTCTCTTTGATCTGGGTCACCGGTGCTGGATTTTTTCTGACAAAACTCCTGCTGGCATGTCATCAGGTTTCCCAACTGTGTCGCAACAGTCAACCAGCAGAGGCTGCCGTTCAGGAACTCTGCCGGAAGACGTCAAAAACACTGAGTTTAAATCCGCCGCAGGTCAAAATCGCGGCCTCTGTCCATTCTCCCTGCCTCATTGGTATCTGGAATCCTGTGATTCTCCTGCCCGAACAGAAAACATTAACAGAGCCCGTCTTGCGCGATATCTTCCTGCACGAGTTGGCACATCTGGCCCGCCGTGATTGTCTGTTTCATCTGTTGGCCCGCATCGCGACTGCGATTCTGTTCTTTCAACCGCTGGTCTGGCGGCTGTCACGTCGTCTGGAACTCATCGCCGATGATCTCTGCGATGATTATGTCATCCATTTTGGGTCCTGTCGCAAGAGTTATGCGAACACGCTCGTCGATTTTGCAGAACAACTTACAGCCCCAGCATTGGCTACGGACCCCAGTCTGGCGATGGTCTCGCTGCGATCTTCATTGAGCCGCCGCATTCTACGGATTATGGATTCATCGCGTTCTCCGACGCTCCGGCTGCCTGCGAGATGGGTTGTTTTGATCGCGGTAATGGGAATCACCGTCACGGCCAGTGCGGCTCTGATTGTGAATGCCAGAACCAGCGCTTCTGAAGAGAAAATAACTTCCAGATCACAAATAGACCAGGATCAACCAACTGCGGTGACCCCGAAAGCAGCGGGATTACGGCTGCGAGGACGTGTCGTCAATCCGGATGGTCAGCCGGTCAAAGCTACCACGATCGGATTAGTAAGTACAGGCAGGGATCAACGCAAGCAGATTAAGCTTGCATCCACGAATGATCAGGGCAAGTTTGATTTCTCTATTCCCGCTTCGAGTGAGCTTTATGATTCGATGAACAACGGAGGAATGTTGATCGCCCAGGCTGAGGGTTATGGCCCGGCGGTAGAAAGCGTCTATCAGTTTGAGACCTCTGGCGAAATGCGCAAAACCCTGCTGGATAAACTTGCGAATTCTCACACTCCTCCTGGATTTCTGAACCAGGCCCGGAAACGGATCCACAATGCTACGTCCACCTTCCAACTGGTCGCCGACGACACGCCCCTGACGGGCCGCGTTGTCAATATAGAAGGGCAGCCGGTGGCAGGGGCCAGTCTGCGGGTGACCCAGTTGAACTCTACAGAGACAGGATCGCTCGACGAGTGGGAAAAAGCAGCAGAGAAGTCAGGAGCTGACTTTTATGAGATACGAATGCTACTGACCGAGAGTCTCGGCAATGATGTTGGCGGTGCGACGCTGGAATACATTCCCACTGTAATGACCGACCGGAATGGGCGGTTCACATTGAAAGGCCTGGGACGCGAACGTATCGTCAAACTCCTGATTTCCGGTCCGGGAATCGCCACTAGCTACGTCTATACCCGAACCCGCAAAGGAAAAATCATTGAAGTCCCTATGCAGGCCAGCAATCCCTGGAGGGAGAAAATGGTCTATCATCCGAGTGAATTCACGCATGTGGCTGGACCGTCTCACCCTGTGTCCGGCGTGGTTCGGGATACGAAGACACACCAACCGGTACCTGGTGTCACACTGCAAAGCTATCGGCTGGCCGGGCATCGTACATCAGGCTGGTCTGAGGGGCTGGTCCAGACAGTCACCGATGACCAGGGTCGCTATCGCCTGGAAGGCTTACCGATCGGCAAAAATGAAGTTATCTGTCTAAATCCCAAGAATCAGCCTTATCTCCTCTCCAAGTTTGTCGCAGAGACCAGCGCAGGAATTCCAGTTCTGAAAAAAGATGTGGACCTAACACGGGGAATCTGGGTAGAAGGTCGTGCCTATGACAAGGCCTCCGGTAAACCAGTACGAGGGGGGCGCGTCCACTACTTTGCATTCAATGACAATCCTTTCCTGCAACCGGTTAAAAAGAGTTTAGCGCATCTCACAACCCACTACAAACTCCAATCCGACGGCACCTATCGCATTCCTGCTCTTCCGGGGCCTGGTATTGTGGCGGTGATGGCCGACGATCACGAGCAATACCAGCGAGGCAAGGGCGCGGAGAATATCAAAGGCAAAAAATATCAACAGATGAACGCCTTTTATACAGTGCCTTATCTGTTGATCGTTTCAAACTTTCACTTCATGGCGGAAGTCAATCCCGCGGAAGACGCGAAATCAGTTCAGCTCGACTTCCCGTTCGACTCGGGACGAACGTTGCAGATAAAAGTGATAACGCAGGACGGCAAAGCGGTTCAGAATGGAAATTACGTTGGACTGATGGAAGAATTTCCGAGTTGGCATGGCTTCAGCAATGGACAGCTGGAAATCAGGGGGTATCGCCCTGAACAACCACGGCGAGTGCAAGCCATCGATCCGGAACGCAAGCAGGTCGGCTATCTATTAATCGATGAGAAAGATCCGTCTGATTTGAAAATCACCCTGGAACCCTGGGCTGAAATCACCGGTCGTCTCGTTGACGAATTCGGCATTCCCCAAGCCAATATCATGCTTTCCGACTCCTTCTCGGTGTTAAAAAACGATCCGAACGTCGCATTGTTGCCTCCCAATCCTGAACAAAAATCGGGGGGATCAACTAAATATGTCACAGATAAAAACGGAAGGTTCATGATCAGAGGCTTGATCCCCGGAATTAAATACAGTGCTTATGCCAGAGAACTACGTAAAAACGGCACCAGTTTCTCACTGGGCGATCTTGTGAACGGGGATCCTCTCCAACCGGGTGAAGTACGTGACCTCGGAGACATCCAATTCAATCCCGCGGGAGCCGAGTGATGGAACTTTTCATTCAGGCAGCGAAGCCTGATCATTCAATCCGCTGGCGTGAGTATCGACCGACTAAAAAAACGCCATGGAATCTGCGGCGTGTGGTCCACCTGCATCGGCGGGCCGGGTTTGCGGCAACGTGGAATGAGCTCCAACGTGATCTGCAGGAAGGCCCCCAGTCGAGCATTGACCGCATGTTAAACGGAACGACGCGCGAGAAAACATATTTTGATGATTTCGAACGTATGTCTGCCAGCATCGCGAAGGCCGCCGTTCGATCAAATCAGCCTGATCGCCTGAAAGCGTGGTGGCTGTTTCGGATGCTGTTCACGACCGATCCATTAACGGAAAAACTGACGCTGCTCTGGCACAATCATTTTGCCACCAGTAATCAAAAATTGGAAGACCTGTCACTGATGAGACAGCAAAACGATCTGTTCCGCAGCCTGGCACGGGCGCCGTTTGGCAAACTGCTCACCGCGGTCCTGCACGACCCGGCGATGCTGCTCTGGCTGGATGCGCCCTCCAATCACAAAGGGCGCCCCAACGAAAACCTGGCACGCGAATTAATGGAACTGTTTACGCTGGGTATCGGCAACTACAACGAAACCGATGTCAAAGCAGCAGCCAGGGCGCTGACCGGCTGGACAGTGATCGATGACCGGTTCTCATTTCGTGCAGCACAACACGATGCCGGTCAAAAGACAATTCTTAATCAACGCCGTGCCTGGAAAGGTGACGAACTCGTTGAATTACTGTTGGACCAACGTGCCACCGCAGAGCGTCTGGCAGGACGCTTATGCCAACTTTTTCTCGGCGAAGGAGTCGCGCAGTCGGAAGACATCAAGGCTCTGGCCGAAGGGCTGCAGGCACACGATCTGGATATCGAGTGGGGAACAGAAACCATTCTGCGGAGTGAACTTTTCTTTGCCGACCAGAATATTCGTCAGAGTGTGGCAGGGCCGGCTGAGTTGATCATCGGCGCGACGCGCGCTTTGGAACTGGTTGATCCGCCACCGCAAACCATGATTCTGGCAGACTGGATGCGCAAACTGGGCCAGGATCTGTTTTATCCCCCCAATGTCGGCGGCTGGAACGGCGGCAGAGACTGGTTGAGAACCAGTGCCCTCATCAGCAGGACCAACTTCGCCGCGGGACTTGCTCGCGGCCAGTTTTCCGCAACGCAGACACCTCCGGACTGGTCCGGCTTTGCCGCAAAACAGAGACGCTCCAGTACTCCCGAAGATTTCGTGGCGTTTCTGGCTGAGTTACTGTTTGGTGGTGAACCCGCTCCCGGCTGGATCGAAGGCATCGCTAAACGCATTTCGTCAAATTCCCATTCTCGCGATGAGGTGCTGCAACAGGCCGTCGCTAACATACTCGCATCACCCGAGGCACAACTCAACTGAAGGAGTCCTCTATGTTGACACGTCGCCAGTTTCTCGACACTTCATTCCAGTCAACGTCGATCCTCTCGCTCGCTTCCTCGGTTCCCTGCTTTCTCACACGATCACTGCAAGCCGCCGAGAAAAAAAAGAAAAACGGGCGAATCCTGGTGGTGATCGAACTCAACGGCGGCAACGATGGCCTGAATACAGTCGTCCCCTTCAAAGATGATAATTACCAAAAGTACCGAAAAACATTAGGCATTTCGGAATCAAAGGTTCTGAAGTTGAATCCGGAAATTGGCTTACACCCAGCCATGAAAGATGCTGCCAGACTGGTGGAAGATGGACGCCTGGCGATTGTACAGGGCGTCGGCTATCCCAACCCGAATCGCTCTCACTTCGAGAGTAGGGGGATCTGGCAGTCAGCACAGCTCAACCCTAAAGCGCACGGCGGTTACGGCTGGCTCGGTCGTGCCCTTGATCAGAATTCAAATCGGGTTCAAACATTCGCCGATTCCATTTGTCTGGGTGACGTTGATCCTCCGCAGGCCCTTCGAGGACGTCAGGCCACCCCATCGACAATTAAAAACCTCGCTGAACTGAAATTTGATTTGCAATCTATCGACGCCGAAGTTGATTCTGACAAAAACACGACAGACGACCTGCTGCAGTTCGTTCGCCGCCGGACAGTGGATGCGCGCGCCACCGTCGAGCGCTTAAATAAAGTGAAAAACACCGGTTCGACAAAGACACGTTACCCGAATAATGGTCTGCCAAACCGGCTGAAAGAGATCGCCCGGCTGATCCGAGCCGAACTGGAACCGCGCGTTTATTACACGGTTCAAGCGGGTTACGACACGCATATCAATCAGGAATTCGATCATTATCGACGCCTTTCAGAATTCAGCGGCGCACTGAGCGCGTTCCTCAACGATCTGCGTGACTCCCAACTGGACGACCGCGTGCTCGTGCTGGTCTTTAGTGAATTCGGACGGCGTGTTGCCGAAAATGATTCCCAGGGAACCGATCACGGCACCGCTGGTCCCGTCTTTCTGGCAAGCCCTTCCGTCGAAGCAGGACTGCACGGCCCTGCTCCGGATCTGTCCGATCTACAAGACGGCGATCTCAAAATGACAACTGATTTCCGCAGTGTTTATGCCACGATTCTCTCAAAGTGGCTCGACATCAATCCGCAATCATGTCTGCAGGGACACTTTCCCTTGATCGATTTCTTGCCTTCCTAATCACACAGTGAGCGTCTTCTTTTTATCACTCACACCATAACGGCCGCAATCGCCGTTCCGCTCAGATTATTGTACTGATAGAATGACACTGTTATACATTGTTCATTTTAGCACAATATCTCTGCACCAGATTATCGGAAAGCGTTTCCCATGTGTCGCTGGCTAGCCTATTCCGGTCCCTCGCTTCGACTGAGCGATGTTCTGACCCGCCCTAATCATTCATTGATCGATCAGAGTCGTCATGCCACACAGAATGTCGAAAGCCTGAACGGCGATGGATTCGGCGTTGGCTGGTATGGGGACGACCCAACGCCGGGCGTCTATCGTGACACACACCCCGCCTGGAATGATTCGAACTTCCTGCATCTGGCCGAACATATTCATGCGGGTCTGTTTCTTTCTCATGTACGGGCCTCAACAGGCACGCCGGTCCAGAACACCAACTGCCATCCCTTCAACTACCAGAACTGGCTCTTTCAACATAATGGCTCGATCCCCGAATTTCATTCACTGAAACGCCAACTGCTGTTTGACGTCGATCCGGGTCTATTTCTGGCGATAGAAGGTTCCACTGATTCGGAACTTCTGTTTTACCTGGCGTTGACATTCGGGTTAAAAGACAATGCCCCCAAAGCCCTCGCCAGAACAATCGGTCATGTCGAACAGGCCCGTCAGTCAGCCGGGATCGAAGGAGCCATCTATTTCAGTGCCTGTGTTTCGGACGGAGAACGGATCTGGGCAGTACGCTATTCGAGCAATTCCCAGTCCCGCACACTCTATCATAGCAGCCACCTGAGAGCATTACATGACTTGGACGGGACCTATGCGATCCTCCCCGATGATGCGGTCATCGTCGTCTCGGAGCCGCTGGACGATTTAACCCACCACTGGATGTCAGTTCCCGAGTCATCACTTCTGACCATAGAATCGGGATCTGCCACTGTCACCGCGTTTAGCCCGAAAAGATAAAGAGTAATGAAAGAAACTTCGGTGAATACGTTTATTGCATTATTACGCGGAATCAACGTCGGTGGAAATAATCGCCTGCCGATGAAAGAACTGACCACACTGCTGGAAGAACTGGGATATCAGTCGATCCAGACCTATATCCAGAGCGGCAATGTGATTTTTCAATCCCGAAAAAAACAGACCGTTAAAATGGTAAAAGAGATCAGCGCCCGCATCGGGGAAACGCAGGGCTTTGAACCCCACATCTTATTACTGGAGAAAGGGGACTTACAATCAGCGATTGATCACAATCCTTTCCCGGTCAACGATGGCAAAGCCTTACATTTTTTCTTTCTGGATTCCGTTCCCCGCAAACCGGATCTGGAAAAGCTGCAGGCACTGCAAGTAAAATCGGAACGATTTCATCTGCAGGACAAGGTCTTCTACCTGCATGCACCGGACGGCATTGGTCGCTCCAAACTGGCAGCAAAAGTAGAATCATGTCTGGGTGTCCCCGTCACCGCCAGAAACTGGAACACTGTGAGTAAACTCGACAGCATGATTCAGGAGTCGCATTGAACCGAACTGATTTCTCTCTATGCAGAGAAAACTGATAAAACAGAAAAGCCGTTTACCCTGCATTCGGCTCTTCTGTGATAAGGAATTCGACTGCTGTAATGTGCCTCAGTTACGTCCCACGGCCCGCATTACCGCTTCAAGCTGGTCATGTTGTTTACGTGTGCCATTCATTAATACGAATACCTGATCCTTGCGCTCAATCTGATCGACAAAATTGGGCGGAAACACAAGTCTCTGTTTATCATAGTCGGCCATCCTCGGTTCGGCTTCCGTGACAACCAGTTTAAAGGGAGTTGCGATTTGAAACACCTTAATGGCTTCAGTAAATGATTCTGCCTGCTGTCCGGTCTCGAAATAATAGGCTCTGATCGAAGATTCGACTCCCCAGATGACGAGTCTTGCATCTGCGATCTGGGGTTGATGATACGCACTCGTCCCCGGTTTCGCTTTCGATTCATCAGATGTTTCCGAGTCTGTCCGGGCCTGCAGCAGACCTGTCAGCAGGACTATCCCACCAATGGTCAGTACAACCTGCATTAATCGAAGCCTGCCATACCTGGTTCTATTGTTAGCGACCATCTCTGCTCTCCTCTGATCATAGTAAGATGAACTCCATCAGGCCCCAACCCAGGAAACCTGTTTTCCCTTAAAGTCTTAGCAACGTCTTTCTCTACTTAGATCCTGTACAACACAACCGACAGAAAACGCGATGATTATTTCTGTCGTTTGAACTTACTTCGTTTCCAGCGCACTCATCACTTTCTCCAGCCGTGAGTGATCTTCTCGCGTGCCTTGCAATAACACATACTTGTCGCCGTCGAGTTCAAGATTTTTTGCGATGTTAGCTGGCATGATAAAAATCCGTTTATCCTGATCGGTAAGCATGGGTTTTGTATCCGAAACTTCTACTTTGAACTGATCTGCAAGCTGAAATGTTTTCACCAGCTTTGCGAACGTTTCAGCGGCCTGGACGGTCTTAAAATAATAAGCTCTGCTTGATGTTTTACTGCCCGACCAGGAAATCAACTTTACATTTGGAATCGTCGGTAAATTAGCAGACCCGGTATTGGGCGTATCGGACTCTTCTTTCTCCAGCTGCCTGTTTTCCGGAAGAGTTTCGTTTGGAGATTGCTCGACTGCAACCTGATTACCGGAGACGCGCTTCTGATCAGCCTGAACCGGGACCAACATCAACGCAAGCAGGCCGAGGCAAACTATTGCCCCACGATGTGAACGGGTTAAAGTTGTTTTGACACGAGAACTGGCAACCATGGTAATTCTCCTCTCCAAAGAACGGGATTCGATAAACTGTGTTCCCCAGACTGGCAACACAGATTTCTCATGAACAGCATAGTCAACGGCAGCCAGTAATGTTCTGGCGTATGACTGGCGAGAACCGGATGTCTTGTCGATCGCAAACGCATCACAACAGGTTTCAGCCGCAATAAACATTTCCCGACGTGCGAGCCAGGCAATGGGATTCCACCAGAACAGACTAATGACGCCATAGGCCAGCAGGCTGGGGAGATAATCTTTACGGACCAGATGTCCGATTTCATGGGCCAGAATCTGTCGCAACTGTTCCTCACTTAAGGTCTCTGCTAATGCGCGTGGCAGAATGATCGTGGTACGTCGGAACCCTACCCACAACATCGGAGAGCAGACCGTATTGACCACAACCAGTTCGGGTGCTTTTAAGAGCTGACAGGACTTACAGACACTCTGCAGCATCGCTGTGAGGCGTTGTTCCGGTTCAGCAAAATGGGCTGATATTTTTTTCAATCGGTACTGTTGAACAACCGCTAAAACAGCGAAAATCCACGTCACAAAAAGGCTCAGACAGAGGAGCGCTTTGGAAATCATTAAACCACCATGATTCCAGTCGCTGCTGTGCGTTCTTTGATGAACTGAGAACTCTGCAGATTCAACTAAAACAGGAGCGACCTGCTCCTCCGCAGTGCGATCACTTTCTGCCATCGGTGGTAACGCGGTCCTGGTTGGCTGTTCCGTCTGCATTGCCGGCAGTAATGGAACCACAAACAGTGGGGGCGTCACGAACTTCAATAATACCAGCATCCAGAGACCATGCCGTAATGCCGGTCGTTCATGTAGACAGCGGGTTGCCCCCAGCAGAGATAACATTAACGATGCTGCGGTCACGAACACCAGATTCCAGAGTAGACAGTACAATAGATAATTCATCGTAACGCTCCTCTAGAGCGCATCACATTTAACCATAGCGTCTCCCAATCTATTATACTCGGTCCAAACGGCCCTGGAGACGCGACAGTAAAACTGGACACAGTCTAGTCTTTGATATCTTTTATGATTTTCTCAATTGAAGCACGTTGTTTGTCGCTCAATTTGGCCTGGTCTACGAGTGAGAGCAGCATCGGTGCGAGCGAACCACCAAAGTGACTATGCGCCATTTTCTTTAACTGCAGCCCCACAAACTCCTGGCGATCCAGAACGGCTGCAAAACGATGAGCAAAACCACTCTTATCAACGGTCACCAGACCTTTCTCCATCAGACGGTCCAGAAAACTCTTCACCCCGCCATGCAGTGAATGTTCGTGGCGGCCGTACAGCTTCAGTACGATTTCCCTTACGGAAATACCTTCCGGATTTGCCCACAGTATTTCCAGTACGGACAACTCCGTATCAGTCACATCAATATCGATTTCATTTTCAGGCATTTCCCGCTCCAGCTGTTTGTAGTGAGAAGAGAGTTTCAACCTCTCATTCATTCTGCATTAGATGTTAATGCATTTTGCATGAGAGTCAACCACAATCTGAAATAATATTTTTTTTAATTCTCAACCGCACAGCGTCAGCGATCGATATCACTAATCCCCAGTGAGACTGGCAATGATTTTTCCGTGACATACAGTTTCAGCAGCGCGAGTGCGAGGGTATCTGCGCGGGTCACGTTTTCGTAATGATTGCATTGCGGATCGGCCTTGGGAAGCGGATGTGAATCGGGCCAGTAATGCTGGAGTCCCAGTTTCGCAAAGTGCCGGGCCCGGATTAGATACTGGTTGTTATTCGTCATTTCATAAGCAGCCAGTTGCAGATAAACAGCGATCCCGATTTCGACCGGCCAGGGACGCTCCGACATATCAGGCTCACTATTCAGATAGCGGTCCGCTGCCTGCAGAATCATCTCGCGGTATCGGTCCTTCTCTGGTCCTTCGGGAAGCTGCTGGTAGCGACTATCAAACAGGACTCCCAGCATGCCAGTCGTCTTACGTCCGTATTTGATATTCCACAGAAAAGAATAACCGCCGTTTTGTTTGTGCTCATAGAGTTGATACCTGGGTTCCGCTGTTACATATTCCACGAAACCGAGGCTATCAACCTGATGCGGGAGGGCCTGAAGACCCGTGTCAATCGATTGCGAAAGCTTGAGCAGTTTCTCCCGCAGATCGCCAGGGCCCACCAGTTGCGCTGCATGATGGCAGTCGATCGCCAGGGAAATGCTGGCAGAGGTATCGGCATAATTACGGATCGAGTCGAACTCAATCAGGTTGTTTTGATGCTTGTCCAACTTACGTACATAGCGACTGGCGAGCACATCGATATATTTCAGAAACCTGGGATCCTGTGTTTTTGCATACGCACGAGCCCAGTCATGAATGAAGTAGCCTCCTTCCTTAGGAAAATCATAATTGCGGCGTGGGTCATGTTTATCATACGCTGCATGACGACTGAAATTACCGTCCTTCCTCCCCTGCTTGTCAGTATAGAGCTGATGTTCCCAGAGTCCGTCACAATAGTTGATCGTTCCCGTAGGATTTAATTCATAAAACTTTTCGAACAAGATCGTCGGACGTTTGGGTTCATGAATGGCTTTTGTTTCGTAGGTCCCCGGGCGGTCCGTTTTAAGATCCCAGCAGAGATGCTCACCCCAGGCAAATAACTGAGTTTCAGAGGAGGGAGTGACTTCCAGAAATGTTTTCAATGCAGCATCCGCCGCCTGTTGATATTTCGGGTCGGCGGTGATCTCGGATAACGCATAGAGTACCCGATACAGATTCTGATCCAGGTTCACATTCGAGCCATGCGTCGTCACCCGGTCACCCTGTCGGA
Source organism: Gimesia algae (assembly GCF_007746795.1). Classification (NCBI taxonomy): domain Bacteria; kingdom Pseudomonadati; phylum Planctomycetota; class Planctomycetia; order Planctomycetales; family Planctomycetaceae; genus Gimesia; species Gimesia algae. Next base: position 5,068,694 of record NZ_CP036343.1, read on the forward strand.
TGCCGTTTGGCGCGGGTGGCATTTTAGAAAAGGGTTTGAGCTTCGTCCGCTGCATGATCGACAGCAATAACGGAGATTTCACACTGCCATAAACATCGGTCCCGTGTTCCAGCATCGCATCTGCATAGGCTTGTACCACCTGCAGATATTTCTTCGACTCCTGTCTGTCGTCTGCAGAGACCGGATCAGTATTGAATAGGAAAACAATCAGAAACAGCGGGAGAAATGCTTTCATAATACCGTCCAGTGAAAATGAGCGATCTGGCAACAGAAAACTCTATCCTAAACAGCCTGCATGTGAATTGCCAACATGATTCCAATGGGAACGGCAATTGGTTTCTGCTCGCTGCAAATTATCCGCAGTCAGATCTTGACACCTGAGACAGCATGTCCTACCCTACCCTGCGACAGCATGTCCTATGTTCTGGTGAGGTAATCATGGTTAATAAATCACGCGATGTCACGGAAGCCGAACTGAGTGTTCTACAGGTACTCTGGCAGCAGGGTTCCGCGACCATCCGTTTGATCGCGGAAGTTCTGGAACCCCAGCGCGTTGACGCGTATTACTCCACGGTGAAAAAGTTACTGGAACGTCTGGAAACAAAAGGCTTTGTGCAACGTGAGCCTGCAGGCATCGCATTCACTTATGAGGCCACTATTGCCCGCGACGATCTGGTCGGGCGACGTTTACAGGAAGTCGCAGAAACGCTCTGTGAAGGCTCACTCACGCCACTGCTCACGCAGTTGGCCCAACACCACGATCTCAGCAGAAAGCAGCAGAAAGTGCTGATGGATCTGATCGACGATCTGGCGAAACAAAACAAAAAACCATAGGGAGATGGTGATGAATCCGATACTGAATGGAATGCTCAGTAATGTGTTGATTGCAGCCGGCCTGTTTGCCGTGGTCATGCTGTTACGCCGCTGGATCAAAAACCCGGCGGTTATCCATCTGCTGCTGGTCTTGATTCTCGTCAAGCTCATCACGCCGGCTTACTGGCAGCCACAAATCGAACTCTTCCCGGCGGAATCAGTTTCTGTTGAAGTCAATTCGGACAAGAAACAGGCAGATACTCTCCCTCAACGATCGGACATGCAGGAACAGTCACCAGCAGTGGAGACACCGTCTTCGAAGCAATCGCTGGCTCCCTTGAAAAACCTGTCAGGGCGTCCTGCAGAATCGACTTCCAAAGCACATTCAGGTTCAAGCGACCTGAAGAAAAAACAACCTGCTTCCAGTAAATACGTAGCAGACTCACATTGGATTCCCGGTAACTTCTCGTGGAACAGGCTGCGTGAGATTTCATTTCTAACCGCGCTTTTGTTTCTGTGGGGAATGGGAAGCATCGTCTGTTTTCTGCTGGCGGCGATTCGCATTATTCGTTTTCAGAAACGATTACGCCATACTCAACCGGCGTCCGCCGACCTCATTGAACAGGCCTCATCACTGGCAGCCCAAATCGGTTTAAAGTCGTTGCCGCGTGTCGAATTGATTTCAGCCAATATTTCCCCGCTGCTCTGGGTCTTCTGCAGTCGAGCCCGCATCATCTTACCGGCGAAACTGCTCACACAACTGACCCAGGCGGAGCGGGAAACACTGATATTACATGAGCTGGCCCATTATCGGCGCGGCGATCACTGGGTGCGTCTGCTGGAACTGCTGTCCACGGGAGTTTACTGGTGGAACCCGCTACTCTGGTGGCTGCGTCGGGAAATTCGCATCACGGAAGAAACCTGCTGTGATGCCTGGGTCATTCAAACACTTCCGGATCTGCGACGCGCGTATGCTGAAGTCCTCGTGAAAGCCATGGGATTCGTCTCACAGGCACAACCGATCACCGCGGCAACGGGCATGGGTTCACAACATTTTCTGGAGGGGCGTTTGAAATCCATTATGTGTGATTCCGTTCGCAGCCGACTCTCACGGCCGATAAAAGCAGGAATCGCCGTGTTGACTCTGGTTCTGCTCCCCTTTGCGCCCATCGCCGTCCATTCACAAACGGAAACGGAATCCGAAACAGCAGTCGCAAAAGATAAATTGCCAACTGTGGAAGAGATCCTGAATGGGTACCACGCAAATCTTCAGAATCTGCTGCCCATCGAGATGACTTATCGTGTTCTATCACAAGAGAACATGAATTGCATCACACGAGATCAGTTTGAGCTGGAGGCGATTAAACAGGCTCCCAATCTGGACCGCAGCCAATTCATCACGGCGGACGGCAAAGTCATCAGCGAAGATCAATTTCGGTTTATGGATATTTCATTCCAACTGAAGCAACAGCAACTTGAACGACAGCTGACTCCCGAAGCAATCCAGGAACGCCTGCGGGAAAAAATAGTCGAGCAACGCTATTTCTGGACCGATGGTTCCTCATTTCACCAGCGCTGGCCCTATTGGTCCGACAGTGAACGACAGCAGAATCCCAAATTAGATCAAGGGCCTGTCTGGCCGCCGGAGAATCTAAATCTACACTACGACTCCATCAAGCTCATCTCCTGGTCAAAGGCCAACCAGCCTCCACTCAGGCACTGGTTTGGCAGGAATAAAGAACGCAGTTCCCTGCAGGCTTCAATTGGAAATCAACTGAAGGAGATGCCTTCCCTTCACACCAGTGCGCCGTTGGGTCTGAATGCATATCAATGGGATGAGAAATTGCCCACGTATTCACTCGATGATTCCATGTCAAAAAATCCCGATCAATACAAGATCGCAGGTCGAAGCCAGGTGAACGGCCAATCCGTCATTCTGGTTGACAGTTTCAGCGCCTATCCTCGACGCTCGAAGGAGTCGCGCTGGCGGATGCGAGCCTGGATCGATCCCAGCCGTGGCTATCTTCCTTTACGCATTGAATGGGGGGTTGTTGATCCGTCCAACAAGTTGATCTCTGGCTTGAGTCACCACCTGGAGATACTTGAAATCAAACAGGTGGCGAACAGTTACTATCCTGTAAAGATTAAATATCAGGAATATACGTCTGACTGGCTCACACAGCAAAAGCAGGCTGAGAAAATGCAGCCCGAAGAGCGAGCCAGGCTAGCACAGCTACCCATTCCCGTAATCGAGGGTCGCTACAAAACCTGGGAAGTCGTCAGCATCACAGCCAATCAATCGATTGAGCCAGAAACACTGGCACTCCAGTTTCCAGAGGGAACTGTTTATGAAAACAAGATTGACGGGCAGAAATATGTAACGGGGAAGACACACCCCCTGCCCTCTGAGCCTGAACCTGAACCTCCAAAATTCGTCAACTTCCTTGAGCAGGCGCCTCCCCTGCAGATTCAGGAGTGGGTGGATGGAAAAACACGGAATCTCGCAGATTTCCGCGGCAAAGTTGTGGTTCTGTTATTTCTGGGTGATGTGATGCATTTTGATTTTGAACAGATTCCAGCGGAAAATCAACAGTGGCTTGAGATGATCAAACAGACAATTAAGGCATTCCATACGAAATACGCCGAAAAAGAAGTCGTTTTCCTGGAACTCTACCCCCCTGGCACGAGCAAGGAAAAGATTCGCGCATTCCACCAGTTCCGAGGTTTTAAAACGCACGCCGCCATTGATCAATCCGCACCAACTGGAGGTGTCACCAATTTTCAATATCATGGCGGCATTCTCGATCTCAGCTTTTATCTGATCGATTCGGATGGTCGTGTGATCTTTGGTCCGCGTTTCTGGGATGGAGAACTCGGCGAGATGTACTTCCAGAATGCGGCTGACAAACTGTCGATTTCTCTGGATTCTTCCGAAGATATCTCCCCGGAAGAGGGGGCCCGTGCCAGCCTGCGGATCATGGAATACATCATCAGCGAACAAATCGACAAAGCACTGGCAGCGAAGAAATCGAAATAGTTCAATCAGTTCTCTGCTTTCATTCATTCCACAGCAGGTTTACTGTTCTCTACTGGCAGACCGGCCCGTTGCTGGTCAAGAACAACTTTCAGTTTCTCGAGATCGTCTTGATAAAAACCTACCGAAGAGAAAACAATTTTCCCTTCAGGAGAAACCACAAAAGTCCGTGGAATCAGTTCGTGGGCGAATTGGGAATAGATCTCACGTTTGGGGTCGGGAGCGACGGGGAAGGTGAAACCGTATTCCTCACAAAACTGTTTTACCTTCTCCTCTGTTTCCTCTCGTCCGATTACCAGCAGACGAAAACCCGGATTTTTCTTTCGCTCATCCCAGATCTGCTGAATATGTGGCAATTCCAGTCGGCAGGGGCCACACCAGTTTGAATAGAAATTGATCAGCACCACTTCGCCCCGCGCCGCTGCTAAGGAAAACAACTCGCCATCTGTCGTTGTCACAGAAAAGTCAGGCGCAGTATCCCCCTCCTGTACGACCGATGTTTTAATAAGCCGCTCCGCGCGGAATGCATTCGCCTCTGCGATTTTCTCGCGAACGAGAGACGGCCAATAGATCCAATTGCTTACAACGTAAGTCACCGCGTAGAGTCCAATAATCGCAATGACTGAGGACAGCAGTCGAAGTGCATGTCCTCTTCGCTTTGGCGTTTTCCAACGCAACAACATAAAACCCAGCGAAAATACCAACACGCCAATGGCAATGGACATTGTGATCGCGATGAGATAAATAACCAGATTGTATGTCTCACCGCTCATAACTCCCCCTGGCTATTACCACTGCACAAAACAAATAATACGATGCTGTTTTGCTTACTCTGCAACCGCTTCGCTTTTCTCTTCTGGCAGACCGGCCAGTTGTTCATCCAGCAATGCTTCCAGCTGCGGAACATCGGGTTCATAAAAACCGGCCTGAGAAAAGATGATTTTTCCTTCCGGTGAAATGACCAGTGTCCGCGGGATCAGATCGTGAGCAAACATTGAGAAGACCACGCGATCCGGGTCGGGGGCCGCAGGGAATGTGAAACCGTTCTCTTCACAAAACAGTTTCACCGTTTCCATCGTTTCTTCGCGACCGATCACCAGCAGTCGAAATCGGGGGTTCTCTTTGCGTGCTTCCCAGATTTTTTGAATATGTGGCAGTTCGACGCGACAGGGTCCACACCAGGTCGCGAAGAAATTGATGAGCACCACATCTCCGCGTGCCTGTGTTAATGAAAACTCTTTGTCATCCGTCATCGTGAGTGTAAATTCAGGAGCCTCGTCCCCTACCTTCAGAACAGACGATTCATCAAGCTGTTTTGCACGTCCCTCCTCATGCTCTGCTATTTGCTGTTCACGCAAAGTGGGCATCAGCATCCCCCAGAAAATTGACTGTTGCACCACGATGCAGCCGACAATGATTCCCAGAGAAAGCAGCAGCCGCAGGATGTGCCGTCCCCGTCGCGGTGTCGTCCATTGAATAATCATCCCCAAAAATGAGACGATCATGACACAGATCGCGACGAAGGCACCAATCTCTAGAGCAAACAGAATCGAATTATAGGTAGAAATACTCATGGTTTCAGTGCTTCCAGTTGCTTACGGATCAGGGAAGATTGCGCATCATTCAGAATCTGCCAGCAGGCCAGACCATTGCCGACCAGATCAAATTCGTCGAACTTCCAGACGACGTTTCGGTCGGCATCCAGTTCGATGATCTGTGGATTCTCCGGGCCGGCGTGGCAGTTGCCAATCACGATGTTGCCGTTCTTCAGTTGCTGTAGACAGGTGGTCCATTTGAGTTCGATTTCCGTCCCTGGCACTTTACCCTGGATCTCCCACACCGTCTCTTTCTCCGGATTCACTTCGCGAATACTGTTACCACTGCCGGACGCAATGAGTGTGTTGCCGTTCTTTAGTCGAATGGCACCATAGACGCGGGTGTTGATCAGGTAGTCCCAGATAATTTCGCCGTCCCGATTGTATTCGGTCACGACGCCAGGCTGTTCAGAGCAGACCAGATACGTTCCTGCTGGCGTAATCCGCATCAGACGGGTGGATTGCGTCCCCCCTTTCTTGAGGGGAAACTGATGCACCAGCTTGCCGTCCTGACCGACTTCAATAATCCGCCCCACGCCACTTTCTACAATCACCGTGTTCCCATGGGGAAGCCGGGAAAAAGCATGCACGTCGACACGTTTACCGGCATTGCCATTCATCGTTGCGGAATCGTAGGTCCAGACGATTTTTTTAGCGAGTGTGATTTCTTTCAAGCCGGTCCAGCTGTCATGAAACAGAATATGGTCGTTAGGCAGCAGTTGCACGTCGTGATGGCCTGCGTGCCCCTTTTTCGGACCTGCCGTTTTGTACGACCAGAGCACTTTGCCATCGGCATCGCAGATCGCCAGGAGGTCTTTCTGATAGGAAGCGCTGACCAGCACCAGTCGTTCCGCAGACGCGATAGCGGTCACCAGCAGGCAGATGAACGACAAGACAAACAACTGCGAGGCACGTTTCATGATGACTGCAGGTCCTTCCGTACAAGTGAAAAGAGTGGATACTCTCGAGAGTGGATCTTGATCTGATTGAAGCACGAACCGCAAAAGCTTATGTATCATACCCTTCCAGCACTGCAGTGGGAATACAGAACGGAATTCGTTTCATTGCTTTCAATGAGAATCGACAGTTTCACCCATTACATCTCATGAGACAGAATTCCTGAATCGCAGTTGATCTGACGAACCAACTCCCGTACCCTTGAGCGCAACTGATAAAAAATATTCATAATTTATCAGACAAATATGCAGGCTCACAAACTCTCTCTACGGTGAGAGGATTCTGTTATGAAACAATTGAAACATCATCTAAACCATCAGTGAGGATATTCGATGACTTCACTCCGCCTGCTTTCATTGTGTGCCTGCTGTTACTACCTGATCTCTTCTGGTCCGACCTTTGCCGATGACCTGTTTGAAAAGCCGGTTCGTCTGAAAGCAGAGGGAACGATTATGGACACCGGTGCCGCCTGGGGACACAGCAGCCCCTGCATTGAGGACCTCGATGGAGATGGCCTGAAAGACCTGATGGTGGGCGATTTCAGTGGTACGTTTCAATTCTATAAGAATGTGGGCCGCAGTGATGCCCCGTCTTATAAAGATGTGGGAAAAGTTCAGGCGGGCGGTAAAGACGCGAAAGTCAACATTTACTGTTGCGTGGGTGGTCAGCCCCGGTTCGTGGACCTGGACGACGACGGCATTCGGGATTTCATCAGCAGTTCTTATGATCCGGGTACCTGCTTCTATTTTCGTGGACTGCCCGATCACAAATTCGCTGCCCCTGTAGAATTAAAAGACAAAGCAGGCGTCCCGGTGCGGAGCAGTGTCAAACAGAAACAGGACTACCAGTCGTTCGGCAGTTTTTATACTCCAGTCGACTGGGACGCGGACGGCGATTTCGATCTGCTGATTGGCTGCTTCGACGGCCACCTGAAACTGCGCCTCAATGAAGGGGACGCGAAAAAGTATGCCTTTGCTGAAGAGAACCAGACAGTCGACGCCGGCGGAAAACCGCTGGAAGTTGAGAACCACTGCTGCCCGGTGATCGCAGACTGGGATCAGGACGGTCTATGGGACATTTTAGCTGGCAGTGATAAGGGGAGCGTTACCTGGTTCCGTAATATAGGCTCGAAAACAGCGCCTCAGTTTGAAGAAGGAAAAACCCTCATCCCCCAACATGCAGGGAACGGCTATAACCAGGTCGTCTGGAATGAAGATGAAATTGTTCCTGGAATTCGCGCGCAAATTGAAGTCGTTGACTATAATCAGGATGGCAAGCTGGATCTCATTCTCGGCGATTTCAATACGTCTTACGATTTTCGCAAAGACTTGACAAAGCAGGAGAAAAAAGAAGTTGAGACAATGCTGTCAGAATCAGAAAAAATCGGCAACGCATACAGCAATCAAATTGAAGCCCTGCGGGAGGATTTCAAAAAACGCTATCCGGGTGATAAACTCTTTAGCGAGAAGGCAACGAAAGAATGGTCAGAGGAATATAAAGCCCTCAAAGACAGTCCTGAAGCCAAAGCGTTCGAAAAGCACGACGCGGAATTCGTAAAGCAGTTGAAGCCCTTCCTGGCCAGTACACACCGCAAGGGAAACCGTAGTTTCGATCTGGCAAAACCTCATGGTTACGTCTGGCTGTATCTGAGGAAATCATGAACGATCTGTCTTTCAAACGACAACCTGTTTTCTGCACCAGAGACGCCTTGACTCTGATTTGCGTGTGCTGCTGTCTGTTGACAATTTCAGGCTGTGAGCAGGCATCCGAGCAGAAAGTGATTCCAGAAAGCAGTACCGTTGCGGATCAACCTCAAAAGGAAACCAGTCTTCCCCGGGCAAGTCAGCAGGTTAGTCAGACTGTGGTTTCTGATCGCGTCGAAGGCCAGCAGGTTTCCGTTCTGCTTGAAGTTCCCCATCAACGGGTGAAACCGGGGACAAGTTTCCCCTTGACAGTGAAGTTCGAAATTGCCCCTTTGTGGGAAATCCGGGCACTGGATGAACAGCCCGCAAATGTCGCCACGCAACTCAAACTGGAACTGTCTGAGGTTTTTCAAACACAGGATGACTGGCAGGCTCCTCCACCAGGACGTTCACTGTCCTCAGACAGTCATCCCGTTTATTCAGGTCAGGTCGAGTTTAAAAAAATGATTCAGGTTTCCAAAGATGCCCCACCTGGTGAATATAAGATAAGTAGCCAGGTGCAATACCAGGCCTGCGATGAATTTCGCTGTCTGAGCCCGACGAAAGTAAAACTGAAACTCACCGTCAGGATCGAGTAAACCATCGATTCCGCATCCTCAATAATCGCGTGGCATCCTGACTGGATAGCGTTCAGCCAGATTACCCGCTGTCCCAGCGTTCTCCCACGAAGCTGTCATTGATCGCTTCAATTTGCGTGCGGATGGCGGCGATGCGCTCATGATGCAGTCCCAGAGTGACAATATTAAACGCCGCCTCTGGACTGGGATTGTGGTAATATTCTTCCGGTGTCCGCGCAGGCATCCTCGTGTCGAGGGGAAAATCAGTGACTCTGACAAATGCCAGGATACAGCAGATACGCTGGTCGTTGGTTAACTCATTGCTCTGAGGAATGACAGCACTTCCATTTTCCAGTTCCAGCAGTCGGTTCCAGAGAGAATGTACAACCTGAGTATCCTCGTCAAACAAATCGACTAAATAGGCAGGTAGAAATTTCAGAAACCCCCAATATGACATGAACACCGGGGCTTCATGGTGAATAGAGATCAACCTGTGATCCAGCTGGTCCCAGGTTTTCCCTGAAAAGTCCCGGATGATTTCATCGTAGTCATCCCCCCGGGCATGCACTAACTGTCCGCCGTCAATGTCCGCAAAGTGTGTCGCTGGCGGAAAAGAGTCAAAGATACTGTCGATGACAATTTCCCGATAGTCTCGATTCCAGTCTCTGTTTTTAAGAATAATCATATTAGACTGTGTCCAGTTTTACTGTAGCGTCTCCAGGGCCATTTGGACCGAGTATATTAGATTGAGAGACGCTATGGTTAAATGTGATGCACTCTAGACTGTGTCCAGTTTTACTATAGCGTCTCCAGGGCCATTTGGACCGAGTATATTAGATTGAGAGACGCTATGGTTAAATATGATGCACTCTAGACTGTGTCCAGTTTTACTATAGCGTCTCCAGGGCCATTTGGACCGAGTATATTAGATTGAGAGATGCTATGGTTAAATGTGATGCACTCTAGAATATTTTCATGCGATGAGTAATCACGTCCTGACTAATATTGCAGCAGTAGGAAAGTGAAACTCCTGATTCCCAAATGACGGTAAATTACTGAATTTGTTTTTGCCCGTTTTTTCAAATCGCTGGTAGCAATCTGGTTCCGCTTTGCGTTTAAGTTAATGGGGTGAAAGCCTTAGATTCATACTACCGGATTTACCCCCATAAACTGCTATTATACCACGAGATACAACACAGATCACGAATCCTTGTATTTATTCCTGTCTTAAAAACATTCGTTATCGGAAACATCTGTTTCCAACCGCTGACGCTTTTGAGCGAGCAATCTTCTGCAGTATCGGGCCAACTGTATTTTTTAGTTTGACACTTGTTGTCCGATAGGGGGATTTTACGTATGCGAAAATTCAGTATGTTACTCACAGTTCTGGCGTTATCGATGTTTGCCACGGATGCTTTTGCCCAGCGAGGCGGCGGGGGTGGAGGCCGTGGCGGAGGAGGTGGTCCCCGCGGTGGTGGCGGAGGCGGTGGCGGAGGTCAGCAGATGGGCCAACAAGGGGGTGGCGGCGGAGGCGGTCAGTGTCAGCAGGGAGGGGGTGGCAGCAACTCAATGCGAGGTGGTGGAGCGGGAGGCACGCAGACAGATACGACCGACACCACCGATCTGGTCACTCAGATGATGTTAAGCATGGATCAGAACCGGGATGGCATGATCGCTGGCAACGAAGTTCCTCCTAAAATGCGATCGAAAGTGAAAGACGCCGATGCCAATGGAGACGGTGTTTTAAACCGCATGGAACAACTGGCTGTCATCGATCGCACCAAAATGCTCAACGGCCGCTCCGACGTCAATGGCCTTGGACTGAATGAAGACATTTTCAAGCGTCTGGATACCAATCTGGACACCTTTGTCAGTCCCGACGAAGTACCTCGTTCACTGCAGCGACTGTTTCGCACACTCGACACCAACAGAGACGGAATCATCGATACCGATGAGCGGAAGGCTGCTCTGTACAAGATCAAAGGGAAACTGAACCCGGACACCGCACGAACGAAAGAGTCCAATAATTAGACGTGTGACGATGATCCTTTTCTCATTGCTTTGCCGGGAATCAATCCAAGACTAAAATGGTGTAACTCCTTGGGGCAGGCAGCATCCTCGAACTCCGAGATCGAGAGATGCTGTTTGCTATACCAGTCGATGGGAGATTCCCGGCACTTTTTCGTTCATTGCAGCCCTGCTGTAGCTCATTAATGGAGCAGAGTCTCGAAATAGCTGGTGACGCGTGTCAGTTCGGGTGGTTCACAGCGAAGCGCAATATGGCCGTCAGGGCGGATCAGAAACAGGCTGGGATCAATCACGCCAAAGCGGGCATGTACTTTTCCGGCGATATCATGCAGCCAGCATTCCTGAGGTGACGATTCCGGCAGGAATTCAGGAGGGCAGGCAGTTGAGATAATCCAGAACACCCCACAGGCTTGCAGAATTTGATGGAATTCATCGAAAGCAGGAACCTCGGTCTGGTCAGTGGCCATCCAGAGCAGACTGTGCCCCTCATTGCAGATTAACTGACTCAACTGGATCGCTTCCGCTGTCCCGGATTTCATAAGCGGGCCGGCATCGGGTGTGCAATCGCCGGGCAGTGGCCCGAACCAGTGTTGCTTTGCCTCGTCGCCTGCAGCATGATAACCACTCACCAGGGGACTGTCGCGGTAGTGAAATTCCAGCTCGGACTCCGCCTGGGCCGCCTGCAACTGTCCCCGGGATGTTGTTAACATCGCACACAACGCACGCTTGACCCGCTCAACGGCAGCTGGATTATCGGGAATACTGCGAAGTTCTTCCGCTGTGTCTCCCGAAGCACCAACGGCGGCAGCCGCCGGGCGTCGTTCCTGCTCATAACTCGCGAGCAGTTTCGCATCCGCCGTTCCCTCAATGACCAAAGCCAGCTTCCAGCCCAGGTTGAATGAGTCGTGAATGCCCATATTCATGCCATGCCCTTCTATCGGGCTGCAGGCATGCGCGGCATCACCGGCCAGAAGAACCCGTCCCGACTGATAGTGCGCACTCAACTGTCGATAGGTATGATATAACATCGGTTCATCCGGTTCATGCAGTTGGGAACCGGGAGACAGGATCTCGAGACCGGCGTTAATCTGTTCCAGCAGCGCAGCATTGTCGATGTCATCATCGTCCCGGAAGTAGATCCGCCAGCGACCCCGTGGAAGAGGAATCGGATTCAAAGACGGGGCTTCGATCTGAATGGCCGCCCGATCCGGAGCATGCTGCCAGTCTTGTATCTGACCATCAATCACTCCCCAACGCCGCAGATAGCGATGGCCGTCCACATCAATCCCACACGCCTCTCTCACCCGGCTGTGAATTCCATCGGTCCCCACCAGCCAGTCGGCGGCCACGGACTGTTCGGTTCCGTCGGTAGACCGCAATTGCGCGATCACTTGTGATTCGCTCTGTTCCAGACTGCTGAGTTCCCAGCCACGCGTGACAGCGCCTCCCAAAGCGACAAGTCGCGCTGTCAGAATCTCTTCAGTTTCGTTTTCAGAAAGATTCAGGTCATAAGGGTGCCTGCATTCCAGACCGTTGAAGTCGGTCTGCGCGACGATCTGACCATAGGCGAAGATATTGAACCCCCGCATCAGATGCCCCCGCTCCAGAAACGCATCGATGACGCCCATTGATTCAAAGATTTCCAGTGAGCGACTGTGTATGACCGTTGCGCGATCAAAGGGCAGTGGTTCCGGGCGACGATCAACCAGCAGGAAATCGATATTTCGTCGCGACAGTTCTACAGCAAGAGTGAGCCCCGTCGGACCGGCACCGACGATCAGCACCGGAGAGTACAGAGGAAGTCTTGTATTACCGTTTGACATTCTGTGTTCCATAACCTGAAGAGAAGTGAGGACCTGAGAAATGTATTTTTCATCACTGCATTGTAATCAGATGGAGTCATCAGCAATGATTGCATTCAACGATCATACAGATCTTAATGCTCTGTTCGCGAGTCCATTCTGATCAATTCCAACCGCTGCCTGCATTGCCTGCAGAGAATCGCGGGCAAACTCTTGCTGTTTGCGACGCACATAGGGATAAGCGATTTTCGATAACAACTGCTGTGGTCGCGAGAAGGCATAGAGATCGTACCAGACCGAATCATCGTCGGCCCGCCATTCCACCTGAAAGCGTTCTTCGCCACACTCCGCATGTTCGGGCAGTGTGCCGTATGCGAAGGCATACCGTTGAACCGGCTCCGTTTCTTCCAGCACATACACCACTCGACTCGCATTCAGAACCCACAGTCCCAGCGTCTGCGCCAGAATGGCCACGGTCTGTCCCGGCTCAGGCAACGCAGCAGGCCGATGCAGACTGACCCAGTTCAGACGAAAGTGCTGCCAGTCCTGCAGTGCCCGCTTCGCCTGTTCATAAACGGCTCGCCCCTGCCCCAGACAGATCCGGTTATGATCGACCTGAAAGCCGTCAGGCGGTGTAGCTGACCGCGTCGCTCCAAGAGAGGAGTAGGTAAACTCCAGCTGTGCCTGAATCGCGATGAATTCGTTGATCTGTTCTGCAGAAGGTTGCTGAAGAAGAAACATGGTTTCCTGGTTTTTTCATAAAAGTGATGAACCGCCGGCAGCGAACTTGCGTTACCATAGATAGAGATTAAGCAGTAAATTCTCTCAACAGAAGTGTATGGGCTCTATGGACCTGATAAATCCCAAGATGGTTGAACATGGAGGAATGGAGGCTGAGCACAAGGTCTTTCGGATACGGAGAAAATACCGAAATGGTGGTGTAGCGGGGCTGGCTCTGGCCTCAATCATGACTATCGGCATGATGCTGGAAATCAGGGCTGAAGCGCCCCCGGATCGACAGATGTCACAAATATTTTTTTTCGGTTCCATCTGCACTTTCTTCGCGAGCATTTCTCTATGGATGGTCCTATCATATTATTTCGAATCTCTGACGATTCAAGGCAGTAAGGTTATTGAGCAGGGAGTCCTGCTGCGGAAAGAACTCGACCTGGAACGCATCAGAATGCTCCGCTGGATCGCTAGTCCCTCTGGTGGTATCAAACTGAAAACCCTGACTGAGAAAATCACGATCTATCTAGAAAACTTTCCGTGTGAAGAGCGGCTTTGGATAGTGGAACATCTTCGTGAACAGATTCCTGAGTCAGCTCAAGAGGGCTGGGATCTGTTTTGTCACCGTGTCGCGCTGCCACTCAGACGCTATGATCCCCAGGCACTGCCTGTGCCTGATAAAGATGAAGTCCTGCTCACCAGGAAACGCTGGGATCGGCTTCTGCTGCCCTGGATTCTGTTATTTACAGTGGGGGGAGTCCTGGCCGCCTGGAAGTTTAACTTACCGCGCCTCTTGTCTGCTCCTTTACTGCCAATGATTCTCTGGTTGTCCATGCGTTATTCCACTCCCAAACAGGGAATGGTATCGCAAAAACTCAGTGCGGATAAAGAGTCCAATTCATACCTCACGTTTCTGGGAGGAATGTTTGCAGCATACATGATTTTAATGATTGGTCTAAAGTTTATCGATAACCCGCCTGTCAGTGAATCTACAATTATGTTCTGTTTGACAGTAATCTGGTTTGCAGTCGTGCTCTGGAAAAGTCACCGGATCGGTAAGAAGCTTCACAAAAAACAGCTGGAAGCATCGAAGACTTCTGTCAAAGAATGGGAGGCCGGATCTTCTCCTCAGACAACTGACAGTAAAGAAAGTCAGTTATCATGAATGAGATTTCCTTTAATGAAACAGATTTGTCCGAACCAGTTAAACAGAAAAGAGTGTTTCGGCAGGGAAAAAAGGAGCAAAACGAAGCCATAATCACATTGATCTTTTTTGGAATAATCGGCCTGGGTTTTATTTTCGGAATGTGGCTTATCGCTCCTGCTGAAACGCGAATCTACGCTGCCCTCTTCTTCAGTGTGCTTTGGGGTTTACTAATGAGCATTTTTTTCTGGTCATTTCTGATCGCGAAATATGTCTCAGTCTCCTTTCACAATGGAAATCTGATCCTGCAGGGAGTCTTTTCGAAAAAGGATATTTTACTGTCCAATATCGATATAATCCGGTGGAGTTTATATTCACATGGGCAAATCATAGTCGAGACTGCCACCGAAGTCGGAACCATCAACTTGTTCTATTTTAAAAAAGAAGAAGAACTCTGGATGATTCAATTTTTCCGGAATCACTTCCCGGAAAACCAGCAGGAAAACTGGGACCTGTTCTGCCATCAGATTGCCCTGCCACTCCGAAACCGACACTTGAATAAACCACGAACACCTCGGCCCGATGATTTCTTACATACCCGAAAGCGTTGGGACAAATTAATCATCATCTTTGCCACTGTGACAGCTCTGATCAGCATTCTGCCAGCCTGGTACTTTCAACAAATCAAATACTTACTGTTACCAATTTTGCCACTGTGTGGCTGGTTTGTCCGTTATACGATTCCTGAGGAAGGAATCCCTGTTTCGGCAAGTGAAAATAAAAACTTCAATGAAGCATCTTATTTCTTTGGCATCTGGTCCGTGGCATGGCTCATCATTTATCTTCCCTTCCGATTTGAACTGCTACCTGCTCCCGCCGCAATCAGCGTTGGCTGGACAATCACTTTTATCTGGAATTTCGGTTTGTACTGGAGAATTTTTCTGATGAACCGGAGAGATCACCAGAAGGATCTGGAAGATGCGAAACTGTCAGTTCAGGAATGGGAAGCCGGAAATACGTCTTCCGACTGACGACTGACGTCTCACCGACTCCCTCATTATCTTTTTCCGCAGCGTCTCTTTCGTTAACCGTATGTCGGCTTCTGTGGCCAACCCACGGGGGAGTCTTCGAACGCTTCCTGGCGACCGTAGGGCGTGATATCCAGCAGGCTGTAGGCATTTGTCAGGCCTTCACATCCTCGCGCATATGTGGAATAGGTGTGATAGATCTCATCACCCAACCGGAAAAAGGCGCTCATGCCATGCATTTCGCCCGACAGGAAATAAGGTTCGTCATTTTTGCGCTGCTGCAGTTCTGCCTGGGTACGATAGTTGTATTGAGGTGGCATGATCTTGTCATCGAGCGTCACATGAAAATCGTAATTGAAATCGCTTTCGAAGGACGAAATCCAGGTCCGGTTCCAGCCCTGATCGGCCTTCATCTTCAACAGTTTCTCCAGGGGTGCTCGCGAGATCATTGCGAAAGTGGTATCGCGATCATGCAACATTGACAGATCACCCATCGCATTAATCAGACCCGTACAGCCTCCACAGCCTTTCTCCCAGTCAGGATCAAACATGAAGTGATAGACGATCAACTGGCGGCGTCCCTCAAATAGATCCAGCAGACTCAGCTTGCCATCGGGTCCGTCAAACTGGTAATCCTTCTCCAGCTTGACCATCGGCAGCTTACGCCGCAGCGCATTGACGCGATCCTGCTGCTGCGTCAGTTTCTTTTCAGCAGTTAACAGATCCAGTCGTTCGCTCAACCATTGTTCCTCGACCACAATCTCGGGATGGGTGACAGCGTTTTCGGTACTCATAGTGATTCTCCTCGGTTAAGAATGTTTTCGGTAAGGGATACTTGCTCTGTCGGTCAGCTGTGGGGCAGAGAAAAAATGTTTTAGCCGCAGGAACACAAAGAGCGTCAGCACCACACAACTTACCACGATCAGGAACAGTCTGAGCCAGGCCGCAACGGTCAGCGACAATCCGACTCCAGTCAAGAACGTCACCCAGGCGGCGACACAGACCGGGCATTTCGGCATCAGAAGCAGCACCAGGGTCGAAAGCAGCGAAGCCAGCCCCTGTTTTAACCAGACTCTGCGTCTCTGAGTCTGAGCAGTCGGGATTCCTCCCGAAGCCGGCAGCTGATATCTCTGACAATGACAGTCAGCGTCGAATGGCATCAGATGTTCCTTCAAAACAGGGTGTGTTGGTGTTCTACCCTGTTGTCGAACGGCATCCGGTCAAATCGACAGGAGCTGAAAAACTTTTTACATTCCGTCAGAGAAATGTTTTATTGCCTTAATCATCTGAATGACAAGGCTTTACGGCTTCGAGGGGCTGAAACTCAGACAGCGATTCTCTGACTTCTGGTTCCGGTTGTATCTCCAGCACTGTCATCACAAAACCAAAGCAGTCATAGGAATCCTGCAACGCCACGCGGGGACAAGGCACGAAATACGTCTCCCCATTGGCTTCAATACGCAGCTTGATTTTATCGGATTTGAGCCACTGCTTCTTGTCTTTTCCGGGCACGAACCAGGAACCACTCAGTGACTCTTTTAACTCCCAGTGCCCCAGTGAATCTGTCACACAGGTGGCGCCATCTGAGTTTATCAAAACCAGCGTCACTTTTGCGCCCGAGACCGGCGTTTGATCGGCCCCCGCCAATACCTGGCCGTCCAGAAACAGATCGTAAGAATAACTGCAGCCCGGCAGAGCCAGCAGCGACAGGACCAGACACAAAGTGACCCGTTGTGCGACCGCGTACATGCGCAGTTCACGATCCAGCCAACAGTAGAGACGACGACAAAATGATCGATGAAAAGTCCGAGACATGCTGGAACCTCACCTGAAAAAGATCAAGGAAGCAGATTCGCTTACTGCTTATGAGATCTGTTTCAGGCAGGATTTATTCCCGGTTATTTGAAGAGATCATATTTTTGCTGTGGATTGTAAAACAACAGTTCAACTATGCAGTTCGCCGCCTTTACTTTTGAGTTCGTTCAATACATGGCCGTAGACGCCCTGCTCGTCTGGGTGACGATAGTAGTCGGCAGGATGCAACAGACATCCCTTTGCCTGAATCTCGGCAACCACTTTCTCCATCCAGTCATGAAGTGAATCAGCTACCGGGACCAGAACATCCGGAGAATGATTCATGAACAGCATGCTCCCCTCCGGGTACTCCGATTTTTTCGTGGCGATGCAGGTAAAATCGCCATTACCAAAACTGTGAAACGTAATGAATCCCTGTGCGTACTGCAGTGAATCCGCATCGTACAACTCTGCTGATAAAAGCTGCATGCCATTGGTGACAGTATAAAAGTCGCGCAGTTCCTGAGGCAGTCGCATCTTATCGATCAGGCTTTTCAGTTCATCCGCCGAAAGTGGGTCCTGCAATTGGACGGTAATCTCAAATTCGTCCTGATCTTCCGCGGTCAGATCTGCAATTTGCTCCAGCAGTTCTTTAATTCGGATCATTATTTTTGACCTTTCGTTGAAACAGGAGCCGTCTTCATTTCTTCCAACTCAATTTCGACAACGATAATGCCCCGCCCCGGAACGCGGACACTGAACTTTGAACCCTGGGGATGAATGGCAACACTGGGGAAGTCAGTCAGCACTTTGACCGACTTGACTGGTTTCCCAACGTCAATTTCGGGGCGTGCATAACTCAGGGAACGATTCTTGATCGCCATGCGAATGCGTCCGTCCGCCTGCTTCACTGGCATCAGCGCCACCGCCCCTTGATCGGAAGTGACGGTAATCGCCTGGGATACCTGTTGCAGTGTTTCGGCGCACGCTTTCAGAAAACTCGGAGAGACCTTGCGATAAGTCAGATGAGTCCAGTAACTGCGGGGAGCGGTGAGACTGGCCAGATCCCCTAAGGGCGTTTCCTCACCGTCCTTAATGATTTCTACCGCTGTGATCTCTGTTTCAGAGCTAATGCCATACACACCGCACCAGAGTTCATCGGGTGGATAAACATCGCTGAATTCAAAATCAGCGGCCGGCAGTGACGCCACTTTACGCCCGATCAGAACAATCGGCCCCCCCTGGTATTGCATTACGCCAGCCAGTTCCTCAGCGGGCAGCAGATGTGGATTGGGCACGAGAATAGCGCCTTTCGCCTTTGACAGTGACTTCACATTAATCGTTGTCTGTAGTGTGGCGCCGGCCCCCATCAGTTCTGCAACGAGATGATGCGTATTCCAGCTGCGTGTTTTAATGAAATCAGCCATTTGTGCGCGATATGCGGCGTCTGACCAGACGACTGTGACGCCATCTGTTTGCAGTGGAGGCTGCGTGAAAGCGAGATCCCAGCGTTCCTGCAGCCACAGCCATTCTTCGCGGCTCAGCCCATCGCCCAGGCAAATCAGAAAACCGTCCGAGCTCGGCTTGAGTGAGCCATCGGGCATAATGTGAAACACATTCGCCAGCGCTTGAATTTCCCGTTCCAGCACGGTGGGGTGGTGATGAATGGCGTCCCACTGCTCCACGACGTCATGCACCGTCTGCAGATTAATCAGCCGCGTATCAGGTAGAGCGGCTCTCATGAGCATCAGCATGGACAGGAAGTCATCGTGCCGATCGACGGCGGAAAGGCGCGGGTCCATCGCCAGGCTGGCGGCAACAGTTTCCACGATCACGCCATCAACGCCTGTCTGGGCAATCCGCTGATAATCAACACCGTAACGATAGAGGGATTCAAACGGAGCCCGTCCCCAGGCCGAATTGATGACCGCCTGCTTCTGCCGGGCATGCAGGGCGTCCACCATCGTCGACCAGAAACGCGCCCAGCGATCTGCATAGAATTCACTCCATTCCGCCCGTTTGTGATTCAGGATCCAGTCTCCCCGGGCCGTCAGCTTGTCGGCATTGTATCCGCATTCCTGTGTAACAACAGCCGGTAATTCCAGACCGGATGCCTTTTGAAACTGCTCGATCATATCGTCAGAATAGGATGTCAGGTGAATATTTCCTGAAAGTGGGCCAAATCCATCAGCACCGTGCCAGCCATCGAAACCGTAGTCAGTCAGCGTTTTGACCATCTGTGACGCGAAGTAGTCTTCGAAATAAGAGCCGTCATTCAGCCGGGCCAGACAATTCAATCCCCAGACTTTACCATAGCCCTTCCAGACATGCAGGACTTCCAGATGATCGCTGATCCATTCGCGATGAGTCCTATCCCGCGTATACTTCGCGAACGTACTCAGAAAGACCTGTACGCCCTGCTTTTGCAGATTCTTAATGAGGGCGCGGAGTTGAAAACTGGTCCAGTCCTGGCGTTTTCGCTCGCGATTGAATTCATGTCCTTCTCGCGAACAGTATTCGGGATACAGTGGGAAGTCCTGCTTGAGTCCAGGATGTGACAGTACAAAATCGGGGGAACCTATCAACAGGCATATCGAAGTGGGAGTGAATCCCGCTTTATCGAGATACTGTTGAACGCCATAATCGTCCTGCTGATTATCAAAGGCGATTAACTCAGTCCAGATCCAGCGTTCATAGTCGCGAGATTCAGTAGATTTTTCAGCGGCTGAAAGGGGGGTAACGACGAAGAGTACGAGCACGAAATAAAATGTCATACGCGACAGAGATATTTTTTGCAGAAGCATGGAATGATCCCAGCAGTTGGAGAGTCTAATTGGCAGGGGAGAACAGGTGAGACACAGTTTCCCATAATTTTACAGCGATCGCATCCAGACTGAAATCAGCGAAACCTGTTTTAGACTCTATTTTTCCGTTTTCCGGGAGAAGGACGGGCTTTCAATCCCGCTCTCGGAAATGGAACCTGTTTCCTGAGAAGCGAGAGCAACATTCGGTACTGTACCAGAGCTGCGACTCACTCTCACAGCGGTCGCCGCTCCGCATTTAATCATCGGACGTTCGACCCAATGATACGAAAGGCATGCGACATAATAACTGATCACAACCGATACAACAGCCAGCAACAGACCGAGCATAACGGGATATGCAGCGGTAACCGTCGGACTGACGACAGCCAGCAAACCACAGGCGAGCCAGTACAGGATGATAAAGTGATAGATATAGAATGAGTAAGACAACTGACCCAGCTTGCGGACAAGCGGAACATCCAGGACACGGCTCAGCAGCGGGTTGGTTTTTCCGTCTGCAAGAATTGCGATCAGAAGTGTTGCAAAAACCGCCTCCATCAGAACAGCACAGAACAGATTACCGGGTGAGAACACTGAGCGAGCCGATATTAAACAGACAATGCTGATTAGAAACAGTGTATTCCAGGCTTTCTGGTGGATATGCTGATTCAGTTTCTCAATCAGAGTTGGCAGCATCAACCCCAGATAAAACACATATCCATAGAGAAAGTAGAGACTTCCCGGCAGGACCACACAGATCAGACTGCAAAAGATGAGTAGCATGAGAAACATCAGATTCAGTTTTGTTCCCACACTGCGGCTGACAAAATACGCCAGCGGAAACACCGCAGATATGACCAGTTCCACTTTCAAAGTCCACACAACATGATTGATGTTGGTCTTTTGTAATGCATAATTGGCCAGCACGTTATCCATGGTAATCGGGTTCCGATACCACGCTTTGAACCAGATTGAGGTATTCGGGTACACCTTATAGGTATGAAAGTAGAATATCGAAAGAATAACCAGCGACAGGCAGACCAGATACGCCGGGTAGATGCGAAACAGGCGTTTTACCCAAAAGGCGATGCTTGTTCCCAGCGACTTTGATTTTCGGTCGAGTGACAGCCCCAGTACGTAACCGCTCAGGACAAAAAAGACCGTCACCGCGGCTCCGCCATTAAACGGTATGAGCAACAGGCGCGTGATGTAAGCCTGTGTGCCCTGTGTCGCCTGCAGCGGGGTCGCCCAGATCATTTCATTCTGGTTGACTGAAAACACAATCAGACAATGGCTCACTGCAACCATCAGAGCAGCAATACCCCGCAGTGATTCCAGTTTCGTAATAAACATGGTCTGATTCCGTCTGGCTGTGATCGAAGCTGTTACTCAAGTAATTTCCTCAGTTTAGCCCTCGCTCAGGGGCAGACACAATCAGAAAACCGAAGTAGAGCACCGATTCCCGCCTGATTTCCATCGAAGTCTTTTTATTTCACAGGTTTCCCGTTACGTCGATCAAACTGGAACGGGTCGGATGCATCATCTGTGACCGTGACTTTCAGGGGGGACGCAATCCCTCCCTGGTCAACTTCGACACGCAACAGATTTTTCGCGGCAAACGGCCGATCATGAATCCAGCGATGTCCGTCGCCATGGATGTAGAGGATCGGCTTTTTAAAGGCAATCGCTGTTTCACTCAACGGATCAAAGAAGTCATTGTGAGCCTTCACCGGTTTGGCGTGTCCGAAAATGACCAGACTGCTGACTTCATCACCGAAACGACGCAGGTTGCTGCGCACCCAGTTCAGATTGTCAGCGTGACGCTGTTTCCACTCCACAGGATCGTGAATACGGCCGCCCACCAGATTCAAACCGATAAACAATACGTTCCCTTTCACGAAGGAAAAGTTCTCTTCCCGCTCCAGTTGACGAAAGATTCGAAAAGAATGCTGCCAGCGACGGTCAAACCGCATGAAATACTGTTCCCAGAATTTCCACGCTTCCGCGGGATTGGCACAGTCATTCCATTCGTTATCCCCCGGAATAATAAATACCGGTGTTTTTGACTTGGCCAGCATACCGGCTACTTTAATATAGACGCCTTCATTACAGGGTGTGCTCCCCGCTTTGATATCTCCCACATGCACGACGAATTCGGCATCGTCTGGTAATTTCGTAATCTGTTCCGGCAGCAGGACATCTTCCGCCGGTTTGTAGGGAACGTCGCCCATCACGTAAAAAATGACCTGAGTCGTAGCCTGTGCACTCGATTCAGTTTTCTGCTCTGCCATGGCAGTCGAACCGCACAGCAGCAGGAGTCCCATTGAAACCATTCTCAATCGCATCGGTATCTCTATCCTCAAGAAAGAGTGAAACACAGTGTTATTCTTCGTAAGTGCAGAAGAATGCATTTAAAGCATGGTCAGCGGAGAAGAGAACAGCAAGTGCCCCGGTATTAAAATTGCGATACGCATATTTATTTCAGCCAAACAGCTTTCTGGCCGTCGGATAGACGAAGACAAACCAGTATCCACTGAGAAAACTGATCGCTGAGAAAAAGGCACAAGAGGGATCGATCCTGTTTCCAAAGAGAGTAAACGCAATCATGATCACTCCAATCGAAGTGATAGAACCTTTCCAGACATACTGCCAGGTCGGACAGTGTTCTGCAAGCTGCTTATGCCGTTCCTTTGATTCAAGGGATGGTTCGCCTTCAACCAGCGATTTCCCCTGATCTCCGTTCAAGCCCAGCTGAGTGAGGGTGATGACAAACGGTAAAAAGAAGAATCCCGCTATGAAGAACAGGATGACTGTGGCATTTTTAGAATTCAACATTCGAAGTAATGCATGCGTCTCGTCAAAGGTAGAGAAAGCCATGACTGAGCTATACAGGAGTGCCAGGGCTCCGAAGAGGGAGAAAATATTTGTCATGAGTTTTTCTGCCTGTTACTGAAACTGCATAAAGAACCGAGTGGAAGCATCGATTGCCAGAAACAGTAATACCAGAATCATCCACGTATTTACAAAGTAACTGATCCTCACTTTGCGCCGCTGTTCGACTGACAGGCGCTCTCCTCTGAACGCAATTTTTGCCAGCAGCAGGAGCGAATACAACTGCAGCGGAAAAAACATGATGCCATAGACGGCCATCTTCCAGGCTCTGTCGACCATTTGATTCAGATCGGAATCGGTGACTTCGGCATCGGCAGCTTCATCTTCTTCCCACTGCTCATCAAAGTCTCCTGCTTCGCCGTCCAGACCCTTTGTGTTGCGCCAATCCTCTTCGGTAATCGTTACCGGTTCATGGTCATGCACAACTTCGAATGCACGCGGCACATCTGACTCGGCAACCTGCACTTTGATTCCGCCTATCGCGTTCCCCAGATACCAGGCCATGCCGACAGCGACTTCATCCGACATAAACGAACGAATGCCTGCCGCCTCCAGTTCATTTTGAACCAGACTCGCTTCCACAGGTGAACTTAACGTCGCTACGGTGATTAATTCATGGGACACAGGTTTCTCTCCTGTAATGGTTAAGGCACTTTGACAATCACATTATCATAATGAATCGACTCTTTCGGCGTGACCAGGCCAATCTTGTCTTTGGTCGCGTGTGCGATACCGGGCGACTGCAGGGAACCGATCAGCTTGCCATTAATGAAGGCCTGCATCAGATCCCCCTTGATGCGCACGGTCACCGTGTACCACTTGTCTTTATCCAGCTTGACGGAAAAATCAGCCTGCGTCTTTTTCAGGATCGCCTGTTCTTCCGCCGTCAGCTTTTCTTTGGACCGGCGTTTTTTGAAGATCTCATTACTGAAGACACCGGTCTTACCATCACGGAGCGTCACCTTGGTGGGCGAGACCACCACGCGACAGAGGTGCCCCGCATGCGAGCCTTTGAACTTGTGCTGGTTGAATGTGAGATTGGTAGAAGGGGAACCAGCAAACTTAAGATCAACGGTCAGTTCTACATCGCTATAAGGTTTGGTCAACAACTGATGCACGGCGGCATGTCCGCCACCTTCGAGTTCGACTCCCTGCAGCACGCCGTCTTTGATCACTGACGAACTTTTATAGAGCGTCCACTGTTTGCCCAGTTCTGATTCAGAGAAGTCGTCCGTGAACAGCGTATGCTGATAATTATCGCCGCGAATGGCTACCGGCGCACCCGCGAAGGTCGGCAAGGGAAAGAACAGACAAACCAATGTAAGCAGACACCGTTGACACGACATGTTGAGCACCTTTATTGAATGCCGGTGGGAGAGACTTTCAGAAACAACTCATTTTATCCCGATCAGAGACACTGTTCACTCCTGAAACCGAAAAAGGGGACAGTTTTCCGGAGGATATTTCATCAACTTCACCGCAGCGAAAACTGAGTCTCCTGCTAATCATCAACGTAATAGCTGATACAAAGGATCGTATTTTTAAATTAGAAACTTCTGCGAACTCAAGCATACCCCTTCCTGGTCTGACAGTAGCTACAGGATTTGCTATGATGGGGGGGAGTAGCTTATTATTTCAGCAAGCCACTTCAGGCAGTGAGATTTCGAATAAACAGGGAAATTCTGGATTGAAACCAGATTCTGAAAAGGAAGCAGATTATGTGCACGCGTGCGGTTTACCTGGGGCCGGAAGGCGAGACTGTGACGGGTCGGACCATGGACTGGAAAGAAGACCTGCAGAGCAATCTCTGGATTTTTCCGCGGGGAATGTCCCGCGACGGAGGGCTGGGAGACGCTTCATTAAGCTGGACCAGTCAATATGGCTCCGTGGTCGCCTCGCTCTATGAAGGCGGAACCGCGGATGGCATGAATGAAGCAGGACTGGTGGCCAATCTGTTGTACCTGGTGGAATCAGAATACCCGGCCGACGACGATCCGCGGCCTGCGATTGTCATTTCCGCCTGGGCGCAGTATGTGCTGGACCAGTTTGCAACGGTCGAGGAAGCCGTCAGTGAACTGCGCAAAGAGACGTTCCGGATGGTGACAGTGGTGGCCCCCAATGGAGCCGCGGGCACAGTTCATCTCTCCCTCTCCGATCCTTCAGGCGACTCGGCCATTTTTGAATATATTGGTGGAGAGTTAAAGATCCACCATGGCCGTCAATATCAGGTTATGACAAACTCCCCTGTCTTCGATGAACAGATTGCTTTGAACAAATACTGGCAGCAGATTGGTGGCACAGTTATGCTGCCGGGCACCAACCGGGCGGCAGATCGATTTGCCCGAGCCTCCTTCTATATTAATGCCTGCGCGCAATCAGCTAATCCCCGAGAGGCGGCTGCCAGTGTTTTCAGTGTGATGCGGAATGTGAGTGTGCCCCGCGGAATCAGCACTCCCGATCAACCGAACATCTCTTCCACCATCTGGCGTACGGTCAGTGACCAGAAACATAAAATCTATTTCTACGAAGACACTGCCAGCCCGAGTCTGGTCTGGGTTAACCTGAAGCAGATCGATTTCAGTCCTGATTCAGGCACCCGAAAACTGACACTGGTGGGCAACTATAATCTCAGCGGCGATCAGACTGACCAGTTCCAGCCGGCGAAACCTTATCCTTTCATGGCACCTGTCTGAAAGAGTATGTCGAGATATTACAACTGTCAGGAACTTGATCAATGCATAACAGGCTGTTTATCGCTACCTTTACTTTTTGCAGTCTGATCATATCAGGATATGTATTCGCTGTGCCTCCCTCTCCTGTCGTGGGGCAACTGGTGGATGACATCCGGTTGCGGGGAACTGAGGATGTCTTTCTGCAAGGGGATTATGCTTATTTACCCTGTCGCGAAGGGAAGCGGCTGACCGTCTGTTCGATTAAAGATCCTGCGCATCCAGCTGTTGTTTCCAGTTTCACACATCCCCTGCTGGGGGAAGCGGCCGGTTTTGCCATACATGGAAACAGAATCTATGTGACTTCCATGAGCAGTCATCGGCTGCTGATATTAGATGCTTCCGATAAGAAATCGCTACAGCTGCTGGGGTCGGTGCCTGTCGGCGAAAAAGGAGTGCTCTATAAAGCAGCCTACCGGAACGGTTTCTGTTTTATTCCCAATCTTCACGAGAAGAAACTGTTTATTGTTGATGTGCGGAACCCGAAACAGCCACGAGTCATGGGTTCCGTGATCGTCACGACGGAAAACGATGGTCCGTTCAGCGTGACGCTCCACGCCGATTATGCCTACGTGGGCACGATCTTCGGCAAACAGAATCGACTGGCGGTTGTAAATATCAAAGATCCTGCCCAGCCGCGACTCATCAAAGAGATACTCGGTCCCGATATGGGGCACGCCAGTGGCCAGATCGCTGGTCAGAAATTCTACGCTGTCAACTGGGACCGCAACGCGTTTTTTGTTTTCGACCTCACCAATCCAGCGGCCCCTGACCTGCAGGCCAAACTGCTCGACAGACGACTGGGCAAACCCAATCGCTGTGTGGTTTCAGAAAATCGCGCTTACCTGCCGATGGTGGAGGGAGACGGCATTGCGGTCGTCGACCTTTCAAATCCGGCTCAACCCGCATTTCTGACAGTATATCATGATTCCGAGCTGTTAAAGAAAACCTATGGCGTCGCGGTGCGAGGTCCCCTGCTGTATGTCGCTTCCCGGGAAGGGAACAGTCTGGTAGTTCTGAACCGCGAGATGCTGGAGAGGAAGTAGGCTGTATCATCAGCATCAGACATCGCTCGGTCTCTTATCAAGTCTTATGTCTGCTCCGGCCAGTTCTCAGCTACCACGAATAAACGCTCAATCTCCCGACAGTCATTCTGCGTTTGTTTCAGTACGCTGATCATCAAAGGTCGGTCCCCTTTCTGAAAATGAACATCCAGAGTTCGTTTGAGTTCAGAGAAGGTCAATAACTTCTCAATACCCGGCTCTCTGACAGCAGGGGACAACCAGTCCGGTTTTTCCCGGATCTGATAAACAGCCTCGCTGTACTGTGTTTTGAGCCAGTCTAGCTCAGAACAATATAACCAGACGCCTTTTTCATGTGCAGGTGACATCCGCTCCGGGAGTGGGGTGGGTGCTGCCAGATGAGGATTGTAAAAAATGATGCCTTTGACAAACGCCACACGCCGCGTGACTTCAGGGAAATGCGTTTCGCTCAAAGGCAGCTGATATTCGAGCAACCGTCTGCACTTCTTTTCAAAGTTGTCTTTGGCGTTAGGGCCGATAAAATGGCTGCCGGTCGTATTTTCAGCGGGATAATGCAGATAATATTTCACAGCCGTCTCCCAGTGAGTCAACTCCCCCGCTTCATCTTCAAACAGGAAATCGATTTCACCAACCGTCTGGTTCTCAACAAACAACTGTCGATTTTGCGCGACAATCTTTAAGCGGCGAATCCGTTCCAGCCAGTATAATACCAGGCCTTCAAAGTACTGGCCTACACGGAAGCGGGAATAAGGCACGAGGAACTCCGTCAGTTCCTGTTCGCTAATCAGCGACAGGTCCTGGTCCTCCGATCTATGGGGATCTTGACTCGAGTCCGAAATCAGAGAGGCGCTGGTAATGACCCAGTGCAGGTCACGCAGTGACTGTGATTTATAGAGATCATGCTGGATTGAGTCGGACTTTTTTTGATTCATTGTTCCCAGTTTAAACAGTTTCGCATAAAATAACCAATCACAGTAAACGGAATATTGATCAGTACAGACATGAGAAAACGTGCGCGTTCATTGCTCCTGGAATAAACCTGCAGTGAAATGACTGAGTCGAAATGATGCATCAGCAAATTCTGGAATTCCTTCGTAGAGCTCTTAACTGGCTGAAAGGTCGAGAACCGCTGCTACTGCTGGTCTGCCTGGGTTTTGCTGTTTCCACCTGGGCCTTTATCGAAATTGCCGATGAAGTACTTGAACAGGAAACGCAGGCGTTTGACAAGTGGGTCATTCGATCATTACGCAAAGCGGATGATCCGGCGACTCCGATCGGGCCGGTCTGGGTACAGGAAATGGGCCGCGACCTGACCGCGTTTGGCGGGGTGGCTGCGCTGGTGTTGTTTACGGTAATCGTGGCGGGCTATCTGTGTATCGAAAAAAAGCCGCGCGTGATCGCGCTGTTGCTGGCAGCCGCTCTGGGAGGGTTGCTGCTCAGTTCCCTGCTCAAGCATTTTATCAGCCGACCACGGCCCGATGTGGTGCCGCACCTTTCCCACGTCTACACCAGCAGCTTCCCCAGCGGCCACTCCATGCTGTCTGCCGTGATTTATCTCACATTGGGCGCATTACTGGCATCAGTCATACCACGGACGATTTTGAAAGTTTATGTGCTCAGTGTGGCGATTCTGCTGTCCATACTGGTCGGCCTGAGTCGAATTTATCTGGGAGTGCATTACCCGACTGACGTCATCGCCGGCTGGATCGCAGGGCTCAGCTGGGCCCTGTTCTGCTGGAGCATCGCCCGCTGGCTGCAGAATCGTAATAAGATTGAAGATGATGAGGAAGAACCTGAGCCTAATTCGAAGTGACTTCGAATCTGCAAACCCTGCAAATGTCGTTCTAAAAATAATCACAAGTGAGTGAGACAACTGTTATGGTTTTCTGGAACTGGTTTAAACGCAAACCGCTGAATTTTGGTGAAGTCTTTGGTCCGCTCAGCAGCAATGCCGCTCAGCAGTTTTACGCAACACATTTTCCGGATAAAAACTCTTATAACAGCTTCGGCATTAAACTTCCCGAACCGCTGCTACTGGATCTAGAGCCTTTATTTGATCCCGTCGAATCGTTTCAGTTCTTTGGCCGTCCCTTCAAAGTCGGCAAACGCTGGATACTGGCGTATCATATGGAATACGATACGCCCACGATTATCGTGAATCAGGACTTCCAGATCCTACTGGAAGGGTTGGGATTGGATGATTCGACAGAGGAATATTTCGTGGCGGATCACTTTCTATCATTTCTCGATCTGCTGACCATCGAAGCAGACGCCGAAGAAGTTTGAGCGTGTCCAGACCTATTCATTCTGTGAATTCAATCGCATAGAGTTTCGTATTCCGCATCCGAAACTGCAGGCGGATTGGCTTGCCAGACAGTTCTTTCAATTCGTGACCGCTGTTCCATTTCACGGGGAAGTCAACAGAATCTGCGTGAATCGCTGTGAAGTCAGCGACGGTGAATCCAGGGATCGCGGTGCCAGCCGCATCCAGAACCGCCACGGTAGCAATACCAGTTCCGGCGACGTCTATGTTTAGTTTCAACTGACTGCCTGTCACTACCAGCGGTAGAGTAGTGAGCGTCCCCGGTAGATTGCCGGCATCCATGGATACGAATCCATCCAGACGCGATGTGGCGCAGTAGATGCCTCCCAGATCGCGTTTCAGCCATTCCACGCGATTTTTCAGATCACGATCCCAGACGACCGGACGACCATGTGTATGCGGCCAGCCAACAAAGTACTGATGCAGTTCGCGAGCTCGGCGGATCATCCCCGTGCCCATACTGACCAACTGCAGTTGAACGCCGTCTACATAATCTGGTTGAATCCAGGCATCCCGTTGACGGTCCCAGTGAATGCCATCGCGGCTGACTGCGAGTTGCACATCAAAGGTTCCATCGTTGCCATTCAGGGCGCGGTCTTTCAATGGAGAGCCCTGATACAGAAAATAAGCTGCCGGAAAAGCAAAATACGCGTTCTCTGCCCACGGGTAACGGAAGACATTACTGGTATAAAGTTGCACATTCTCGGGGTCACTGTCATCGGGCCGCATCACAATCGGAATCTCACGGCTGATCGTTGCTACTTTTTTCTTGCCCCAGACATGTAGAGGAGAAACACGATCATCGTAAGCCCAGGATACCTCGATGTCTTTGACAGCTACACGACCAATCGAACGTTTGGGATCCCAGGCCCGCAGATAAATCGCATACTGCTGTGTTTTCGGATCCCAGCATGCGGAAGGCTGACTGTCAGGAACGCGAGGCAGCAGACGCAGGTCAGACTGGGTCCAATTGATCCCCTCCGCAGAAGATGACAGATAGACGCCGGCCCGCGCGGGATCAGGCCAGTGCCGATTGTGCAGCAGGCGAAACCGTTTGTCCGCAGGCGCGTGCGGATCCATAAATACGCCCGCTTCGACCGCTTCAAACGGGAAGATATTATTGCGATTCGATCCCTGATAGTCGCTCAATTTTAACTCAGGTCGTTTCCAGGATAAGCCATCCTCACTGGTCGCCAGACAGAAGTGTTTTCGTTTTTCGCCATCATAGGCACCGTAATACAGCATCGCCGTCCCGTCATGATCGATCACGCTGCAATAAAAAATGAACCCCAGTGCTTCCCATGTCATTTCAGGTTTGAGTACGCGACGCAGGGAGTGAGGAGGATTGAACTGTCGTTTCACGTGCTCAGTCATTTCAGAATCGACCAGTTGTTCGTCCAGAAATAAATGGCGCCCTGAACTCATCTGGATGACGCCTGCACGCTCTCCGTCTGCTTTGCAGTCAGACACATAATTTAAAAACAAGAGGATCACAAACGCTAAACAGAAGCAGGAAAGTCGAGGCTGTTTCAGGTCATAATTCATGGTGAAGATGTATCCGAGGGGATCGAGGTTATCTGGACCGGTAATAATATTTGTGACGATATTGAGTGAATCTGATTTTTTATTTTCGAAGGTAGTAGTTTAACCGTTAAGATAGGACACAGGAAAGTCATTCGCAATTCTTTGACCAGGTATCCAATCAGAACAGGAACCGCTGTATGCTGCTGACAAATACACTGACGAATCAACCCGCATGTGCATTCCGGTTTCAGACCGTGTTGCTTGCGTGCCTGTTTCTACATACCACAACAGTAAATGCGCAAGAAAACCCAACCGCACTGCAGAATTTGATCGAAGAAATTGAGCAGCACGAGAAGTTGTATGCGAATCTAAAACTCGACGTTACCAGCGTGAATGAAATGCTTCCTGAACGCAAAGAGGCCGATCAACAAATTCGCCATGTGACCAAAACGATGCTTTTCCGACATGGAAATCAGTATCGTGAAGAGGAATCAAAACGGGGACGATTTCAGATCCAATATTTTGCTCCGCCAAAAAAAGAATTGAGGATGCATTCGAATACAGGAGTGATGAAACGCATGCAGGTTTATGATGGAGATATCTTTCGCAGTTATTCGAGTATTGATTTAACGACAGCCAGGAAAGATGGAAAACCCATAAAGCATCACTCTGGTGAAATCACAGATGAACCGCCGCAGGTTTCGAATCTGGTCCGACCTCATATGTTTCTGTTCTTCGACAGAGGCCCTTATGTTCCATTGTCGACGTTCCTCAAAGGGCCAGCAGCGATCGCGGCAACTCCTGGCGCAGCATATGAAACTCGCGACAGACAGATTCAGGTTCAAATCCTTGACGAAGAGAAGTTCGCTGGTTTTAAGTGCATTCGACTCAGTATTAAACTCGTCAAAGACAACGGTAGCCTGCTTACGCGGCACGAATTGTGGCTGGCGCAAGGACGGAACCTGATTCCTGTGCGCAAATTGAGTTTTCCCAGTCACAGGTCAGATACGATCCCCCGATCAGATTCCATCGTTGACACATGGCAGGAAATACGCCCTGGTGTCTGGTTTCCTCACAAAGCACACCAGGACGAGAACAATGTTTTTATCATCATCAAGGAAAATCGGCAGCAACGATACTGGCACAGAGAGTATGCCACCCAGGATGTCGAACTGAACCCGCAATTACCTGAAGACATCTTTACCAGACTTGAATTCCCTCCAGATACGGTAATGAAAAGCAGTTATCGGGGAAATTAATTCTCGAACATTAAAAAATGGTCTGCTCTTTAACAGATCAATCAACAGGGAGTTCAAAAACTGGATCTTCAGGTATGAGGTTGGTTACCTAAATAATAATTCCTTCGGGCCGACCAGGTATCAGAGTCTATCTACTAAAGACCGAACATTGAATCCACAAGTGAACATGCTATCGCCCCAGACACAACACCTCTGGGTATCATTTCACATGAAAGCCCACTCAATGTTAAGCGATACATACTTCACTCTTCTTCGAGCATCGGTGGCACAACCCCATCCACTGCCGGTGGCACACCCTCATCCAGCATTGGTGGCACAGATTGTTCGTCTGAGATAGTGACTCTGCCCGAATCGTATGTTGGTCTCACACCGCCACCACCAATGGCCTGATATGTATTTACGATGGCAGCCAGTTGCTGCTGTTTGGTTTCGATCAAAACCACTTTAGCATCCTGCAGGTCACGCTGTGCCAGCAGCACATCCACATATTCGGCGCGGGCGTTCTGGAACAGCTTGTCAGCAACATCGACCGATGTTTCAAGTGCTTTCAACTGCTGCATTTTGATTTCAACGCTCTTGCCGTAGTTTTCTACTTTGTTGATGCGGTTCACCACTTCGGTGAAGGCATTCAAAACAGTACGCTGGTATTTGTAAACCGCCTGCAACTGTCGGGCATTCGCATTCAGGTAATCTGCCTTGATGGCTCTTCTGTTGATTACCGGAGCCACGAGTTCGCCGATGGCATTGTATACTAAGGATTCCGGCGTAATAAACAGATAGCGGGGATTGAAAGCCGAATACCCCACCCCGGCGTTCAATACCAGTGAAGGATAGAAGCGTGCCCGGGCAACTTGTATTTCTAGTCCCGCCGCCTGCAACTCGCGTTCTGCCTGGCGAATGTCGGCACGGTTGTTCAACATCTGTGAAGGGACACCAATACTGATGGTATGCATATTAAGCTCGAAGAAATCCACCAGTCTGCGTTCAACAGGCTGCGGGTATCGACCAGCGAGAAAGTTAATCCGGTTTTCTGTTTCGATCAGCCTCTGCTGGATGATCAGCTTTTCACTCTGGTTCTTGCGAACCTCTGCTTCGAAACGCTGAACCGCCAGCTCTGTGCCGCGCGCTGCTTTTTTATTTGCCTTGGCAACCTCGAGACTTCGTTCCTGCAGTCCGATCGTAATATCTAACGTCTCCAACCGTTTGTCGAGCGCCAGCAGTTCATAATAATTCTCTGCAATCTCGGCGACCAGACGTGTCGTGATGTAGTTTCGTCCCTCATCGGTAGCCAGGTAGCGTAGCGAAGCAGCGTCCCTGGAATTCCGCAGCTTTCTCCAGATGTCAATCTCCCAGGAGATATCGGCTGCGAGCAGGAAATTGGGCAGTGGCTCAGGAAAAGCTTTACCTGGAGCAATCTGCAGTTGATCTTCAACAGCACCGGCACGGGTATAGCGGCCTGGTTTATTGATATCCGCGCCCGCCCTCAAATTGAGGAAAGGCAGATACGACCCTGTCCAGGCATATGCCTCGTTGTTGGCGATATCAATGTCCTGAGCCAGGATTTTCAACTCCTGGTTATCCACCATCGCCTGGTCAATCAAAGCCGACAGCATGGGGTCGTCGAACAGCACCCGGAATTCAAGTTCCGCTGAGTTTGTTTCGTCGTAACTGCCATTGAAGGTGTCGGGCATTCCCGGTCCTTCATCCGCATCTTGAAGACAGGGAATTTTGCATGACGTGAGCAAAAGCAACAGAGACGAAATGACCGCAGGCCAAAAAGCGAGCCTCTTAATGAGAGAGGTGGAATATCTCACTGAAAACTTCATCTGCCTAATCCTTGACACTTTGACCAGAATATTAAGTTCCTGGTTACCAACCACTATCCTTGTGGATTTATTGTGTGGATTGTCAGTTCATGTCCTTGTTTTGGCGGCAGATTCAGATGCATGTCGAGACAATCACGGTTACTTCTTAATTCGACCTGAGATTGGGATCAACTTAATTTGATTTCATGGCAAGCTGGAATTCTACAGTGATTGGAGAATCCGAACAGAATAGCTGACCAGACAGCACTGAGTTACCAACGAGAATGGGGGAGATATTCCTGTATTTCAAGCGATTTTCGCTTCGTATACGAAGTGATTCACGACGACTGATCCAATTAAAATCAACTCAGGCGTCGGTATTGCATACTGCTTAAGAATCGCGTTCGAATAACTCAGTGAGAGGTTCATCATGCTCGTCCCTGATCAGTTTTTTCCCATCCGCCATTTTGGCGAACAGGTAGTAAAGACCAGGAATCACCAGGACTCCGATTAACGTCCCCATGAGCATCCCCCCCACTGCCGTCGAACCAATCGTGCGGTTACCAATTGCCCCGGGACCAGTCGCACGTACCAATGGAATCAGACCGGCGATAAAAGCGAACGACGTCATCAGAATCGGTCGGAAGCGAAGTCGTCCTCCCTCGATGCCAGCCTCTTTGATGCTCAAACCTTCATGGCGGCGCTGGACGGCGAACTCGATGATCAAAATCGCATTCTTACCCAGTAACCCCACCAGCATGACCAGACCAATCTGGCAGTAAACATCGTTTGCCAGCCCCATACCTTTCAGGAACAGAAACGATCCGAACAGCCCAACGGGTAATGAGACGATGACTGCCAGCGGCAGGATAAAACTTTCGTATTGTCCCACCAGAACCATGTACACAAAGACGACCACGATTAAAAAGATATAGATCGCCGTATTCCCTGCTCCGGCTTCGTCATAAGCCAGGCCACGCCAACCGATGTCGAAGCCGTGTGGCAGCGTCTGGGCGGCGACTTCCTGGATGGCCGCGATCGCCTCACCACTGCTGTAGCCCTTCGCTGGAGCGCCTTGAATCGGAGCGGTGGGATATAAATTGTAGCGACTGATCTCATTCAACCCCTGCTTTTTCTTAATCTTCATGAACGAAGAGTAGGGGACCATTTCTCCACGGTCGTTTTTTACGAACATATTGGACAAATCCTCGGGGTACCGCCGGAACTCGGGTGCGGCCTGCACATACACCTTGTAAAACTGCCCGAAGCGGACAAAGCCTTGCTCCCAGGTACTCCCGACAACAATGGAGAGATTGTCCATGGCATCACGGATCGACACACCTTTTTGCATGGCCACGTCATTGTCGATCACGATTTCATACTGCGGATAGTTGGCAGCAAAGAATGTGAACAATCCCTTGAGTTCCTTGCGTTTGGACAAAGCCGCCATGAAGGTATCGGTCACTTTTCCAAGTGTTTCGTAGTTGCCACTATTGGTCTTATCGAGCAGGTTCACCGAGAACCCCCCGGCTGCACCAAAACCCGGGACCGCAGGTGGCTCAAAAAACTCCAATTTAATATTGGCGATCTCTGTCCCTTTTTTCTCCAGTTCCTCGATGATCTCCTTCGACGTCAGCTCGCGCTCAGCCCAAGGCTTCAAGTTGATAATACACGTTCCCGCATTGGAGCCGCGGCCTTCGGTCAAAACCTCATAACCGGCGATGGAGGAGACCGAGGTAATCTCGTCCATCTTTTTACAGATCGCCTGCAGCTCGTGGCATTTGGAG
This sequence comes from Gimesia algae, assembly GCF_007746795.1. NCBI lineage: Bacteria > Pseudomonadati > Planctomycetota > Planctomycetia > Planctomycetales > Planctomycetaceae > Gimesia > Gimesia algae. The sequence continues at coordinate 5,104,044 of NZ_CP036343.1, forward strand.
TTAGTGTATTCAAGCGTCGAACCTGGAGGTGTCTGAACGATGCCGTAGATCATGCCCTGGTCTTCCAGGGGAATAAAGCCAGTGGGCAGCACCTGGTTTACGACCAGAATGCCATAACCAAAGGCCCCAATGACGACCATGGTCAGCAAGCGTCGTGTGATGATCAGTCCCAGGATGGCGGCGTAACCACTCGTCACTTTTTCGACGCCCCGGTCGAATAGATGCAAAAAGATGCCCAGCGGGCCCCGCACCTTCTTGCTCCCGTCGCTTCCCGAAAACACCGCTCGGAACGATAAGATAGCTACCACCGCCACAATACCGGCAATAACCTGCAGCTTCGTCTCATTCAACGCGACTTGCTCGGATATCACCTCGTGTATTAGCTTATTGTGTAGCATAACGTAGACACCAACACCTACACCGAGACCGAGAACGACGTTTAGCAGGCCGCGCAAAATAGGGGCGTAACGCCCTGCGACCTTCGAGATACCACGGTTAACCAAAGCAATCAAGCCGCGTTGTTCCTTGCTGTTAAGGGGCTTGAGAATCATAGCGCAGAGAACCGGCGTAAGTGATAAAGCGACCACACCGGAGATCACGATGGACATGGCCATCGTGAGGGCAAACTGACGGTAGAAGACACCGACCGGCCCGGTCATGAAGGTTACCGGGATGAACACTGCAGTCATCACCAGCGTAATGGCGATAATTGCGCCACTGATCTCATGCACGACCTCCCGGGTTGCCTGATAAGGACCGAGGTGTTTTGTGTGCATTTTTTCATGCACTGCTTCGACCACAACAATCGCATCGTCCACCACGACCCCAATGGCCAGCACTAAGGCAAATAGTGTGATCAGGTTGATCGACATTCCAAACATCAACATAAAAAAGAACGTACCGATCAACGATACGGGAACCGCTAAGGTTGGGATCAAGGTACTGCGAAAATCCCCCAGGAATAGATAGACCACCAGCGAAACAAGGATGAAGGCCTCAAACAAGGTGTGCAGCACCTTTTCGATGGACGCGTCCAGAAAGTGGGAAACGTCATAGGTAACCGCATAGTCCATACCCGGAGGGAACGATTCCTGCTTAATCTCTGCCACCTTCGCCTTGACCTTTTTGATGACTTCGGCAGCGTTGGAGCCAGGGGTTTGCTTCAGCACGATGGCCGCCGAAGGCAAGCTATCGATGTCCGAGTAAAGATCGTAGAAAGAAGAACCCAGTGAAACCTGAGCGACGTCTCCCAGACGTAAGATCTCGCCGTTGGGATTCGACTTCAAAATGATCTGCTCGTATTCCTCCGGTGTTTTATAACGTCCCACCCAGGTGAGTACGTATTCCAGGCTTTGAGACGTCTGGCCCGTCGCTTGCCCAAGTCGGCCGGGTGAACCAATCATGCTCTGTTCGTTGAGCGCCTCCATCACTTCTTCGGCGTCGACTTTATAGGCCCGCATGCGATCCAGGTTCAGTTCGACGCGCATGGCGTACGAGCGGTTACCGAGAATAGTGGCTCGACCTACGCCGGGGATCCGCTTGATCTCATTCAGTACGTTGACTGTGGCGTAGTTGTACAGAAAGTTTTGGTCGACGTTAGGATCCTTACTGAAAATATTCACATACATCAGCATACTTGTCATGTTCTGCATGACGATGATTCCCTCCCGTTCCACGATGGGAGGGAGTTGGTTCTTGACCATATTGACCCGGTTATTAACGTTCATGACAGCCACATTTGCATCTGTACCTGGCTCGAAGACGATCTGAATCGTTCCTTCCCCGGCACTGGTAGCGTCGCCCATCATGTAACGCATATTCGGGACACCATTGATAGCTTGCTCCAGGATCACCATCGTTGAGTCGATTAAGATCTTGGCACTGGCGCCAGGATAAGAAACCGAGACCCGCACGCTCGGCGGCGCGACCGAGGGAAACTGCGAAATCGGCAATGTGCCGATCGCCAGCCCACCCATGAACAGGATGAGCAGTGAAATCACAATGGCCAAGGCAGGCCTGTGAAGAAATTTTGCAAACATGGCGGGGATTCCTATTCAGCGGCGAATTTCAGATTCTCAACAGCAAGAGCTTTTTCGGGAGCCAGGTACTCGTATTTCACCTGCTCTCCATCGCGAACCTGTTGGATCCCCTCAAGAATGATCTTGTCGTTCACGTCGAGACCTTCTTTAACAAGGAATATGTCGTCTTGCTCTTTTAAGATTACGATTTCACGCTGATGCACGATACCATGTTCGCCGGCATGCTCACCTTCATGTTTTCCGGGATGTTTCTCCGCATGTTTCACTTCATGCTTTTCGGCATTCTTTGCAGCATGTTTTTCTCCGTGCTCAGCGTGCCCTTTCGCCTCATGATTTGCTGTATGATTCTCAGCTTTTGCCATGTGTTCCTTGAGATCATCTTTTCCAACAACATAAGCGTATTTCTTGGCGAGAATTTCATAAGTTGCCCGCTGAGGGATCACGATCGCGTCCTTGATAACGCGACTGAGCAAAATGTTCCCGGTCTGACCATGTCTCAACAGGCCATTCGGATTGGGGAAATCTGCACGGAAGGAAATGTTCCCGGTCTCGTTATTAAAATCGGCCTCTATCGCACCAATTTTGCCAACCTGAGGGAATCGGGAGCCATCTGCTAACTGGAGTTCTACTTTAATATCATCCCGGTTTGGGTCAGCTTTATACTCGAGATAACGTGCTTCAGGTACGTTGAAGTAAACCCACATGACGCTGTTGTCAGACAATGTCGTAAGAATATCACCTTCTGAGATCAAGCTACCCTGCTGATGATGCTGTTTATCGATAATGCCTTCGAATGGGGCCTTGATCGTCGCAAAGTCCAGCTCGGCCTGTGTCAGCTGCATATTGGCCGTCACCTTTGCCAGTTTAGCCTTAGCAAGAGCGACCTCCGGTTTTGCTACCACATTCTGCCGATACAACCTTTCCGTGTTATCGTATTCGATTTGAGCGAGCTGAACTTCGGCTTTTTCGGCATTTAGCTTTGCCTGATAAAGTGTGGGCAAGATTGTAAACATCGTACTCCCCTGCTTCACCAGCTGCCCTTCCTTAACCGGGATCTCCTCAAGATACCCGTTCTCCAGAGCTCGAATTTCAATATGACGGTACGAATGGATCTGGCAGACATATTGCTGGGTGCTGATCACATCCTTAGCCATTGGACTGGTGACAACAATTTTGTGTTGTGGATGCTCTTCATGATGCTCTACAGCGCTATGCCCTTCCAGTTTGGAACAGGCGGGTAGAGAAAGAGTGAGGAGCATCAGACTGATAGCCGAGAGCGGTGAGAGTTGCATAGTGTAATTCTCGCAGGTGGATTTCCATGTCCAGTACGGGAGCATTTACCGAGGACAATAAAAAGGAATGAATAATCATCTCAAACGCAATCTACATACCACTTAATAAAAATAATTGACGTACGCTCTTCCCAATCCTATTTCAGCCTTGAATTACAGGAGCTTTTATGCGGGAATTATTTATTCTTGCAGTGCTTTCCCTGATCATATCCGGGAAAAAATTCGATTCTGAAGAAGTTTTCGTGCAAGATCTTGCACTCAAAAACGCAACTTATTGCACGAAGTAACGCAAAAATATGCAGGTCCTGAAATGAGGTGACTTGCATTGTTTTTTTCTGAGGAATGGCAGGGGACGATGTCCTGCCACCAGAAATCTGCAGACCAAATGTGGAAGACATCTAAACTGTGATCTTATATGCAGCTGCAGGCACCACGTAGATTTCTGGTAGGATCTCTCACCGGGCGCCGAAGGGAAAATGCTTCACTAGGCCGAAACTTCTTTCGGATTTGTTCACCTCTGATCGCTAGAGAGTGTCCCGTTTTACTGCAGCGTCTCCGGGGACATTTGGACCGAACGTAATAGCATTTGAAATACGATGGTAAAATGTGATGCGATCCAGCAGCATTCTGCTCAGTCGGGATGGTTTTATTTGCCGACTGGCAGCAAACCGTCGCTCTAACTGGCTATTCTGATTTAGAGAGGTTTGGTTTTGAGAAGTTGGATGAGAATATCGATCAGGTCCGGCGCGAGATCGACTCAATTCAGGTCCATTGTTTTTCAAAACAGGCGGGAGTGTGTCTTTCAAGTGTTCGAAACAGGTTTGATAAATAGTGCTCAACAGGAACTCCTGCTTCCTCAGAAATGGAAATATGCTTTCATACAAGTAGCAATGATAGTGCTGATTTTACTACGTCTGGCCGATGATCAGAGATCAAATTCAAGGCGACGCGCGCGACGCTTATCTGCGTAGTTTCTTGGAAGGCACCGCGGGATCAAGTCGAATCTATGTAGTGAATATCGGGCAGTGGTGAAGAACTGAAAACGGGTCTGAAATCAAGATGCTGGAAAATCCCCGCAGTGTATCGACAGCGATTCTACAGGTGGGTATGTTCAGCCGTTACAGTTTGGTATAGAATATCAGACGATGCCTCGTATCCTGTTCCTTTAACGCCGGTGACTGACTGTGCTGTTTCGACTGTTTCTTCTGTTCACGATTATCCCTCTCGCCGAGCTGTGGCTGCTGCTCTGGTTCAGTTCGCTGACCAGTCCAGTAGTAACCTTTGGCCTGGTTGTGGTGACGGGAATTCTGGGCGCCTGGCTGGCGCGGAAACAGGGGTCGCAGGCCTGGCGGAAAATTCAACAGCATATGGTACAAGGACAGCCTCCTACCAGCGCGCTGCTGGACGGACTGATGATTCTTATTGCCGGTGCGTTTCTCATCACGCCAGGCATCATGACTGACATGGTCGGTTTTGCCCTGCTGATTCCTCCCGTTCGCGAAATACTGAAAGTCCGGGTCGGAGAATGGCTCAAACAACGGGCACTGTTACAGGTCCGTTCGCAGAATACTTTTTATACCAGTGGAACCCATTTTCAGGATTTTCAGCAATCGACGGGTCCCAGTCAGACTGCCGCAGAAGAAGATATCATCGATGTGGAGTTCACTCGTAAAGATTCTTCAGAACCAGAATAACCAGCTTTACAATTGCATCAGGGGGGACGGCTCTTATAATCGAAAACAGACAGATCATTGTGTCTACATGTTAACTTCCTTTAGATATTGTCCGCTGATTCTGTGGTGATCCAACGCCGCCGAACAACTCCTGCTTGCCTACCCGCTGTTTATTATTCAATTCAGGAATCTGCTATGGCCCTGCTCCACTTACGATCTCTGTTCCCTACTGTCTGTCTCCTGGCTGTGATGATGACGTCAGCATCATTGGTAACAGCAGAAGAACCACACTGGAATCAGTTCCGTGGCCCACACGCCGATGGCACATCGCAGGCAACCGGATTGCCAACCACCTGGAGTGAGAAAGAAAATATCGTCTGGAAAACTCCGGTGCACGGGCGATCCTGGTCCTCTCCTGTGGTCTGGAAGGACCAGGTATGGGTCACCACTTCAACCAAGGATGGTAAAGAGCTGGGTGTCGTTTGCGTCGATTTCAAGACCGGAAAGATTCTGCATGACAAGAAAATTTTTGATGTCGAAAAGCCCCAGTATATTGATCCCAGTAATTCACACGCCTCGAGTACACCGATCATTGAAGATGGTCGGATCTATGTGCATTACGGCGCGTATGGTACAGCGTGTCTGGATACGAAGACCGCGAAAGTTTTATGGGAAAGACGCGATTATCCCTGCAATCACTGGCGGGGCGCTGGTTCGTCACCCATCATTTATCAGAACCTGCTGATCCTGCAATATGATGGTTACGACTACCAGTACATTGTCGCGTTGAACAAAGAGACGGGAAAAGAAGTCTGGAAAAAAGACCGGGACATTGAGTACGGTACAAAGAATGGCGACTCCAAAAAAGCATTTGCCACTCCTCGTGTGATTGAATATGAAGGACGCGTGCAGCTGATCAGCCCTGCAGCGAAAGCAACCATCTCCTACAACCCGCTGACAGGAGATGAATACTGGAAGTTTTATTACCCGCAGCATTCCGCTGCCAATCGTCCGTTGTTTGATGGGGAGAAGATTTATGTCGGCACCGGGTTCGGTAAAGCCCATCTGTATGCAGTCAACCCGGGTGGCAACGGAAACGTGACGGACTCGCATGTGAAGTGGATCGAACAGAAAGGCATCCCTTCCAAGCCTTCACAACTACTGATTGACGGTCTGTTGTTCATGATCGATGACAAGGGAATCGCGACCTGCCTGGATGCAGAGACAGGAGATGAGGTCTGGAAAGAACGCATGGACCGCAGTTCGTTTTCCGCGTCTCCCATTTATGCAGACGGTAAGATCTACGCACCGGATCGCGAAGGCGTGACGCGGGTATTCATCCCCGGGAAAGAATACAAGGAACTGGCCGCCAATAAGCTGGACGAAGGCTGTGTCGCTTCACTGGCTGTGGCAGGCAAGTCGCTGATTCTGCGAACTGAGCATTTCCTGTATCGAATCGAAGATCAGTCAGCACAGTAGTAAGATTCAACCATCGGCGGCGGTAACAGCGAATTCGAGCCGGACTGCGGTTTCTTTTCCCACCGAGATTTTCCCGGTGAAGAAGTAAGCGCCGCCGAGCTTTTCGGTCAGCGTCACCTGGATGTCGATCGTTTCTCCCGGCTTGACCATGCGGCGGAACTTGGTGTTGTTCAAGCGGGTCGCGACAGGCACTTTACCCGCTTCAGGTGCATCCGTTTTCGCAATGAAGACGGCAGCGGCCTGCATCGCAGCTTCACACAAAATCACCCCCGGCAGAACCGGATGATCGGGATAGTGTCCCTGGAAGATATCGATTTCAGGCGCGACAAACTTGCGGGCATGGATGCTGTTTGCTTCGAGCGCGACGACTTCATCGAGCCACAAGAATGGTTCGCGGTGAGGAATACAGGCTTTGATATCATCCAGATTCACGAGAACATTCCGTTTCGTATTTGTTTAAAGTCAGATTCAGCGAGAATTAAATGCGGGCGGCAGCGGGAGTCAGATATTTATCGACATCGTTACTGACGATCACGCCGTAATTCACAGCCCCCAGCCAGCCAGACATGATAATCCCCACTGAACCGGCGTGATACAGGCCTTCGATCTGCTCGGGCAGTTCCTTGCTGACTTTGAGTCCTTCAAACTTGGTGCCAAACGAAGCCCCCTGGAGATGCTGCGTATACCGCTGGAATGTACGCGGCGTGGATGCTTCCAGATGATCCACGCGGTCACGGACATTGGGTACATACTGTTCGAGACAGTCAAGCGTGGTTTCGATCAGATGCTTCTTGTCGGCTTCGTACTGTGCTTCCGGGAGGTCGGCCCAGTCACTGAAGTTCGCGTTGGTGGAAGAGACGATCAAAGAACGATCGCTGCCGGGACGCGTTTCCGGATAGTAGAATGAAAACGTACGACTGCTGACTTCTTTACTGAGCATCGCCTTGATATCGAAGCCGTTATGCTCGGAATGGAACAGCAGGTCACCGCAGAAATTGAGCTCATCACCCGGTTTGAGGGCGATATAAACCTGGGTGCTGCTGTTATTCAGTCGCACGGCTTTGGTCTCTTCGATGAATTCGGGATCGAAGTGTTCTTCGCCGACCAGATTGAGAATTGTACCCTTGATGTTCGAATTCGACATGATCGCTTTGCAGCCGATTCGTTTTCCATTAACCACAACACCGGTCACACGTCGATCAGGAGTAATTTCGATTTTTTCTACCTGTGATCGAATTCGCACATCAACGCCGTTCTTTTCCATTTCGGCTTTGATGAGTTTTACGAGACGGTCTGTACCACCACGGAAGGTGTAGACGCCTTTCTGCATGAAGTTGGAAAACACGATTCCATAAGTGATCGCGGGATCTTCCAGCGTGGATCCGTTGGCATAGGAAATCGGCTCCATCAGCAGGCGGACGACATCGTCGCGACCAGGGAAGAATTCTTCGAAGAGTTCACGGGTTGTTTTACCCTGATCATCGAAGAAATTCATCTTGCGGGCGGTATCGAAAAAGTTTTTGACAGTTTCAGGTTCAATGCCGAACTTTTCAATCAGCAGCTGCGTGAAATCTTCTCGGGTAAATGTCGTTTCGAGTGAGAACTGCGGATTTTCGAAACGGACACCACGCAGAGGCACAATGGAATCGGCGATTTCCTGGGTCCAGTATTTTCGACAGCTCTTGAGCATTCCATACGGAAAGCCATGCAGAGAAATATCAAAGATATGACCATTCTGGCGTTTGAACCAGGTAGCCATTCCGCCCAACTGGTAATGATGTTCGAGGAGCAGTACAGAATATCCCTGGCGGGCGAGGATGTTGGCAGAGGTCATGCCTGCCAGACCACTGCCGATCACAATGACATCATATTCGTCTTGAGTGTCTTTCAGAAAATCTTTGGCCATAATATTTCAGCGTCGAATTGAGTGTAGCAGAGAAAAAAGGGGACAGCGACAGTTCACTGTGCCTGCATGAATGGCAAGTTTTTGCATCTCCTGTTTATCGAAAAACAGGGGCTTTGTCTACTAAACCGCAGTAAATCAGGATGCTGTGACAAAAGTGTGACAATTCGTCTGCAACGAATGCCAATAACCGTGTCTTTTTGCCATACTATGAAGCAAGGGTACAGCAGCATCACAGCCTGGCCTGTTTACCTGGTGTTCAGTAAATGCAGGTTCGCAATACTGATTCCAGAGAGCATTGAACCAATGATTCCCAGAAACCCCTGATCCGTACCGCAGAGGAAGAGATTATCAAAGGGAGTCGTGCCATCCAGGATTTTCTGTGGGGCTCCGTAAACACACCCATTAATGTGCCCGGTGAATTTTTTGATGGTTCGCGGAGTAAAGGTATCAACGTCGATCACATGCGAACGGAAGTCAGGAATAAATCGCATTGAGGATTCCAGGATCTGATCGTACCAGTACTTTTTGGCTTCGATATATTTTTCTTCCGGAAGATTCATCCAGTAACTCGGATTCGCCAACGCGGTAATACGGATCGAACCCTCTTCCAGCGGTTGATCGTATTCAAAATTATTGGGTGAGCAGATAATTCCGCTGCGAACATCGACCGGATTTTTTGACTGTTCGTAGTAAAAGTCTTCAGAATCGTTATAGAACACGATCGTCTCGTTGTGGCCGAACTCTGCCGGTTGCTGATCGAGAACAGAAATGGTTTCAACAAATGAAATTTCCCCGGGCGTAAATCGATCATCCACAGGAATCTCTGCCCCGCACATTTGCAGCGTTTCTGCCGATCCCGCCGAAGACAGCACGTTTTTTGCCTCAAGGACCTGCCCATCGTCGAGTACCACGCCTGAAACGTGCTTGCCATCAGTGACAAGCTGCTGTACTCCTGCTCGTAATTTAAGTTCGCCTCCCAGCGATTTGAATTTTTTCACCAGGTTTTTCAGAATCAACCGCACACCTTTGTAGGGACGGGCAAAGCCTTCCTGATAGATGCTGCGGAACATGATCACGAACTGATTGAAATCCATGTCATGCTCTGACGGGCTGCCATAAAACATCAGCGGGCAGAGCAGCATGTTGATTAACAGTGGATCAGAGATATGTTCTGCCATCCGGGCCCGGGCGGAAATCCAGGTCTGTCCCAAATCGCCAATGTTATGGGTGTCGATCTCAGCAACGAGACGGCGAAAGCCGTCAACCTGACTCGGAAACTGCGTTGCAATTTCAGCTTCGAAGTATGCGAACTCGTTATTGAACCGCAGAGTGTGTCCGGGAAAAACGACCGACGAACCGAACTGGGGACTGAGATCAAAGTCTTCCCAGCTGAAACGGAGCTGCCTGAGAATCTTATTCAGCGGTCCGCGTTTCCCGCCGGGAGGCGAGTAATTAGTTACCGCATGCAGGCCGACATCATGATTACGGCCGCGCAGTCGATAAAAGGAATTCAGGCCACCAATCGTAGTGTGCCTCTCCAGAATGCAGACCTGCTTCCCATAATAAGCCAGCCGGATTCCAGCGGCCAGCCCAGACAGGCCGGCACCGATAATGATTGAATCGTAGGTCATGGCGGAGGGATATTACGGGATTCAGACGGTGCTTTCCGCATCCTTCAAGAGTGGTGTCAGGTAGGTGACAGTGCTGTCCATTGTTACCAGTTCACCATAGTCTTCTTCGGGAATCTGTACACGATAGAGTTTGCGTAACTCCATGACGATATCCAGAAAATCCATACTGTCCAGTTCCATCTGTTCCCGGAAAGGAACGCTATCGTCCAGATCCGATAGATCTTCATCGGGAGCAATACGAGACAAGATATCCAAGATTACCGATCTGATTTGTTCCGGCGCCATGCAGAAACTCCAAACTTTCTAAAAATCCAATAACGTCAATTTCGTGCAGCGAAGCTCACAAATATCACGGGAAAACCCGGTAGGGGAAGCCCCTTATAACAAACCAAGAACCTGCCCGCTAGAAGCCGGGTCCGAAAAACCCGCCCCTCAAGAGGAATACTATAACCCGATCTAATATTGGATTTAAACCGACTCAGGCCCGGATAAAGCAGAGTTTTTCAGAAAATCCATTTGTAATCGTCATTTACGATGGGTGAACACTGTTTCTTAAGCAGAAGATCCTACGGCCGTTATAGCGCGATGGATTGTCGTTGAACAGTCTATTCAGGCAGAATATTTTTTAACGATCAGAACCGAATTGATTCCCAGCATTCCGAACGAGTTATTCAAAATACATTCCACACCTTCCATCTGGCGTGGTGTATTGTGAACCAGTTGAGGCAATTTGCATTCCGGATCCAGTTCATCCAGATTCAGTGTGGCATGGGCAATCCCGTCTTCGAATGCGGGTAGATTTCCCAACATTTCCAGCGCGCCGGCAGCTCCCATCGCATGTCCGATAAAACTCTTGGTATTGTTGATTGCCAGATTGGGACAATCGCCAAATACACTGGCAAGCGCCTTAGCTTCTTCGATATCTCCCTGGTGCGTTGCCGTGGCGTGGCTGCTGACAATATCAATATCTTCAGGCTTTAAACCAGCCCGTTTGAGTGCCAGATGAATGCACTCTGCCTGTCGAGTGGCATTGGGGAGCACAAAATCACTGGCATCGGAATTCATCGCGTAACCGATAATTTCGCCGTAAATTGTGGCGCCGCGGGCCAATGCATCAGGCAGACGCTCTAACATACAGACGGCGCCGCCTTCTGCAACAACGATCCCGTTCCGCTTGACATCAAAGGGGCGACAGGCTTTGGTGGGATCCTCATGGACAGCCAGAGCTCCCTGGCTCTGGAAGCTGGCGAAAATCCCAAATGTGTGAATACTCTCAGAAACCCCGCCACATAAGGCCATATCGACCTCATTCAACCGCAGCATCTGTACGCCTTGGATGAATCCGGCATTCCCTGCAGCACAGGCAGCACCCAACGTCAGATGCGGACCGGTTATCTTCAGATTGAGAGTCACTTCACCGGCTGGATTATTTGCGACGGTCCGCGGGTTGTGATGATGCGACCAGACTTTGGTATCATAATCGAACTGAGAAATTTCGTAGACTTCATTTTCAGTCTCAACATTCCCATGTTCGGTAATTCCCAGATAAACGCCGACCCGGTCACGGGCTACATTTTCCCAGTCCAGACCAGACTGATTGACTGCTTCATTCGCACAGTACACAGCAATAGAGCCGGCACGCGTTCCGCGGCGGACTTCTTTTCGTTTCTGGTAGCGTAATTCATCAAAATTACAGACGCCGGCGAGTACATCTCCCATATAGCGGATGTTGTAGTCCACAACTCCCGAACGACCTGCCAGTAGACTCTGACGAAATTCATCCAGATTATTGCCATTCGGAGCGGTTAAACCGATCCCTGTAATGACAATTCTGCTTTGATCATCCATTGATGCCTGCATGGATTTATACCACTCTGATCGATTTATTAATGCAACGAAGGTTCATAAGCCACTCGGCCGCAGCGGCCGGTAGTAGAATTGATAAATATTAACCCAAGGAGATTACCCGTTCTACTGTAAACTCGCAAGTGGCGCAGCAATTCAGATTTGCGATTCGTAATAGAATCAACGACAGTTCTGGTAACATTTCTGTATAGTGAAACATGAGAAGATTACTCTTCATAAAACAGAGACTCATTCAAAATGATCGTTTTAGAACCAGACGCCATAAGCCCACACCTCTGGCAGACTTACAGACGTCTTTCCGATCTAATTCAGGAACGAGTTCCAAAAAAAGATTTTCTCGCCGTCCGATTTTAATCTGGGCGTACGAATATCAGTATGGAACTGTCATTGGAAACACAATTTGAAACATAGTCATCACCATGAATCAGATCCCACATGAACAATTTGTTTCCCTGCTGGCTCGGCATCACAGCCTGATTCGAGGCTTTATTGGAACCTTACTGCCTCATCAAAATGATGCGGACGATGTGTTTCAGCAAACCTGCCTGGTACTGTGGAGAAAATGGGATTCATTCGACGAAACACAGAGTTTTTCCTCCTGGGCCTGCGGGATCGCCTTTTATGAAGTGAAAAACTTTCAACGGGTCCAGAGCCGGGATCGTCACTATTTTTCTGACGAAATCCTCTCGCTCATCGCAGCACAACAGTCAACGGCATTGCCCGAAGCTGAACACAGACAACGAATTTTGCAGCACTGTATTCAGAAACTGGATGCTGAAAGCCGCAAACTCATCCAAGACTGCTATCACGGCGACCTCAGCATTAAAGAAGTAGCAGAACAGACGGGACGTTCCTGTGATGCACTCTATAAAAAACTCTCGCGTTTACGCTTAAGGATCATGGACTGCATGCAACAGACACACCACTCCGCGGAGATGGGATCATGAACCAGAAACCCACACCTGACAACCAGACAATTCTCTTGATTGACGCCTTCCTGCAGGGCACGATCAGCGATGAGCAACAGGCAGAACTGGAACAGCTGCTTACCTCTGATCCTGAACAGCGTCAGCTGTATATCGACTACATGCAGGTGCATAACGGCCTCTCCACCTGGGCAAACGAAACAACAGAACCTGCAGATTGGATTCCTCACTCTGTATCAGAAGCTCATCCATCCCGTCTGAGATCCCCCCGTTTTCTACTGATGCTGTTCTCTTCACTGATCGCTGCATCGCTCCTGCTCTCACTGGCTTACTATGTCGGGTGGAATACTCGACCAAATTCTTCGCCTGTGATTGCAGAATCACCAATTGATCAACCAGCCGACGAAACCTCTCAACCCCAGACGGACCATATTGCCCTGCTAACACAAGCAGTCGGCGTCGAATGGGATACCAACCGTAATCTGCAGGCCGGTGCCGGCCTTTCTGCCGGCTGGCTGAAACTGAAACAGGGTACGATTCAGGTTGAACTGATCAGTGGTGCTTCGATTCTCATCGAAGGCCCGGCTGCGGTAAATCTCATCTCACCACTTAAAGCATTCTGCCAATTTGGAAAAGTACGCGCCTCTGTCCCCGAACAGGCACACGGCTTCACGATGGAAACTTCCAAGTTGAACGTCGTCGATCTGGGAACAGAATTTACCCTCTCACTGGATCAGTCCGGCAGTGGTCAGGTTCAAGTCATCGACGGCAAGGTAGAACTTCATTCGACTGACAGTCAGACAACACCAGCAAACATTCAAAGTTTAACCACCGGCGAAGGTGTGCAGTTCGATCAGCAAGGCACGGTTGATCTTCTCAAAGAAGCCATCCTGCCTTTAATCAACCCGGAAGAACTGTCACAACTGGTTGAACAGCAGCAGGCACGGCAGTTCCAGCGCTGGCAGAAACAGAATGCCACTCTGAAGACCGATCCTTCGATCATCGCCTATTACGATTTTGAAGAGACATCCAACTGGCTGCGTACGCTCAATAACAAAAGCCGGCAAAAACCTTCATCGTCTACCAATGGAGCCATCGTCGGCTGTCAGTGGACTTCGGGACGCTGGCCACAAAAACGCGGTCTGGAATTTAAACGGACCAGCGACCGGGTACGAACTCACATTCCCGGAGAATACCAGTCGCTGACCTTCATGGCCTGGGTCCGCATTGAAGGCTTCGATCGCTGGCTCAGTTCATTAATGCTGACGGACGGATACAATCCCGGCAACCCACACTGGCAGCTCAGCGACAAAGGCGAAATGATCCTGGGAGTCAAAACCGGCCCCGGCAAGAACTACTTCTCTCCCGTCGTGCTGCAGCCTACTGATTTGGGACGCTGGATCTTTCTGGTGACCGTTTATGACCACCAGAAACGGGAAGTCGTACATTACCTGGATGGCGTGGCAGTCAGTCATCACACAATTGATACCCCGATCCCTCTGGTGATTGGCCCTGCGGAAATCGGCAACTGGCGACCGCAAGAACATACGGACACACATTCCATCCGTAGCTTAAACGGACGTCTGGATGAATTCGCTTTGTTCGGTCGCGCGTTATCTCCTGACGAAATATTGCAGTTGTACCAGTCGGGAAAACCGAATTCCTGATTGATTTCTCTCACCAATTGTTGTGACATAGTATTATTAATATTCGACAATCATCCCCTGAAAACTCACCAGCTCAAAATTCATAACAACGAGGCATTGATGCGAAATATTCTTATCGCGCTCATCATCATACCCGGAATTATTATCACCGGTTTGCTCCCGGCCGCCGAAAAGAAAACCGAGCTGCCAGCCGACCATGCCAGACGCATGCAGCAGGGACTGGACCTCTTCAAAAAAGAAGTCCGCCCCCTGCTTGTTGCCAAATGTCTGAAATGTCATGGAGGAAAATCGGTGAAGGGTGACTTTGATCTCTCCAGCCGTAAGAAGCTGCTTGAAAGCGGCATGATCGATAAAACGTCGAAAGACAGCTATCTGCTGGCGCTGGTCGAACACCGTGAAGAACCCTATATGCCTCTCAAGGAACCGAAACTCTCCGCAAAAGAAATTGCCAGCCTGACGAAGTGGATCGATCTGGGTGCCCCTTTCGACAAACCACTGGCGACATCGGAAACGGCAGAGGAAGGAGCCATGCAGGTCACCAGTGACGACCGCAAATTCTGGTCGTTTCAGCCACTGCATCAACCTGCTGTTCCGCAGGTGAAACAAAATGAGTGGGCTCACAATGACATCGACCAGTTCATTCTCGCGGAACAACAGAAAAAAGGGCTGACTCCCAATGACGAAGTCAGTAAACGCGTCTATATCCGCCGTGCTTATTTCGACCTGATCGGCCTGCCCCCCACACCGGCTGAGATCGACGAATTCCTGGCAGACCAGTCCCCCGATGCCTACGATAAATTGATCGACCGCCTGCTGGACAGCCCGCATTACGGCGAACGCTGGGCCCGTCACTGGCTCGACATCGCCCGCTTCGCAGAGAGTCATGGCTTCGAGCACGATTACGACCGCAACTATGCTTACCACTATCGTGATTTTGTCATCAAAGCCTTAAACCAGGACATGCCTTACGATCAATTCGTGAAATGGCAGTTGGCCGGTGATGAACTTGAACCAGACAATCCGCTGGCGCTCATGGCGACCGGCTTTCTGGGCGCGGGCGTCTTCCCAACCCAGATTACCGCCAACGAAGTCGAACGCACACGCTATGATGCACTGGACGATATGCTCAACACAACCAGCCTGGCCATGTTGGGTTTGAGTGTCGGCTGTGCGCGCTGCCATGATCATAAATTCGACCCCATACCCAGTAATGATTATTATCGGATGCTTTCTACATTTACGACGACCGTGCGAACGGAAATCGAACTTGATCTGGATCCTGAAAAATACAAAAAAGAAAAAGCAGACTTCGATCGGGCGCACGCACCGCTGGTGAAAACTTTGCAGAAATATGAAACATCATCCGTCGATCCTGCCTTCGAGAAATGGCTTCATTCAGGCAAAGCCGCAACGGTTCCCCTTGAGGAATGGATTGTCCCCGAAGTCATCGGCCATACCTCGAAAGGCAAAGCCCGCTTTGAAAAACTGGACGATGGTTCCGTCCTCGTCAGCGGTCCGAATATCAATCAGGACAATTACACATTCACATTACGCACCAGCGTGAATCCCATTCGATCCATTCGCCTGGAAGCTCTCTCCCATCGATCTCTACCTAAACAGGGACCGGGTCGTGCGGTCAACGGAAACTTCTCTCTGACCACTTTCAAAGTCAAAGCCAAATCCATTGAGGATAAAAAAGCAGCCGCGAAAGATCTTAAACTGACGAACGCGCGCGCGACGCATGAACAAAATCAGACTACGCTTTCTGCCGCCAGTGCTATCGACGGTCAATATGGATCAGGCTGGGCCGTCGACCTGGGGGGCATCGGCAAAGACCAGGCGATCACCTTTGATCTGGATCCCCCCCTGGAACAGGCAGGGGAAACCGAACTGACCATCAGTATGTCCTTCACAAACAATGTGAATCACAGCATCGGTCGCCCCCGATTTTCGGTCAGCAGCACCACAGCCTCTGCAGTGAAAACCGGTGGTGGAAGTCCCGAAGCCCTTTCACAGGCCCTGCAACTCGTTCAGGAAGGAAAACCGGAATCCCTGTCTGCTGCTCAGAAAGAAATTTTGCAACGTCAGTTTGAACAGCTGGACTCTCAGTGGGTTGCTCTGAAAGAAAAAGTCGAAGCACATCTGAAAACCGAGCCACAACCGGCTCTAACCAAAGTCATGATCTGCAGTGAAGGTCCGGAGATCAAACCGGTTCGGCATCATACTCAAGGTAAAGACTTCTTCGAAGAAACCTTCTATCTCACGCGAGGAGACACGGATCAGAAAGGCAAAGTCGCCAACCAGGGATTTCTGCAAGTCCTGATGCGTACCCCAAAAAAAGAAGAGTCCTGGATCGAAGCGCCTCCCGAATCGGCTTCCACATCCTACCGCCGTACATCGCTGGCAAACTGGATGACCGATACACAACAGGGCGCAGGTGCTCTACTGGCACGCGTGATGGCCAATCGACTCTGGCAACACCATATCGGCACGGGAATCGTCGCCACCCCCAACGACTTTGGCCTGCAGGGAGAACGCCCCACTCATCCTGAGCTGCTCGAATATCTGGCAAATCAGCTCATCAAATATAACTGGCAGTTAAAACCACTGCATAAAGAAATCATGCTGAGTGCCACTTATCGTCAGTCAACGGGTTTCGATCAGGACAACGCAAAACGTGATCCGGAGAATCAACTCTACTGGCGGCGTTCTCCCCAACGACTGGAAGGGGAAGTCATCCGCGATGCAATTCTCTATCTCGGTGATCAACTGGACCCGACCATGTATGGCCCCGGATCCCTGCAGCAGGATAACCAGCGCCGCAGCATCTATTTCAAAATCAAACGCAGCCAGCTGATCCCGATGATGCAGCTGTTTGATGCCCCCGAAGCACTGGTCAGTATCGGACAGCGTTCCAGCACCACGATTGCACCGCAAGCCTTACTGTTTATGAACGCTGATTTCATCAGAAAAAGTGCTGGTTCATTTGCAGCACGTCTTTTGAAAGAACATCCGGAGTCCCTCGAAACAAACATTCAGAATGCCTACCAGATCGCCTTGGGTCGAAATCCAACAGACAACGAAACTGCTATTTCTCTCGCATTCATTCGACAGCATCAGACCTCCTATCAGGCAGAGAAAAAACAGAACGCCACATTGTTGGCATTAACTGATTTCACGCACGCGTTACTCAGCACCAACGAATTTATCTACCCGAATTAAAATTGAGAAGCACACAACGACATAAGAAACCGTTTTTAAAACGTATTTCATATTGAGAGGTTTTCAGATGAAACCATCATCCAGCGAATTACCGACGATCTCACTGAACCAGTTACTGGCACGACGACAGTTACTCAAGCGCGCGGGCAGCGGTCTGGGGACGCTCGGGTTGCTCAGTCTCCTCCAGCAAGAGGGTGTCCTGGAACAGTCCGCAGCGGCCCCTTCGATTCAGGCCACCAATCCCCTGGCTCCCAAGCCAACACACTTCCCGGCCAAAGCCAAAGCAGTGATCTGGCTGTTTATCAACGGTGGTCCCAGTCAGGTCGACACCTGGGATTATAAACCCGAACTGGAAAAACGAGACGGGGTGGCGTTGGAAGGCTTCGACAACAAAACCGGCTTCTTCCAGAATTCGGTCGGCCCGTTGATGAAGAGTCCCTTCAAATTCAAACAATATGGTGAATCCGGAAAATGGGTTTCCGAAATTTTCCCGAATATGGCACAACACGTCGACAAGATGGCCTTCATTCACTCAGGCCATACAGAATCGAACAATCACAGTCCGGCCCTGTTTATGATGAACAGCGGCCTGCCTAAAATGGGATATCCCTGTGTCGGTTCCTGGGTGACCTATGGACTCGGTTCTGAAAGCAACAGCCTGCCGGCATTTGTTGTGATGTCCGACCCACTGGGACGTGGCCTGCCTAAAGGACAGAGTCTGAACTGGGGTGCCGGCTTTCTGCCCAGCGTCTATCAGGGAACGTATTTGCGTCCTACAGGTGAGCCGATAGATAACTTGCAGCCTCCCGCTGTCCTCACCGAAAAAGGGCGACAACGTTCTCAGTTGGATCTGCTGAAATCGCTCAATCGCCAGCATCTGCAGCAGAATGATAGTGACCAGGAACTGGCAGCACGCATTGAAAGCTTCGAACTGGCTTATCGAATGCAGAGCGCCGCCCCTGAAGCCCTTGATATCGCCCAGGAACCTAAACATCTCCAGGAACAGTATGGTATTGGCAATAAGAAGTGCGAGCATTTTGCCAAACAGTGCCTGATCGCGAGACGTATGGTCGAACGGGGCACCCGCTTCGTACAGATCTACTCAGGCGGTATGGAGAACCAGCGCAGCTGGGATGGCCACTCGGATATCAAAGGCAACCATAGTGGCTTCGCTGAAGAGACCGACCAGCCGATTGCCGCATTACTGGCTGACCTGGAAGCGCGGGGCCTGCTCAACGAAACTTTGGTGATCTGGGGTGGTGAATTCGGACGGCTGCCGATCGCCCAGAAAGGCGCCACTCCGGGACGCGATCACAATCCGCACGCTTTCACCACCTGGCTGGCAGGTGGCGGTGTCAAAGCGGGAACCAGCTACGGTGCCACGGATGAAATCGGCTTCAAAGCAGCAGAAAATAAAGTACATGTAAATGATCTGCACGCGACCATCCTCAGACTGCTGGGCATGGATCATGAAAAACTGACTTATCTCTACAGCGGACGGCGATTCCGGCTGACAGATGTAGGCGGTCATGTGATCAACGAGATCATAGCGTAAGACTATTTCTTCACAAAAATCATTCAACATTAAGACATCGATTCGGTCGCCTTAAATTTTTTACGATACTCGGAAGGAGAAATGCCCATCAGGTTCACGAACTGCTTGGTGAAATAACTCTGATCATAAAAGCCTGACTCCAGCGCGATTTCCGACACCCGTTTTTCGGTTCGCGTCAACGACTGACACGCGGCGTTGATTCTCACACGCAAGATATATTTCTGGGGGGTGATCTGATACAGCTTTTTGAATTTTCGATCAAACTGGCTCACAGAGAGATACATCAGATCCGCCAGATGGGAGATCTGAATCCGTTCCTGATAATGCTCGAGAACATACGCGATGACTTTATCCAGTTCCTGATATGACTGAAACTCAGTGCCGGCCACTTTAATATCACGCAGAACCCCTGCGACACCAATGACTTTTCCACCATCGCCAAACAGAGGAATTTTACTGCACAGATACCATTTGAGATTTCCGTGACGATCCGGAATCAACCAGACCTGATTGGGCAGCGGACTGGCGGACTCCATCACGCGTTGATCTTCAGCAACATACTGTTCTGCGAGGTCTTTGGGATGAATGTCAAAATCAGTCTTACCGATGATATCCTCTTCGCGGGGAATCGCGCGGACGTCCATCCAGGTGTGACTGATGTTGATAAATCGCCCCTGGGCGTCCTTCGCGAAAAAGTAGGCGTCGGGAATGTAATTAAACAACTCTTCCAGATGGAGCTTATTATCCAGCCGTTTCAAAAAGTCATCACGGAATTTCTGAGAATCAAACATGCGTAAATAATACAAATTTATGCGTGTTTTCTACAAGACGACATTGATCTGAGCGTCTACGATATGCGAAAATAAACGAATCAGCGTTTTTTTAAGTGAATCCAGGAATTCGTCTATTTTCAATTTCGAAATTGAACCACATTTCAGAGTTGATTTTCGAAGATTCGACTCTGTGTTGAAATCCATATGATTGGGGTGCATTATGCTGAAGTTTACCGGTCGAGGCACAGCACATACCTGCAGCGGCGTGACACGCAGAGATTTTCTGCAGGTCGGAACGCTGGGTGCCATGGGACTCTCTCTGCCCCAATATCTCGAAGCGAAAGAGAAAGGCCTGGTGGATAAAAAGAACGACAATCGTTCTGCTATCATGA
Source organism: Gimesia algae (assembly GCF_007746795.1). Classification (NCBI taxonomy): domain Bacteria; kingdom Pseudomonadati; phylum Planctomycetota; class Planctomycetia; order Planctomycetales; family Planctomycetaceae; genus Gimesia; species Gimesia algae. The sequence continues at coordinate 5,124,465 of NZ_CP036343.1, forward strand.
TCTTCAACCTGGGCGCCCCCAGTCAGCTAGACACCTTCGATATGAAACCGGATGCCCCGGCAGAAATTCGCGGGCCCTTTAAACCAATCAATACCGCTTCTCCCGACATCGACATCTCTGAAATCCTGCCAATGCATGCGAAGGTCGCCGACAAGTTCTCGTTGGTGCGTTCCTGCTATCATACAGCAGCCGCCGTGCACGATGCCGGCTGGCAGATGATGCAGACCGGGCGCCTGTTTACCGGTGGTATCAATACCCCCCACATTGGTTCGGTCGTTGATTATCTTCGCGGTCGCAAAACCGATCTGCCCGCGAATGTTGTCCTCCCCGAAACCATGGGACGTGGAGGCGGAAATCTTCCGAACGGACAGGCGGGTGGCTTCCTGGGGAAAGCCCACGATCCATTCGCGTTGATGGCCGATCCTTCCAAACCGAATTTCAGAGTTCCCGATATGCTGCCTCCCAAAGAAATTGGCACAGCCCGTCTGGAACGACGCAAAAAAATACGCGAAGTCGTTGACGACACCATCAATTACTTCGAATCTACGGAAGACGCGAAACTCCTGAACGGGAATTTCCACTCCGCATACAGACTGATGACCAGTAAAGAAGCCCGCGAAGCCTTCGATCTTTCGAAAGAACCCAAAAAAGTCCGCGAGCGATATGGCATGAACCGCTTCGGACAATGCTGTCTCCTATCGCGACGACTGGTCGAAGCCGGAGTACGATTTGTTACCATTAATACCTTCCTGACTGTCTTCAATGAAATTACCTGGGATATCCACGGTTCCAAACCCTTCACCTCGATTGAAGGCATGAAAAACATTGTAGCCCCCATGTATGACCAGGCTTACAGCGCCCTGATTGAAGACTTGTATGATCGAGGCATGCTCGATGAAACTCTGGTCTGCAATGTGGCGGAATTCGGAAGGACTCCAAAAGTTAATCCCGCAGGAGGCCGGGATCACTGGCCTCAATGTTTCACCTGTTACTTTGCCGGCGGTGGGGTTCAGGGGGGACGCGTGGTCGGCAGCAGTGACCCCATTGGCGGTGTACCCGCTGATCAGCCTGTTTCCCCCGGCGATCTCGCAGCGACCGTATATCACAGCCTGGGATTTGATTTGCATACGGTTCTGCCCGGTCCTTCCGGACGTCCCTTCCCGATTGTCGATGTGGGTAATCATGAAATCCGTGAGCTGTTTTAAGGCAATCCTGAGTCAGCGGATCATTAACGCTGATGATACATAGATTACGCAATTTTACGAATCGTACATCGAAGATGACGACACTGTCGTCTGCTTTCATGACGCGCGGTACATCCCCCGACTCCTCACGCGACTTCCACTTAATTTTCATAAAGAGAAGTGCTCGATGTCTTACTCAAAACGATTAACCCGATTTAGTATTCTGATCTGCCTGGCGATCTCTTTCGGATTTACCCCCGTTCTGACGCCCCTTTCAGCAGCAGAAACAAGCAATCGAATTGTACTCCTGCCCCAACAGATTCAGCTCAACAGCAGGGAAGCACGACACGGACTGTTAATTCAGCAAATTAACAATGGTGAAATATCCGGGCCTGTCACAGACAAAGTAAAACTGAGTTCCAGTAATCCGAAAGTCGTAAAAATCAGCGAAACCACACTGGTCCCGGTTGGCAATGGTACTGCTGTCATCACAGCACGTTCCGGCGATCAGGAAGCCCAAAGCACGGTCACGGTCACCGGTATTGAAGTACCCCATAAGTGGAGTTTTCGCAATGACGTGCAACCGATTTTAACGAAAGCAGGTTGTAATTCGGGCCCCTGTCACGGTGCACTTGCCGGTAAAGGGGGATTCCGCCTCTCACTCAAAGCTTACGACGTCTTCGGCGATTATTACACAATCGCCAAACAGTCGCGGGGCAGACGCATTGAACTCTCCGATCCGGCACGCAGTCTGTTTCTGATCAAACCAACCGGCGCCGTTCCCCATAAAGGAGGTGTGCGTTTTGAAACAGATTCCCCCGAATACCGCATTCTGTCAGAATGGATCGCACAGGGAGCGGCAGCACCGGAGAAGATCAACCCTGTGATTGAACGGCTGGAAGTCTTACCGGTACGATCCGTTCTTACGAAAGGACAGACACAACATATTCTTGTCCAGGCGCACTACTCAGACCATTCAGTCCGTGATGTCACCCGCTGGACCAGCTTTTCGTCTGTCAATGAAAGTGTGGCTTCAGTCGATGCAGCAGGTACTATCACAGTCACCGGGTACGGCGAAGGGGCGATCGTCTGTAATTATTCCAGCAAAATCGCCATTTCAAAAATCACCTCTCCCTATCCGCAGGAGATTATCCCTGAAATCTATGCGAAATCGCCGAAAAATAATTTTATCGATGAACTGGTCATCAAACAGTTAAAACGTCTGAACCTGCCTCCTTCGCCACAGTCAAATGACGCTGACTTCATCCGCCGTGCCTATATTGACACCATCGGGATGCTACCCACCCCTGCGGAAGTTCAGGCATTTGTCAAAGATCAGAATCAGGACAAACGAAACCAGCTGATCGACCGTCTGCTGGACCGTCCGGAGTTTATCGACTATTGGACTTACAAATGGTCTGATCTACTGCTGGTAAATGGCGCCCTTATCAGACCAGAGCCTGTGAAAGCCTATCATGGCTGGATTCGTGAGCATGTCACACAGAATACTCCCTGGGATGAGATAGTGCGGGAACTGATCACCTCACAGGGCAGCAGTATTGAAAATGGCGCCACCAACTTTTATGCCATCCATCAGGATCCGGAATCGATGACGGAAAATGTCAGCCAGGCATTTCTGGGGCTGTCGATTGGCTGCGCCAAATGCCATAATCACCCGCTCGAAAAATGGACCAACAACCAGTACTACGCGATGGCGAACTTCTTCTCCCGCGTTCGCGCCAAAGGCTGGGGCGGTGCACAAAGTGCCGGTAATGGAATTCGTACCCTGTTTGTTGCCACCGAAGGAGACCTGGTTCAACCGTTAACAGGAAAACCACAACCGCCGACCCCACTGGATGGCACGGCAATCGACATCAACTCTCCTGAAGACCGCCGCGTCTATCTGGCCAACTGGCTGACATCGAAAGACAATCACTTTTTCAGCCGCGCGATCACAAATCGTGTCTGGGCAAACTACTTCGGTGTAGGACTGGTAGAAGCAGTCGATGACATGCGGGAATCCAATCCAGCCAGCAATGAAGAACTGCTGGTTGCCGCCTCCGAATACCTGGTCGACCATGATTTCGATCTGAAAGCGTTGATGAAAGTCATTCTTCAATCCGCCGCGTATCAGCGAAGCAGCCAGCCATTGCCTGAGAATAAGGCTGAGAAACGCTTTTATTCCCGCTACTATCCCCGCCGCATGATGGCGGAAGTCCTGCTGGATGCGATTTCCCAAGTGACCGATGTCCCCTCAGAATTCACGATGTATTACGAACCGAACCCTCAGAAAACCGACTTCTACCCCAAGGGAACCAAAGCAATTCAGCTGTATGATTCCTCGGTCATTTCGTATTTCCTGAAAACGTTTGGTCGCAATGAGAGGATGATTACCTGCGAATGTGAACGGACGGAAGAACCGACGATGGTCCAGGTCCTGCACATCTCCAACGGGGACACGATCAACAACAAACTCAAAGACAAAGCCAGCCGCGTCACCAAAATGCTGGAGGCGAAAAAATCAGACAAAGAACTGATTGCAGAAATTTACCTGCTCTGTCTCTCCCGCCAGCCAACTGCAGAAGAAGAAACCAAGTTGTTGAAAATACTCCAGGAAACCCCGCCTGCGGAAAAACGACTGGCTGTTGAAGATCTGTTCTGGGGCGTTCTCAGCAGCCGCGAGTTTCTGTTCAACCATTAATTTGCTTGCTGCAATTATTCTGATACCAATCGAGATCTTTATCTACTAGCGCTGACCTGAGGTCCCTGATGACAAACTTACCTGCAAAACTGATGCTGTGCTGTTCACTCTGCCTGCTGGCCAGTCTGCCCGATTCGCTGCCGGCTGCAGAGAAGCAGATCGATTACCCGAAACAGATCGCTCCCCTGTTTCGCAAATATTGTGAAGGCTGCCACAGCGCGGATGATCCGGAAGGAAAATTCGCGATCGACTCTTATCAGGGTTTACTCAAAGGGGGCAAACATGGTCTGGCAGTTTTACCCGGCGACAGCGGCAGCAGCCGACTGATCCGCATGATCAAAGGCGAAGCCAAACCGGTGATGCCGCCGGAAGACAGTGGCGAAAAACTGACCGACGCAGAAATTGCCCTGCTGGTCGAGTGGGTCAACCAGGGAGCCAAAGGCCCCTCAGACAAAGAACCCGCCCGTATGGAACTAACGGTGCCCGACATTGCGCCTGCCAAATCCATAAAAAAGCCGGTTGCATCACTGGCCTGGTCTCCGGAAACCAATCAGATCGCCATCGCCCGCTTTGAAGAAGTCAAGCTCCTCTCACCTGATCTGAAAACAGTCATTCAGTCATGGAAGACACTACCTGGCAAAGTAAACTCTGTCCGTTTCAGTCCAGACGGCAAGTGGCTGATTACATCTTCAGGAACAACCGGTTTATTTGGCCAGGCTGCCATCTGGGATGTGGAATCAGGAAAGAAACTGCATGAGTTCGTGGGGCACAAGGATGTGCTGTATGCGGCTGCGATCAGTCCCGACAAGAAATGGCTGGCGACTGGCAGTTATGATCAGAACATCATTCTCTGGGATATCGCGACCGGTAAACAGATCCGATCGCTGACCGGACATAACGGCGCCATATTTGATCTGGCTTTCAGTCCCGACAGTACCACACTGGCCAGTGCCTCGGCTGACGCCACGGTGAAAGTCTGGCAGGTCTCTACAGGCAAACGTCTGGATACGCTCAGCCAGCCCCTCAAGGAACAGTACTCCGTTACATTCAGCCCGGATGGCAATTTCATCCTTGCTGCGGGAGCCGACAACCGGATTCGCAAATGGCGTTTTGTCTCCCGGACTTCTACAAAAATCAATCCGTTAATTTACGCCCGCTTCGCTCATGAAAATCCTGTGACACAGATCGCCTTTTCCCCTGACGGCAAACTGCTGGCATCCATTTCCGATGACCAGTCGCTGAAAATCTGGGATGCCAGTCAGTTGATTTTATTGAATGTGCAGGAAAACCTGCCTGCCCTACCGACCTCAGTTGTCTTCTCTGCTGATTCCAAAGAGACTCTGGTTGGTTACAGTAATGGGTTGATTGAGAAAATTGAACTACCACCGCAGCTTTCTCCCGCGCGTGAAACTCAGAACTCAGTCGCCGCAACCAGAAAAGCGGCAGTGCCAGCAGCTCCGGTATCAAAAACAGTGTCGCTTCAGGAGCAGGAACCTAATAATCAGCCGATCGATGCAACACAGCTGAAAGCGTCTGCGATTGTAGTCAGTGGTGTCATCTCGTCAGACAAACCAGAACAGCCCGACATAGACCTGTATCGTTTCGAATCCAAGGCGGGTCAGGAATGGCTCATCGAAACGAATGCCGCTCGCAAAAAATCCAAACTCGATTCCAAAATCGAAGTGCTCGATGCGGAAGGCAAGCAGATCCCCCGGGTTCTGCTGCGAGCCGTCCGCGATTCCTATTTTACCTTCCGCGGTAAAGATTCGAACATCGTCAATGATTTCCGCATTCAGAACTGGCAGGAAATGGAGTTGAACGAATATCTGTACTGTAACGGTGAAGTCGTCAAACTCTGGCTCTACCCGCGTGGTCCCGATTCCGGATTCAACGTCTATCCAGGCAGTGGCGGAAAACGCTATACCTACTTTGGAACCAGCCCCATCACTCACGCGCTGCATGAGCCCTGCTATATTGTAGAACCGCATCCCGTGGGTTCGGATTTGCCCCCCAATGGTCTTCCCGTCTTCACCATTTTTTATGAAAACAATGATGACGGCAGACGCGGACTGGGGGACGATTCACGTTTGATCTTCCAAGCGCCTCAGGACGGCGTGTATTATGTGCGTGTCTCAGATGTCCGCGGATTTCAGGGCAAAGACTTCCATTACGATCTGACGGTTCGTCCCCGCCAGCCTGATTTCAAAGTGACTTTGAAAGGGGCCAACCCCAAGATCAATGCCGGCAGTGGAAAAGAGATCGAAGTCGTCGCTGATCGCATTGATGGCTTTAATGGACCGATTCGTGTTGATATTGCCGATGTACCTGCAGGCTTTCATGTCACCAGCCCGATTATCATCCAGGCCGGTCACGATCGGGCTTACGGCGTATTATCAGCAGACCCAGTACCGGAAACTTCTGGTCCACTTGTTGCACCGCAGCCCAACGACAGTCGCTATCAAACTGTTTCAGTCACCGCGACTGCAAAAATTGGTGGCAAAGAAGTCACTCACCCGGTAAATCCACTGGGACAGATCAAACTACTCGAAAAACCAAAACTGATTATCCGTATGGTGACGATGGATACCGACAAACTGGATGTTGCCGGCGACAATATAGCCGAAATTCCTGCGAAGCCCATTGAACTGACCATCCATCCTGGCGAAACAATTTCAGCCCGGGTTCTGCTGCTGCGAAATGGTTATCAGGGAGTCGTCGGTTTTGGGCGTGAGTATGCAGGCCGCAATCTGCCCCACGGCGTCTATGTGGACAACATCGGTTTAAATGGACTGTTGCTGCTGGACAATCAGAATGAACGGACTTTCTATCTGACGGCTGCCAAGTGGGTCCCTGAAACGACACGTTTGTTCCATCTTCGAGCCGCCCAGGAAGGCAACCAGACTTCAATTCCAGTGCTCCTGCATGTAAAACACAAAGATAAACTGGCTGCCAGTTCGAACTAAGACACCCGCAGGGAGAGTCAAGTGAAACCGTGCCTGGCAGGCTTTATCTGGCTAACGGCTGCGAGGGGTTTGCACTCAAATCCGGCAGGGGTGCGTGGGGATAGTCGACGGGCTGATAACGAATCGCCAGTTCGGGAGTTTCCAGCCTTTTGCCGCCCTGTAAGCGTGAAGTCAAAGCACGGTCGAGCATACCACTGGTTAACAATGTCCGTTCGACAGGATAGCTGGGACGGCCCGTGTGAATCATGCGTTCGATACTTTTTAACAGATACGCAAAGTGAGGATGTGCAGGTTCAGTTCGCTCTTCGAACTGAGTGGCGACAGGTTTCTCTTGCCCTTTGAGCTTTAACGCCACCGAAGTACGATTCACCGACTGCAGCATGAATAATGCTCCTACAAACCCGTCGTTGTACTTGAAGAGAAACAATCCGGCGTCCGGATCATCTCGAACATCCCCCTGCCTTACTTTGGGCACAGCTGCCAGTGCGGCATCGAAGACAGCCTGGGAAACGAGGCCTTCATCAAGGACGTTCCACATGGCGTCCCCGTCTAGATATTGGACCCACTCCACACCACTTTCTGCCCCCCTTCGTCGCTCAACCAGGCATTGAAAACACTCGAGTGCATGAAAGCCATACCTGTCAAGTTCGGAATAGCCAATTCCCACCGCAGCTTCGATTTCAGATCCCAGCGGTAGATTGAGTTCCGGTTTCCGATATGTCAGGGGAAGCGATGAGCCGGCCATGAAAGGCACCTTCATTTCCTGGGCACGATCATACATCCATTTTGCATCAGCCCAGACGGGCCCTGGATGTTTGTCATTAAAGACAGGTACAACGCGGTCATATTTCTGAAAGGTATCAGTAATTTCTTTGAAAAAACGACGACGAGGATAGAGATGCTGCCCTTTGGCATTAATAGGATATTCGCCATGTTCGCCGATGCTGATCACGCCATCAACGGGTATCCGGTCGGTTCCCACAGTGACCGCTTTTTCGATGGAATCAAAAATCGGCACGTTATATTTCGCGGCCATTTTTCGGGACAGATCCAGATCGGTAAACTGATCTACATACAATGAGGATAACTTTAAAGCCGGCCCTGCTCCGCCATCCTGCTTCCAGCCCTCCAGGATTTTCCCAACCAGCACATCTGCATGTGTTTTAGGTTCGTAGATTGATACGACCGCGGCAATCGATTTTGTTTCAACTGACTTTACAGGAGCCGCGTTCACACGCTGTGAAACAACCCCATACGCAGCAGCGACACTGGCGATCCAGTCTCTGCGAGTCATCATCCTGAGATTCTTCATCGTTTTAGTTAATCCCTTTTTAGATTCAGGTGATTGATCCCAAGAGCAGTATTGCTCTCAATTCAGACAAAAAACAGAGCCCTTTTACATAGGACTTTGATTCAAATTAGTCTTTCTTCTGAAACAGTGAATGTTCCGGATCTCCACCAGATCGCAGGAAAGCCAATAGATCGAGTGCTTCTTCCTTCGTGAGTGTATCAATGAGACCGGTAGGCATCATGGATGACTTGGAAGGCAGCATTTCTTCAATCGTATCCTGGTCGATCGATGTCAGCTTACTGGGATTGGCCATATCCGTGAGCACCATCAGATTTTTACCACTGAGATTAATCACGCGCCCATTCACGACGCGACCATCATCCAGGACAAACATGGTCGAAGCATACTGATCTGAGATCACCTTCGAGGGTTCAATAATTGATTCCAGGAGGTTTTGTGCATTGAAGCGTCCGCCTGCTCCGGTCAGATCGGGACCAATGGTCCCCCCTTCGCCAGCAAAGCGATGACATTTAAAACAGGTCGCAGCAGCAAACATCTTGCGTCCCTGTTCGAAATTGCGCTGAGTATGATCGCTGTTTTCTGCATTCAGTAATTCACCAACGGTCCACTTCTTAACAAAGGGTCGTGGTGGTCCTTCTGCAACGGGTTCCGCTTTTTCGAGATTGACTTCCAGAACCGGTTTCAACATTTCCTTTTCCGCTTCAGACAGATTATTAATTGCTTCCGCCCGAATATTGACCAGAAATTTATTGAACGACATCCCCCCTTTATGGGCGGTCGACTTGAGAAACCATTCAAAGTATTTCTTGCGCAGACTGTCATTCCAGCCTGTCGTCAGATTCATAAGTACCTTCGCATAATGAATCTGTTCCTCCTGCGTCAGCGCTCGATCCTGGAGTTCCAGAGTCCGTTCAATGACTTTGGGAGCATTCAGATAAACCAGCACTCGGCTTAATTCACGATTCATAAAAGAATTGGCAGCAGGATATGCTTTGTTGATCTGCGCGAGAAGATCCAGACGCTCTCTCTCCGTCGGCCCTCCCAGCCGGACAAATACCAGTTGATACAACCGTAGCAGATCCATTTTTTGTGTGTCCGTCAGTTTGTTCCAGTTCAGTTTTTTTAATACATTCACTAACGGTGTTTTGAATGCAGGACTGCCATTGCGTGCCAGCGCGATTCCGCCGGTGATTAACGTCGTTGGATCTTTTTCCAGCAGCACGCAGTTCTGCCATTGTTCGACAGGCTGGTGTTCAAGAGCAATGCGCGCCGCAAAACGAATGTGACGATCTTCGTGACCCAGGTAAGGCCAGACCGAATAGACAATCGTTTCATTCTTTTGAGCATGCAATTCTTCCAGATCTCGTCGTAATTCCCGCAGACCGGCGAGCGCATCCGGGTTCGGTTCCGCAGGAGCCGTCGATTCATCGCCTGTATAAGTGATGCGATACAAACCGGACTGCGTGCGTCGACCGCCAATCGTAAAGTAAAATGCACCATCCACAGGACTGACGACCAGATCCGTCACAGGCAGAGGTGTGGCGGAAGCGAATTTCTCATATGTCGCGACATAAGAAGCGCCCTGCGGCTTCAGATGGACAGCGTAAATAATCCCGTAACTCCAGTCCGAAATGAATAACGCTTCCTGATATTTTGCCGGAAATTTCGCACCGGTGCCAAAAATAATCCCTGTTGGAGAACCCTGACCGATATTCACAACAGCTGGAAGACTGTCGGGATAATAATCGGGCCATTTCCCCGTACCCGAACGCCAGCCGAATTCACTGCCGCTGGTAACATGATTCACGCGCGTGGGTCGATACCAGGGAGAGCCGACGTCCCATTCCATGTCGGCATCATAAGTAAACAGTTCCCCTTCCGGATTGAAAGCGATGTCATACTCATTCCGGAAGCCGGTGCTGACGATCTCAAATTCTTTGCCTTCCGGATCCGTACGACAGATCCAGCCCCCTGGTGCCAGTTTACCGGCAGCATGCCCACGGGCATCCCACAAGCGATGCAGCAACAGGTCCTCACTCCAGTTGCGGGGCACCAGTGATTTCTCAGGGTCCGGTAAATTGGTATGATTACCGGCAGCGATGTAGAGCGATTTTTTATCAGGCGAAAGAATGATGGCATGCGGCCCATGTTCGCCACCTCCCTTAATTTCTCGCAGGAATTTGACTTCGTCAAACTGATCGTCTCCAGTGGTATCTTTGAGACGATACAGGCCAGAAAGTCGTTCCTTACCACCATTCACTACGGCGTACAGACTGTCGAAGGCATACAGCAGCCCATGTGCCATGCCCATATCGACCTTCAGTTTTTCCACCTGGGTATCATTTGTTTTTGAACCAATTTTTGCCGGGGTGATGCGATACAGGTCGCCGTACTGATCGGAAGTAATGAGCCGTCCTTTGGGATCAATGGTCATACTGACCCACGATCCCTGTACTTCGGTTGGAACCGAATACAATAACTCCACCTTAAAATCTTTGAGCAATTTGATCTGGTCTGCGGGAGTGGCTGTTGCAGAACGCGGTGCTTCTGTATTACCCAGTGAGATTGATTCGATTTCAATCAAACCTGTCTGACTGGCCGGATCAATCCTGAGACCCGTCATTTCAGAATCGGCGTAAAAGACGAACGACAGTTCCTGCCAGTCTGGTTTTTTCTTCTTTAAATCAAATCGTTCAGAACGGGAATCGGCATAGCTGTTGTTTTTTTCCGTTTTCCAATAGACCTCCCCCTTCAGGGGAAAGTCAGCCCGCAGTTTTAATTTCACCTGTTTCCAGCCGGCTGCTGATTTCAATTCGCGACCGAAGTGTGGATCCTTTCCTGTACTGTCCACGTGTAGCAGATTGTCTTTGACCGAAAGTTTACAATCCGAGTAAGCGGTCCAGCCGTGTTCCGGATTCTGGAACGTCCATATCTGAGTTGACGGCGACTCGATAGTTTCAGCGGCCAGCAGTGTCTGAGAAACAAGTATTGTGCTGATGGTGATACACAGAGTTTGAAATGCTTGAATCATGTAGCTGCCCCCGATTCGTGATCAATTGGAAATAGAATTGCAGTTGGACGGAAATGTGGTATTGTCAACTGGATCGTAAAAGCCTGTCGGCATTTCTAGAGAACAGATCGACAAGACGGGAAGGTTTCAGATATCGGTTGTTAAAATGTAGTGTTCCCTTCATCATAACAGCTGGAATATGCATTGAAAACTCGTCTGGATTCATTTTTATTTATTGATTTCGCGCAGGTGAACTCGATATTTCTACGAAATCATTGCATCATATAATGGAGTCATTCATCAAATTCTTCTCAATTCTTTGAGCTGATCCTACGCACAATAAAAACAAGGAGCCTCACTTGAAAACCTGTCGCGAATTGATTCGGAGTTGCAGCCTTTTTGCAACAATCTTTAGTATTTCTCTCCTGTTACCCGCCTGTAACCAGCAGAATGGGAACGGTAAAAAAACAGTTGCCTTCGTCACAAACGGAGTCGACCCGTTCTGGGTGATTGCCCAGAGAGGTGCTGAAAAAGCGGGTGAAGACCTGGATGTGAATGTCGAAGTGAGAATGCCCCCCCAGGGTGTGGCGGATCAGAAACGAATGGTTCAGGAACTGCTGGCTCAAAACGTCGATGGAATTGCGATCAGCCCGATTGATCCGGAAAATCAAAATGAGCTGTTAAAAGAAATCGCCGCGCGATCGATTCTGATCACTCAAGATTCCGACGCACCGGAAAGCCCACGTCAGTGCTATATCGGCATGGATAACTACACCGCCGGTCGCATGTGTGGAGAACTGGTCAAAGAAGCCCTGCCGGATGGAGGCGAGGTCATGCTGTTTGTAGGGCGTCTGGGTCAGGCCAATGCCCGTCAACGCAGGCAGGGTGTGATTGACGAACTGATGGATCGCTCGCACGACGGTTCACGCTACGACAAACCAGGTGAGGTCATCAAGAATGACAAATACTCTATTCTGGATACCCGTACTGACGACTTCGACCATCCGCAAGCCAAAGCGAATGCGGAAGACGCGATTGCCAATCATCCCAATTTAAAATGCATGGTCGGTCTGTTTGCTTACAATCCCCCGCTCTGCCTGGAGGCGATTCGTGACGCCGGTAAACTGAAAGAAATCAAGGTTGTCTCATTTGACGAAAATGAAGCCAGCCTGCAGGGAATCATGGATGGTACGGTCGTAGGCACTGTCGTTCAAAACCCTTACCAGTACGGCTACGAATCGGTACGCGTTTTGAAAGCACTCGCCAACGGTGACAAATCGGTGATCCCGGAGAACGAAATTCTGCACATTCCGGCTCGCAAAATCCGTAAGGACAATGTTGAGGAGTTCTGGACCGAACTGAAATCACTGCTCGGCGATTCTGCGAAAAAGGATCCGGGACAAACCGTAAACGAGACAATAAAATCTGCAAAGAAAACTGATCCGGGAGCAACACCAGACCCCCGTTACCCACAACAGCAGAAAGAACCGCAGAAGGATGAGTAGTCCTGCCACGACTCATCCGGCACCACTTCTCGAAGTAGCTCAGATCTCCAAACAGTTTCCTGGCATCAAAGCCTTGAGCCAGGTCAGCCTGTCGTTAAACCATGGAGAAGTTCTGGCTGTCATTGGTGAAAATGGTGCCGGTAAAAGTACGCTGATGAAAATCCTGGCGGGTGTCCAGCCTCCGGATTCGGGGAAACTGCTGATTGAAGGAGCAGAAGTCTCAATCTCCGACGTAGAGGCTGCGTTGGAGAATGGGATCGCCCTGATTCACCAGGAGTTGAACCTCTGTGAGAATCTGGACATCGCAGCCAATATTTTTCTGGGACGTGAGCCCGCTTCCTGGAATGTGATCAACCAGCAGCAGACTTACCTCGAATCCCAAAAGCTGCTCAAGCAGGTGGGGCTGAATCTTCCTCCGCAAACCCTGGTGGGTGATCTGACCGTCGGGCAACAACAGATGGTCGAAATTGCCAAGGCTCTTTCGATCAATGCCCGAATCCTGATTATGGATGAACCCACCTCATCCCTTTCTCTGCACGAATCGGAGGCCCTGTTTGCCGTCATCCGGGAACTGAAGGCGCGAGGGGTCAGTGTGATTTACATTTCCCATCGGCTGGGCGAGGTCAACGACCTAGCCGATCGTGTCGTCGTCTTACGCGATGGCGAAAACGCAGGCGATCTGGACCGTGCCTCGATCTCCCATGAACGGATGGTGCAATTAATGGTGGGCAGGAATGTCTCCCAGTTTTTTCCGCATACGCCCCATGAGCCCGGTCAGGTCGTTCTGGAAGTCAAACAGCTCCGTACCCCCGCCTATCCGTCCCACTTCATCAACTTTTCGATCAGGCAGAATGAAATTGTTGGTATTTCAGGACTGGTCGGAGCAGGCCGTACAGAGCTGCTGCAGGTGCTGTTTGGCATCGACTCTCCTCTCAGTGGTTCCATCTCAGTTGCCGGACAGGAAGTACAGATCAATTCACCGCGGGATGCAATCCGAGCGGGTCTGGCACTGGTACCCGAAGACCGTAAACTACAGGGGCTGGTGCTGGAGATGGCAGTCCGCGAAAACATGAGTCTGGCCAGCCTGACGCGCGATCGAAAATCACTGGGTAGAATTAATTTTAATCAGGAACGCAACATCTCCGAAGAGATGATCGCGGTGATGAAGATCAAAACTCCCAGCGATAGTCAGATCGTGCAGTTTTTATCTGGCGGAAATCAACAGAAAGTCGTGCTGGGAAAATGGCTGGCCATGAATCCCCGCGTCTTGCTGCTCGACGAACCCACCCGCGGCGTTGATATTGGTGCGAAAGAAGAAATCTACACGCTGATGAATCAACTGGCCTCTCAAGGCATGGCGGTCCTGTTTGTCAGTAGCGATCTGGAAGAAATCCGCGGTATCTCTGACCGTGTGCTGGTCATGCATGAGGGACAAATGACTGGCGAACTCTCCCGCGATGAATTTAGCGAGGAGGCCATCATGCAACTGGCGACCGGCCAGACTCTCAGCCACAGTCAGACGTAATGATCATCTAAGCTGAAATCATACCTGAGAATCAGAATCATGAAAAAAATACTGGGAATTTTAATCTTACTGATTGTTGTCTGCGGCGTGACTGCCATCTCGAATGAGAACTTTGTGTCTGCGTATAACATTCAGAACGTGACGCGACTCACTTCCCTGTTTGGAATTATCAGTATTGGCGTCGCCTTTGTCATCATTTCCGGCGGCATTGATCTGTCGATCGGTTCGGTGATCTGCCTGATTGGAACCATGCTGCCATACCTGCTGGCCAAAGGGGTTCCCGTTCCGCTCGCCTTCTTGCTCGTCGGAGTCCTCTCTATCTGTATCGGCCTCGCACATGGTTTACTGATTACCAAACTGAAACTGCAACCCTTTATCGTGACCCTGTGTGGCCTGTTGATCTATCGGGGTGTCGCCCGGGGAATTACCGAGGATCAAACCCAGGGCTTCGGTACGGCTCATGCGGGACTCCGCTATCTGGCAACTGGTAAAATCGATCTCCCCTTCATCGAAGGATTCAAGCTACCTGTGCCGTTCTTAATCATGCTCGGTTTGGCTCTGCTGGCTGCTTTCCTGCTGAATAAAACGATTTTTGGCCGCTATCTGAAAGCCATCGGAAACAATGAAGCAGCCGCTCGGTATTCCGGCATCAAAACCGATAAAGTTGTGATTACGGCGTATGTGATCTGCTCGTTCCTGGCAGGTATCGGGGGCATTCTGTTCGGTCTGGATATCAACTCGGTCCAGCCCGAGGGGATTGGTAATTTCTACGAATTGTACGCGATTGCAGCAGCGGTACTGGGGGGATGCAGTATTCGCGGCGGTGAAGGGACGATTCTAGGAGTGGTCATCGGTGCCGCTCTGATGCGGGTTCTGCGCAATTCAATCACCATGCTGGGGATTCCCTCCCAGCTGGAATTTGCTATCATTGGAGCAGTAATTCTGGTCGGCGTCGTCTCGGACGAACTTGTGAAACGTTATGCACAGAAACGCCGGGCGATTCAGCAGGCCAGACAGACATCGGGATAGTCATTTCGAAAGCTTCGGAATCATCAGTATGATCACCTACGAATATTTTTGCGAATCAAACAACGAAACAGTTGAAGTCAGCCATCGTATGAGCGAATCCCTCAAAACCTGGGGTGAAGTGTGCGAGAAAGCAGGAGTCCCTCTCAACGGCACTCCCGCGGCAGCTCCGGTCGAACGTCTGATCTCAGGCGGATTGCTTTTCAAAGGGGAAAGTTCAAATAAGAAGTCCCAACTCCCCATGGCTGATCCAGGCTGTGGTCGCTCCAACTGCTGCCGCCACTGATTTACCAACCTGTGAACGCGCTCCTCGATTGAATCCTCAGCTACATTGAAAGTTTCCTGTGTCTCTGTCTCGTATTAAAAATGGAACGATTTACGATCCGGCGAATGGAGTCAACGGCGAAGTCTGTGACCTGTGGATTCAGGACGGTAAGATCATTGCCCGTCCCCCCAATGCAGATTCGTTCACAGGAAAGACGCTGGATGCAACCGGGTACGTCGTGATGCCGGGCGGGATCGATATGCACTGTCATATCGCCGGCCCCAAAGTCAACGCGGGTCGCAAAATGACACCAGAGCTGAAACGCAATGCGCCCCCGATTTATCGCAGCGACCACACTCGTTCGGGAACAGGAGGCGTGGTTCCCAGTACCTTCGCTACCGGTTATCTGTTCGCCAGCATCGGTTATACAACTGCCATGGACGCTGCCATTCCAGGGTTGCATGCCCGCCATGCTCACGAAGAACTGCAGGACACGCCAATTCTGGATAAAGGCTTCTACCTGCTGTTCGGTAACAATCATTTTGTGATGAAGCATCTGCGGAACCAGGACCAGAATGCCCTCGATGCGTACTGCGCCTGGCTGCTGGAGTCGGCCAAAGGTTATACCATCAAGATTGTCAATCCGGGCGGCGTCGAAGACTGGAAGCAGATCAGCCGCAAGACGATCAAAGAACTGGATTCCCCCGTCCAGAATTTCGGCGTCACACCACGACAGATCGTTCGCGGGCTGGCAGGAACCGCTGACCGTCTGCAGCTGCCGCACTCCGTGCACATCCACTGTAATAATCTGGGGATTCCCGGAAACTGGGAAACGACTCTCAATACAATGGAGTCCCTGGAAGGCCATCGCGGACATCTGGCACACGTCCAGTTTCATTCCTATGACGGCGATCCCAATGATCCAGCCAGCTTTTCTTCCGCGACACAAAAACTGGTGGATTATGTCAATACGCATGAAAACATCACGGTCGACGTGGGGCACATCAATCCTGGCACCACGCTTTCCATGACCGGCGATACGCCTTTCAGTCAGTTCCTGCATAATATCAATCGGAATAAATGGTACACCGCCGACTGCGAACTGGAGAGCAGTTGTGGCGTGATCCCCATCGAATACCGACCACAGAAAAGTCTCATTAATGCAGTCCAGTGGGCGATTGCGCTGGAATGGTATCTACTGATGGAAGATCCCTGGCGGGTCATCATGACCAGCGATCATCCGAATGGCGGGGCCTTTTATCATTACCCAGAGATTATCTATCTGTTGATGGATCGCAGCTTCCGCCTGGAATTTCTCTCCCGGATGCCCGAAGCAATTCGTGAACGCAGCGTGCTGGCTGATCTGGAACGGGAATATTCACTCTACGAAATTGCCATCATTACCCGGGCTGCTCCAGCGCGGGTCCTGGGTATGAAAGACAAAGGTCACCTGGGTGTCGGTGCCCATGCTGACATCACCATCTATGCACCACAGCAGAATCGACAGGAAATGTTCGAACGCCCTCGCTGGGTTTATAAAGATGGTCAGCAGGTTGTCGTAGATGGAGAAATCCAGGCACACGCGTTTGGAAAAACCTATTACACCTCGCCCGACTTTGATCAGGAATTTCTGCCACACATCGAAAGCTGGTTTAACGACAACTATTCGATTCGCTTCCGGAACTACCAGATCGACAGTCAGGAAATTCCCCAGGCAGAAGAAATCACTTGCCAATTGGACTTACGCTAATCCACAGATAGTGCAGCCTTCTATCAGTCATGAGAGTGACGTAGTGGGGTGAATATTTAAAGCATGGTCAGTTAAGTAAGTTAAAAACTCAATTAACTGACCTGCTAAAAAATATTCTAAATGAGTGTGCTGACTTATAAGCTTTAAATTGGAGGTAATGTTCGATTTACTTCTGGTTGTGACAAAACGACTTCTTCATCCTGGATGGGAAGAAACTGTCCTTCGTCCGGGTTATAATTATAAACCTCACCGGTTTCAAATTTGTAAACCCAGCCATGTAACTTTAACTCTCCACGACTCACCGCCGCCGCAACCGACGGATGTGTTTTCAAATTTTCGATTTGAACGAGCACATTTTCCTGCACAGTCAGAACGAGACGCTTTTGAGGATCTGTCAGGTGTGAGTAATTCTCATCGACAATTCTACGTGTTGATTCAGCGTGTTGTAAATAAGATTTAACAGCGGGCATCTTTTCGAGCAACGCCGGATCAAGCAGCCCCCCCATTGCACCGCAATGAGAATGGCCGCAAACAATGATATCTTTGACCTTCAACGCACTCACGGCATATTCAATTGTTGCGGCTTCTCCGCCAAACACAGCGCCGTAAGGAGGAACAATGTTTCCCGCAGTCCGCTGGATAAATAGCTCACCCGGTTTAGTCTGAGTTAAATGGTTCGGATTGATTCTTGAATCCGAACAGGTAATAAATAGCGCAAGCGGGCTTTGGCCATCAACCAGTGTTTCGAACAACTTTTGGTCTTGGCTAAAGTAGTTCCTTTGAAACTCGTGAATTCCGTCAACGAGCTTTTGCATATTAATTCTCCTGCTTACTTCATATGATCATTGCATTGAATGCAGATTAAACGTATGTATATACGCATGATTCTACACTTCCATTGAGTGATTTAACATTTTACTACGCTCCATTCTAGTCAGTTCAGCTCACAAAATAAGTTAAATTTGCAGCTCTCTTGAAATATTTGAAGTCTGGCTGTTGGGAGAAAAATAACCCGGAATCACGCCGAGACAATCGCACGTTACAACATACGGTGGCTATCCTGGATGCGAACTTGCCGTTACACCTTAAAACCATTATATTATTGTTACGATCCTTGATAATTCTTATTTGCCAGCATTAACCACAACAAGCAATACTGAACGCAAGGTCAGTACACAGGTGCTGCTGAAACAATTAATGCAGCTGGAACAGTTGATGAAATTCTTTGTTTTATTCGTTCTCTTCTGGGGGGTGTTGTTTGGCACTGCGCTGTCCCTGGCTTCAGAAGAAGATGGACAAGAAATCTCCGTCAACCAGTCTTTTGGCAAATTTGAAAAGAATAAACCTAAAGAAGAGCTGAAAAAACGAGAGCCCACACTCTCCCTGTTTGCCACTATTACGGTCGATTTCCTGCTCGATAAATCGATTGTCTGCTCACTGCATGAGGCATTCCTCTTCCCTCCACTGGTCGATGTTAGCCCTAATTGCTCTCGCGCGCCTCCACTTTCTCTCTGCTGACCCCACAGCCGCTTTCTATCACGATTATGCTACGTCCTGATGCATCACTCTTTTCGTTTGCATCTGCTACTGCTGAAGCTTCTTAAGTCATTCCCAGTTGTGAAATGATGCCAGGAATTCGCTTCTTCCCTGCTGGAGGATGTATGCTAATCAGCTGGATTCCATGAGCGGATAAATTTGGATATCTGGATCTATTTTTCTGTGAAGAACAATGAACGAATCAGCAAATATTCACACCGACCATCAAACTTCAAAATCGACTCACTCTGAGCAGATCTCCGAACTGCGTCATGCGATTGAGCATGCTGCTCATCTTTTGCCAGCTCAAGGACCTATCACAGTTTTCGTGCATCATAACACTCTGCATGCATTCGAGGATCTGTCCTTTGAAAAAGGGGTCGTCGAAGCAGGACGAACATTTGGATGCCATCCGTTTTTATCGGAAGATCATTACCGAAAAAAGTTTGAGAACGATCAGATTCGTGTCACTGATATCGAAGCAGTATTATTGTCTGATCTTGGCGAAAACGCTGAAATACTGATTGGAAATTTTGGAACACGGTATGCTCTCAGATTAGCAATGCTGCAGTTCCCCCTGCATTCTGGACCAGTTTCTGAATTACGCTGGTTTATTGCAGAAACTGATGCTTTGCGGCATTTTCGTCAGGAAGTCAAGCCGGCGGTTCGCGAACAAACAACCACAATGACGCGTCACTGGATCATGCGAGACTTTCTGAATGAAAACAACAGAGGTGAGCAGCGGGCAAAACACATCCTGGACAGTCTGTTTTCCCAATTTGGAAAAGAATCGATTGAAACATGGGACGACCGTAAATGGGAGTCATTTGTGTTACACTTTCTGTGGCGCGTCTGCTACAACGGGGTACAAAGTACAAAATTAAAATCACAGTTTTCGCAGAAACGACTCAGACATCGTGATCTATTATTGACCTCGACTGGTGAGGATACGGACCTTATTGTTCACGATGTGCTGATTCGTTTCTGTGCAGCCTTTCTTGATCAGGGTTTTGGCACCTGGCCTTTACCCGGACGTGAGTTAGGTTTCTATCATTCATTTCTGCAACTGTATTCCGAATCTACGATCGGCCCTGCTAATGAACTTTCCGGATTGAGACGTGAAATTCAAAGATTGCAATCCTCGGATATTGGCCCATTGGAATCAATCTCAGAATCGCTGACATTACTGGGAGTCACCGACGATGACCGCGATGAATTTATCACACAGACGCTGCTTGCTCTGCGTGGCTGGGCTGGCATGGTGTGGCAAATGGAAACCAATGCAGAATGGATGCCCCACACAGCCCCACCAGACAGTCTCATTGAATTTCTGGCGGTGCGTCTGATTCTTGATCGCCTGGCAGCCGAATTTGTGATACAGAATACGTTTGGCTTTGAAGGGCAATTAGATTCCATTCGAAATGAGCTGCTTCAGCAAACGGACAAACATACACAGAACAAAACCAGTCAACGGGCATTTACGATCTTCCAGCTCGCCCAGATACGTGGCTGGAGTCCTGAAGATCTTCTCCATCTTTCATGTGAACAATGGACAACTCTCGTTCAGGAGATTGAATTGTTCCCCAGCCTCGAACGCCGACGTATATATCATCTGGCATTTGAGCGGAAATATCGCAATGAAACTCTCGACGCAGTCGCGATTCACTCCGCCCGGCAACATGCACAACGTGAGCAGCCTAAGGCCGAAACATTACAACATCCCGCATATCAGGTGGCCTGCTGTATTGACGATCGCGAAGAATCGTTTCGGCGGCATCTGGAAGAAATTGCTCCTGAATGTCAAACTTTCGGTATCGCAGGTTTCTTTGGCGTCGCCATGTATTACCGTGGTGCAGCCGACGCACACTTCAGCCCGCTCTGCCCGGTGAATATCAAACCCGCCCACTATGTCCAGGAAGAGACGCTTTATTCCCTCACACAAGCCAGCCGACGACGAGCCGAGACACGGCGACGGATTGGACAAGCAACGCATCAAGCGCACATCGGAACCCGGACCTTCATCGGAGGCTTATTGACAGGGTTACTCGGCTCACTGGCAGCCTTTCCGCTTGTTGCCAGAATTCTTTTCCCACGTACAACAGCACAAATCCGTCGTATGTTTAATCGTATTGTACAGCCTCCGATCACGCAATTGCGTCTGGAACGCATGGACGATCAGCCCGGACCCAGTAACGGTCAACTGGGTTATTCTGTTGACGAAATGGCTAATATTGTTGAAGGAGGACTCAGAGCGTTGGGACTCGGGAAACCAGAGTTGTTTTCGCCGCTGGTGATCATTTGCGGGCACGGCTCCGCCAGCCTCAACAACCCGCATAAAGCCGCTTATGATTGTGGCGCCTGCGGTGGAGGTCGCGGCGGCCCGAATGCACGCGCTTTTGCACAAATGGCGAATGATCCTCGCGTGCGACGCATTCTTTCAGAACGTAGTCTGGTTATCCCGGATCATACTGTTTTTGCAGGATGTTTTCACAATACGTGCGATGATAACATCACCTGGTACGACCTGGATCGACTTCCCATTTCACAACGTAAATTGTTTGAAAAAGCGGAAAAAGATCTCAACGAAGCCCGCGCGCACAGTGCTCATGAACGCTGCCGACGTTTTGAATCAGCGGAACTGTTACTCTCTGTGAGCGATGCCTTGCGGCATGTTGAAGGTCGCGCAGAGGACCTCTCACAATCGCGACCGGAGTGCGGTCATGCCACGAATTCTCTGTGCTTTGTCGGCCGCAGAGAGTGGAGTCGCGGGATGTTTCTCGATCGGCGTGCATTCTTGACATCGTATGACCCGACACAGGATGACGCAGACAGCTCTATTCTAGAGCGATTGTTGCAAGCCGTTATCCCGGTCTGTGCCGGCATTAACCTGGAATACTACTTCTCTTTCGTCGATTCGGCAGGCTACGGTTGCGGGACAAAACTGGCTCACAACATCACATCGTTATTGGGTGTGATGGATGGCGCCGCCAGTGATCTGCGGCCCGGTCTGCCTTGGCAAATGGTTGAAATCCATGAACCGGTACGTTTGCTCTTTGTGATTGAAACCACTCAGAAGGCTATGAGACGCATTATTTCAGACAACGCTGCCATTGCCAGACTTGTGAACGGTAACTGGATACAACTAGCCATTCTTAATGCTGAAACATCCCAGATTCACATATTCCGTAACGGTGATTTTGAAATTTACAAACCGGAAACGAATGAACTCCCAGTTGTAGATTCGTCAATCGACTGGTACCGAGGCTGGCGCGATCTTCTCGGATTCGCTTCCATTCGCGATCATGAACTTTCGTCATAATCTGTGAATTTGATTCTCCTTATCCTGAATGAAATGACTGAACTGCAATGAACACTGATGCTGTATTTCATTTTCTTGGTGTGTGCGTGGTGGTGAGCCCTGCTTTGCTCCTGGCTCTGTTCGGCGTGACCTCATTGATGAATCGGCCAATCGGAGAACGCCTGATGGCACAGGCAACGCAAACCATGGTTATGATCGGGCTGTTTGCATCAATTGCCGTTCTCGGATTGATGCTCTCGCTTGATATTCGGTATGTTCCCATAGAACTCGGTAACTGGGTTGTCATCCCCGAACAGCACTTTCACTTTCATCTGAAATTTATTTTCGATCGATTGTCGATTCCCTTTTGTATCCTGTCATTTGTTCTCTGTGGAACAATTGGCGCATTCGCCAGCCGCTACCTGCATCGAGAACCCGGTTATAACCGCTTCTTCGTCTGTTATGCCATCTTCCTGCTTGGCATGATTGTTTCATCACTGGCGGGAACCATAGAAACGCTTTTTTTTGGTTGGGAACTTGTTGGTTTATCTTCAGCATTACTGGTTGCTTTTTTTCACGAAAGGCTCAATCCAGTCCGCAATGGAATGCGTGTCTGGTCGATTTATCGAATTGCCGATGCCGCATTTTTGATCGCAGCCTTAATGTTGCATCATTTGACCGGTGCTGGTGATTTTGACGGCCTGATGGGAACGGGATCATGGCCGGATGGACATGCCACTATTTCTGAACAACACGCTTTGTTCGTCGGCTTATTATTACTGATTGCCGCAGCCGGAAAATCGGCACTGGTCCCATTTTCCGGTTGGCTTCCTCGCGCCATGGAAGGACCAACACCTTCCAGTGCCGTTTTTTATGGATCGCTTTCCGTCCATCTTGGTGCCTACCTGCTGTTACGGGTCAGTCCCATCCTCGAACTTTCGCTGACATTACGTCTGGCGGTGATCTCACTCGGCTTGATCTCGGCTATTTTTGGAACGCTAATTGGCCGCGTACAGACTGACATCAAAAGTGCGCTCGCCTTTGCTTCTCTCACTCAGGTTGGCATTATCGTAGTCGAAATTGGATGCGGATTGCGATATATCGCACTGATTCATATCATCGGTCATGCCTGTCTGCGAACCTTGCAACTTCTACGAGCGCCTTCGTTATTGCAAGATTATCACACATTGGAAAATGCCATTGGCTCTCATCTTTCCCAAAAGAGACCTTTATGGGTTCGATTTATGCCGAAACGCTACCGGATCATGCTTTACCGATTTGAACTCGAACGCGGCTACCTGGATATACTTATTAATCTCTTAATTGTGCGTCCTTTTATGTCTCTGTTCCGTCTGTGTGATCGTCTGGAACGTCGATGGACCAACTTTCTCTCGGGGGGAGAATCCAGAGAGTCAGATCTGATTAAGCCGCATGCGGAAACTCTGGAGGAATACTTATGATACCCGAACTCCATCTTCCCTGGATGGAATTGTCGATCCTGATCACGCTGCTTGGCGCACTTTGGGTCCGAACGATACATGATCGAGACAAGGCCTACAGGAGTTGCCTCCTGATCTGCGGTCTGGTTTTTCTCACATCCATCTGTGAATGGATTGACTTCGAAAGCCTGCATGCTTTTGAGGCACGAGACCATTTCAATATCTTTAAACTGCTCTTTAATAAAAATATCTTTATCGTGGACGAACTCAGTGCGCCTTTGCTTCCCCTGGCAGCTCTGCTGTATCTGCTTACCGTTCTTTCGACGTTGAAAACCAAGGGACACCGTTTTTCATTCAGCAGTACTCTGCTGTCAGAATCTATTCTGTTAGCCACATTGAGCAGCCGGGAATTATGGGTGATTATCTCGTTACTTTCTGTTGCTACGATACTCCCTTACCTGGAAATCAGAGCCAATAAACGATCGACTCGTGTGTATGTTCTGCATATGGGTCTCTTTATCACTCTATTAGTTGTCGGAGGAGTCCTTTCCAGCTTCGGTGAGGCCGGTGATTTGATTTCACTGATTGCAGGGGCTTTTCTGACGACTGCCGCTCTGCTACGCAGCGGTATCATTCCATTGCACTGCTGGATGACGGATCTCTTTGAGAAGGCAACCTTCGGAACTGCATTACTGTTTGTCGCTCCGATGACGGGAGCCTATGCGGTAGTGAGACTGGTTTTTCCGATCGCCCCAGATTGGGCATTACAGGGCATCGCCCTGGTTTCACTGACAACCGCCGTTTATGCGGCTTGTATGACTCTGGTGCAACGGGAAGCGCGACGATTCTTCTGTTATCTGTTTTTGAGTCACTCGTCACTTGTGCTGGTCGGGTTAGAAATGGCGACTCCCCTGGGGTTAACGGGAGGACTCTGTGTCTGGATTTCCGTCGGAATTTCGCTGGCAGGATTTGCTTTGACATTCCGCTCCATCGAAGCCAGAATCGGTCGAATCTCTCTCGTAGAATACCACGGACTCTATGATCACACTCCCACACTGGCAGCATTATTCCTGGTAACCGGCCTGGCATCAATTGGTTTTCCCGGAACGGTTGGATTCATCGGAACCGAACTACTGATTGAGGGAGCAATTGAAGTTTATCCCCTCGTTGGAACCGCTGTTGTGATTGCCGCCGCGTTAAACAGTATTGCTATTCTGCAGGCCTATTTTCGCGTCTTTACCGGAGCACGGCACACATCCTCCATTTCGCTCCGTGCACGACCTTCAGAACATGTGGCGATTTTAATTCTGGTAGCCCTGATCCTGGGTGGAGGACTGTATCCACAACCAGGAGTCACTTCCAGAAATCATGCCGCCATAGAACTGATTCATCTGCGGGAAACCATTTTCCGTAAATCAGAGATTGATTCAAAGATCAGCGAAATAGATTTACCGGAATCAACACAACCCTTAATCGGTTTACGCCAAGATTTAAGATGATGAAATTCAAATCCACCCTCCCCTTAAGCTGAACCAGTGTTTTTTTCAGGTACGGCAGTACGTGTCACCTTACTGTATTTGCTTGCTTGCGATTCTGGCTACCGGGTTATAAAGTGTTGTGCTGGAAGATATTTTTTATTGATAGCAGAAAGACTGACTGTGCCACAATCAAATATTGCCCGCATTGGAATTGTAACCGTTTCCGACCGCGCCAGCCGTGGCGAGTATGAAGACCGCGGCGGTCCTGCGATCCAGGACTATCTTTCGGAAATTCTGACCAGTGACTGGCTGCCTGTCGCGCGCGTCATTCCCGATGAACTGCAGACGATTACAAAGACTCTGAAAGAACTCTGCGATCAGGAGCAGTGCTGTCTGATAGTGACCACTGGCGGCACCGGCCCGGCGAAGCGGGACATCACCCCCGAAGCAACACTGGCTGTTTCTGAAAAAGAGATGCCGGGCTTTGGAGAATTGATGCGAAAGGTTTCGCTGGAAAAAGTTCCGACCGCGATCTTGTCCCGACAGACGGCTGTCATCAGAGGCGGAACCCTGATCATCAATCTGCCAGGTCAGCCGAAGGCGATTCAGGAATGCCTCGACGCTGTGTTCCCTGCAATACCTTATTGCATTGACCTGTTGGAAGGACCGTTTCTGGAAACAGATGAAGCCCGCTTGAAAGCATTTCGCCCTAAAAAGAAATAAGTGCAATAAAAAACAGAAGCATCCATACGAATGGATGCTTCTGTTTTTATCTTCAAATCTGAGTATCAGAGTTAATTCTGTACTAAATTCTCACTGTCCTCTTCAATCGTTTCCAGTCGAACTGGCTTGATATCAAACTTGGGATTCTGCCCCAGGAATCGAGCCGGATTGTTGTGGAAGACCTCGATCGCATCCTGCACGGAATACCCGCGCGCCCGGTACTGCACGACACACTCCTGCAGCGTGAAAGGATCGCTGGGGCCCCAGTCAGCTGAAGAATTCACCAGAATTCGCTCGTGACCATACATTTCCAGCATGTCGACGGCCCGTTTGGGAGTACACTTGGTAATGGGATACAAAGTAAATCCGACCCAGTAGCCTGCTTCCAGGGGTTCGCGAATGGTGTGTTCTTCGACGTGGTCAATCCAGACCCGTTCAGGATTGACATTCATATGCGACAGCACTTCCAGCGTCCGTTTGGTGCCCCGCACTTTATCCTGCAGGTGGGGTGTATGAATCAGAATCAGCTGATCATACTTGATGGCCTGTTCGACCTGCGCTTCGAAAATTTCTTCTTCATTTTTGGTTGTTTTGTGAAAGCCGATTTCACCCACACCCAGTACCGTCGGTTTCTTATAAAACTCAGGCATATGCTTGAGCACTTCGCGGCTGAGTTCCGGATTCTCTGCTTCTTTGGGGTTCACGGCAACCCAGCAGTAATGCTTGATACCATACTCGGCGGCACGCGTTGGTTCGAATTCGCTGATCTGGTGAAAGTAATCTATAAAGGTTTCCGGGTACAGACGGTCAAAGCCAGCCCAGAATGCGGGTTCCGCAACGGCAACCACGCCGGACATGGCCATGCGTTCGTAGTCCTGGGCTGTACGGGCAATTGCGTGATAATGAGGTTGAATGATTTGCATAATCGTCTCACTGATAAAATCTGATTGAAGCGGGGAGGGAGGAGTTCGGTTCGACTAGTGGTCCATTAATACCTGTCTTAGCAGGTGGCCCCTATCAGGCGAGCACGCCATCGATCGAGCGTACCATTTTAGCCAACGTGCCATTCCAGGTCTGATAAGACTCTAGTCGAGATCTGAGAATAGCAACAGCATCCGCTCTGATCGATTGGGCAGATGGCTCTCCTCTTTCAAAAGGCTGATTGCCTCACTCAGGAGTTCCAACCGGGAATCCTGAAATGCATCTGCCCCCTCTTCATGATCGTGGGCCCGGTCGATGCGATCCAAGGTCGCAGCAAGTTCTACCAAAGCACAACGGGCTTCGAGATATTCTCGATCCAAAACCTGTAAAGCTGTTTGCATCATTTAAACCTTTCGGATTTTTACGTCTGGTGAAGCTCCTTGATGATACACGCGCGTTTTCGACGAATCCTCAGCATCGACCTTCATAAAGCAGGGACAAGCGGATTCGAAAAACGCGTCAAAGAACCCGATTCCGGGCTCAATGAGTCACTCCTTATTATATACCTTACATCGGTACTTCCTACTCCCTCAACTGAATTCAACTTACTTTCCCCGAAAGTGGAAACAAAATTTCAGTATAAATACATCAGTCGTAGTAATTACGGCGAGTAAAAAACTGGATGATACAGGGCTCTTCCGGGTTTCTTCTGAAAACCAGCCTGTTCCAGAAAATGAATCATAAAGGCATCCCGGTTTTCGCCGGTAAAGTCACATGTAAGTCCGTACTGCCAGGCGGGTTCAAAGTCAAAACGGGGATAATATTCCGGATGCCCCAATACGATCACAAACTGCTGACTCCGATTCTGTAGCTCCTGCAAACCTGCTTGCACTAATTGAGACCCGACTCTCTGCTTTTGAAATTCAGGCAAAACAGCCAGGGGTGCCAGCCCCCATCCGTGAATTTCAGAACCGTCTGTATAGTTGATCTCAGCCGGGGTAAACAGAATATGGCCAATTAGTTGATGATCATCACAGATTGCAACCAGGGAAACCTGTTCCGGACATTCCTCTCTCAAGCGGTCCACCAGATTCGCTTCCGCAGGTTGGCCGAAAGCCGCTTCGTGGACCGCTCTGATGGCGGCGCTATCCGATGTTTGTTCAAAGCGAATCTGCATCGTGTTTATTTCTCAGGGGAAGATGTTTTTTGTTGCTGTTTCAGAAATTTTTGCAGATGGATTAACTGCAGTTGCATGTTACTGACATAATCTCCCTGAGTCGGAGCCATAGTCAATGGATTGAGCGTAAATACTGAAATCCCCTGCTCCTGGAGCCTCTTGGTTAGTTCTTGACCAGGCTCCGTTTCGCACAACATTAAGGAAATATTCTGTTGTTCCTGTAAAGACTTGAGCTGCTCCCAGTCCTCCAGGTTCGGTTTTACATTCGATTTCCAGTGCAGTTGATGCATGGTCCAATCACAACGTTTTGCCAGATACTGATACACGGGCCGACGGCAATACCAGTGTAGTCCCGGATATCCTTCCTGAATCTGATCCAGTTGCTGGTTTAACGGTTTCAAAGAGACCTTCAGTTTCTCCAGGTTGGCCCTGATCTCTTTTTCTGATTCCGGATCCAGATTGATCAAGCGTTCTGCAATCGCATCCGCCTGCCTTGCCATCAGACGGGGATCGAGCCAGAAAAAAGCGACCGTGCCCGCATGTGAGTGCGCCCCACCTGTTCCATGGCGATGAACTTCAAAATCAGGGACGGTAATCAAGGCATCTTTGATCGCCAGGGAGGTTCTCAATACTTTGGAGCGAGGCAAGGAGAGTTTTTTGACCCAGTCCGCAAAGTCAGCACCATTCGTGATGATCAGATCCGCCTGCTGAATGGTCTGGATTGTCGCATCCCCTGGTAACCAAATTTCTGGATTCTCATCAGGGGGAACCGGATTCAAAATCTGAAACTCCGGCCCGACCAGTGACTCGATAATAAACTGCAGCGGATAATTGACCACGACCACAAGTCGAGGTCTCTCACCTGTCCCCTGCTGCTGAACCTCATCCGTTTTCGACTGACAGGCGGAAATCATCAACAGGAAGAACAAGCTGAATACTTTTAATACAGGTTGCATCATCGACACCACTAGATAAACCACATTTGCATTAATTGATGAATATACACTCGCAGCACTGCTGTCAGAATTAAAACAACAATCAGACTGGCAGCAAAGATGAAACACAACTCTGTCAACTGCAGTTTCCAGATCGTCGAACGACTACAGCCCAACTGGAACATTGTCTGCCGCTCCCGCTGTCGTAATCTCAGCGACAGAATAAACACCAGTGCCAACAGTAAGCCTACCGAAATCGAAACCAGTAGCGTATTCGCATCGAACAGCTGTTTGACGCGAAAGATCAGTTGTAGTAATTCATTTACGATCTCGACGGGGCGGATCAACTGAATGGCAGACTCTTTTGTATCATACATCCCCAGCAGCAGCACTTCCGATTTCGGATCGTAGGGAACCAGAATCATTGATGTCACAGGAAAGGACTCAATCTCACCATGAAAGTGAAATGACGCCAGATTGTCTTCGGTTACTTCATTGAACTGGGGTACCGCTGCATTTGCGACCGTGCTCTGTCCCTGCTGTTGCAGGACCAGCGCTGTGTCTGTTTTCGCATTGATACTCTGATGACCATGCCCGATACCAGAGATAATCCATTCCGTCTTCAGATCGACAAAAACAGCATCGTCATCGGGGGAATATGCCTGGGCCAACACTCCTACAACTCGCATCTTGAGTGGATAGTTACCTGACAGATCGAAAACGTTTAAGGGATCAGACATCAACCGATCTCCCGGCTTCAGTTGCAGTCTCTCCGCAACGTTGCAACCAATTACGCAATCACCCAGTCGCTGCAGGCTGGTACCCTCTGCAATTTGAAGTTTACGGAACTCAAAGTAATCCAGGGTCGTTCCCACAATCGAAGCGTCTTGCGCAGTAAATCGGACCGCCAGAGGAATGGGCAGGGCGTAACCTGTTTCCTGTATCGTTTCCACTTCCTGCATGGTGGTCGGTTCCAGGTCTGCCTGGTTGAAATACATACTCTGCAACGCCAGGTCGAAGCGACTCCCCTTCATACCAGCCACCAGGGGTGTTGTATTGGCGCGGGCCATCAGATCACGCTCGAACTGTGTCACTCCAAATTGCAGCAGTACCGGCAATAATATCGCCAGCGAGACACATAAAACCAATGTGATCGTCTTAATCCTGTTGTAAAGTAGATAGCGGATTGTCAGTCGGAGAATTCCACTCATGACACTGATGCAACCTCATGAAACTGTTCAATATCGATGGTGCGGTCAAACTGGTCTAACAGACGATCATCGTGCGTCACCATAATCAGCGTAGCATTGGTCCGCGCAGCATGTTCCAGCAGCAAATCACGAATCAAACGCTTGTTCGCAGGATCTAGATTCCCGGTTGGTTCATCGGCTAACAGGATCTCAGGTTGAGGCAATAGTGCCCGACAGATGGCAACCCGCTGGCGTTCTCCTTGTGAGATCTGATCGATTCGACCATTTAAGTATTGATCGATCTGCATGGAAACCGCTAATTCCTGTACACGGTCCTGCACGCTCTGATCCAGCTTCAACGCCTGATTGATGTAGTAGGGAAGCAAAATATTTTCACGTACATTCAGATACTCGATTAACTCAAATTCCTGAAAGACAAAACCGATGTTTGAAATTCGATAAACGCGTCTCTGACTGTCATTGAGTGTTTTCAAATCGACATTACAGGAAATGAGAGTGCCCTGATTCGGAACTAGAATTCCGGAGATTAAATTCAGTAACGTCGTTTTCCCACAGCCACTTGGTCCGATCACTGCGACTTTTTCTCGATCCTTTATTTCCAGTTGAGGAATGCTCAGCTGAAACGGGGATTGCGGATAGCGGAACTGAAGCTGTTGCAGGCGGATCATGGCGAACTCGTATCAGCGGACTGTTTCTCGGGAACCGTCTCCTCGGACTCCATGGGAGCTTCCTCTTTGACTTCACGCAATCTGGTTTTAAAATGCAGACGTTTTTCATCCAGCAGGTCCATACCAGTCAACTTCCAGGAACCCTCAACTGGTTCCAGATAAAAGATGCCTTCATACTGGTTCGTACGCGTATGGATATGCCCCCAATGTTCGACGGTGCCTGCGACGGTCCAGGTTGATTTCACGGCGAAACTGCGTTCATCCTGAGAACCTTTGACTTTCCCCCCCCGTGCAGGCAGGAGTTTGACGGATTCCCAGTTGACGTCAGTCACACGCGAGATCGCGCCCCCCTGCTCCTGCATTTTCAGACTCTGGTTAATCTGTCGATACAGTGTCTCCAGAAAAGATCCCTCGGCACTTTTCGCCAAGGCATCATAAACATCACTGTCAGAGTGATAATCAAACGATCGGTAAATGTTCTTATGCAGCGTTTTGAAGACTGCTTCTGCTTTATCAGTGGAAACCGCAGGCGCGAGATGCAGCGGACTGGCAAAGCTGACCTGAGCCAGGGGCAGGCAGAGCAGACTGACAAAAAACAACACAGCAACAGCAGTCAACGTCCGCTTGTATGAGTGTCCTCGACGCAGCAGACTCAGGCTCATCATGAGACACAACAGAAATCCGAAACCACTCACTACAGGGATCGTCCATATAGGTCGTGGCGGCAGCATGACTGCGACCGGATTTACATCCAGGCTGACTTTCCGTCCCGGGTTTTCCCACTTGAATTCACTGTTCCGCTCTAATTTGGAAAAGACAGGTCTGTAGGACTGATCAAAGGCAAAGCAGACTGATTCCACACTCCAGACGCTGCGATTAAACATATCCCAAGTGACTTTTACCGTATCGGGAGTCCCTTTGGTGCTGTAAGTCAGTATGACTCCTACGCGGGCATTCGCCAGGCTGACCCGCTTTTTCTCTGCTGGTTTGGCAAAGTCAGTGAAATCGAGACCATAAAAGTCGAGCCTGGAGACCACTGGTTTGACAGTAATCCCATCAATCTCAATCGGATTCGCTTTCGCAAAATACTCCTCGATCTTCACGCGGGATGCTTCCTGCTCTGCCACTGATAGAAAGTCCGGATCTTTTTTATCCAGAGTAAAAAATGATTCCAGCGTTGCCAGGGGAATCAGAATTTCGTGGCGTACTTCGAAGTCTTCAATGTACAGAAATGAATAGATCGTCCCGTAGCTGGTAATTCCCAGCGTCTCTTCGCGACGTGCTTTGAGCCACTTCTGCCAGTCTGCCTCAGATGCATCAAGGTCTAGGGGAGGATGATCCCAATTGAAGCGAATCGTCTGCGGATCGCGAGGCTTCATCGCTACGGCATACGGTGTTTCAGAGCCTTCCTGTTTCAGATTGAATCGAACCATCGCCGGAAAACCAGCGTTGGAATCAACCAGTTCCTGGCTGAAAGTCAGAAACTCGGGTGCTTTCTCCAGTGGATATTCCATTTCGAAAACCAGAGTAAACTGCATCAGGTCGCTCATGGCGACCCCTTCTGGCTTCACCGAAGAATCATCGACAGAGACGACCTTCCCCTGCAGTTTCTCTCCATTGATATCCCGGACCAGCAGACGGTCCAGCAGGAACTGTTTATGCTGTTCAATCGCTTTTTTGATTTTCGCCTGAGAAACGATGTTTTCTTCGTCAGGTTCCAGTTTCTGAAAGAAATACAGGTCTTCGACATAGATCTGCATCGAAATCATAACTTTATCTCGAGTCACATACACGTTTTCCTGGCTGTCAGAAATCGGATGCGCATGACTTGCCCTGGGAACAAGTCCACAGATCATCAAAGTCAGACAGAATAGAAAACGTAGCGAAAACCGTTTTTTCGAGCCAGTCAGCCTCTCAAACTCGCAGACTGTGTTGGCAACTCGCATGGTCATATTTGAAATTCGCAGCAGAATGATTGTGAATCAATTAGGAGAGTGTCGATCGGGCAGGCTTTGTTACATTTCTGTACTATTTGATCCTACCGAGACACAGTATAGAATTGCAATCGTGGCCTGCTTATAAGACACTACGAATAAAGAATTCACGATGCTTGAGAAAAAAGGGACTCCGATGGAAGAAAACCAGAAATCAGACCAGCCCGAAGCCAATGAGACACAAGCAGTTAACGCCGAACTGCCCCCGCCGGTTAAAGAACGGCTCCTGAAGCGGACCGCACTCTGGTTTCTGGCAGTACTCCTGGCAGCCTCCGCGATGATTTATCAGCGCGCGACAGGGCCGACATACCCCATGAAGGTTCCGGTAGCGGAAGGTTTCGTCGCCCGACTCATTCGTACTCATGAATCAACGGGAGATGCGACGGTTGAATTGCCCATTCCTCAAGCAGAAGCCAAATCGGCAACAGCCAACCTCTACTATAAACGATATCGTACTGACGACGAATTCACTCCGGTTCCCATGGAAGCAGTCACCTCGGAATCAGGAACCCAACTTGAAGGGGCACTCCCCAAACAGCCTGCAGCGGGTAAGCTGCAGTATTACATCGAAGCAGAAATCGCCGGACAGCCACGTCGCTTTCCAGAACAGGCGGATCAATTTGTTTTGATTCGCTTCAAGGATCCCGTCCCTGATGGCGTACTGATCCCACATGTCACGTTAATGATTTTTTCGATTCTGTTAGGAATGCGCTCCGGTCTGTCTGCTCTGTTCGCTCCCTATAATATGAAACAACTGGCCTGGGCCACACTGTGTGGTATGACGGTGGGAGGCATGATTCTGGGACCAATGGTTCAGAAATATGCCTTCGGCGAATACTGGACCGGGTTCCCTCTCGGGGGAGACTGGACCGACAATAAAATGCTGTTCATGTTCCTGGCCTGGGTCTTTGCCTGTTCGATCATCGGGCTCAACCCGCGGAAGAAAAATACGACCATCGGACGCATCGCCGTCTTCACAGCCACGATCGTCATGACAGTCTGCTATCTGATTCCTCACAGTATGGGTGGCAGCGAACTCGACTACAGCCAGGTCGACAAAGGGATCGACCCAAGCAAAGCCATCGAGACAGGTCGAAAATGAATGCCGCTCAGGTCCATCTGATGACGGTACACGTCCCCATTATCGGCTGCTGGGGACTTTCGATCCTGTTCCTGCTGGCCTGGATCTTCCGCGATGAGCGTCTGTTTAAGATCTGTTGCTGGCTGTTATTGATGGTACTGCTGATCGCAACAGTGGCCTACTTTTCCGGGCCCCTCGCTTACGAAATGCTGGAACAGCAGGTCAAGCTGAATAACGAGACGGTGGAATTCCATGCGTTGCTCGCACGATCCTGCCTGTTAGCGATGGTCGTACTGGCGATGGTCGTAGGAAATGCCTTGGTTCAGGGCTTTCAGGGAGAAAAGATCCCGCGCTGGCAGCGTGCCATCATTCTGGCAGGTACGATTGCCATCGCTGTTTTCTGGAGCGCCGCCGCCCACTGGGGGGGCCTGATTCGACATCCGGAAATCGGCTTTTCCAAACCGGAACCTGCTGCAATCTCTGATCCAACTCCCCCGATGAATCAGCCCTGAGCAGTTTACTTAACAATTTCAGTCCCGATCCCTTTATCGGAATAGATTTCCAGCAGGATCGAATGCGGCAGCCGGGCATCGACGATATGTACCTTGCCGACACCACTGGCAAGTGCTTCCAGAGCGGCATCCACTTTGGGGACCATGCCCGCATCGATCGTGCCATCCGCAATTAGAGTACGGCAGCGTTGCGTCTCCAGATGAGAAACCAGTGTCTCCGGGTCATGCCGATCGAGGAAAATACCAGGTACATCGCTCAGGAACACCAGCTTTTCGGCTTTCAAAATCCGGGCCAGTGCAGCGGCTGCTGTATCTGCGTTGACATTCAGCTTCTGACCGGTCGCATCCAGGGCAACCGAGGGAATGACTGGAATCGCATCAGACTGGCAGATTTCCGCCAGCAGTCCCTGATCAACGTCTGTCACATATCCGACATGACCGAGATCGACGGCAGAGCCATCTGCTGCCTGCAGGGTCAGTTGCTCTCCTCGCAAGCAGTTCCGTGTGCCAAAATGCAGGGCTTCCGCTTTGGCACCCTGTGACTGGATTTCCTGCACCAGCGAGGCACTGATCTGATTGGCCAGAACATCGGTAGCAATTTCCAGTGTCTGCTCGTCAGTATAACGGCGTCCGTTGACAAAACGAGGTTCGATCCCCGCAGAGTTCATCGCCTGGCTGATTGCTTTTCCGCCCCCATGTACCAGAATCGGGTGCATACCTACCGTACGCATGAAGATCACATCCGTCAGGAAGCTTTTGACAGCTGCCTCTTCTTCCAGTGCACTACCCCCGAGTTTGATCACGACATAACGACCACGAAAACGGCGAATCCAGCTTAACGCTTCGATCAACACAGCTGCTTTACGAACGGCACCTTCCACAATAAACCTTTCATCCTTCCGGACACATCAACATTTCCAGATTTATACCCTGATACAAGCAGGCTATTGTAAGTGTCTTGAAGTCACTGTCAAACCAGTAGCTGCAAGGGGATGAGTCCCGAGCCTGCTGAACAGATCAGTCCAGTAGATATCATCTTTTTTCACTGGAATTATAATTTTTGTCTCAACTTCAACTGCAATCATCTTAAATCCAGGTTTCTACCGTTTTTCTGATGACCAAACTGGCATAATCGAACTTGAATCGAATGCCAGTCAGGCTTCACAATCGGACTGATCAATACGGCCCCGCCAAGTAGAGAGAATGGCACGACAGTCCGGTTCGGCAATTTTGCACCGACACACACCTGATACAAGCCATCTCTTCAGAAGCCTTGAAATGGTGTGTGGTCGTTCTAAGGAATTCCCCGATACATAACTCTACAGAACGAGAGTGTTTTCGCTCACCAGACTGCATTGCCTGTCAACAACTCAGAGACCCCCCAAGACCGAGACGGAGAAACAACGTTGGCCCACTCACACTTGCCGATTCAACACCTGATGAAACAAATGGAAAATTTTGCTTCCGAACCATCTAACCTTAACTGTCGTCCCTCATGGATCAATGACTTTGTCGATGAGATCGCCGATATTTTTAATCCTTTTGACGAAGTCGGCCGTGTCGGCTTCGACTGTCAGTTCACAGAAGAATGCTGGGAAGTGGGCCTGTTTCTCGGCAGCACAGAAATTGTAGGA
Organism: Gimesia algae; assembly: GCF_007746795.1. Classification (NCBI taxonomy): domain Bacteria; kingdom Pseudomonadati; phylum Planctomycetota; class Planctomycetia; order Planctomycetales; family Planctomycetaceae; genus Gimesia; species Gimesia algae. The sequence continues at coordinate 5,160,313 of NZ_CP036343.1, forward strand.
GGTCAGCGGGATGGACAATTCATCGCCGCCAGCTTCCAGTTTGATTTATTGCAACTCCTGGATCGTTTCGAGTCGGTCAACCGGTTCCACTTTAATTTTCTGGAACAGTCCGATTCATCCACGATCAGTGATACCTCATCTGCCTACATCACGATTGAAGGTCATCTGGCTGACCTGGAGATCGTGCGTCTGAATGTCTATGCCACACCCCCAGAAGAGGCAGGCCCCGGATTCCGCAAATCACATGATGGTAAAATCGATACCGTCTGAGGTTCGAAACCAGGGTACAGGACTGCTATCACGACAGAGAAAAAAGAAACATCATTGCGACGCGATCAGCTACGATTCATGAGTTTTGAATCGTAGCTGTTTTTTTATTCAACCGGTTCGAAAGCTTTTTCCTCTGCCACCTTCCCGTCGCGCAGTCGGAGAATAAAATCCGTATCCCGGATATAGCGTTCATCGTGAGTAACAATCACGACAGTCGTTTTGTACTCTGCACTCATCTCACGCAGACAATCAAAGATTTCCCGCCCGGTTTTTGTATCGAGTTCCCCGGTCGGTTCATCCGCCAGAATCAAAAGCGGACGTTTTAACAGCGCGCGGGCAATCGCAACCCGCTGCTGCTCTCCCCCCGAGAGCTGACTGGGACGATGCGTGATCCGATTACCGAGTCCCACCTGCTGCAGTAAAGCCTCGGCGCGTAGTCTCTGATCTGCCGTCACCCCCTGAGGCAGATAGGGGGCCAGTACATTTTCCAGCGCATTCAGGTTTTTCAGCAGATTGAAATTCTGAAAAACAAATCCAACTTTTTCCCGGCGGTAGACATCCCGTTCATTCTGGCTGAGCGTTGAGAGGGATCGGTTCTGTACGAATATTTCTCCTGCAGAAGGCGTATCCAGGGCTCCCATCAGGTACAGCAAAGTACTCTTGCCGCTACCTGATGGACCAAGAATAAACGAAAACTGCTGCCCGGGAAACTGACAACTTACTCCCTGTAATGCGTGCACTTCGGTTTCACCACTCTGATGGATCTTCTTCACATTTCGAACTTCAATCATTCCACATACACTTTCAGAATTCAGAATTAAATCCATCGCAGAAAAGAAGCAGTATCAGCCTCGACGAATGGCATCGATGGGCGTCATGCGGGTCGTCCAGATCGCTGGATACAGCCCTCCCAGGACTCCCAGCAAAGTACTGAAGACCACACCAAACAACAGTAATCCCGGGCTGGCATACAGATGCACCTGGCTGGCAAACTTCCAGTTAACCCCTGCGATGGCAATTAACCCGAGGATGCCTCCCAGGACACCGCCCAAGACACCCAACAGAGAACTTTCCGCCGTGATCAAAAGCATCACATCCCGGTTCGACCAGCCATTCGCTTTCAGGATTCCAAAGTCCACAACCCGCTCCATCACGCTCATCAGCATCGTGTTAATGATACTCAGCATCGCAATTAGAACGCCGATTCCCGTCATCAGCCCCAGAAAAATATCCAGATCCGCAGTAAACGTATCCAGGCGTTCGCCCCAGTCGGAAGCAGAGCGGACTTCCAACGCACTTTCAGCAGAGTCAGAATCCGTTTTACCTGTTTTCAGATCTGCGATCTTTGGTTTCGAAATGTGGGCCTCCGCTTTTTTGTCAGTGAGATCTTTGTCCCTGGGATTTCCTTTTAACGTCTCGTCAATTGCCGTCATAACGTCTTTGAGGATATTGGTATTTGATGAACTGGCCAAAGCCAGGGAAGACGGCTGCCAGGAAGCCAGTTCGCGGCCTCGAAACCGATCCTTTATTTCCTGGACCAGCTTATCGTTGGCGACTTCACCTGACTGTTCGATATAGAAGCAACTTACGCTTTCGGAATCGAATCGAGTGATTTCGCGGACCACTTTAATATCCAGAATAATGGCGACATCCAACAGGATCGAACCCGTTTCATAAAGCCCGACAATGTCCATCGTCTGACCATTCACTTCAATCTGGTCACCAATCTGCTTGTGATGCTGTTCGGCAATCTGTTGACTGATGACCGTATTTAATGTTCCGCGATCTTCCAGAGTCAGAAATCGTCCTTCGTAGATGGCTTCACGGTAAATTCCATGCTTCAACTCTAAACGGGTGGGCAGGTCGGTCCCAAACAGAAAGCGGGGCGGACTGATCACAGGTTTCCCTTCAATCAGATTCACCCGGGACCAGATTTCCGGGTTTACAATCGACACCCCGGGCACTTCTTTGATCTCAGTTCCCCAATCACGCGGAATACGTGAGAACAACGGGATGGGCGCGCCGGGTTGCATAGCCAGGATACCTGATATTTTTCCAAATGTTTGAGAAACCGTCTTTTCCAGTCCCCCTGCAATGGAAAACAACCCCACCATTCCGGCGATCGCAATCGTTAAACCCATTAAACACAAAAAAGAGCGAACCGATCGGCTCAGAAGATTTTTAATCGCAAATTTTAACATTGAAGCTGTTTTCCAGTGAGTTAATTCAATTCAGCCTGTGCAGGGTAGTGGCATTCTACGCAGATCAGATCCATCAATGAATCATTTTGATTCGTATTCTTATAATAAAAGCACTGTTTATAAGCAGTTATAGACTGAGCTAACTTGAAAACCAGTGAATTTCAAACGTAGAATGCTCCCAGCTGAGCATCTCTCAGGAAAGCATTCAACGGGCGAATGCGCCATGCAGTATGGCGAGCTCTCTCGATCAATATTAGACGCCTGGTACATCAAACGAATTTCGAACCTATGAGCAAACGAGACTATTACGATATTCTAGAGGTTTCCCGCAGCGCGACCGCTGACGAAATTAAGAAAGCGTACCGCAAACTGTCGCGCAAATACCATCCGGATATGGCACCGGATGATAAATCAGCGGACCAGAAATTTAAAGAAGTTCAGGAAGCCTACGAAGTTTTACGCGACGAAAAAAAACGGAAACAATACGACCAGTTCGGTCATTCATTTCAGCAGGCAGGCCCGGGTGGAGGTGGTTATTATCAGTCTGCCGGCGGTGCGGGACCAAATGACTTTGAAGATATCTTCGGCGGTGGCGGCATTGATCTGGGTGATTTATTCGGTGGTGCGTTTCGTGGAGGCGGATCCAGGCGCGCGCAACCCCGTCCACAAAAAGGGGAATCGAAACGCCTCTCCCTCGATATTCCTTTCCATCTGGCAGCCGTTGGGGGAGAACATGAGATCAGCCTGCAGAAATGGGGCGTTTCCGAGCGACTGACTGTGAAAATCCCTGCTGGCGTCGACAGTGGTTCTGTCATTCGTCTGAGTGGTCAGGGAAACCCCGGTATTAATGGCGGGCCGGCTGGGGATTTACTGCTGACGATCAAAGTTGGTGCACACCCGTATTTCAAACGTGACGGGAGCAATCTGTTACTCGAAGTCCCCATTACACTCACCGAGGCAGCACTGGGCGCCAAAGTCGATGTCCCCACTTTGACCGAAGGAGAAGTGACCGTCACGATTCCTCCCGGTACCTCCAGCGGCAGTAAATTACGATTAAGAGGAAAAGGGATCATCGATCAGAAGACCAGACAGACCGGCGATCAGATTTGTGCCATCAAAATAATCGCTCCCAAAACACTCAGCGATCAGGCAAAAGCCCTGTATGAACAACTCAAAGATTTACAACAGGAATCACCCCGATCGAAAGCATGGTGAATTTGATGCCACTGAAGCTGCCCTCAATTTCCAGTCAATGGATCATCCGTCTGTTCCTGTACTGCGCGTTCTCGTTCGCATTATGCCTGACAGACCAATCTGTAACAGCTCAGGATCAGGAAGCAGGTTCGACTACCAGTCAACCAACTCAACAATCTGGCGTGGAACTTCCCGGCGATCCGGCAGCCGAAAAAACGGAGACTGATTCTGAAGAACTCAAGCAAGACGAACGCCCGAAAGAACTGGGTGTCATGATCTTAATTGTCTGGCTGCTGGCTGGTGCAGGCATCGGGATCCTGATCTTTACTTCGCTGTTCGGTCATTCGGTACGCAGTATGATTCGCCGACCTTATCCGAACCATATGTATCCCCCCAAAAAAGAAAAGCCTGAGCCACCAGTGGAAACCAGTACGGAAGCAGAAACAGGCGACGAAAAACCAGAATCATGACCGGTTCCCCAAACGATCCCCGGCGACAGAACTCTTCCATCAAACCATTTGGATTTCCGAGTGAACACCGTATCCGCAGCCAGCAGGATTTCGATGCGATCTATGCTGCAAAACAGCGAGCTGGCGATCAGAACCTCTTACTGTTTGCGATCCGAAATGATCTCCCGCAAACCAGACTGGGACTGAGTGTCTCAAAAAAGAATGGCAATGCCATTAAACGGGCGCGAAAGAAACGGCTGCTCCGCGAGGCATTTCGCCTGATCCGATCTCAATTGCCCGCGGGACTCGATCTGATTGCCATTCCCCGTGCAGATCAGGATGGTGATCTCAAAGGATACCAGAAGTCCCTCAAATATCTCTCACAGAAGCTGAAACGTCGTCTGGAGCAACAGTCTGGCTGATGAAACAGATCGCCCTGCAAATCGGCCGCATGTTGTATCAGCTTCCCGCCAGGATACTGATCGGCCTGGTTCGTATCTACCAGATGACACTCAGTCATCTGATAGGCAGACAGTGCCGGTTCCATCCGACTTGCAGTGAATACTTCATTCAGGCGGTAAAAAAATATGGCGCAATCAGAGGATCCTGCAAAGGCATCCTGCGGATCTGCCGCTGCCACCCTTTTCACCCTGGCGGTTACGACCCACCCTGAAATCACATTAATAAACTTTGCGGGGTGTAATCAGAATGGGAGTATCCTGTTCGACTTTATTGGTTACAGGCTGCTTTTCAATCTGAAATCGTTCGTGACTGATTTTTCGAAGTGGGACTGACTGGTCCTGTGAAATCATCGAAGGCACTGTCAGTTCCCGGGGATGATTGAACTCCGGCTGTTCAGAAATGATGTCTGGTGCAGAGATCGGGGTGGCTGGTTTAAATTCAAATTTACGAACCTGTTGCTGCTGCTGAGCCGGTTTCGCATAAGGCCATATTTCCAGCTGATCTTCGGGAGTAGAAAACTCTTCAACAGACAGTGGCTCACGAATAGCAGAAACCCTCCAGGAATTATTGAAATTAGTTGCTTCACCAGGAGGGGGAAGTTGCGGCAACTGCTGAGTCTTCACATCCGGTTGGGGCTGTAGCTTCTGGGGAGGGGCAGGCAATGCGGGAGTTCGTTTGACCGGTTCCGGCTGCAGCACCTCTTCTGGCATCTCAGTCGCTTCAAAAACAGGTTCTGAATTGATACACGAAAGGTCTCCACAGAAGCTTTCTTCTTCGATCACTTCGACATGGCTGCCGGACACTTTTCGCACCCAGTCCGGCGTCTTCACATGTGATTTCATTCTGGAATAGAAACCCTTGACTTTTCCATTTATCTGGTTCACTTTATTCGACATGGAAGAGGAAACCGTTGAATAGTGAGGTACCAGTCCCAGATATTTTTGAGCCGGCTCTTCCGGTTCATCATCAAACATGGACTTAAAATATTCAGAATCGTCAATGGATTCTTCATCGGAGACCTTCCGAATGGAAAACCGCTTCTGGTTAGATGTCTGCTCTGACCCCGGTGGAATCAGGCTTGGAGGAGCGGCAGGTGGAAAGTTGTCTTCAAGTGGAGCAGGAGCCGGTTCCAGTTGATAGTTGCCCCGGCTCTGGTATCGGGGGGGCATTGTTTCCATCTGCTCCTGATACTCTGGACTGGGACGGGAGGCCTGTTGATAGACCTTCTGTTGAACATACTGGCAGCCAGCTAACCCCGATATGGAAAACATGCATAGTGACAATGAGATCGTTTTCGAATAGGGTCGTAACATCTTGAACTCCTCTTTCCGTGTCTGACAGACAGTGCCGATTTTGAAAAAACCACTTCCCAAATTTGACAAGCTCTTAAAATGTGGTATGGCACACGCAATAAAAATCGGTTAAATCTGCCGTTTTCGCGTATCTGAAAGTACGTAATCAGTTAGAATAGACTAAAGAGCCATCCGTTTATTCTCGCTAAAACGATTTCTCATAAATGCAAGTGTCGTAATTGATAAAGCTATTATTTGAGATCTAACGATCGTATTATCTGTAAGCGGATTCACAGTACGGAACACCACTAAAATAACGATATTAGCGGCTGAATCAGTTCCAGCGATGTGTTAAGCTTCAGGGGTTATGCCTGCCATCGGTCAATACATCCGCTATTGATCGATGGCAGGCAGGATGGATTTCAGGAATAGGTAACGTCAAATGTAAAACCGATCTCTGAAGTAACTGCAGTAGATGGATATAATAAAACCAAGGAGTGACCCCATGATTGATTTGAAAAAAATTCTTGTACCAACCGACTTCAGTGAATTCGGACAGCAGGCCCTGCTCTACGGATGTGAACTCGCCAACCGATTTGACGCCGAATTACACTTACTGAATGTCGTTCAGGATGCCGTCGCCATGTTCCCGGAACCGAATATGATGGGAACATCGATGAATGATCTGGTAGCAGACATGCAGGGTCTGGCTCAGAAACAGCTGGAAGAAATGCCCGGTCTGCCTGGCACTGAAAACCTGAAAGTCGTACGTAAAGTTTGTGTCGGTCCCGCCTTTCTGGAAATCATCCGCTATGCCAAAAAAGCAGATATCGACCTGATTGTCATCGGTACACACGGCCGAACCGGCCTCAAACATATGTTGCTGGGAAGTGTTGCTGAAAAAGTGGTCCGCAAAGCCCCCTGCCCGGTACTGACGGTTTCTCACCCCGAGCGGGAATTTGTAATGCCGACTTAAATAATCTGCTGCATCTCACTATAATTCATTGAGTTAACATCACTGGAAATTCGTAGTGGTACTGAAGCATCCCCATTTACGATGAATTCCGGACCCAACCCCAACTAATATACTGAGGAAACAATGCCAAAACTGACCGTTGAAAATGTAGGAGAATTCGAAGTGGAATCTGGTAAGCGCCTGGTATTGGCCCTGACCGAAGATGCCCAGATCGATCAATTACATGCCTGTGGTGGGGCAAGTCGCTGTACGACATGTCGTGTTGAGTTTATCGAAGGTGAACCTGAAAAAATGACGGTCGCTGAAAAGAATACACTCGCAGCGCGTGAAGTTACCGGCTGCCGTCTCAGCTGTCAGATTCTCTGTGATCATGATATGACCGTCCGGGCAATCAGTCGTCTGGAAGGCTGTGGTCGTGCCGACGCAGGCCATATGCCCAAACCCGAGATTGAACCTCAACCTGTAGAATGGGTTGATAAATAACCTGAAACCCAAATCCGGGGAGCTCTGATATTTCTAATCCGCAATTTATTCAGAGCTTCTCATTTTTCCGGCACTGTTTGACAACGATCGCCGGGTCCTCTGAATAGAGGGAGTAATTGATGCGATTCATTTTTTCAGTATGCCTGGTGGCTGCAGCGCTGGTTCTGTCCAGTTCAGATACAGTCTCCGCAAAAAAACGTGACCCGAAGGTTCAACAGGCGATTTCAAACGCCCTGGAATATCTCGCCAGGGAACAACGTCGCCAGGGTTACTGGGAGGCGAATGGTGGACAGTACCGGGTAGCGATGACTGCACTCGCCGGGAATGCATTACTGGCGGAAGGCTCCACCACTACGCGCGGGAAGTACGCCAAGAACGTACAAAACGCTGTGGATTACCTGCTGGAAATGAGTCAGCCCAACGGTTTGATCGGTTATAAAAATGACTATCATTACACCTACGGCCATGGCTATTCCATGGTCTTTCTCTCTCAGGTTTATGGCGAAGAAGAAGACTCGCTCCGCCGTGAGGAGCTCAAAAAAGTACTGATAAAAGCCGTCGAGTTCTGCGCCGGTGCCCAGACAACGCGTGGCGGATGGGGATATGTTTCTGCCAAAGACGGCAATGATTTCGACGAAGGCTCAACCTGTATCACTCAGGTTCAGGGGTTACGTGCCTGTCGCAATGCCGGCATCCCCGTGGATAAAAAAATCATTGACCGCGCCAAGAAATATATCTCAGACTGTACGACTCCGGAAGGGGGAGTCCAATACAGTATTCGTGGCGGCGGTGCCCGCCCGGCGATCACAGCCGCGGCCTGTGCCGCACTGTTCAATGCCGGAGAATATGACTCCGAGCACCTGAAAAACATGCTCGATTTCTGCAAAAAAAATATCTGGCCCGGTGGAAGTTCGAACCGCTACTTTGGCCACTGGCATTACGCTCATTTTTACTACGCCCAGGTCATGTACCGCGGTGAAACCAAAGACTGGGATAAGTATATCGAAGATATCGGCAAGCAGATTCTGCGCAAGCAGTCCGCATCCGGTGCCTGGATGGAAGGCCACGTCGGCCCCGTCTATACGACTGCCATCAATGCCACGATTCTGCAGCTTGATAAAGGTTATCTGCCAATCTACCAGAAATAGCGGCTTTCAGGAACAGGTTCAGTCATTGCTCAGACTTGTTAAATGACAGACCACTGACTCTGCCAGTCTCTGGGGATGATAGCCCCCCTCCAGCAGGCTGACGATGCGACCTCCACAATACTCACGCGCCACGCCCTTCACCAGTCGGGTTAACGTGCCAAAATCCTCCGTCTCCAGTCCCAGCGAACCAATGGGATCCTCCTTGTGCGCATCAAAGCCTGCACTGATCAGAATCAGTTCGGGCTGGCATTTGGCGGCAGCGTCAATCAGCATTCGCTCAAACTGAGAGAAATAGTCCTGCCGGGGGATCCCGAATGCCAGTGGAAGGTTCCAGATTGTACCCAATCCCGCTCCCGATCCTGTTTCATGCCCCAGACCCGTCCCAGGATAAAACGGGTGTCGGTGCGCAGAAAAAAAATAGACCGAATCTTCTTCATAGAAGATATCCTGAGTACCATTTCCGTGATGTACATCCCAGTCAACAATCAGAACACGGTTTAAATCATGAAAGTCAATGGCGTGTCGGGCAGCAATGGCCACATTATTAAACAGGCAAAATCCCATTGCCCGGTCTGAAAACGCGTGGTGACCCGGTGGCCTGCTGGCACAGAAAACCTGCTCAACCTGTCCGTTAATCACCTGATCCACTGCTTCAACCGCACAACCTGCTGCATAGCGGGCCACCTCATACGAGTCGGCAGACATCACCGTATCAGACTCAATGCGGCCCCCGCCAGAGGCTGAAAAGGCCTGCAATCGATTTAAATAGCTTTCAGGATGAACGCGGGATATTTCCTCCCCCAAACTAATTTGGGGATCATTCAATATCGAGAGATTGGGTACCGCTGCGCCAGCAACCTGGTTCATTACTGTTTCCAGCCTCAGAGCGCATTCCGGGTGCGCCCCGGTCTCATGCCTTAAGAAGGTAGTACTCTGAAAAAAAACCGCCATATCATATCCATTCCAGACAGGGATGATCACACGCTGAATTCCTCAGAATCCAGATAACCGTCACAAGGGGTCTCAGATGGCAGGGGGAAGCTGAACATTCTCACCGCAAACAATCATATTTTCTTCACGCCTGCATTCCCTGTCGGCATTGATGACTCTGATCATTTTTACTAACCCACAGATAATTCCGAGACGCTTTGCCCTCGCAGAAGAATTCCCGCTTAAGGATTGAGAAAATTCTTGACAGTTCGTAAGGTAAAGCGATACCGTAAGATAATAAAACAGCGCCATGGAAGACAGTGGAATTTTTTCCTGCAGCGACAACTGAGTTATTTTGACCGTGTGAGTGGGATTGGAACGCTGATTCCATAAATCTGCTGCTTGAAAATGGCAGATTTCGTTGGTATCTGCTCTTTATTTATCGTATGATTTATACAGATTCATATCCTCGTTCCACTTCATCCGGAACCAGAACAGCAGTCGGCACTTAATCACAGGAAATCTATTCGGCTGCCATAGAGTTATTTGCCTTATTTGTGTAATATTTTCCTTGAATGTAACGCTCCCTTTTGAAGTCGAGAAAACCCTGTGCTTCTAAATGTACCGGGGTTCGAGCAGAACGTTGAATGAAGGAACTTTCCGTGCGACAATCCATATGCTCGTATCAGGCCGTTTCAGGAATTGAAATGCTGACCGCCAGAGTATGCAGACATTCTCTGTTGGCAGTCGGTCTGTTACTGTGTTCCAGTTCGTTACTTCTCGGCCAGCAACCGGCAGATCCCAATGCACAGAACAATGCATTGTATGTATACAAAGAGTTGATGACTCCCGATGAAGCGGTCAATTTTCGAAAAACCAAACTGCTGGATTTCGATAAAGTGCTGCGAGGCGGAAAAATCAGTTCTGCTGAAGACAAAAAACTGATTGCGGAAGGAGCGAAATATCACGTCTACCTGATGACCTTCAAGCAGGATCCCAATAAACCGGAAAATGAGACTGACTTGAATAAACTGCGGGCTAATATCCTGCGTGATATTAATTTTTCCGGCAAGATTTCCGGTAACTATCAAGCACGCGAACTTTATCTCGAAGAACTCACAAAACGAGCCCAGGATCTGCTCGACAATCATCGACTGGTGCGGTTCAGTGCCGTCGTGTTACTTTCGCAACTTGATCTGCGTGAAGAAGATCGGCAAAAGAAAACGGATGCCGTAGCTTATACATTGGCTTACGTGCCCCTGGTCAAAGTTCTGAATGATAAAAATCAGACAATAGAGGTTAAGATTGTCGCTGCAAACGGACTGGCTCGAATCGGAAAGACAGGAAATCCGACCAACCAGTTACGTGTCAAAATTGCAGAAGAAATCATTGATGAGTTGACCCAGTCCGTCAATGATTTTTCCTGGTATCAGCGCAGTCTGGTTAATGCGCTCGGTTCGATGGGGATTTCTGACAACCTCGCTCGACAGCCAATCGTCACCGATGCATTACTGAAAGTCATGAGTAATCCGAAACGGACATGGGAAGTCAGGTCTGCTGCTGCAGAGAATATCGGCAAGCTTCCTCTCAAAGCAAATGCGGACATCAAACTTATCACTTATTCTATCGTTGACATGACACGAAAGATGATTCAGGCTTACAATGCCAACACAAACGGATATTGGTGGAAACGCAGTTTCTGGAATGTCTACCATGCCTTCAAGCCCTTGAACCCGGCAGCGGATACAGGCCTGACCAAAAAACAGGTTAACCAGACAGTCGTGAATGACGCTTACAAACAGGTCATCAATCCGATCGCCACAATCGTGCAGCCAGGTCCCACTCCTCCCATCAAGGAGGAGGTCACCAAAGCAATGGACGACTGGTTAAAGAAGAATCTCCCCAAAAACTTCCGGGTCGCTCCCGTACAGGCCAAACCGCAGAATCAGCAGGTAGCCGAAGGAAAATAATTCCTTCTCTTTTTCTGTTAAACGCCGCTGACTGCAGGTCAACTCTTTTAAAAATTCCGCTACAGAAATTCCTTTGATTCTGATCAGCCATCCCGCTGAAGATCCCTGCTTTTTCTATCACATTAAAGTAGAATAGCAGCATGCAAATCACAGACGTTCGCGCGATTCAACCTGCAGGTAAAAACTCTCCTCCCGACTGGCGTACGAGTATGGGACAGATTCTCGTCGCCATTGATACCGACGCAGGTATCACAGGCTACGGAGTCGGCGGTGGAGGTCTGGCAGGACAACATGTGGTAAGGACCGTCCTGCGCGATCTCCTGCTCGGCAGAAACCCGGAGCAGATTTCACAACTCTGGCATGAAATGTATCAGGCAACTCTGGCATTTGGCCGGAAAGGCATCGCCATCATGGCCATCAGCGGAGTTGATCTCGCACTGTGGGATCTGCAGGGAAAACGGGAACAGCTACCCGTGGTTGCACTGCTGGGAGGCACTCCTGGAACTAAAATACCGACCTACCATACGGCCTGGTCTACAGAAGATCTATCTACGGCTGGTGAGCACGCCGGTTATAAACTGCATCTGGGAAAAATCGCTGCCCTGGAACAACACGATTTGATGGTCGACTCCATCGAGCAGGCACGAATCACTATCGGTCCCTCGCCTTTACTGATGGTTGACGCCTGGATGAAATGGGACATCGAATCAACCATCTCAATTGCGCGAGAGATCAAACCATTTCAAATCGAATGGATTGAAGAACCCTTATCCCCGGATGACCTGGCCGGCTATGCGATACTCGAAGAAAAAACTGAAATCCCCATCGCAGGTGGCGAGCATGAGTTTACTTCAGAGGCGTTTCGTCCGCTCATTGAACAGAAACTGCATACAGTGCTCCAGCCCGATGTCAACTGGTGCGGTGGTTTGACGGAACTGATCAAAATCTACACAATGGCAAAGGAAGCCGGCTTACGGGTCTGTCCGCATCGTGGTTGCGAAATCTGGGCGTTGCATGCCATCGCTGCTCTGGATCCTCAGCCCCTCGCAGAAACCGGTCGCCCCTGGATGACCTGGGTCGAGGGGCAACCTGACATTCATCAGGGCATGATCGAAGTTTCGGACCGGCCTGGCTTCGGTCTGTTATTCGATGAACGTCGACTGCCACTTGTAAACTGACTCAATTATCTTGAACCCTTATCCTCTGAAACGCAGCAAATTATGAGAAATCAAAACCAGCTGATTATCAATTTCCTGATCTGTTTTGTCAGCACCCTCATGTTAAACGGCTGCAGCCAAGAGGCCTCTTCGAACAAGACAGCAAAAGACACCAAACCGGATCCACCTGTTCCGACAGCTCCTGCCGGCCCTGTCGTTCTTTCAGAGCAGGATCTCCACGAACGGCTCAAGAAAAAAAATCCCGACTACCAGAACAATGCTGAGTTTGGAAAACAAAAAGGAGAAATCATTTCGGCTAAACTGGTCGGTGTGGAAGATATTTCTGCACTGAAGGGGCTGAAACTACAGTTTCTGGATCTGATGAACTGTCCTGTTTCAGACTTAAGACCGCTGAAAGGGATGGATCTGCAGTACCTGGATCTCACGCACTGCCCGGTCTCTGATTTGAGCCCACTAGAAGGAATGAAAATACAGGAACTCTACCTGGAGGGTTCGTTTGTTAGTGATCTCAGCCCCTTACAGGGCATGCCGATTCGCATTCTCAGAATGGAACATACCCCCGTTTCAGACATTTCCCCCCTGGAAGGTATGCCCCTCAATCAGCTCAATCTGTTTGACACAAAGGTCAAGAACCTGGGGCTGATCAATACACTGCCTCTCAAGACACTCTGGATTCCTAATACGGAAATTACGGACATCTCCCCTCTCAAAGGCATGCTGCTGGAGAGTCTGGATATTCAGGATACGAAAATCTCTGATCTCTCCCCGTTACGGGGCATGCAGTTTCTGCGGTTGAATCTCGCGAATTCCGCAGTGACCGATTTGACGCCTCTGAAAGGAATGCCTTTACAGCGTCTGATTTTCACCCCTGCCAATATCACTAAAGGCCTGGACGTAATCAGGGAAAACTCATCGATTCAAGGCCTGGGAACCAGCTTTGATACAGTCAAAGCCGCTGATGAATTCTGGAAAGAATTCGATGCTGCCCAGACGAAACCAGAGAAACAAAAACCAGAGTAATAACCAGCGACTCAGTCAATCGACAAGATACTGTTTATTCTGAGAGAACACATCCGATTTCCAGATTCCCAGCCGGTTTAACCAGTATTGCAGCATGACGGCCAGAGTCAGTATCCCATATCGCGCACTGCGCCTGAAATTGATACTGGATGCCTCTTCAAAATAGCGGACCGGAACAGGGATATCGCTCATTTTAAATCCAAAGCGAACTGCCTGCGCCAGGAACTGCGTGTCGAAAATAAAATCGTCCGAATTTTTGTCGAAGGGAATCGTCTCCAGAACTTTGCGGCTGTATGCACGAAAGCCACTGTGAAAATCTCCCAGGTTCTGTCCGAGGGCAATATTTTCGATAATCGTCAGGAAACGGTTTGCAACATACTTATAAAAGGGCATTCCTCCCGACAGGGTTTCTACTCGGGTTCGAATCCGCGAACCAAGAATTACATCGCAAATCCCCAGTCGGATCAGTTCGGTTGCCACCGGGATCACACGGCTGTCGTATTGATAATCCGGATGAATCATCACGACATAGTCCGCTCCTGCATCCAGGGCATAGCGATAGCAGGTCTTCTGGTTTCCACCATATCCTTTATTTCGCTCATGCTGAATGACCGTTAACCCCAGACGTTTCGCGACTTCGACAGTATTATCACTGCTGCAGTCATCGACCAGTACGATCTCATCAACGGAGCCTTCGGGGATATCACTCACCGTCCGTTCCAAAGTACTGGCAGCATTGTAGGCAGGCATCACAGCGATGACACGTCCTCGCCCTGGCAAGGAACTGTTTGAGCTGGAGTCAGGATCGAACATAAGTCTATCAAATTCAGAACGTTGATGATTGGCTGTTCCGCTTTCCACCTACAGAACAGGGATACTGCACGGACCTCTGCAAGACTCGATTTGCGGAAAAACTGCTTGAGGTGCTCACACTCAGATATGCATTGTTCACGAGAAGATAGGCGTAAACAAGTCAAAACGGTTAGGTTTTAAGGAATCACTTAAACCGGGGCTGAACTCAGGCTGCAAACTCGATTTCGCCCTTCCGCTTTTGCCTGATACAGGGCACTGTCCGCAGCTGCCAGCATCGCCTGAACACTATCCATCACATGCGGTGAATAGGTTGAGATCCCCAGGCTTGCTGTGACTGGAATGTGAAGCTCGTTAAATTTGATCACACTGGATTCAATTGAGTGACGTATGACTTCCGCAATTCGCTCCGTGCCTGACAGACCCACTTCTGGTAACAGAATCGCTAATTCTTCACCGCCATAGCGGGCAGCAATGACGTTATCGGATGATCGAATCTCCTGTATCCGCTCTCGTAAAATCTGGGCGACGCGACGCAGAACTTCATCTCCCGCCTGATGTCCATAATTATCATTGACCAGTTTGAAGTGATCCAGGTCGATTAAAATCAGCGAACAGGCTATCTCTGTCGACTGTGCCCGATGAAACTCATCTTCAAATAATTCATCAAACGAACGTCGGTTGACCAGTCCCGTCAAACCATCCTGTCGCGCCTGACGTTCAATCGTCGCATGGCTAAGTACTTTCAGCAGCGTATTCGATAAAAACTGCGATGCCCAGGAGATGAGCCTTAATGATCGTTCATCAAAGGGTTGACTGTCTTGACTGGTCAGACACAGCACACCGATGCGTTTGCGATTTGTGATCAGAGGTGAGATCAAAGCGGCACCTACCAGCGATCGGATCCCATGGTTTTCCAGCTGATCACCCGACAGAGAAGTATTCTCCCCTGAATTGAGCCCCAGTTGTACCAGATTCATCTCATGTTCACGCCAGCGGGCTTTGACTCCCGACTGGAGTGTGATTCCACATTCGACAATTGCTTTGCAGCCACTGGCATCCCCGGGAGTCGAGAGAAATAACCCCGCCCGGCTCGAATTGGTCAGCTGGCGTAATCGATCCAGAAACTCTTCCAGCATAATCACCGGAGTCTTAAACTGCTGATCAGCCAGAGAACGCAATTCGAGTTGTTCACGCGTTACGCGTAACTCAAACCGATGTGATTCAAAATCCTGATTCTTGACAATATTTCGAGAGACACAAATCAGAAGTCGCTTCGCCAGCTTGATCTGCTGTATTTCTTCAACACCTTCCGGATACAGATCGGTGGTAATAAAGATTCCCGAGATATCTTTTTTGTCATAGACGGCCATCAGACACAGCTTTTGGATCCGGGCTTTGTCCTGATCGTGAAAACAGTCATAGACATTCGATTCTCGAAGTTTTTCACCACGCAGAACAAGTACATTCTGATTTCGCAATTGCTTCAGTATACTCCGGTCAATATCATAGATCGCTTTTGTATTGCGCGAAAGTCCCCGTGATTCACGAAGTTTAAATTCGCCATCAATATGATTCAGGTATAAGCCAAATCCATCTCGCAGAGAAGGAACGTAGCGTTTCAAGAGCAGTTCAATTGCCTGATCGAAATCAGACTGTGATACGAACTCACGTAAAATATGATTTTCAATCAGCGTCATCGCCCGATCGGATTGAATATCGTGTAACTCCTCCTCAAACTCAGAAAGATTGCGCTGAAACTGTTCGTTCTCTTCGCGTACTGCTGACATCTTAAAAGTGTAAACAATGTATTGCAGAAGACAGACACCGGCGATGGCCGCAACACTGGCATTTGTGACGCCCTGCGACACATTTTGAGTGAATACTTCGATGATTGATGCAATAAGGTAAGACAACTGAGCCCTGCGCTTTCTAACCTGCAAATGAGATTATATCAGATGAATTCCGTGGAATCTCCACGAGGTTCATTCAAAACCTAGCCCAGAAAATGCGGTCTGATGAACACATTTTTCACTCGCGCCTGGGGATTTTCCCTCCTCACTTTGCCTGATCCCTGAATTCGTTATAATCCAGATAAACCGTTATTTTTCGCTTTCGAATTGGACTATGTTATTCTCTAATAAGGTGAAGCTAGTCGCGTATCGAGCCTGACGTTTGTCTCTGAATAAAATGAGATACAAACAGATTGATGTGCCAGGTGCGTCTGACCCAGGTATTAACCGTTCCCCAATCTCTTGAAAAAGCACCAGGTCTTCTATGAATATTTTGAATTATATTGGAAATCGTTTTCTTCAGGCCCACTTGCCAAAAACATGGCTGCTGCTGGTTCTCACACTCAGCTTAATGACGGCTTCGTCTGCCTCTGCAGATAACCAGTCAGAAAAAAGTGGCTCAAACAAAGCAGACGCCACCAAAAAAGCAGAGAAACAACCGGAACCCAAATGGATCTCACTGTTTAACGGTAAGAACCTGGACGGTTGGAAAGTCCCTCAATTCGGAGGCGAAGGCGAAGTCCATGTCGAAAAGGGAAACCTGATTCTGGAAATGGGTGTCGATCTGACGGGCGCGACTCTCGTCGATACAAAAAAATTCCCCCTGACTAACTATGAAGTAGAACTGGAAGCCATGCGGGTGGATGGGACAGACTTCTTCTGTGGACTGACCTTTCCTGTCAAAAAAGATCCCTGCTCATTTATCCTGGGCGGCTGGGGTGGCAGCCTGTGTGGTATCTCCAGCATTGATGGAGATGACGCATCACAAAATAGCACGACTACCTTTCAGACTTTTAAGAAAAACCAATGGTATAAAATCCGCCTGCAGGTCACCGACCATAAGATTCAGGGCTGGTTGGATGGCAAACAGATTGTTGATCAGAATCTGAAAGATCGCAAGATCTCAATTCGACACGAAGTCGAACTCTCCCGCCCGTTCGGTATCACGTCATTCTGCACGACGGCTGCTTTGAAAAATATACGCCTGAGGAAACTGACTCCCGAAGAAGTCGCCAAAACAGCACCGCAGAAATAATACCACACGTTGATTTTGATCAACACACCGATGGATTAAGTCATCATACGGTATGAAAACCGTGAAATTGTCTTGCCTCGTAAGCCGTTCTATCTACTGCCTTTAGCATCGCGTCTCCGTTTCCAGGTGAAAGTGGTATTCCTTTTGCGTTTACCCTGCCAGAGAGAGAGATTGGGAATTCAGCGTGGTTCCAATCCCTTCATCATTTCACTCACAAGGCAGAACGGCATTCCATTGAATTCGCAAATTACCGCAGAAATCGCAGCTGTCATTGCATCTCAAGGTCTTTCTCTCATTGAAGGAACAGCCCCCTTTTCTTCCGACGTACTCTGTGACTTCTGGTTTCATGGTCAGGAGCATCTGAAACAACGCCGACGCGTTCTTGAACCGCTGGCGCAATCTGATACTCCCCATGATCTCTCTGAATCAGAACTCGAAGTCATTTTCAAAGATTTCTTCGCCGAAGAAATGCTGATGCGTATTGTCACCACTGTTCTCGCTGCTGCAGATCAAAAGCGAAAACAGTGTCAGGCCGAACCCATCGCACGAAGTCTCTTCCTGGCATTTCTGGATCTGAAACGAGTCGTGCTGGCTGTGATGGTGGCAGAAAGCCATCTGAGCCTTGACGCACTCAAACGAATTAATCGTACGAGACGGTCAATCGAACGCTGGACCGATCTGATGCTGGGGCAATTTGTACTGCAATTCAACATGCAGGAATTTGCCCACGATCCGGAACGCTCCCGTGATTTTGGCGAAGACCAGTCCTCAAGCCTCAAGGCTCCTTCCCCCGTTCAGACCTGGGACCTGATCACAGCCGGTTTACGCATTTCATTCCCGGCCGGGCTCACCAGTCAAAGCAGTGACCATTGGGAAAAGATGCTCGCTGCCGTCATGGCCTGTTATCCTGAAGAGTGCTTCCATCAGTCTGCCATGATGAAATCAATCCAGCACATTCGCATCGCACGCAGCGGACTTGCCGCTGAAACTCACCCCGATCGAATTCCCGAACTGTTTCGTACACTGTTGCCACACAGCGCCTCAAGCAAACAAAATCATCCTCATTTCAAACCGACAGAACAAAAGCAGCAGGAAATAAACGCAAGTTCCCCAAAACAGGGAATCAGTTTCTCACACCTCCATAAGCGAAATTCAAAAGGTCCTCATTTCTAGGCCACTCAACCTCGCCGGCCAAACTCGATTGAGAAACTTTTGAATTTCTCGGTTGACTTAATTTGATCCACAGGAGTATGATCTAGGAATACAGTTTCCTTTGATGGAAATTCAATAGAAATCAGATTTTTACAGCTTTGGAGTTTCTCCGTGACACGTCGGTTTGGTACTTTTAGCTTTAATTTAGTGCGGCTGTCTTTTTTTACAGCCTGGCACTTTTTGAGCTATTGGTTTACCGGAACAGGTTACCTGACCGATCGAATAAATACCGTTCATAACTGATGAACAACCCCAGAAATCGATTGGCCCTGTAACCTCACTGGTTACAGGGCTTTTTTTATTCCCTGAGACTGAATTAGAAATGAGTCAACGCCATGATAGTTGTTATGAAAGCGAATGCTACTGAAGAAATGGTTCAAGCCATGGTCAGACGCGTCGAAGAAATGGGACTGAAAGCCCACGTCATTGTGGGCGAAGAACGCACAGTCATCGCCGCTGCAGGCATTAAACGCGATGGGCATCAGGAAGTACTGGAATCCTGTGCTGAAGTCGAAAAAGTTGTCCCCATCATCGCCGCCTATAAAGTCGCCAGTAAAGAAACCAAACCAGAACCAACGGTCGTCTCCACACGCGACCTCAAAATTGGTGGTTCTCATGTGGGCGTGATCGCGGGCCCCTGCTCTGTGGAAAGTGAAGAACAGATCCTGCAGGTCGCTCATCAGGTCAAAGCGGCCGGTGCCACCGGGCTCCGTGGCGGTGCCTTCAAACCGCGCACCAGCCCGTACTCTTTCCAGGGTATGAAAGAAGACGGCCTTAAACTGCTCGCGCTGGCTCGTGAAGAAACCGGCCTCGCCGTCGTCACCGAAGTCATGACCCCCAACCATGTCGATCTGCTATGCCAATACGCCGACGTTCTGCAGATCGGTGCCCGCAATATGCAAAACTACCATCTCCTGCAAGCCGTAGGCGAAACCCGGCTGCCCGTCCTGCTCAAACGCGGTCCTTCCGCTACCATTGAAGAGTTCCTGCTCGCCGCCGAATACATCCTCGATCAGGGAAATCAACAGGTCATGCTCTGTGAACGTGGTGTGCGAACTTTCGAAACCCATACCCGCTTCACACTCCCGCTTGCCACTGTCCCCTACCTGCATGAACGGACTCACCTGCCTGTTGTCATCGATCCCAGTCATGGAACGGGCATCGCCAGCCTGGTACCTCCCATGTGTGCCGCTGCCATCGCAGCCGGCTGTGATGGACTGATCCTGGAAGTTCACCCCGACCCTTCTCGCGCCATGAGCGATGGAGCCCAGTCACTCACGCCAGACGCCTTCTCTGAAACGATGGATCTCTGCCGCAAGGTTGCCGCAGCCGTCGGAAAAGAATTAGGTTAAGACAGTCGTCAACAATACTTCGAAGCAACCTGTTCCCGGGAGTCCGTTCATGAAGCTCTGTCTTTTTTCAGTCAGTTATGCCGGTTTCTGGGGACAGCATGCCTTGAGCTTGAACGAATTCATCGCGCAGTCGGCAAAACTGGGCTACGATTCCGTGATGCTCATGGGAAAACGCCCCCACCTGGCCCCCCTTGATACTTCTCCTCAATTGATTGAGTCCATCAAAGGGGCACTCGAACAGCATCAGATCAAATGTGCGATCATCGGCGGTTACACTGATTTCGCAGGCTCTGCTGCAACGGAAGTTCCCCTGATTGAATTACAGATTCAATATGTCCAGCAGCTCGCGCAAATCGCCAGCCAGCTCGGCGCCTCTACGGTTCGCATCTTTACCGCCTATGATTCTCCCCGGCAAACACCACAGGCTCTCTGGAACCAGACTGTGACTGCTCTACAGGAATGCTGTGACCGGGCAGCGGAATATGATGTCACCGTCGCAGTTCAGAATCATCATGATGTCGGCGTCCATTCCGATGCCCTGCTCGAACTCCTGTTTGATATCGACCGCCCCAACTGCAAACTGGGCTTCGATGCCTGGTCCCCTGCACTTCGCGGCGAAAACCTGTTCGACGCCGCGCGTAAAATGGCACCCCACACCGCGATCACGACTAACGCCGACTACATCAAACTCCCCCGCTTTGCTTATCAGCCCGAGTTCATCAACTACCAGCGACAGGAGCCAGATCTGGTCCGTGCGGTCAAATTTGGCACGGGTTTCATCGATTACTCCGCTTTCTTCCATGGTTTGAAAGAAGGCGGCTTCAAAGGCATCGCGACCTACGAAATGTGTTCTCCCCTCCGCGGAGGAGGCAGCCTTGATAATCTCAACGCATACGCCAGCGAATATTTGACCTGGATGAAAACACATCTGCTCTGAATAATTCTGCACTCACTTCTGTCTGGGAAGAAACTTACTTAACTTTTCCACGACCTTCGGCTTCGACTGTGCCAGATTCTCAACCGGGTCTGGTGATATTGAAATATCATACAGCTCCACTTTGGTTGGCTTCTCCTGTTTCATGCTCGCCGTCATTCGATACTGCTGTGTGCGCACACTCACTGCTTCGTTCCAGTAACTGAGCGCCGCTTGGCGAATCTCCGTCTTTTCTCCGGTCAAAATCGGTTTCAGACTCTTTCCATCCAGAGGATACTCTGTCTTGCGAAATGCAGGTTGACACAAATCAATCAGCGTCGGATAGATATCCACAGTCTCCACCAGAGCCGCCGACTTCAAGCCTGCTTTCGATACGCCGGGCGCGCGGATCATTAACGTACTCTTCAACGCCCGTTCCAATGGCGCATGTTTGGCCCACAACGCGGAATCTCCCAAGAACCAGCCATGATCGCCCCACACAACAACGATCGTATTCTCGCGCAGCCCCAACTCATCCAAAGCCGTTAAGACTTTTCCCACCTGTCGATCGGTATAGCGTACACACGCCAGATATCCCCGTCGCACATTTTCCCGAGCCGCGCGCGCCAGAGGTCGCGTTTTCTCAGACTCCATATCATAATTGTAAAACTCGCCACTTTTATGCCAGTACGCCGACTCCGGTTTCTCCGGGTGAGGGGCCGGCGGAATGTCTACACTCTCAAATGCCTCCCAGTCCTGTCTGGGCGCAACGAATGGTAAATGCGGTTTGAAGAATCCCAGTCCCAGGAAAAAGGGGTTGTCGCCCTGTTTGTATTCTCGCAGTTTCTCAATCGCCTGTTTCGCCAGCAGACCATCGGGCAACTCTTCATCCCGTTCGACTTTGAATTCCATCAGGTCCCGGATTCCGCTGCCATCTTCCCGACTGCGTCCATTCGCATACGCAAAAAAGATTCCCCACCCCCGCTTCCAGGAACCAAAGGGCGTCGCCAGTTCATCCCACGCATGAGGCAGTTCGTCGCGACCATCTCCTTTCCCGTTATATTCGAATACGCGACCGTCCGCCGTATGCGAGATCTTTCCGATACATGTTGTCCGGTAACCACTCCGTCGAAACAGTTCCGGCATCGTCTGCGCCCCGGCTGTCTGTTTCGCAGACAAGGCAGAGGCCCCCTGGTAAAATGCCTTGTTATTGCGCGTCACTCCTGAATTCTGAGGACTCCGCCCCGTCAGCAACGCATAGCGGGAAGCACCGCAAGTCGGAACCTGCACAAAATGATTCGTAAACAGGACTCCTTCCGACGCCAGTTGATCCAGCGACGGACTCTGCACATAAGGCAGACCGTAGCACCCCAGTTCCGTCCGTAAATCATCAATGGCAATCAACAGCACATTCGGCTGCGACTTCCCGGGAGATTCCGTGGCAGAAATCCTGCTCACCTCCACCAGCGAACATGCAACAAAAACAAGACAGCAGACAGTGATACGAATCCACATTATTGAATAACATCTCCAAAAAGGATGTACGAAACGATCTCAACTTGACACAATATAATTATAACAGACTGGAACACTATTTTCCTTAGAACTGCAGATCACTTTTTCCGGAAGCGTACTCTCATGAGCAGTGATTCCGAATTCGTTCAGAGCGATAACAACTTCGTTACTGCCAGACAGACGATGATCGAGGAGCAGCTTCGCCAGAGGGATATCGCTGATCCCCGCGTGCTGGATGCCATCGGACGCGTGCCCCGTGAGTACTTCGTTTCCCCCGAATCACAGCGTTTTGCCTACAATGATTCCGCGCTCCCCATCGACTGTCACCAGACAATCTCGCAGCCCTACACCGTCGCCTTCATGTGTGCAGCAGCGCAACTGACCGGGACGGAAACCGTCCTCGAAATCGGTACGGGCTCAGGGTACGGCGCCGCCGTCCTCTCACACCTCGCACGTGAAGTCCATACCGTAGAGCGTATTCCCGAACTCGCCATCCAGGCCACCGAGCGACTGCAGCGACTCGGGTATGACAATGTCCACGTCTACACCGATGATGGTACTCTCGGCCTGCCCCAGGCGGCCCCCTTCGATGCCATCATCGTCACCGCCGCAGCAGAGCAACTGCCCGAACCCTATCAGGAGCAGCTTAACGAGAAGGGTAGAATCATCATCCCCCTCGGCTCCGATTCAACCGGACAGCGCATGTACCGTTTCACACTCCGCAACGGAAAACTCTTAGAGGAAGTCCTGGGAGCCTTCGTCTTCGTTCCGTTGATCGGTAAATTCGGCCACCGTCCTGAATAATCGGCGACTCACTACCGGATTTTAACGGGCGGCTTCTGCCCCTTCGGAATCAACGTAATATATTTACGGTCTTTCATTCGCTGGTCAAAATCCGCCTTGGCTTCCGTCACTATTTCGGGGTTCTCCATCAACTCAACTGTCGTTGCTGCCAGCGCCTGAGCCGCATAAAGAATTCCCTTCTCACCGATCGAAGAACCGATACAGGCCACATTCTGCCAGCTGTGACCAGGGTTCCCCGCTGCAAAACAGGTCGTCCGCAATCCCCCCGTCGGAATATGCCAGCTGATATCCCCTACATCAGTAGATCCTTTAGAAGATGTCTTCGATTCGAGCAATGTATGCACCCGACTGTCAATCGCCACTGGAAACTGTTGACCGAATTCTTCAATCAAAGGCTGCTGAATCCGGCGGGCAAACGCTTTCTCTTCTTCAGAAAATTCAGGCGGGCCAATCGTCATCAAATTTCCGTGAATCACTTCCGACAAGGGGGTATTCGGAATCAACTCGTGGTTATCCGTATCAACCTGCACCGCCAGTTTCGTCCGCGTCATCAACGCCGCGCCTTTGGCAATATCCACGACCCATTTATAATTACGTTCCAGATCCTCATGTGTATTCGCCCGCACATAATACCAGACGGTCGCTTTCGCCGGCACCACATTCGGCTGACCACCGCCATCGATAATCACGTAATGCATCCGCGCGTCTTCTTTCACATGCTCACGCATATAATTCACACCGGTATTCATCAGCTCCACGGCATCCAGCGCACTCACGCCACTCTCGGGACTGACCGAAGCATGCGCCGGCAGACCGGTAAAAGTGAACTTCACCGACACCAGCGCCTTTGAACTTCCCAGATGCACATTGGTGTTGTTCGAAGGATGCCAGTGCAGACAGATATCCAGATCCTTAAACTGCCCGTCCAGCAACATGTATACTTTTCCAAGTCCCGTCTCCTCTGCCGGCGTGCCATACAGACGCACGGTTCCCTTCAACTGATGCTTGTCAATCGTCTCCTTCACTGCCAGCGCTGCGCCCAGAGCCGCTGTCCCTAATCCACTGTGACCACAGGCGTGACCCGCGCCCCCCTCTGTCTGCGATTCACGAAAAGGAACGGTCTTCTGAGAGAGCCCGGGCAACGCATCATATTCCGCCAGAATCCCGATCACGGGTTTTCCGCTTCCATAACTCGCCACAAATGCGGTCGGCATATCTGCCACACCGCTCTTCACAGTAAACCCGTCCTGCTTCAGTTTCTCAATCAGCAGTTGAGCGGACTGATTTTCCTGCAGGCCAACCTCAGCGTAATTCCAGATCGACTGATTCACCGCTTTCAGATCTTCCGCCCGCTGCATGATCTCATCCACAGCCGTCTGTTGAGGTGCACTCAGCTTCTCGGCCGCTTTCTCTTCTGCCTGAACCAGGCTGACCAGCAGAAACACACTCAGCACACACCCGACAGATCTCACAAAGTTCGCTCGCATCATGTTCTTTCTCTCCGATATCGGAATGCATTATTGAGAATGGATCAGTTCAGACTACCAAAGCCTGCGCAGGTTGTCATCTCTTTTCCCTGTTCAGTTTCTTTTTAAACAGTTCATCGGGAACCACTGAAAGAAGTTGACTTGACTCCGTCGCGCAGCCACAGAAACTTTCCAGCTATGCGTCGCGCGCATAGCACGTTTTTCATCGCAGTGCACAGCCTGAACCAGGAGAAATCTGATAACTGAATTCTCGGCTTTATCCACTTGAAAATCACCTGTATCTGTCGCATGACTGCAGATCCTTTCATCGCTTATCGGTCCCGCTTTCTGCACGTTTTCTGCAGTCTGATACCACTTTTGCCCCTTGACTCCACCAGTCCCGCGTCAATCCGGCGCAGAACCGATAACTGCTGTTGACCTGCCCGTGCCGACCTGCATGATCTTCTACTTCACACCGTCTGTAATTCCTGTTTGAGATCGGAGACAAAAACATGACGACAACTCCCCCTAAAGCCAGAAAACGTCTTTCCAGCGAACGGCGTCATCAACTGCTCGAGGCGGTCAAAATGTTACTCGGCCTGCACAGACACCCGTCTGATATCAAACGGGCCATCAGCAAAGAGTATCAGATCTCTCCCCGTTCAGTCGAACGCTATATTACCCGTGCCCGCCGGGAAATGGTCGAGAGCCTGACCATCCCCTTTGAACAGCTGCTTGCCCAGTCATACCAGTATTATCTGTATAAACTCCAGTATGGGAATCTTTCCGAACGCGAACAGATCCGCTGCCGCGAACGCATGGATAAACTTCTCGGACTGGGCGGCACCTCCCAGAGCCGTGTGAGACGCTGGACACACAACCTGACTCCGGAAAAAATCCAGAATATGTCAGACGAAGAACTCAACGCCACACGAGAAGTGGTACTCAAAGATTATTACCGAAGTAGAGGGGAATCATACCCCAGACGCACCAGGGACAATACATGAAAAATGAGCACGATAACAATTGGTTCAGATGAGTCTCACAGATTCTTCTTGCATCCAAGATCAGGAGTCGGCAAGATTAAACCAGGCAACCATGTCTCCCGTCTACTCGGTTCAGAAAGAAAGTTCTTTCCATGCGCACAATGCCTCTCATCTGCCTGGTGCTCTCTCTCAGCCTGCTGACACGGACTTCACCTGCAGCCGCCACGAATGACTATTTCCTTCCGGGCGATGCTTTCTTTCCCTCAAAACTCTTTCTGAAAAATCTGAAAGAACAGGAGCAGAACCCCGAACCTGTATTTAACTATAACTATATCTGCGAATACGCCTTCTGTGGTTACGCCGGCTATTCTCAACTCAAGCTGGACAAACAGAATTCAGAACTGGCACAGAATATCCGGAAAGCCTACTCTTATATTCGTCAGAGACAGCCGATCAGACTCATTCCCAAAAAAATCGTCAAGAACCCCGGAACAAAACAGGGGCTCCCGAATCTGGAGAATTTCAATGAGATCAACAGCCTGAGCATTTTCTTTTACAATGAAGACCACGACTGGCAGCGTTGGAAAATTGCCATCAAGTATAATGAAAACTGGCGCGAGGAAATGAAAAAATTCGTCAACGCTGGTTCATATTGTGCCTTCGTCAAAACCCCCGCTGCGCTCAATCATTCTCAGGAACAGGGGAAAAATGTCCCGCCCCTGAATGTTCAACTGCCTGAAGCGGAAATTAAAACAGGCAAGCCCGTCGATTCCCCGCTGACCCCCAAAGGCCCGCTGAAGGCTCTGATCCTCTACGATGATGACTATAAACAGTATTACGATATGAGAAACGGCAAACGGCTTCTTGAAGTCACCAACCAGGGCATCACCGAATACGTCATCCACCGCAAAGCATGGAAGAAACTCAGGCAAATCAACTGAGACAATAATCCAAACTGCCTGGCTATATTCAAACCAGTTTCAAGCTGTTAACGGGAGGCCATTACCTACCCGAATCGCAGCAGAAGTTGGGGTAGGCCCGAATGTAATTCGAGCCGAGCGCAGCGAGCACGAAACTGACAGCCCAAGTATGCGATTCAGAAAGCCCTGTCTTACCGCATACCAGCATCGCACCACGACCACTTTTCGTGAATTTCGTATTTTTCGTGGTAGATCCATTTCGAG
This sequence comes from Gimesia algae, assembly GCF_007746795.1. NCBI lineage: Bacteria > Pseudomonadati > Planctomycetota > Planctomycetia > Planctomycetales > Planctomycetaceae > Gimesia > Gimesia algae. Next base: position 5,187,176 of record NZ_CP036343.1, read on the forward strand.
CGTTTGGTGGTTGCCTAATTCAGCACAATGCCGTCATACCGCAGCACATATTCGCGGCTGAACACTTCCGGCTCAAGTTTCATTCCCTGCTTGCGATCTCGCTCTGCCTTCTCTTCCTCGCCCTGAAAATGGTAAGCCAGCCAGCGGTGGAAGTAACCTTCCCAGTTGGCAGGGTCCAGTTCAATCGCCCGGGAATAGTCCTCGATCGCCAGCTCCGCTTTTTCATCACTCCAGCGGATCAGCCCCCGGTGCACGTAGATCGAAGCCAGCCGCTCGGAATCATAGCCGCGCTCCTTCTCCGCCACCTTAATCGCCGCCGTCAGATCATCCTCGGCAGAAGCATACCGCCCCACGCCCATGTAAAGCAGTGCCCGGGCAAATCGCACATTCGCATCGTTGGGATTATCGTCCAGGGCCACATTGAATGTCGCCTGCTTTGTCTCAAATTCATAGACACCGTCCTGCGGCGTAAAGTCAGCCAGCGGGCGATAGAGCTCCGGCTTGGTCATCGGAACCGGAATACAGGCAGCGAGACCGCACAACAGTAGCACACCACACGCGAGCAGGCGGAAAGACAGTTTCAGCATCACAGAACATCCTTGTTCGACCGTTCTAACCAGACAGCATGCACACAAACCTTTTATCAGCAATATGTTACAGCATCTCCATGTCCGGCCGGCATCAGGCAGCAGTAACCCCCTCCGCGCGTAATGTAGACCACAACCCCCTCTTCCTGCAAGACGGTTCATATTCTGGTCACTTTCCGGCTGGAATCCGGCCAACAGATCGACGACAATCAGTCTGAACAAACTGACTCATTCACAGGAAATACAACAGATCGAAGTTTTCCCATGTGTCTCCAGCCACAACCAACACCCCAGTTCATTATCGGTTGTCGCAACCTCCGTTGTTGCTGGATGATCTGTTTCTGTCTGTTAAGCCTGACTTCCTGTAGCCGGCAAAAACCAGCCCCCCGGCAGACAAAATCCTCCACACCGGTAACTCCCAAGAGCTCTCAACCTGCTACCCCCCGGATCATGCGCATTGACCTGGCTGAAAATTCTTATTGGAAGCGGGAAGACAAACTTCAGAAAATTACACAAACCACAGAGCCCATCTGCATCGATCTGACCTGGTCTGAAATCGGCGATGATCTTCTGGACGAATTGAACGGCAAACCTAATCTGCAGGAACTGATCCTGTTCGGATCAGATATCACCGACGAAAAACTACGGAAACTTGGGGAATTACCAAACCTGCAGTTACTGAATCTGGGAGGCTGTCACGTCACTCTGGAAGGCATTCTCCAACTCAGCTCATCACGAAATCTGAAACAACTCCATGTGCCTGATGTCCAACCCCGCCTCGACGATCAGGCCGTCGCACGGTTCATTGAAACATGGCCGCATCTGGAATCACTCGGCGTGGGAAGCAGTGATCTGACCGATGCCGGACTTTCACAGATCGGAAAATTGAAACAACTGCAATGGTTAAACATTTCCCGCACTCAAGTCACTGGCTCAGGTCTGAGTTCACTGACAGACCTCCCGCACCTCAAGACCTTGCACGCCAACGACACCCACGTCTCTGATCCAGCAATGATTCATATCGGAAAAATGACAAATATGGAGAAGCTCATTTTAAATGGCACCGATGTTTCCGATCGAGGATTTCAAGAAGTTCAGAATTTAAAGAAACTGTATTGCATTTGCTTTGTGGGCAGCAGAGTCAGCGATCGGGGTCTGAAATACCTCAAACCGCTCAAAGCCATTGAATTTATCGGGGCCGGCGACAATGCCAGCCCGGAAGCCCTGCAGAAGCTGGAAGAAATATTACCGTTTTATAAAAAGAATGGCTGACCTGAAACGGAACTCTAAGTCCAGTTTATCCCTCTCTCTTTTTCTTCCCCTAGTTCTTCCCAACTCTATAAGTGAGAGATCAGTCTGATGAACCCAAGGTTAACATCAGGTGATCAATCAATGAATTTACTGCAAGTCGGGCGGACTGCCATTGAACACCTGACGATCGGTGGATAGCGTATCGACATTATCCTCACACTTTGCAGAACCGCTTCATTTTTAAAAAAGCGATCACTCGTTTTCGTTTTTTTTCTCATACACGGTTCTAATGAACAAGGAACACACGATGCGAAAAGATCCCTGCTGCTGCTTTGCCCGGTCTCCCCGTCATGCATTTACCTTGATCGAATTATTGGTCGTCATTGCCATTATCGCGATCCTTGTCGCTTTGCTGCTTCCGGCAGTTCAGCAGGCACGGGAAGCCGCCCGACGGTCATCCTGCAAAAATAATCTAAAGCAACTCGCACTCGCATTACAAAACTACCATTCGACCTATGATGTTTTCCCCCCCGGTAGTGCAAACGGTGCCGGCGATAACCCAAACGGAGCCCATGGATCAGGGGCTGTCGCCATCGGAGGTTCCTGGATCCTGATGATCCTGGCTAATCTTGAGCAGTCTGCCATGTTCGACGATTTCATGACCATCGCCAATGAACGCAACGAAGTACAGGACTGGCTGGGTAATGGAACCTATACCTCACAGGGCATGGAGGTCGGCAGTAAACCTTACAACGCCATGTTGTGTCCATCACATCCGGTGAATCGAGAACAGTTTGGCAACGGAACCGGTCTGGAACATCTGGGCCGGGGAAATTATGCGGCCAACTACGGGAAAGCCGGATATGGGCGTGTGCATACCAATGATGCTAAAATTGGTGGCATCTTCGGGAATAATTCCAGTATCTCCATCCGAGATATTAAAGACGGTACTACCAACACTCTGGCTTTAAGCGAACTGAAGTTTCGACTGCAAAGTTCCTCCGGCCCTTCCAGCCAGGATACTCGAGGTACCTGGCCATACGGAGTGATGGGTGCGAATATTTTCAGCACTCAGACCGGCCCTAACAGCACCACTCCGGACGGAATCTGGGGCTGTCGCAGTTACCCCGATGAAGGAATGCCCTGTATCCAGATCGGGTCACCTTATACCGAAATGTATTCCGCTGCACGCAGCTATCATGCCGGTGGAGTTCAGGGAGCCATGGCCGATGGTTCGGTAAGATTTTTCTCAGATAATATCGACATGACACTCTGGCAGGCGTTGAGCACACGTGGCGGACGGGAAGTCATCGAAAACTTTTAAAGGGATTTTTCCATCGTCTTCTTAAGGCAGTATTGAAAACAGGACCATTCAATACTGCCTGTTTACCTTTTCAGTTTCTACTGAGTCATTCTTATCGTGAACTCAGTTTGAATCCGATTCAGCATGAAGCAATATCATGATATTCCAGAATCCTCACTTCATCCAGATTTGTCTGCTGCTCAGTCTTGCTTCCACCCTGACTGGCTGCGGTAACGACGGTAATGTACCCGTTTTTCCCACAAGTGGCGTAGTGCTCTATGATGGAAAGCCGATGGCCGGAGGCGGGGCCATTTCATTTGTCCCGCTTTCCCCTCAAAAAGGCAAGGCCGCTGGCGGGACCATTAATGAAGACGGTTCATTCGTGATGTCTACGTACGGCGAAGGAGATGGTTCCGCCGCCGGTGAATTCCGGGTTACAATTTACCAGTCCACTTCACAGGAACCGGATACCGAATCCATGCCCGTTGACGGACAAGCGGAAGGGACAAAAGTCACAGAGCCGATTCAAATTGTGGAAAAAGAAGACATCATCCCGCCCGTCTATTCAGATGCAACCAAATCACCGGTCAAAGTACAAATCGATCCGAACGGGAACAACGAGTCATTGAAAATCGAACTCAAGCGCATGTAATCATTGCGGTTCAAGTCCCCTAACCCTGGTGACCAAAACAGCGATCAGCTCAGAATCCCCTTAACCACGTGAGCCTCTTCGACGCCCGTCAGTTTGGCATCCAGACCGCGATAAGGGTAGGTCAGTCGCCGATGATCTATGCCCATGCAGTGCAGAATCGTCGCGTTCATATCGCGGATGTGAACCGGGTTCTCGACAATGTTGTAACAGAAGTCATCCGTTTTGCCGTATTCAAACCCCTGTTTAATTCCGCCGCCAGCCATCCAGATTGAGAAACAGCGGCCGTGATGGTCGCGGCCCGAACTCGGGCTCCCAATCTTGCCCTGGCTGTAAACGGTGCGTCCGAATTCGCCTCCCCAGATCACCAGTGTCTCATCCAACAGACCTCGCTGCTTCAGATCTTTGACCAGAGCCGCTGAAGGTTGATCCACGTCCAGGCACTGGTTCGGCAACTGGCTCTTCAGTGAAACGTGCTGATCCCAGCCGCGATGAAACAACTGCACGAATCGCACGCCTCGTTCGGTCATCCGCCGGGCCAGCAGACAATTCGCAGCGAAGCTGCCCGGCTTACGCGCTTCGGGGCCATACATTTCAAATGTCTTTTCGGTCTCGCTCGAAAGATCCATCAGTCCGGGCACCGAAGTCTGCATCCGGTAAGCCATCTCATACGAATTGATCCGCGCCTGAATTTCCGGATCGCCAATCGCTTCCGCCTGTCCCCGGTTCAGCGTGGCCAGATCGTCTAACAGTTTCCGTCGCTGTTTGCGATCAATGCCCGCAGGATTTGACAGGTACAATACCGGACTTGAACCGGGCCGCAGTTTGACTCCCTGGTGACTGGGAGGCAGAAAACCGGATCCCCACAGTCGGTCAAATAGAGGCTGACCGGGGTTTTTGCCGGTACCCTGCGACAGCATTACCATATAGGCGGGCATATTTTCGTTTTCACTACCCAGTCCATAACTCAGCCACGAACCCAGGCTGGCATACCCGATCTGCTGCGACCCCGTATTAATAAACGTAATCGCCGGATCGTGATTGATCGCTTCTGTATGCACCGACTTCACAATCGTAATGTCATCGGCAATCGTCTGTGTAAAAGGCAGTTTCTCGCTGATCCAGGTCTGATGCTGACCGCACTGCTTCATTTCCCAGAAGGGTGCCACGACCGGAAACGATTTCTGCCGCGCCGTCATCCCGGTCACTCGCTGTGTGCCCTTCACAGAATCAGGCAGATCCGATCCATGCAGTTTCTTCAAGACAGGCTTATAATCGAACAGATCGACGTGTGAAGGCCCCCCCGACTGAAACAGATAGATAATCCGCTTCGCTTTGGGCGCAATCTTCTTCACCCCCTCGGGGATCGTTGTCTCTGCCTGCGCACTCCCATTGAACAGCTCCGGCTGCAGCAGGCTCGCCAGCGCCGCACCACCGATGCCACGTGCCGAGCGACCGAGCAGCGTACGACGGGTTACATTGCGTTCATATTCAAAAACCGGATCCATGTTTATCCCCGTGTGATAAATTCGTAAGTATTAAAAATCATGCTGGCCACCGCAGTCCAGGCGGCTGCTTCCGCAGTCGGCAGACCAGGATTCCGGTCTGATTCCCCCTGGTTCAACAGCGCCACAGCCGCACGCTCATCTGCCTGGTAATTCTTCAACTCACGCTGGTAGGCGGCTTGGACCGTTTTCAGTTCCCACTCTGCAGGTGGTCGTCCTAAAGCTTCTTCAAAGGCAAAGCGGATGCGTGACTCAATCCCTTCGCCCCCTTCCTTCATAATGCGTTCTGCATAATTACGAGAGGCTTCCACAAATTGTACGTCATTCAGTAATACCAGTGACTGCAGAGGCGTATTGGTGCGTGCGCGACTCACCAGGCAGACTTCGCGATTCGGCGCATCAAAGGTCTGCATGTTGGGTGGTGGCACTGTCCGTTTCCAGTAGGTATACATACTGCGACGGTACAGCTTCTCGCCATGATCCTGTACGAAGACCTGCGCCGTCGCCGGGGAACTGCCGTAATGACTCACTTCCCGCCACAAACCTTCAGGCTGATACGGGTTCACACTCGCTCCCCCCACCCGCTCGACAAGCAGACCTGAAACTTTCAATGTCGCATCTCGAATCGCTTCAGCCTGCAGCCGGAACCGGGCACCGCGAGCCAGCAGACGGTTCTGCGGATCTTCTTTCCAGAGCTCCGGTGTTCCCGTCGATGACTGCTGATAAGTCGCCGACAACAGAATTTTTCGCATAATGTGTTTCACATCCCAGCCCTGCTCATAAAATTCAACCGCCAGCCAGTTCAGTAACTGGGGGTGTGTGGGAGGATCTCCCTGCGATCCGAAGTCAGCCGTCGTCGAGACAATACCCTGGCCGAACAGCATCTCCCAGAACCGGTTTACCGCCACCCGCGTCGTCAACGGATTTTCCCGAGAGGTCAGCCATTCTGCTAATGCCAGGCGATTCGCAGGCGCCTGCTCAGGCAGACCTGGTAAAAATCCCGGTACCCCGGTGCTGACTTTCACCGTCGGCTGATCATACTGACCTCGATTGAGAATAAATGTTTCGCGAGGTTTCGCAGCCGTATTCATGACCATCGTTTCAAACGAATCGGTCAACATCTGGCGGCGTTCCTGCAGATTCACCAGTTGATACCGTATATTTTCCAGCTCGGGAGCAATCTGACTGTAATATTCTTTGAGTGCAGACTGCTGCATTGCATCGCGTTTTTCTGGATCAACAGCCAGAATCGTCTGAATTGCCGGCGGAAGATTCGAACCGTCATCGACACCTGATATCCCCAAGACCTGGTAGTCACCGGCCATCAACGCCTGCCGACCACCAAATTTGCCGCCGCCCCACACCAGCATCACGGTGATATATTTTGAGTCTTTCGTTTCATAAGGCTTATCAAATGTCACCGTCAAATGCTGCTGACTCTGATTGTGAGGCGCGGGTGACCAGCCGTTATGATCGCGGGGATCCAGACAGTCCTGTACCGGATAATCGGGATGCGACTCACTGGCGGTGATCTTTGCAATATTAAAGATGGAATACAGGTCAAGCTGATCCGAGTGAATCGCCGTTCCCGAAGCAGCCAGGCTCGTCAGAATGAATCCACCGGGAAACGACTCTTTCTTGCCATGCCCGATCCCTCCTTCAGGCAGTTTTTCATTGGGATAAAATACAATCCGCAGACCTGTCAGCTGATCAACGCCCGGCTTGACTTTCAAAGAGATCGAAGGCGAACGCCCGCTGGCCGCCAGAGCAAGGATGTGCCCTGCTTCGCTGGTCTCAAATTCAGACCGCGTATTCGGATCGGAAACCTTAACGATCTCCAGTTCATGCAATTTCAGATTTTTTCCGCGTTCGGCCAACTGCTGTTGTGTCGCGACTTCCCAGTGACGCATCGCAGCTTCATCCGGGTGATCCAGTTCCACCTGCAATCGCTTCAATTCCGCATCCAGCGATTTTAATTCCTCGCTGGCAAACGAAAGTTCTGTTTTTACCGAGAGTTTAGGACCGGCGTTGACGCCGCTGTTTCCATCCAGTCCCCGATCTTCCAGACGATTGAAATACGCGAAGAACTGATAGAAATCCTGCATCGTAATCGGATCATATTTATGGTCATGACACTGGGCACAACCCATTGTCAGCCCCATGAAGACTTCTGAAGTCGTCTTCACCCGATCGACGGTGTAGTTCACCAGATTCTCTTCGGGGATCGTGCCCCCTTCATGGGTAATCATGTGATTGCGATTGAATCCGGTCGCCACTTTCTGCCAGGGCGTGGCCTCGGGCAGCAGGTCGCCGGCAATCTGTTCGGTGATAAATTCATTAAATGGTTTATTTTTATGGAAGGCATCAATCACCCAGTCGCGCCAGAGCCACATATGGCGACCGCCGTCAATCGAATACCCGTTCGTATCAGCATAGCGGGCCAGGTCCAGCCATTTGAGAGTCATCCGCTCTGCATATTGAGGAGTCTCCAGCAGACGATCGACCAGTTTTTCGTAAGCACGGGGATCATCTGATTTCACAAACGCTTCTACTTCCTCTTTCGAAGGAGGCAATCCCAGCAGATCCAGATAGAGTCGTCGCACCAGAGTTCGTTTATCGGCGGGCTTCGCAGGTTTCAAGCCCGCTTTTTCCAGACGCGAGAGTACGAAATAGTCGATCTCATTCTGCGGCCAGTCTTTCTGTTTCACTTCCGGTAAGGCAGCCCGTTCCGGTTTGATATACGCCCAGTGTTCCTGCCACGTCGCGCCCTGCGCAACCCACTGTTTCAACAGCTCGATTTCCGCCGGCTTCAGTTTTTTACCTGACTCCGCGGGCGGCATCTGCATGTCGGGATCATCGGACAGAATGCGTTCAATCAGCGCACTCTCTTTGAGATTACCGGGAACAATTACGGATTCAAAAGCACCCTCTCTCGTATCCAGACGCAAGTCGGCTTCGCGATGTTTTTCATCCGGACCGTGGCAGAAAAAACAGTTATTGGACAGAATGGGTCGAATGTCCCGACTGAAGTCGACCGTCGCTTCGGCCTTTGCCTCAGGAGTCGGCTGCTTTTCGTTCGCAAACAGTGTCAGGCAGGAGATACCAACGGCCAATAGAGGCAGCCAGTGTCGTAGAGAAAGGGTACGCATACTTATCATGCCCTGTGTTTTTTAAGCTGAATTCGATCCTGGTGCGTCTCTTAAGAACCGGAACATGCCATCATGGTCCGGGAGAACAGGTGGGTCCCAGCAAACGGATCGTATTATTAATCTTAAAGTCTCTGAATAAGGCCTGTCAAGGTACGATGCAGACTGAGAGGCGCTTTTCAATTGACTCACTGGAAATGCTACTCCGATTTGAGCAATCCACTTAATCAGACTTAAAAAACACAGAAACCCGCAAGCGTTTCAGGTAAAAGAACACTTGCGGGTTTTGTATTGTTTTCAGCGTAAAAAACGCGGTCCGGTTTACAGAGGGCGTACAACCGACAGACTCCGCCAGTAATCAAACAGCGTTTCGACAGACAGCACGCCGCCCCCCATTCCGCTCTTGTTGATACCGCCGTAAGGGATACCATGGGCGAAGACATTATGGGCGTTAATCCAGCTGTTGCCTGCACACATCGCTTCGGCAACGCGGGCCGCCCGTGACAGATCGGACGTCCAGACACTGTTGGCCAGACCGTAATCGGTGCTGTTGGTCATCTCGATCGCCTGCTCTTCGTTTTCGAAGGGTGCCAGGAATGCGACCGGTCCGAAAATCTCTTCCCGGGCCGCTACGTTATCCAGCGTGCCTGCCAGCAGAGCGGGTTTTACATAATAACCCTCGTAACCGGGAACTTGAGCAGCGCCCCCTTCCAGCACACATTCCGCGCCTTCCGCCTGCCCTTTTTCCAGATACGAAAGCACACGCTGATGCTGTTTGGCGTTGACCACCGGCCCCATCTGCGAAGCATCATCCAGCTGATATCCGACTTGCACTTTCTGCAGACGTCCCACGCATTCATTCACGAATTCATCGTAGATGTTTTTATGAACCAGCCAGCGGGTCGCATCACAGCAGACCTGACCGGTGTGGAAGGTAATCGCATTCACCAGTTTTTCAGCCGTATCGGGAATGTCGACATCATTAAAGACGACAGCTGCTCCCTTTCCACCCAGCTCCAGTTTGACAGGAACCAGATTGCGACCGCAGGCTTCCGCCACCATGCGACCGACCTCAGGAGAACCGGTGAACGACATGCGTTTCAGTTTGGGATTGGCTGACAGAGCAGCGCCGGCAACGGCACCATCACCGGGCACGACGTTGATCACGCCATCGGGAATCCCGACTTCTTTCGCCAGACGCGCCAGATAAATGGCGGACATGGGAGTATCTTCGGCTGGTTTGATGACAACGGTATTACCGGCAGCCAATGCGGGAGCAATTCCCCAACCGATCAGCAGGAAGGGAAAGTTCCAGGGGAAAATAAAACCGCACGCACCGTAAGGTTGACGCACGGTCCAGGCTTCATGATTCTTAACCGCCAGAACCGACCGTCGCTGGACGTGTTGTGCCAGATCTGCGAAGTAACGAATCGTATCGACAAAGTTCTGCACATCCCCTTGCGCCTGACCTTCAATCTTGCCGGCGTCCAGTGACTCCAGCTGGCCGATCACATGCTTCTGTTGTTCGACGGCATCCGCCAGACGATGCAGTAAAGCACTTCGTTCATTCTGGGGGAGCTTGGCCCAACCGGTTTTGCGAAATGCAGCGTCCGCCACATCAACGGCCATATCCACATCAGCGGCCTGAAAACTGAAGACTTCCGCCAGTTGTTTGCCCGAACCCGGATCGGACGTGACAAACGTCTCGCCCCCCGTGGATTCGATCTCTTTTCCGCCGACGACCCCTCTGAGCGGGCCCCCTTCCAGAAAAGCCTGGACTTCGGGATACAGATCATTCGCAGTAGTTGTTGACATCGCGCGCTCCTGTTCAATGTGATATAGAATCGATTGCTTCGGCCCCCGGCTTTCCCTGTCTGAACAGACTGAAACCGACGCCGCTATCTTGCGTATACAAATCCCCGACAGCCTCCTGCCGCCTCGGTTCATCATAACCGCAATCACATTGAATTTTAAACGCTAAACGGGAAATTAGTTGGGGAGAACAGTGCGAACTGGCCCTCGAAACTGAAACAAGCTGGCTAGAATTTTATTTCAGGACAGGTAGGGATACCAAATCTGGCAAAGTCAGATTAAGGGAAAGATTCCATCAACCAGTGATCGTGGCGCAGATATCAAAAGATGAAATGATTGCAATAGTATATTCAGTCATCTGATTTTTCTGACAGATCATACTTCAGAAACCTGATTAAGTCATAGTTGGCTTTATCTCTGATACAGACTGGCAACTTTTTTGCATCCTTCTTTTTAGTATTCTTATCGAGAAGTATTTCGTTTAGTCTAACAATAATGAAGCAGAAATATCTTAAATCATCAGACTTAGCAAATACTTTTCCCTCTTCTGGTTTACCCTCTTTCTTCAGTCCCCTGAATCTATCACCCTTTTCGACCAGGGCATTCATGGCATTAAACCGTACTTGAGTATCCAGACGAGAATTCAGGGCGATCTTATTCAAAGCACTCGTCATATCACAGTAGCCACACCGATGATGAGGTTCAATGCCAACTCTCGCAATCGGCAGCCCCAGCAAGCCAGACCTGAGTGCTGAGGTTACTTGCCAAGATTTATCGAAACTAATGGGAGAAGCATTTAAATATTGATTCATCAAATCTATCAGATCTTGATAGTCATCCTGATGTGCTACTATAGATGGAGCTGCACTCCCCTCAATTTCCCCATCTCCAATCTCAGGTATTTTCAGTTTCCCTTTCAGCCCATTGTTCAGTTTACCATTCAGCTCCCCCGTCAGTTTACTTTTTAATTCATCTTTCAGTTCCCCCTTCAGCTTACCTTTCAATTCGCCATTCAGCTCTCTCTCTACAGTAACTGTCACATCCACTGTCGTGCTCTTGTCTTGTTTTTCCTGTAAGGGATATGTAAGAATCAGTGGCAGTTGTTTCACGATTTCATTTTTAAGTTCAGGTTCTTCACAACAGGCATTCAGGATATTTTTTAATTCCTGGACAATTTCTGTTCTCTGACCGTAAGCGGACTTATACTCTTTTTTAGTAGCTACCAGCGAAATGATTTTGAGTGAATTGATTCGCTCTGATAAATCTTCATCTTTGTTTATTACAATACCCAAACGTTTCGTGACGATTGCTTGAAGCATGTTTCCTATAGCAGGAATATCAGTATTTTCGCACTTCGTACAGGTACACAAATCCAGCACAGCAGGTGGCTTCGGAGCCGGCTGTGCCATTACTTCTGCTAGATTCAAAAAGCCAAAACCAGCCAGGAACACAAGGCAGACGACAGACTTCAAAAGCCTGTGGATTGGGGGGGGGTGTTGCAGCATGACCGTTTCCTCTCAGAATGAAACTCACACCAAGTGCACATAGAACACCTGTCATCATGAGTAACAGGGAGAGAGAACGCAAGTATATCTTCTATATTTGCGCTATTTTCCAGAATTTAACAGCAAGTTGAGCACTGAAATCTGAGAGCAAATGGAGATCAGCCAGATGCCTGTTTCGGAACGAAAGTAATTGTTAAACCTGTAACAGACAGTCCGAAGCAATGGAGAAGGATCGGTCTGAGTTCTGTAAACCGATCGTCCCCATAGGAAAGAATTCACTACATTGAAATGACGCTATCGAACAGCCGGCACAGCATGCACCGGTGAAGTCAGGTCGAGCAAATCCAAGGTCGTGAATTCGATCACGTCACCATTCCGGATGGTCATGCCATTGAAATCATCAAAATAAATATTCCACTTCTCCCGTGCTTCATCTGCAGCTGCTTTTTTGTCTGCACTGGCATTGGCATTGGCCTCTTCGGGTTTCTGTAAAGCGCCGTAATGTTGATTAGGCATGATGATGCGAAATAACTGTCCAAGATAATAACGATAAACGACCGTTACCGCCGGGACATTCGGATCGAACTCCTGAGAATATTTTTTAGAAACAAGTTGAACGGTCTTAAATTCCTCTGCCCCTTCTTTTGTACCAACGACACCGGATTGCTTGGTTAATCCTCTCAGGATAAATCGTTGATTTCCCTTAGGGACATTGTTACTCAACAGGTTGTATGTATCTGTATTATCGTTATTTAAAGTTAACTTTTGCTTTTTGATATCGAGTGTAATGATGGAATCATTCGGAACTACAGGCATGTTGGCAATCTGCGGATAGCCCAGCATCGCGCGTGGAATTACCGTAGCGACGGATCCCCGCTGCAGGATAATAACATCTGGATGTAAATCTTGTATCCCCTTAACTTCTGCTTTTCTTTTCGCAATTTCTTGTGCATGTAATTCTTTATATATTCCGGGGAACTCATCTGCTTCAACTCTGTCTGCTATTGTTTGCTCTTCCTTAGCACTTATTCTTGGATTTCTAGCATTTGCTTCTGCTACAGCTTGCCTAGCCACCCTCTTCGCATCACCCCTTGCCTTTTTATTCGCTTTTGTATTTGCTTCCTTTTGGATCATTTCCTGAGTCGTTGCCACTGCATATCCGAGTTCATTCTCGATTAAAAATGGCAACAGTGTGGTTCCCTGCCATGGTATTTCAACCAAACCAACACCAAAAGCAAAATACGCTGTCGAGACACTGCCTGTGGCAGGTGCAGTCTGTTTTTTCTTGTGAAGCTTTTTACTCTTATGCTGATCTTTCTCGAAGAGTTGAGAGCCGACTAAGGTAATTCGATCTTTCAGAAACGAGTGTTTTTTATCAGTCTTGTTGTGCTGTTTCTCGAGCTTATGATCAGTGGGTTTCTTTTGCTTATGGGAAACCTGCTGTTCTTTAAAAAATGGAAGCTGCGAGGGCACATATATACACCCCTGCCCATACAACAATAGCCCGATTAATAAAATGATGATTCGTCTCATTCTACTTCCCTGTATCTTTCTGAATCATTCACCTGACATTTTTCCATTGGGACCTGGAGAGCAACATGTGATCAGGAATTTTATCCCTGATCTTCAGCAATTTCAGCGCTTCCGAAATATGACAGGCGTATGCAACTCTATCATTATCGACTAATTGCGCAAAAATAAGTCCGATTACAAGCCAGGCGCGTTTACCGTTAATTATGGGTTTCATCACCACAGCAGCTCCACTGTCTCCAGCCGCGTTAATGGAGACAAACTCATTTTTTATTTTGATAATCCCCTCTTTGGTTTCATCAATGCCTCCCAGGAAATCATCCTCTAATTCCTCGATATCTACCTGAGCTTTGACGGAAGCGAGTTTCCCTTCTTTCAAGCTTCCTGTCCTGGCCCCAAACTTGTAAACCGGATAATCTAAGTCCGAATCATCAACAATCTCGTCTGCAACGTAGAATTTCAGACTAGATGTATCTTCAATGAGATCTTTGATTACAAATGGGATGGACGAAATATCATCAGGCAGATTTAGTTCAATGTAACCTGCATCAACAAATCTTCTCTCCCCATCGGTAGTTTGATGTTCGGCCACTTGATCCCCCACTTTTCCAATCTCTTTTGGTCCTGTGGAAGTAACCCGAATTATTCTCAGCGATTTCAGCACATGATCGTTTGATAGTCCTAAATGATGCTCCCCGTCTCCTCCGATAACGAACCCCAATGTTCCAAATTCATTTGGATGAAACTTACCTGCTATTGGCTGCCCGCCAAAGACATCATCACCAGAGTCGGGAATGTATCCTGGATTACTGCCCGTAGCCAAGATGGCACGATCAGCCGCTTTCACTTTCTCAAATTTCCCTTCCAGCACCTTAATTGGTGTCCCATTGATAGCTGGGGGAAGAGGTGCAATTTTTCTTTGCTTTAACTCATCATTGCTCTTCTTCTGGGAAACGTTCACTGTGATCACGTATTGTAGTGGAGATACCAAAAGACCATATTTGGTCCGTAAACCGATTTCCATCCCGGTTACATCTCCATAATCTTTTTCCTGCTTCGTGAAAGACTTCCCTTTATTATTCTTCCTACGGGCCTTTTGTAATTTTAATTCTTTGTTGAGTAACTCGTACGCCAATTCCGCTTTCTTGTATTGCGCTTTCAGTTCCTCCCGACGGGCTTCTTTCTCCTGTAAAACTTCGTCTCCCTCAACAATCCGCAACAGAGGATAAGGCTGCCACTCGTTCGTTTTACTGGAGGCAAAGACGGTCGATTTTTCTTTCAGGGGGTGCTGATCAGCACCATCCTGTTTCTTTGGGGTCTTCTTCGCAGCTTTCTTTGTGACTGCCGTTCTAGGAGCACTCTTCTTAGTGGTAGCTTTCTTAGCAGTAGTTTTCTTGGGAGCTGCTTTTTTCTTTACTGCTTTCTTTGGAGCTTTTTTCTTAGACCCCTGCTTCGCGGTTTTCTTCTTTACCGCCTTCTTCTTTGCTGCCTGCTTTTTAGGGGGCGTCTGCTTCTTCGCTGCTGCTGTTTTTCGGGTAGCTTTCTTTTTCATCGCTCTGCTTGACCTCATCTAAACCAGATTGACTTCAGATCAGATTAAAACCAAGAATCAGGAAAATCTGTCCGTACAGATACGATACATAACAACACAACCAGGCAGCAAGCACAAAACAGGAAACACAGGGAATTTTGGCAAACAGCCACATTCAGCTGGAAACTACTCCAGACGCTCCAGAGCCGGTGGTGCTGCCATACGGAAACTTTCCTCGAAAGAATTCTGGCTATCATCGATCAAAGCTCCCATCGCCTTGTCTTTACACTGACATGGCGCCGGCGGAACTCCCGGCTTTGGATCTTCTGGACAACGGCCACATTTTCCCAGGTATTCTTCTACAAAGCAGTTTACTTCATCTTCCCAGTGAGGCCGGGCCAGATCAAATCGCTGACAGGCGATGATCGATCGTTCAAAACTCAAATTAGAGGTCAAATTCTCGGTTTTGACAACACCACTGGTACTATCAGTAGATGTAAATGACCCCTTGAGTGTCTCTAATGCAGTGCCTACCTGCTTCATGGTCTCTTCTTTGACTTCGGCCTGAATCGTCTGGAAATATTGTTCGTTATCGAACGTAATTCCATTATTTCCCTCAGCACCCAAGGTTAAAGATCCACCCGCCGGCCGGGCAAAATCGACCAGAAAGACTTTATCCGTGTAGGAGAGCACGGAATCCACCTCGTACTGGGGGGGAGAAAATGACTGCAGTTTAACGCCATCATTGCCCCGAATCAGCACCTGTTGCTCATAGATGGAAACGACGACATGCGTCGGAACCTTCAGTTTGACAGGAACGCCTTTCTGTTTGTGACCGAAACATTCGACAAATAGAGAATCACTATCCAGTCTACCCAGCGTCATTGTTTTAAATGATGTGCATCCTGCATGCATCAACGAGATCAGTAAACAGCTAACAAGAACAAAACGCATTCGTGACTCCTTCACTGAATTGATTTATATTAATTATGTATCCTAGAATTGCATGCGCAGTTTTACTTACAGACTGCAGTCCCGGGACAATCCGGGTCACAACTTTTCTGATTGACGTAGGTATTCAGGAACCCCATCACATCTTCTTCAAAATGTTCGGAATTCAAGTCGAAACGAGACCAGCCGATGACGCGTGTCGTCTGTAGTACGTCCAGGCCGGTTACCTTATCGGTATTGTCTCCAAAGGCAGTCGGTTTTGCCTTTGCACTTGTTCGGAACGCTTTAATCATATTGAGGGATGACTTCAGTAATTGTGCTGATCTTACTATCGTTTTATCTTCAATATGATAATTCAGGCCGGTCAGTTGTCCCTTACCACTATGTTCATAGCCTCTTTGGATCCCGGCTTTGATTTCCTCGTCGCTCAAATCATCGTCTTTGAAAGAAAATCCATAGTAACTGCTGTCATCAGTAGTACCTTGATCTGTCGTGGCAGGACCTGCAACCGGGCGGACCGGATCCACCAGAAATATTTTTTCGGTGTACTTGATATCGTGTGAGATCGTACGGGTAGCACGGCAGGAAGAAACAGGAATCAGTTGCGAGCCTTCCACGCGCCAGAATGTTTTTTCCTCAACTGTCAATTCCAGATGTGAAGGAACTCTGAGAGAAACCGGAATCCCTTTTAAATGTTGATCCGGATTCGCAATGATCGTGTCATCTTCCAGACGATCATAGGCAGTTGTCTTTATCGAACTGCAGCCATTACTCAATGAAAACAACAGTAAGAGGGTGACCAGGTTTCGCATCGAGACTTCCGTTTCTCTGATTGAAATAAGAATCAAATAACTCATTTTCAGTTACAACCAACTCAAAAAACTAATTTGCGTTGGAGGTGTGCGGCCTAGATATCAAACATCCTGGCGAACAGACTACTTGTTTCCCCAGAATCTACTGCTCCAGCAATGGAAGCAGTTCAGGCCGGAATCCCACTGCAGCTTGACCGGGGAACATCAATCCTTGTCCTGCAGTTTCTGAACCAGGACAGGTACCGCATTTCTTCAGGTATTTGGCTACAAAACAGTTCATCTCATCTTCCCAGTGCGGGCGTGCCAGATCGAATCGCTGATACGCGATGACAGACTTTTCAAAACGTACGTTTTTCAAGCCGGTTTCGGGATCGAGGATTTGAGCAGCTGTTTCCTCTCCAGCAACCTTTGGCTTCTTCACAAAACTTCCTGGAATATCTGCAATCTTATCCAAGGCGCCGGAAACCTGCTCCATAGTCTGCTCCCGGACCTTAGCCTGGACGCTTTTGAAGTACTGTTCATCATCAAATTCGATTCCACTTTTATTGTCATCAGAACTCAACAAATCCAGAGACCCGCCGGCAGGACGAACAAAATCCACCAGGAAAACCTTATCCGTATAAGCCAGATCGGTTTTCACTTCATACTGCGGCGGATTGAAGGATTGTAATTTGATTCCTTCAACCCCGTGAATTAAGACTTGTTGCTCGTAGACCGTGACGGTCACGTGCGAGGGTACTTTCATTTTGACAGGTATCCCCTTGGCTTTCCCCCCAAAGCATTCTACAAATAGTGAGTCTGTATCGAGTCTCCCCAAGGTTGTCGTGTGAAACGAAGTACAGCTCAATGTTATTAAAGGGAGCAGTAGCGTGCCGACAAGAAAAAAACGCATTCGTGACTCCTTCACTATTGCCGACCTGCGAATTCCATCCAGGTGGTGGCAGTAAAACTATCTTTTACAGGTTGAGACCGGACACTCCGGTTTACAGGATTTCTCATTCAGATGTTTATTCAGAAAACCCATGACATCTTCTTCAAAATATTCGGAATTGATGTCAAATTGTGACCAGGCAACCACACGTGTCGTCTGAATCACACCCAAGCTTTTAACACTATCATTTCCAGCACCAAAAGCTTTTGGTCCTTCACCGTTGTCCTCTCCGTTTGCTGTTCGAAAGGCACTTACAAAACTGAGTGATTTCGACAGCAATTCGGCAGAATCGGTAATCGTCGTATCAGTAATGTGGTAATTCAGTCCTTTCAGTTGCCCGGTTCCAGCATAGGGATCATCTTCCTTCGTATTATCACCTCTGAAAGTAAAGCCATAGCCACTGGTTCCAGACCCGGGTTTGACTGGATCTACCAGGAAGATTTTTTCCGTGTATTGAACCTTAGGAATAACATCCCGAGTGGCGCGGCAGGATGTAACTGGGATCAGTTCGGATCCCTCCACGCGCCAGAATGTTTTTTCCTCAATCGTCAGCTTGAGATGCGTGGGAACTTTGAGGGTGACCGGTACGCCTTTTAAATGCTTGTCCGGGTTGGCGATGAGGGTGTCATCTTCCAGACGATCAAAAGCGGTTGTCTTGATAGACCCGCAGCCAGTGCTCAGTGCAAGCAACAGCGCAGCCGTGATGCAGCAGCGCATAGAGACCTCCGTTTCTCTAATGGATTGAATACAAGAATTGAGAAGGAGCCGCAGTGAGTGCCCTTCTTTCTGTCTCAATCAGTATCGGAGGAGTGACATAATTTTCAGTGTACTACCTTCATGAACACAGGCATTTTTGTTTAAAACCCTACAATGTTCACTCACATCAATTACAACTGATACAATCGGTCTTTGCCATTAATACTGTTAATTAAGGGCGAAATGAGGATTTGATAACCACTTAGACTGAGTTCCGTTGTGCGAGAGCGTCTCCAGGACCATTTGGACCGATTATAATAGTTTGAGAAACTCTATGGTTTAATCTGATGCGCGCTTCAAGTACCCGGCCAGCGAAAGAGGCCGCTCGCGAGATGTTCGCGAGTTAGCGAACTATAAAACGACTTCCCGTTTAGAATCTCCACCTGAGCCGGTGAGCCGTGAGCACCGAGTAATTCCCTTCGCCGCACAGTTGCTCTGCAATTGAGCACAGAGTGACCCACATCACTAAATGTGAAATACGTTCCCGCCCTGCTGGAAGTAACCTGGGGAGAGCGCTTTGTCACCGCGCAACACACAATTCGGTCGCTCTGGAAACAAATATAAGCTTTGACTGTCTGTAATAATTCCAGTTCAGTACAGGACACCAATTAATCAGGTAGCCGCAATTTGTTGCGTTGATAATATTGATCGAAGGCGTTGGAATGCTTATGGATATCCAGGTTCACTTTGACATTGCCATTGGCGGCAACATCCCTCACCGTTCCCGGTCTCCAGATATCACCTAAAGCAAGAACCTCGATCCGCATGTCTGGTGTGATAGTGGTACTGTCTGTCACAGGAGAATAGCCACTGGCGTTAAAGCCGGCTAATGCTGCATCTTTACGAATCTGAGCCTGGGCTTCCATCTGAGCAAAATGAACTTCACGTAATATTTCCGCCATCACTTGCGACATCCCTGGAAGCTGACTTATTCGTTCCACCTCTTTTCTTAGTCGTGCATCCGTTTCTTTATTCAATGATTCGTATTTTGCTTTGAGCTCCCGGTCTTCTTCCGGGGTCATCTTATCAGTCTTTTTGAGTTCCTTGAGATCGGCTATCGCTTTTGCGATCTCCACAGTAACTTGTTTCATACGAGGAGCAGCTGCCCTGGCACTTGATTCATCTTTGATGGAGGCAAAAATATCAGCCTGCTCTTCTTTAATTGCCAGCACTCGTTTCAAGATCTTCTCCTGAGAGTTGCCGACTCCCAAATCCTTACTTATTCCTTTCCAATCCAACATGAATATTCCGGCAACAAGGATCAGTGCGCCAGCAGAAAACATCGCGACCTTGATCAGTGCCGCATTATTGACGGACTGCTTTTTTTTCTTTTTGCTGCTGGACCCCGGCTTCTTTTTCCTTCTGCGGGGTGACTGATACTCTGGTTCAGAGGAACTGGCTGTTCTACGTTTTCGACGGCGGGGAGGTGGAGTACTCACGGAAAGGAACCCTTACATTAGACTCAAATCAACCTGAAGCGCATTACTTTTTACCATAGTGCCGCATACGATTTTACTGAGCCCAAATGTTTCTGGAGACGCTACAGTTAAAAAAGAACTCAGTCTGGAAACAACCATTCAAGTACGAACACTCATTCTATATACCCCTGTACCGTCAGGTCAACTCTGGGATACGTCGGTTTATAAAGTGAAACTCAAGCCTGGCTGACTCGCTTCCCGTTCAGAATTTTCACCTGAGCCGGTGAGTTGGGAGCATCGAGTAATCGCGTTCGCCGTATCGTTGCTGTGCAATCTGGCAAAAGGTGATCTGCATCACAAAATATTAAAAAGAGCGATTTGAAGGAACGCGTTTGGGAGGCGGGAAATCGATACGTCGTCCCGTATTTCCACCTGGGACAGGTTGAGCAGTTCCATTGCTGTTTCGAGTCGGTACAGAAGTGTTCCTGACAGGAATCGTGTCAGGAATCCGCAGTCGATCCCGCTCATACTTATAATCCAAGAATCCTTGACCACCAAATAAACTGTGGGGATTGCCATCGATAAAATTGACTCGCACTTTACCGTCTGAATAGATTTCTTTAATAATACAATCCTGCCAGTCGTACTGAGAATTAATTCCCTGAATCTGCATCCCTTTCTTGAGTACCGTTCCCGCGGTGACAGGTGAATAACCATTCTTGAAAGCACCTTCTTTCGCTTTATCCAACTCCCACTCCCGAGCAAAACGCCCCCCATAAGTAAGCGAGTTAACGACAAGTGTATTGATATAGTTTCCTATACCAGACTCTTTCCTGAGGCGATTGATTTCCTGTGTCAGGCGAACGGAGTGATGACTGCGTTTCTGCCGGAAGTCCCTGGCAAACCTGCTGTGTTCTTCTCGCACTTCAGGCGGAAGCTGCATCGCGGCTTCAATGTCATCCTTGTCTTCTACAATCACCCAATCATCGAATTCTGCAGAAATGAGTGCCAGTTCTTTCGCGATCTCATTCAGTCGGGGGACAGCGGCTTTTGCCTGTTCTTTCGTTTGAAAAGAGGCAATCAGTTCGAGCTGCTCATTTTGATAATACTCCAGGTCTTTCAGGAGTTTCGCGCGAGACCGTGACAGACCGATGATTCCGCCGATATCATGCCAGTCCATGAAGAACAGACCATAGATCAAAATCAGCCCTGCAATTCCGAATAAAACAACGCGGAGCATCGATTCGTTACGCTGCCTGGTAGTTCTCCGGGAGTTGGTATGTCGTTTTTTCTTTGGCCCAGAAACTTCAGTTGTATTTTCTAAGGGAGGTGGCGGCTTGCGATGACGACGGCGGGGAGACGGGGTACTCATCAACAGAAAACCTTTATCCAGGCGCGACTCAACTCAGAAAACCAATGCTCAAGCTTAAGTGTGCATTTTATATACACCTGCCACGTCAGATCAATGATTGAGTACTTCAGTTTTCAAATTGAAAATCAAGCGATGAAGCTCGACTCATTTCCCGTTCAAAATCTCCACCTGAGCCGGTGAACTGGGTGCATCCAGTAATTCCAGTCGCAGTACATCCCTTTCAGGTGTCAGATCAATGGAGAACGTCAGGCGGTGCACCCCCTTCGTCAGTTCAATTTCGGTCTCCGGTTTGAGGACGATCGGCTTTTCTCCGAGCCACATTTTCAAACCATCTACGGAATCGAATTTCAGAATCGCTTTACCCGGTGAGAGTGCTTCCAGTTCACAACGGACAAAAGCCGCTCCTTTCGCCCGATTGGAAACATGCAGCTTGCCGATCTCATCGAACATGCGGACTGGCAGACTTCCATCGACGCGGCTGTAAGCCGGTTCCCAGACGAAAGCGGGGTTCTCTGTTGCAGCGGTCGCATGTCGCGTTCGACGAATCGCATTCATGGCGGCCGGGGTCCCTTTCATCACGCGCCAGCGACGGACCACGCGATCCTTGCTCACCGTATACGCATCTGTTTTACCCAGCTCGGTCAGAAATCGTACCAGGTCGGTCAGTTCCTGCTGAGTCAGTTTCTCCAGCAGTCCAACCGGCATCAGTGAGGCGGCCGGCGCTTCTTCATCGATCTGATCCAGGGGAATATTCATGATGTTATCATTCACATCCCGCAAAACGAGCTGGCTGTCAGAACGTCGCACGAGCACTCCCGAATACACTTTCCCCTGCAATGTCACCACAGTCACGGCATTATAATTTTCTTTGACTGCTTTATTGGGATTCAGCAGCGAATCAACAATGTAATCCGGCTGGGAACTCCCCCCCAGACTGATCAAGTCGGGACCGACCTTCCCACCAGCGCCGCCAATCGCATGACATTTCAGACAGGACAGATCTTCCCGGCGGAAAATGGCTTCTCCACGCCGGGCATTGCCCTCTGTTTTGACAGCATGGATCATGTTGGCCATTTCCGCAGGCGGAAGATTCACCGGCTGAGGCGCTCCGCTGCTGGACAATCCCCCGGCAACGGCAATCGCTTTCGCCAGTTCGGGATTGGAGCGTCCCGTGGACTGAATCGATCGTCCCAGGTGAATTGCGGCGTCTTTAGCGATCGTTTTTCCCTTCAAAGCATTTACCAGCACTCCCGTTCCTCCCTTGCGCTGCAGGAAGATATTTGAGAGTGCGGTTAATTGATCGGGTGAAGTCACCGTCTGCATCAGATCAACCGTCTGTGCGGCAGCCAGTTTGACATTCATCTCCGCCAGTGCAGCGACTGCGGCAATCGCCAATGCCTCTGACTCTGCACTCTTACTCTGTTTTAGCAACAACTGCTGATTCTCATTGCCCCCCAGACGAGCCAAGGCGTACAGACTTGTTTTTCGCAATTCGAGACTGCTCTGGTCCGACTCTGCCAACTCGCGAATGGGCTTCTGTAACGAAGCGATCTTCCAGAGTCCCGCACATTCAATCGCCGCCTGCCGAACTGCCGGATTTTCAGAGCGAAACAGCTGCTGTAACGCTTCCAGTTCCCCGGTCGGTCGCATCTTTCTCGCTTGAACAGCCTGGGCGAGTGTGCGCAGTATTGCCGCCTGATGCGCGGGCTTCGTTTCCGATTTGAGAGACTGTTCAAACAGTTGCTGCAGATCGCCGGCGTTGGCAAATTTACCCAGCAGATTCAGACTCGTCTGCAGTTCGCTGTCAGGAATCTGGCCTGTCTGAATCAGTTTTGTAATTACCGGAGCGACTTCAGGAGAATTCACGGCCGTTAATGCGAACAGCAGTTTCTTCGGATGTTTTTGCAGTGTCGACGTTCCATCCAGCACCTGAGGCAGCCAGATCGATTTGGTCTCGCGCGTCGTCAGCCACAATGCGTAATCCAGAAATTCATCAGCCGGATGATCGAGTGCTTTGTAGACGTCTGTCAGCACGGTCGGCTTGTTGTACAACGAAAGGGCGCGGACTGCTTCCAGACGCACGCGGGGATGTTCATCAT
Organism: Gimesia algae; assembly: GCF_007746795.1. Classification (NCBI taxonomy): domain Bacteria; kingdom Pseudomonadati; phylum Planctomycetota; class Planctomycetia; order Planctomycetales; family Planctomycetaceae; genus Gimesia; species Gimesia algae. The sequence continues at coordinate 5,210,334 of NZ_CP036343.1, forward strand.
CCGCCAGCGGCGCGATCAGAGCATACGTGTCGGGTAGTTTGTCTTTCCAGTGCCGGGCAACACGAACAGCAGCAGCCCGGGCACGACCATCTTTCGCAGAGAGACATTGTTTCAACAGTTCCGGTTGCACACTGCTGATACTTTGCGCGACCCACAGGCCTTCCAACTGATTATGTTCAAATTGAGGATCCTGGGAATCAAGTGCTTTCAGCCAGGCTTTCAGATCGGCTTCGACTTTCTCGCGTCCCCGCTCCCGCAGTACGTTCTTGGCATTCTGTCGCGTCCACTCTTCGGGCAGTTTCAAAGCTTCCAGCAGTTCCTGGTTTGTCGCATCCACCAGTTTCGGGCGTGGCAGAGTCGGTTTGCCTTTATAGGTCACTCTCCAGATGCGGCCATGCGTATGATCGCGACGGGGGTCGCGGAAATCGACTTCGCCGTGCTGAATGATCGGGTTGTACCAGTCGGCAATGTAAATCGCACCATCGGGGCCCATCTTCACGTCAATTGGCCGAAACGCGACATGATCGGTTTTGATCAGTTCGACCTGTTCGCGTGAAACATAACCGGCTTCATTTTCCGTCACCACAAAGCGGCAAACACGATGCCCGCGGAAGTCGTTCGTAATCATGTTTCCCTGCCAGTCATCGGGCAGATGGCGACCACTGAGAATCTCCAGTCCGCAATGTTTGGGACTGCCGAGATTCAGGCCTTTCAGAATTCGATCCATGCCAACCGCCGTCACAAACGCGGCGCCGGGAAATGTGTAGTTGATTCCGTGACCATAGGCCCCGTCCGTACAGAATGACTGCCCCCAGCGATCAAAGTGATGCCCCCAGCTGTTGACCATGCCCCGCATGACCACTTCCAGTTCCATTGACTCTGGCTGGTACTTCCAGATGCCTCCGCCGTTCAATCGGCGTACGCCATAGGGTGTTTCGATGTGGCTGTGAATATAAATCGACTGATTAAAAAACAACTGTCCTGCTGGTCCGCGACGGAGCGTGTGCAGAATATGGTGGGTGTCCTCTGTTCCAAATCCGGCCAGTTCCGTTTTGCGGACATCGGCTTTGCCGTCGCCGTCGGTGTCTTTCAAAAACAGCAGTTCGGTACTGTTTCCCACATACGCGCCGCCATCACCGGGCATCACCGCCGTGGGAATCAACAGTCCATCAGCGAACACGGTTGTTTTATCAGCAGTCCCGTCACCATCCTGATCTTCCACTACCAGAATTTTATCGTTGGCTTTTTCACCCGGCTTGATGTGTGGATAAATTTCCGAAGAAGCAATCCAGAGTCGCCCCTGCGCATCAAAATTCATCTGAATCGGTTTAGCGATCTGGGGATCAGCCGCATACAGGTTGACTTCGAATCCCTCAGCTACTTTGAATGACTTGCGTTCCAGCTCGGGATCAGGCGGTGGAATGTCCGTCAGGTCACGCTGCGCTCGCACTGTCGAAACAGAAAACAGGCTCAACAGACAGACAGAACTGATGAGAAAACGTTGGAACGGTAAAGCGGCTTGATTTATCACAGGAACGATCCTTGCAGAGATCTATAACAGGTCGGGATATAATTTGTGAGTCGGAATGATTCAGAGACAGCTAATGTGAGGAAACCAGGCTGTGGATCGCGGCCTCTTTGGCTTCGATTAACGGAATAAACTGAGGTAGCTCTTTGGCATTCTGCCCCTGTTCATGTTTGCGGAAACCCAGTAGATAGGTAATATTTTGTGGACGCCAGTTATAAAAATACTCACGATTCTTATCGAAGGTCAGCTGAGTCACTTCATCAGCCACAGCAGGAGAAAGTTCAATCGGTTTCAGACCAAGGTCAACGGCAATGATGCCGGCAGCGCGTTCGTATCCTGCTTTCGTCAGATGGATCCCGTTGGTCGTCCACTCTAATCCGGGATCTCCGTTCGGTTCCGGAATCAACTGCGAGAACAAGTCGACAAAATAATGATCTCCTTTTTCCGCAGTCTGCTGCAGGAGGTCGGCATACAGTTTCAGTTCCTGATTATGTTTCGCCGGGTCAGGCAGTGGCGCCCCTTCATTTTCGTAACGATATGGCGAAACGAGAATTAATTTCGCGCCCGTCGGTTTCAGATCACTGATCAGTTTCTGTAGCTGTGCCTGAAAGGCCGGTAAACCGTCTTTGCCAGCGAAAGCTTCGTTTCCCCCGTAACCCAGTAGAATATAGTTGGGCTTCAACTCATTGATCTGCTTGATCATGCGCTGATAACCAACGGCCGGTGGATCAAAGATGCCCCGGGATTCCGCCCAGACCGTATCTCCACTCCAGCCCAGGTTGCGAAACGAGAGTTTTGCCTGGGGGAAACTGCGTAGAAACACGCTTTCCCAGCTCCCGAATTTCTGTGACCGTTCGATCATCGTGTTGCCCAGAAAGATGATCCGGTCACCCGATTTCAATTCTAAAGCAGGTGGAGCCGCTGAAGCGATTGGGGCAGAGAATAACACAAAAAGAAGCATGCAGATGCTGAGACGCTGATTCACGGAGAAACCTCAATTACGGTAGTTGAGTAGTGGATAGTTCTTCTACGCTAAAATAACAGGCTGTGTGAGTTACAGCAAATCAGGAAATGTAAAAAACAGGTCAGGAATCGACGATTCAAAACAAATGCTCAGCGCTTCTGTTTAATTAGCCTTGTAAAGATATCGCGGCCCTACCAGCTTTTCAGGACTCTGACGATCGTTGATTCTGGCTGTCTTCCTGCCATTCACGTGTTGTGAACACGGTGGTGTTGGGATCGGAGTTCAACTGGACATCCTCAAAGTAATCCGTTTCGACTTCTTCAATCCAAAGCCGCAATTCGTTTTCATAATCGCTGGGCAGATCGCTTTTGACAAGCAGTCGATGAAAGTCGGCCGCGCCATCTTCGCCCAGATCTGCGGATTCCGCCGATTGAAACCGTTCTGCCGGATCGGGATGAACCAGGCGATGGATCAGTTTCATCAACGGTTCGCTGAGCGCGAACTCTTCTGCGGGAAACCACTGGGGCAGCTGTTGCAGAATATTCTGTTTGGCTTTAATCAACTGAGCATACTTCAGATTCGCAAACGGTTGAAATCCGGTGATCACTTCAATCAGAATATATCCCAGACTGGCCAGATCGGACTGGGGGGTCGCCCGTCCCCCGGACAGGACTTCCGGTGCCGCATAGGTTGGCGTACAGGGTTGAGTGGAAGGCAGATTTTTTAAATCGATGGCAGATCCAATATCAATAATCTTGGCATTCCCACTCCGTTTGAGCATGATATTGGCAGGCTTCATATCACAGTGGATAATATTGTTACGATGTAAGGCCGCCAGCGCCGCCAGGCACTCGCGAAGTATCGACACAGCGATTCCCGGCTTCAGACGTGGTTGCTGAACCCCTTTGGTAAAAACATTGTTGTTGATATTTCTCCAGCGACGGGAGGTGACCTGTTCACGAATCTGCTTGAAGGTCGCCGGCGTTAACAGACTCCGCAAGTCATACCCGTCGATCCACTCCATTTCCATGATGTAGACTTGATTTCGTGTCACAAAATTCTGTACGGCGACCAGATGGTTTTCCTGAACGCGGGCAACCTGCGCCGCAACCTGCGACAGCCTTGCCATCTCGGTCTGATAGGCGACTGAGTCGGCATAGCGTTTGGGAGAAAATAATTTGAGGGCGACTGGAATCTGGAATCCATCAGCGCCTTCCCGGGCACTCAGGTACACCACTCCCTGTCCACCAACGCCCAGGCATCGGGAAAAGACCCGTTGATTGTGCCATTCCAGGGAATTACCGTCGAGCAGGTTCTGGTATTGCTGGTCTAATTTTTCCAGCGAAACAGGATGTAAAGATTCATTAGTAGTCAAAGTAATTCCGCATCAACAAAGGAATGAAATCCCTCCCGAATTAACCCAAACCAGGATTGTTTCTGTTATCCTTGAGACTGATCTGAATCGAAATTCAAAGTGACGTCAGTTCTGTGACAGAATCATTTCAGGTTGAATCGAACTTCGTGAGCATTTTTGAATCGCATATCATAGTCAGGAAGTGACAAATGGGAAATTGGCGGCATTCTCTAATTCTGACACGATTCAAAATAATTGTTGCTTTTTAGAAGTGAAGTGATAAACAATAGACATTAAAGGCACACTGAAATTGGGCCGGTTACAGGAATCGTATCACATCCTGTTAACAAAAACAGGGCAGAGTTCCTGAATGTACTGGTTTGGACAAGATACCAGAACGTCAGGTTCAACCCCGTTTTCAACCGGTTTCCGATTTCTAAAGTTCAGGATACTTGTTCAAGGAGCAGGACAATGATTGCGACGATCAAATCAACTTTAAATGCGCAATCGATTTCACAACTGATTGATGAAGTAGGTAACATTCTGGAAGCGGGTGAGGGTTGCTGGAAAGTAGAATACGGTAAGCGTGTCCTGTTTTTAATTGTTGATGCAGAACATGATCGCGTCCGCGCCATGACCCCCATCCTCAAAGAAGAAGATCTGGAAGAAGATGATCTGTGGGATGTGATGGAAGCCAACTTTGACCGTTCTCTGGATGCCCGCTACGCGATCGGCGATGGTGTTCTCTGGTCCGTCTTCCTGCATCCGCTCAATGATCTGAGCCGCACACTCTTTCTGGATGGGCTGGATCAGGTCGTCACGCTGGCCAACAATTTCGGAGGTTCTTTCTGCAGCAGCGATATCGTTTTCGGTTCTGAATAATTCCCGACTGAAAATATCGTTGGTCAAACATCCTGCTCATCTATAATCAGTGTGCAGTCGGGCAGGCTCTGCAGAAATTTTTCTCCATAACGTTTGGTTCGCACACGCGGATCAAGAATCACGACCTGACCATGATCACTGGCAGTTCGGATCAGCCGGCCAAAGCCCTGTTTCAATTTGATGACCGCTTCCGGAATCTGGTAATCCATAAAAGGATTCCCGCCTCGACTCCGAATCGCCTCAACCCGGGCCTCCAGCAGGGGATGGTCGGGCACACTGAAAGGAAGTTTGGTAATAATGACGTTGGTCAACGCATCGCCGGGCACATCGATTCCCTGCCAGAAACTGTCTGTGCCGAACAGGACCCCGCGCGGATTATTACGAAACCGCTCCAGCATCAAAGAACGTGGTAATCCTTCCCCTTGCAGATACAACGCCAGATTATGTTCCGAGAGCCACCCACTGATGCGGCTGGCACACTGCTGCATCATTTTATAACTGGTAAACAGAGCGAAGGCATGCCCGTCGGTCTGTTCGATGTACTGTTTTAATTTTTCTGCGACCGCCGCTTCATACGCGGCAGGCGCCTCACCGGGATCTGGCATCGAAGCGGGCAGAATCAATCGCACCTGCTCCTGGTAGTTAAACGGGCTACCCAGTTTCAATTCTTCAGACTGAGTCAATCCGAGACGGGAACGTGTAAAGCTGAAATCCTGATCGCCGACCGCTAATGTCGCTGAGGTCAAAATGACGGTCTGGGCCTGGTTAAACAGTTCATCCCGCAGCACCGGGCCGACATCTACCGGTGCATTGACCATTTTCACCCGTTGATTGCGCCCGCGCGTGGTTTCCACCCAATAGACAGAATCGCCTTCCGCCTGTTGAGTCAGCCAGCTGTTCAATGAATCCCCTAATGCGGTACACCGCTCTGCCGCTGCCGACAGCTCAATTTTTTCTTCTTCATTTTTCAGAGTGAAAGCGTATTCAGCAATACGTGCCGCCAGTAATCGCATCTCCTGCGATACGCCATTTTCAATTGGAGGCTGCTGCCTGATCCGGCGATTGGCCAGTCCAGTACTGTCTTGCCATTCCAGGAGATGATCGAACAAATCTTCCACCATGAACCGCAGTCGAGTGACATGCTGCTGGCAGTCAACCAGGTTGTGATGCAGCAGCAGGCCTTTTTGCGTGCGATCGTTATACAGTTTGTTAAACAGATAATCGAACTGACTGTTCGTAATCGACAGTCCCAGGTGGTCGCCGGCAACCGCCTCAATCGTATGTGCTTCATCCAGAATCACGGTATCGTAATCGGGAAGAATACTGCTCCCCTCCCTGCGAATCGCCAGGTCGGAGAAGAATAACGCGTGGTTCACGACCAGCACATCAGCATTCCAGACACGTCGTCGCGCCCGATAATAAAAACAGTCGTTGTATGTCGCACAACGTTTTCCCAGACAGTTGCCGTGCTCACTCTGAATTTCATCCCAGATTTTCGGGATGGGGCGAAACTCCAGATCCGCACGACTGCCATCACTTGTTTTATGGGACCACTGCACGATCTGATCCAGCTGGCTCAGTTCTTCTTCTTTCGAAAACGTGCTGCCTGCCCGCTCGACAGCGCCTTTCAAGCGACGCAGGCTGATATAATTCGAACGCCCCTTGACCAGAACCGCAGAAAATTCCACGGGCATTACAGCATTTAAAAACGGGATGTCGCGGGTAATCAGCTGCTCCTGCAGGCTGATCGTATTCGTCGAGACGATCAACCGTTTCCGATCCTTCCCCGAACGGGTTTCATTCTGTTTACAAGTCGCCAGAATCGCAGGCACCAGATACGCGAAACTTTTTCCCACCCCCGTCCCCGCCTCTACCAGCAGATGCTTCTTCTGCTCAATCGCGTTGGCAACGGCCTCCGCCATCTCCAGTTGTTCGGGACGGTGCTCATATTTTTCGAGCCGCTGTGCGATCTTGCCATCACTGCCAAGAATAGAAAGTACATCAGTAGTCAAAGCGGGCCTCATCCGGTGAGATAGAACAGCAATTCCTCTGATCATTCTAGAGGGGAATGCCAGAGAATTTTATTTTTTGCGGCGGAAACAGACCACGCAGATGTCATCTTTCTGCATGGAATCATTTCGAAACAATTCCACATCCGATAACAGCCCTTTCACGAGCGGCTCGGCGGCTTCGGGGCCCGTCTTCAGATACTTAACCAGGCGATCCTTATGATACAACTTGTTGTCCTGGTCCATGGCTTCCGTAACGCCATCGGTATACAGCAGCAGGGTGTCCCCTTTTTCCAGGGTGATGGTTTCCACATGAAAAACCTGCTTCTTCAAAACTCCCAGAGGCATGCCCGACTTATCCTGGGCAATCGGTTCCACACTGCCATCAGACTTTTTACGCAGCAGCGGCGCCATATGCCCTGCATTAACGATGGACACGGTATGTTTTTTGGGGTCCAGTACTGCCAGGATGAAGGTGATAAAACGCAGCCCGACTCCACTCGAGGCAATTTCCGTATTCAACTCACCCAGCGCTTTATCGGCTGTATTTCGGGACAATACCTGATACCGGGCTGAAGCATATAACCGCGCCATCAGAATCGCAGCGGGCACCCCTTTCCCTGCCACATCCCCCAACGTCACCGCCAGTTTTCCACTGGGCAGTTCGATGTAGTCAAAATAATCGCCGCCCACACTCTGGGCTGATTCGTAATAATCAAAGAATTCGTACTCTTTATACTTCGGACGATTGTGAGGCAGTAATCCCAGCTGAATCTGATGCGCAAATTCCAGATCGCGTTCAATATCCCGTTGTTTGACCAGATCTTCGTGTAACTTCGCATTTTCGACCGCCAGACTCGCCTGCTGCGTGATTGCCACCAGTACGTCCAGATCATCTTTATCAAACTGCTGGCCGATATCACGTGTGGCGATCTGAATCACTCCCAGAATGTCTCCTCCCTGAGAGACGAGAGGCACGCACATCATCGAACGAATACGCAAGGAAGTGATACTCTCGCTCATTTTAAAGCGATCATCTTCGACCGCGTCCGCACTCAGAATCGCTGAGCCACTCATAATCGCCTGGCGGACAATCGTCGTACTGATGCGAATCGAATCTTCATCTTCCATGCGTCTGGCTTTGGTTGCTTTCACCACCAGTTTTTTACGCTCCGGGCTCTGCAACATGATAAAGCCCTGATCGGCAGGGGGAAATATCTTGAACAGGCCATCCAGAATACGTGGCAGTACTTCATCCAGTTTTAAAGCGCGACTGAGAATCTGGCTGATTTCCAGCACGGCATGCAGTTTGACTTCCGGCTTGACGTTAATCCGTAAATGGCTGCTGGTGTTCAGATCAAGCGAACTGATAATAGAGGACCCATCCAGCACGCCATCACTGGGTTCAGTATCATCGAGTGTCAGGTGTGAATCCTGCTTCAGTGACTGATTGCTGACTTCCAGTGTCTGTTGAATTGCGGAATCTATAAATTCAGGGGATTGTTGATAGTCCAGCAGGAACTGCATCTGGATGTCACAGATACTGATGGTATCGTTTTCGTGTAGTTCCGTGCGCCCTTCGATTACGGTCCCGTTCAGCAGTGTGCCATTGCGACTGTGCAGATCTTCCAGGTAAAAAAAGCCGTGGCTTTCCAGGATCTGAGCGTGATAACGACTGACGGCGACATTATCGAGTACAATCTCACAATTCGGGTGGCGCCCCATGATCACACGGTCGCCATTCAGCTCGACGATCTGTTCGGGAACCTTCCCTTTGAGTATTTGTAAAATCGCCACCGTTGTGCCCGACTAGACTGGAGTTTGACTGATAAATTTGAACGGATCGGTACCGAGGCTTCTATCTGAATTTGCCTTCTCACTTCACAGATCCAGAAATATCCTCGGCCCATGCAGTACAAGAGCTTATTATAGACCATTTTCTGAAAAATGACAGCGCTTCCATCCAGGAGACTCCCCAAGATTCTCAGAACCCGTTCAGAGAACGAGATCCCCGCTATCAGGGGGTGAAGTTCTGCTCTTCCTCGCTTTGTAATGACTCGAACAGTTTTTTGTAGTCTTTCTTTTCGATCTCAGGTGAATTCTGGTTCCACACCAATGCCCTATAGACGATCTCTCTCAATTCTCCATCCAGTTGTTCTTCGTGGTTATTCACATAAAGTTCCCAGATATCCTGTGATTTTCGCGGATGACCATTCAGGCTTTCCAAAGCCAGCAGACCGGCATAGCCATTGGTAACCTGTCCTGCCTGTCCCGAATTGACCAGTTCCTGAAAAATCGCCTTGGCTTCCTCGTACCGCCCCGGCCTGATTAACAAAACCCCCAGGCGGATTTTAGCCTTGGGTGTATAGATTTCATTGTCCGGAAAATTCCTGATGACGGCCTGCCAGGCATCTTCACTATCGCCGAGGCCGAGCCGAGTTGCCAGAAAAAACTGTTTGGATGCACTTTCTTCTATGGGAATGATGGACGATCCCGAATTCTCGGAAGCCAGATAGGGGGCTTCGAGCGGATTACCAGGACGATTCACCCAGCCGACCGCCGCGGCCACTCCCCCCAGACAGAGGGATGCCAGTACAAATGCCAGCAGTTGTTTCTGAAAACTCCGATTCCCCTGGAACGGGAGCAATTCGCTCCAGCTGCGTTTGCGAATCCCGGGACTCTCCTCCGATATTTTTTTAATCTCCTGCATCAACTCAGCCGCGTTCCCGGGCCGCTTGTCCGGACTTTTTTCCATCATCCGATGTACCAGGTCACACAGTTCCTCGGGCAGATCAGGACGGCGTTTTTTCAATGGGTATGCGGTTTCATTCAGATGCTTTACTGCAATCGACAGAGCCGTTTCACCATGAAAAGGGGGCTTACCCGAAATCAGATGGTAACAGGTCACTCCCAGCGAATAGATATCGCTCCGCTGATCGAGGGTTCTGCCGTTGACCTGCTCCGGGCTCATATACAGGGGGGTTCCCATGGTTGTCCCCACCTGGGTCAGGTTCACCCGTTCTTCCGACTGGCCAATCTGTGCGAGTCCAAAATCAGCCACCTTGATCAGCTTTTTAGAGGTGATCATGATATTTTCGGGTTTGATATCCCGATGCACAATCCCCTTTTCTGCCGCGGCGTTTAACGCAGCGGTTACCTGTCGCATAATTCGTAAGATCAAGGCACAATCAGGTGGTGTATTTCGCGACAGATGCTCTCTCAGATTGATGCCACGCACATATTCCTGCGCGATATAATGGGTTCCCTCATAATCACCCGTCATATAAACCTGGACAATATTAGGGTGGGTCAGCCCGGCAGCGGCCTTGGCTTCCCGTTCAAACCGCCTGACATGGGTTTCATCACTCATCAACTCGCTGTGCATGACTTTGATGGCAGCTTCACGCTTGAGCGAAACCTGCTCGGCCAGATAAACGGTTGCCATCCCTCCCTGGCCCAGCTTGCGTAAGATCTTAAAATCTCCCAGCTGTTTGCCTATCAGACTCACTGATTCGACGGGGGGATATAGCTTTTGTGTGGTCTCACTGGAACGGTAGATGGTTTCCTGTGTGGAATCAGACTCTACGAAACCGCCCGTCGGGGGTAGACGCAGCCCCTCTGACTCATGGGGTGGAGAGACAGAGCTATCATCAGAGGTTTCAGCTGAAACCTGACTGGTCTTATTCTGCGGCTTTTCAGATGGCATAAGTTGTTATCTGGCAGTATCGTAAGTCGTTTGATCACTGTAAGAAAGCAGCACACTCTCTCCATAATAGAGGTGATACCCTTTCAGGTATAGAGAAAGTTTTCAATTGTCTCAAAAAACCGGCTTCAGCGGGAAGTTAATCAGGCAGTTAACGGATTTTTCACATGGGATGGTCTGCCAGACGGTTCAAAATTGCGGCTCCCTGCTCCAGAATCGGATTCTCCTGGGCATACGAAATTCGAAAATGCGTATCCCGACCACTGAACACATTACCCGGTATAATCAGCAGATTATTCTGAATTGCCGCAGTACAAAACTCGGTTGCCGTTCCCCAGGGAGTGCGAATAAACATGTAAAAGGCGCCCTGCGCGCCGGAGATTTCATACTTCTCGGAGAGCAGATCCTGCATCAGGTTGCGTTTTTCCCGATATTCGTCGACACGATCAGAGATATCACATTCCAGAGCGGCCAGCCCTGCCCACTGCACTGGATGCGGCGCGCAGACAAACGTGTATTGCTGCAGCTTGATCATCTGTTGAACCACGCTCTGCGGACCATGTACGAAGCCCAGTCGATGGCCGGTCATGGAGTGCGATTTACTGAAACCATCGATCACGATCACATTTTCATTATACCCGGCCGGGCTCACAAACGGTGCGTCATAACAGAAGGAACGATAGATCTCATCGCTGACCAGCGCAATATTCTTTTCCGCCGCCAGCTCCGCCAACGCCCGAGTTTCCTCTGCAGAAGCAACATGCCCGGTCGGGTTACTGGGGCTGTTAAACAGAATCAGTTTTGTGCGATCAGTAATCGCGGCACGAACTTTTTCAATATCGATTGAGAAGTCCGGATAAGTCTCCACGAAAACCGGCTTCCCCCCCACCACGCGTGTGAGGTGTGTGTACATCACAAAATAGGGATCAAAGATAATCACTTCATCCCCCGGATTGACCAGCGCATTTAACACCAGCATCAGCGCACCACTCGTGCCACTGGAGATAAAAACCTGTCGGTCGGCATGTCCATAGGCCTCATCAACCTGCGCCTGAATTTTCCCAATGAGGGGTGCAATCCCCTGTGTCTGGCTGTAGGCATTTTTGCCATCCCGCACGGCCTGGCATAAGGCATCTTTAATGGAGTCCGGAGTGTCAAAGTGGGGCTGACCGATACTCAGGTTGATCGGATTTTCCATCTTTGCTGCCAGGTCAAATACTTTTCGTATGCCGGACGCATCAATCAGATGCATCCGGTCAGCAATCCATTCTTCACTCATTAGATTTTCGTTCTCTATTATTAAAAGGCTGAATTGATCAACTTGGGTACCAGCAGCTTATCATATTCTTTTCATTCAATGAATGCAGGAACCGCTCACCCATTTTTCTGAATATGCTTCGTGATAAAATACAGGCCGGCATAAATCCGGGCATCCAGCAGACAACCCCGTTGTCGCGCCTCTTCCAGCCAGTCTTCAATTTCTGCAAACGGGACCTCGTGTACTGTGATCTTCTCAGATTCATCTCCGCCCCCTGCACCGACTTTCTGCAAATCCAGTGCGAGAAAAAAATCAACCGCTTCATCCGTTAATCCCGCTGAAGAAACGGTAGACCCCAGCGCCACCATCTGCCCCGCCTGGTAGCCGGTCTCTTCCAGCAGTTCCCGGGCAGCGGCAGTCTCCAGCAGTTCTTCTTCCTGACCAGCAATATCACCCGCGAGACCTGCAGGAAATTCAATCACCGTTGCTTCCACAGGCGGACGGTACTGCTCGACCAGAATCACCCGCTGATCCACTGTCAACGGAAACAGACAGACGACTCCCGTGGTGTTGACACGCTGCACAAACTCCCAGCGCCCCCGCTGGACCAGTCTGATAAAGCGGCGTTCGATAATCGTCTGATCGGATTCCTGACCTTCATCGCTCATAGTAATCTCTCAATTCATTCAATTAGACAGACATCGGGTCGTAATGTTTCTTGCTGAGAACAGACTCAAACGCTCCCTTAACGATTGATCTGCAGATTCAGTTTATTGAGAATGGAAACCTGATTCACACAATTTTACATTTACCATCAGAATAGAGACGCTGGTTTGATGTATAAAATTTTGATACATAAAATACGACAGAGGTTCGCTCAAAAATCCGGGCAACCTTTCTTGACACTTCTGCTCGTCCCGATTGTATGTGCCACCCATGTTTTTTGCTACACTTGCGAAGCCGAAGCACAAGTCAAATATTCAACCGCCAGTCATAATGCTACTTTTCCAATCAAAAAGATTTGGGGAACCATTCAGGCACAGCCTCACGGCCTGAAACTGGATTTTTCAACAACGACTCTACCCAAACAGGTTTCTATTCCGCAACGCAAACAAAGCGGCCCTGGACATGCGACAAAACCGACTCGTCCGGCAATAACAAGCTGATTAAGTTCATTGAAAAGTTCTATTTCTCAGAAATCAGGAAACATCTATGAAACCGCTCGCGCTTTTACTTATCACATTCACCCTACTTTGGAATCACGCCCTGGCAGCAGATCCCATCGTTGATACCTCTTCCCCGCTGGAAACAATTGCCAGTGATTTTGGACTGGCTGATGGCCCTGCCTGGGATGGGGGAGGCAGCCTGTTTTTTCCGGATGTCAAAGGAGGCAAGCTGTATCGTTATTTTCCCCGCACGGGAAAAGTTTCAGTCTTTCTGGATGACGCCGGCCGGATCAGCGCCAGTTATTTTAATCATGGTAAACTCTTCTTGTCTGATAATGGCAACAGCCAGATCTGTGTACTGAACGGTAAAACGAAAAAAAACATCGCCGGTCAACCCGCAGATGCTAAACCTCCCCGCAAGCCTAACGACCTGGTCGTCGATCAGCAGGGGGGTATCTATTACACACTTACGGGTGCAGGGGAAGTGATCTGGATTTCTCCCGCAGGCAAACAGTCAGTCGCCGTCAAAGATATTAAAACACCGAATGGACTGATTCTGTCACCGGATGGTAAGACTCTGTATGTCGCCGCCTACGTTCCTAAAGAAATCTGGGCCTATGATGTCACCAGTCCCGGCGTCACAAAAAACGGACGCCTGTTTGCTAAAATGGATTCCGGCCCGGACAAGGGGGCAGACGGGATGACCGTCGACCGCGCCGGAAACGTCTACTGTGCAGGTCCCGCTGACATCTGGATCTGGAATCCTGCGGGGAAACTACTGGCAAAAATTCACACGCCCACACGTCCCATCAACTGTGCCTTCGGGGACGCGGACATGCGTTCGCTCTATATTACCGGCTTTGGCGGCCTGTATCGTCAGCGTATGAATGCTTATGGCTGTATGCCTGAACCCGCAGTCTCCGCGACCGACAGTAAACCAAGGCGTCCAACCACCACAGTTCCGGAATCAGTCACCCCCCATTTGAATGTGGTCTATGGACAGACGGGAACCCGTAAGCTGCTGGCAGATATTTTCATACCCCAATCGGGCCAAGGCCCTTTCCCCGCTGTCGTTGTGGTGCATGGCGGAGGCTGGATGAACGGTGACAAAACCAAATTCCGCGCCCTGGCGGTTGCCCTTTGCGAACGCGGCTATGTCACGATGGCCGTCGGATATCGTCTGGGACATGAAGCAAAATTTCCTGCCGAGATACAAGACTGCAATGCGGCAGTCCGCTTCCTGAGAGCAGAAGCAAAACAATTTCACGTTAACCCGGAACAGATTGGTGCCGTCGGTGGATCTGCCGGCGGTCATCTGGCCGGTTTAATGGCGGCTGCTCCTGATGAGAAACAGTTGCAGGGAGATGCCGGCTACCCGGATCAATCCTCAAAACTGCAGGCTGCGATCGTGATGGCAGGGCCGATGGAAATGGCTTCCGGAACTGTGGCAGAACGTTCCAGAAAAAGTGGAGACAAATCTTATTCAAATCAGTGGCTGGGGAAATCGATTGATGAAGCACCCGAACTGTATAAGCTCAGTGATGCTTACCTGCATTTCGACAAGAAAACGCCACCGCTGCTGTTTATGACAGGAGAACTCGACAACCCTGACCGCAATGTGCCTTCCCGCGAAAAGCTGAAACTGCTCGGCGTCACCACCGGCATTAAAGTTTACCCTAAAGGCAAGCACGGCTGCTGGAACCAGTTGCCCTGGTTCAATGACATGGTCGAAGATATGGACCAGTTCTTTCAGCAGAACCTGAAATAAGATTTCGATGCCATGAGAAGCAGGGGACGAAGTTTATTTGTCCTCTTCTTCATCCTCATCAAACTCATAATCATCGTCTGCAAAATCGAATTCGCTATCTGACATCTCTCCACTGACTTCTGCATCATCAAAATCATCGCCGACTTCGAGATCCCCGGCTGATTCGAACATGTCATCATCCACTTCGTCGAAATCATCGCCGAGTTCATCATCTTCGAACTCACCTGACAGTTCGGCGGCAGAATCAGAAACCAGTTCCTCATCCTCTTCGTCAAGCGACTCCGCTCCCTCATTGTCTTTTTTCTTCGCGCCCCCTTTGGGACCAAAAATCAATGTCCCGATGGGCATCAATACCAGAACACCACTCATCAGTAGAGTGGTACCTGCTACCGCGAGCAGCATTGTCGGCATTGCTTCTGCATGGTTTAAAAATGCCATCACCAGCAGATAGGCTAAAAAACCACCCGGGATGGCAGCCACCAGTGAGATCAAAGGAAGTTGTAGTTTTGACACAATTGCTGTTCCTGAAACGAGATCAAAAGCAGTAAATCTGATGCGGGCACGTATGCCGACACTTAATCGGCAATAGAATTACGTATCTACCATCGTAAAGTGGACTGAGACGAATTATCAAGCCTCGAATTTAAAATGTTCTTTTTAAATATAGAGTCCGGTTTGACGACTCGACCTGTTTGCTGGTATTGATAGTGCAGATAATTCGCATTTAATCGTCGCTGTCCGTCTAATCGTTATAATATACACTTCCGACAGCGTATGTCACGTTTGCCGTCTTGAGGAATCCATGCCTGTTTCACAGTGGAACCAATTGAATCAGAACATTGTTGCCTGCACCAGGTGTGAACGCTTACTGACGCACTGCCAGAAAATCGCGTCGGAAAAACGAAAGTCCTTCCGGGACTGGGACTACTGGGGGCAACCCGTGCCCAATTTCGGGGATCCAGAAGCCCGACTGTTGATTGTCGGTCTGGCTCCGGCTGCCCATGGAGCCAACCGCACCGGGCGCATGTTTACTGGCGATCGTAGTGGGGACTGGCTGTACCGCGCGATGTTCAAAGCGGGTTTCGCCAGCCAACCTGAAGCAGAACACATTTCAGACGGCCTCAAACTAATAGACAGCGCCATCACCGCCACCTGCCATTGTGCGCCCCCTGCCAACAAACCAACGCGAGAAGAGATTGAAAACTGTCACGACTGGCTTGAGCAGACCGTGGAGTTGCTGCCGGTTCAGGTCTTCCTGGCACTCGGGCAAATCGGCTGGAAAGCAGTGTTGGATTTCAAAAAAAGGCAGGAAAAACTAACTGGAAAACGACCGAAATTTTCGCATGGCGCTGTGTATCAATTTCCGGACGGCCATTGGCTTGTCGGCAGCTATCACCCCAGTCAGCAGAATACGTTTACCGGACGACTGACGGAGCCGATGTTTGATGCGGTATTTGAACTTATCAAAACCAGATTGAAATAGATGAGATCAATTCAACCACTGCATCAGGCTTTATCTTCTTTTCCGACCACGCGATGAAAGTGCAGTTCTACTTCCTGGTCGATCACACGTCGCACCCCTTCCACCAGGCATTCGGGCTCATGTTCCGTTTCGCCAATCCGTTTAATCTCTTTCAGAGAAGTCCCCGGTGAGACCGTAAAAGCGTTCTGGTGAATGATCTGATTGCCCGCATCCAGCTCCGGAATAATAAAATGGATGGTCGCGCCAAAAGTCAGCATGTGGTGGCTGTAAGCATCTTCGTAGGGCTGAAACCCGGGAAATGACGGCAGCAGGCCATGATGCAGATTAATAATCCGTCCGCCGGCAAAACTCCAGCAGATACTCGGAGGCAGCACACGCATATAACGGGCGAGCAGCACATAATCGACATCATATGTATCGAACAACTCAACCATTCTTGTATTGTCGGGATTTCCGCGATCATCACCAATATTATGAAAATCCAGCTGGTATTGATTGGCCAGTCGCTGGCAACGATCACGGTTTCCCAGGATGACCACCGGCTTCGCATTGATTACTCCCGCTTCAATTGCCTTCAACACCGCTTCCGCCGGTTCACTGCGATAAGTCGTGCAGATGGCAATTCGGGGGGGACGTTCGTATTCATCCCGAGCCCACACGCGTAAAGTCAGACCTTTTTGTGTCCCAATCTGCATGATTCGCTCGCGTAAGACTGCAATTGGCTCGATTTCAGTCGGCCAGTCGATGCGCAGTAACATCGCAAACAGACGTTCTGAATCATGGTCATACATCTGAATTTCATGAATATTCGCCCCCACACCAGTCACATAGTGCACGATAGGGTCAGCTAAGCCGCGATTATCTGGTCCGACGGCTGTGATCGTCACCTGCATGTTGTCTTTATGCTTTCACTAAAAGTAAAAATGCTCATCCGGGTCGTTAGATCTGCTTACCCGGTCAGTAATTGTATCACATCACCGCCCCACCCCCTGCTGCTTCCAACCAGGGAAAACAGAATCGTCCTCCGCGCGAATCAATCCTGTTCAATGTAAGCATTTGTTGGATTTCGTAAACATGAAATGTAAAGAAGTGTTTCGGATTCCTTACAAAATGAAGCTGGCTTGCTGAGTAATCGCGACTGTACAGTCAAGCTAATGATTGTGTTAAACTGCACTCATTAAAAGCGTTAGTTAAAGCTTGAGTGTTTTGCAAGCTGTAGGGTTTATGAAGATTGTTCCTTCGGCATGGTCTATGCGATCAGTATAACTGGCAAAACAGGATCGCTTCAGTAGAGATGTGTATTTCACACTTTTCATACCCAGGCAGCGAGTGAGTGAACCGGTTCTCACTTTTTGTTCTGGACTGCTGCTTTCCTGTGGTCATCGACGTCTCGGCGAGTTCCTCTCAAGGCCTTTCCGACCTGTTGATGACCTTTGCCGGGACCCGGAAGCTTGTTGGCATCCGGGTTGTCTCTCGCGGTTCATGGTTTCTCGATCAGGGCCGAAAACAAAAACCTTACTCTCAAGTAAAACACAAGGAACTCAAACATGTTGAATCAACTTTGGAACGACGAAGCTGGTTTCGTAATTTCTGCGGAACTCGTACTCGTCCTGACTATCGCTGTTCTGGCCATGATCGTTGGACTGAGCGAAGTCGCTGTCGCTGTAAACACTGAACTGAACGATATTTCAAACGCAATTGGTGCCCTCAACCAGAGCTATGCTTATACTGGTTTTATTGGTAATGGTGGAAAAACCAAAAGCTGGTACGCCGGTTCTCGCTGGTCAGACGCAACCGATGACTGTGACCTGAACAATACATGTGATCTTGTTACAGGTACCAGCCAGATCACTGCTGATGAAGCGACTACGTTCTAAAACGACTACACCTTGGTCTTAAGGTGCGAATTGAGAGCAACTGATATAATCAGTTAATTCGACTCATCCGGAACTCTGGCAGGGATTCGTCCCTGCCAGGGTTCCGATGTTTCAAAAAAAACGCATTTGATTCACAGTCTCTTTTACAGACTGTTTAAAATCCTTGATAAGCAGTGTTGCCTGAATGCAACCTGTCAAACTTTCTGGGCCCTGCTGGCCCCTTTTCCAACAGAATCTGTAAATCACAATATTGATTACAGTTATAGCGATTCTCAAATCGTGTTTCTTCAGCTCCACACGCCCTGTGGACTTCTCACAACGCCTCCCCTCCAGCCAAATGGCACACCGACTGCGTTATGAGATCTGCAACAAGACTGAATGAAAACAATAACTGAAATATTAGATCTCAAAACAAACAGATACTGATTGATTCGCTGCGTTGTGACCCGTGTTGAGGCTTCTTCCTTTTAAGTGATTTGTCCCCGAAAGAAGAAGAGAAGCCTACGGCATTGCATGAAGGTGAGAGAGCATTCAATGCGAATGATGCCTATGGCACCATATATGGGCTTCCATCGCTCCGCGGGTCATGACGTGCGATTTACAAAATATTGATGAAAACAAAACTGCAGTTTGTGCTGTGAAATCGCGGGCCGGTGATTTCACAAAAGTGCCTGAATGGAGCGTAGTCTCTCAATCTGGCTAAGTGATAAATATTGCTTTCGCTTTATTTATCGGTATGTCGTGGGCTGTTTTCTATCTCGGAAAGCAAACCACAAACTCGTCTCTCAATTTAATTTTTTTAAGACCAAGGAACTCACTAAGATGTTAAATCAACTTTGGAACGATGAAGCAGGTTTCGTAATTTCAGCTGAATTAGTACTCGTTTTGACCATCGCCGTTCTGGCAATGATCGTTGGACTGAGCGAAGTTGCTGTAGCTGTCAACACTGAATTAAACGACATTTCAAACGCAATCGGAGCTCTGAACCAGAGCTATGCCTACACTGGTTTCCGTGCATCAGCAGATGGAAAAACCAAGAGCCACTATGCTGGTTCACGTTTCAATGATGCTGTCGATGACTGCGACCTGAACAACTCTTGCGACCTGGTTACAGGTACAACAGGTGTAACTGTTAACGAAGCTCCATAATTTTGATTTCGATCAAATTCTCGAAACTCTGTTCAGGAACTTCCTGAACAGAGTTTTTACTTCTAAGAAAATGAAACTCCTTCAAGTGGAGTTCCAGCAACTCTCAAAATAGACATTTAATAAAACAAGGGGATAAAATCATGTTGCGGGCATTATGGAAAGAGGAAAACGGCTTTATTATTTCTGCAGAACTGGTCCTGGTATTGACTATCGCTGTACTGGCCATGATCGTCGGCTTGAGCGAAGTCGCTGTGGCTGTAAATACCGAATTGAACGATGTCTCAAATGCCATCGGTTCACTGAATCAAAGTTATGCTTATACCGGTTTTAGAGCCAGTACTTTTTGTGATGGTAAATCAAAAAGCCACTACGCAGGTTCCAGGTTCAATGATTCTGTCGATGACTGCGACCTGAATAATACTTGTGAACTGGTCACAGGTACTCTCGGTCTGACAGGTGATGAACGGAACTAAGCCATAGTAGTAAAGATGAGCGACAATTTAACTCTCTCAGAGAACCGGCGGAAATCCCGCCGGTTCTTTTTTTCGATTACACGCTCTTACAGTTTGTTTAGCCCTGGTGTTCAGGCTGTTTAACACTTCAAAAAGCCACACGATTCTGCCTCCCCCGGATTCTCCGCTTACCAGACACGACCTAAGTCTTTTTCAGATTAAAACATAGCCTGATTCATGCATCTGTATTCATCAGCAGAATACATCTCTCTGGCATGCCGTCTGCTTTATCAGACTACTGTAAGCTGATCAACGTGCAATCACTCATCGATCAATCTACACAAGCAGAAATAATCTCTCACAATGTAAACTCTCTCTCACATTGCCATCGGTTGAATACGCATTCGACTGTCGGCACACTCTACGATTAAGTAAGGGGACTCTCTCATGTTGCGTATCGTTCAACGTTTGTACAATGATGAAGCTGGTTTCGTGATCTCTGCGGAATTAGTACTGGTTCTGACGATTGCTGTCCTGGCGATGATCGTCGGTTTAAGCGAAGTCGCCGTTGCCGTGAATACGGAATTAAACGACGTTTCCAATGCCATCGGCGCACTCAACCAGTCCTATTGCTTCACCGGTTTCCAGGCTGGTTCTCACGGAAAAATGAAAAGCTATGTGGCCGGCAGTCACTTTCAAGACTCTTACGATGACTGTGACTTGAACACCAGTTGTGACCTCGTCACCGGGACATCCAGTATCGGAACTGAAGGCTGGTAATCAAATCCCGTCTCACAATGCAACTATAAAAACAGAGGCAGGTTTCATTTGAAACCTGCCTCTGTTCATTTACATCACAAACGAATCCAGCGCCCTGTTAAGCAGATACTCTCGGCTTGACAGGAGTGAGTTCCGGATTTGCTTCCGGTTCTGGCTGCGGTTCCGGAACAACTGGTTTTGCTGTTTCCCGGCTTTGGGGAGCCAGATTACAGTTTCCAGTAGCACAGGCAGTCGTAGGACAGACTGTGGTAGGAACCATAGTGCAGACTTCGTAAGGGACCTTACGTGCAACACATTTAGTAACGTACCGTGTGCAGGTTACAGGAACCTGTTTGGGAACGCAGCGGGCAACACGGTGAGTGACAGTGAAAGGCACTTTCCGGGTGACACATTCAGCGACTTTACGGCTGCACTTCTCTGAAACCATTTTACAGGTTTGAACAGGAACTTTACGAACCTTTTCTTCACAAACCCAGTTACAGGTCTGATAAGGAACCTTTTGAGCGACTGTTTCCGTAACCCAGCGGCAAGTCCGGTAAGGAATTTTGGTCACAACCACTTCAGGTACCATTTTACAGACTTTAACAGGTACTTTGTTCACAATTACTTCGGGTACGTAACGGGTTACCTGTACCGGGCAGTTCTGTCGAACAACCTCAGGCACATATTGGGTGCAAGGCACCTGGCAGGCAACACGTTTCAGTCGCCAGACCTTTCGGCAGTGAGTTCGTCCGGGAACCTGAACCATGCTCATCACGGGACGACCACATGGATCGGTTGACCAGCAGGGACGGCATTTACCGGGCTTGGTAATCTGTTTTGTTTCCCAGACGCCCTGCATACGATGCACAGTGCGGTACGTTGTCACCGGTTTCATCACCGTATAACACCGTTCTTGGTTAACGGTTTCCGTGACTGGTCGCATGACAGTCCGACGGCATTCCTGTTCGATGGTTTCCACAACCGGTCGCATCACAGTGCGGCGACACTCGCGCTCATGGTTTTCCCAGACAGGACGTTGTACCTGATAGCTGCAATCACGGTACTTGGTTTCGACAACCGGTCGACGGACAGTGTAACGCTCTTCCCGCTCAGATGTTTCAAATATCGGTTTTTGAACCGTATATTCGACATCGCGGTAAACCGTTTCATTCACCATGCGATAACAGGTTTCCTGCTTGTCTTCGTAAACTGTCTCGTATTCGGTGCGATAAGCAGTGTACTGCTGAGGTTCTGCAACCTGATCATAAACAGTACGATAGCATGTTTTCCGCTCGACACGACAAGCGGTGTAACAGGCTGTAGGCTGACAGGCTGTTGTGGGACAGCAGTTATAACTGGCCGCTCCAAAATACCTGCAGGCTTGCGCCGAATCATTGACAGCCAGCATTGCCACGGCGGCACATGCTAAGGCCATAATCTTTTTCATTTTTCCCCCTCCAAAAAAGTTCGTCACATGATGAAAGTGTGCGTTTTCCGATTTTCCATCTCAGATATGACTGCCTGCATTATTGACATGACCTGAAAAAAGATGCAAATCAAAAGCAGACGTCCTGTGTGGAAAAATCAAAATCACAGCGGGTTGTTCTATTTAGCACTCAAGCATAGATCACATAGTTTCGGCAACTTGAGGAAAAAAGGGGGTTATCTCTTTTTAGTGAAGAGCTTGTTGTATGTGCCACTTTATAATCGTTATCACCTGCAAAGTTTCACAAATACAACATCTGTTCGAACTAACCTGTTATCAGAACTCAACATGAATCATAGAAACGACATCCGATCTGTCGCAGGTAACCGGGAATGAAAACATCTACATAACTACATGCACCAAATATTATCAATCCGTGCCGTATTTTTTTTGCAATGCATCAAAATCTTCAGGGGTATCCAGATCAAGCAGGATTTCCGGGACAGCACATTCCTGTAAAAAAGGCTGAATGTCCCGACTCGGCCAGAGAGCATTGATGCCCTGCGCTTCAGACAGCTTGAAAATCCTATCCGCCATCGACCAGCGAAAAAAAGTCGGATGCCCTTTCCGACCCTGGTATGTGGGAATCATCACATCAGCCGGACAACGCTCCCAGGCCTGACATAATTCGTCAATGACTGACTGCTCCAGCACGGGATGATCTGCGGGAACCAGCAACCATCCGTCTTCATCCGCTGGCTGATAATGTTCTTCAATCCAGCGCAATGCATACTGGACGCTGGCTTTCATATCAGGCGGGTCCGTTTCCCGCTGAACCACATCAACCTGCAGATCAGCCAGATGATCCTTCAAACGTATATCATCCTGGCGTGCGACAATGACGGTTTTTGTAATCCCTTCACTACTCAATCCCCTCACCAGACGCTGAATGACCGTTTCAGCTCCCAATGTCAGCAGCAGTTTATGTGTTCCCATACGTCGACTTCGGCCAGCAGCAGGAACAATAGCAAACAGCCGGCGCGTTGTCATTAAATCACTCATTCCGATAAGATACTGTCAGGCCGGTTTTCTGAATTCAGGTACCGGCGGAGTACTGCCATATTATAAGGTGTCATTCAGAACTTGTCTGGACCATTCAGAGTTAAGGAATAATCGTGCAAATTTTGCTGACTAATGATGATGGAATACACGCCCCCGGCATTCGCAGCCTGCAGAAAACATTAACTCAACTCGGAGATGTGGAAGTGGTTGCCCCCCTCGCTGAACAAAGCGGGGTGGGATTAAGTATTACCTATTTACATCCTTTGATGATACATCAGGAATTCGAAAGTGAAAAGCACTGGGGCTGGGCGGTCGCCGGCAGTCCGGCAGACTGCGTTAAACTGGGAATTCTGGAGTTCTGTCCGAAACGCCCCGACCTGATTGTCAGTGGCATCAATTCCGGTTCGAATGTAGGGATCAATGTGCTCTATTCCGGTACAGTCGCCGGAGCCATCGAAGGGGCCTTCGCCGGGATTCCCTCGATCGCCATCTCGGCTGCCAGCAGTTTTGCCAACGACACCAAACCCGATTATGACCGCTGCGCCGCTCAGAGTATTCACATCATCAGAAAACTGTTACAGGAAAAATCCCCCTCCGACGGACTCTGGAATATCAATTTTCCTGAAATACGACCGGATTGGCCCCGGGGAGTTAAATGGACATCGCTGGGTGTCAAACGGCATTTCGATGTCATGGAAAAACGAATTGATCCCCGGGGGAGGCCTTATTACTGGAGTGGCCTTGACCCAGTTCACAACCATCAGTTGGAACCAGGCACAGACATCCATGAACTGGCGGAAGGTTTTGTCACGGTCACACCGTTAAAATTTGACTTAACCGATCACGAACATCTGCAGGCATCATCGAAGGCGCAGTCCGGTGGGGAGATCGATCTGAACCTTGATTGACCTCTGATACCGGGAATCGATGAATCCCGCTTTGCAAAGTTTGACATTTCCCGGTAATGCGGGATAATCAGGAAGTAAACAATTCGCATGCGGCAGAAGCCTGCTGTTACCACTCGATCTCAGGCCGGCCCCTTGACAGGGGCTGCATTCATACCGCCCGTATTATAAAACAGTGATCTGTCTCTAGTTGTGTTAAGGAGGTGCGCAGTGAATCACAATCAGTCACCGGAACACAACAGACTCTCATCCCGGATCATATCGGAAACATTTCCGGAACTGCAGACCGGAGATTTTCTGCAGAACATCATCGACTCAGATCAGCAACTGCTCCAGAAAATTCTTTCCATCACTCCACTGATCATCTGGGCCGTCGATCGCCATGGGATCGTCACACTCTCGGAAGGAGGTGGCCTGAACCGCCTGGGATTTCTTCCGGGAGAATGGGTGGGTAAATCTGTTTTCAAAGAGTACGCTGATGATCCCGAACTGATTGATATTTTCAATCGAACTCTCCAAGGCGAAGAACTGCAACGGATCCGGGCAGCCGGTGAGCTTGTCTTTGATGTCGATTACAATCCGTTGTTTGATGAACAGGGTCATGTCGACGGATTTCTTTCAGTCGCCATTGATATCACTGAAAAAGTCACTTCGCAGGAAGAGCTCCGCCGTTCCGAAGAACGCTTCAGTAAGATTTTTCAGGTCAATCCGATCGCCATGTGCATTACGGAGATCGATACCGGAATCTTCATCGAGGTCAATGAAAACTTTCTCACCGCGCTGCAATGCAGCCGGGAATTCATCCTGGGTAAAAGCGCCTTTGACATTGGTTTCTGGCCCAGCAAAGAAACCCGCCGGGAGATGATTGAAAAAGTTCAGAAAGAAGGGACCGCGCGCGAACTCTATTTTGACTTCATCATTCCGAATGGCTCCCGCTTATGCACCATGCTCTCCGCGGTCCAGATCTATTTTCGAGGAGAGACATTTCTTCTCTCCTGTGTAAAAGACATCACCAGAGAACAGTCAGCTCTGGATGAACTCGAAAAATTAAATGAAAACCTCGAAGCCAGAGTCGCCTCCCGCACTGCCGAACTGGAACACGCCCATGCAATTCTGAACGAAGAATATACCAAACGAAACCGGCTGTTTAATGCGCTGCAACAGACAGAAGCCAAATGGCGTTCACTCGTAACCAATGCACCCGATACGATCCTGACACTGGATCATGTAGGCAACATTCTCTTTATCAATCATCAAATTGAAGCAGTCAACATGGATGACATCATCGGCTCATCCATTTTCAGTTACATGAATCAGTCAGACCTCAATAAAGCCCGTGATATTCTTCAGGAAGTCTTTCAGTCAGGAAAGACACAGGTGATGGAAACGGAAGGTCTCAACACAGAAGGCAAAAAAACACTCTACTCCTGCCGCATCGGTGCCATGGTGACCGAAGGCAGCATTATCGCCGCGATGGTCATTGCAACTGATATTACTCAACAGAAACAGGCAGAACAGGAACTGGTGAGGCGTCGTGCGGAACTCGCGCATCTTTCCAGGCTCTCTACAATGGGGGAACTGGCTGCCGAACTCTCGCATGAATTAAACCAGCCACTGGCAGCCATCAATAATTACACGAATGGCTGTATTCGCCGCATCCAGTCCGGAACCACGACTCTGGATAACCTGATTGAACCTCTCGAAGAAATCTCACGTCAGGCACAACGCGCCAGTGAAACGATTAAGCGTCTCAGGAGGCATGTTCAAAAGGGTGAAGTCGAACAGAAATATCTGGATATCAACGCCATCATACAAAATTCCATCGCGCTCCTGGAACACGAGCTCCAGCGAAATTTTGTCGCATTGCACCTGGAGTTAAGCCCGGGGCCTCTTCGGATCATTGGAGATGCGATCCAGATTGAACAGGTATTGGTCAATCTGTTGCTCAATGCCTTTGAAGCAATGTCAGAGCATCCCCCGGAAGAACGCAAAGTCGTGATTCAATCTGATCAGGATCAGACGGGAAATCTGATGATATGCGTGACAGACAGTGGAATCGGTTTGAAAAAAGGTCAGGAAAATTCTATCTTCGAAACATTCTACACAACAAAACAGAAGGGACTGGGCGTCGGTTTGTCAATCAGCCAGACGATTATCGAAGCCCACGGAGGGAAACTGACCCCACGTAGAAACAAACGAGGGGCCAGTTTTGTGATCACTCTTCCATTAGCTCATGGAGATCGAAACAGTGGTGTCTGAAAACATGACAATCCAGCAGGAAGCAACCGTCTTCGTTGTTGATGACGACCCCGCCATCAGAAAATCACTTCGCTGGCTGATTGAATCGGTCGGCCTGAAAGTGCAGACTCACGAACTTGCCAGCGAATTTCTGGAGAGTTATTCCCCCGATATTCCCGGCTGCCTGGTCCTGGATGTCAGAATCCCTGGCATGAGTGGTCTGGAATTACAGGAAAAACTGCGGGAACAGGGCTACGATATCCCTGTGATTATTGTCTCTGGTTACGGGGACGTCCCCATGGCTGTACGCGCCATGAAAGCAGGAGCTATCGACTTTCTCGAAAAGCCCGTCAGCGATCAGGTTCTGCTGGACTATATTCAGAAAGGCATTGAAACGGACATCAAGAACAAACAGAACCGGATACAGAATCAGGATCTGATGGAACGCAAAGAATTACTTACCCGCCGTGAACGGGAAGTTATGGAGTATGTAGTCGCCGGTTTTTCCAGTCGCGAAATTGCCGAAAAGCTGAATGTCAGCTTTAAAACGGTGGAAGCACACCGCGCTAAAATCATGAAAAAAATGCAGGCCAAAAGCGTGCCCAAACTGATTCAGATGGATCTGCAGATCAAAGTTGTTCCCGAGTATCTCCGTGACCACTGAGACTTTGATTTTGCCCCTGATTCCGCAATAATCAAACCAGTTATCAATCACTTTATCATTGCTCCTTGAGATTCTCCGGAAAGCACTTTGAACAATCATACCGAACTGGCATTAAACGGCGTTCCTGTTTGCGATACATTTGCTGAAGCATTTACCACCGTCGGCACGCGAATCATTGTGACTGCCTTGACGGAATCCTGGGTCAGAATCGCAGCGGCAGAAATCACCGGGTATGCAACCAGCGTGATTGCCTGCGATGCTGAAGCCGGTGTAGAAAAATATCTCTCCTCTGCAGAAAGCCCCGATGGTCGACCGGGGGTCAGTCTGATGTTCTTTGCCTTCGGCCAGTCCGCTCTGGAAAAAGCCGTCACCAACCGCGTGGGACAATGTATCCTCACCTGCCCCACCACTGCCTGTTACTCCGGCTATTCATCAAAAGATCCGGAAAAGAACATTGCCTTGGGAAGCCAACTGCGATTTTTTGGAGACGGCTTCCAGGTCTCGAAGAAATGGGGAGACCGCAGACTCTGGCGTGTGCCCGTCATGGATGGTGAGTTTGTCTGCGAAGATCAGACCGGCACATTCAAGGGCGTCGCCGGCGGTAATCTGTTAATCTGTGCCACCGATCAGAAAAGCGGACTTCTCGCGACAGAAGCGGCAGTCGCAGCCATGCGGCAGGTCGACCTCACAATTCTTCCCTTCCCTGGAGGCATCGTCCGCAGTGGCAGTAAAGTCGGCTCCCGCTATTCGAAACTCAAGGCCAGTACTAACGATGCCTATTGCCCGACTTTACAGGCACAGACAACATCGGAACTGCCGGAAGGGACAGGCTGCGTCTATGAAATTGTCATCGACGGTGCTGCGTTTGAACCAGTACAACAGGCAATGCAGGTCGGACTGCATACTGTCTGTCAACAACCGGGTGTCCTCCAGATTACCGCCGGAAACTATGGCGGCAAACTGGGGAAACATCACTTTCATCTCAAAGACCTGATCGACGCCGCTCCGGCCTGAGCGACCATAGACAGAGTTATTCTTCTTCCCGGAAGCTTTCGGAAATCAGCATTTCCTGTTCAAACTGGTGACTGCGTCCCGAACCGGTCGCCGGACTGGCACTTGCCGGACGATACACGCCTTTCAACGGATGGCGACCAAACAGATTGCCTTTGAAACGACAATACATGAACCGCCAGGCACCCATGTTTTCAGGCTCTTCCTGGACCCAGTACACGGGAGTTCCTTCCGGATAAGAGGCCAGCGCCTGTTCCAGTTCTTCTTTGGGAACCGGATAGAGCTGTTCCATTCGGATGATGGCCACATCGTCCCGCTCAGTCTGTTTACGGTGCTCACTTAAATCGTAGTAGATCTTACCGGTACACAGCAGAATGCGTTTGACCTTCGCTGGTTCCAGATCTGTGGTATCGCCGATCACTTTGATAAAGGATCCTGAACTCATCGATTTGAAGCTGGAGACCGCGTCACGATGCCTTAACAGACTCTTGGGAGTCATCACAATCAATGGCTTCCGCCATTTGCGGATCATCTGACGCCGCAGCAGGTGGAAAAACTGATCCGGCGTGGTAGGCATCGCAATCTGGATATTACTTTCCGCCGCCAGCTGCAGAAAACGCTCGAAGCGGGCACTGGAGTGTTCCGGTCCCTGCCCTTCAAAACCGTGTGGTAACAGCATCACCATGCCACTGTAACGCTGCCATTTATCTTCCGCACTCACGATAAACTGATCGATAATTACCTGTGCGGCATTACAGAAATCACCAAACTGTGCTTCCCAGATAATCAGCCCATCAGGACAGTCCAGACTGTAACCATAATCAAAGCCGAGAACGCCTGCTTCAGAGAGCGGGCTGTTCACAAACTCGACCGGCCCCTGTCCTCCGACCAGATGTTTCAACGGCGTATATTTTTTACCATTTTTGACATCATGCAGCACGGCATGCCGATGACTGAATGTGCCGCGCTGTGCGTCCTGACCACTGACTCGGATCCGGTATCCTTCGGTCAGCAGAGAGGCAAACGCCAGCGCCTCAGCCGTTCCCCAGTCAATCTTTCGCTCACCCTCTGCCATCTCCTTGCGGATATTCAGCAGTCGCTGGATCTTCTTGTGCGGCGTAAAATGCTCGGGAACCTCGGTCTGCTTCAGCAGCATGTTGATCAGATCTTTCTCGGGAACTCCGGTATCAATCTGATCTGCCGGTAACTCGCGACCGCCCCGGTAACCGGCCCAGATCCCTGCGGGCAGTTCTACGGTATGCGGATAATTCTTGGCCCGGGCTGCCGACAGTTCGGCTTCCAGATGCGAGATACTTTCATCCTGCAGCCGGTCTCCATCCTCTTTCGTCACAGACTTCCGTTCCAGCATACGCTGCAGGAAGCTGTCCCGTACCGAAGGACGCTTATTGATAATGTCATACATCAGAGGCTGTGTGAATGCTGGCTCATCCCCTTCGTTATGCCCCCGTCGACGATAGCAATACATGTCGATCACAACATCACGGTGGAATTCTTTGCGGAAATCCATCGCCAGTCGGACAACCTGGGCCACCGCTTCCGGATCTTCCCCATTCACATGAAAAATGGGGATCTGCAACATCTTTGCCACGTCTGTTGCGTAGGTGGAAGAGCGACTCTGTGCCGGATCAGTTGTGAAACCAATCTGGTTGTTTACGACCACATGAATGGTACCACCAGTACGATAGCCTCTGAGCTCACTCAGGTTCAGACTCTCCTGAACAACACCTTCCCCCGCAAAAGCAGCATCACCGTGAATCAGCAGGACCATCCCTTTGGTACGATCAATATTGGCCCAGCGATCCTGCTTGGCGCGCATGCGGCCCATCGCCACCGGGTTCACAAATTCCAGATGGCTCGGGTTGAAACAGAGCGTCAGATGCACGTTGTGACCCGACTCGGTCATCCAGTCTGAACTGTAACCCAGGTGATATTTCACATCACCTCGACCGACGCTCATCTCGGGGACAGAGTCTTCGTATTCACGGAATATTTCGCGTGGTTTTTTCCCCATGATGTTAGTCAGAACATTCAGGCGACCCCGGTGCGCCATACCGAAAACGATTTCATCGACACCCTGCTCACCCGCTTTTTCAATCGCCAGGTCCAGCAGAGGAATCAGGCTCTCGGCTCCTTCCAGTGAGAAGCTTTTCAGTCCTACATATTTTTTCTGGATGAACTCTTCAAACACAACCGAATCGGTCAACCGTCGCAGAATCCGTAATGACTCGGGACGTTCGAACTTCAGAAAATTCGCGGTACTTTCCATCCGGTTTTGCAGCCACTTCCGCACACGCAGACTGTCGATGTGCATAAACTGCGCACCGATCGATCGACAGTAGGTATTCCGCAACCACTGGATCATCTCCCGCAAAGTTCGCTGCTTGGGACCACCAAATGTTGATGTCGAAAAGACGCGATCGTAATCCCGTTCTGAGAAATCGTAGAATTCGGGCATCAGTTCCGGAGGCGTCGCCCGCTTTTTTCCCAGCGGGTCCAGCGAAGCCAGAATGTGTCCCCGCACCCGGTAATTACGAATCAGCTGGTCCAGACGCTCCTGGCGATCAGCAATTTTCATCGTCTGCCGGTCCAGCCCCTCTGTCTTCTGTCTGCCAGGAGGGTTGAACATGGTATGACGTTTGAAGGAAGGCCCGAAATTCGGTTTGCGGCTCCGGGTCGACTTCTGGGAGAACTTCGAGAAATACTCCCGCCATTCCTGGGAGACGGAGCTGGGCGACTCCAGATAGTTCGTGTACAGCGACTCCACGAAAGTTAACGATTCCGAGCTTAAATCGTTGAGCATTGCTTCAGGCAGCTGATTGTCGGAGTGCCCATTGCCTTCAGAGTAATACGAAGCAGAATCTGGTTTATCAAGCATTATGCCCTCTCCGGGCTTAGTTATGAATCCGGACAGGGGCAGACACAGTGTCAACTCGACACGCAGGGAGAATGCTCTGTCGCGAATACAGATTTAAAACATGTTTCTTCTACATTACAGTAATAGATCAGAGATTTAAAGCTCTCTACTCTAGCAGACTTGCGCTGTCCTAAAGAAAGTTACCAAAGTCGTTTTCACTTTCCTACTCAACCGCTGCCATACTTTTATCCAAATTTTCAGGAAAAACCGGAATATCGGGAATCTGACATCCAGGAACTTCTTACACGCTGTGATTCCCCTCCCCAAGCGACATAATAAAAAAACCGGCTGCGATGTGAGAACACATCGGGCCGGCGGGTAGGCTTAATCTTACGTGATTGTAACTTTCAATCGCTTCCCGTTGCAACAGGAAACAACACAATCACTCTATTCAGATTAGGTCTGCTGACGAACAACTCGTTTACGGATATCTGTTTCCAGAACACCAAATGCCTGCTCATGACGCTGTAAAGCCATTGAGAGTGCACTCAACAAACGCTTGGCGGTGTAATGGTTCAGAATGATCCGCTGACCAACACTGATCTCAGTGTTGGCTGGATCCAGTGGCTGAGGATTCAGACCCAGGTCCAGAATCAGTTCTTCTGGTGTACTGGATACACGGCAGAAGTTGGCGTAGCTGGCAGCCACATTGTCGTCATTCACTTTGACCTGCTGTTGTTGCTGAGCGGGAGCTGCAGCTGCAGCCTGTTCTGCAGCGGGTTCTGTTGTCTCGTCAGCTGGTTTGTCATCTTTCTTAGCACTCACGCTTTTTTTCTCCTCAATGTGATACAAATTCTTAAGAAGTAACTGGTTCCAGAAATATGGGACCTGAACTGATTTGAAATGAACTTCACCATGAAACTCCGGCAGTTCACCCCGAAAATACTTGATTGATTTGTACTGACTGTACTCAAGACACCTGAAACATACCACCGCAGTGTTCAGCATTCAAGAACAGAAAGCACAGACTTTAAAACTCTTCGAATACAGAGTGTAGACGTTTATGAAAATGACTGTATGTTGACAAAACGCAACTCGACAACCCATCTCCCCTACAGCTTCCAGAACATGGCGTTTTAAGAAAAAAGGCCCTGACGGCAGCTTTCGCACGCTCACCAGGGCCGGAATTTCACACAGATTATTTAAAGTATGGGACCTGCCCAGTCTGAGAAGACATCATCGAAATCAGCATCGATTTCATTGCTGAGTCCTGCCAGATCCAGGTCACCAGTTTCCAGATCAACCAGATCCGAAACATCGATCTTTCCGCTATCAACAATCGAAAGACCGTTCAACCGCAGATCATTGATCAACTCATCGCTCAAACCTTCCAGAACTGTCAGATCCAGTTCGCTTTGATCCAGTCCCTGGCTCTGCAGCAGGTTGTTAAAGATCTGCTGCAATCCAGGCTGAACCGGCACATCGCCTGTCAGCTGACTGCTGGTCACATCGAATACGACGGGAGACAATTCTTCCAGCGGCGCGATAACAGTCACCAGCGAATTCTCATTCTCGGTAACCTGCGTTACAGGTGGTTCAGCCACCAGCGGCAGATTCGCCATCAGAGGAGCATTGACACCGACTAGAATCTCATAGCTGCCCGAAGCGGCTGCTTCGTGAGCTGACTGCAGAATCAAGGCATCCAGAATCGAAGGCAGTTTACGAACTCCCGGATCCAGTGTGGCATTCATGACATCGCCGGCATGCACCGTATCATCCAGGTGCAGACCATCGTCGGTCAACGTCGCTTCAAAACCACTGCCCACAAAGGTCAGTGTTCCGCCTACGCCCGTTTGAATAAAGCTTTCGAACGGAGCATAAGTATCGGTGAATCCGAGTACGTGGCCGATTTCGTGTAACAGAACCGTCAGCAGGTCATAGTGACCGGCGGCTGCGGAACTCGCATCAGCCGTATAAGCCACGCCCCCTTCCAGATCCGTTTCACTGAAAGCGGAAGAATCCAGATCCGAATACCAGCCCAGACCGGCCGCATCATCGTCCAGTGTCACAATCCCGGAAACGGGACGACCTTCTGAATCGACGCTGGTAATCTGACCTTCACCCAGTTGAGTCCCACCCAGGTTGGTGATCACCAGCTGAATATCCAAAGGTTCTTCCAGGCCTAACGCATCCTGCCAGATACTCAACGCTTCATCCATTACCTGATCGATCGAAGACTCACCTGTGACATCGGTCGTCTTACCGTACCAGCGTTGCAGGAAGTTCGACGGATAAAGGACTTCCTGATCTCCCCCCTTGTGCACGCCGTAATTCGATGCAAAGTAATTAAGATCCCGATAATCAACTCTTCCACTCTTATCGGCATCCAACGCCCAGACATAAGGCGAATCGGCATCCAGCACGTTCTGACCATAGATGGAAGCCAGGATAATCAGATCGCGGTAGTTGATCTTATCATCATCGTTCACATCGTAGGCAATCGCCCACAGATCCGTTTCGGGAGCATCACCGACAATTAACGTGGTCCCGGTATCATGTGCCAGATTAACACTGACATTGCTCAGGGACAGACCCAAAGCATGCGGGCCAATGAATTTGTCTTCAAAGTCAATGGAGACATCATCCTGTACCAGTGACTCAAACTTGACCCGCGCCAGCAGTGTTTTATCACCACTGCCTGACCGTTCATAGGCACCCGATCCACTCAGACCAGTCACCACTCCCGTGGCATCGTCAATCACAGCCTGCCCTGAGGCATTAAAGGCACTGCCAAATTCAATCGCTGTCGCGGTAAAGAAATTCGTGTTGTAATTCAGGTCAACCGTCGCGTCAGTAATCCCCTTCGCATCTGCGGTCTCGACATAGACTTCCACCCAGAATGAACTCCACTCATCAATCCAGGTATCACTGTCCGGCAGACCCTCAGTCTGGCCAAAGACATTCAACTCTGTCTGTTCGCGAACCACAATCAGATCAACGCTGGTCCCTTCTTCCAGAGTGGTATCAGCCGCAATCGACTGTGTTCCGTGCAAAGGATTAACACCGGCACCGTCCAGAACGGAAATTGTCAGGTCATAAGAACCAACTTCAGAGGGAAATACACCCGGGCTAGTGGTCTCAGTCTCTTCAGGGTCGTAAACATCATTTGCATAAGAACTCAAGCCAATATAGTAAAAGCCCGCACCTTCCGCTGTGTAGGTGAGATAAGAATCGTAGAAAATAGTCTCGTCAAATATATATTCATCCGGTGCAGCATTAAGATCGGAAGTTACCAGTTGATTACCATCTGCATCAAAGAGACGCAGAGTGCTGTCCAGGTAAGTTCTGTACTGGCTGGCATCCACATCCACTCTGACTGTATCACCATCTTCCAGATAAACCTTAAACATATCCACATCATTCAAAGGATCAATCAAACTCAAATTGTTCCCGATGATCCCCTGGTAAACCTTGGTCTCAGGAGTCCCCGAATTTAATTCAGTGTCTACCGCTGTGAGAAGAGTATCACCAGCCTCATCCGTATTGACCAGATCGACATTCAAGAGGGCGGTCACTGAACCAACCAGATCCAGAACCACATCATAGCCATCTGCGGTTGTAAACTGCAGACGACGGCTGATCGGAATCAGCAGTTCAAAACCATCGGTCGCATTCCCCGTCAGCCTCGCATGACTCCAGTCTGGTACTCCACCAGGGAAACCGGTTACCGGATCGATGAACGACAGTGTCTCTCCGGATGTTTCTTCCGACTCAATAGTATAATCATCAAAGCTATCTTCATTTACAGACACCAGCGATTCAAGTAATCCATGATCCAGGACCCAGTCTTCGCTGATATCAAAGTAACCCTGTCCGTCGAGCGCCTGCTGGCTGGAGAAAACCTTCGCTATCGCATCACGAATCGCCAGACTTATTTCACCATCAAAAGGTCCTATTACACCAAGAATATCCTGATCTCCCACCAATCCAAAGTCGGCCAGGTCAAACGCATCGTAGCTCTCTGTACCATCTCGGTCAGGTCGGGCCAGACCGGAAGGATTCACTTCAACGAAGGAATCTACGATCCGGATCGATCCCGGTTCAGCCAGATTGTCCATCACCACATTCAGGCGACCACTTAAACTGGTAGCATTCAAAGTGCCAGACTGTGGTAACAAGTTGATTTCCTGACCATCGACTGTGATAGTACCAGAAACAGTCAGATTGCTCTGATCAGTCTGAATAAAGAATTCGGAAGGCGGGACATGCGATACGGAAACACTGCTGATCGAAATCTGACTCAAATCTATATTCGCTGGCCGCTGAACAAAGTCTGGGTCGGAGCCAGTTGATAAGAAATCAGCGGTATCTATATCAAAAACGACAGGGTCACCCGCAGCAGTCAGTTCACTGGCAACTAACGTGATATAACCAAGTCGGCCATATCCATTGGAAGCCACACCGGAATTGAATGTGGTGGCATTGATATCTTCAATCAGACCATTTTCAAGGTCTGTATCATCATCGTTGATACTCACTAAATATCCAAACGCCGAATCATCCACAGTGAAATGGGCAGTTACAGAGCCTGTTGCATCAGCATTGCTCCAGATCATATCCAAAATCGTCGATGTGATACCTGCTCTCGTTGTCGACTGACCTGCCAGCACCTGAGCCAGTTGATCACTCATCCAGATTTCGACGACGTACGTATCACCCTGCAGGATGGTTGTCACACTTGTCGGAAGACTGTTAACATCATTGACTTCAGGTGCCACCTCGATATTGCGCCCCGCGAGCTTCACCGTTTTGTTCGCTCCATCCGTTTTATTAACAAGCTGTACCGCAATTGTCCCGGCATACAGTTTGTCAATAATTGTACTGGTCAGTCCTTCTCCTAAGGTCCAGGTTCCCGTCAACAGATTATTATCCAGATCAATAGTCAGGTCATTATCGGATAAACTGTCACTAAAGATCGTAAATAATTCGGCATTACCGTTCGCGGTATCAATAAACTTGAGTGACACCAGATCATCTGTGGTATCGCCGTCAGTCACGGTACCATCAATATCCAGATCACCATTATACAGTGAAATGGTATAAGCCAGATCCTGTAGTCCATTGATCAGTTGGAAACGTCCCCCCCCCACAAAATTTGAAGCAACATCACCAATATCACTCTCGGCACGGAAAGAGGTAAACTCTCTTCCTTCAGTCGCCTCGTTCCGAGCGATCAGTTGAATATCAATGGTCGACTGAGGAACGGGAGTCAGCGTAAACGTACTGATCACATCATCGGAAAGTGTATCATCAGAATGGGCGGTAACCGTGATCACCACAGGCAGACGTACCTGTTCTGAACTGTAGTCCGTAAATGTGATATTCAGATCACTGCCTGAGAGATCAATATTCGCCCAGAAATCGACAGGCAGATCTACATCGCCGGCCAGTTTGGCCTCCACCAAATAGGTTACCGTATCACCAGGATCCGGATCAGTGAAATACAGATCCAGATCATAGGATATTGGTGTCAGACCATCGCTGGATATATCTTCCAGTTCAAGTTCTGTCTTTGTCAGTTCTTCATTACTGCCGCTAATCGTAATATTCACAGTCGCAGTATCCGTCACGGTACCATCGCTGACAGTGTATTCAAAGGAATCCGGCTCTGTATCAGGCGGTATCAGATCCGAATGAATCCCATTCGGATCATAGGTTAAAGTTCCATCTGCCTCGAGTGTAACGATCGCACCCGAAGCCAAAGTAACAAAATCCCCATTGACGTTAGGTATGGGCTGACCATCGATCAGAGTCACCGTCAAAGTATCATTGACATCAACGTCAACATCATTGTCCAGAACATCAATATTGACCGTACCGTTTTTAGATACGTTCGCAGAATCGTCGTTCGCCTCAACCGGATCATTTACTGCATCCACGTCAATCGTCATCGTGCTGGAAGCAGTCGCATCGAGAACACCGTCATTCACCAGGAAGTTGAAGCTGTCGTAACCAGCACCGTTCTCATCCGCCACGGGGACGAATTTGAGATTACCGGCTTCGATATCGGCCCGACTGATTCCCTGGTCTGCCATCACATCGACACCATTCAACTGCAGCGCACCCACCGTTTCCAGCGAGGTAATCACCACAGTCGCCAGTCCAGCACCTTCGACATCGCTGTAATTGAAATCTTCCAGGGAGAAGGTGAACGTGGTGTCTTCGTTCGTCGTCACCGTGTTATTTGTGGAGGTCGGAGCATCGTTCACGGCATCCACGTTAATCGTCATGGTACTTGAAGCGGTCGCAGCGACAGCGGCGTCAGACACCAGGAAGTTGAAGCTGTCGTAAGGCGTGCCACTGGCATCTGCCACCGGAACGAATTTGAGATTACCTGCTTCAATATCGGCCCGACTGATTTCCTGGTCTGCTATCACATCGACATCATTCAACTGCAGCGCACCCACTGTTTCCAGTGAGGTAATCACCACAGTCGTCAGCTCATCACCAGCATCGACATCACTGAAGTTGAAGTCATCCAGAGTGAACGTGTAGGTAACATCTTCGTTCGTCGTCACCGTATTATTTGTGGAGGTCGGAGCATCGTTCACGGCATCCACGTTAATCGTCATGGTACTTGAAGCGGTCGCAGCGACAGCGGCGTCAGACACCAGGAAGTTGAAGCTGTCGTAAGGCGTGCCACTGGCATCTGCCACCGGAACGAATTTGAGATTACCTGCTTCAATATCGGCCCGACTGATTTCCTGGTCTGCTATCACATCGACATCATTCAACTGCAGCGCACCCACTGTTTCCAGTGAGGTAATCACCACAGTCGTCAGTTCATCACCAGCATCGACATCACTGAAGTTGAAGTCATCCAGAGTGAACGTGTAGGTAACATCTTCGTCCGTCGTCACCGTGTTATTTGTGGAGGTCGGAGCATCGTTCACGGCATCCACGTTAATCGTCATGGTACTTGAAGCGGTCGCAGCGACAGCGGCGTCAGACACCAGGAAGTTGAAGCTGTCGTAAGGCGTGCCACTGGCATCTGCCACCGGAACGAATTTGAGATTACCTGCTTCAATATCGGCCCGACTGATTTCCTGGTCTGCTATCACATCGACATCATTCAACTGCAGCGCACCCACTGTTTCCAGTGAGGTAATCACCACAGTCGTCAGCTCATCACCAGCATCCACATCGCTGAAGTTGAAATCTTCCAGGCTGAAGGTGAACGTGGTGTCTTCGTTCGTTGTCACCGTGTTGTTCGTCGAAGTCGGAGCATCGTTCACGCCCGTGATCGTCACGGTTACGGTCCCCACGGACTGTCCGCCGCGGCCGTCTTCCAGGGTATATCTAAATGTATCAGTGGTGGTGACACCATCTGCCAGGAAGTCAAACTGCCCCGCCAGATTATAGTTAATGGTCCCGTCCCCGTTCAGGGTCAGGCTGACCCCCTTATCCGAGGTCGAGTTAGGCAGATTGGCGACGAACAGGTCCTCGAAGTCACCATCAGGATCATTATCAGCCCCGCTTCCATTCTCAACGAGTACATTGAAACTGGTAATCGGCGTATTTTCATCTGTGGAAGTGGCATCGGGTTCAGCGATCGGTAACTGGTTCGCCGAGATGACAATCGTCACAGTCGCGGTGTCAGTTCCGCCGTTACCATCGTCGATTGTATAGATAAAGGTTTCTGTCAAGGACTGGGTTCCCATCAGCCCTATTAATTCCGCACTCTGAGTGGGATCGTAGGTGAAATCACCATTCGCAGACAAGGTAAGCACACCACCATGCTGCAAAGTAACTTCACCAGGCTGAATCGTAGTCACCGGTTCTGTTTCAATTCCTGAGACACCTGGATCCAATTCGTATTCAATTTGTGTTGCATTAAAGGAATCGCCGATATCCGGATCTGTATCAGCTCCGTTTCCGTTATTCAGAAAGACATTTCCAGAAAATGCATTTTCATTATTGAAGTCAAAGGCATCATTCTGAGCTGCCGGAGGATCATTCACAGCCGTCACGTCAATCGTCATCGTATTGGCAGCAACCGCGTCATCCGTACCGTCA
This sequence comes from Gimesia algae, assembly GCF_007746795.1. Classification (NCBI taxonomy): domain Bacteria; kingdom Pseudomonadati; phylum Planctomycetota; class Planctomycetia; order Planctomycetales; family Planctomycetaceae; genus Gimesia; species Gimesia algae. The sequence goes on from NZ_CP036343.1 coordinate 5,248,946, forward strand.
TTCACCTTAAACTCGAAGCTCGCATAACCCGTCCCGCTCTCATTCTCAGCCGGATCGAACGTCAGCAGACCGCCGCTGATATCATCAACGTCGATCAAATCATTCACGCTCACAGCCGAACCATTCAACTTAAGCGTACCGGCACCAGGCAGGGAGGTAATCACCACAGTCACCAGATCACTGCCTTCCACATCACTGATCGCGAAGTCAGTCACCAGGAACACGTACGGTGTGTCTTCAGCTGTCGCCACCGTTTTATCACTCGAAGTCGGAGCGTCATTCACAGCTGTCACGTCAATCGTCATCGTATTGGCAGCAACCGCGTCGTCCGCACCGTCATTCACCTTAAACTCGAAGCTCGCGTAACCTGCACCGTTCTCATTCTCAGCCGGATCGAAAGTCAGCAGACCGCCGCCGATATCATCAACGTCGATCACATCGTTCACACTCACCGCCGAACCACTCAACTTAAGCGTACCGGCACCAGGCAGGGAGGTAATCCGCACGCCAGCCAGATCACTGCCTTCCACATCACTGATCGCGAAGTCAGTCACAAGGAACACGTACGGTGTGTCTTCGTCTGTCGCCACCGTTTTATCACTGGAAGTCGGAGCGTCATTCACGGCGTCCACGTTGATCGTCATGGTGCTAGAGGCAGTCGCATCGACAGTGCCGTCATTCACCAGGAATTCGAAGCTGTCGTAAGGCGTACCACTGGCATCTGAGACGGGGACGAATTTCAGATTACCTGCTTCGATATCGGCCCGACTGATCACCTGGTCTGCCGTCACATCGACACCATTCAACTGCAACGCACCCACTGTTTCCAGTGAGATAATCTGCACTGTCGCCAGTTCATCACCACCATCGACATCACTGAAGTTGAAGTCATCCAGAGTGAACGTGTAGGTAATATCTTCGTCCGTTGTCACCGTGCTATTCGTCGAAGTCGGAGCATCGTTTACGGCCGTCACGTCAACCGTCATCGTGCTCGAAGCGGTCGCATCAACAGAGCCGTCATTCACCAGGAAGTCGAAGCTCGCGTAACCAGCACCGTTCTCATCCGCCACGGGGACGAATTTGAGATTACCGGCTTCGATGTCGGCTTTCGTTATCTCCTGGTCCAGTATCACGTCAGCACCATTCAGCTGCAGGGAACCCGCCGTTTCCAGAGAGGTAATCTGCACTGTCGCCAGTTCATCGCCACTATCGACATCACTGAAGTTAAAATCATCAAGAGTGAAGGTGAACGTGATGTCTTCGTTCGTCGTCACCGTGTTATTCGTCGAGGTCGGGGCATCATTCACGGCCGTCACGTCAACTGTCATCGTGCTCGAAGCGGTCGCATCAACAGCGCCGTCATTTACCAGGAAGTCGAAGCTTGCGTAGCCAGCACCGTTCGCATCCGCCACGGGGACGAATTTGAGCTTACCGGCTTCGATATCGGCTTTCGTAATCACCTGGTTCAAAATGACGTCCGCACCATTGAGCTGCAGGGAACCCGCCGTTTCCAGCGAGGTAATCTGCACACTCGCCAGTTCATCACCAGCATCCACATCACTGAAGTTGAAGTCATCCAGAGTGAAGGTGAACGTGATGTCTTCGTCCGTGGTCACCGTGTTATTCGTGGAGGTCGGAGCATCATTTACGGCATTCACGTTGATCGTCATCGTGCTCGAAGCGGTCGCATCAATAGCACCGTCATTCACCAGGAAGTTGAAGCTGTCGTAAGGTGTGCCATTCGCATCCGCCACCGGGACGAACTTGAGATTACCGGCTTCGATGTCGGCTCTCGTAATCACCTGGTCCAGTATCACGTCATTACCACTCAATTGCAGGGAACCCGCCGTTTCCAGCGAGGTAATCTGCACTGTCGCCAGAGCATCACCTTCGACATCGCTGTAATTGAAGTCATCCAGCGTGAAGGTGAACGTGGTGTCTTCGTCCGTCGTCACCGTATTATTCGTGGATGTCGGGGCATCATTCAATGCGTTGACCTTCACATTGAATGTAGAAGGCACGTAATTTCCGGCTAAATCAATGGCCTGAATGACAATATCTGTGGAACCGTTTGCATTCAGCACAGAATTCAGAATCAGATTTCCCGTAGAGAAATCCACTTCGACGATCGCTTCGGTCATACTGACCACCTGATAGCTGAGCGGAGTTCCTCCATTCTGGTTGAAGTAGTTGCTCAGCGGTCCCAGGTCGATATCTTGAGCCGAGGGAGGATCAATGGAAAAATCTTCGTGTGTCACCTGATCAGAAATATCAGACGCTTTCGTCGGCGCAATTGTATCCAGTTCAAAATTGACATTAAAGACACCAGCGGGACTCACATTGCCGTGTTCGTCAACTGTCCTGAAACGCAGCGTATGTGTGCCCCCTTCCAGAGAACCGCCACCATTCAGGTTCGTTTCCAGCCAGGTCCGGTCCAGCGTGAAGGAACCCCCGCTGGCACCACCGGAAAGTTGCCCGAAGATATTCTTATAGCTGCCACCATCGAGGGAGACTTTGAATTGTGTAATCAGGCTTTCGTCAGTGACCGTGCCCACAATTGTCAGTTCGTTGGTGATACCGTCCGAATTGGAAACTCCAGAGTCAACCTGCAGTCCTGCAGCCACATCCGGTGCGTCCTGATCGCCAATCAGTTCCATCTGAATGGGCGGGATATTCCGGTTGGAGTTCATCATCTGCAGGTCATTGTTATCCACGTCCCCATCCATGTCACCATCCAACTCCCGGGAGTAGAAGTTGGTGCCAGGATTGAGGCCCATCTGCTGGATATAGAACTGAGCAGTAAAACTGTTGAAGCCGAATAGATTCTGATAGGTTGCCGCCAGAGCATGCTGATATTCCGTATCAGTCACAGATCCACTGCCATCAGTGTCACCGGGCAAGAACACATCAACGATAAACCCGCCCGTGGCAGCAGTCTGTCCGCGGACCATAAGAGAGTATTCGCCCGGAGCCAGTGTGGCCAATGTCAGCGAATTCGTTGTGCCGGCATGGTCATTTTCTGCCAGATTCAATGGAATCACGGCATCTGTACTGGTATTAATAATTTGAATCGCAGCAGGATTGAAGGCGGACCCCGCAGTCGCATGCACTTCAAAACCGAGTGTCGGTGAGCTGCCTGGTCCGATATTCAGAATTAATTCTGTAGAAACATTCGGCTGATTCACAGAACTTTCCAGAGAGGCCAGAATATTGCTGGCAAGCAATGTTCGATCTTCAAGCCGCTCTACATGGCTTGCATAACCAATGGGACGCGAGATCCGAAATGGTAAACGACGAGTTGCTTTGCGAAAAGTTTTACGGCCAAACAATCTTTTCAGGCTCTTCATAGTATTTTTTTACCCGTAACAGTTTTGGTAGAGGTCAGCTAACAACTGGAATGATCAGTTAAGGTATGCACTGTCGAAATAGACACTCAATTTGACGATTGCACGCATTAAACCTAACAGTCAACTGCTCGTTCATTAAAAGGAATACTTTTTTTGAGTACGAGAAATTGGCTCAAGATCGCAGATATTAATGCACTTAATGGAATATCTTTGCCTATGGACCTACTAATTGCAATTAATAAAATGGCATTCTGCGTTGTTTAGGAAACCTGGTTCGGATTGTAGGACTGTCAGAATGGTCAGGCCAGAAAATCTTATTCTGTTCAGTGGCAGGATTGGATAGAGATGATGCCCCAAGTCAACGTATATGTTTAACTTATGAAACATTATTATGAGTGATATCTTAGCTGATATTCGACTCTAAACCGGCTCTTGTGGTCTGTCTGATACATCTAAATCATGCACATTTTCTTCACCCTGGCAGTCTCAGATTTAAACGTTTGACCACTTCCCTGTGAATGCGTCGTAAGATAGGTAAATAGAAGGGGAGAGTAGCGTTTAAACCACAAAATCAGTGCGATGACGTTACTTAACAAATAATTAGGTTCGGATCGTTTATCCGGAAAAGCCGAAAAAGACAGAGGAAGCGTGTTTCCGCTCTAAACAGATCTACATAGATCTCAGGTAAGGACCAGACCGTTCCAGTCAAATGACTGTCCAGATTGATTTTAGCCATCCATATGAACCAATGGATACTATCAGCACCAAGCAACCTGGGCAGAAAACAACACATGAACAGTAAAACTTATCTAATCGTCAGTCTATCGCACGAGTTGGAATAAGATGCGAATTAAAAATATCTCACAATGGATTGCAGTTGCCTTGGCGATCAGTCTGCCAGCAATCGGATTTGGACAACAAAACCAGATCGAAACAGCAGACTCATTGGTCGAAACACAGATTCAAGCTGAAAGCACATACCAGCCAGTGTCGCTCAGTCTGTCTGAGGCAGCTGGCTGTGCGATCATTGATTCTGGTACCGCAAACTGCGTGAATGAAATGTGCCTGCCGGAATGCCAGTGCTGCAATTTTCTGGATCAGTTCCTGATGAGTCATTCCCCCGTTTATCCCTCCATGAAATCCAATCGCGTCCAAGTGGGTGGCTGGCTTGATCAGGGATTTACAGGAAACTTTCAGAAACCATCTAATAATTTCAACCTGCCTGTCACGTTTAACGATCGCTCTAACGAATACCAGATGAATCAGCTTTATCTGTTTATGGAACGTCAGGTGAATTACGGTGGTGATGAACTGGACTGGGGCTTTCGTGCTGACCTGCTCTACGGTACCGACTATTTCTATACAACAGCACTCGGTCTCGAAACCGAATCTGACGGTTCGCCACACTGGAATAGTGGAAATGGTCCTCGTACCAGTGGCGGCAATACATATGCCATGTACGGTCTGGCGATGCCTCAGCTCTATGCAGAGCTTTATGTGCCATGGCTGGAAGGCGTCAGCATCAAAGCCGGACACTTCTACACCCCGATTGGATATGAAAAAGTAACCGCCCCCGACAACTTCTTCTATTCCCACTCTTATACGATGCAGTATGGAGAACCATTCACTCACACAGGGATTCTGACCACCTTTCAGGTCACGGAACAGTTACAGCTGCTCGCTGGTGTTGCCCGTGGCTGGGATGCCTGGGAAGACCCGAATGATGACGCCGAACTGCTGGCTGGCATCGGCTGGAACAGCAGTGACAAAGACACCAACATCAACCTGACCCTGACTTCAGGTGATCAGGACAATGGGGTCAGTAACACGGCCAACCGTACCCTCGTCAGCTTCGTACTTTCACATAACCTTACTGACTGCCTGACTTATGTTTTCCAGAGTGATTTTGGCATTCAGGATAATGGTACGCTCAACAATCAGTTTCAGACTGTCCCGGCAAAGTGGTATTCGTTCAATCAATACCTGTACTACGACGTCACAGAGAAATTTGCCTGGGGAGCCCGATTTGAATATTTTCGGGATCAGAATTTCTCACGCGTCCTGCAGCTTCCACAACCCTTAGCCACAGGTGGCAATTATTATGAACTGACCGTGGGAGCTAACTGGCGTCCCCACCCCTGTGTCACAGTTCGACCCGAACTGCGTTTTGACTGGTCAGACACCAAGGCAAATTTTTTCGGAAATACTGTGAAGCCTTATCGCAACTTCCAGTCGGATTACCAGGTCCTGCTGGGCGGCGATGTCATCATTCGCTTCTAATTATGAGAACTTAATTTCACGCGGCTTAGTGGTCTGCTTCATAATAAGGCTCGACGTGGACCACCACTTCACGAACAGTCGGCCAATCAAGCTGAATCTGATATCTGACCTGCTGAGCGGTTAAATGGGCCTGATCGACAGTCTCGTTGGGATTCACCTCGATATCAATGTTGACGTGTGCATCCGGTCCCGCGGTCTGGATACGAACCTTCTCTACATCCAGCACTCCGTCCACCTTCATCGCGGAAGCTTTGACCTGGTCAAAATATCTCTGGTGAGGTACCTTATCTGTCAGTTCATGCAGATTTTCCCGGGCTGCCACCCACCCCAGATAGACCATGATCACAGACAGAATCATCGCTGTGATATGATCGATCAGATGTCCATAGCCAGGAAGCTGACTGGCAATAAGCAAGCCTAAGGCAGCCACGAAACTGGTGATCGCATCGACCCGGTAGTGATAGGCTTCTGCAATCATTGCTGAACTCTTCTCCTGTTTTGCCATCCTGAACACGATACGACAGGTCACTTCCAGGAGAATTGCAGCGAACAGCGGGATCGTCCAGCTCACCCATCCTATGATTTCCGATTGAGCATGACTGATGGCTGCGAACAGCTGGTACCCGAAAGTTGCTGCCCCCACAATCAGAATCAGGATCCCTAACTGAAAACCTGCCAGTGGTTCAAAGCGACCGTGTCCAAATGGATGATCGTCGTCAGGAGGCTGTTCAGCCAGTCGAATGGCAAACAAGATTGCCAGTGACGTCAATACGTCAGCACTACTAGCCAGTGCATCAACCAGCAGAACTGAGTGGCCGAGGAACCAGAGCCCTACCAGTTCCATGACGATCACAAACAGACGCACTGAAATTCCCAGCCAGGCGACTTTAAATAATCGCCTGGTTCTACGTCGGCGGACGCGCGAAACATCCTCTGAGACTTCCAGAGGTTCTGGAAAGACATCCAGCAGGGGTCCCTCTGATGACGCCCCTGAAGTTCCTGAGGAATTTGCAATATCCATTAGTCAGACAACACAAAGAGAAACTGAATCCAGCCTAGGCATGAAGCGATCCGGAAATGGTCAGACAGATACAGACCTGCCGTTCCGTTAATCTTGATTCGAAGACCTCGATTTGACAAGTGACATTTCGAAGGAAGCGTAAATTCAGCATGGTTTTTAAACAACTGAAAGATCCTGCAGCTCAAAACTCAGGCTTCATCAGGCAGAATCAGGATGTCAGGCAAGGAAAGCTGATGCTCTTTGACCATGATTTTAGCAGTCGGCCATTGTTCCATCGGGGTGATCATGATGGTTTGGTCTTCTTCAATCAAAATCGTATCCCCGGTCATGGCAGGCCCTACGGAAGGATGCCAGAAAGCAGCTATTCCTGGCTGCAGTTTAAACTCACTGTTCAGGAGAATCGAAGTCTCGGCGGGTAAATAACCAATAATGTCAGCCTGGTCAGAATGTTGCCATTCATCGGGACATTCGTATTTTTCATAGATGCGTTTCACGCGATTCCAGGTATCAAAGAAAGCCCAGCCGGGTTTGGAAAAATACATGCCGGTCGCCTGCATAAGTAAGGCTAGATGATGCGACTTAATAAAGCTGGACGGAGGCTTGCCTAGCGAAACAGTTCTGGTAGCAGCAGCATGTAATCCATTCTGTGATCCCACGGCGGAGATGACACAATAACGTTCCAGGCGATCCTCGCCATACCCCCAATGACGGTAACGGATGCTTTGCCCGTCCACCATAACCTGCAGCCGCCTGGGAGTGACACCATGCTTCAGCAGTCGATGTGAGAGACAGCCAGCGATCTCCTGCTCTGTCTGTCCGCGCTCAACGCGCCGTGCAGTTGCTTCGACCGCGTGGGAGACAAGTTTCCCCAGTTCCCGAATCCGTTCCCCTTCCAGTTCGCTGAAAGGAATCCGTAACGCCTTGAAGCGTTCAGACAGATTCATTGTCGATTCAACACCCGTATCACTGGCAACTTTACGTCCTTTACAGAGGTCACGAATCAATTGAGACAAGGGCTCATACCAGGGTCGCGTTTTGATCTGGAATCCCAGTCCGGGAATAGAACGGTCAAAAATCTGATTCGCATCCACATTACTGCAGGCGATCAACCGCGCATCCTGTGTAATAAAAACCGCTGCACAACTCTCGTTAGAACCGGCACGAGTTAAATCTGCTCCCGTCGTAAACCAGGCAATATTCTCTGGGGACTGCAACAGGATTGCATCCAGTTCCAGTTCTTCCAGAATTTCAATGATCTGCTGCTGTTTTTGTTCGACATCGGTAGCACGCCGGGGGTCTGTCGTGGGAATTTCTCCTGAAGAGATTGGTGCATGAGCATTCACTGCCACGATAGTCATAAACGACTCCCGGTTGAAACAATATTTAACGACATCTCAAATACACGCAATTGACCCTCTGAAATACGTATGTTTGAATGTAGATCCATTTAATGAGTTTTGTATCGAAATTTGCTGAAGTCAAGCGTTTATCGTGGAACTCGGTCAAGAATGACCGTATTCAGCTTACACAGTTAATCTCATCAAATTCGTCAGACCTGTAAAGAAGTGAAACCCAGGTAGTGGACAGGAGGTGTATGCAGCCAGAAAAGGCGAATAAAGAAGTATAAAAGCATCCTGCAACTCTCTCTGTTCCCTGTTATTAATCATATCAGAAATAAAGAGAAATCAAGGGGAATTTTCAGCGACAGCGGCTGCTGTGACAAAATGACTTCGTGAGGATCTTGTCATCAAGGAGGCGTATACAGGCAATTAGCGGAGTAAACTGCGAAGCCCCAGAGGACGGCCGGATACTTTTTGGATCACAGACTGCACTTTGGACTCTTCCGCTTCCAGTTCTGCCAGGATCGCGGAATAATCGCGATTCAGCTCCTGAATGAGCTTTTCGCGTTCCTGACTTGCCAGCTGTTCAATTTCCGCAGCCAGTTTCTCTTTTCCACGGGCAATCTCGGCCTGGAACGCCGCAGTCAATCCACGGGCAACCTGTGCCCCCAACGCGGATTCGATCTGCCACTCTGGTCTGTCATAGGATCCGGAACCGTGCAATTTCACTGACACAGAATCAATCGAAGCCAATGACTGCTGCAAGAGTCTGGTGATTGACTGCGTTTCCGCTTGAGAGCTGTCAAATTCAAAACGGACTGGGGTCTGACTGAACTCGATCTGACACTGAAAATCATGTTCACGAAAGGAAAGATGAGAGCGGCACTCTGTCTGATCTGCTACCAGAGCCAGCGAAATCCTGTCAGAGTTTTCAATCGTAATTCTTTTCTGTTGAGGTAATTTGAAGTGTACTACGAATTCATGGGTCGGCTCAGCCTCATAAAATTTCAATTCACCGGCAAACTTAATCTCAGCTTCCCCATCGACCTGTGCCTGGATTCGAATTGGCTGTCGATATTGCCTGGGAGTGGATGAGAGATTTTTGACGACCGCCAGGAAGGGAATTTGCTCCTGGTCCCTGCGTGCAAACCCTGATAATCGAATGTCTTTAAACAGAACATCGGGTTCGTTCACATCGCTGCGAAAATCGATCCATTCTCCCTGAATACGTTCCGGCTCCTGCTCATCCTGCATGGCCTGTACGGTCTGGAACATGTAGTTCGTCCAGCCAAAGACCTGCTCAATCTGATGAGACAACTCGTCTCCCATCAGCGTATGCAGGATTTTATGAGGATCAGGAGAGACAGATTCCAACAACTGATCCAGGTTCGCCAGATCCTGTTCTTTGGCCCGTTCAATTCGCTGATAATCCTGCTGGGCAATTTGAGGGAGCGAACTTAATTCACTGCGGATCTGCTTCCCCTGATTAACCAGTTGATCAACGCGCTCGGCCGACTGGGCATACGTCTTAATTTTATCCAGCGTTTTACCTTCAGCGGTTTTCACTGAATTTTCAACTGAGTCAATTTCCTGTTTCACCTGCTTGAGACGTGTATCATACGCCTGAAAACGCTGCTTCCATTCCCCCTGGATGGCTTTAGAGATCCGGACGGTTTCCAGACGATTGGGATCGAGTTGCTCTGCAGCAGCAGTTTTTAAAATATCCAATCCGGATTTACCAAGCTGGCTCGAAAGACGACGAAATCTGCCGAAGTTCACACCGGAACCAGATTTCTCTGAATCGAAAGACTGTACCGTCGATTCATCTGTCAAATCCCTGGGAACATATAATTCCACTCCAGAGACCGACGCCGTTTCCACGATCAGTTTGCGATACAGTAAAGGCTTACCCGAAAATTTCAACTGTGTCTGATCAAAACAGATCAGATAACTTTGATCATCGCGGGGACTGACAATACATCCTGGCCCTGTCTGGATTGAAGGGGGAAAGAAACCAGTCTCCAGGTCATAGACTTCAACCGTAGTACCGGCCAACGAACTTCCAACCTGCATTAACGTCGAACGTATGATGGGGTCAAAGCAAAATGCGAAAAAACTCCAGACGATGGCTGCCAGCGCGAATCGAGGGAGCAGATAATTCCATTTCATGCGACATCCCCTGCAACAACACCGACTTCTGTCCCCCAGAGGATTTGTACGATTCGATATTTCTGGAGCTTCTCAGTTAGTAGCGGTGTATATTTTTCGAACAGCGGACGAGTCAAACGATAGACGGGATAAAACAACATCACCCCCAGTATCAGGCTGCCCATGACAATTGTATTATTGAAATCCGTCCAGGGAGCCAATGGCATTTCGTATAACCAGTGCCAAAACCCCTGTAGCGGAGCAGACAGCAGTACACCGCGGCCAATCAGATGGCTCAGCGGGTCCAGCATCAAAGTCAGCCAGGAAAATAATAGCGTCGCCAGCGAAGCGGAGCTGAGGTTGATTTTAAGACTGGCCAGCAGAAACAGCAGCAAAACGGAGATCAGATTGTCTTTGGGAACCAGGCCGATGATCATCCCCATGCTGAACCCCAGAGCCAGCTGACGGGGAGAAGAGGCACCACTGAAGGCACCTGCCAGAAAACGCAGAGGTCGAAGCCAGTAAGTCATATTGCAGCGAACTCCGCTAAAACCTGGAAACAAGGGAAAATAGATTCTGCCTGCCTGAATCAGGTCAGGCAGAATTCCCCCCGTTAGGGTTTATATCGGCTGGGTTTGGAGTCCACCTTAATTGTTATAATCAGAAAATCTTAACATTTGAAAAGTTGACAGTGACTAAATTCAGATCTGGTTGTGTGAGGTTGAATGCTCATATCTGAGGCTGCCCCGAGCGCGAAATCATCGCCCCCACACGGTTTTCAGCTATTTTTGCAACCAGAACATCACAGAGGTCCAGCCCAGCCAGACGGCAAAGAATCCGACAATCAGGTTGCCTGATATATTCAGGAAGGCATGATGCAACTCGGAATTTCTGAGCAGACTGACGGTTTCGTGTCCAAACGTGGAAAACGTCGTGAGTGATCCCAGGAGCCCCGTAATTAAAAACAGGCTGACATGCTCATGAACCCGATCGGAAGGGTGGAGTTGCTTGTGTGTCACTAACGCCATCAGGATCCCGATCAACAGGCAGCCTGTGGCATTGACGACCAGGGTACCCGCCGGAAACCCGGGATACTTTCGCGACATGAATTCCGTAATGCTGTAACGTGCAATCGCTCCGATAAAGCCACCCAATCCAACAGCCAGCAGTTGTGACACCCGTGTACCCTTTATTCAGTCTGTTTTTCTGTCACGAAATAAGCGACTTACCTGGAAGAGATTTTCCAGAGATGCTTATCACTGCGGAGAAACAGTGAATTATCAGAAATTGCCGGAGTTGCCAGGATCGTTTCTTTCAGATCGACTTCTCCAGTCACTTCCCCCTGCTCTTCACCCAGTTGAACAACCTGTAATAAACCTTTTTCGTTGACCAGGTAAAGATGATTCGCGGCTGCAATGGGAGTGGCGCTAAACGGGCCTTTCAGACGCAGTCGCCAAATCACTTCTCCGGTCTGAGGGTTGGCACAGGTAAGAACACCGGCCCGGTTTACAGTAAATACTTTCTTTTGATAGACCAGCGGACTGGCAGTGGCAGGAGACAGTTTCTGTTCAGACCACAGTACTTTAGGAGGCTCACTGCTGGAACCAGGAGTCAAAGCTGTCAATCCATTGGAAGGCACGAAGAGTGTATTGTCACCCACTGTCGTAGAAGGAATGCGTCCTGCTCCCTCTTCGTACTGCCACGCAGTTTCACCAGTTTGGGGGTAGATCGCATCAACCCCTTCACTGGACTGCAGCAAAACCAGAGCTTCCGCTTCTGGTGATGTTTTGAGTATTGCAGGAGAGGTCCAGTTGGCTACACGGGGTCGCTTGATTTTCCAGCGGGCGATTCCCGTTTTCACATCCAGTCCAGTCGTAAATGAATCATCGTCGTTCTCGACCGGTACTATCAGCGTTTCACCCACGACGATGGGAGAGGAAGCCATACCCAGACTGTTACTGGCGTTGGGGTAGTCATGTGACAGGCCACGTATCCAGATCAGGTTACCGTCCAAATCAAGGCAGACCACATCATTACTGGAAAACGTCGCAAATACACGCTGGCCATCACTGGCTGGGGTGGGGGTCGCGACGCACATCTTATTGTGACACTGCGTGCGTCCCGTGGCCCAGAACTGTCGATCCCAGAGCTGCTTGCCGGTTTTCAGATCGAAACAGAGTACGTGCAGCTGATCCTCTTTGAACCCGGTCGTGCTGGTCAGAAACACTTTGTCTCCTACTACAATCGGGCCCGATGCGCCTCTGCCTTCCAGATCAGCGGTCCAGGCAATACTTTCCTGGTCTACTTTCGATGGAGGTGCATCAGCAATCGAAACATTATTCGTCAATGGTCCGCGAAACTGAGGCCAGTCGGCACCGCAACACAAACAGACAGCCAGGACCGGTATCAACAGTTTGATTGATTCATTTTTCATGAGTTCATCCTTTTCAGGAAAACAGCCTACAGAGATTCAGGAACAGGAAACTTCAGCGCGACAGTTGGGTGGTCGCCTCCGGTTTTTCCGAAAGCACACCCGTACCCGAAGGACGGGCAATCCGCAGTTGAAACTGATAACGCTGTGCCCAGCTTTCTGTCTGTTCATTCTGGCAGAGTTTGAGCAGGATGACGTTCTTTCCCGGCTTAAAGGTTACCGGTACACTGTATTGATCCATCACCATCCCGCGGTGATATTCATTGCGGGCGAATAACAGTTTACCGTTCACCCAGATTTTCCAGGCATTGGGAGTGCCCAGACGAATTTCCAGAGATTGTTCATCGGGACTGTAGAAGTCCGCGGTACAGTACATGACTGCCCCTTTGTAAGGCGAGAGCTCTTTGGCGATATCAAAAACACCATAGTCATCATCGGTATTGACTGACTTCCAGTTTACCTTCCCTTCTTTGCCTTCGAATGCAGCAGAGAAATCCAGCTTCTCTTCAGGAGCGTAAACCGTCTCATAACCTTTCCTCTCGGTGTTATCGAAAGGACCGATAATCTGCCAATCCGACAAAAAACCGAAGTGTTTCTGCAGATCGATCTTCTCACCCAGAGCACGCAGAGGTTTGACAATGGCTTTCACCTGATCGTCATCTGTCGCTCCACTCAGCGCCTGCTGATAAATCTGTTTTGCTTCATCTTTCTTGCCCGCTTTTTCCAACGCTTTGGCTTCATCAACCAGACGCTGAACAGCATCACGTCGCAGAGTGACACTGGCGTCATTGATCATACCTGGAATAATGCGATCGGTGGCTTCCGGATCAACTTTGATCAGAGTTTCATAAGCCAGACGCCGCGCCCGGGGATTCTGGGATTTATCCAGAATGAATGCTTCCAGCTTGTCAGCCGGTAACTGTTTCTGCGCAATCGCATTGGCGGCGACTGCTTCAAACGCGCCACACAACCAGTTGACGGCCAGAGGATTGGCACCTTTAAAACTAGTTAGAATCGGGATTAAAGCAGAAGAGTCAGCCTTAGAAAGCTGCTGGACGGCTTGAGAAGCAGCCTGATTCCCCTGACCTTCCTTTTGCACCTGTTTGATCTGCTTGATCTGCTGTTCCACATCATCCGCTTTGACCGAGGTCAATGTCATGGACAGAAACAACAGGCAGTAAAGAAAACGACTTCGCTGCATGGGAGTCTCCCGATAGGATATCGTTATGTAAAATGATCTCCCGCGAACCGGAAGACCAACTGGATTGTCTGACGTCTATGGAACCGGATTGTACCAGTTTCATTCCTGTACCAACAAGTAAGTCAGCATTTTTTCCCGTGATTCCAGTTGGGAATTCAAGAATGAAGATGACATGAAATAAAATTACTTCCGGCAATCAATCACTTCATTGGCTGATTCCTGCAGCGGTCTTTGCTATAATCTGCCTCGTGACTGGAACCGACTGTTTTTGAGAATCTGGAAATACACCGATGTCAACCGTACTCAGCACAATGCTGAATCGAATCCTTGAGGGAGAGAACCTGGAAAGCGAAGCTGCATATGAAGCGGTCTCTTCCATCATGCGGGGTGAATGCAGTGAGGTGCAGATTGCAGCGCTGCTGACGGCACTCCGTATGAAAGGGGAAACAGCAGATGAGTTGGTCGGAGCAGCGCGGGCCATGCAGGAACGCGCCCTGGCGATCCCTACCGAGTGCACCGGATTGCTGGATACCTGTGGAACAGGCGGCGATCAGTTGCATACATTCAATATCAGCACCGCTGTCGCGATTGTGGCTGCCGCAGCGGGTGTCCCGGTCGCCAAACATGGTAACCGCAGCGTGTCCAGTTCGAGCGGTTCTTCAGATGTCCTGCAGGCTCTGGGAGTGAAACTGGAACTCACACCTGAACAAATCGGGCAATGTCTCAAAGAAACAGGAATCGGTTTCTGTTTCGCCCCCCTGTTACATTCCGCGATGAAACATGTGGCTCCTGTACGGCGGGAACTGGGGATCCGCACCATCTTCAATTACCTCGGTCCTTTAACGAATCCAGCGAAGGCAGAATACCAGTTACTGGGGGCGAATTCTGTACAGGCTGCTGAAAAAATAGCTCAAGCCCTGTTAAAATTAGGTCGAAAACATGCATTGGTTGTCTGTGGAAACGGAGAACTGGATGAGGTAAGTCTCTGGGGAAAAACAGCCGTTTTTGAAATAATCGGCGCGGATTTGCGTTATTATGAATGGACTGCTGCGGATTTCGGATTACCAGAATGTGACGTAAGTCAGTTAGTCGTCAACTCCTCAGAGCAAAGTGCTCAAATCATTCTTAATATCCTGAATGGTGAACAGGGACCTGCTCGCGATATTGTGGTCGCTAACGCTTCAGCTGCCTTATTGGCAGCGGAACAAGCTATAAATCTGGAGCAAGCTGTTCAAAAAGTCGCTCGATTGATCGATGAAGGAAAAGTATTTGAAAAACTCAAACATCTCATCAAGTTTACCAGTAAGATTACTGAGGGATGAAACAATTGGATTTCAGTGAGAGAAAACAGAAATCGAAGCGTCTTGAACGGAGTTGACTTGCCGAATCTGAACATCCTCTTATAATTCCCCAAAACTTACGACAAACCAGTTACAGTCATCAGCAGTGATGTGACGACGCTGTCACATCGCTGAAATGAAGACTGTCAAAAAGAAATAAAGGTCTCATCATGAATGCTGAAGCACAAAGAAAGCTGATTTTCACACCTGAAGAGGCCAACCTTCGTCTTCCGCTCGTCCAGGTGATTGTCAGAGATATCGTCGAGCTGTACCAGAACCTGCATGACCGCCGTGAACGCATCAACGAAATCAAGCGTCTCCCCGGTGCTTCTGCACGAGACGAAGACTCCGTCTACAGCGAAGAACTTCTGCAGGCCGAACTCGATATCGAAAATGATACCGAACAGTTGGAGACCTATATCAACGAACTCCGGGAACTGGGCGTTGAACTGGAAGACCCTGCACTCGGTGTCGTCAACTTTCCTGCACTCCGTGATGGCAAGGAAGTGTATCTCTGCTGGAAGTCCGGCGAAGATGATGTGACCTATTGGCATACGCTGGACGAGGGTTTCTCGGAACGCCAGTTGCTTTTCGAAGAGTCACTCAATCATGAGATCGAAAATGGAGAAGAGCCACCACTGATCTAATCGGTGGCTCACCTTCTGTTTTCTCTCCAGGGACTATTTCTCAGCCACTTCGCGCTCCCACTTGGCATACGACTGTTGGAGTGCGGTTAAAATCTCCGGATGACGTTCTGCCAGATTTGTAGTTTCTGACAGGTCCTGCTCCAGATCAAACAGCATAAAAGGCTGATCAGGTTTGATGCGAACGAGTTTATACTTCCCCCTGCGGACGCCGCTAAAATTGCGATACTGGAAAAAGAAGGTACGCGGCTCCGGGGAATCCTGTGCTGTCAGTGCCGGTAGCATATCCTGTCCATCCAGAATCCGCCCTGCAGGTAGTTGACCGCCAGCCAGGGTGACCAATGTCGGCAGAATATCCAGGCTGATCAGTTGACTTTGGCTGACGCTGCCCGCTTTGAGATGGTCGGGATAGCGAATGATCGCCGGAACTCGGATCCCCCCTTCCCACAGAGTGACACCCCCGTCGCGTAATGGTTTGTTGCTGGCGACTTCCAGCCCCCGGTCTTTCAGCATGAATGCACCATTGTCCGAGTACCAGATCACAATCGTGTTATCGCGGAGACCACTCGCATCCAGTTGCTTTAAGACGCGTCCGATAGCAGTGTCGAGTGCCGTCACGACCGCTCGATACCGCTCCTGTGGATTCGTCGTCTGTGGATCATAACCATATTTTTCAAATGCGCGTTCTGGTGCCTGCCATTCATTCCCCTGACCGGGCTGCTTGTTTCGCTGACTGGGAAAATGGGGGGCGTTGAAAGGCAGATAGATGAAAAACGGCTGTTCGCTCTCAGCAGCAATATATTGACAGGCGGCATCAGCGAACAAATCTGTTGAATATCCTTTGACAAAGACTTCCTTCAAACCACGCCACAAGTCATGACGACCTGCGTAATAGTGATGGTAATAGTCGATATTCCCTGCAGCAAAGCCGAAAAACTCATCAAATCCCCGTTCGGTAGGTCGACTGCCCGGCGAAAATCCAACATTCCATTTACCAAAACAGGCCGTGCGATATCCCAGTGGTTTCAGATATTGAGGAATCAGTGTCTCACTTTTCCGCAAGCCATCACCATAGTTCTCATCCGCACTCAACTGGTGATTCAAACCGATGCGCTGGGGATAGCGGCCCGTCAAAAGCGTGGCCCTTGATACGGTACAGGTGGGTGAAGCGGTATAAAAATCGGTCAACCTGACTCCTTCTGCCGCCAGTTGATCCAGCACGGGAGTTTTCATCACCTGGTTTCCATAGCAACCCAGGTCACCATATCCCAGATTGTCCGCTGTGATCAAGAGAATATTGGGACGCTTGGTTTCTGACTTTTCAGCGGCTGTCACTGATTCACACAAATTGAAACTGGTCAAAGAACAAAGGATGATCCAGAAACAAGGCAGGCGGTAACTCATGGGAAAGATCCTCACAGTAGGTTGATCAAGTGGATAAACCAGGCGGGTGATTTCAGGATAAGCGACTTTGAAATCTTCATCTATCGAAACACATTAAACCTCAGTTGCCAATCAAATATCAGGTGAGCTGTCGCATCAGGTACAGATACTCCAGGGCGCTAAGCATGGCTTCCTGTTTCTGATTGGCGTTCCCTTTGTGGCCCCCTTCGATATTTTCATAGTAGAAGAACTCATGCCCCAGCTGAGCCATCCGGGCAGCCATTTTCCGTGCGTGACCGGGATGAACACGATCATCTTTGGTCGAAGTGAAAAAATAAACTTTGGGATAAGCCTGCTCTGCTTTCAAATTATGAAAGGGAGAATACTGGCTGATAAAATCCCATTGCTCGGGAAGATCAGGATTCCCATATTCTGCCATCCAGCTGGCCCCGGCCAGCAGTTTGTTGAAACGTTTCATATCCAGCAGAGGTACACCACACACGATCGCATTAAACAGCTCAGGACGCTGTGTCAAAGCGACTCCCATCAACAGGCCTCCGTTACTGCGTCCCATGACACCATAGTGTTTTGGAGAACTGAAACCTCTACTTTGCACAGCCTCTGCGACCGCGAAAAAGTCGTCGTACGCCCGCTGGCGATGTTCCTGTAATGCAGAATCATGCCAGCGCGGGCCATATTCGCCTCCCCCGCGGATATTGGCGAGTACATACACGCCCCCTTTTTCCAGCCAGAGTTTTCCCATAATCGGGCTGTAATGAGGTAAAATCGAGATTTCAAACCCGCCGTATCCGTATTGCAGGACCGGCGCAGAATGATCCAGTTTCATTCCTTTTTGATACACGATGAAATAAGGCACTTCGGTTTTATCTCGGCTGATGGCGAAGTGTTTCTCAACTGTCAGTCCACTGGTATCAAACCGTGCTGGTGTGGATTGCAGTTGCTCATCGATTCCCTCTGTAAAATTGACGTAATAGAGGCTGTTTGGTTGCAGAAAACCGTCGCGGGCCAGGAGCAGATCATTGCTGCTGCTGTCTGACGAGCTGATTGAGATGACGTCATTCGCCCCCCAGGGAAGCAGTCGTGCCTGCCACTGGTGATCCTGCAGTCGCAATTCTCGAATCTGACTGGAGACATGTTCGATTCCCGTCAGATAAACGGCGTCCTTCGCACATCGCACCTGTGAAACCGTGCCGGTCTCCCCCGGATCATAAACCGTCAGGACCTCCCCGATCTTACCGGTCTTCTGAAAATCTGCCAGCGAGATACTGATCAGTGCCCCTGCTGCAAAGCCACGCCACTCTTCTTTCAACTCAATGAGTAGCTGCCCCTCAAACAATCCAGACAGGCTGCATTTCGGCGGGAGTGGCAGTTGACTTAAAGTTCCCGCGGAATTCACCAGGTAAAAACTGAAATGATAAAAGTCATGTCCCCGCATCACAAAACAGACGCGCTGGCCTGCATGCTCCAGATCGATCGGATAGATAAAGGTTTCTTCGACGTCTGTTTCCAGCAGCGTTTCTGCCTTAGAAAGAGGGGTTCCCCGTTTCCAGCGTTTCAGTATTCGTGCATAACCTGAAGTGTTCAGACTCCCTTCGCCCCAGTCGGTCGCAATCAATAGTTGATCGCGGTTCTCCCAACAGAGGTTGGTTTTGGCCAGCGGAACATTAAAGCCATCCTTCACAAACGTACGCGAAGGAATATCAAACTCACGATACACTGCCGTATCAGTTCCCCCGGGTGCCAGCTCAATGATGCAGCGTTCGTGGGCAGGTCCCAGGCTGTCAACCCCCTTATAGATCCAGTTTTCCTTTTCTGATTCTGCCAGTTGGTCTATATCCAGCAGAATATCCCACTCCCTTGAATCCTGTTTGAATCGCTTTAAAGACATCCGCCGCCAGATACCACGCACATGCTCCTCATCGCGCCAGAAGTTATAAACGAATTCACCACGCAGGGTTCCATAGGTAATCCGGTCGGAGGCGGTCAGAATCTGCAATGCTTCTCGCTGATATTCTTCAAAACGCGGATCACTGGTCAACGCCTGCAAAGTCGACGCATTTTGTTCCTTCACCCAGCCGAGCGCACGTTCGCCTTCAATCTCTTCCAGCCAGAGCAATGACTGTTCATCAGGGACTTCTGCCTGATTCCTGTTTTCCGACGGATCATCCAGTGAATCCATAAATAACTCCGGTGAAAAAGGGTTGATTTCTAAATTTCAGGTATTGTAGAACAAAATAGAGACGCGACTTAAGTGCCGGACAGCTTTTTGTCCACTTTTCCTGAGAACTGATCACGAAACCAGATATTCTATGATTTTCACGATTCAGGACGTGCAATTAAAGCGTACTAATGATATAATCCCCGCGTTGAGTAGCCCTAAATGTCAGGTGCCTGTAAGAAACGACCTGACCACTTTACGGCTGATCTCCAGAATCTCTTTATTAAAGAATCAGCTGTTTGCTGATCTTTATCGTGTTGTTAAAGCTACATTTGCCGAACCTTGTATGGTTTCCGCTCTCAAACAGTAGCAATAGGGTGATACGAAGCAGAGCTTCAAGGAGAACTCTTTTCAGGCACAATCCCTGAAAATGAATCCTGAGTCCGGAATGGCCGAC
The DNA here is from genome assembly GCF_007746795.1 of Gimesia algae. Taxonomy (NCBI): domain Bacteria; kingdom Pseudomonadati; phylum Planctomycetota; class Planctomycetia; order Planctomycetales; family Planctomycetaceae; genus Gimesia; species Gimesia algae. The sequence continues at coordinate 5,268,717 of NZ_CP036343.1, forward strand.
TCTCACCTGTTTCTAAATATTTGCACGACCCATTTTTCTCTATTACACGACGAGTACGTACAGCCCTACCCGGCTGAAGGTTCGTCAAAAGGTTGATGTATGTTAACGGATGTCTCTTCGCAGGCAAAATTTACGGATTTAGCACTCTGCCAGCCCATCTTGGATACGCTGGTTCAACTAGGATACGACACACCCACGCCAATTCAGTCACAGACCATTCCACATCTGCTGGAAGGACGTGACCTGGTTGGCCAGGCTCAGACAGGAACCGGTAAAACGGCCGCATTTGCCCTGCCTTTACTTTCTAAAATCGATCTGGAACTCAAAGCCCCACAGGTTCTGGTTCTGGCTCCTACCCGGGAACTGGCGATTCAGGTTGGCGAATCGTTCAAAGAATACGGTTCACAACTCAATGGCCTCCAGGTTTTGCCGATTTATGGGGGCGCTGATTTCAGAGGACAGTTGCAGCCTTTAAAACGAGGCGTCCATGTCGTTGTGGGAACTCCCGGTCGCGTGATGGACCATATGCGTCGAGGTACCCTGAAACTCGATAACCTGCGTTGCCTGGTTCTGGATGAAGCCGACGAAATGCTGCGAATGGGCTTTATCGACGATGTAGAATGGATCCTGGAGCAGACTCCGGACAATCATCAGACGGCACTGTTTTCAGCGACGATGCCCGAAGCGATTCGGCGCATTGCCGGTAATTACCTGAAATCGCCACAGGAAATTACAGTCAAAGACAAAACCCGAACCGCAGACACGATCCGCCAGCGGTATTGGCTCGCAAAGGGACATCACAAACTGGATGCCCTGACCCGGATTCTGGAAGCAGAAGAAACCGATGGCGTGATCATTTTCGTTCGTACCAAAAGCATCACCACCGAACTATCGGAAAAGCTGGAAGCACGCGGTTTTCTGGCGGCTCCCCTGAATGGTGACATCCCTCAAAAACAACGCGAACGTACCGTCGGACGTTTAAAGGCTGGCCACGTCAATATCGTCATTGCGACTGACGTCGCTGCCAGAGGACTGGACGTCAATCGTATCAGCCATGTGATCAACTACGATCTGCCTGGCGATTCCGAAGCCTACGTGCATCGGATCGGGCGCACAGGGCGTGCAGGTCGAACTGGTGAAGCGATTATGTTCGTCTCACCGCGTGAGCAGCGTTCCCTCTCAGGGATCGAACGGGCGATTAAGCTTAAGATTGAACGAATGGAACTGCCTTCCATCAATCAAATCAATAAGCGACGTACAGAACGTTTTAAAGAGTCTGTTACGAAAGCCATGGATAGTCCTGACTTCGAACAGTTCCAGAAACTAATGAGTGAATTCAAAGCAGAATCAGAGCGTTCTGAGATCGATATCGCAGCCGCCCTGGCCTGTATGTTCCAGGGAAAACGTCCGCTATTCCTCAAAGAGACACCTCAAAGAGAAAGCTCCCACCGGGAAACCCCGCAAAGGCAGCGGGACAGATCCGGAAAACCTCAGTTCCAGTCGGAACGCCGTTTCTCTAAAGATAAAGAGTTCACAAAAGATAAAGAGAAAGTTTTTGCTCCCAAACGGGAACGGGCAACCAGTGAATCACCTGAGGAAGGCATGGAACGTTTCCGCGTTCAAGTCGGCCATAGCCACGGTGTGAAACCGGGTAATATTGTGGGTGCAATCGCAAACGAAGCGAATCTGGACAGCCAGTACATCGGACGAATCAATATCTTCGATGAATACAGCACTGTTGATCTTCCGGAAGGCATGCCTCGCGATATATTCCGGGCATTAAAAAATGTCTGGGTCTCCGGACAACAGTTACGCATCTCCCGACTTGATGATCAGACTGAATCAGGTGCCCCCAAACGCAAGCGATTCAAATCGAAGGGTAAACCCAGACAGCAGAAAGCTTAAACTGACTGCTGCCTGGAAACCAGGGTAACAGCTACAAAAAAACCGCGGTCGCTATCAGGCAACCGCGGTTTTTACATTTAATTATGGGCTTGAACAAAACCGGGTTATTTACCAGTTCCAAACACTTTAGAATTCTGACCGGAAGAAGTTTGCTGTTTCAGACGTTTACTTCGAGTGAAGACCTGCGAGACTGAGCCTGAAGAAGAGTCATTCACACCGGTAACTTTTGCTCCCTGCTTAATAGGAGACTTCACTCCAGAACCTGGCACAAACAATCGCCGCTGTGGCTTGTAACCGATATAACTTAAGAAGTCATTGATACCGATCACACGCACGGCTTTCAGACGGGCTTCTTCACGAATCTCTTTCATCTTGGCCAGCAGTTCCTGCATCTTGTCACGCTGTTCGTCAGTTTTTGCTGATTCGACATCAGGCGATTGACCAATTACCAGGAACTTGGTATGCACGGTTAAACCGTCACCAATGCGTTCCCCATTTTCAGTAACCTGATTGTCAATTTTGGCATTGGCATTCTCAATCACGCGTTTCAGCAGATCCATATCCGATTTCCCATCCCCATCCAGATCAATAATCCCTGAAATGGCAAAGGTTTCAGGACGTCCTACCCCCCAGAGTGGAGTATAAATGGGATCGCCAGGGCTGATGGGCTGATAAATGTCGTCGCCGACAATTCGGGCTTCGGACAGGTGAGGTCCAAGAATTTTAGTCACTTCAATGGCACCAATAATATCTTCTTCTCCGCGGCCAATTCCCTGATGTGCTTTCCGATACACACTGAATGTCATTCGCTTGGGGAGACGATCCGCTTCGCCCAGATTAATCCAGACAACCCCGGTACTGTTATCAACGGTACGGACCACGCCATCGGGTACTTCAAAACTAAACTTCTGAACCTGATCAAGACGGCTGCGGAGCGTATCAATCAGACTGGCATAGGTGTTATTCTTGTTTTCCAGATCTTTAATGGTTTTGGCATTGGTTTCACGCAGTTGATCCAGTTCGATCAGAATTTCTTCATTTTCTTTCTGCAAGGCAGCGATCTGCTGATCTTTGGCACCGACCTCTTCTTCTTTGACTTTCTGAGTGTCAGCGAGATCCTTCTCAGAACTTCCACGGGCCTTGCGATGCACATCAATTTCCTTATCCATATTGCCCTTCAGTTGCTGAAAGGCTGCTTCCAGTTCATTTTTGGCTTTCTGCTCTGCAGCCAGCTCAGTTTTGGTCTGATCTAACTGGGCAGAGAGCTTGATCAGTGTACTCTTGATCGTGGCCTCTGCCAGCACACCAGCGTGATTTTTAATATCCAGTTCTGTGGCACCAATCACCGTATTGGGTGTCTTATTCACCGCGCCCACATCTTCCTGCTCATTACCAATCAGCTTTTTCAGCTTATCCACTTCTTCATCCAGTTTACGAACGGCAATGTTATCGCGCTGTGAATCTTTCAGAGCCTGATCCAACTTGACATTCGTTTCTGCCAGATCGGAATACCCCAGATAAGCAGCCACGCTACCAATCAGGGTGGTCATAACAAAAAAGATCAGTGAAAAGTGAACAGCAGTTGGTTTACTGGCAGCCATGTTTTTAAACCTTAAGGATATTCAAGTAACAATCAGGTGCAGTTCAGCACCCTGGCGGTTCGTGTCTGATGTGTAAAATATTTTCAGTCATGTTCCATCACAGGCTCGAAGGAGCCTCGGAGCGCCGGTATGAGATGATTCTGAAAAACCAGCATCTTGCTTTACTTTATTCTAAATGCAGAAAAACCAGTGTCAAGCAGCATTCTGATTCTATCCAGTGTGCTGAGAATTAGTTCTCTCACTTCTCCCTTGGCTTGAACTCTTTGAAAAACTACACAAAATACCAGTAAACCAGAGTTCTCTGGCAATACGACGAAAAGATTTCGTTGAGTTTCGACTTCAGGAGGTCTGTTGATGGCGATCAGCGCCACACTCACCAATAATGAACCGCACAGGTCGCAGAGCCGGTGACTTACTTTCCCGCAACGGCTCCTTATTGAAGATACAACATCTGCATGTTTTCAGTTTCGGCAATCCCTTTTTAAAATTTCAGGTAAAGCTAAATCTTTATGAAAGAAACACTTTACATCATTGATACGTTTTCTCTGGTATTTCAGGTTTTTCATGCTGTGCCGGCTATGACCGGCCCCACGGGACAACCCACCAATGCCATATTCGGCATCACCCGTGATATCCTGAACATTATTAAAACGCACGCTCCTGATTATTTAATCTTTGCCATGGACTCCAGCGGTCCGGGTACACGAAAAGATCTCTACCCTGAATATAAGGCCAATCGCTCCGCGATGCCCGAAGATCTGGTTCCGCAAATCCCCCACATCATGGACGTCGTCAGAGGGTTTCAGGTCCCCGTCATCGAATGCCCCGGCTGGGAAGCAGACGACGTATTTGCCACCATTGCCCGTCTGGCGAATGAAAAAGGGATCGAAACCACCATCGTCACCAATGACAAAGATGCCAGACAACTCATCAATGATGCCATCCGACTCTACAATATTCGCAAAAATCAGTTCATGGACTCTGAAGCAGTCCAGACAGACTGGGGCGTTCGACCTGATCAGGTGATTGATTTTCAATCCCTGGTCGGTGACAGCGTGGATAATATTCCCGGGGTTCCACTGGTGGGACCTAAAAAGGCACAGACTCTGATCGAACAGTTTGGAACCCTGGAAGGTGTTCTGGCCAATGCAGACAAAGCGAAAGGGCCAAAACTGCAGCAAAACCTGAAAGAATTCGCCGATCAGGCCCGCATGTCGAGAGAACTGGTTACCTTGAATCAGTCACTGGACCTCAACATCGACTGGGAAGCATCCCGATTAACTCATCCGGACCGCGAACGTTTACATCAGTTGTTCGTCGATTTTGGATTTCGTCGCTTTGCTGAAGAGATGAAGAAGGAACTCTCGACCGGAGCCCCCTCAGAACCTGTCGAGCGGGTCCGCGAAACCATTGACAGCAAATCGGCGTTTGAAACATTCCTGGCCCTGCTTAAAGAACAGGACGAATTCTGTGTCGACCTGGAAACAACGGGATTGAAGCCTGCAGAAGCGGAAATTGTAGGCTGGGCCATCAGCTGGGAAAAACACCGCGGATTTTATATTCCAGTCGAAGGCCCTACAGGCCAGTCATCCCTGGATCCTCAATATGTCCTGGAACATCTGAAACCAATTCTGGAAGACCCCGAGATCCTGATCACCAATCAGAATATCAAATATGACATGGTCGTACTGATGCGGGTAGGCGTGTTTCTGCAGGGAGTCAGCATCGACCCCATGGTGGCCAGCTATCTGATCAGCGCCGGCGAGCGCGGACACAGTCTCGACAAACTGTCAGAGCGGTATCTGCAGCATACCATGATTCCCATCTCCGATCTGATCGGCTCCGGCAAACAGCAGAAGAAGATGTTTGAAGTCGACGTCGATAAAGTCGCCGAATACGCCGTCGAAGATGCTGAAATAGCCTGGCAGCTCTCGCGGATCCTGCAGGAAGAGCTCAAACATGCCGGGTTATGGGACCTCTACTGGGATCTGGAACGACCGCTCATTTCCATACTGGCCGAGATGGAATTCACAGGAATTAAAGTCGACACCACAGAACTCAAGCAGCAGAGTCAACTGCTTGAGAAACGGTTAATGACGCTGATCGGCGAAATCCACGAAATGGCAGGCCATGAATTTAACATTGCCTCCCCACTGCAACTCCGAACGGTGTTATTCGAGGAACTGAACTTGCCCGTCTTTAAAAAAACAAAAACGGGCCCCAGCACGGATCAGAGTGTACTGGAGAAGCTGGCACCGCTGCATGCCCTGCCCGCCAAGATCACAGAACATCGACATCTCTCCAAACTAAAGAGCACCTACCTGGATGCGCTGCCCGATCTTGTTAATCCAGAAACAGGTCGAATCCATGCCAGCTTTAATCAGGTCGTTGCCGCCACAGGCCGACTGAGCTCGAGTGATCCCAATCTGCAGAACATACCGGTACGAACAGAAGAAGGACGGCAGATTCGCAAAGCATTCATTCCCCAGGATGAGAGCTGGAGGCTGCTCTGTGCCGATTATTCACAGATCGAACTCCGGGTGCTGGCACACCTGAGTCAAGATGTCGCACTAAGCCAGGCGTTCCGCGAAGGGGCTGACATTCACACAGCCGTCGCCTCCGATATCTATTCTGTCCCTCATGATCAGGTCGACAGCAACATGCGTCGCACTGCGAAAGCGGTCAACTTCGGTGTGATCTACGGTCAGAGCCCGTTTGGTTTATCAGAAGCCATCGGTATCCCTCAATCGGAAGCCGCTGGATTCATCGAAGACTATTTTGCAAGATATCAGGGGGTCAGAGAATTTCTGGATCAGATCCTCGAAGATTGTGCAAAACAAAATTATGTCACAACAATCTGTGGCAGAAAACGTGAAATTCAGGGAGTCCGGGGAGGTGTGCAAAAACAGCTCAACATGCCCGAGAGAACCGCGATCAATACCGTCATTCAGGGGTCTGCAGCCGACCTGATTAAACAAGCGATGCTGAATGTCAGTGATCGAATAAAACAGGAACAGCACCCGGGGCGCATGCTCATGCAAATCCACGATGAACTGGTGTTCGAAGTGCCGCTCACCGCGCTGGACACTCTGGGCCTGATCGTACGGGAAGAGATGGAATCCGCCATGAATCTCGAAGTTCCCCTGATTGTGGATATGTCGAGCGGACTCAACTGGCTGGAACAGAACCCGCTGGAAATTGCTCACTCGTAATCTTTACTGAATACGCCTGAAAAGTCGGCTGAAATAATCTACAAAACAGGGAGTTCTGACGGGGGATTTGAAACCTGTCCGACAGAAATATAAAATTTAAGCGTAAAATAGCGATCTTTCCTTTTTTTTGTTGACAACCTGTACGCTATCGGTAACGATATTAATGCACGCCTATGTGTCTCATCTACTAGTTGCTAAGGGATTCAGCAATCATAAACCTCCTGTGTGGTAAGTTTCTGTTGCGAAGGAATGTGTAAACAAACCATTTTCCACCATTGCAAGTTGTCACAACCATCTTGTGTCTCGTCATACATTCATTCCCACGATAGCCCTGATTGGAGGGATCGGATCAGGCAAAAGTGCGGTTGCCAATAAAGTCAAATCGCTTCGACCTGCTGTTGTGATAGACGCAGATCGGATTGGACATGAGGTACTTGAATTACCTGATATTCAAGAGAAAATTCGAGAGCAGTTTGGATCTGTGGTGTTCAATGAACGGGGAACGATTTCTCGATCTGAACTGGCCAGACTTGTTTTTGGAGAATCAAAACAACATCAAAAGTCATTAAAACAACTCGAAACCATAGTCCATCCAGCAATACATCGCAGGCTGGAACAGGAAATTCAAGCGGCCCGATCTCTGAATCAGGTCGATGTCATCCTGGTCGATGCCGCTGTGATCGTAGAAGCGGGCTGGAAAGAGCTGTGTGATCAAATCGTATTTATCGACTGTCCTTTCGAGCAACGCCTCAAACGGGTGACTCAAAACCGGGGATGGTCAGAAACAGAGTTAACCAAACGGGAAAAACATCAACTGCCTCTCTCAGAAAAACGGAAACTGGCAGATGGTTTGATTCAAAATGGTCAGGACCTGGAATCAGCTGGCTTAGATCTTTCAAAGTTCATAGATTCAATTCGGAAACAAAAAATTACAAATTAATAGATTATTTGACGAACTTCGGATGTCTCCTCTGCATCTTAAGTCATTGAAACAATCTAAATAAGAAGCTCTTCTTTGATGAATTCATAACAACCCGCTCATGCCTTTTCACTCAGAGAACCTTTCCAGAGGTTAGTTAATCTTCGCGTTCAACACATCTACATTGACTCCAGAACTCCACACGACTTCATCTCACTAAATTTTGTAATTCGGAAAGCATTCACTATGGCCAAATCCATAAAACTTCAGACATCTGAAAATGACGGAACTGTGGCTTCAAAAAATATCAGCGAGTTAGATCAAGACTCCAAACGGGAAAAACCCGTAACGCGGCATCAGCGCGAATCCGCCATTACCAGAGCCGCAGATGAACGGTACGAGAAAATCAAACAGAGTGAGATTCATATCGCCGACCTGCAGAAACTGACGATGAAAGATCTGATGCAGCTGGCAAAAGAAGAGAACCTCACAGAATATACGGGCCTCAAAAAACAGGATCTGATTTTTAAGATCCTGAAAGAACGTACCAAAGTCAATGGCCTGATGTTTGGAGAAGGAACTCTGGAAATCCTGCCGGATGGTTTTGGATTTCTACGAAGTCCCGATTATCACTACCTTCCCTGTCCCGATGATATTTATGTCTCCCCCAGCCAGATTCGCCGCTTTGGTCTGCGAACGGGAGCCATCGTTGCTGGCCAGATTCGTCCTCCCAAAGAGAACGAACGCTATTTCGCCTTACTGCGGGTAGAAGCCGTCAATGGCTGTGATCCCGAGATTTTGACAACTAAAGTCTTCTTCGATGATCTGACTCCACTGCATCCGAAAGAACGTCTCAGACTTTCCTCGTCTGCAGGGAACCTGAGTACCAGAATCGTGGACCTGATTGCGCCCGTCGGAATGGGACAACGTGGTTTGATTGTCTCGCCTCCTCGTGCCGGTAAGACGGTCATGCTGCAGGAAATGGCAAAATGTGTGCTCGGAAGTCATCCCGATGCCTATGTCTTCATTTTACTGATTGACGAACGCCCGGAAGAAGTGACCGACATGGAACGCCAGGTAGGCGGAGACCGCTGTGAAGTCGTCAGCAGTACCTTCGATGAACCACCAAGCCGCCATATTCAGGTCTCGGAAATGGTCATCGAAAAAGCAAAACGTATGGTTGAATATGGCGAAGATGTTGTCATCTTCCTTGATTCGATTACCCGTCTCGCTCGCGCCTGGAACACAGAAGTTCCTCACTCCGGAAAAATTCTCTCTGGTGGTGTGGATGCGAATGCATTACAGCACCCCAAACGATTTTTCGGTGCAGCGCGGAATGTAGAAGAAGGAGGCAGCCTGACTATTGTTGCTACTGCACTGGTTGATACAGGTAGCCGGATGGATGAAGTCATCTTTGAAGAATTTAAAGGAACTGGTAATACCGAATTGCATCTGGACCGCAGAATGGTTGAAAAACGTATCTGGCCAGCAATTGATGTCAATAAATCGGGTACGCGCCGCGAAGAACTGCTGATGGATGAGGAAGAACTTCGCCGGGTCTGGATACTCAGACGTGTGCTCAATGATATGAATCCGGTAGATGCCATGGAGTTGCTCACTACCCGAATGCGTCGTACAAAAACGAATGAAGAATTTTTATTAAGTATGAACCTGGGCTAAGCTGCTGATTGCAGATGATAGTCTGTTGACCGCTGTTTTTATTGTAGATTGATAAGTTACCACCTCGATGAAGCATAAACTGATTGAAGGCGATTTACTGGTTCGTGATGCGAGTTTCGCGATTGTCGTTTCCCGCTGGAATGAGCTGATTACACGCAGACTGCTGGAAGGCGCCCTGGAGACGTTTCGTCGTCATGGCGGTTCTGAAGAAAACATCACAGTGCTCTGGGTTCCCGGATCGTTTGAACTGCCACTCGTTGCAGACCGACTGGCCAAAAGTGGTAAGTACAAGGCTGTCTGCTGTCTGGGTGCTGTGATCCAGGGAAGTACGATGCATCATGATTATATTAATCATCAGGTGGCAGCCGGCATCATGCGATGCAGCCAGGAAAGTGGCGTGCCCGTCCTGTTTGGCGTGCTGACCTGTGAGACAATGGAACAGGCGATGGATCGTGCTGGCGGAAAAGTTGGCAATAAAGGTGGAGAAGCCGCCCTGGCTGCCATTGAAATGGTCAATCTTTTGCAATCAATTGATCAGAGCCAGGCGTAAGAAAAACGGCAGACGCTATTCTGCCGTCTCTGACGACAGATATTTTACAACATCCTCTTTCTATACTAGCGATATTCCCATGTCTTTGCGAAAACAGGCACGATTCTTAGTCGTTCAAATGCTCTACCAGATCGATCTCAATCCGGGTATTTCCATCAATGAGATCCGCGAGATGATTGAAGAGCATGGTCGTAACAAAACGACACGCACTTTCGCCTGGGAACTGTTTACAGGAGTCATGGAGTACAAACAGCAGCTAGATGAGCATATCATCAGAGTTGCCGAAAACTGGACGCTTAAACGGATGGCAGTCACCGACCGAAATATCCTCAGACTGGGTTCTTACGAGTTGCTGCACACGGACACACCCGCTCCAGTCGTTATCGACGAAGCAGTTGAGCTGGCACGGGAATTCGGCAGTGCCAATTCATCCCAGTTTGTAAACGGCATCCTGGACAAAGTGGTTCAACGTAAAGACGAACCTCTGCCTCCCTCCCCCCAACCCCAGGTCGAAGAAGTTCAACCGCCTGAACCAGAACCCAAACCCAAACCGCGGATGCATAACCCCTGGGCTACTTGACCTCAAAGCGGTGTGGCGTGCGATCGTTCCAACTGAAGTTCATATCAATGGCTGCCTGTGACAGGCGCGTCAACAGTTCGCGATCAACGTGGGGGCAAGGCAGATGGGGAGCCGCTGTTTGAGTATTCGTACTGTCAAATACCGGATCATCACGCCAGTATGAATTATAGACGCGGATATGATCATAGAAGAGCCGTTCTGCTTCTGTAGGATCTTCCAGTTCAACCCCCGCCCCGGCAAATTCTGATCCATAGAAATTACAGGTCGCTTCCAGAACATCATGCACGAGTCGAGATTGCACCGGATGCAGTGGTGTCAGGTGATATGTCTTTTCATGAAGCTTGGGGTGAGTAATGATATGTGACATCACTGCAGAAACCCAGTCGACGGGAATCAGGTTTTTGGACTCATCTCCATTCAGTGTAAAACGCGATTTCGCGTAGTAGCGTCCGGTTTCATCAGGAGACTGCATCTGGGTTAACGTGTGCCCCAGTTGCAGGGCAGCGTAAAATCCATGAAACGTATTTGTGAAACCAGTCTTGGAGTCACCAATAATGATGGCGGGACGGAAGACAGTCAGAGATTCAATATGCTCTGCACTACGCACCATCAACTCTGCCTCCAGCTTACTCCGCTCATAATCATTCCCGGATTCCTGCCCCACATCAACGTCCGACTCCATAATACGGCCGGATCGTAATCCACAGACATACGCCGTGGAGACATGATCAAATTTTTTGATATTCGCGGTCTTACAGAAATCAAGAACCTTCTTTACACCGCCGACATTCGAACGCCAGGGCTCACTTTCATGGCTGGTGCTGTAAAAGGAAAGGCTGGCTGCTGAATGGATAATGCGATCGACATTCTCTGTCGCCCAGGTCAACTGCTCAGGACTCAGTCCCAGGTTTTCTTCATTAATGTTCCCTTCGAGTACCACAGGATGAGGCAATTCACGCCCCAGATGCTCATCCCAGAATGCCATGATCATGTCAATTCGCTGATCAACGGTCATCCGCCGCGTGGGACGTACCAGAACAGCAAGTGGAACTCCGGCAGAAGCCAGGTCCCGAATCAAGTATCTTCCCAGTAAACCAGTAGCACCTGTGATCAGATGATATCCCATGTTGTATTCCGCTGTGATCTGAAAGTTAGAGTTTGTCGTGATATATAACCGGTGTCCGCAATTCTTTTGTGCTAGGATTTCGCTGATCGGTTCAGGAAAACAAAGTTGACTGGACCTGCTGGTCTATAGATGCGAACCCGTTCCGGGCCGGGGAGCCTCAATGATAATGAACTGGCTTCATATATCAATCAAGGGGTCAAGAAAAGCCATCAGAATAACAGGCAATTGCGATTGCGGCACTAGAAGAGATTATGCAACTGCCTTCCCAGACTGATCTTTCGTTTCTCGCTGCTGCTGCTTGAGGAAATGGGGAGCGTGCTGCTGACCTTGAGATGACTGCTCGGTGTCTGTGTGATCAGTACCATTCTGATCCTCAGATTTTTCCGGTCGCAAGGCCAGCAGGCAGGGAAGTAACACCAGGTCCCCCACCAAAGCGGCTACCAGTAGAGATGTCATCATATATCCGAAGCGGGCAGTCGGGACAAAGTTGCTCAATGTGAGCGCCAGCATACCCGCTCCCGTAATGACGGCCGCAGTAAAGATCGGTTCGCCTGTCATCAAAAGAGAATCCCGTGATGCCTGTGCTGAATTTCCGGTCAGACGAAACTGACTCTGGTAGCGTACGAGAAAATGAAATGTCCCGTCGACGGCGATCCCCAAAGCAATACTGGCGGTCATCATGATGCCAATATCAATGGGAATCTGATACCAGCCCAGGATACCAAACACGATACAAATCGGCGTCAGATTCGGCACCATTGCCACCAGCCCGGCTTTGATAGACCGGAGAGAAACAATCATCACAACGGTAATGATCACAAACGCCATCGAGAAACTCTCCCAGAATCCGGTAAAGATCTGGTTCTGTGCCCGCCTCAGCAGGGGTGCAACCCCCGTCAAAATCACATTCGGATCATCAATCATAGCTGTGAGCTCATCATACACCTGATCCTGTGGCAGATCGGCATCGCTGCTGATTCGCGCTGAGATCCGCCAGAGTCGTTCGCCATCGGAGGTGAAATCATTATCTCCATGAGCCGACTGTGCGTGCGATAACAGGCGAGCTGTCTCAAAGGGACTCTCAGGAAACTGCTTCGGAAAAAAACTGGCCAGAGACATCGTATGTCGCACAGCGGGATGCTGTTGTATGATTGCTTCCAGCTTGCGGATATGCTCCACTTTTTTAATGAAAGGAATCTCCTCGTCACCGAAGTCGACAATAGCTTCAATGGAATCGAGTTCCGTCAGATTATTTTGAACAGCCCGCACATCCTGAATGACTCGCCCTTCTGCTGGCAGAAAATCCAGCGGATCAATCTTCGTTCGCAGACTGAACAGCCCCACTCCCGTAATCATCACCAGCATAATCGTGGCGATGGAAACGCGTCCGGAATGATCAATCAGCCAGTTTGCACAACGTTGAAAATTCCAGCGTTGTTTTCCGGAGTGGACCGTTTTCGGGTCAATGGGCCAAAGTGTTAATACAGCAGGTGTCAGTCCCAGACCAGTAATCAGAGACACGAAAGTCCCAACTGAAGCTGCATACCCAAACTGAATCACAGGCCCAATTTCACTGACTGTCAGGGAAAACAGACCAATCGTTGTGGTCAATGTTGCCAGTACACAGGGTTTCCAGGCAATTTTCAAAGCAGCCGATAACGGATCTGGTTCGTCGATACAACTGGCAACATAGTGATGCACATGAATTGAGATCGCCAGTGTAAAAACCATTACCATGACTGACAGGGCACCGAGAATGAAATTCATTTCGCCACCGCCCAAATAGATCATCGCCGTTGTGAGATTGATAGCCCAGATGGTCAATCCCAGGGTTGCCAGTGTTTTTTTCCACTCCCGGAAAGAATAATACAACAGGCCGAGGCTGATCAATAACGTAATGATAAAGAACTTTTTGTTGTTTTTCTGACTGCCCAGCCGATCCAGTTCTGCAATTACAACGGGGGCACCCGCCAGCTGAACTTCGTTTCCGGTCAGCTGGTTGTATTCCAGTTTTTCGCGAATCCCCTCAACCGTCCCGGCCCGGTTTTTAATACCCGTATCGGAAAGCAGCACCAGAATGCCTGCTACATTCTTCTCGGAATTCATCAACAGCCCATTCAGACGCTTGTCAATTTCCGCCGGTTCCACTTTGAATTCGTGTAAAATTGATTTGAGTCGTTGGGGAGTCCAGCATTGCCTGACTGTCGGTAACGCTTCAATACGACCGGCAGTCGCTTCCACGAGTGAAGTTTGATTCAGTCCGCCCTGTACAGCGACGAGCACAACTTCTTCTGCTCCGAACTCTGCTTTAAATCGATCATAGACGATTCGCACATCGGAGTCTTTGGGCAACCAGGTTTCGATATCGTTATTGGAAGGCAATAACTCTGCCATAATTGTCAGAATCGGCAGCGTACAAAAGACGCCCCAGATTAGTTGCCTGCTGTATTTTTTATAGAAGGAAGAGATCATCATAAGATTTGGAGATCAATCTGCTTTCTCTTGCTTGTGCCTGTTCAAGTACTCATATCAGAGTAATCAATAGTCCGTGAAGCTCTTGAATCACTAGCAGCAACACAAAAAGCAGCCACCATTTATTAGACTAAATATTACTGCGACCATCCCAGTTAGGTATCGAACCACCAATGAATATAGCGTCATTCGGAATTTCTAAACCTCAGACGTTATAGCAGAATCAGCTGGTGCCTTTGGAATGACTGTTACAACTCGCACCTTCACAGGGTGGATAACCGCTACAACACGTATGCATTTCTGACCTTCTGTGCGTTTGCCTGACGTTATAACTGTCAGAGTTTATCTATCACAAACGTCGAATCTGGACGAATCCCCACACGTTTCACCAGAGCCAATTCCGAATCGAGTTCCGCGGGTAATCTGAAACTAAGAAAGTCCTCAATTATTTTTATATTCTATATTTCAATATCAGATTCGAATCAGAACACGAATCAACATTAGAAAAATGACTTCATAGCAGGAGTAGATTCAATGGAAGAAACCCCCTGGAGCCGTCCCACGATGGACGACCTGAAACATGTACTGGAAAGTTTTGGCAAGAGCGATGCCGACAACATCCGCGATGTAGATCGACTGGAACTCTCAGTACCAGCTGAAGTCAAAACAGCGCGCGGAAATACCATTTCTGCCATGACTCGTGAAATCAGCCGGCAGGGACTTGGTCTGCTGCATAAAGGCACGCTGAATCCTGGTGAAGTCAACGTAAAGCTGGCCAGTGAAACACGGGAATTTGAATATCGCGTTCAAATTATGTGGTGTACCCCGTGTGAGAACGGAATGTTCATCAGCGGAGGCGAGTTCATCACGAAGCCAGAAAATTAATCTGACACAGACTTCTGCTCGGACCAATACTTCTGCCACGGTTTGCGGGTAACTAGATTCCATGTGACTCAGCTGGTACTTGACCCCCGTTTGAGCAGGATGACTATAATAGACAGCAGCAGTAAAATGATGGCTCCTCCAGCAATCATTAAGAGTGTGGGCAGTCCCCACCATCCCGCTGCACGATTAGGGCTCTTTCGTTCTTCCAGATCCCACTCGATCTCATCTAAAGTCAAGCTGGTCTGAGCCTGAGAACGTTCTCCGCTGGAATTTTGCCCCTGAAGATTCTCAAGTGTCTTTTCCTGACGGGCTCCCTGAATTTTTGATCGAAAATTGACAGGAGCAGCAGCTGTATCCCGTCCCGGTTTGACTTGAGAAGTTAAATCCCCAGGCACAGAAGGCAGTTTTGGTAACATCAACTGTGGGCCGGTCGACTTATTCTCTTCGATCACTGGTTGTTCAGTCATTGCCTCAGGGCCACTCAATTTGATTTTAGCTGGCGGTTCATCGGGGACATCCTCCAGTTCCAGCTTCAAAGCTGGAGCAGAATGCATTGTATCCGTATTTTTGTCCTCAATTCTCTCTACGTGTGGCACATCGGATTTTACTTGTGGCTGAGAATCAAAAGAAGGTGCCTCCAGTGAAATGCCACCAGAGCGAGGTGGTTTCTGTTTGATTGCAGATTGACGTGGTTGGATCTGAATCTTCTGAGGCTGGATGCCCATATTACGGGGAACGATCAAGGGTAGCTCATCACTGCCACCGTTCTTGATGTTCGACTGGGTTTTCCGGGTTTCGGGCTGATCAACTGCGCGACGTCTTAAGGGATGAACAGGCGATGGAGTAAACTGGAAATTGGGAACCATCTGGCCACTGTTCGGTTTTGCAGCCGGTTCTGCATGTTGAATACGTTGTACTTCAGTCAGGGGAATCGAGCTGATCTGTTTCTTAATTTTCTCCAGCAGCATTTGAGGCGATTCATCCTCCAGACCAAATGCAACATGCCCCCGGTAACTCGACTCCAATGCCTGCGCTGCCAGAAATTCTGCATACTCATAGTTTTTCTGAGCCAGTTCACGCCGGGCACGATCCATAATCGAATTAATCTGCAACCTCCGCATTTCCTGGTTTACATCCTCAAAAGCAGGTGCGGTCTGATCCAGATCCTGATGCAGATCTTTTGCCAGTTCTGTCAGTTCTGCTCGGAGATTCTGTTGATTTGTCTCCGCCAGAAGCCGGTCGACTTCTTTAGCACTAGTGAGTGTATTCTCGGAATTTGAATTTCTCTGAGTTGTCTTTCCTGGGGATATCCCTTGCGCCTGATCTTGACCTGTTACTGTATCCACAGGTTCATCATTCGAAATATGTTGAATTTTCGAAGCAATTCCCTGTGAAATTGAACTTGATGCCTGCCTGACCCGTTCCGTGTTCTGATCGAATTTTTTGGCGATATGAGCAGGATAACGTTTCGCCGATGCAATCAATGATTTGGAGCGCCAGTTTTCGGAAATCCCGGTGACAGGTTTTTTGTCCGGTTTTTGTAAACGCTGTTGTGCTGTTTTTGTCTCAGGCTGCTGATCTGCAGGGGCTGCCTGTGACGTCAGTTCCATTTGGTTGGGATCCTGAAATTCATCGGCTGGGTAAGTACCACTGATTTTAACCTTAGCCAACACTCCTTCTTTCGATTTATCTTCTTTTTGCGCAAAATAGTTAAAGCGACTGCTGGATTTGGATGCAACCAGAGGCCCGGGCGTTTTTTCATTCTTCTGTGAAATCATCTCTGCAGATTGGCTCAAACAACCTGCAGTGATGCAGCTCAACAATACCAGAGATAAAGATACCGTTGGCAGATTTCGTTTTAGTAGGCCGATCTTCACAACGACAAATCCTGTCATCTGCTTGCAGAGATCTGGACGGGGGCCGATCTGCTGCGTGGGTCGCGGGTAGTAACCTCAATCGGGGGTTGAGGTTCAGGGAAGCTGATTTATCGGGCGCGCAACAGCACTCGACAAATTGCCTGTTACCCTTTATCGACTGGGTGATTTTAATCACATGAGAGGGTATTTTGGATTTTACCAGTCTTTTCAGAAATCGATCAACTTTTGCAGAGTGAACGCAGCGTTTCCATATTGATCTGATCCAGAGGCACCCCATCTTCTTCATCCTTAGGGGTTTCCAGATACATCGGACAGTCTTGAAATACCGGATCATTTAACAGATGACGAAACGGTTCCAGCCCTAGAAAACCACGACCAATATTTTCATGGCGGTCCTTGCGGCTGCCAAATTCACATTTACTGTCATTCAAATGGAAGGCTCGAATGCGATCAGAGCCAATGATCTCGTCCAGTTCAGACATGGTCGCCTTATATTCAGACTTCTTGATCAACGGATATCCGGCAGCAAAGATGTGGCAGGTATCTACACAAATTCCCAACCGCTCTCCGTCCTGAACCTGATTCAGCATGTACGCCAACTGCTCAAAGCGAAATCCCAGATTGGATCCCTGACCGGCTGTGGTTTCCAGCCAGATCTGCGTTTGAAATCCTTCCGTCTCCTGGTGAATGCGATCGAGGGCAGCCACGATTCGATCCAGCCCCTCTTCTTCACTGGAAGTCACAAAACTACCCGGATGCATGACGGCACCTTCCAGGCCTAGCGCTTCCGCACGTTGAAGTTCGATCACAACGGCATCGATCGATTTATTCCAGAGTTCCTCTTTAGGACTGGCCAGATTGATCAGGTAACTCATATGAGAACAGGGACGCCCGACTCCAGTCGTCTCCAGATGCTCGCGAAACAGATTGACGTCCTTGTCAGTCAGTGGCTTGGCCCGCCATTGATTATTATTCTTGGTAAAGATCTGGACACAGTCCATTCCAAACTCGGCTGCGGTATCTACGGCTTTATAGTATCCACCAGCTATTGACTGGTGTGCTCCCAGTAAAGGCATGTTTCAATTCCAGTAAAAGATTATATCGTGTCAGATTGAGATCACAGAACTTCGCTCAATTCAAACCAGTATAAGCTCTCATACCAGACCTCTCCAGTCCCAGACTGTCACACTCCCCTTCACCGTAAATCGTTTCCACTTGAATCAAACGAAATTGATGGGAAATGTTCTTTCTCTGCATTACAATCAATCAACTGAAGTTCTGCATTTCATTTCACAGCCTGTAAGCCTCCTTAATCTGCTCAACTAATGCTGGAATCATTATGAAACCACTCTCACTACTCGCCCTCTTGTTCAGTTTGACGTACTCTTTGAATTCTTTGCCTGCAACCGAGCAACCAAATATTATCCTGTTATTGGCTGATGACCTCGGTTATGGCGAACTGGGCTGTCAGGGAAATCCGCAGATTCCGACACCACATATCGACTCTCTCGCCAATGAAGGAATTCGCTTTACTCAGGCTTATGTGACCGCACCAAATTGCAGCCCTTCGCGCGCAGGGCTATTGACAGGGAGAATCCCAACCCGGTTTGGTTACGAGTTCAATCCCATCGGTGCCCGCAATGAAGATCCGGGAACCGGGCTCCCCCCTGAAGAACAGACCATCGCAGAACTATTGCACGATCAGGGTTACACAACCGGACTGATCGGGAAATGGCATCTGGGAGGCGCAGCCGATTATCATCCGTACCGACATGGCTTTGACGAATTTTTTGGTTTCATGCATGAAGGTCATTATTTTGTTCCCCCTCCTTATCAGGGAGTGACCACCATGCTGCGTCGTAAATCACTGCCTGGTGGTGAACGGGGACGCTGGTTGAGTAAGAACCTCGTTTATTCGACCCATATGGGTTACAACGAACCCGATTATGATGCCAACAATCCCATCATTCGAGGCGGACAACCTGTTAATGAAACAGAATATCTGACCGATGCTTTCACACGTGAAGCCATCAGTTTTATTGACCGCCACCAGGACAAACCCTTTTTTCTATATCTTGCATACAATGCCGTTCATAGCCCACTGCAGGGAAAAAAAGAAAACATACAGAATTTCACAAATATCGAAGACATACATCGACGTATCTTTGCAGCCATGCTCTCTTCAATGGATCAAAGCGTCGGGAAGATTCTCAAGCGGGTCCACCAGTCGGGACTGGATAAAAAAACACTCATCATCTTTCTCAGCGATAATGGTGGTCCCACCCGGGAATTGACTTCCAGTAATCTCCCGTTGCGTGGTGAAAAAGGCAGCATGTATGAAGGGGGTTTACGAGTGCCGTTTATGATACGCTGGACGGGCACACTCGCGCCAAAACAGATAATCGAAGCCCCAGTCAGCAGTCTGGATATTTTTCCTACATCTGCGGCACTCGCAGGTGCACCTCTTCCTCAAAATCGGGATGGCCGAAACTTACTCCCGTTCCTTCTGAAACAAAAAATGGAGTTACCAAACTCTGAATTCTTCTGGCGACAGGGACGCAGAGCTGCACTCCGCAGTGGAGCATGGAAGATCGTTCAGATGCGAGGGACACGAGATAAACCAGTCTGGGAACTTTATCATCTCGCAAACGACCTGGCGGAAACACAAGATCTCGCAAAAACGAATTCAGAGAAATTAATAGAACTGCAAACGCGCTGGAACGAACTGAATTCCCAGATGAAACCACCCCTTTTCTAAGAGTTTTCCTGAAATCGATAAATAGAATATGTCTGAATCCTTCAGCTGTGAACGGTCATCAGTTCAATCTCTGATACCAGCTAAAAAACAGTTCAGGCCATTTCGCTCGTGGAAATCCCCGTTGGACGCGTTGGGGAATCAGGTTTCCCACACCGCGTGCGCCTTACTCAAAGATTTATTTTGACCGGCACTCCCAGTTTCTGTAGGTTGGCTTTGATCTCCTGGGGCAATTCGAATGGCGCTCCGCCCTTAATCCCATCATTTGTCGCATGTACCAGAAATACGGGAGGACTGTCTTTGTGAAGTTCATCAATTCTGATCCCTGAATGAATTATTCGTTACTTCAATGGAGAAGAAGCATCAATCCTACTGGTCAACTGACTTAAGTTCTGGACGACTCTGCCCCTGCCGTATGATTTCGGCCAGTCGATGCTTCAAACGCGTTGTTACGGCAGGGTGTTCCGCAGCGACATCCGTCTTCTCCGCAGGATCATCATCCAGATTAAACAGTTGAAACTGGGGAACACTCGAATTTTCCAACTGTTGTTCGACTACAACATTTCGCGCGATTTTTTTATCGTAGCGCTGCAGTTTCCATTTTCCAACTCGTAACGCATAGGTTCCGTTGTTCCCATTATTCTGCTGAACAAGATCTGGTCTCCCTTTAGAGCCCACATCGCCCAACAGTGCTCCCAGAATATTGAAACTGTCCAGACAGCTTTCTTGCGACAGTTTCTGGTCCGTCAAAGCGGCTAAACTGGCTGCCAGGTCGATCGTACAGACCATCTGATCGCTCACTCCCGGTTCGATACGTCCTTTCCAGCGGGTAATGAACGGCGTACGTGTTCCTCCTTCGTAGACGCTGTACTTACCACCGGTATAAGGTCCCGCCGCACGATGGCTGCCAATCTTTTCGATCGCTCCATCTTGATAGCCATCATCGAGAACGGGACCATTGTCGGAACAGAACACGACCAGCGTATTTTCAGCCAGCTTCAAGCGGTCGAGCGTCTTTATTAATTCACCCACACACCAGTCCAGTTGCACGATGGAATCGCCGCGAAAACCAAGTCTGGTCTTTCCCTGAAAGCGTTCGTGAGGCATCCGTGGAACATGTATATCATGCGAAGCAAAAAACAGAAAGAACGGACGATCTTTGTTCTGTTCGATAAACTCAACTGATTTCTCTACCCATTTGTCAGCCAGATCTTCGTCGCGAAAGCGGGCAGCATGGCCACCAGTATAAAAGCCAATGCGACTGATGCCGTTGTGAATGGTCGAGTTATGTCCGTGAGACCAGTCCATCTTAAGCGTCTCTCGATGCGTGAGTCCGGTAGGGTGATTGGGGCTCGGCTTTTTGCTCCCGACCCATAAGGGATCAGCAGGATCCAGATTAAGTACGCGATGATCTTTGACATAGACCTGAGGAACCCGATCATTTGTCGTTGGGAGCAGAAAGCAGGTATCAAAACCAATTTCCAGAGGCCCCGGTTTCAGCTGTCCATTCCAGTCCGGACCTGCTTCACTCCCCAGTCCCAGATGCCATTTACCGATCACCGTGGTTGTATAACCCGCACGCTTAAGGATAGATCCTACGGTTTCGGTTCCCGGTTTAATAATTGCTGGAGCATTCGGCGGAGCGATCCCGGTACGTTCCCCACGAAAAGCATAAGTGCCGGTCAGAAAGGAATAGCGTGTGGGAGTACAGGTCGAAGCAGAACAGTATCCACTGGTAAACCGCAGCCCCTCTGCTGCGAGGCGATCAATATGCGGAGTCTTCAACGCTGTAGCGCCGTAACAGGAAACATCACCGTACCCCAAATCATCAGCCATAATCACAATGATATTTGGCTTCTCCGCAAGGGCCTTGCTGTTTACCAGGCTTAATAATACAGTCAGCAACAGTGTCAAAGTCAGTCGCAGCATGATTCTTCTCACAGGCTTCGTCGTTTCAGAAATGAGTTAGAAACGACATTATACCATCCTACCTGCCAGGCTGCTATTAGCTCAGCTTGCGTCCCACATACATCAGCTTGCCATAGGCCACGATCTGCTGTTCCGGTTGAAAATATTGGTTCAATAGAGCGAGTATTTCTGTAGGCTGGCTCAACCATTGCTCATAGGTAGTGATTTCCTGCTCAGTCATGATGGCAAACGCATCCAGTTTCGCCCAGAGCTTTCTGAAGAGGCGGATTTCACTGACAGTGTGCACGAATTTTAGAAAGAGGGTCTGCCAGGGCTCCACGATTACAACTCGGCCGCCCGGACAAAGAACCCGATGCATTTCCTGTAAGGTTTTTTTCAGATCGTCTGGAAGTACAGGTAAGTGATGCAGGCCTCCCTGCACAATCAATACATCGCGACTGCTGTCTTCAAATTTCAAATCCCTGCAATCAGCAACATATAATTGAGCCGTTCCCTGATATTGTTTCAGTAAATGGGGAGACAAGTCGACTCCTGCCAGCGAATGAAATCCTAACCTGTCCAATGCATGCAATCCTGTTCCCTGACCACAAAAAAGCTCAACAACCTTCAGGTTTTTCTCCCATTCGTCTACCCCCATGCGTTGTAGTCTTTTCAGAAATTTGTTGAGTTCCTGTCGGGGAGTTTCAAAACGGCGATAAGCGGCTTCCCAGATTTCATCACAACATTCACTGCCGGGATGCCAGTACTCAATCGATGAGGCGCTTGGATTCTGTTGAGTCTGCATGGTTCACTTGACTACCTGAAAGTCAAATATAGTGCGATTGGGCGTGGACTATTCCGGCACAATATCCGATTTAAAAAACAACTTGAAATTTCAATTTACACTGCTAATAACAGTATTCTCACTTCAATACATGGGAAGCTGATTTGCTAATATTTATGTCTTTTTGCAGGCTCGGCTCACCGAGATTAATTCTTTCAACTCGCTTCAACTCAAAATTCTTCTTTTCGAGAGAACTTTGTTCATAACTCCAGATTTCCACCACTTTCATCAGAACAACAAAGATTGATATCTGCAAGACCGTAAATAATGTGAATGCACCTGCAATCAATCTGGACCAGTGTAGCGTAATTTTACCGGTCGAAATAAATTCCACTAATCCCGGCCACAGAAATCCGACTCCCAGCAAAGTTAGAAATCCTACGATGATGACCAATGGTTTTCCGACAAACAGACTGGCTACAAAAGAGGACCAGAAGCCAACAGAATCTTCGCGTCGAGAGCTCATTTCAGCCATTCGGTTGGATAACGCCGAGGCCAAGAGCAGGGTAATTCCGAATGATCCCAGGAACTGACAGACCACGAACCGATAAATCATCCACTCTTCCAGCCGATGATTCTGAAAGTAAAACTCAGTGGGATACGCTGCCAGAACCAGTGTGATCAGCATACAAATGGTGAAACCAGTCAGAAATATTTTCTCAGGTCGATAACAGAGGACTCCCTCACCAATTGCTTTGAGAAATCGAAACCCATCCCAAAGCGCACTCAGTTTACTTTCACCGATTCGCTCTTCATACTTCATCGGGATTTCAATGATCCGTAAGCTATTCATTAAAGCACGGGCACTCATCGCCGGAGTAAAATGAAGACCATCCGGCAGTGGGTACAGATGTCTAAGTGAGTCGCGGCGGATAACTCGCATACCGCTGGCTGTATCTGTCACTTTTCTACCACACAACAACCCCATCAGAAAAGCAAAGCCACGATTACCGGCTCTGCGTATCGCTGGCATTTGTGAGTCGCCCCCCAGACGAGAGCCCAGTGTTACGTCCGCGTTTTCAGCAATGGCCGTCTCGCAGAGAGCCGCAAAAAAACGAGGGTCACAGGTACCGTCTGCATCCAGAAAACCGACATAATTGCCACAACCGCGCCTCCACCCTTCCTTGATTGCGGCTCCATAGCCACGGTTTTTCTCAAAAACAATGACCGTGACATCATCAAAGCTCTGAGCGATTTCAGCAGTCCGGTCTGTTGAACCATCGCTCACGACAATAATCTCCACGCCATCCAGGCCAGCCTGATGTGAAATCTCTTCGCGGGCTTCCAGGCAACGTGCAATCGTCCCTCCGATGGCCTCCTGCTCATTCAAAGCTGGTATAACAATCGTAAGCCATTTTGAATTAGTCACTTACAGATTTCTCCTTTGATAGATTACGGGATAGGAGTCACAAAACGAAGAGACTTACCATAGAGTTAATTTGGGTAAAATAAACTTGAATTAGGTCTGAACCCATCTGCATAATAAGGAGGTCTAGGGGGACTAGTCAACAATATTCATAATCTCCATCCGGCATATATCGCTCTGCTTCTAACATTCATTTCAGCCGATCCTTCCCGGTAAGTCTGATGAGCAATTTCAGCTCTCACTGATATAAATTTTGCTGAACACCAATTCTGGGCCGTAATAAATGATTTTCGCTTTGTTTCTTAAAAACGTGCTACTCCTTGCCGGTTTGATTCTGCTGGTTAAATGGTTGCCATGTCGTTGGATTCGATTCAGGGTGTTGAATCGCTTTCGCAGCACAATTCAATTTTTCAGTCGACCTGCAGTATCAATCATCACGGTGTTTATTCTCTCCTTTGTACTGTCAGCTACTATCACGACTTTCAAAAAACCAGTCCCCCGCGTACACGATGAATTCAGCTACCTGTTAGCAGCTGATACCTTCTCACAGGGCAGGCTGACCAACCAGACTCACCCCTTCTGGAAACATTTTCAATCCTTCCACATCATTCATAAACCGACCTATGCCTCCAAGTACCCACCCGGACAAGGACTGTTCATGGCTGCTGGTCAGGTTATGACAGGAGACCCACTGGTCGGAGTCTGGCTCAGTATCGGCCTGGCTAGTGCTGCGATCTGCTGGATGTTTCAAGCATGGGTTCCCCCACGCTGGGCATTTGCAGGAGGACTGATGTCGGCATTTCATCCCCTCATGCTAATTTGGGGACAAAACTACTTTGGTGGCGGAGTCGCCATTCTGGGAGCGGCACTTTTATTTGGTGCATTGCGTCGTTTGATGATTTTTCCTGAAGCGCGAATGACATTCACCCTGGGATTAGGGTTATTTTTTCTGGCCATCACTCGGCCATTTGAAGGACTTTTAACTGCTGTCTTTTCGATGATTATCTTTTTCGCCTGGATAGTCACACAACGGCAGTTCTCAAAGCGAGTAATTTTTCACTCAGTTATACTACCACTGAGCATGATCTCAATTTGTATTGGAGGAGCACTTGCTTTTTACAACTGGAGAGTCACGGAAAGTCTCACTCGATTTCCTTATCAAGTCCATGAAGAAACATACTCACCAACCCCTCTGTTTATCTGGAGTGCTCCCCGGGAGGTAAAAAATGATTTACCTCACATTGAAAGTTTTCACTCAGGATGGTCTCTTAATGAATATCAAAAACACCAGGATCCGAGGGGATATTTTTTTTCTGTCTTTAAAAAGAGCCTGAAGTTTTTAATCCAGATGCTGTATTTCCCACTGTGCACACTCCTATTGACTCTCCCCTGGGGACTTAAGAATCCCTGGACACAGATTGCCCTCTCCATTTTATTATCAGTTATACTGATTCACTTATTCTGTATGACTTTTTTTCAGATCTTCTACCTCGCACCTGTAATTCCTCTTGTCTTTTATGTCCTGATTCAAGGTGCAAGACACTGGCGTGCTGCCCACTGGAAAAATCACAGCCAGGGCACTGTGTTCCTGTTCGGGTTGATCATACTCTATTTCACAATATTGATTCCACAAATGATTAACTATGTGCCTTCCGGATATCAGCTTGCTCTAAGTCGTGCCAGGTTGATCGATCAGCTAAAGCAAATGCCTGAGAAAGACCTGGTCTTTGTTAAATACTCAGCCGATCATGACACACTATTTGACTGGGTTTATAATCGAGCCGATATCGAGAACGCTGAAGTCGTCTGGGCGAACATTTTAACCAACGAAGAGAATCAGAAGTTGATTGAACATTTTGCTGATCATCAAGTCTGGTGGATCGATGTGGATTCCAAACAGATTAAACTGCGACCGCTTAGTACTACAGCGCCTGTTTACGTTTTCTAGTGCGTCTTCGTAGTTCTTTTTTTCTTCTTTGTTCGTGGCAGTGTTTTGCGATCTGGTTGCGGGCGATTCGCCATTGACTCCATTCGACGAGTACTGCCGGGGTCCAGTCTCTTGTATATAGCAGATGCCTGAGAATGTTGCGGACTTCCGGAACAGTCAGGCCCGGATGTTTTTTTTCCCAGCCGCTGTTTCTGCAAAGTTAAAAACAGTAACGCCAGCATAGACAGGCAGGTGTGATGGTGCCAACCGATCCAGCCGCGCGTTTCGTATTCATCCAGCCCACATTCGCCTTTACCACTCTGAAAGTTCTTTTCAATGCACCAGCGGCTGCCACCGACTTCTGCTAACTTCTTCAGGGGAATCTCAGCGGGTGCATTAGAGCGTTGATATTTCAATTCCGAATCTTGTCCCACAGAACGGCGAACAAGCAGCCGTTCCCGCCGATCAGTCGGACGCGACTGTTCGGAAAACCAGACTGTGATTTCTGCATATTCGTAGAGGCGTGGTCCCTGACTTCCTTCCGCAACACTCATCCGTTTCCAGGCAGACGCAGGAAGGTTCGCCACCACTTCATCGACGCGCCGGGGTTTCTTCAGGGGCTTGGCGTTCTTTGTGGGACGGCCCCCCCGGGGCGTTATCTGGCCGACGGGCCGCAACTTCGGTTTGGTGGTCCACACCCTGGCATCGCACGATGTCTCCACGACATACCACTTTCCCAACTCCCGAACGGTTTGCACAAATACCGGGCTGGTGCCGTAAATACTGTCGCCACAGACCCATTGAAACGGGACGCCCTCAATAATTGCCTGCTGGATCATTTCGCTGGCCAATTCCGGCTTGCTGCGAAAAATGACGCTGGAGGGAACACCGGCCTGCGCGAGACGCTGCTCATCTATTATCCATTGTTCAGGAAGAAACAGCCGACGATCGATCAACGTTTCGCCTTGCGAACTGCAATAACTCACAAAGACGCCCACCTGGCAATTGTCGACGCGACCGAGCGTTCCCGAATATTGCCGGGCTACCCCCACGGACTGTTTGCCCTTCTTGGGGAAACCAGTCTCATCAACGATCAGTAGACCGTCGTCTTCTCCCAGGGCTTCGCAGACATGTTGCCGAAGTTCTGCAAGCACATCCTGATCGGACCAGATGGCCTGGGCAATGAATTTCTGCAATGTGCGTACTACCCCGCCTTCGATTGTTTCAGCCATGTTCTCCACGTTTCGCCGGTCACCGCCAGCGAGCAGTCCCTGCAAGATCGTCATCGCATGCGCATGATTCTGCACCCGTCCAAAGTGAGACAGGTAGCGGCTCACAAAAGATTCCAGCTCCGGCATCAGCGACTCAATCGCTTTCACGTCCATCCTTGAACCTCCCAGCTACAGAAAAACCGGTCAAACGATTGATGTTATACTCCAAAATTACTTTAGCGTAAAAGATCAATCGTTCAGGCGCTGTAGTATTAGAGGCCTGCCCCCGAATTAAAAAAGTCTGACGAGCAATTTCAGCTCTCACTGATATAAATTTTGCTGAACACCAATTCTGGGCCGTAATAAATGATTTTCGCTTTGTTTCTTAAAAACGTGCTACTCCTTGCCGGTT
This sequence comes from Gimesia algae, assembly GCF_007746795.1. Lineage (NCBI taxonomy): Bacteria > Pseudomonadati > Planctomycetota > Planctomycetia > Planctomycetales > Planctomycetaceae > Gimesia > Gimesia algae. Next base: position 5,295,947 of record NZ_CP036343.1, read on the forward strand.
TGATTCTGCTGGTTAAATGGTTGCCATGTCGTTGGATTCGATTCAGGGTGTTGAATCGCTTTCGCAGCACAATTCAATTTTTCAGTCGACCTGCAGTATCAATCATCACGGTGTTTATTCTCTCCTTTGTACTGTCAGCTACTATCTCGACTTTCAAAAAACCAGTCCCCCGCATACACGATGAATTCAGCTACCTGTTAGCAGCTGATACCTTCTCACAGGGCAGGCTGACCAACCAGACTCACCCCTTCTGGAAACATTTTCAATCCTTCCACATCATTCATAAACCGACCTATGCCTCCAAGTACCCACCCGGACAAGGACTGTTCATGGCTGCTGGTCAGGTTATGACAGGAGACCCACTGGTCGGAGTCTGGCTCAGTATCGGCCTGGCTAGTGCTGCGATCTGCTGGATGTTACAAGCATGGGTTCCCCCACACTGGGCATTTGCAGGAGGACTTCTATCCATAATTCATCCCACTTTTATTTTCTGGGGCCAGAACTTCTGGGGAGGCGCGGTTGCCGTTCTCGGTGGGTCGCTATTATTTGGCGCATTGCGTCGTATGCTCAAAAAGCCCCAGGCAGGGGCTGCTTTTCTCATGGGGGGAGGCATCTTTCTGCTGGCAATCAGTCGCCCGTTTGAAGGCTGTTTGACAACAATTTCGGCGGTCGTATTATTGTTTGTCTGTCTGTACAAACAGCGAGTGTTAACAAAACAGGATTTTGTTCGAACGGTTTTAGGACCGTTGGGGTTCTCAGCGATATTCATATTGAGCGCACTCGCCTATTATAACTGGAGTGTAACGGGCATCATCACCAGATTACCTTACCAGGTGTACGAAGAAAGCTACGCAACCACTCCTGTTTTTGTTTGGGGGAGTCCTCGTGAACTCCACACAAGACATCCACACGTTAATAAGTTCAACATTGACTGGTCTCTTCATAATTATAAGAAGATTCAAGATACTGAAGGCTACATTCAATCCATTTCTATGAAAGCAAATCTCTTCTTCGTCAGGCTATTCGCATTTCCTCTCTGGATCTTGCTGCTAATGCTGCCTTGGATTATTAAAGATCAATGGGGAAAGTATGCCGTTAGTATTGTTTTAATCATTTTACTTGTCGAACTGACACTTACCATTTTTTTTCAGATTCACTATCTGGCATCAGTGATTCCACTAATAGTATTTCTCCTCATTCAAGGCATACGCTACTGGCGCGTCGCCAGATGGAAAGATCACAGCCAGGGCACTGTGTTTCTGTTAGGATTGATCATAATCTATTTCACAATAATGATTCCCCAATTCACTCAGTATCTTTCGAGTCCGCATCTGCCTTCCAGATATCAGCTTGGTTTAAGCCGCTCCAGATTGATCGAACAGCTAAAACAGATGCCTGAAAAAGACCTGATCTTTGTTAAATACTCAGCCGATCATAACCCACATTTTGACTGGGTTTATAATCGAGCAGATATCGATAACTCAGAAATTGTCTGGGCGCTTCCGTTAGGCAATGCAGAAAACCAGAAACTGATCAACTACTTCTCTGACCGCAAAGTCTGGCAGCTTTCAGTGACTCCTAAAGATCTGAAGTTGACGCCATATCAAAACGTTGTTCAGGAAAAACAACGGGGAGAAGCAAAGCAGCATACAGAAAACTGAAAGAATTATTTTTCAACTTCAGAAATCTCTGTCGCCATTCTGCTGAATGCAATCGCACGAGGTCCGGAAGTACCGATCATCACGGTTTCTACCAGAGGTTGATTCACACCTTCAACAGCGTTCCAGGTCACTAGAAAATTAGCGCCTGAGCCTCCAGTGCTGTCCTTCTCTTCCACCAGAAATTCGATCGTCTGAAAGGGAGTGAGCCTGATGGGCTGGTCCAGGTAAGATTTTACCAGTTTGCCATCTGTATCAAAATAATCGATGGTCGTGATGAACACTGGCTGATTGCGATCGATGTTTCGAATACTCAATGTGGTTTCCAACAGAAACGGAGCGCCACCGTGATAATAGATGTGTGAGTAACAGGGAACATATAAGGATTGGCTGCGAGTCAGTTTTTCCAGATCTGATTTGTCAGCCTGAAAATTCTCGAGAACGGGTGGTTGATAGCTTCGAGGGGGAACATACTCAAGCTGGTTTTGAACCTGAGCAAATTGATTATCCAGGTAAACGGCTCCACCGATAAAAACCAGTGCCAGAATTCCGAGAAGCAGAAACAGAACAAACCATTTTTCCCACAACCACAGAAACCAGTCGGGATACTCCTGTTTGCCTTGCATGGTGCACTCGCTTTCTATTTTCTACAGCAGTCACAGCCCAATCATTGATGTCATCACAGTTGAAGCGCAGTCGACACACCTGTATTAAACTAAAGCAACAGCAACCCCGAAAGTGCCAGCATACATCCTCATGTTGATGGCAGGTATTTTTTCAATTCTTCAAGACGAGTGTTACAATTCTCAACCAGTGATCTCAATTGAGAATCGGTCTGTCCCGCAGCTTCGATCATCGATCTATAATACTCTATTATTTGATCAGGACTTGCTCCAAAATGCCCCCAGAACTCCTGCCTGTCTTCCGTCTGCAGGTCAAACAGCATCGCTTCCAGATTGTGAAGCTTATCCGCCAGTTCGATCGCTCTTGTCCCCAAGGTTGCCTGCTGCATCACTTGAATATGAGTTTGCTTACGATCCGGCCAACTCCGTTTCTCTCCTTCTTCCGTCTCTTTTTCCTCTGTCATTTCCTGAACGTAACGCACAACGTCCTCAGAAAAATGCTCTTCCAGATCTTCGATCGATAATTCAGTATCTTCTACAACGTCATGCAGCACAGCAGCCGCCAGAATTGATTCATCTTCAAAACCGGCCTTCATCAGGATCAAGCAGACACTCATGGGATGGGCGATATATGGAATGCCGGAAGACTTGCGTTTTTGAGACTTATGAGCCACTGCAGCCAGCCGAATCGCATGTTCGACCACTGGTGAATGAAGCGTATCCATAAATGATTCTTTGATTCAACGTTCGTTCGAAGTTTCCTGAGAATGCCTGAACTGATTGAAACGCGTGTATTCCCAGTGGCGATATAAGGCAGATTTTTTCAACAGACTGGACTGACTGTCGACAGCTTCGACCTTGCCTTCGTGAATCAGTACAACTTGATTAACCCGGCGCAGGGTCGTAATTCGTGAAGGAATCACCAGAATGGTACGATTCTGGAAAATTCGTGAATAGGCATCGTCGAGAAGAGTTTTAGTATCCTCATCCAGCAGATCTTCAGGTTCTTCTATGATGAGCAGTGCAGGCTTTCGTAATAATGCTCGTGCCAGCCCTAGACGAAAACATTCGCCCACAGTTAATTCTTCCCCATGCTGTCCCAGCGAGGTCTCATACCCCTGAGATAAATTCTGAATGAACTGATGGGCGTGTGCCTCCTTGGAAGCCGCAATCACTTCCTGCAGAGAGTATCGCTCATCACCACACTGGATATTCTCTTTGACCGTTCCGGTCAGACAGGGATCATTTCCACTCACATAGATTGCTTCAGCTCGCAAAGATTCCAGAGTCACCCAGGCTGTATCTTCACCATCCAACAGAACCCGACCCGATTGAGGTTCAATAAACCGCGGTATCAGATAACTCACGGCACGTGGAGCCAGTTTTTCCAGAGAGACCAGGGCCGTACTGGTTCCTGCGGGAATTTTTAAATCAAATCCCTTGAGTAATGGAAGGCTGTGGGAATTTAACTGGAAACTGACATTTTCAAACTGTAGTGCCTGCGACAAAGGTTCTAAAAACTTGGCTCCTACTGCCTGTCCTACAGCCGGGATCTGATTGAGGTAACGATAGATTGAACTTGCCGCAATATTCGATTCATCGTGAGTCTGAATCAACTGGTATAATCCATTTACAGGCAGATAGAAAAAGGCAAAGATCCCCGTCATCAAAACAGCTGCGGAGAGAGGCAGGCTGCCTGGATTCACCAGCACTTTATACCCTACCAGAAACAGAACCATGCACGAACAGAATACTGCCAGTCCTCGCGCCACCCGATGCCCCCAACCCTCAACGCGTTTGAGTGTTGCGATATTATCAGTATACTTCTCTAGATGTTTTTGAAACTGTTCATGTTCCGCCGTTTCCATTCCGAAACCACGCACCAGTCGGCTACTTCGCAGGTTTTCAGCAAGTAAAGACAATTCCGACTCAATCGAAACCAGTGTTTTTGCCTGCTCCTTTTCATAGTTTTTGCGATGTTGTAACAAAAAGTACCAGGCTGCCACCAATGGAATCATACACTGTAGTGACAGTCTCCAGTCAATTGAAACTGCAAACAGCAGTAGAATCAGCAGAGTGACCGGATGACGCGACAATCCATAAACCCACTGAAATACACCCTGCTGGACCGTACCCACATCCCGAATAAACAGCTGAAAGGCCTGCTCAGTCTCTTTACCTGACAGGTCACCTGGCCCCAGGCGCAGAGCCTGTCGATGGATCATATTTCGCAATGTCATTGAAACTTGATGCGAAATTTTCAAACTCTTCTGCCGGGACCTCCAACGGATCAAAACGCGAATGCTGGCAACCACCAAAGCAAAACAGATCAATGTGAACAAAGCAGACTGATTTTCCTGCAGCAGCGGAACCCGCTGGTACAACTGTGGCAATAAACCTATCTGATATTTGGAATGCGTCCACCAGACTGATGGCAAAATACCGGAGTCAGTCAGACTCACCATCTGTAACTGGGGCATTTCTGTTGACGGGGGTGCTTCCGGCTGAGGCACGGACTTTGGTTCTGAAGATTTTGCCTCTGCCTGAACGTTCTCCGGTCCTGGGACAGTTTCTTCCTGTTCGTTTCCTTCAGGTAAGCTCACAGGAGCTGTTCTCAGTTCCTGCAGCTGCTTGACGTTCTGTTCGCCGTGGAGTGTAATTCGCCCCCGATGGTCGAGCAGATCAATGATCAGAAACAGATCGACCAGCAACAGAATGAGCAGCAGGCCATTGACGAGCGACCAGAACAGAACAGATCTGGCAGATCCACGGAAGAACTCCCGTGCGGGGAAAGCACGATGAAATGCGTTGGGCTGACGATTTGACACAAGACCCACCGAATCTGTTTTAATTCATGAGTGTAAGAAGTCCGCTTCCTGCTGCTCAGGCAAGGTCACGGTCTTCAAAAAGAATAAAGGCAACCAGAATCGCAATTCCGGAATAGAGCAGACAGCTTAATGCCGAATGACCAATATAGACTGGTGGAACGACAGTTCCTGTTGCCACCGCTGGCGACATGTTAAAGTTATCCAGGTTAGGCAGAATTGTAGCGATCAGCTGCCCGGTGAATTTCACAAACTCCAGTCCCTCTGACTTGGCCTGCACCAGATTGGGAGTAAGGTGACCAATAATGTAGATCCCAAAGCAGATAATCATATTCACCATCATCGGCAGGCGGGTTGAAATGGCGACACTGATGGCAGCCAGAATTGCGACTTCCATATAAATCAAAAGAATACCAGGCAGAATCAACCAGACAGCCGCCATTTTTTCGGCATGCGTCGGTGCGTCCTGCGAAGCTTCACGAGCGTCGTACCCGACTTTGAAGTAAACCAGCAGCAGGAATGTAATCACCATCGGCAACATCAGCCAGACCACGGCTTTTAGAATTCCCAGATACTTCCCAATAATAAATTGCCGACGATTGATCGGTTTTGACAGCAGAGTCATTGCTGTTTTGCCTTCAATTTCATCTGCGACACTGGTACTGGCAGACCAGACCGCCAGCAGGAGACTGCAAATCAAAATCGTTGCCAGACCACAGTCCATCAACATTTTGACATCATCTCCCATGGAGAAAAATGGCAGAAACGTATTCAACAGTAGCAATAGCAGACCCATTGCCATCAATAACAGGAATACTGGCTGGCGAATCGCCTCTTTAGTGGTTGCCCTGGCGATAACGCCTGCCTGAGTGAATGAAGCCACACCAAACAATAGTACAAAGTAGAGCAGGACACCTGCTCCGGTTAACCACCACTGAACCGTCAAGTCAGCTGTTTCTGCTGAAAAAACCAGGAGGCTTTCCATCGTTCATTCACCAATCAGTTAATAAATATATTGTGGACAAAAAAAAGGACATGCCTGTAACAATCCCAGGCGCAGCTTCTCCACTGTCATGTACGAATAAATTTACCTGGATGTTGGTTTTATTTTTGAAGTCGTGTCATTACAGGCATTTTCACCTGGAATGACTGCCAACAGTCCATAGGGCACAGATTACTTTACCGAGAAGAGGTGGGGAAAGTAAAGAATACAGGGTCATTCGAGACCTGATTTCCCCAATCTGGAAGGCATGTTCGCTACAATTTGCCAAATTGGCTTTACACCAACCTGAAACTGCTCAATTGCATAGCTTTAACGCTCGATCTGGAACTGCTGAAAATATGGTTGCGAGTCGATTTCTTTGACTGATACATCTGTGACATTCGTCGCGAAGGTCAGCATCATATCATCAAAAAACTGCTCCAGAACCGCCTTATCCTGTGTTTGCGCCACTAGCTCTACCGTGCCATCAGGCAGGTTTTTCACATATCCGGTTATCGGATACCGCTGTGCAAGTCGCGTCGTCTGGTAGCGAAACCCGACTCCCTGCACTCGTCCATGATAGATCGCGCGCAGTGCAACGCAGACTGATGGATCGGGTTGCTCTGGCTCAGCAGACATACCAACTGCTTTGATGAACGAACTGCATGTGATTAATGAACAATATAAGTCAGATCTGCAACGAGCGTGCGATCAAATGAGACGGAGTGCCTCTAGATATGAGAACGGACAGACAGAGACTTAAGGCGAAGAAGGTTCTTCTGTGAACTGCTCGGTTTCTGGCAGATCCGAAAAATCGATACACAGCTCTTCGCGCACAATACTCATGCTGCGTGGGGCATCAATGCCCAGTCTGACTGAATTCGGGCCGATTCGAACAATCGTCAATGTTACATCATCGCCAATACGAATTCGTTCACCGGGCTTTCGTGATAATACAAGCATTTCTTTTCGAATCCTTCGTTATCTGGCCCCTCATACTTCCCTGTTACCTTATTAAATAAGGTTGAAGCAACTTGCAGAATGAGGGGAGTTAAAGAGTACTCATCTAGACAATTTGCTGAAAACAGCCTTCTATCTCAGCAAACTGCCATCACTACGATGTCGACATCAGTATGATAACACTTTTCGATTTCTGATGTCTAGCCCAGACTGAAAAATTACCAGAACCATCCCTACAACCCCTGCAGCCTACACCCAAACCAACCATCCACCCCACATTGATGCCTGCATTTTGTGCAACAGCCCGGCTGCCTAATATGCAGGCACATAAACCAGACAGTCTGCTCAACCACCAGACTGCCAATCGTCTCGCGATGCACCACTTTCCAATATACCGGATAAGCTGTGGGGCCAAAATTACTGAGTTCCCGGCAGGCAAGCCTGGGAAATCACTGATGACATATCCATCTTCTACTACCAAATACATCAGTCACCCTGGTAGATAGAACAAGAAGCTGAAAAACCCTTCGTGAAAAGCTTGACGATTTCCACAACGGTCGTCAGTCTTTAGCAACAGCATTAACTAACTCAGATTTTCGACCACATGACCAGGGGAACATTATGGTTCGTATTGGAATTATCGGCATCGGTTTTATGGGAATGGCTCATTTTGAGGGAGCTAGAAAACTCAAAGGAGCGAAGATCACCGCGATTTCAACCCGGGATTCCAAAAAACTGGCAGGAGACTGGAGCAGCATTGAAGGTAACTTTGGCCCCCGAGGTTCCCAGGTCGACTTATCCAAAGTGAAGCAATATAGCGATTACCATGAACTGCTCGCAGACCCCGATATTGACCTTGTTGATATCTGCCTGCCTACTCAAATGCATGAACAGGTAGCACTGGATTCAATCCGGGCTGGTAAACACACACTTGTGGAAAAACCAATTGCCATCGACCTGAAAGCTGCGAACAAAATGGTGAAAGCCGCTGAAAAAGCGGGAGTCCAGTTCATGGTCGCTCAGGTCCTGCCCTTTTTCCCCGAATTTCAGTTTGCCGTCGAATGCGTCCGAAGTAATAAATATGGAAAATTGCTGGCGGCCCACTTCCGCCGCGTGATGGCTCCCCCAAAATGGTCTGAAAACATTGAAGACTTCCAGAAACTCGGCGGCTGGGGGATAGATCTACATATACACGATAACCACCTGATCAGTCTCATGTGTGGTGTACCGACAAAAGTCACATCACGGGGAATTGAGAACAAAGGTTTTATTAATCACGTCCATACTGTTTATGATTACGATGACCCGAATCTGGCGGTCAGCTGTGTCAGTGGGGGAATTGCCACACGAGGCCTGGAGTTTGCACACGGATATGAACTCTACTTCGAAGACGCAACCGTTCTCTTTGGTGCCGGTACGATGGGTACCGGTAAGAACAAGGAGTGGGTCGTCAGTCAACCTCTCACACTGATAACCAAAAACGGGCAACTCAAACACCCAAAACTCAAAGGCGGGGACGCATGGTGCGCGGCATTCACACTGGAATTACAGGCAGCCGTCGACGCGATTGAAAGTGGTGTCGAGCCTGAGGCATTATCAGGTGCACTTGCCAGAGACGCACTGAAAATCTGCTATGCTGAGGCCAAAAGCATTCAAACAGGCCGATCCATTCCTGTAAAATAAGTGTCATCACTGCCTGTCAGATCAATACAACCGAGTACTCACCGCCGAATCTCGAACGCTTTACGGAATCCGGCGGTGTATTTATTGGTATACATTAAGAATTGGGGTACTCTGACATTCATTCACTGCCTCTTAGATCATAAATAACAGACTTATCATTTCGCTGAATAACAACCGGATCATCAAATCAAGTTCGGTCCAGTATTCAGATCAACTTTAAGCTTCGAATTCACCAGTACGATTATGCTCGAAAATCTGCCACTGCAATCGGTAAAATATAAAGGCCTCACCATTGAGGGCTACTCACGGGCCGCCGTTCAAAGCTACTGGAGAATCCCTGAACTCAAACTTGGTTTTGACCTCGGTGGCAGCCCCTGGTCTTTTATGGGAACTGCCGTATTTTTCATTAGTCATGCGCACCTTGATCACATGGCAGCACTTCCTGCTTTTGTAGCACGTCGGCGTATGATGAAAATGAGCCCGCCCACGATCTATCTGCCTGAGGAAGTAGTCGACCCCGTCTGGAAAATGTTGAAAAGCTGGCAAAAACTGGACCGGGGTCGTATGGAATGTGAGTTAGTTGGCTTAAAGGACGGAGAAGAAGTACAACTTTCGAGGGAACACGCCGTCACCGCATTTCAGACCAAACATACGGTGCCTTCGCTTGGTTTCCAGGTCTGGGACTGCCGGAAAAAGCTGAAACCCGAATTCCAGGGGAAACCGGAAACAGATATTCGTGATGCACGCATCTCTGGTGTTGAAGTCAGTGAAGAGCTTCGCGTACCACTGGTCTGTTACACAGGAGATACCGCTCCAGCTGGATTGGATCATTTTGAAACCGCGTATGAATCCAGAGTTCTGATCACGGAAATGACATTTTACCGTCCTGAACACCGTCGGGAAAAAATTCACAAGTTTGGACACATGCATCTGGATGATATTGTCGAGCGCGCAGAACGATTCCGAAATGAATTGATCATACTGGCACACTTCAGCACGCGCTATCACGATAACCAGGTGATGAATGCGGTTAAAAAACGGTTGCCTGAAGATTTGCAATCTCGGATCCACCTGTGGATGCAGTAGCCGTCCTGATGCTCTGTAACAGGTATCCCTGATTTGCAATTTCACTCTCCATACTCAATTCAGCTTATTAGACTGTGCCCAGCTATACTGTAGCGTCTTCAGAGTCATTGGAACCGAGTATAATAGAGTGAGAGACGATATGGTTAAATGTGATGCGTTCCTGTAATAAATAAAAATAGCCTGAAGGGGAACGAATCCCCCTCCAGGCCGAGCGCTTTGTCTGCTATATCACAACGATCGCCTACGCGTTGGTTTCGTAGCCTTTCCGTTGCTCTCTGCTTTGCCACTGATTGGCTTCGTCATCACCAATGATCTGCTCTGTCTTAGGATCCCATTCCAGAGATCGATTCAGACGGATGGCAATGTTAGCCAGGTGGCAGGTTGTAATGGCACGATGGTGTGTCATCACATCGGAAATCGGTTGTTCCCGTGCCTCGACGCATTCAAAGAAATTGCGCATATGATCGCCGGGTTGACGGCCTTTATAGAGTTTCTTGATGGTATCACTCGCAAGCGGATTGTCCTTAAGGTCTTCAACAGGTTTTCCAGTCAGGTCACCCCGGCTGACAAACATGCGCCCTTTCGTTCCCGTAAACAATATGCCGTTACGACCGTCACTCTTAATCGTCATTTTGACATCGTTCGGGAAATTACATTGAACTTCAAACTTAGAAGCAACATTGTAAGCATCATCTTTGGTCGGCATGCCATTTTTCAATGGAATCGGATGCTCAACTGAAATAGGTACTACCTGAGTGGGTCCAGAATGATCCATGCCGATTCCCCACTGCGCGATATCTACGTGATGGGCACCCCAGTCCGTCATTTTACCCCCTGAGTATTCATACCACCAGCGGAATTCATAATGACCACGCGTCTTGGGTCTGCCTTTTTCCCCTTCTCCCGCCTTCCAGCGATAATCGGTCAGCGGGGCCTGACCAAGCCATTTTTCCCAATTCAAAGTCTTGGGTACGTCAGCAACAGGAATCGAACCGCTGGGATCCACACCACCGATCACACACTCCACTTCGGTGATATCACCCAGACGACCTTCTTTGATGACCCCCAGAGCATTCAGGAACCGTTGTCCCATTTCACTGCGCTGCTGTGTTCCCACTTGAAAGACGCGTCCCGTTTCCTTCAGCGCTTTAATGATCTGCTTCCCTTCATCAATGGTCAGCGTCAAAGGTTTTTCGCAGTAAACATCTTTACCAGCTTTCATTGCCTCAATCGCGATCTTTGTATGCCAGTGGTCGGTCGTCACAATCGTGACAATATCGATATCGGGGTTATCGAGAACCTTCCGATAATCTTCGAATACAGCAACTTCTTTATTATTTCCTTTTTTGCCCTGAATATCTCTCACTTTATCGTGGGCCTTATTGGCATGGGCGGCATCCACATCGCAAACCGCAATGACATCACCATACTTCATTGCATTCGGACCCACTGCATTCCAGCGACTGCCTGTTCCGATACAACCTACCACGGGACGATCATTGGCTGCATTAAATTTGTATGCACTGGCGGGATCAATTTGAAACCAGAATGGAAGGCTGCTGCCCGCGACGGCAGCGCCGGAAGTTTTCAAAAAGTCGCGACGATTCTGTTTGTGATTACTCACTGAAGACTCCTTATTGACTAAGAATTGAAACAACAATTCACATCTGTGAATCGTGTTCAGGCAGGAACAGGACTGATAATCTGCAATTATAAGGCACAGGGAAACAGCTTTGCAAAGATCAAGCTGTGTTTATATCTGATTTGACTTTATTCTTTTCTGTACGTCTCGCAGGAAATTCTTGCTAAAATGAAAGTCGGCAAATCAAGTACACTTGGATATGAAGGTGACGGTGAATCCAGTTGAAACGGCGTAAAGCAGGATTGAACTGGATGCGATCTGTTTATAAGCGACATTAAGAAATAGAACAGCAGTAATTTCCAGCATGCGAACAATCCTACACGTAGACATGGACGCGTTTTACGCGTCGATTGAGGAACGGGACCACTCGGAACTGCAGGGGCAGCCCATCATCGTCGGGGGTCGAGCTGAACACCGGGGCGTCGTTTCGGCTGCCAATTATCCGGCCCGAAAATTCGGAGTGCATAGTGCCATGCCAATGAAAACGGCCAGGCAACTTTGCCCCCAGGCGCATTTTTTTCCGGTTCGCATGAGCGACTATGCCGAGGTATCTCAAGCATTACAGAAGATCTTTCGTAAATACACTCCACTGGTGGAGCCACTTTCTTTAGATGAAGCGTTTCTGGATGTGAGTGGCAGTCAACTCCTCTTCGGGAATGGGAGAGAAATTGCTTCTGCAATCAGACTGGAAGTCAGACAGAGTTTACAGTTAATTGCCTCGGTCGGTGTCGCCCCCAATAAATTTCTAGCCAAAATCGCCAGCGATGCTGATAAACCTGATGGACTGGTCGTTGTCGAACCAGATAAAATCCAGGAGTTTCTCGACCCACTGCCTGTTTCCCGCGTCTGGGGGATTGGAAAAGTGGCTACCCAGCGTTTTAACCGACTGGGGATTCAGACCATTGCGCAATTGAGAGTATTAGAACCCAAAATCTTGACGGAACTGTTCGGCGAACAGGGCCTTCACTTGAAGAATCTTTCCCAGGGAGTAGATGATCGGGCTGTGGTTCCCGAAAGGCAGGCCAAATCAATTTCGCGTGAAACGACATTCACCAGTGACGTCACTGATCCGGAGATACTGAGAACCATTCTGACAGGCCTGGTAGAAGATGTGGCACGTCGATTGCGCAAAAATAATCTGCGTGGTAAAACCATCCAGTTGAAAATTCGTTATGATGACTTCTCAACATTTACGAGATCAATCACAGTATCTCAACCGACAGACCTCACCAGAGAAATTGAACAGTCAGCCTTGCAAATGCTGGATCAGAAATTACCGGAGCGGCCTCTCTCCATCAGGTTAATTGGTGTCGGTGTGACAGGATTTCAAAGTGGTTCGCAGCACCAGAAATCATTATTCGATGAAGAAGATCAACAGAAATTCTCTCGTCTGGATCAGGTCAAGGATCAGATAGCCAGTCGCTTTGGAAGCAATTCTATTACCCGGGGCAATCGAATTTCAAGCGAGGACTCGCAAGAAGAAACGTCGTCTTAACCTCGCAATATCATCAGTCTTTCAATGCTGGTGCCCAGCGTTGTTTCTGAGTGATATCGAACCGAACCCGTGTATCATTTGCGGCTTTCTGTCCTGACCGACTGCTGCCCTGCTCTATTAATTGGGTAAATTCAGTGGTCATCCGACTCACTGTTTCAGGATGCTTCTCTGCCAGATCCTGTTCTTCACCAATATCGGTTTCCAGATTGTAAAGTTCGACTATCGTCGGCTTACCCCGCGACTGTTCCAGATTTCGACCGCTCAATTTAAAGACCAGTTTCCAGGAACCATCACGATAAGCAAATTCTCCATGATTAGAATGGCTGACCAGAGTTTGGCGCGATTCCGGATTTGCTTCTCCCAGTAGAACAGGGAGAAAACTGAGACTGTCTTCAGCTCCACTCTGCGGAAGATCCGTTCTCGCAATTTCGGCGCAGGTCGCCAGTATATCTGTCAGACAGACCATCTGCTGACTGCTGCTGCCCGCCTGAATATGGTCTGGCCAGCGTACTACCAGAGGCACACGATGCCCCCCTTCCCAGATATCTCCCTTATGGCCGCGATAGGGACCGCTCGGTTGATGACCGGCTTCTACCAGATCATTCCAACCAGTGTAGTGAGAGTGTCCGTTGTCTGCTGTGAAGATTACAATCGTATTGTCTTTAATACCTGCCCGATCAATCGCCTGAATGACCTGTCCTGCGGACCAATCCGTTTCCATAACGAAGTCAGCAATCGGAGCGATTCCACTTTTGCCTTGGAATTTTATTGAAGGAACCACGGGTTCATGCGGCGAAGTCATAGAGAAATAGAGAAAGAAGGAAGTTTTTTTTTGAGACTGTTGCTCAATATAGTTTACAGCGCGATTTGTAATTTCGGGCAGAATATTCTGCATACGCCAGTCAGGCGCAGTCGGAGCCCCAATGAATCCCCGCGGTAAAACGATGCCTTCACTGGCATCCAATTTAAATTTGGCTGTCGGTTGTTCCAGCACATGATCATTTTCAATGAAGGTAAACGGAGGCAGGTTGGGAAGATCGACTCCAAAAAAATAATCAAATCCCCGACTATTGGGACCTCCTTTAATCGGTTTCGTAAAATCCCATTTATATTTCCACTGTCCGTTTTTCTGCTCCCGCATCTGACTTGTCTGTGGTCCTGGCCAGTTCCATCCCAGATGCCACTTCCCGATACATGCTGTCTGGTATCCTCTTGATTTCAGCAAACCAGGCAGAGTGAGTCGATTCTCAGAAATAAGAGGAGGTTCATAAGCTGCGATTACCCATTCCTGCAATCGGGTTCGCCAGCTGTACCGACCGGTCAATAACCCATAGCGTGTAGGAGAACAGACGGCCGACCCGCTATGCGCGTCTGTAAAACTCATTCCCTCTTTGACCAGTTGATCCAGATAAGGGGTTGGAATCTTATTGTCAGGGTAATGAGCTTGAATATCACCCACACCGAAATCATCTGCCAGAATCACAACAATATTTGGTTGAGACTGCGGTGCGGCAAACACGATACCAGGAGTAAAGCTCAACAGAAAGAACAGGACCGATTTCGAAACCATTTATCTCTCCAGGTTGGGGATGAATCCATATTTCTTCAAAGGAATTCAATAGATTCAGGAATGAAATATACTTTTCAATCCTAAACAGTTTCAGACTGGAATAAAACTGACCATTCAGAATTTTGAACTGACAAGCGGTATCAATTCAGCCAGCAGCCATCTCTGCAGCGGGAGTGTCTGCAGCAGGCGGTAATGGCTTTCCTGAGCTGAGACGCACCAAAGCGAATCCGATGACCACAGCCAGAAAAGAACCAACCAACCAGCTGACAGGCAGGTGCTTTTGATTCTCGATATTGATTTCCCAGTCAGCAAAGTAATTCTGAAAACTGGCAATAGTGATTAACAGACCATTGTGAATCATATGCAACAGGATACCAGGGATGACACTGCGAGACCGTACATTCACATACGCCAGGCATAACCCCATAAAAAAGCTGGGGAAAAAGCGTTCAATAAACAGAGAATCGCGAACGATAACATGGAATAACGCAAACAGGAGTGAAGAAGTCAGTATCGCCCACCAATTGGAGAAGCGATGGAGAAGTGAACTTAACAGGTACCCGCGAAAGAAAAGTTCTTCGCAGACAGCCGGCATAACAGCCAGCGACATCAACTTGACCCATAAAGGAACGGCAGCGAGTTCGATTTTCATTGATTCAAACAGGCGGGAAAGTGTCTCAATTCTCGCATCGGTTAATGCGAAGATTTCTATTTCATAGGCGAAGGGCCATAAAGTACATCCCAGCAGTACGGCGCCCAGGCAGGAGATCACACGTGGTTTAAACCAGCGAAAACCAGTCTTAAAATTTACACCGCCCAGCCACGCAAACAGCAGAGGGATCAATAGAAACAGACAAAAAGTCAATGCTCCTGAAACCAGCAGTCGCTGAGAAATTGTCAGCTCCCTGAGCCGTCCAACAAAAGCGGCGGACAGAATAAATACGGGGAACATCACCGCCAGACAAAGCATGGAATTGTTCAAAGCGGGAGACTGGTGAGTCTTGCGGGATCGCTTAAAAAAATCAGACCACGAAGTTTCACTCTGATACAGAATGGTATCTGTTCCGAAAATCCGTGCAGCAAGACTGAGCGCGAGGATGCCATAGAATAAAGTAGAAAACACAGATATAAAGAACAAGAGTGGTTCAGCTTCATGCAATAGAAAGTCGCGGCTTAACAACACGATGTTCGCTAGTGGGATTACTGCCCACAGGGGAGTCATTTTCAGATCCGGTACCATCCCCAGTATTCCGGGCGCCATTGAAATCAACATTAACGGAATCAGATAGGCTTGCGCTTCCTTAAAACTGCGGGCAAAACTCGTGATACACAACAGCACTGCGGAAAAGAAAGCAGCAAAGATTACCAGTAACAATAATATTTCCATCAGCACAAACAGGGTCATGCCTTCACCGAAGAGCACTGTTTCCAGGCCGTTGGCATAGGCAGTTGCCAGCATGGCTGTCATATTGACCAGCGCTGTCATGACAGCAACAACCAGCACCGAAATAAACTTGGCGCACAAGATCCACATCCGGGGCAGTGGCGCTGAAATAAGAGTTTCCAATGTACCCCGCTCACGTTCCCCCGCAGTCAAATCGATGGCGGGATAGACTGCTCCCGTCATTGTCATCAAAATTAATATTAAGGGAACAATGGTGACCAGCGAGTACGCCTGCACCATTTCTGATTTCACCGAGGAGACTGACGTGATAAAAGGAACGGTCTGACTCTCCCCCAGGTTCGTCAGCAACTGGTCCCGGTAGTTCCAGCGAACGGCCTGTAAACGCTCTTCCACATATTCTGCAGCGCGACGACTATGATTGGATTGTGCTCCATAAATTATCTGAAATCGACCACTGTGCTCTTTCTGTCCGAGTTTCACATGCGTGTTTTCGATCGGAAAATATCGAACGCCGACATCTACAACACCTTCGCGAACCAATTTTAGAATATTGTGATTCTCGCCGGTTGATTCGGCAATCATGAATTTCATAACCGGTTTGACTTCCTGAAATGCTGCCAGTGCATTATCAGGATTGGGGTCTTCCACAGCTTTCAGTCTAGTGAGCGACTGGTTTCTCTCTTCATAGATTTTATCCCCCTGCTCAAACAGTGCGCGAAATAACTGCCCTTCCGATTCATTGGGTAGAACAATTCGATATTCAATTTCGTTTAGCTGCGATGCCTGACTCAGAAAAAATTTCTGCAGCATTAAACCCAGTAAAGGATAGACCAGCAATGGCATCAGAATTAATGTAATGACAGTCCGTCGATCCCGAAGGATTTCGCGAAGTTCTTTTCGCAACAGTCCTGAGAACCGGAAAGATCTGGTAGGTGTGTAAATGCGGTCGTCAGAATCCTGATCGTAGGGAGACGCCATCAAATAAGTTCCCTTTGCGCGGCGGGTATGTTTTTTGCATTCTCAACGGGCGCATCGAGTAATTGCAGAAATATTTGTGTCAGGGTCTGACAGGAAGTGCACTGCTGCAGTTCTGCCAGAGTGCCTTCGTAATCGATTTTTCCATTGTGCAACAGACCAAATCTGTCGCAGAGCTGTTCGGCCTCATCCAGTCGATGTGTGCTGACTATCACAGCTTTTCCCTCATCACGGAGCAGGTCAATATAATCGAAAATCACCTTACTCCCGACGACATCAAGCCCTCGTGTCGGCTCGTCCATCAGCATTACTGGAGGATCATGAATCAGAGAACGTGCCAGATTCACTCGCTGTTTTTGTCCGGTACTCAACGTCGCTGAGCGGCGATCCATAAATGAAGAAAGCCCAAACAGACGGGAGAGTTTTTCCACCTGATCTGCGGCCTGCATCGCCGGTACACCATACACGTCCGCAAAAAAAGTCAGAATCTCGCGCGGAGTCAACCATTGATACAAGCCGGCACTGGTAGAGACCAGACCTACACGGCGTTTGATTTCATCGGGGTGAGTGGAAACCAGAAACCCTTCCACTTCCGCATCGCCCCTGGTTGGTTTCAACAGCCCCAGGATCATTCGGAGTGTCGTCGTTTTACCAGCCCCATTCGGACCCAGTAAACCATAGACTTCACCTGGTCTCACATGGAACGAAACCTGATCAACGGCAAGAATATCCTGGTTTCCAGATTCGAAAACCCGCGTAAGCTCTCTGACAAAAATCATCCTGGCCCTCACTTCCACTTTCTGTAGACATAACGGGCGCGTACAGCCCGTTCTGATATTCCATTAGAAATACCAGGTACGTCACAACGTTTCTTCAGCTTTGATTTGATTGCCTTGCTTAATTAGCGTTGATACCACAGGACTGTGATTGGAAATGCTGGCGCATACTCAACGCGTTTTTGAACAGATTTATTCTAACAAAGTCAAAGTCAATCTGTCACGTACTAAATAAAAATGTCACTTGGATGCTAAGAACGATTGCTCCTGCAACGATTGTATATTTTGTGCCAGACTCTCTTTTTTCAGGAGTCAAAGAAGACGATTGAATCGCCTTGCACCTCGTCGTCAGCTCGACCACAATAAACAGATACAATTATTAATCCTCCCGCAGCTCGACGATATTTCCTGGAATCAAAGGGCATACGATGTCTTTTCCGCCCCCCACGCACTGGTTATTCTGTATTCTGATCCTCTGTTTGACCACTGACTTAGCGGCCGCAGATAATGACTGGCGTGCCTGGCGGGGTCCAAATGCGAACAATATCGCAGCCGAGGGGGAAAACCCTCCCGTTAAATGGAGCGAATCACAACACATCCGCTGGAAGGTGGCCCTGCCCGGTCGGGGACATAGCTCGCCGATTGTGGTGAATGACCGTGTCCTGATTTCCACTGCAGACGAAGCAAAACAAGTTCAATCGGTACTCTGCTTTGAGCGTGCCTCGGGGCAACAGCTTTGGAAAACCGATATCAGTCTAGGAGATTTTGCCCCAAAAATTCACCAGAAGAATACACATGCTTCACCAACATTGGCCTCGAATGGAGAAACTGTGTTCGCAGTCTTTCCGCAGTTCGACCAGATTCAACTGACGGCCCTCGACCTGGAGGGCAAACAAAAATGGCAGATTAAAGCCGGCGGCTATCTGCCCCTGGCATATCAGTTTGGCTATGCCCCTTCTCCCCTGTTGTATCAAGGGACCGTGATCGTCACATCAGAATACGAGAAGAATGGTTTTATCGCCGCCTTTGATCAACAAACGGGCCGCGAAGTCTGGCGGATCAAACGGCCGGAGAAAATGAATTTTTCAACCCCGATTGTGGCGCAGATCGCGGGTCGCGATCAGATGCTGCTCAGCGGCAATGCCAAAGTCGCCAGTTTTGATCCCCGGACCGGACGCGATCTCTGGTCGGCCCCTGCGATGTGGATCGTCAGTTGTGGCACAATGGTCTGGGACAAGGATCTGGTCTTCACCAGTGGCGGTTTCCCGTTGAAAGGGACGATGGCCGTCAAAGCCGACGGTTCAGGCAAAATTGTTTGGACTAATCGAGTGAAATGTTATGAACAATCGATGCTGGCCTACAAGGGTTATCTTTACGCAGTCGACGACAACGGCATTGCCTACTGCTGGAACGCACAAACAGGGAAGGAACAGTGGAAAAGCCGCCTGGGTGGGAAAGTCTCTTCTTCACCGGTTCTGGCCAACGATCAGATCTACCTCACGAATGAGCAAGGCAAAACATTCGTCTTCCGGGCCAACCCTGAAAAATTTGAACTGCTGGCAGAAAACCAACTTGGCGACGAAGGCTTCGCAACTCCGGCGATCTGCGGTGATCAAATTTTCCATCGCGCCGCCAGTCGCGCGTCCGGCAAACGTCAGGAGTTCCTGTACTGCATTGGGGAGTGAGCATCGAAACAGATCGGCTGCGGAATCATTGAGGGGAAGTCATGGCTGTTTATTATTTACTGTCAATACTTGCTGTTTTTGCACCCGGTGAAGCTGATCTCTCCGTCGATGAACTGTTCACAATCTATCAGCAGAATCGAGAGTCCTTTGTTGCAATGGAACTCGATTGTTTCTATCACTGGAGCCATTCCGAAGAACTCGCCATCAGTATTGATGCAGAGATCGAAAACCTAAGAATACAGCTGAAGAGAGATGACCTACCGGGTGAAGTGATTCGTCAGATCAAAGCCAATGCCTCTCCCAACGCCAGTTTTGAGAAAGCAAAGCTGGAATTTATTGCGCACCGAGAGATGCTGAGAAAGCTGGAGTTAAGAGCCATCCTCCAATATGAGCATATTTTCTACCGTATGACGCCCGAACTGTGGGATCTGCACCTCTATCTCCATGAAAATATGAAAGATCCTCGCGAAAAATCGGCAATCTCTCGCGACTTGACCTCATTCACCGGCGGCAATTTTCAGCACGTCCAACGAAAAATAGAGGGAGAATGGCTTTGCCTGGAACCTTATCCTTTTGTGAATCGCACATCTCCGGTTGCGAATTCGAAAACCATCTGGGACACCCGGCATTCACCACTCCCCCTGTTCTTCGAATCAGGATTACTCAAATCGGAATCGACAACGCATTGGAATACATTCTGGGACGAGCCAGAAAAAATCAAGACATTCGGAAACTGGTCCCCCAAGACTGGCGGTCCACTCCAGTTATTGATCAAGCCGATCGACGACATGCAATTTCAGTTCGTCGCACTGGATGTCGCTCAAGGTGCGATGCCTCGTTGGTGTGCGACCATGTGCTGCATCGATAATCGCAGGGTTGATGATTTGACACCTGAAATGGCGGCGAATCTGGCAGGGCAAATCGCATTCTTTCAGAACCATTCGACAACCGACGTTCGCTATGCAGCCGTCCCACTGACTATAATTTACTATGAAGATTACCAGAAATACGATTCTGCCGGCTGGTATCCGCTCAGGATCACTCACAAAAACTTAGCTCTGCATTCGACCGCTGAAACAGTTCGGAAAAAACGAGATTGGCGCCAAACGCCATTTGGTATCGGCAGCATTAGAACACTTCAAATCAAATCGATCGCGGTGAATGATTCTGTCACAAAACCCGAGTCACTAAAATTACCCGCCAATACCATCATCCTGGATCTCGATACTGAGAATAATACAAACTCGGATGATACTCCCGTCAAAGTGACGGATCGCTTTATGAGCCGTCTAATCGGTGCCCGTCGCTGGAACTCGCTCAAAGTTAATGCCGTCATCATCTTGGGAATCCTGACGATTTTCACCTTGTTTGGTTTTCTGGTATGGAAACGACTGACTAAACCACCTATCCAGGCGAGTGAGCTTCAAACTGATGATTGTCGAGCAGGTTGATTCTGGAACATTTCAACAGAGATGCATTCATGAAAACAAGTAAACGGCTATTTCGAACCTGGGTGCTTTGCATCACAATACTCGTGTCCCTGTTGATGCTTGGGACTGCTCTTTACGAGACTTTCAATGTATCAGATAAATCTTCCTCCCGAGGTATCAAGTTTCTCGTTTTCTTTCTTGGCGGGGTTGCGTTACCCATCATCATTGTTACTGTCTTACCCGGCGAGGATGAATGAAACTCGATTTTTCTCTCGACCTTAGTCATGCTCTATCCCATATCTTGAATCATTTTAACGTGCCACATGCCCCAGCAAACAGAATTTGATTTGATCCTTGTGGGACAAGGTCTGGCAGGCACGGCGTTGGGCTGGACGTTACAACGGCGTGGTTATCGCGTGCTGGTGATCGATCGTTGTGAACCGATCACATCTTCAAAGATCGCAGCGGGGCTGATCACGCCGATTACCGGACTGCGACTCGTTGTTTCCTGGCGGCTTGACGAATTTCTGCCGTTCGCGACTGAATTCTATCGTCGCATAGAACAAGAAACAGACGCACGCTTTTTTGAATTGAAGCCGATGCTGCGGCTGTTTTCTTCAGAACAGGAGCAGGAACAATATCGACAACGTTCGCAAACACACTTCCCAAAACTGGTTTCGGTACCGCAGCCACTCGCCGACAAGAGTACGTTTGAGATGAGTCAAGGCGGCTTTGAGATGACCGGCGGCGGACAACTGGATGTGCCGACGTATCTTCGTCACTCCCGCGCGCACTTCATAAAACAGGATTGTTTTCTGGAAGCAAACCTCGACCCGGCTAACGATCTTGAATTTGAACCCAACCTTGTGATTCTACCGCGTTGGAACGTTTCTGCTGACAAAATCATTTTTTGTGAAGGCATTCACAGCCAACAGAATCCCTGGTTTCAAACGGTGCCCTTTGAAGGAGCCAAAGGGGAAATACTCACTCTTAAAATACCAGGGTTGAATGAACAACGCGTGGTCCATCGAGGGATCTGGTTAGCCCACTGGAAAGAGGATCTTTACCGTGCCGGTTCGACCTATGATCGCGAACACCTTGATTGTGAACCGACTCCCGCCGGACGAGAAGAAATCTGCTCGCGCCTGGCAGAATTTCTGAAACTCCCGGTAGAAGTCATAAAACATCGCGCTGCCGTCCGGCCTGTCATCCGGGGCCGCTTACCCATTATGGGTCTGCATCCTCAGCAGCCTCAAATTGGATTTTTTAACGGTTTTGCCTCAAAAGGAAGTCTGCAGACGCCCTGGATGGCAAATCATTTTGCAGATATTCTGGAAGGCAAGACGACTCCTGATAAATCAATAGATCTCGCTCACAAACTTTAATGTAAAGCTTCCCTATGATGCGCCTCACAGATCAAGCCCATGCTCTGATCGCCCAAGTGTTCCAGCCAGGCGAGACTGCGGTCGACGCCACCGCTGGTAACGGACATGATACACGTTTTCTCTGCCGGTTGGCTGGCCAGTCCGGTAAAGTTTTTGCCATCGATATTCAACAGCAGGCTCTGGACCAGACCGCAGCGATGCTCCAGAATTGTGAATATTACAACTTCGAACTGATCTGTGATGATCATCGACTACTCGCAGGATTGATTCCCCCCGAACATCGAGACCGAATCCGCACGGTCATGTTTAACCTGGGCTATCTGCCTGGAGGAGACCATTCCAAAATTACGCAGGAGACCTCGACACTTTCTGCCATTGAAGCTGCCCTCGCATTGATCAGGCCAGGTGGAATCATCACTATTCTGGCTTATCCGGGTCATTCAGGAGGCGCTGCAGAGACCAGTGCTGTTGCCGCTTTACTGGATCAGTTGGACAACACGCAGTTCAAAACGCAACTGATTCATTCCCAGTCCGAATCGACGAAGGCCCCTCGCTTGTTTGCAGTGACCAGGCTGAAGTAAGCAACCGCGTCGTCCGTCAATCAGGATTCCTGACGACTTAAAAAACATAAAACCCGGGGCTTTGAGCCATTTGAAAACAGGAATGGGATCACTCTTCTTCAGATGAATCCTCATCCGACTCAGATGACTCACGAATTTCATCAATGATTTGCCGGGCACGATCGACGTTTGAACTCATGACGTCAACTTTGATTTCAAAGATTCCTGTGAGTCCGGCCTGTAGTTCATTTTCTAGCAGACAGCGGATCCCTTCGCCTTCCAATGTCATTTTAATAAATTCCGCTTCCATTGCATTCGTTGTCGAATACACTGTTTCCAAACTATCACTCATCATTATAATCCTCAGACAAACCATCTATGCAGTGGTAACCCCCTGCATAGAGCGCTCAATAGTCAGTCACAAGTGAATCTTGCACCGGTTCAAGCTAACCGGAATCGGTTTTAACATCAATATCAATTCTGATTTTCACAGGAGAAGCTCTGATCGTCAGACTGTGAATCATGTATTCTATGATTGAGTCTGTCTCTAGCTGAGATGCGATCCTGGAAATCTACTGTGTTTCGTCTTCACATACTGGAATCTATTTAATGGGAATCAACCTTAGACTGTTTAAGCAGATTAACCGGGGATTACTGTCGGCGCTGACCTTCCTATGCTTTGGTCAGACTTTTCTGGTTGCCGAACAGCAAGTTCGCAAACCGGTCATCCTGACAGACCGGGCTCGAAAGTTACATCAGCAATGCCTGGTAATTGACGGGCATAACGATCTCCCCTGGGCCCTGCGGGAAAAAGCAGCGTCTTCATTCAAGCAGGCTGACATCGCTGAACCTCAACCTCAGTTTCATACCGATATTCCACGTCTCAAACAAGGAAACGTGGGTGCGCAATTCTGGTCTGCCTATGTCCCCTCGGAAACACGAAAAGAACGGAGATCAGCGCACTATACTCTGGAACAAATCGATTTGATCCACCGAATGATCAAGCGTTACCCCGAAACGTTCGAGATGGCAGCTACGGCCGACGACATCGAACGGATTCACCAATCGGGCAAAATTGCGTCCATGATTGGTGTGGAAGGCGGACATTCCATTGAAAATTCTTTGTCACTACTGCGTGTTTTCTATGGTCTGGGTGTTCGCTACATGACATTGACCCATTCCGACTCGCTCGACTGGGCAGATTCTGCCACAGACACCGCGATCAGTGACGGGCTGTCTCCTTTCGGAGAGGAAGTCGTCAGGACTATGAATCAGCTGGGAATGCTGGTAGATATTTCACATGTCTCTCCAGCGACGATGGATGATGTTCTACGGGTGAGTAAAGCCCCCATTATCGCGTCGCACTCCTCAGCGCGCGCCATCGCCGATCATCCGCGCAATGTTCCCGATGAAATCCTTGTTAAACTGAAAGAGAATGGCGGCGTGGTGATGGTCAATTACTTTTCGGGTTTCGTCGTTCCAGAATCTGCCAAACAGATGACCGAAATGTTTAATGTCAGGCGGGAACTGAAACAGAAATATCCAAATGAAACCGATTACAATCGGGAATACAATCGCTGGAAAAGCAGCCATAAAATGAAACCAGGGACAATCCATGATGTTGTTGATCATATCGATCACATCGTAAAAATTGCCGGAGTGGATCACATTGGTATCGGCTCTGACTTCGATGGCGTTTCTACCCTGCCCGCTCAACTCGAAGATGTCTCCACTTATCCCCTCGTTACACAGGCCCTCCTGGATCGGGGATACACGGAACAGCAGATCAAACAGATCATGGGTCAGAATCTGATGCGCGTGCTGCGCAAAGCGGAACAGGTTGCGAAACAACTTCAACCGACTACAGACTGATCTATCCCGGTCCCTCTGCACGCTATTACCGTGAAAGAGTACCCGGACTTTCAATTAAGAAAAACGTCCTGTTACCAGGACGTCTTTCTTAAGGTTTGATCTACCAGATACAGAATTACTGGACGGGCTGAGCCGGCTCAAGCGGTTTAGGAGCTTCCAGTACAGAAGGTGCTATCACTGTCGGAGCCCCCTGTGGAGGTGCCGGCAGTTTTTTCTGCACATTATTCTGCACTTCATTTTTCTGTTGCTCTTTCAGGCTTTTCACATAATCGGTGAGTAACTGATACGTCGTTTGAAATTCCTGACGACTGGTAATTACCTGATACTTGGAATCCAACTGGATCTGCTGGTAATTTTTCACAATCGTTTCCAGTTCTGCTACTGAGGGATTCGGCTCCGTTGCAGAGAAGTTTTCCGGAAGTGCGAGATAGTCTTTCCAGGCATCGTCCAAGACCTGTTCCAGTTCCTGAAATGAACCCAATAGCTCATACTTTAAATCGTCAACCTGAAGTTCCTGTTGAGCGAGCTTCGCAGTCTGCTCATCAATTCTCAGCATGTCCCAGACTTCAGACGCCCCTCCCGTGAAATAGATAATTACTGTCGACTTATCTTTGGTCAGACTATCCAGTCCGGTTTCCATCGTGACCGAATCTTCTTCACCCACTTTCCAGGCAACACGCTGTTTTGATTTATCGATGGCTCCTTGCAGAGGTAAAGTTATATTCCCATCCTTATTGAAATAGGTACCAGCGACCGCACCATTTTTGCCAACAGCAAGCTGCACGGTCACATTCACCTCAGTCGTCCCCTGGGGAACAATGGCAAAGATCCCTACCGGCATCCAATCGGTTGCATCGTCTGGCGGAGGCACACTATCTGCGATTTGATCAGCCTGAGACTCATATGCGGTGACCGGTGCCATCTGCACGCCATCACTGTAAATGTAACCATCATTGAGTGAGTAATCATATATCACTGGATTCAAGCTGTTATAGCCAATCCAGGTCGACAGTCCCCCAAACGTGCTCCAGACCCAGGGACGATAGCCGTATCGGCGATAGTGGTAATAAGGATAATTGCCATATCCGTAGCCCGAGCCAAACCCATAACCTAACGCATAGCGAGATCGGTATCCTGACCAGTAACCAGGTCGGTAATTGTATCTGTTGTTACCATGCCGCGCGTGGTTCCCACCATTTCGATTGATCCCGCCGGGTCGTAATCCCGGACTGTGAGTTACATGATGATTGCCATTTCCATGCCGACTTCC
Organism: Gimesia algae; assembly: GCF_007746795.1. Classification (NCBI taxonomy): domain Bacteria; kingdom Pseudomonadati; phylum Planctomycetota; class Planctomycetia; order Planctomycetales; family Planctomycetaceae; genus Gimesia; species Gimesia algae. Next base: position 5,321,829 of record NZ_CP036343.1, read on the forward strand.
CCCCGGTCTCAGACCAGGACTCCCGGAGTGACGGTCCCCGAATCCCTGATGATTTCGACTGGAACTGAAACCGGAACTTCTATTGGTGTGATGGCTTCCAATACGGTTTTGGTTACCGGAATTAAACCGACTGCTTCCAGGTCGTAATCCCGGATTGTTTCCCCGTTGATTTGAACCACTGTTGACTCGATTATGAGAACCACTATTGAGATGGGAAAATCCAGAACTGCCTCGACTTCTACCTCCAGCGCTAAGTCCGGGGTTACCACTCCTATTTCCCTGGCGGGGCGTGATGGAACCAGAACGCCGTGATGTACCCGACCGACTTCCTCTTGAGAAATCAAATGATTGACCGGGTTTCATTGCCGATCTGGAAGTACGATTCGAGGGTGAATTCAAAGATCGCGAAGGTGTACTCTGTCGCGGTGCAGAAGAACCACGTTGAGAAAAAGAATGACTACGTGAAGGAACTGAGCGTGAAGAACTGCCAAAATGTGAATTCCCTCTTGAACTGCTGCCCCGAGAGGAACTCCCCCGCGACATTCCACCATGGTGTCCGCTGCTTCCACGAGACATTCCACCCCCGTGTCCGCCGCCCCTGTGTCCACCACCTCCATGACCGCCCCGTTGAGCAAAACTATCAGCCTGCGTAAAAGCCAGGACTGCCAGAAAAGCAAATATTACACCCGTCCGCTTTATATATTTATTCATCGCTAACACCTGTTCGATCAAAAAAACAGCGACCTTCTGATCGATCTCATACACGGGATCGCAGGGACATAACAACTTGTCCGCTCCTGGTCGATCTCGTTTTGGTTAAATTGAAAAAACAATTCTACTTCTGATAAAGAATTGTCAAATGAGATTCTAACTCAGTAATGCCTGAAACAATCCTCGACAATACATCATTTGATTTCGCCATTATAAAGGACTCATGTCCCGACAATGGCTAACAGCAGAGCCTTCCAGGTAAATGGTGGAAGGCGACATATTCAGAGGGCTGTAAAAACACCGAAAAAGATTGAGGCCCGATCAATCACAAATTTATCTCGTGGATCATAGGGATCGAACTGACATTGCCCGCAACTGAGTCTGTTAATCGTGAGAGATTTGGAGGCAGGTGAAAAAGAGACCAGCAGTTTCCAAAATCCAGACTTTTTAAATCGATTGAGCCTCAACCGAGACCACTCACGGTCTCCTCTCTAAAGCCATGAGTCACTTACCGAGTTCTCATGAACAATTCTTGTTCGTTCCAACATTCACGATAGGTCTGACCAATCTGAAAGTCAATGAATGACATTTTGTCCCTGCAATCTGAAAACTTTTTGGAATTTTCATAATTTCGGGGAATAAACCTGCAACAGCCAGTCTCTTATTTTTAACAGGGGGGCTTGTTTGAATAGTGAAAACCGGCCTGATTACAGGGTTTCCTTCAATATGTTGCTGAATTAAACCCGATTTGTGAGATTCTCAGTCTTACAGATCAGATTACTAATCGAGAATTGGAGAACAGAGATGAAATTGCTTTCGACACTCTTTACGTTGCTGGGCCTGACATTATTCGCTGTTGGATGTGGTGATAAACCTGCCCCAACAACCGAGCCAGCACCTGCTGAAACACCAGCCGAAGATCCAGCAATGCCAGCTGATGACGCTGCTGCACCTGCAGAAGATCCAGCCACACCAGCTGAAGATCCCGCTAAACCAGCCGCTGAAGAACCAAAGACTGATGCGCCTAAGACCGACGCAAAACCAGCTGACCCTAAGACTCCTTAATAAAGTCTAGACTGTGTCCAGTTTTACTGTCGCGTCTCCAGGGCCATTTGGACCGAGTATAATAGATTGTGAGACGCTATGGTTAAATGTGATGCGCTCTAGCAGTTACGACAAGTAGCTGAAGTAAAACAAAAAAGCTCTCCCTATTCGGGGAGAGCTTTTTTCATTGCACATAATAGAAAACTTATTGCCTATCATAAACAAAACAACAGGTATGATTACTGACAGCCAGACTGGATACCGGCAGCAGTCAGCGTATTCTTTAAAAGCATGGCTATTGTCATCGGGCCTACACCACCGGGAACGGGAGTAATCGCAGACGCGACCTTTTTGACCCCCTCAAAATCAACATCCCCCACCAGCCTGTCATTGACTCGATTGATGCCGACATCAATTACAACAGCCCCGGGCTTCACCATGTCTGCAGTTACAAACTCAGGCTTTCCAATCGCTGCAATGATGATATCTGCGGTTTTCACGATCTCGTTCAGATTCTGTGTTCGGCTGTGACAGATAGTTACGGTCGCATCTGCGCCCTGGCCTCGTTGAATTAACAGCATGGCCATGGGCTTCCCCACAATTTCACTCCGACCCAAAATCACAGCATGTTTTCCAGCCGTTTCCATTTTCGTCGAGAGAATCATCTGCTGTATTCCATAGGGAGTACAGGGTAGATAACGGGGGCGTCCCTGTACGATCAATCCCACATTCTCAGGATGAAAAGCATCCACATCTTTCAACGGATTGACCACATCCAGAATTGCAGTCTCATTGATTTGTTTTGGTAAAGGAAGCTGAACAAGAATGCCATGCACTCCAGAATCTGTATTCAGTGATTCTACAATCGAGATCAATTCGGCCTCGGATGTTTCAGCTGGCAATCGCTGCAGAGTACTCTGAATACCTGCTTTTTCGCATGACCGCTGTTTATTACGGACATAAACGGCACTGGCGGGATCATCCCCAACCAGAACGGCCGTTAAATGAGGTACGACATTTGTTTGTGTTTTGAATTGATTGACTTCATCAGCAATTTGTCCGCGAAATGTTGCGGCAAGTGCTTTTCCATCGATAATCTCTGCGGACACTCTGACAATTCCTTCAAAATAAGGGACATTCCTGATTGACTCACAAGATAACGCATCAAAAGGAAATCTAAAACCACCCCAAAAGAATTAATGTCACGTAAAGACAAATCGCGGCATAAATCGCGGCAACATAGTCATCGGTCATGATCCCCCAGCCTCCATGGATCCGATCAAAAATTCGAACCGGCCACGGCTTCCAGATGTCAAATAGACGGAACCAGAGAAACCCGATCAAAGAGATCCAGAAGAACTGTAGATTGAGGTCTAAGTGGAATGCGGGTAACAGCACCACTGTGAAAGCACCAATTTCATCGAAGACAATACACCCTGGATCATCAAGTCCCAGAATTTTAGCCCCCTGATCACACAAATAGACCCCCAGCAGAAAGAGGATCACGGAAATCAGCAAATAGACAGGCCAAGAAGGATGAAAGCAGAGCAGACCGGCAACCAGAGGCGGCCCCAGCAGACTGCCAAAAGTTCCTGGAGCGCGAGGAATCCAGCCGATCCCCAGACCCGTGGCACACAAGAGAATTGATTGCTGCTTGATGTTTCTCATTTATGGTAAATATCTGGTCAGCAAATTCTCTGCTGAGAAGGACACGGAAAAGTCACTATTCAAGATTATGGAAGTCGTTTATACTTCAGAAAGCTACGACCCATCCTGCAGAAAATGAACAGGCGAACACATCCCCTGAGTCTTATTTTCCAGGAATACCTGCATCAATCTATGTGATCTTGTGTTTTGATTTCCTAGATACTACCTGTTAATTCTCGAATTTTCCAATTGGATTCCAATAAAACCTACCCAGTCATTCAGAAAAGCTTCCCGTGAAGTGCGGCTCTGAATGTCGTTTTGAAAAAATCAATCAGGATTGATCTTATGACATCCCAAGAAGGCCCCAAGCTTTCCAAAATGGAGTTTATCAAAGAAGGCAGTCATCAGCTGCGTGGTACCATCGCTGAAGAACTACAGAACGACAGCGATGAATTCTCCGGCGATTCAACACAACTCTTAAAACATCATGGCACTTATCAACAAGACGACCGTGACCTCAGAAAAGCCAAAAATCCGGATGGAACCCCCAAAGGAAAATCATACAGCTGTATGATCCGTACTCGCGTGCCGGGCGGTAAAGTGACCGCAGATCAATTTCTGGCAGAACTTGACCTGTGTGACAAATATGGGGATGGGACGGTCAGGCTGACCACCCGCCAGGGCTTTCAATTACATGGCGTGATCAAAGGAAATCTGAAAGCAGCCATTAAAGGGATCAACGATACCAAACTGACTACACTGGCAGCCTGTGGCGATGTGAACCGTAACGTAATGGCCTGCCCTGCCCCCTACAAAAATAACGCCATTTTCGACTCCATGCAGGAGATGGCATATGCTCTGGCAGAGCATCTTCGTCCCAAAACGACCGCTTACTTTGACCTGTGGATTACAGACGAAGCAGGCAATAAAACCAATGAAGCCGGCTTCCAGCCAGTTGTGGAACCCATCTACGGGAAAACATACCTTCCCCGTAAGTTTAAAATCGGTATCGCCCTGCCCGAAGACAATTGTGTGGATATCTACACGCAGGATATTGGCCTGCTGGGCATTGTCGAAAACGACGCCATCATTGGATACAACTTTTATGTCGGTGGCGGGATGGGAGTGACTCCCAGTAATAAAAAAACCTACCCCGCATTGGGTAAGCCACTGGGCTTCGTCGAAAACGATCAGGTACTGGCGGTTGCAGAAGCCGTTGTTAAAGTACAACGCGACCTCGGTAATCGCGAAGATCGTAAGCTGGCCCGTATGAAGTATCTGGTCGACAACCTCGGTATCGAAACCTTTCGTGAAAAAGTCGCGGAACACTATGGTTCCACGATCACTGCGCCTCGTGACGTTGAAGTCACAGGTATCGAAGATCATATGGGCTGGCATGAACAGGGAGACGGCAAGCTGTTTCTTGGTGTGAATATCGAAAATGGTCGCATCAAGGATGAAGGTGACCTTAGAATCAAATCCGGGCTGCGTAAGATCTTGGAAACATACAAATTTAATTCTCGAATCACTGCGAAACAAAGTGTTATTTTCTGCGATATAGACCCGGTACTGCGTGATGAAATCGATCAGGTCCTGACCGATCATGGCATGAAAAAAGCGGATGAACTTACTTTGATCCGTCGATTTTCCATGTCCTGTCCTGCACTTCCGATGTGCGGCTTATCCATCACGGAATCGGAACGAGTAATGCCTGCTTTAATTACCGAATTTGAGGAGGAGCTGGCTCGCCTGGGACTGGAAAACGAAAAAATCTCTGTCAACACAACAGGTTGTCCCAACGGTTGTGCCCGCCCTTATGTTCCCGATATCGGACTTGTCGGAAGGGCTGTGGGTAAATACACGCTCTATCTGGGCGGAAATTCGCTCGGAAACCGGTTGGCTTTCATATATGACGACATGGTCCCCTTAGCTGAAATCACCAGCAGAATTTCGCCACTCCTGGAGTCCTTTAAAGAAGAACGCCAGCCCGGGGAAACCTTTGGTGATTTTTGCCACCGAATGGGCAAAGAAGCATTACAGGAGAAAGCGGGACTCGCTGCAAAATAATGCAAGATATCCAGATCCGGACATTTTTCACCGAACCCTCCATCGCCAGACCTGTCTTTGATTTTGGCAAATTCAATCGACAACGGGTTGACCATGGCCAACTGAGCAGGTAAATTGTCAGTGAAATCAGGCGGTCCGGACCGTCCAATTCAAGCCAGATGAAGATTCAAAAAATAATGCAAATTCACAATCTACTAAACCTGAGCCTGCTACGAAACCTGCTTCTACAAGCCAGGTCTTAGGTTCTTTGTACGATTGTTAATCAAAAACAGCGAAACCCTGAGACCAGATCGGCCTCAGGGTTTTTTATTTTGCCTGCTGGTACTATTCTGGTCTCTCATTAGCCCCCTGATCGGGAGCGGAAATTGACTCATGGAGAAAACCAATGTCCAATGACACAGTAAAGATATTCGACACCACCTTGAGAGACGGTGAACAGTCGCCTGGCTGCAGTATGACTACCTCGGAAAAGATGAAAGTCGCCCGGGAACTTGTCAAACTGGGGGTCGATATCATTGAGGCAGGCTTCCCGATTGCCTCTCCCGGCGATTTTGAAGCTGTTCAGAAAATTGCCAATGAATTTGGCGATCAGACGACCATCTGTGCTCTCGCCCGCTGCCGAAAAGATGACATTGACCGGGCCTGGGAAGCGTTAAAAGAAGCACAGCACTCACGGATTCATGTCTTCCTCGCCACGAGTTCCATCCACCGTGAACACAAACTGAAAATGAATAAAGAACAGATCGTGGAAACGGCTGTCGAAATGGTCAAACGCGCCCGGGACTACTGCCCGGATATTGAATTTTCTCCAGAAGATGCTGCCCGTACCGAGAAAGATTTTCTCTGCGAAGTCGTAGAACGAGCCATCGAAGCCGGAGCCACCACGGTCAATATTCCCGATACCGTTGGCTATGCGACTCCCGCCCATTTCCATGATGTCATCACCACGTTAAAAAAGAATGTCTCAAACATTGATCAGGCCATTATCAGCACCCACTGTCACAACGATCTGGGACTCGCTGTCGCTAACAGCCTCGCCGCTGTGGAAGCGGGCGCCCGACAGGTGGAATGCACCATCAATGGCTTAGGCGAAAGGGCTGGTAACTGCGCACTGGAAGAAGTCGTGATGGCATTAAAAACCCGTGCAGACTATTATGGCGTGCACACCAACATTAATACAAAACGTCTGTATCCAATCAGCCATCTTGTTTCGACAGTGACCGGCATGTCGGTACAACGCAACAAAGCCATCGTGGGGAAAAACGCTTTTGCACACGAAGCCGGGATTCATCAGCACGGCATGTTGCAGGAACGCACGACTTATGAAATCATGTCCCCCGACGATGTTGGATACGTCGGCACGAATCTGGTGCTCGGAAAACACAGTGGCCGCCACGCATTCCGCGATCGTATCCAGTCGCTGGGACATACGTTGGACGAAGAAACATTTGAACGGATCTTCAATGAGTTCATCGTGCTGGCTGACAAGAAAAAGGAAATCTACGATTCCGACATAGTCGCCTTGATCGAAAACCAGGCTTCCGATACACCGGAAAAATGGAAAATCGCCCGCTTCCATACCTCCGCCGGGACTGGAACGATCGCAACCGCCACCATTGAACTGGCAGACGAAACTGGAAAAATTCACTGTGACGCTGCCACCGGTGACGGCCCTGTTGATGCCGTCTTCCGGGCCTTGGAACGCATTTCGGGCATCACGGCAGTTCTCGATCAATACCACGTTGGCAGTGTTTCCAGCGGCAAGGATGCACAAGGTGAGGTGCGGGTAGAAGTTCGTATTAACGGCGAATTATTTACCGGCCGCAGCGTCAGTACGGATATCATCGAATCCAGTGCCAAAGCCTATCTGCAGGCTATCAACAAAGCAGCCGCAAAACTGGAAAACTGAGTACACTCGGATACCAATTCAATTAAATATGACTACTCACGATCCTGAATCAGTACCCCGGATATTCAAAGGCAGAACCATCGTTCTCGGCCTGTTGATCTTCGGATTATTGATGTCAGGATCGTTGTATGTTTTTCAGACGATTAACAC